>NZ_JBVJOW010000003.1:317953-404276 GCF_055582965.1 Amycolatopsis sp. NPDC104863
TGCGCCGAGGGGTATCTCGCGTGCTTGGAGGGGCATCTTGCGTGCGCCGAGGGGTATCTCGCGTGCTTGGAGGGGCATCTTGCGTGCGCCGAGGGGTATCTCGCGTGCTTGGAGGGGCATCTTGCGTGCGCCGAGGGGAGTCTCGCGTGATTGGGGGCGGAACTCGCGTGATCAGGGCCGGATCTCGCGTGACTGGAGACCGAACTCGCGTGCTCAGGGGCGGTTCCCGGCTGGTTTGGCCGGATCTCGCGTGACCCGAGGGGTATCTCGCGTGATCCCAGGGGTATCTCGCTGTGCGTGATCGTCGGCGGGGCGTGAAGAAGGGCGGGAGTTAGGGGGTGACTTGCTGGACCTCGCCCAGTGGGGTGTAAGTGGGGGTGGGCAGGCTGGCTGCCGGGTGGGCTGTGGTCCAGCGGGTGGCCGCCGCTATGTCGTTCTTCAGAGCCGTGATCAAATCCTCCGCCGAGGCGTACGCCTGCTGCTCCCGCAGGTGCGACCCGAGCCACACCACCAGCGTCTCGCCGTACAGGTCGCCCGTGAACTCCAGCAGGTGCGCCTCCAGGAGGCGGTAGCCGTCCGCGCCGTAGTACGTCGGGCGGCGGCCGACCGAGATCGCCGCCGGGATGTGCGTTCCGTCGGCGCGGCGGACCCAGCCCGCCCACACTCCGTCGCCGACCGAGCCGGACTGGTCACTCAGTGCGATGTTCGCCGTGGGGAACCCCAGCTCACGGCCGCGCTGGTCACCCGGCTCGACGGTTCCCCGCACCACGAAGTATTCCGAAGTCACCCCTCCACGTTAGCGGGCGCCCGGCCGGGAGATCAGATCGTGGACAGCACCGTGTCGGCCAGCACCGGCGCGTCGTCCCGCTCGACCGCCGACGTCGTCACCAGCAGCCGGCCGTCCGCGCGCCACACCCGCGTGCGCAGCGTCTCGCCGGGGAACACCACGCCGGCGAACTTCGTCCCGAACGACGCCACCCGCGCCGGGTCGCCGTCCAGGAGCTCGTCGACCAGCACCCGCGCGACGATCCCGTACGTGCACAGCCCGTGCAGGATCGGCCGGTCGAAACCCGCGGCAAGAGCGAACGCCGGGTCCGCGTGCAGCGGGTTCCGGTCGCCGCACAGCCGGTACAGCAACGCCTGCTGGGGCAACGTCGGCGTCTCGAACACGAAGTCCGGCTCGCGCGTGGGCCACTCGAGGCGGTCCGACGGACCCCGTGACCCGCCGAAACCCCCTTCACCCCTGGCGAAGATGCTCGAGCGTGCCGTCCACAGTGGATCGCCGGCTGACGACGTCACCGCGACCTCCTGCACCACCACCGCGGCCTTGCCCTTGTCGTAGACGTCCGCGACGCGCGAGCGGGCCACCGCCTCGCCCGACGTCGGGATCGGCCGGTGCAGGGTGATCTCCTGCTTGCCGTGCAGCACCTTCGCCAGGTCGATCTCGACGCCGGGGAACGACACCGCCGGCGGGTCGAACACCCGCAGGTTGGCCGCGACCGTCGCGAACGTCGGCAGCACCACCAGGTCCTGCTCGTAGGTGAACTGCAGCTCGTCCGGCCCGGCGCCCAGCGCGAGGTGGTACAGCAGCACGTCCGACGACGTCCAGGCGAAGTTCACCTCGCCGATCTCGGCGCCGATGGCGACCGCGGGATCGATGGGCACCCGAAAACTCCTATTCGTAGCTGATCTCGACGTCGTCGGTGACCGGCAGCGACTGGCAGGCCAGCACGATGCCGTCCGCGATGTCCTCGGCGTCCAGGACCTCGTTGTGCAGCATCTTCACCTCACCCGAGACGACCCGGCACGCGCACGCGCTGCATTGTGCCTCGCGGCACGAGTACGGCGCGTCCATCCCCGCGTCCAGCAGGTGGTCGAGCAGCTTCCGCTGCCGCGGCCAGGCCGACGACCGCGTCGAACCGTCCAGCGTCACCGTCAGCGACGCGGGCGCTTCGTCCGATTCCGCGACCGGCTCCTCGGCGACGTCTTCGAACGGGTTCCCGGTCAGCGACGTGAACTTCTCGACGTGGACCCGGTCCCGCGGCACCCCGAGCTGCCCGAGCGCCTCCCGCACGGCGGCCATGAACGGCGCCGGACCACACAGGAAAGCCTCGTGGGACGTATACGCCGTGGCCAGGCCACGCAGCTGCGAGACGTCCGGAAGGCCCTGCACGCTCTCCAGCCAGTGCACCACGACGAGCCGATCGCCGTACCGCTTGGCCAGCGACGCCAGCTCGCCCGCGAAGATCACCGAGCTCTCGTCACGGTTCGCGTAGACCAGCACCACGCGCCCGGAGCCCTGCTCCAGCGCCGTCTTCAGGATCGCCATCACCGGCGTGATGCCGCTGCCGCCGGCGAACAGCAGGAAGTCCTCGTCCACCGACGTCGGGCAGAACACGCCGGCCGGCGCGAGCACGTCGACCTGCATCCCCGGCTTCAAAGACGAGCAGACCCAGCTCGACCCGTACCCGCCGTCGGTCCGCTTGACCGTCACCTGCACGCGGTTCTCGTGCGGCGCGCTGGACAGCGAGTAGCACCGCGCCACCGAGCCGGTCCGGTCGCTGGGGATCCGCAGCGTCAGGAACTGCCCCGCCGTGTAGGAAAAGGCCGAAGCGTGCTCGGGCGGGATCTCGAAGACCACCGACCGCGCGTCCGGCGTCTCGACGACGACGTCGGCGACCGTGAGCGTGTAGACGCGCTCACCCATCGGCCACCGCCAGCGAACCCTCGCGCACCGCGTCGCCGATGCTGTCCGCCAGCTTCGGGCACGTGTCGAGCAGCGCCGACGGCCCGTCCGCGTCGGCGAACACCGGGCAGGTCTCGGCGGGCCGCGAGGTCCACTGGATGCTCGTGTGCTGGATGCTGTTCTTCTTCACCAGCACACACGTCCCGCAGCTGCGGCACTCGTGCGGCCGCAGCCCGCCGGTGAGGAACTCCGTCTGTTCGGCGGTCGTCACACTTCCGCCTCGGTCTTCTGCCGGGCGAGGTTTTCGGCCACCTCCGCCGCCCACGCCTCGTTCGCCTTCGAAGTGTCCACTTCGAACTCGAACCGCCGGGTCATGTCCTCGGTGACGTCGGCGGCGTCGACGTAGAACTGCTGGTACCAGCGGCGAAGCTGGTAGACGGGACCGTCCTCTTCGCACAGCAGCGGGTTGTCGATCTGCGTCTTGTGCTTCCAGATCTCGACGTCCTGCAGGAATCCCGCGCCGATGCCCTTGGCCAGCTTCGCGGCGATCTTGTCCGCGTGCTCGTCGGTCAGCCCGTGCTGCTTCTTGACCTTCATGCCGTACTGCAGCACGAACGACGTCGGCGTCACGGGGTAGTGGCAGTTGATGAGCACGCTCTCGATTTCGTAGCCCTGGAACGAGTTCACCAGCTTGTTGATCATGTAGGACGGTCCGAAGTACGACGCCTCCGACCGCAGCAGGTTGTCCTCACCGCCGTAGTTCGACGCCATGCCCATGTCCGGGCGGCCCTTGGTGTTGAGGTACTGCGTCGCGATGTGGCCCTCGAAGACGTTCTTGAAGTACGTCGGGTAGGCGTAGTGGATGTAGAAGAAGTGCGCCATGTCGACGACGTTGTCGATGATCTCGCGGCAGTTGGAGCCGTCGATGAAGATCGAGTCCCACGTCCAGTTGCTCCACTCGGGACTGTCGGCCGCCTCGATCTTCGGGATCGCCAGCTCCTCGGCCGGCGGGTTGCCCTCGGGGTCGTGCCAGACCATGAGCTGGCCGTTCTGCTCGGACGCCGTCCACGACCGCGTCCGCGCGCGCAGCGGAACCCGCTTGGCGTAGGGGATCGAGACGCACTTGCCCTTGCCGTTCCAGCGCCAGTCGTGGAACGGGCAGGCGACCTCGTCACCCTTGACGCTGCCCTGGGTGAGGTCGCCGCCCATGTGCCGGCAGTAGCCGTCGAGGACGTTCAGCTCGCCCTTCGAATCGGCGAACACGACGAGTTTGGTGCCGAACGCCGTGACCGCGTGCGGTTTCCCGTCGCGGAACCGCTCGGCCAGGCCGAGGCAGTGCCAGCCGCGCGCGAACCGGGTCGGCGGCTCACCGGCGTAGATCGTGCGTACGGACTCCTGCGTCATCGCTCGCCTCCCGTGGTCCCTTGATCTTCGTGCGCCAGCCGCGTCGCCGCAAGGTAGCCGAACACCATGGCCGGGCCGATGGTCGCGCCCGGCCCGGCGTACGTCCGGCCCATCACGGCCGCGCTGACGTTGCCCGCGGCGTACAGCCCGGGCACCACCGAACCGTCTTCACGCAGGACCTGTGCGTGTTCGTCGGTGCGCAGCCCGCCCTTGGTCCCCAGGTCGCCCGGCACGATCTTCACCGCGTAGTAGGGCGCCTTGTCGAGGGGACCGAGGCTCGGGTTCGGCTTGTTGCGCGGGTCGCCGTAGTAGTGGTCGTACTTGCTGAGCCCACGCTGGAAGTCCTCGTCGACGCCGGCGCGCGCGAAGCCGTTGAAGCGCGTGATGGTCGCTTCGAGGGCCGCGGGCGGGACGTCCATCTTCGCGGCCAGGCCGGTCAGCGAGCCCGACTTCACCGCGATCCCGGCCTTGAACCAGCGGCCGGGCAGCGGCTGGCGCGGCCCGATGCCGGTGAACATGTACCGGTCCTTGTAGCGCTGGTCGAAGACCAGCCAGGTGGGGATGTGCTCGCCCGGGCCGTCGCCGGCGCCGTACATCGCGTGCACGGCCTCGACGTAGGGCGCCGACTCGTTGACGAACCGCTCGCCGCGCGCGTCGACCATGACGCAGCGCGGCCGCGAGCGCTCGGCGAGGGCGAACCACGGGCCGCCGGTGAGCGGCAGGGTCGGGCCCCACCAGGCGTCGTCCATCAGGTCGAGCGCGGCGCCGAGCTTGAGGCCGGCGGTGATGCCGTCCCCGGTGTTGGCGGCCGCGCCGACGGTCCACTCGGTGCCGATCGGCGCGCGCTGGTACTTCTCGCGCATCTCGAGGTTCTGCTCGAAGCCGCCGCTGGCGAGGATCACGCCGCGCCGGGCCTCGATGACTCCCTCGGCGGTGACGACCCCGGTGACGCGGTCGCCTTCAACTTGGAGATCGACGAGCGGCGTGTTCAGCCGGACCTCGACGTTCGCCCTGGTCAGGCCCACCCGCAGGCCGGCCGCAAGCGCTTGCCCCATGGCCAGCAGCCGCTGCCCGCGCAGCCGTCCGGCAAGCCATTGGACGCCCAGCGACAGCAGCCGGACGACCCCGCGCGGGTGCCGGGCCAGCAGGCTCAGCCAGCGGTAGTCCGCCTGCGTGATCGGCACGCCGAGCGGGGGAGCGCTGTACGGCGGTTCGAGGTGGGCCAGGTCGTCACCGAGCAGCTTCCCGTCGAAGGCGACCGGCTCGACCGAACGCCCGCCGGAGCGGCCACCCGGGGCTTCGGGGTGGTAGTCGCTGTAGTTCCGGACCCAGCGGAACTTCAACGGCGTGTGGTCGCAGACGAACTTCAGCACCTCGGGGCCGTGCTCGAGGAACGTGTCGCGACGGACGGCCGGGACGACGTCCCCGACGATCGAAGCGAGGTACTCGCGCGCCCGCTCGGGCGGCTCGTCGATCCCGGCGGCGCGCAGCGCGTGGTTCCCGGGCAGCCAGACCCCGCCGCCGGAGCGCGCGGTCGAACCGCCGAAGCAGGGGGCTTTTTCCAGGAGGACCACGCTCAGGCCGGCTTTCGCCGCGGCCAGTGCGGCAGTCATCCCGGCAGCGCCACTGCCGACGACGACAACGTCGAACTGCTCCGTCATGCCACCTCACTTGTAACGTGTTCCACAAGAAGAGTATCCAGTTGAGAGCCGCTTTCGCTCACCATAGACGAGAACGTGTTCCAGTTCTAGGGTGGTGACCATGGACGAACTCGTCGCGGACGTGGTGATCGTGGGGTTCGGGGCGGCCGGCGCCTGCGCCGCCCTGGAGGCGGCCGACGCGGGCGCTGACGTCATTCTCGTCGAACGGTTCGCGGGCGGTGGCGCGAGCGCGGTCAGCGGGGGCGTGGTCTACGCCGGTGGCGGCACCCGCCAGCAGCTCGACGCCGGTGTCGACGACTCCGTCGACGCGATGTACGCCTACCTCCGGCTCGAAGCCGGGGACGTCGTCTCGGAGCAGACGCTGACGCGGTTCTGCGAAGGCAGCCGCGAGATGATCACCTGGCTGGAGGGCAACGGCGTCCCGTTCGAGGGCAGCCTGTGCCCGTACAAGACTTCGTACCCGAGCGACCGGCACTACCTCTACTACTCCGGCAGCGAGGCGGCCGGCGGTTTCCGCGACGCGGCGAAGCCCGCTCCGCGCGGCCACCGCGTCAAAGGCCCCGGGACCTCCGGGAAGATGCTGATGACCCGCCTCAAAGAAGCCGTCGCGAAGCGCGGGGTGCGGGTGCTGACCCAGACCAACGCCCGCGAGCTGGTCCGCGACGACGACGGCCGGGTCACCGGGCTCGTCGTCGCCACGCTCCGCGACGCGCCCGCCGGGGTCCGCGCCCGGCACCGGCGGCTCGCGCAGTACGCGGCCAAGCCCGGCATCTACGTTCCGTCGCTGCGGAAGTCGCTGCACCGCCGGGTCGAACGGATCGAACGCGCGCACGGCCGGGAGCTGCGGATCACCGCCCGGCGCGGGGTCGTGCTCGCCGCGGGCGGGTTCATCGCCGACCGCGAGATGGTGCGCGAACACGCGCCCGCCTACCGCGGCGGGCTCGCGCTCGGCACGTCCGCCGACAACGGCTCGGGCATCCGGATGGGCGTCGAGGCCGGGGGTGCGACCGGCGAGCTGGGCCGGATCTCGGCGTGGCGGTTCGTCACGCCGCCGAGCGCGTTCCTCGGCGGGATCATCGTCGACGCCGAGGGAAACCGGGTCATCGACGAGTCCCGCTACGGCGCCGCCGTCGGGGAGAAGCTCATCGAGGAGCACGGCGCGAAGGGCTGGCTGCTCGTCGACGCGCCGATCGTGGCCGAGGCGCGGCGGGACGGCGGCAAGCAGAGCCAGTGGTTCCAGGGCCTGCAGCTGCGGTACCTGCTGCGGCGCGGCCGGGTCATCGGCACGACCCTCGACGAGGTCGCGAAGAAGGCCGGGATCAACGCCGAGGGCCTGCGCGCGAGCGTCGAGGCCTATCACGGCGCGAAGGACCCGATGGGCAAGCCCGCCGAGTTCGCGCGCCGGCTCGACAACCCGCCGTTCTCGCTCATCGACATCTCCGTGCGGCCCAACCTCGGCTATCCGACGCCGATGCTCACGCTCGGCGGCCTGGTCGTCGACGAGGACACCGGCGCGGTCCGGAGCGCGGCGGGGGAGCCGATCGCCGGGCTGTACGCCGCCGGTCGCACCGCGGTGGGAATCTGTTCCAGGTCGTACGTGAGCGGGCTGTCCCTGGCCGACTGCGTGTTTTCCGGCCGCAGAGCGGGGATCAACAGCGCTCTGGCGCAGGGCGTTCTCGACAAAAACGAGAACGTGTTCTAGTCTTGCCGGAGTGAACGCGAGAGAGGACTGCGCATGAGCGAGCAGGTGATCGCCGGGGTCCGGGACCTCCTGCCGGTCCTGCGGGAACGGGCCCAGGACACCGAGGACGCGCGGAGCGTCCCCGCGGAGTCCGTCAAGGCCCTGCAGGAGACCGGGTTCTTCAAGTTGCTGCAACCGAAGCCGTACGGCGGTTTCGAAGCCGACCCGGTGAGCTTCTACACCGCGGTGAAGCTGATCGCGAGCGCGTGCGGGTCCACCGGCTGGGTCGCCTCCATCCTCGGCGTCCACCCGTGGCACGTGGCGCTGTTCGACGCGCAGGCCCAGCAGGAGGTCTGGGGTGAGGACGAGGACGTGCGGATCTCCTCGTCGTACGCCCCGATGGGCAAGGCCGAGGTCGTCGACGGCGGCTACCGGCTCTCCGGCCGGTGGAGCTTCTCCTCCGGCTGTGACCACTGCACGTGGGTGCTGCTCGGCGGACCCGCCTTCAAGGACGGCAAGCCGGTCGACTTCTGCACTTATCTCCTGCCGATCGCCGACTACTCCATTGTGGACGTCTGGGACACCGTCGGCCTGCGCGGCACCGGGTCGAACGACATCGTCGTCGAGGACGTCTTCATCCCGCAGCACCGCGCGCTGAGCTTCATCGCGACGTCGAAGTGCAAGGTGCCGGGCCAGGCCGTCAACCCCGGGCCGCTGTACCGGCTGCCGTACGGGTCGGTGCACCCGTCCACGATCACCGCGCCGATCATCGGCATGGCGCAGGGCGCCTACGACGCGCACGTGGAGCACCAGCGCAAGCGCGTGCGCGCCGCGTATGCCGGTGAACAGTCCAAAGAGGACCCGTTCGCCAAGGTGCGGATCGCCGAAGCCGCCAGCGAAATCGACGCCGCCTGGCTGCAGCTGACCCGCAACATCGACGAGCTGTACGAGCTGGCCAAGCGCGAGGAACGGCTGCCGAGCGATCTGCGCCTGCGCGTCCGGCGTGACCAGGTGCGTGGCACGGAACGCGCGATCAGCGCGATCGACCGGCTCTTCGAGAACTCCGGCGGCCGCGCGATCCAGCGCGGCACACCGATCCAGCGCTTCTGGCGCGACGCGCACGCCGGCCGGGTCCACGCGGCCAACGACGCCGAGCGCGCGTACGTCATGTTCGGCACCGGCGCCTTCGGGCTCCCCGTCGAGAACGCGATGTACTGATGGCCGCTCCCGAAGGCAAGGACGTCCAGGCGGGCGGTCTCAAGCTCCACTACCACGAGGCCGGCGCCGAACATGCCGAGACGGTGATCCTGCTGCACGGCGGCGGGCCCGGCGCGTCGGCGTGGAGCAACTTCGGGCGCAACCTGCCGGAGTTCGCCAAGCACTACCGGACGATCGCCGTCGACCAGCCCGGCTTCGGGCGCTCCGACAAGCCGGCCGAGCACCCGCAGTACTTCCGCCACAGCGCGGACGCCGTTGTCGGCCTGATGGACGCGTTGGAGATCGAGACCGCGCACTTCGTCGGCAACTCCCTGGGTGGTGGCGCCGCGGTCCGGCTGGCGCTGAACCACGGCAAGCGCGCGGGGCGGCTCGTCCTGATGGGACCGGGCGGGCTGAGCGTGAACGTCTTCGCGCCCGACCCGACCGAGGGGGTCAAGAACCTCGGCAGGTTCGGCGCGAAACCCAGCCGTGAACGCATGGAAGCGTTCCTGCGCATCATGGTCCACGACCAGGCGCTGGTCACCGACGAGCTGGTCGACGAACGCTTCGCCGCGGCGAACACCCCCGAGTCCCTGGCCGCCATGCGCGCGATGGGGATGTCGTTCGCCCGGCCCGAAACGTACGAAGAAGGCATGCTCTGGCGCGAGGCCCACCGCCTGCGGCAGCGCGTGCTGCTGATCTGGGGCCGCGAGGACCGCGTCAACCCGCTCGACGGCGCCCTGCTCGCGCTGAAGACCATCCCGCGCGCGCAGCTGCACGTGTTCGGCGGCTGCGGGCACTGGGCCCAGCTGGAGAAGTTCGACGAGTTCAACCGGCTGGCCCTCGACTTCCTCGGGAGTTCCTGATGGGCATCCGGTCACTGGGCTACCTCCGCATCGAAGCCACCGACATGGCCGCGTGGCGCGAGTACGGGCTCAAGGTGCTCGGCATGGTCGAAGGCAGTGGCACCAACCCCGACGCGCTCTACCTGCGCATGGACGACTTCCCGGCGCGGCTGGTCATCTCACCCGGCTCCGCGGATCGCCTGGCCGTCACCGGCTGGGAGGCGGCGAACGCGGGCGAGCTCGCCGAGATCCGGTCGCGGTTGGACAGTGCGTCCGTGCCGTACAAAGAGGGCACGCCCGAAGAGCTGGTCGACCGGCGCGTCGACGAGCTGATCAGCTTCGACGACCCGTCCGGCAACACCCAGGAGGTGTTCCACGGCGTCGCGCTGCAGCACCGGCGCGTGGTCAGCCCGTACGGCCACAAGTTCGTCACCGGCGAGCAGGGGCTCGGCCATGTGGTTTTGTCCACAAAGGACGACGAGGCGTCGCTGCGGTTCTACCGCGACGTCCTCGGTTTCCGGCTGCGCGACTCGATGCGCCTGCCGCCGCAGATGGTCGGCCGGCCCGCCGACGGGCCGCCCGCGTGGCTGCGGTTCTTCGGCTGCAACCCGCGCCACCACAGCCTGGCGTTCCTGCCGATGCCGACGCCGTCCGGGATCGTGCACCTGATGGTCGAGGTGGAGAACACCGACGACGTCGGCCTGTGCCTCGACCGCGCGATCCGGCGCAAGGTGCCGATGTCGGCCACGCTCGGCCGGCACGTCAACGACCTGATGCTGTCGTTCTACATGAAGACCCCCGGCGGCTTCGACGTCGAGTTCGGCTGTGAGGGCCGTCAGGTCGACGACGACAACTGGATCGCGCGCGAAAGCACCGCGGTTTCCCTGTGGGGGCACGACTTCTCGGTCGGCGCGCGGCCCCCGGGCTCATGACGGCCGCGGCGGTCGACCAGACCGCCTTCCGCAGCGTGCTCGGGCACTTCTGCACGGGCGTCACGGTGGTCACCGGCCGCGACGGCGACACGCTCGCCGGGTTCGCCTGCCAGTCGTTCGCGGCGCTCTCGCTCGACCCGCCGCTGGTGCTGTTCTGCCCGGCGAAGACGTCGCGGACCTGGCCGGTGCTGGCCGCGGTGGGCCGGTTCGCGGTCAACGTGCTGGCCGAGGACCAGCAGGAGGTCAGCGCGGTGTTCGGCGCGCGCGGCCAGGACAAGTTCGCGCGGGTCGGCTGGACCCCCGCGCCGTCCGGGGCGCCGCTGCTCGACGGCGCCCTCACCTGGATCGACTGCAGCCTGGAAGCCGTCCACGAGGCGGGGGACCACTACGTCGTGATCGGCCGGGTGACGGCGCTGGGCACCCCGTCGGACGCGCGGCCGCTGCTGTTCCACCGCGGCCGGTACGCGGTGACCGAGCCGGCCCGGGACGCGCTGTCGGCGCTGATGCCGTGGCCGCGGCCCGACGACTGGCTCTGAACCACTCACGATCCGTGACCGCCGATCGCCGTGGGTTAGCACAAGCGGGTGGTTGTGCAGGGTTTCACAGGTGGGCCGCATCCCATTCGCGAGAGAAAGTCGAGCCCCGGAGCGCACACTGTTACCGAGATGATGTGTTCCCGGGGAGGAGTGTCGCGCATGCGTGGGCCCAGCGGACGGATCGCCCGGTTCCGGCGCCGGTTGCACCCCGGCCGCAACCCCCTGACCAGGCTCGGTGACCGCGTCGAGGCGGCCCTGCTGATGCTGGTCTTCGCCGGCGCGCTGCTGGCCCTGCCGTTCGCGGCCGCCTTCGGCTCAGACACCTACGCCTCGCAGACCGCCCGGGCCGAGCAGGAACGCACCACGCGTCACCCGGCGACAGCGGTTTCGCTCGTCGCGGCCCCCACCCAGACCTACAGCACCGACGGCGCCGGCGCCCCCGCCGACCAGACGACGGTCCAGGCCGCCTGGTTCGACGCGCGCGGCGCCCGCCACACCGGTGACGTCCTGGCCGACGCGGGCAGCCCCGCGGGCACCCACCTCTCGGTGTGGCTGGACCAGCGCGGGCAGCTGACGACCGAGCCGCTCTCGCCGTCGACCTCGGCGGCCGACGGCGTCTTCGCGGCGATCCTGCTCTGGGTCGCGGTCACGGGCGCGCTCGCCGGCCTCTACGGGACCGCCCGCCTCGTCGTGAGCCGCCTGCACTCGGTGGCGTGGGACCGCGCCTGGTCCGAAGCGCGCCACGACAGCCGGTTCTGACCTCTTTCCCCTCCCAGGTCTTGCCACGGGTATCGGGCACGGCTAACGTACAACCACATGGTTGTACTTCAGGAAGAGAGTGAGGAGTCGCTCAACCAGCTCTTCCGCGCCCTGGCCGACGGCACGCGCCGCGACATCCTCGCGCGGTCGATCACGGAAACGCCGTCGGTGTCCGAACTCGCCGCGCGGTACGAAATGAGCTTCGCCGCCGTGCAGAAGCACGTCGCCGTGCTCGAACGCGCGGGCCTGGTCCGGAAACGGGCCACCGGCCGCGAACAACGGGTCTCGACCAGCCGCGAGCGGCTGCAGCGGGCCCGGGAACTGCTGGATTCCTTCGAAGCCCTTTGGCGTCACCGCGTGGCGCGGCTCGACGACATGTTCTCACCGAAAGAAGAATGACGATGCCCGTCACCTCGGTCACCCAGGACCCCGAAAACCTCAGTTTCACGCTCGTCGCCGACTTCCCGGTCCCGAAACAGCGTCTCTGGGAAGCGTTTTCCGACCCGCGTCAGCTGGAACGCTTCTGGGGCCCGCCGTTCGCGCCCGCCACCTTCACCCACCACGACTTCCGGCCCGGCGGCCGCGCCGAGTACTTCCTGTCCGGGCCGGACGGCGAGAAGTGGACCGGCTCGTGGAAGTTCACCGCGGTGGACCCCATCGACTCGTTCGAAGCCGACGACGGCGACGGCGACGAAGACGGCCCGGCCGCGATGAAGTTCGTCTTCGAGACGACGGAAACCGGGTCGCGCATGACCAGTGTGACCCGGTTCGCCGGCCTCGAAGCCCTGGAAAAGGCGTTCCCCGGCATGGAGCAGGGACTCCGTGCCGCGTTGCCCCAGCTCGACGCGCTTCTGGAGGAGCCGGCATGAGAACCCTCAAGATCATCGAACACATCTCGCTCGACGGCGTGATCCAGCATTCCGCCGACGAAAACGGGTTCGCCCACACGAACTGGACGGCGCCGTACCGGACGGCCGAAGGTGGGGCCCAGGTGATGGCCGCCCACGGCGACGAGTTCGACCTGCTGCTCGGCCGCCGCACCTACGACCTGTGGACGACCATGTGGGGCAAGGCGCCGAGCAACCCGATCGGCGACCGCATCAAGGCGGCGAAGAAGTACGTCGCCACCCACCGGCCGGAGAGCCTCAAGTGGGGCCCGGCCGAGGGAGTCGGGTCGGACTTCGTCGAGGGCGTCCGCCGCATCAAGGCACAGGACGGCCCCGGCCTGGTCGTCTCGGGCAGCTCGACGGTGACGACCAAGCTGCTCGAGCACGAGCTCGCGGACGAGGTGGTGCTGATCGTCTACCCGGTGCTGCTGGGCGCGGGCAAGCGGCTGTTCGCCGAAGACGCCCCGCTGCGCTCGTTCGAGCTGTCCGGTTCGACGGCGTTCCCGTCCGGCGTCCTCATGACCACCTACTTCCAGCGGAAGTGAACGAACACCCGGCCGAAGTTGTCCTTGTCCTTCTCGACGCGGTGGTAGAGCGCCTTGACGTCCTTGCGCTCGAGGAACCGCAGGACGTGCTTCTTCAGCTGGCCGGAGCCCTTGCCGGGAATGATCTCGACGAGCGGCGCCTTCTTGGCGACCGCTTCGTCGATGATCGCCTGGAGGGCCCGGTCGATCTCACCGCCGCGGTTGTAGATGTCGTGCAGGTCCAGCTTCAGCTTCACGCGCGCTCCAGTTCTCGCCGGGCCGCCGGTTCCCCGCCCGCCGGTTGCAGCACAGCGTCCGGGTCGGTGAGCATCGCGCGGACCAGCGCCGGCTCGTCGGCGTCGGCGGCGAACTCGAGCAGGTGACGCTCGTGCTCGCCGGTCACAGGGCCTGCCACCAGCCGTCGACTGCCGGGGGTGCCGAGATGTCGATGCGCTCGCCCGGGCGGGGGATCGCCAGCGGGAGGTCCGCCGCCTTCGCCTCGCGCCACACGCGGTCCGCCGGCTCGCCCCACGGGTGCATGGCCAGCTGGAACGTCGCCCAGTGGACCGGGATCAGCAGCTTCGCCCGGACGTCTATGCCCGCCGCGACGCCCTCTTCCGGTGTCATGTGGATGTCCGGCCAGTGCGGGGCGTACGCGCCGATCTGGACCAGGGCGACGTCGAACGGCCCGTGGGCCTCGCCGATCTTCGCGAAGCCGTCGAAGTAGCCGGTGTCGCCGGTGTAGAACACGCGGTGGGCCGGGCCCAGCAGCGCCCACGACGTCCACAGCGTGTGGTCGTTCGTGATGCCGCGGCCGGAGAAGTGCTGGGCCGGCGTCGAGATGAACCGGACGCCCGCGACCGTCGCCTCCTCGTGCCAGTCGAGCTCGATGATCCGGGCGGCCGGCACGTGCCAGCGTTCCAGGTGGGCGCCGACGCCGAGCGGGACCAGGAACGGCGCTTCGGTGCCGGCGACCAGCGTCCGGATCGTCGCCAGGTCCAGGTGGTCGTAGTGGTCGTGCGAAATGACCACCGCGTCGATCCGGCCGAGCCCGGACAGCGGCACCGGCGGCTCGTGCAGCCGCCGCGGGCCGGTGAACGCCGCGGGGGACACCCGGTCGCTCCACACCGGGTCGAGCAGCACGCGGGCGCCGTCCAGCTCCACCAGCGCCGTCGCGTGGCCGTGCCAGGTGACGTGCAGGCCCTCGGCCGACTCGACCGGCGCTGCCTGCACCAGCGGCACCGCGCCGGCCGGTTTGCGCAGCTCGCGGTGCTCGCCGAAGAACATCTCGCGGAAGATGGTGCCGATCGACGCGGCCGTCATCGGGTGGCGCGGGGCCGCGTTGCGGAACACCTTGCCGTCGAACTGGGGTGACCGGCGGACCCGCTCGGCCCGCGCCCCGGCCGCCTTCGCGCCGAACGCCGCCGGCAGGTCCCGGAGCGCCGCGATCGTCTTCCTCATGCCCCGAGTCTACGAACGGTTCCTGAGAGGCGCCCCAGCTTCATGCAGGTGGGTGAGTGCCTGCCGGTACGACTCGACGAGGCTCGTCTCCAGGTACGGGATGCCGAGCTCGGCGCAGTAGGCCTGGACGATCGGCTGCGCCCGCCGCAGGTGCGGTGACGGCATGCTCGGGAACAGGTGGTGCTCGATCTGGTAGTTGAGGCCGCCGAGCGCGACGTCGGTGACGAGCCCGCCGCGGACGTTGCGCGAGGTCAGCACCTGCTTGCGGAGGAAGTCCAGTTCGGAGCGCCCGGTCAGCGTCGGCATGCCCTTGTGGTTGGGCGCGAAGATCGATCCCATGTAGACACCCCACAGTCCTTGGTGGACGGCGAAGAACAGCAGCGCCATGCCGGGGGACAGCACGGTGAGCAACGCGCTGAAGTAGACGACGAAGTGCGTCGCGAGCAACGCGGCTTCGAGCCCGCGGCGGCGCAGGCCCGGCTTGCGGACCGCGCGGACGCCGGACCAGTGCAGGTTCAGCCCTTCGAGCGTCAGCAGCGGGAAGAACAGGAAGGCCTGGTACCGCCCGATGAACCGGGGCACCCCGCGGCTGGCGCGGGCCTGGTCCTTCGACCACACCAGGATGTCCGGGTCGACGTCCGGGTCGAGCTCCTCGTGGTTCGGGTTGGCGTGGTGGCGGGTGTGCTTGTCCATCCACCAGCCGTAGCTCATCCCGATGCCGAGGTTGCCGGCGAGCATCCCGGCGATCTCGGTGGGCCGGCGGCGGCGGAACACCTGCTTGTGCGCGAGGTCGTGGGACAGCAGCGCGATCTGCCCGAACATCACGGCCTGGAACGCGGCGACGGCCAGCTGCCACCACGAGTTCCCGAGGAAGGCGAAGGCGACCCAGCCGGCGGCGAACAGCCCGGTCACGACGGCGATCCGGGCGGTGTAGTAACCGGGACGGCGCTGCATCAGGCCGGCGGCGGAGACGCGCTGGCTCAGCCGGGCGAAGTCGCTGCCGGTGCTGATCTCTGTAGTGGTCACACCCCCGAGTCTTCGGCGTGGGCGGCCGCCGCGGAATCCTGCGCGCCCGAGGCACTTTGCGGGGGCCAGCCCTACCCCCGGTGCTGGTATGCGCCGGGGGCCCGGGCCTCAGCCGACGTACTCCGCGAGGTGCCGCCCGGTCAGCGTCTTCTTCCGCGCCTTCACCAGCTGCGCCGGGGTGCCCTCGAAGACCACCCGGCCGCCGTCGTGGCCCGCGCCCGGGCCGAGGTCGATGATCCAGTCCGCGTGGGCCATCACCGCCTGGTGGTGCTCGATCACGATCACCGACTTGCCCGACTCCACGAGCCGGTCGAGCAGGCCCAGCAGCTGCTCGACGTCGGCCAGGTGCAGGCCGGCCGTCGGCTCGTCGAGGACGTACACCCCGCCCTTCTCCGCCATCCGCGTGGCCAGCTTGATCCGCTGGCGCTCGCCGCCGGACAACGTCGTGAGCGGCTGGCCGAGCGTCAGGTAACCGAGGCCGACGTCGGCCAGGTGCGTCAGGATCTTGTGCGCCGCCGGGGTTTGCGCGTCACCCGCGCCGAAGAACTCCTCGGCCTCGGTCACCGACATCGCGAGCACCTCGCTGATGTCGCGGCCGCCGAAGGTGTACTCCAGCACCTCGGCCGAGAACCGCTTGCCGTCGCAGACCTCGCACGGGTTGGCCGTGCCGGCCATGATCCCGAGGTCGGTGTAGACGACGCCGGCGCCGTTGCAGTTGGGGCACGCGCCTTCGGAGTTCGCGCTGAACAGGGCCGGCTTCACGCCGTTGGCCTTGGCGAACGCCTTGCGGATCGGCTCCAGCAGGCCGGTGTAGGTCGCCGGGTTGCTCCGGCGCGAGCCGCGGATCCCGGTCTGGTCGACCGCCACCACGCCTTCGCGGCCGGCCACCGAGCCGTGGATCAGCGAGCTCTTGCCCGAGCCCGCCACGCCGGTCACGACCACCAGCACCCCGAGCGGGATGTCGACGTCGACGTCCTGCAGGTTGTGCGTCGAAGCGCCGCGCACCTCCAGCACCCCCGACCGCTCCCGCACGGACTCCTTCAGCGACGCGCGGTCGTCCAGGTGCCGTCCGGTCAGCGTCTTGCTCTTGCGCAGACCGTCCACAGTGCCCTCGAAGACGACCTCGCCGCCCTTCGACCCGGCGTGCGGGCCGAGGTCGACGACGTGGTCGGCGATCGCGATCGCCTCGGGCTTGTGCTCGACGACCAGCACCGTGTTGCCCTTGTCGCGCAGCTGCAGCAGCAGGTCGTTCATGCGCTGGATGTCGTGCGGGTGCAGGCCGATCGTCGGCTCGTCGAAGACGTAGGTGACGTCGGTGAGCGACGACCCGAGGTGGCGGATCATCTTGGTGCGCTGGGCTTCCCCGCCCGAGAGCGTCCCGGATGGACGGTCGAGCGAGAGGTACCCCAGCCCGATCTCGACGAACGAGTCGAGGGTGCGCTTCAGCGCGTCCAGCAGCGGCGCGACCGACGGCTCGGCCAGCTTCCCCACCCAGCCGGCCAGGTCGCTGATCTGCATCGCGCAGACGTCGGCGATGCTGATCCCGTCGATCTTCGACGACCGGGCCTCTTCGGACAGCCGCGTCCCGTCGCAGTCCGGGCACGTCGTGAACGTGACGGCCCGCTCGACGAACGCGCGGATGTGCGGCTGCATCGCGTCGACGTCCTTGGCCAGGAAGGACTTCTGGATCGCCGGCACCAGCCCCGAGTACGTCAGGTTGATGCCCTCGACCTTGATCTTGGTCGGCTCCTTGTAGACCAGGTCGTTGAACTGCTTCTTCGTGTACTTCTTGATCGGCTTGTCCGGGTCGAAGAAGCCGGAGCCGCGGAAGATGCGGCCGTACCAGCCCTCCATGCTGTAGCCGGGGATGGTGATCGCGCCCTCGTTGAGGGACTTCTCCTCGTCGAACAGCGCGGTCAGGTCGATGTCGTTGACCTTGCCGCGGCCCTCGCAGCGCGGGCACATGCCGCCGGTGATGCTGAAGCTGCGGCGCTCCTTGATCTGCCGCCCGGCCTTCTCGATGGTGACCGCGCCGGCGCCGCTGATCGACGCGACGTTGAACGAAAACGCCTGCGGTGAGCCGATGTGCGGCTGCCCGAGCCGGCTGAACAGGATGCGCAGCATCGCGTTGGCGTCGGTCGCGGTGCCGACCGTCGAGTGCGAGTTGGCGCCCATCCGCTCCTGGTCGACGATGATCGCGGTGGTGATCCCGTCGAGCACGTCGACGTCGGGCCGGGCCAGCGTCGGCATGAACCCCTGCACGAAGGTGCTGTAGGTCTCGTTGATCAGCCGCTGCGACTCCGCGGCGATCGTGCTGAACACCAGCGAGCTCTTGCCGGAGCCGGAGACCCCGGTGAACACCGTCAGCCGCCGCTTCGGCAGCTCGACGCTCACGTCCTTGAGGTTGTTCACGCGCGCGCCGTGGACGCGGATCAGGTCGTGGCTGTCGGCGCGGTGGGCCGCGGGCTTTCTCGTGGTCATCGTGTCTCCAGGACTCGGTCGGCGGTGAGCGTGCGGAGCGCCCGGGCGGCCCGCTGGTAGGCGTGCGGGGACTGCCCGTAGGCGTCCCGGAAGCGGCGGAGGAGGTCCCCGGTCGTCATGCCCGCGCCGGCGGCGAGCGCCTCGACGTCGACGGTCTGCTCGCGGTCGATGCGGTCACGCACCCGGCGCAGCAGCGTCAGCTCGGCGATGTGCCGCCGGGCGGCGGCGGACAGGCTCAGGCACATGATCGGTCTCCCATCGGTGAACGGCCGAGCACCGCCCGCGCGGCGATCGGGAGCAGCAAGAGCATGAGGACCCGGACAGCTCGACCAGCGGCGCGGCGTCGGTGGAGCACAGCGCCCACAGGCCGATGCTCGCGGCGAGCAGGGGCCGCCGCGGCAGGTTCCGCAGCTGGTCGACCAGGGTCGCCGGCCGCCGCGCGACGACCGGGCGCCGGCGCAGGATCCGCCGGCCGGAGGCCCTCGGCTCGCGCGGCGCGGTCGCGGCCCACCCCGTCCCGGGCACCGACACCAGGACCGCGCCCAGCATGACTGGTGTTCAGGCCGAGCAGGCCGTTGACCGAGATCGCCTTCGGCACGGAGCCCGGCATCGCCACGATGATCATGCCCGTGCCGACGTTCGCCGGCAGGTCACCCGGCAGCGGACCGGCCACCCGCCGGACGTGCCGGACGTGGCGGTGGGACCGGACCTCGGTCAGCGCAGCTCCTGGATGCGGAGCAGGTTGCCGGCGGGGTCGCGGAAGGAGCAGTCGCGGACGCCGTAGGGCTGGTCGACCGGCTCCTGGACGACCTCGGCGTTGCCCGCTTCGAGCTTCGCGAAGAGGGCGTCGAGGTCCTTGGTCGCCAGGTTGATCGAGGCGTAGGTGCCCTTGGCCATCATCTCGGCGATCATGCGGCGCTCTTCGTCGGTGAGGCCGGGCGTCGCCGACGCCGGCGACAGCACGATCGCCGTGTCGGGCTGGTTCGGCGGGCCGACCGTGATCCAGTTCATCTCGCCGTACTTGACGTTCTGGCGGACCTCGAAGCCGAGCAGGTCGCGGTAGAAGGCCAGGGAGGCCTCCGCGTCGGTGTGCGGGAGGAAGCTCGCGTGAATGGTGACGTCCATGGTCGTCACCCTAGGTGGCCGCCGAGGGCCGCGCTTCTCGATTCCTGATCGGTCTGGTGACCTGTTTGGCCACGCACGGCGGCATGCCCACGGTGGCCTCGGCCTGCTGCTCCTTGTAGACGCTCGGCGGCATGCCCACCAGCTCGGCGAACCGCGTGCTGAAGGTGCCCAGCGACGAGAAGCCGACGGTGAAGCAGACCTCCGTGACGCTCAGCTCGCCCGTGCGCAGCAGCGCCATCGCGCGCTCGATCCGCCGTGTCATGAGGTACGAATACGGTGACTCCCCGTAGGCGCGGCGGAACTGCCGGCTGAGGTGCCCGCCGGACATGTTGACCCCGCGCGCGAGGGCCTCGACGTCGAGCGGCTGGGCGTACTCCCGGTCGATCCGGTCGCGGACGCGCCGCAGCAGCGCGAGGTCACGCAGGTACTGCGCCGTGGCGGCGGTGCTGGTCACGCCCCGATCCTGCCATATCGGACGCGCTCACCCGGCCGAGAACGGCCGCAGTTCGACCTTCCGGTCGCAGGCCTTCGACGCCTCGGTGGCGAGCTCGAGCGCCACCGAAGCGTCGGGGACCTCCCAGACCCAGACGCCGGCCAGGTACTCCTTCGACTCCACGAAGGGCCCGTCGCTGACCACGACCGCCCCGCCCCGGTTGTCGACGACCGTGGCCGCGGTGGTGTCCGCGAGCCCGCCCGCGAACACCCAGTAGCCGTCGGCGACCAGGCGTTCGTTGAACGCGCTGATGGCGGGCTCCCGGTCGGTGCGGCCGGGGTCGGTCTTGTCGTCGATCACGGAAACCAGGTATTGCATCCGGAAGTCAGCTCCTCGGCGTCGGGAATGTCAGACCGTTGCATACCGCGGGCGACCGGCCGGCCGGAAGACCTGGGTCGTCACGCCCATCGTGTCGGTCCGCGACTCGACGAGGTCGAGCGCGAGGTCCGGGCCGGCGTCCGGGAACAGCCGCGTGCCCTGGCCGAGCACCACCGGGACCACGAGCAGGGTCAGCTCGTCGACCAGGTCGTGTTCCAGCAGCCACCGGGTGAGCGTGCCGCTGCCGTGCACCTGCAGCTCACCGCCCGGCTTGGCCTTCAGCTCCCGGACGGCGGCCGCGAGGTCGTCGCCGAGCACGGTCGTGCCGTCCCACTCCGGCGTGGTGAGCGTGCCCGAGGCGACGTACTTGGGCGCCGCCTCCAGCGCCACGCCGATCGGGTGGGCGCGCATCTGCTCGACCGAGCCCCAGGACCGGGCGAACAGCTCGTAGGTCCGCCGTCCGAAGAGGAACGCCTCGGCACGCTGGTAGGTGCGCGTGATGAGCTCACGGGTCTCGTCGTCACCCTTGCCCAGGGCCCAGCCGCCGCGCTCGAAGCCGTTCCGGCGGTCCTCCTCCGACGCGCCGCCGTTGCCCTGCACGACTCCGTCGACGGTGATCTGGGTGATGGTCGTCAGCTTCATGGTCGCGGTCCCTCGCCTTCGCGCCGCCCCTCGTGGGTGGCTTCACTCCGGCTACGAACTCCGCCGCCGCGATTCGACACGTCTCCGGAAAATTCTTCGAAGATCTTTCCGGGGAGGCTCAGCGGAGGGCGTCACGGATGGTTTCGCGCAGCCAGCGCTGGGCCGGGTCGGCGTCGAGACGGGCGTGCCAGCAGAGTCGGACGGCCATCTCCGGCAGCGGCGCAGGCACCCGGAACCAGCGCAGGCCCAGCGCCGGCCCGTGCTGCTCGGCCAGCCGCTGCGGCACGAGCCCGACGTAGGGGCTCGACGCCACCAGCAGCATGGCCACGGCGGACGTCGGCACCACCGCCGCCACGTGCCGGGACAGGCCCGCCGCCTCGAGCGCGTCGTCCAGGGGTCCCCGGGCGCGGCCGCGGCGGGACGCCGACACGTGCGGGTGCCGGCACAGCTGCGCCAGCGTCGGGCGCCTGCCCAGGGGGCTGATCCTCCCGGACCAGGCCGACCAGGCGTTCGGTGTACAGCACGGTGGTGCGGATGTCGGGCGCCGTGACGTCGCCGGCGCCGATGTCCAGGTCTACCGAGCCGTCACGCAGGGCTTCGGTGCTTTCGCTGCCTTCGGCGACAAAACGCAGGGTCACGCCGGGAGCGGCCGCCGCCGCGGCTTCGACCGCCGCCGTCGCCAGCGTGGCCGCCACGCCGTCGTTGATGCGGATCGTGAAGGTGCGGTTGAGGTCGGCCAGCGAGAATTCGGTGGTGACCAGGGCGGCCGCCTCGTCCAGCAGCGACCGCACCCGTGGGGCCGTGCGGAGCGCGAACGGCGTCGGCGCCATCCCGCGCCCCGCACGCACCAGGATCGGGTCGCCCATCGCGCGCCGCAGCCGGCCCAGCGCGCGGCTGGCCGCCGGGATCGACAGGTGGAGGCGTTCGGCCGCCGCCGTGACGCTCCCTTCCTGCAGGAGCGCGTCGAACACGCGCAGGAGGTTCAGGTCGAGCTGGTCCGCCATCGTTGCATCTTACGCAAACAGTTCTTGCCAAAGTTGCGTGGCACGCCGCCCCCGGTCGTCCCTACCGTCGGGTGCATGGTCCTCAAGCACCGGGAAACCACCGGACTGCTCACCGTCATGTGCGCCTGCGTCGTGCTCGTCGTCGGGATGGTCGCGGCGATCAACCTCGCCGTCCCGATGCTGGCCGCGAGCGCCCTCCACCCGTCCGCGTCCGCGCTGGTCTGGATCGTCGACACCTACGTGATCGTGTTCGCCTGCCTGGTGATCCCCGGCGGCGCCGCGGGGGACCGGTTCGGCCGCAAGGGTGTCCTGCTGGCCGGGCTCGTGCTGTTCGCGGCGGGCGCGCTCGTCTCCGCGCTGGCGCCGGACGTCGTCGTGCTGCTCGCCGGCCGCGCGCTCACCGGCGTCGGCGCCGCCGCCGTGCTGCCCAACTCGCTCGCCGTGCTGCTGCACGCCGTGGCTGCCGAGCGCAAGTCCGCGACGATCGCCGTCTGGGCGTCGATGACCGGAATCGGCGGGGTGGTCGGCAACGTCGGCGGCGGCCTTGTCCTCACGGCGGGTTCCTGGCGCTGGCTCTTCGCCGCCGCCGTGCCGCTCGCGCTCGCCGCGGCCGCGCTGGTGGCCCGGACCGCGCCGGTGTCCGCCCGCCACGACCGCCGGCTCGACCCGCTCGCCGCGGTGCTGCTCGTCGGCGCGTCGGTCGCGCTGCTGGTCGGGATCGTCCAAGGCCCGGAGGCGGGCTGGGGGAGTGCGCTCGTGGTGACCGGGTTCGCCGGCGCCGCCGTGCTCTTCACCGCCTGGGTGCTCGTCGAGCTGAAGGCCGGGCACCCGCTGCTGGACCCCCGGCTGTTCCGGATCGCGGGCCTGCGCAGCGCCTGCCTCGGGCTGACGGCGATCTTCTTCGGCATGTTCGCGCTGTTCTACGTCAACGCGTCGTTCCTGCAGTACGCCAAGGGGTTCGGCGTGCTGGGGACCGGGCTCGGGATCATCCCGCTGACCGTCCCGATCATCCTCGGCGGCCGCCACGTCGGGCTGCTGACCCGGCGCGTCGGCCTCGACGCGACCGTCGCGCTCGCGTTCGCCTTCGTCGGCGGTGGCCTGCTCGGACTGTCCACAAGCGACGCACAGACGCCGTACGCCGGTTACGCGGCTTGGCTCGTGGTGACCGGGATCGGGGTGACGCTGGCCCTGCCGACGCTGTCCGGGGTCATCGCGGGCGCACTGCCGCCGGCGCAGGCGGGCGTCGGCACCGGCCTGCAGGCCACCACCCGGGAGTTCGGCAGCGCGCTCGGGGTCGCCGTGATCGCCACGGTGATGACCGCGAAGTTCGCCGCCGCGCTCCCGCCGGAAGCACGCGGCGCGCACACGGTGGCGGAAGCATTGGCCAGGACGGGCCACGCGGCCGACGTCGTCGCGGCCTTCACCGCGGGCGCGGACGCCGGGCTGCGGGTGGTCGGAGTGGCTGTGCTCGTCCTCGGCGCGCTGGTCGTGGGGGAAGCGCGGGTCGCCCGGCGGACGAGGTGAAGGCCGTCCCGAGGGTTCCCGTTCCCTGGGGACGGCCTTCGCCGGTGCAACCCCGACCCCGACTTACGACCGTGCCGATCCTTCCGGCGGCATACCCTTCCCCCGGAAGGGCCGGCACGGACGATGCACGCCGCGGCGGCAGGTTCACCGCCGTGACGCTCGACCCCGGACCCCCGCCCGGCGCGGCCGGAAGAAGGCCATCCCGGGGGTGTCGGGTTCCCTCGGGATGGCCCTCTCCTGGCCCGCCGGACGCTCGGCCTGTTCCGGTTTGTCACCGGCACCGGACGCGAGGCGGGCAGGGGGGACGTTTTGCAGTGTCACGTTGGGGACCGGTCACCACACCGCCCAGCCGCGGAGGGGGCGTGGTGACCGGCAAGGGACGGGGACCGCCGCGCGCAGCCCCGCCCCGGCTCTGTTACCTCCCCATCGGGATGGCCATGGTGGGCGGCGCGGCCGCTCCGGGCTGGGCGGCGAACGCCGTGGTCGGCGGGGCCGCCAGCGCGGGGAACGCCGTCGTGGGAATGTTGTTGGCGAACTCGCTCTCGAACTCGCGCTCGAAGGCCTGCTGGTCGAAGCCGCTTTCGAACTCCGTCGGCACCTCGGCCGCCAGCGCGGCGAGCGCCGGCTCGACGACCGGGACCTCGGGGACCTCGGCGACCGGAGCGGGCTCCGGCTCGGGCACGTAGTCGGGCGCGGGCAGTCGCCGGTCGAGCTCGGCCATCCAGTCGAGCATCGCCCGCGGTTTGTCCCACGCCGAGACGCCGACGAGCCGGCCGTCGCGGATGAAGCCGGTGATGCCGTCGGCGAGCGTGACGGTGTCCTCGGCCAGCGACGGCATGCCGCACATCTGCAGCCGCGTGTCGTACAGCGTCGACCACGCCCGGGGGAGCGGGGTGAACGGCACGGCGCTGGAGTGGCCCATCAGCAGGTTGTCCGCCGCGTGCCGGGCCGACTCGACGGCGTTGATCCAGTGCTCGACCCGCCGCGGGGTCTCGTCGAAGCGCAGGTTCGGCCAGCGCGCGATGTCGCCGGCGATGACGACGTCGGACGCGCCCTCGGCGAACAGCTTCGAGTCGCAGAGCACGCCGTCGCTGATGTCGAGGCCGGAGCCGCGCATCCAGTCGACCGACGGGACACTGCCGATGGCGAGCACGACGACACTGGCGACCAGCAGCTGGTTGTTCGTCAGGTGCAGCCCGACGGTGTCCTTCGTGCTGATCCAGTGCCGCACTTCGCTCTTCATCGCGAGCTTCGCCCGGTGCTCGTGGTGCGCCTCGACGACGCCGCTCGAGACGCGGTCGCCGAAGCGGTGCAGCGGGGCCTTGGCGTGCCCGACGAGCGTGACGTCGCGGCCGATGTGCCGCATGCTCGCGGCGAACTCGTTGCCGATCAGGCCGGCGCCGATCACGACCGCCGGCTTCTTGCTGGCGTGCAGGCAGCGCCGCACGGCCATCGAGTCCTCGACCGTGCGCAGGATCCGCACGCGCGGGTCGTGCCGCGGCGACCCGGGCAGGTGCCGCGGGTAGACGCCGGTCGCGGCGATCAGGCCGTCGTACCAGAGGGACTCCCCGCCGGGCAGGTGCACGACCCGCTCGGTGGTGTCCAGGTGCGTGACGCGGGCGCCGAGGCGCCAGTGCACGTCGAGGTCCGGCAGGTAGTGCGACAGGCCCACGTCGCTGGGCCGTTCGGTCCCCATCACGAGGGCCTTGGACACCATCGGGCGGTGGTAGGGGCGCCGGGCCTCGTCGCCGATGAGCACGATCTCACCGTCGAAGTTCTGTTCCCGCAGGCGTTCCGCGGCACGCAGCCCGGCGACGCCGGCGCCGACGATGACGATCCGGTCGCCGTCAGCCATCGAGGTCCCCTCTCATCACGACCGCCTGCATCGGGCAGCAGCGGGCCGCCATCTTCGCCTGTTCGATCGTGGTTTCGTCCAGCAGCCGCGTGTGGAAGCGCAGCCGGCCGTCCTGGCCGAGGTCGAACACATCCGGCGCCTCCATGGCGCAGATGCCGTAGAGCTCGCACCGGTCGTTGTCGACGCTGATCCGGGGCCCGCCACCGGGCAAACGGAAGGGCATGTCAGGCCACCTGCTCTTCCACGAGTCCGATGCGTTCCAGGGTCCGGGCGGGCATGAACCGCAGCAGCGACACCGTGACCGCCGGGATGAGCAGCGTGATGCCGCCCAGCCACACGGTCGAGAGGTGGCCGTTGGCGATCGCGCCGAACCAGGCGTGCAGCGCGGTCAGCGCCACCGCCGGGTACGCGCACCGGTGCAGCCACAGCCAGCGGCGGTAGGAGGTGAACCGCTGCAGGCCGGCGGTGAAGCCGATGGCCAGCATGACCTCGAGACCGACGATGCCGAGGTTGTGCCGGGTCTCCTGGCCGGAGAGGAAGGGGACGAACAGGTACTGCAGCGTGTAGGGCTGGATCGTCAGGTAGAAGAAGCCCAGCGCGTGGATGCCGCCGAAGATCAGCGTTCCGGTCGCGAGGACCAGGTGCGTGCTGCGCAGCGCCTTGCGGCCGGTGACCGAGCGCACCCAGCCCGTGGCGGTGAGCACGCCCCAGGTGAGGGTCAGCATCATCGCCGCGTAGGACGCCCGGGCGGCGAACGCCGCGAGGCCGCGCGCCGCCGGGTCGGTCTTCGGCTGGAACTGCTGCGTGATCAGGATCGTCGCGTCGTGCCAGGTCTCAACCATGGGTGCCCCCGGCACGGACCGGGACCGGACGGGACGAGCCGCGGCCGCGGCGGTTGCCCTTGATCTGGCGCAGCACGTAGAACAGACCGCCGCCGACCAGCAGGAACAACGCCGACACCACGGCGATCTGGGAGGTGTCGAGGCCCAGCTGGGCCCCGGCGGGCGCCGCGGTGGTGGACACACTGGGCTCGGGGAGCGCGGTGTAGTCGACCATCCCGGTGCTCTCGAGCATCGTCATGTGCCGCATCACGGCCTGGTTGCCGACGGTCGCGAAGGCGCGCACGTCGTCGTTGCGGGTGCCGGCGCGCAGCTGCGCCAGGACGGCGAAGACCTGGCCGTGCGCGGCGCGCAGCCGGTTGGCGAACACGCGGTCGAAGGCCGGGCCGGGCGCCGCGTTCATCTCTTCGAGCAGCCAGCCGCGCTGCTCGTCGGACGGCTGGTCGGGGACCGGCGAGTTCAGCTTCGCCGACAGCGCGCGGGTCGCGACGTCGAGCCGGCCGTGGTCCATCATGATCGCGAAGCCGACCGCCTTGACCTGCGGGCTGCCCTTCTCCATGGCCATCATGCCCGAGGGCATCTCCCACAGACCGGCCTGGCGGACCTTGGTCAGCAGCACCGCGTCGGTGGGTGAGACGGCGGTGGTCTGGGCGGTCGAGGCCGAACCGGGCGCGAGCAGCGCCAGCACGGCGACGACCACGAACAGGATGCGGACCAGCGGTCGCGAGCGCTCCAGAGCGGACGGCGGGTCCAGCTCGAGCGTGGCGAACTCAGACGCCGAACGCATTTTGCCTCCACTCGTCCTGGGTCAGCGTGATCTTCTTGCCGTCCGGCGCGATCGGGTACCAGGCCTGGTCGGCGCCCTGGCCGGACGTGTCGGCCGGTTCGCTGTCGCCGGTGAAGTGGTACAGCGGCCAGCCGGCGAGGGTGACCTGCTGGGTGCCGTCGTCGCGGGTGATCTGGCCGATGAGGGACTGGTCGACGTCGATCGGCGCGGGACCGCCGGTCTTGACGGGGATCCACTTCGCGGCGCACGCGTCGTTGCAGTTGGACCGGGACGGGTCGGTCGTGTCCCGGTCGTAGCGGTAGATCGTGTACCCGGTCCCGTCGACGAGCATCAGGCCGAGGTCGAAGGTCTTGGCCGCGCGGAGCTGGCTCTTCGCCGGGTCGTTCGGGTTGGCGGTGATGGGCTGCGGCATCGCCAGGGTCAGCGGCGCCTGCATGCCGGGCATCTGCATGCCGGCCCCGCCACCTGCGGCGTAACCACCCGAGGTGGTCGCGGCGCCGGCGGTGCAGGCGGTGAGCAGAGCGAGTGCGGTGAGGCACACGGCGGCGGGGACCACCGTTCGGGGAATGCGGATCACTGCTCCTCCGTGGGGCATGACTACGCGCCGTCGCCGAGGGTGCGGCGGAAAAGCGCGCGAAAGATCCACAGTGGACTTTCGGTCCGGAGTGGATGCGGAGCGTTGCGGGGGACAACGCCTTGTCGGGGGTCTTCGGTAGGGGATACGGACACGATCCGGAAACGGTTCAAAAAAGTTCTGGGACATTTGGTACTGGACTCCGGGGCTCCGGCACACCAGGATGTGCCGCGTGGGACGGCACACTCGAGCGCTGAGACCCGTCGAAGATCACCAGGAAGCGGTTGTCGGGTCCGACGACGCCTCCGATGATCTGGCGAAGGCGCTCTACCAGGAGTTCGGCGGGTCCCTCATGGCGTTCGCCCTACGGCTGACCGGTCACGACCGGCAGTGGGCCGAGGACGTCGTGCAGGAGACCCTGATCAAGGCATGGCGGAACGCGGACAAGCTCGACCGCCGGCCCGAGATGTTGCGCGCGTGGCTGTTCACGGTGGCCCGGCGTATCGTCATCGACGGCTGGCGCAGCCGGAGCGTCCGCCCCCAGGAGCTCGAGGAGATCGAATCCGACGCGATCGCGGTGTCCGACGAATCGGACCGGACGCTCGCCGCGATGATCGTTTACGAGGCGCTGCAGGGGCTTTCGCCCGAGCAGCGGGAGGCCATCCAGCAGACCTACCTGCGCGATCGGACCGTGAACGAGGTCGCGGCGACCCTCGGGGTGCCCCCGGGCACGATCAAGTCCCGCATCCACCACGCCGTCCGCGCGCTGCGCCGTGCCCTCCGCGAGCGGGGGTGAACTGAGGGTGGCCGGGTCCGCACACACCGATGTCGCCGCATACGTGCTCGGCGTCCTCAGCGAGGCCGAGAACACCCAGTTCGAAGCCCACCTCATGAACTGCCCGCACTGCCAGCTCGACCTGATCGAGCTCTACCAGCTCCCGGACGTCCTGGACCTGGTGAAGCGCAGCTGGCCGGAGCCCCCGATGCCCGCGCCGAGCCCGCGCACCCTTGCGCCCGGGCCGCGGGTCCTGCGTGGCCTGATGGAAGAGGCCACCGTCAAGCGGCGCCGCCGCAAGCGCCTCGGCATCATCGCCGGCGTCGCGGCCGCCTCCCTCGTCGTGGCCGGCCCGCTGGTGACCCTCGCGGTCCGGCCGGCCGACGCCGTCCCGCCCGCCTCGCTCGCCGCGCCGAGCGGCAAGCAGCCGCCGCCGGTGACGAGCGTGCCCGCGACGTCCACCGCGCCGCCGGAGAGCGGCACCCCGAGCCAGCCCGGCGGCGGCCAGACCTACGGCCGCGGCAGCGGCGGGTCCGCGGTCAGCGCCCTCGTCACCGTGTCCCCGGTGGAGTGGGGCAGCCGGGTCGACCTCGAGCTGCGCGGGATCGTCGGGCCGTTGAAGTGCCAGCTGATCGCCGTCTCGGCGTCGGGTGACGAGCGCGTCGTGTCCAGCTGGGTGGTGCCGCCCAAGGGTTTCGGCATTCCCGGCTCGTCGGAACCGTTGCGGCTGCAGGGTTCCATCTCGATGGTGATGGACCAGATCGCGCGGTTCGAGGTCCGTGGTGACGACGGCACCGTCCTCGTCACCGTGCAGCGCTGAATCTTTTTTCCGGGTAAAACGCGGTGACCTGGGTCAATGCTGCCCGGTTGCGTTCCGCTTGATAACGAACAGATAACGGGCCGGTCGCTTTTGAACCTCGCGGCACCGGGGTCCGTATCCCCCAATGCATCCCCCGATGCATCCCGACGCCGGAGCCGAACGCATCCCCCCGGGCTCCGCGTGATCTCGACCTCAACTAACGGTAGTTCTTGCCCGGGCCACCGCGGTGTTCGGCGTGCCCGGAATAACGAACGAGGTGAACTAGTCTATGGCCCGGAATTCTCGGTCCCCCGTGACGGGCAAGCATCGCGTCGCCCGTCGTACGAAGATCGCCATGGGCGCGATCGGCCTGGCGATCGCCGTCGGCGCACTCGCCGTCGCGGTCAGCGCGGGCCGCACGGGCGAAGCGAGCGCGGACCCCGCCGACCCGTCGTTCTTCATCGACATCAACAAGGTTCCCGCGGGCAACAACGTCAACGCGGCCTTGCAGAAGAAGGGCGCGCAGGGATCCTTCACCGTCGACTGTGGAACGAACGCCGACGGCGCGCACCACAACCCGGACAACTTCATCGCCCAGCCCGGGATCAAGAACGGCGCCCAGCATCTGCACGACTACGTCGGCAACGTGACCACGGACGCCGATTCCAGCCTCAAGAGCCTGCTCGCCGGCGACACCACCTGCAAGAACGGTGACCAGTCGGCGTACTTCTGGCCCGTGATCCGGATCGACCGCGAAGACAACGCGGCGAACCAGAACGAAAACCAGCAGGCGCAGCAGAAGCAGCAGGGCAAGACCGGCGACGTCCAGCAGGACCAGAGCGCCAAGGACGCGCAGGCCGCGAAGGACGCCGGGCAGGGCCAGGACCAGGCGGCTGGCGACCAGAACGCCCAGGACCAGAACGCGCAGGATCAGAACGCGCAGGATCAGAACGCGCAGGACCCGAACGCCCAGGATCAGAACGCCCAGGATCAGAACGCCCAGCAGAAGCGCAAGAACACCGGTGGCGGCGCGGGCCGCGGCGGTGACCAGAACGCGCAGCAGCAGGACAACCAGGACCAGCAGGCGCAGCAGGACCAGCAGCAGGGCCAGGACCAGCGTCGTGGCGGCAAGAACCAGAACCAGAACGGCAACGGCGGCAAGAACAACGGTGGCCAGAACGGCAACCAGAACCAGAGCAGCAGCGCCGCCGCGCCCCCGGCCGAAGAGCTCGGCGGACCCCAGGGTGCCAACGAAGAGGTCGGCGACAACGACGGCGAGATCCTCGAGCCGGAGTCCGCGACCCTGAAGTTCATCGGCGGTGGCGCGAAGAACGTCGTCGCGATGCCGCTCGGGCTGAAGATCCTCTACGGTGACGCCAAGCAGAGCACCAACGGCCCGGCCAACGCCCGGCCCAGCTGGACCTGCACCGGCTTCGAGGACCGGCTGACCGACCTCTACCCGATCTGCCCGGCCGGCAGCAAGGTCGAGCGCATCCACGCCTTCCCGAACTGCTGGGACGGCAAGAACACCGACAGCGCCAACCACCGCACGCACATCGTGTTCGCGAACCAGCAGGGCAAGTGCCCGCAGGGCTTCAAGAACGTGCCGCAGCTGCAGGTGACGCTGGTCTACGACGTCCCGCAGGACGTCCAGCAGAAGGGCCAGTACAAAGTGGACGCCTTCGCCCAGGAAAAGCACAACCCGCGGTCCGACCACGACGACTTCGCGAACGTGATGAGCAAGAAGATCATGGGCCGCCTCGTCAACTGCGTCAACTCGGGCAAGGCCTGCGCGGAATAGTCATCCCGGCCAGCTGAAACCCGGATTCGGGAAGGAGAACCTCCGATGAACCGTGCTCGCCCGGTTGCCGCCGCCGTGCTCACCGTCGCCGGATTCGCGCTCGTCGCGGCTTGCGGGTCCAACCCGTACGCTGCTTCCGGCGCGGTCCAGCCGGTGGCGCTCGGCGCCCCGCGGCAACCGGCGAGCGCGGTCCCGGCCGGCTCCACGGCCGGCCAGGCCCAGCTCGTGGCGTCCACAGTGGAGGGTCTTGGTGCGGTCCTGACCGACGCCGGCGGCCACACGCTCTACCAGTACGCCAAGGACGCGGCCAACCCGCCGCGCTCCGTCTGCGACGGTGCCTGCGCCCAGATGTGGCCGCCGCTGCTCTCCGACGTCCCGGCGCTCGTCGCCGGGGTGGACGAGAAGCTCGTCAGCCTCCTCACCCGGCCCGACGGCCGCAAGCAGGTGTCGGTGGCCGGCCGGCCGGTCTACACCTACGCCAAGGACACCGGCGCCGGCGTCGCGCTGGGCCAGAACGTCAGCGCGGACTGGGCAGCCGTCACGCCGACGGGGGAGAAGGCGGCCACCGCGGCCAAGCCGACCACCGTCGGCATGGGCGAGGCCGGCGGTCTCGGCCCGGTCCTCACGGACTCGGCGGGCCGCACGCTCTACCTGTTCACCAAGGACGGCAAGGACTCCGGACAGTCCACATGCGACGCGTCCTGTGCGGACAAGTGGCCGCCCGTGCTCGTCGACGGCCGGATCACCGTCGCCGAAAGCGTCGACACCGGTCTCATCGGCCAGATCCGCCGGAACGACGGCACCATGCAGGTGACCGTCGGCGGCTGGCCCGTCTACACCTACGCCCAGGACAGCGCGCCCGGCGAGGCGAACGGCCACGGCGCCGGGAACACCTGGTACGCCGTCGAACCCGGCGGCTGCAAGGTCGACCCCGCGCGCCGGCCCGACTCCTCGTTCAAGACGGCCTCGGCGACCGGCAGGTACTGACCCGCCCCACGAACCCCGGCCCGGCGGACACTTCCCTCCACCTCACCCCCCAGTCCGCCGGGGCGGTTGCTCCACCCGAAGAACCGCGGGACCCCCGTCCCGCGCCCCGAGCCCCGGCCCGGTGGACACTTCCCTCCACCTCACCCCCCTGTCCGCCGGGCCGGGATTCTTCACCCACACCGATCCGGCCCCACCGGATCAGCGAAGGAGGAGACGGCGGGAGTCGCTCCCGCCCGCGAGTTCCGGCCCGGTGGACACTTCCCTCCACCTCACCCCCCCAGTCCACCGGCCGGAACCCTCCCTCCCCACCCAAGATTCCCCTCCGCACACACGTGATTCCCCTCCAGTCACGCAAGAAGCCTCCCCAATCACGCGAGATCCCCCTCCAGCCACGCGAGTTCCGCCCGCGTCGTCCGTCCAGGTACGCGTGTCGTCCGCTCGGGTACGCGTGCCGTCCCTCCAGACACGCGAGTTGACCCTCCAATCACGCGAGTCGACCCTCCAGACACACGAGTTCCGCCCCTAGCCACGCGACTTCCGTCTCCAGTCACGCGAGTTGACCTTCCAGACACGCGAGTTGACCCTCCAATCACGCGTGTCGACCCTCCAGACACACGAGTTCCGCCCCCAGCGACGCGACTTCCGCCTCCAGTCACGCGAGTTCCGGCTCCAATCACGCGAGATCCGCGCCCAGCCACGCGAGATCCGCCCCCAAAAGACTTCCGGCCGGTGACCGCCCCTCGGTCACCGGCCCGGCCCCCCCGCCAGAACCGCCGCCCCCGCAGACCCCGGTCCGGTGGATGCTTCCCTCCACCTCACCCCCCTCATCCCCCGGGCCGGCTCACGCCGCGGTTCCCGTGCTCCGGCACGGGGACCGCGGCCCAGAAGTCCAGCGGCACCCGGCCCGTCCCGCGCCCCGCCGCGTCGAGCAGACGGCCCATCAGCTTGACGCTCCGCAGCGTCACCGCCCGGCCCGTGATCTCCAGCCAGGGCAGCTTCGCCGCCAGCACCGCCTCCAGTGCCACCGTGTCGTGCTGCGAAGGCAGCCACACCACCAGCATCAGGTTCGCCGCCCCGGTCAGGGCCGCGCACATCCGGACCTCCGGCAGCATCGCCAGCGACCGCGCCGTCGTCTCCAGCTTGTCCGGCGGGACCCGCAGCCAGAGCGTCACCGTCACCGGCGCGGGTGACACGGACCGAGCGATCTCGCACCGGACGCGGATCGCGCCACGGGCCAGCAGCGCGTCCAGCCGGCGTCGCACTGTGGTGGCCCCGACGCCGAGTTCGAGCGCCAACGCCGCTGCCGACACCCGTGCGTCGACGCCCAGTGCGAGGATCAGCGCCCGGTCCGCGTCGTCGAACCGCAGTGGCGCCCGGTTCTTCGGCGGCTTCGCCGAAAGGGCCTCCCGCTGACCCGGCGAGATCGCCCGCACCCGCCACCGGCTGCCCTCGGTGAACATCCGCGGCGACAGCACCGTCCGGACGCGGGTCACGCCGGGCACCGCCGTCACGCGGTCCAGGACGTGCGCGCCCAGCTCCCGCAACGTCGGCGCGACGACGTGGGCGAGCAGGTCGCCCGGCCCGGCCACGCATTCGACGGTCACGACACGCGGGTCCGCGGCCAGCGCGGACGCCGCCGAAAGCGCGGCCCCCGGCGCGCAGTCGATCTCGACGAACGCCAAGGCCAGCTGCGCCGTCAGCTCGCCCCCGGCGTATGCGGTGAGCCACGCGTCGCCCCGCTCGACGAGTGCGTCCCAGCGCCGGGCGGCGGTCACCGCGCCCAGGCCGAGCGCGCGGCCGAGCGTCGACCAGGACGCCCGGGGCGCGGCCTGCAGCGCGTCGACCAGTTTGAGGTCCTGCTCGGCCAGCATGGCGGATTCTTCGTTCATCGGCCCTCGGAACGGTGGTTTCGGGGATTTTCCCCGGCCATTGTGCTCGACTCTCGCATGATCGGCGGATGACCCTGCGCTCCGACGCCGCCGTCCTCCTCGACGACCTGGTCGCCCTGCGCCGCGACCTGCACCGCATCCCCGAGATCGGCTTGACCCTGCCGCGCACCCAGGAGCGGGTCCTCGCGGCGCTCGACGGGCTGCCCCTCGAAATCTCCCTCGGCAAGAACCTCTCCTCGATCACCGCCGTCCTGCGCGGCGGCAAGCCCGGCGGCACCGTGCTCCTGCGCGGCGACATGGACGCGCTCCCGGTGACCGAAGCCAGCGGCGAGGACTTCAGCTCGACCCTGCCCGGCGCGATGCACGCCTGCGGCCACGACCTGCACACGGCGGGCCTGGTCGGCTCGGCCCGGCTGCTCGCCGCGCGCAAGGACGACCTGCCCGGCGACGTCGTGTTCATGTTCCAGCCCGGCGAAGAGGGCTGGGACGGCGCCGGCCGCATGATCGAGGAAGGCGTGCTGACGGCGTCCGGCAAGCACGTCGACGCCGCCTACGGCCTGCACGTCTCGGCCACGACTTACAAAAAGGGCCACTTCACCGCCCGCCCGGGCACGCTGATGGCGGCGTCGGGCGGGCTGTTCGTGCGGGTGCGCGGCGACGGCGGCCACGGCTCGTCACCGCACGACGCGCGCGACCCGATCCCGGCGGCCTGCGAGATGGTGACCGCGTTGCAGACGATGGTCACGCGCGGCTTCGACGTCTTCGACCCGGTGGTGGTCACCGTCGGCACGTTCCACGCGGGCACGCGGCGCAACATCATCCCGGACGACGCGGTGTTCGAGGCGACCCTGCGGTCGTTCTCGCCGGAGGTCGCCGAACGCGTCGGTGAGCGCGCGGTGCGGGTGTGCCAGGGCATCGCCCAGGCGCACGGCCTCGACATCGACGTCACCTTCGAGCCGGAGTACCCGGCGACGGTCAACGACGCCGGCGCGTACGACTTCGTCGCCGACACGATCCGCGACGTCTACGGCGAGGAGCGGTTCACCGAGATGGCCGATCCGATCACCGGTTCGGAGGACTTCTCCCGGGTGCTCGAACGCGTGCCCGGCGCCTACCTCTTCCTCGGCGCGTGCCCGACGGACCCGGCGACCGCGCCGGACAACCACTCACCCCGCGCCCGGTTCGACGACAGCGTGCTCGGCGACGGCGCCGCGCTGCTGGCGGAGCTCGCGGTCCGCCGGCTCGGCATCCTGGCGGGGTGACGCGCGTGCGCAGTTATCACTGGCCCCCGCTGCTCCCGGTGCTCGCGCTGGTCCTGATGCCGTTCCTGCCGTTCGTCAACACGACCGGGCTGTGGCTCGGCCTGCCGCGGATGGTCGTGTGGGGCGCGTTCTGGTGCCTGATGTTCACCCCGGCGCTGCTGCTGTCCGAACGCCTGCTGCGCGCGGCGGGGGAGGAGGACGAATGATCCTCACCTTCACTCTCGCCGGCATCGTCCTGATCGGCGTCCTGGGTTTTGTCGGCCGCCGCAAGCCCGTCGCCGACCTCGCCGAGTGGACGGTCGGCGGCCGCCGCTTCGGCGCCATGACCATGTGGTTCCTCCAGGCCGGGGAGGTGTTCACCACCTTCACCTTCCTCGGCATGGCCGGGCTCGCGTTCTCCGGCGGGGTCGCGGCGATGTACGCGCTGCCGTACGTGCCGATCGCCTACGTCGTGCTGTTCTTCCTCGCGAAGCGCCTGTGGACGCTGGGCAAGGAGCGCGGTTATCTCACGCAGGGCGACTTCCTCGAAGACCGTTACTCCAGCCGGGCGCTCGGGACGCTGTCGGCGGTACTGGGCGTGGTCTTCGTGCTGCCGTACCTGCAGCTGCAGATCACCGGGCTCGGGCTGATCGTCCGGCTGGTGACCGGCGACAGCGCGTCCGGCACGCTCAGCATGGTCGCCGGCAGCGTGCTGGTGGTCGCGTTCGTGCTGTGGGCGGGGCTGCGCGGGGTCGCGGCGACGTCGTACTTCAAGGACGGCATCATGCTCGTCGCGCTGGTGGTGCTGATCGTCGCGGTGCCGACGCACTTCGCCGGCGGGATCCCCGCGGTGTTCCACAAGATCGAGCAGCTGCACCCCGAGAAGCTGATCGTCCACAGTGGAGCGAACGACCACGTCTGGTTCGTGACGAGCATGCTGGTCAGCGCCATCGGCGTCGGGCTGATGACGCTGCCGCACTCGTGGCCGGCGCTGATGTCGGCGCGCGACCCGAAGGTGCTGCGGCGCAACTACGCCTGGATGCCGGTGTACGAGCTGTGCCTGCTGCTGCCGATGATCGTCGGGTTCGCGGCGATCCTCGTGGTGCCCAAGGGCAGTGACCCGAACGGCGTATTGCTGACGCTGTCGAAGGACGCCCTGCCCGGCTGGGTGACCGGCATCATCGTCGTCGCCGCGACGGCCACCGCGATGGTCCCGGCGGCCGGGATCCTGATCGGCATCTCGTCGCTGGTGGCGCGCAACATAGTCCGCGTGCGCGGCGGGCGCAAGCAGTTCTGGATCAACCACGGCACGGTTGTGCTCGCGAGTACCCTTGCCCTCGTGCTGGGCATCTTCCGGCCGGACCTGCTGGCCAACCTGCTGTTGCTCACGTATTCGGGGTCGGTCCAGCTGGCCCCGGCCAACCTGCTGGGCTTCCTCAAACGAGTGCCGGTCGGCAAGGGCCCCGTGTTCGCCGGGCTGATCGCCGGCGAGGTCGTCGTCATCTGGCTGACCTTTGTGGACACTCACTTCGCCGGCACCGTCAACGTCGGCCTGATCGGGCTCGGCGTCAACGTCGTCGTGCTGGCGCTGGCCGCGCTGGTGTCGCGGCGGCAGACTTCTCCCGTGGAGGCGGCGTGACGCGCACGGTTTTCACCGGTGGTTCGGTGTTCGACGGTTCCGGTGCGGAGCCGGCGGAGGCGGACGTCGTCGTCGAGCACGGCCGGATCGTCGACGTCGGCACGGACCTGGACGGCGACGAGGGGGTCGACTGCTCCGGCGCGGTGCTGCTGCCGGGGCTGTTCGACTGTCACGTGCACGTGACGGTGTCGGAGATCGGGCTGCTGTCGCGGGTGCAGAAGCCGTTCTCCTACCAGTTCTACGAAGCCGCGCGGAACCTCTGGGCGACGCTCGGCCTGGGCATCACGACGGTCCGCGACGCCTCGGGCGCCGACCTCGGCATCAAGCAGGCGGTGGACGACGGGCTGATCCCGGGGCCGCGGCTGCAGATCTCGATCGGGCTGATCAGCCAGACCGGCGGCCACGGCGACAGCTGGAACCCGTCGAGCATCTGCGTCCCGCTGCTGGTGCCGCACCCGGGCCGCCCGGACGCGACGGCCGACGGCCCCGACGAGATGCGCCGAGTCGCCCGCACGCTGCTGCGCGCGGGTGCCGACGTGCTGAAGGTGTGCACGACCGGCGGCGTGCTCTCCCCGCGCGACGACCCGCGGCATTCGCAGTACACCCCGGAGGAGCTGGAGGTCCTGGTCGCCGAGGCGTCCGCGCAGGGCCGTCCGGTGATGGCCCACGCCCAGGGCGCGGCGGGCATCAAGAACGCGGTGCGGGCGGGTGTCCGGTCCATCGAACACGGCATCTACCTCGACGACGAGGCGATCGAGCTGATGCTCGGCCACGGAACGTGGCTGGTCCCGACGCTGATCGCCCCGGTCAACGTGGTCCGCGCGGCGGACGCGGGCGTGGATCTGCCGGCCTCGGTGGTGGCGAAGGCGCGCGAGGTGGTGGAAGTCCACCGCGACTCGGTGCGGCGGGCCTACGCGGCGGGCGTGCGGATCGCGATGGGGACGGACAGCGGGGTGGGTCCGCACGGGACGAACCTCGAGGAGCTCGCGCTGATGGCGGCGTGCGGGATGACCCAGGCGGACGTCCTGGAGGCGACAACGTCGTCGGCGGCGCGCTTGATGGGGTTGGACGGTGAGCTGGGGCGGATCGAGCCGGGGCTGCGGGCCGATCTTGTGGTGGTGGCGGGGGATCCGTACGACTTCCCGGCGCTGGCGTCGAACATCCGGGAGGTCTGGAAGGACGGCATCCGGGTGGTCTGACACCGTGTCGTCCCTCTAGACACGCGTGTAGTCCGGTTGGTCACGCGTGTCGTCCATCCGGACACGCGTGTCGTCCGGTTGGTCACGTGAGTTGCGCCGCGGATCACGCGGGTTCGGTCTCTGGCCACGTGGGTTCGGTTCCGGGCACGCGGGTTTGGTCCCGGATCACGCGAGTTCGGTCTCTGGTCACGCGAGTTCCGTCCCGGATCACGCGAGTCACCGCGTGGCGCACGGTCGGCAGCCACTGTCCCGTCGGCCGCGTGCCCGCCGCCGCGTCGCGCAGTTCGCGGCGCTAGCGGCGACCCAGCCGCAGGGTGGTCGCCGCGGCCTCGGGCGTCACCATGGCTTCCGTCCCGCCCGCGTACTTCGCCCGATAAGCAGCGTCGACCGCCGCGGTGACCTCCGCCGACGCGGCACCGACGTCTTCGACGGAAACCTCGGCTTCCAGACCCGGCACCCGAACGCGCGCCCGACCCGACCGCACCGCGGCGCCGAACCACCCGGTGTCCCGCCGGTACCACGTCCGCACGTAAACCTGCCCGCCCGCGCAGACAACCCAAATCGGCACCCACCGGCGCGAGCCGACCGCGATCTCCAGCTCCTGGGCCGCGGTCAAGAACCGCAAGTCGTCCGGGGACCAGGGTTCCGTCATGCCGGCTCCGGGGTGAGGAGATCCTTCAACGCCGCCGCGAACTTTGCCGGGTTTCGCTGCGGGGCCAGGTGGGCTCCCGGCATCTCGGTGAACGGCAACCCCAGCTCCAGCGCCAGGATCTTCGCCGGCTGGTAGTGGTAGTGGCCGCGGCTGGCTTCGCCCGCCACCGGGACTATCTCCGTGCTCGCCCTGCGCAACGCTCGCAGATCCGGCAGGTAGTCGAAGAACTCCGTCAGCTCGCGGTCGAACAGGCGGACCCAGTCGGCCTCGTGGGGGAGGCGGATCGTGGGCAGGTTGGGCAGGGCCGCGCCCGCGATCGCGTCCGCGAAGCGGGTCACCGCCGCCATCAGCTCACCCGAACGGGCCAGCCGGACCTGCTCGGCCGCCGCCTCGAGCCAGCTGCCCGCGTCCGGCATCAGGTGGACCGCCGGGGGTTCGTGGGCGACCAGTGTGGTCACCCGGTCCGAAAACCGGGCCACGAGGTCGAGGCCGATCAGCGCGCCCGCGCTCGAGCCGAACACCAGCGCCGGGCCGTCGGTTGTGTGCTCCAGCACCGCCCGGGCGTCGTCGGCCTGCAGGGACACCGGGACCGGGCCCGTCGTCGTGTCCGTGCTGCCGAAGTGGCCGCGCCGGTCGTACGTGATCACGGTGAACTCCGCGTACAGCTGCTTCGCCAGCGCGCGGTAGGAGTCACCCGCCCCGGTGCCGCCCGCGATCAGCAGCAGCGCCGGACCCTCGCCGCCGCGGCGGACGAGGAGCTCACCGTCCTCCACCGGGCAACGGCTTTCCGAGATCATGCATCGAAGTGAAGCACAACGGCCGCAAGCTAACGTGCGCGGTATGACGGAACGGCGAGCGATCCTCAGCGGCTCCACCTTCGAGGAACAGATCGGGTACGCCCGCGCTGTCGTGCACGGCGATCGGGTGTACGTCTCGGGCACGACCGGCTTCGACTACACGACGATGACGATCTCCGAAGACGTCGTCGAGCAGGCGGCGCAATGCCTGCGCAACATCGGATCCGCGCTGGCGGAGGCGGGCTGCACCCTGGCGGACGTCGTCCGTGTGCGGTACCTGCTGCCCGCACGCGAGGACTTCGAACCGTGCTGGCCGGTGCTGCGCAAGGCTTTCGCGGACGTCCGCCCGGCCGCGACGATGCTGCAGTGCGGCCTGGCGGACCCCCGCATGAAGATCGAAATCGAGGTGGACGCCCACCTCCCCGGCTAGAGCCGTTCGATGATCGACGCCGTGGCGAGCGCGCCGCCGGCGCACATCGTCACCAGCGCCGTCGACGCGTCCCGGCGTTCCAGCTCGTGCAACGCCGTTGTCAGCAGCCGGGCCCCGGTGCTGCCCACCGGGTGACCCAGCGCGATCGCGCCGCCGTTGACGTTGACCCGGGAGGGATCGGGCGAAAGTGTCCGCTGCCACGACAACGCCACCGAAGCGAACGCTTCGTTGACCTCGAACAGGTCCAGGTCACCGACCGTCATGCCGGTCCGCGACAGCACCCGTTCCGTCGCGCGGATCGGGCCGTCCAGGTGGAAGTACGGCTCGGCCCCGACCAGCGCCTGCGCGACGATCCGGGCGCGCGGCCGCAGTCCCAGGGCGGCGGCCCGGTCGGCGTCCATCAGCAGCAGCGCCGCCGCGCCGTCGGAGATCTGGGACGACGTTCCCGCCGTGTGGATGCCGTCCTCCACCACCGGCTTCAGCCGGGCGAGGCCTTCGACGGTCGTTTCGCGCAGGCCCTGGTCGCGACCGACCAGGCGAGTTTCCCCCGTCAAAGCCCCCGAAGCGTCGAGGACCGGAGCCTTCACCGGCACCACTTCGCGGTCGAAGTGCCCGGCTTCCCACGCGGCCGCGGCCTTCTGCTGGGACGCGGCGCCGAACGCGTCGACGTCGTCGCGCGTCAGCCCGCGGCGGACGGCGATGCGCTCCGCCGCGCCGTACTGGTTGGGCAGGTCGATCGACCACGACGCCGGCCGCGGCGACGCACCCGCGCGGTTCGCGCCGAGCGGCACCCGGCTCATCGCCTCGACCCCGCACGCGACACCGACCTCGATGGCGTCCGCCGCGATCAGGCCGGCGATGAGGTGGGTGGCCTGCTGCGCCGAGCCGCACTGGGCGTCGATCGTCGTCGCGCCCGCCGTCTCGGGCAGGCCCGCGTGCAGCCACGCTGTGCGCGTGACGTTGTTGGACTGCTCGCCGGCCTGCGTGACGCAGCCGCCGATCAGCTGCTCGACCAGCGCGGGGTCGATCCCGGCCCGGTCGAGCAGGGCCAGCTGCGCGGCGCCCAGCAGCTCGGCCGCGTGCAGGCCGGCCAGCAGGCCGCCCCGCTTGCCGATCGGGGTCCGCACGGCTTCGACGATGACCGGCACGCCCATGTCGTCCCCTTCGTCGGGAAACACTGTCCACTGACTTAAAAACTAGAACAAGTTATCGTTCTAGGCAAGCCGCCGCAGCATCCACGTAATCTTGATCTTCCGCAACTGAGCGCTCGCTCACCTGCCGTCATCGGTCAAGTTAACGGGTTTCACTGAACGCCCTTCCGTTAGTTAACACCGTATGCTTCAATCCGAGTTAGAACGTGTTTCACGGCGAACCGTGGGAGGCAACGTGGCCGCTCCGCTCATCCCCGCCGGTTTCGACTTCACGGACCCGGACCTCTACGCCCAACGGCTGCCCCTGGCCGAGTTCGCCGAGCTCCGGCGGACCGCCCCGGTGTGGTGGAACCCCCAGAAGACGAACACCGCCGGCTTCGGCGACGACGGCTATTGGGTCGTCTCCCGGCACGAAGACGTCAAGGAGGTCTCCCGCGACAGCACGCTCTACTCGTCGAGTGAGAAGACCGCGATCATCCGCTTCGACGAGAGCATGACCGAGGACCGCCTCAACGCGAACCGGTTGGTGCTGCTCAACATGGACGCCCCGCAGCACACCAAGCTGCGGCGGATCGTGTCGAAGGGCTTCACCCCGCGCTCGATCGCCAAGCTCGAGGACACCCTGCGCGAGCGCGCCGAAAAGATCGTCCACGAGGCGCGCAAGAAGGGCACCGGCGACTTCGTCACCGACGTCGCGTGCGAGCTGCCGCTGCAGGCGATCGCCGAGCTGATCGGGGTCCCGCAGGAGGACCGGCTCAAGATCTTCGACTGGTCCAACCAGATGGTCGCCTACGACGACCCGGAGTACGAGGTCGAGCCCCTGGAGGCGTCCGCGCAGCTCATCGGGTACGCGTGGAACATGGCCGAGGACCGGCGCAAGTGCCCGATGGACGACATCGTCACGAAGCTGATCCAGGCCGACGTCGACGGCGAGGCGCTGGGCTCCGACGAGTTCGGGTTCTTCGTCATCCTGCTCGCCGTCGCGGGCAACGAGACGACGCGCAACGCCATCACGCACGGCATGAAGGCGTTCCTCGACCACCCGGACCAGTGGGAGCTCTACAAGGACCAGCGGCCGAAGACCGCGCCCGACGAGATCGTCCGCTGGGCCACCCCGGTGGTCGCCTTCCAGCGCACCGCCACGCGCGACACCGAGCTCGGCGGCGCGCAGATCCGCAAGGGCGACCGCGTCGGCATGTTCTACAGCTCCGCCAACTTCGACCCGGAGGTGTTCGACAACGCGGAGAAGTTCGACGTCCTCCGCGAGGACAACCCGCACGTCGGGTTCGGCGGCACCGGCTCGCACTACTGCATCGGCGCGAACCTGGCCCGGCTGGAGATCGACCTGATCTTCAACGCGATCGCCGACGTGATGCCCGGCATCACCGAAGCGGCGGCCCCGGTCCGGCTGCGGTCGAGCTGGTTGAACGGGATCAAGCACTACCCGGTTCGGTACGCCTGAGGAACTCGAGGACCCGCCGCCGGGTGAGGTCGGCGGCGGGTTCGTCGTGGTCGGGGCCCGCCGCGTCCGTGTAGAAGTGGCCGACTCCCGGGTAGGTGAACACCCGGGCGTCGGCGCCCGCGCCGGTCGCGGCCGCCTGCCAGGCCGCGACCTGTGCCGGGGGCGCGATCGGGTCCGGGTCGGCGACGTGCGCCTGCGCCGGCAGGCCCGGGCGGACCGACGCGGGCAGCGCTCCCACCGCGTGCAAGAGCACGACGCCGGCCGTGTGCGGGCGCTCGGGCAGCACCTCCTGGACGACTCCCGCTCCCATCGACACGCCCAGGAGCACGCTCTCCGCGGGCAGGTCCCGCACGGCTTCCCGGGCCCGCCCGACGACGGTCGCCCAGCCGACGGTGTCCTTCAGCGCAAAACCTTCCTCGATCGTCGCGGCGGTCGAGCCGGCGTAGAGGTCCGGGGTGGCGACGCGGTGCCCGGCGGCCCGCAGCCGGTCGGCCAGGCCGAGCTCGACGGGCCGCAGTCCCAGGACGGAGTGGAAGAGCACGATGGTGGTCACCCGACCATGACATCATGACGCGATGGCCCCGCGAGCGACCGTCGACGTCGAGTTCTCCGTCCGTGTCACCGAACCCGGGCGCGCGGCGGTCTCCGTCGCGGCCGCGCGGGCCGACACCGACGAGCTCACCGTGTCCTGGCACGGGGAGAGCGAGCTCGCCGAGTTCGAGCACGGGACACGTGCCGAGGTCTTCGAGCTGCCCGCCGGTGAGCACCGCGTCACCTACCACGCCGAGCACGCGCTGACCGAGCCCGAACCCGAGCCCGTCACCCTCGCCGAGCTCGCCGTGTTCACCCGGCCCAGCCGGTACTGCCCGTCCGACCGGATCGCCGGGCTGGTGCCGCCCGAGCTGTTCTCCGTGCCGAGCACCAAGGACAAGGTCGACCGGATCGTCCGGCACGTCCACGAGCGACTGTCCTATGTGGCCGGATCCAGCCGCGGGACCGACGACGCGATCGACACGCTCCTGGCGGGGGAAGGCGTCTGCCGCGACTTCGCGCACGTCTGCATCACGCTCTGCCGCTCGCTCGACATCCCCGCGAGGTACGTCGGCGTCTACGCGCCCGGACTGTCCCCGATGGACTTCCACGCCGTCTTCGAGGCCGTCGTCGACGGCCACTGGTACGTCTTCGACGCCACCCACCTCGCGCCCCGGCAGACCATGCTCCGGATCTCGACCGGCCGCGACGCCGCCGACACGGCGTTCCTCGCGACCCTCGGCTGCGAGCTCGACTTCCTGGGCAGCACGGTCTTCGCGACGACGGACACCGCGCTGCCCCAGGACGACTGGACCGAGCTGGTCGTGCTCGGCTGACGCCGATCGGAGGGGCCAACCGCGTGTTGCCCGCGCGAAGAGGCCTTCCGCTGGGTAGACAGTGTGCGTGAAGAGTTCCCCCAAGGCCCCGAGCCCCTGGGCCCGGGCCCGCGCCCGGTACCGCTGGCTGGACCACATCGCCCGCGCGACCAACCGCTACGTCGAGTGCGGCGGTTACCACTACGTCGCTTCGATCACCTACTTCAGCCTGTTGTCGCTGGTGCCGCTGCTGATGGTGGCGTCGTCGGTCGCCGGGTTCGTGCTGGCCAGCCAGCCGCACCTGCTCGACACGATGGTCCAGGCGATCGTCTCCACACTGCCCGGCGGACCCGGCGGGCTCGGTGAGAAGGCCTCCGACCTGCTCACCGGGTTCGTCGAGCAGCGGACCAGCGTCGGGGTGTTCGGGCTGGGGATCGGCCTCTACTCGGGCTGGAACTGGATGAACGCGCTGCGGGACTCGCTCACGGCGCTGTGGGGGCAGAACCGGTCGGATCAGCCGCTGCCGCGGCTGATCGCCGTCGACCTGCTCGCGCTGCTCGGCCTGAGCGCGGCGCTGCTGGTGTCGTTCACGCTCACCCTCTCCGGCACGGCGCTCGGCAGCTACCTGCTGCGCCTGGCCGGGCTCGACGACACGAGCTGGGGGCACCAGCTCGTGTCCGCGTCTTCGGTGCCGCTGTCGCTGGCCGCCGACTGGCTGGTGTTCCTCTGGGTGCTGACCCGGCTGCCGCGGCAGCCGGTCGGCGTGCGCAGCGCGGTGCGCGGCGCGATCGCGCTGGCCCTCGGGTTCGAGGCGCTCAAGCTGGCCGGCGGGTTCTACCTCCGGCTGATCGGCGACTCGCCGACCGGCATCGCGTTCGGCTCGATCATCGGCCTGATCTTCTTCATCTCGCTGGTCGCGCGGCTGCTCGTCTACGTCACGGCGTGGACCGCGACCGGTTCGGACGCGCCCCCGAAGCCGATCCAGCCGCCCGCGCCGGTCGTGTTCGAGCCGGTGATCGTGGTGGACCCGCCGGTCGCGGTGCCGGCCACGGTCGGCGTGGTGACCGGGGTGATCGGGACGCTGCTCGCGCTCAAGTGGCGACGTTCGCGAGGCTGACTGTGCTGTTGGTTCCCCATCCGGCCGCAGTCACGGCGGAAACGGGCGGCTCGCGCTGACCGGCCGCGGGTCGTGTCCGCCTGCTTTCGGCCGGATGGGGAACAGCCGGTCCAGCTGGTGGTCGATCAGCGCGATCGCCGCTTCCGGCGTCCGCTGGCCCAGGATGATGCTGGTCTGCAGGCCGTCGACGCTCGACAGGAGCAGCTCGGCCTCCGGCATCAGCTCGAGGTCCGGCGCCACCTCGCCGCGGTCGCGGCCCCAGGACAGCAGGTCCGCGGTCAGCCGTTCCAGCTCGGGCGGCGCGCCGCTGAACGCCGAGGCCAGGCCCGGGTCGGACAGCGACCGGACGAAGTAGGCGAGGTGCACGAGGTAACGCGTGCGGCGCTCGTCGTCGATCGGCAGCATCCCGACGAGCAGCGCGTGCAGGATCTCCCGCGGGGTCGCGTCCTCCTCCGGGCCGAGCCCGGCGCGGATGCTCTCGCCGGCGTCGGCGTTGAGGATCTCCAGCGCGCCCAGCAGCAGGTCGTCCCGCGTGCCGAAGTAGTACTGGACCAGCCGCAGCGAGACCCCGGCCTCGGCCGCGACCTTGCGCAGGGACACGTCTTCCAGCCCGCGCGCGCTGGCGATTCGCCAGACGGCTTCGGCGATCTGGCGGCGGCGCTGCTCGTGGTCGGCGAGTCTCGGCATGGTGGGTCGAGCGTATCAACGCGGCTTGTCGGCGCCGACCACCCACATCGAGAAGTACTGCGACCCGCCGCCGTAGGCGTGCCCGAGCGCGATGCGGGCGCCGTCCACCTGGTAGTCCCCGGCCCGGCCCATGACCTGCTTCGCCGCTTCGGAGAAGCGAAGCATGCCGGACGCGCCGATCGGGTTGGACGAAAGCACCCCGCCCGACGGGTTCACCGGCAGCTGCCCGCCGATCGCCGTCTCACCCGCCTCGGTGACCTTCCAGCCCTCGCCTTCGGGCGCGAACCCGAGGTTCTCCAGCCACATCGGCTCGAACCACGAGAACGGCACGTAGATCTCGGCGACGTCCACTTCGGACAGCGGGTCGGTGATGCCCGCTTCGGCCCACAACGCGGCCGCGGCGTCGCGCCCGGCCTGCGGGTTGACCTGGTCGCGGCCGGCGAACGTGGTCGGCTCGGTGCGCATCGCCGTCGCGTGGATCCAGGCGGCCCCGCCCTCGACGGCGTCCCCGGCGGCTTCGTCGCCCAGCACCATCGCGCACGCGCCGTCGGACGACGGGCACGTCTCGTCGTAGCGGATCGGGTCCCACAGCATCTGCGACGCCTGCACCGACTCGACCGTGATGTCGGCCTGCCGCAGGTGCGCGTACGGGTTCAGGGCGCCGTTGCGCCGGTCCTTCGCCGCGACGATCGCCCCGACGTGCTCGGGCGCGCCCGAGCGGCGGATGTAGGAGCGCACGTGCGGCGCGAAGTAGCCGCCCGCGCCGGCGCCGACCGGCATCTGGAACGGCGGCAGGATCGACAGGCCCCACATGGCGTTCGACTCGGACTGCTTCTCGTACGCCACGGTCAGCACGCGCCGGTGGACGCCCGCCTGGATGAGCGACGCCGCGACCAGCGCCGTCGAGCCGCCGACCGAGCCGGCGGTGTGCACGCGCAGCAACGGTTTCCCGTTCGCGCCCAGGGAGTCGGCGAGGAACAGTTCGGGCATCATCACGCCCTCGAACAGGTCCGGCGCCTTGCCGAGGACGACGGCGTCGATGTCGGACCAGCCGACCTGGGCGTCGGCCATCGCGCGGTCGATCGCCTCGCGCAGCAGGCCCGGCATCGAGACGTCCTGGCGCTTGGCGCGGTGGTGCGTCTGGCCGGTGCCGAGCACGGCGGTGAGCTGCTTGGTCATCGGGCCTCCAGCACGGTCACCAGGTTCTGTTGCAGGGCCGGGCCGCTCGTCGCGTGCGCCACGGCCTTGCGGGACTCGCCGCTGTGGATCCGCGCGGCCGCCTCGCCGATGCGGGCGAGCCCGGCGGAGAACATCGGGTTCGCGGCGAGCGCGCCGCCCGAGGGGTTGATCTTGACGCTGTCGTCGAGCTTGAGGGCGTTGCGCAGGATGATCTCCTGGTGCGTGAACGGCGCGTGCAGCTCGGCGAGGTCGGCGCCGTCGAGGTCGAGGGCCTCCGCCGCGATCTCGGTGGACGGCGACCGCGTCAGGTCGCGGGCGCCGAGCACGGGGGAGTCGACGCGGTGCTGGATGCCCTGGATCACGGCGGGGTGCTCGACGATGTCACGAGCGCGTTCCACAGTGGACAGGACGACCACGGCGGCGCCGTCGGTGATCGGCGCGATATCGTGCCGGCGCAACGGGTCCGCGAAGTACGGCGTGTCGAGCAGTTCGCTGACGTCCTTGTCGGTGCCGCGGGCGGCGACCTCGGCAAGATCCTTTTCGGACCAGAGCCCGGCTTCGAGGCCCATCCGTGCCTGGATCCCGGCGATCGACACCGAGTCCGGCCACAACGGCGTCACGACGTACGGGTCAAGCTGCAGGGCGAGCACCCGGCGCAGCTGCCCGGCGCTGGACTTGCCGAAGCCGTAGACGAGCGCGGTCTCGACCTCACCCATCTTGATCTTCAGCCAGGCTTCGTAGAGCGCCCAGGCGGCGTCCATCTCGACGTGCGACTCGTGGATCGGCGGGAACGCGCCGATCGCGTCGACGGCGGCGATGAAGGAGAACGCGCGCCCGGCGAGGTAGTCCGACGAGCCGGAGCACCAGAAGCCGATGTCCTGTTTGGACAATCCGGTCTTCTCGAAGACCTCGGCGAAGATCGGGACGAGCATCTCCACGCCGTTGGTGGTGCCCGGGGTCTCGCGGACGTTCGGGGCCTGCGCGAACCCGGCGATCGCGACGTCTGGCATCAGGACCTCACAGGTGGTGGGCGAAGGTTTCGTAGGCCGCGTCCGGTTCCCCGGTCGGCTCGAAGTGGCTGATGTTCTCCAGCGACGTCCACCACTCGTCGCGAGGCTTCCAGGCCGCGCGCACGCGCATGCCCATCTTGACGTCCTGGGCGTCGCAGCCGAGGACGAGGTGGAGGAAGGCGATGTCGGCGCCGTCGAGCAGGATGTACGCGGCGACGTACGGCGGCTTGAGCCGCTGCCCGAGGAAGGGGACGTTGACGATGCAGAACGTCGTCACGATGCCGGTGTCGGGCAGCTCGACCTCGTCGGTCGTGGGGACACCGTCGGTCGGGCAGGAGCCGCGCGGCGGGATGTAGACCTTCTCGCATTTCGGGCACCGCTGGCCGATGAGCTTGCCTTCGGCCAGTCCGCGCAGGTAGCGGCTTTCCTCGGGCGAGGCGGAGTGCATGTACTTCAGGTGCACGGGCGTGATGACCACGCTGACCGGCGCGCCTTCTTCACGGTCGGCGACCGGGGGAGCGGCCTCGGTCGGCGTGGTGTCCTCGGCGTCCACCGGCAGGAAGTAGGCGATGTCCCGGATGTGCCCGACGGTGTCCGCGGCCCACTTGACCCGGACCCGCTGTCCACTGTGGATCTTCCCGGGCTCGCCGGCGTCCACGGCGTGGAGCATCGCGGTGTCGGCGCCGTCGAGCTTGACCAGGGCCCAGGCGAAGGGCCGGGACAGCGGCTGGCCGTCGAGCGGTTCGGCGCACCAGGACCAGGAGACGACGGTGCCCTCTTCGGCCACCGGGACGAACTCGCTGAGCTGGTCGGCGGTGACGGGGTCGTACTCGACCGGCGGCACGTGCACCCGCCCGTCGCTGCCCCGGATGCCTTCGATGCGGCGTTCCCGCAGCGCGTTCACGAACCGGCCGAGGACGGGCCCGGTGGAGCGCGTGTAGTCGAAGCCGACGTTGAGAGGTGCCGCCAGTGGTGTCTCGGTCACATCCATGAGTGAAACACGTTCTCGTTCTGGCGGCAAGATCCAGGCTCCGGCACATGGAACGCGTTCTAGATTTCCGGTGCCCAGAGAGGCATCACGCGTGATTGGGCGGGCATCACGCGTGATTGGCGGGGCATCGCGCTGATGCCCCTTCAGTCACGCGTGATGCCTCTCTGATCACGCGTGATGCCCGTCAGTGGCCCTTGAAGTCCGGCTTCCGCTTCTCCGAGAACGCCTTCGGCCCCTCCTTGGCGTCCTCCGAAGCGAAGACCTCGATCCCGTACTGCGAGTCGAGCTTGAAGGCCTCCTCCTCGTGGAGTCCCTCGGTGTCGCGGATGGTCCGGAGGATCGCCCGCACCGCGACCGGCCCGTTGGCGTTCACCAGCGAAGCCAGCTCCAGCGCCTTCGCGAGCGCCTGGCCGTCCGGGACCACGTGGCCGATCAGGCCGATGGCCAGTGCCTCGTCGGCGGTCAGGTGACGGCCGGTCAGCAGGATGTCCGCCGCGACCGTGTACGGGATCTGGCGCGGCAGGCGCACCGCCGACCCGCCCATCGGGAACAGTCCCCAGCGCGCCTCCGACACCCCGAAGCGCGCGCCGGCGCCCGCCACCCGGATGTCCGTCCCCTGGAGGATCTCCGTCCCGCCCGCGATCGCCGGCCCCTCGACCGCCGCGATCAGGGGTTTCGTCAGGCGGCGTCCCTTCAGGAGACCCGGGATGCGCGAGGGGTCGAACCGGCCTTCGTCGAAAGCGGCGGCGGGCGAGTTCCGGGACATCGACTTCAGGTCCGCGCCCGCGCAGAACGCGCCGCCCGCGCCGGTCAGGACACAGCTGCGGATCCCGTCGTCGGCGTCGACCCGGTCCCACGCGTCGACCATGATCGCCATCATCTCGCCGGTGATCGCGTTGCGCGCCTCGGGCCGGTTCATCGTGACGACGAGGGTCTGGCCCTCCTGTGAGACCAGCGCGTGCGGTTCACCCACGGAAACCTCCTGAAGGAGCAGTGCCATTGCCCAGAACGATAACATGTTCTACTTTGAGGGCGTGGCACTCAACATCGCGGATCTTCTGGAGCACGCCGTCGACGCCGTGCCGGAGCGCGTCGCGGTCGTGTGCGGCGGGCGGCGGGTCACCTTCGCCGAACTGGAGGCGCGGGCCAACCGGCTCGCCCACCACCTCGCCGCGCACGGCGTGGGACGCGGGTCCCACATCGGGGTCTACTCCCGCAACTCGATCGAGGCCCTGGAGGCGATGATCGCGGCGTACAAGCTGCGCGCGATCGCCGTCAACGTCAACTACCGCTACGTGCACGGCGAGCTCGTCTACCTCTTCAACGACGCCGACCTGGTCGCCCTCGTGCACGAGAGAAGTTACGCCGACAAAGTCGCGAACGCCCTGCCCGAAGCGCCGAAACTGAAACACGTTGTCGTCATCGAAGACGGCAGCGACGGCGATTACGCGGCCTACGGCGGAATCGACTACGAAACCGCCCTCGAAAGCGAGTCCCCGGACCGCGACTTCGGTGAGCGCAGCAACGACGACCTCTACATCCTCTACACCGGCGGCACCACGGGCTACCCGAAGGGCGTGCTCTGGCGCCACGAGGACATCTGGCGCGCGCTCGGCGGCGGGATCAACTTCGTCACCGGCGAGTACGTCCCCGACGAGTGGACGCTCGCCGAGCAGGGCAAGGCCGGCAGCCTCGTCCGGCTGCCCGCCGCGCCGCTGATCCACGGCGCCGCGCAGTGGGCCGCGTTCGGCGCGCTGTTCACCGGCAGCCCGGTGGTCTTCGTGCCGCGGTTCGACGCGCACGAGGTGTGGAAAGCCGTGCAGGAGAACAAGGTCCAGGTGCTCACGATCGTCGGCGACGCGATGGCGCGCCCGCTCATCGAGGCCTTCCGCGAAGGCGATTACGACGCTTCGTCGCTCGTCGCGGTGTCGAGCCACGCCGCGCTGTTCTCCCAGTCGGTGAAGCAGGAGTTCGTCGAGCTCGTGCCGAACGCCGTGATCACCGACGCGATCGGCGCGTCCGAAAGCGGCTTCACCGGGATCGGCATGGTCGCCAAGGGCTCCGACCACAGCGCCGGCCCGCGGGTCAGCTTCGGCAAGGACGCCATCCTGCTCGACGACGACGGTCACCTCGTGGAGCCGAAGGCGGGCGCGGTCGGGCTGATCGGCCGCCGCGGGCACGTCCCGCTCGGGTACTACGGGGATCCGGAGAAGAGCAAGAAGATCTTCGTCGACCTCGACGGCGTCCGCTACGTCGTGCCGGGTGACTACGCCCGCTACGAGGAGGACGGCACGGTCACGCTACTCGGCCGCGGCTCCCAGTGTGTCAACACCGGCGGCGAGAAGGTCTACCCCGAAGAGGTCGAAGGGGCGCTGAAATCGCACCCGGACGTCTTCGACGCGCTGGTCATCGGCGTGCCGGACGAGCGGCTCGGCCAGCGTGTCGCCGCCGTCGTCCAGCTCCGCGAAGGCGCTTCGCCGGATCTCGCCACGATCGAAGAGCACGTCCGCGGCGAGATCGCCGGGTACAAGGTGCCGCGGACGATCTGGCTGGCCGGCGAGATCGGCCGGTCGCCCAGCGGCAAGCCGGACTACCCGTGGGCCCAGCGCTACGCCGCCGAGCACGAACCGGCCACGGCCCAGCCCGTCTGAGGAGGACACCCCAAGTGCGGACACCGCTCTGCGACCGGCTCGGCATCGACCTGCCGATCATCGGGTTCACGCCGTCCGAGCACGTCGCCGCGGCGCTCAGCCGCGCCGGCGGGCTCGGGGTGCTCGGCTGCGTCCGGTTCAACGACGCGGCCGAGCTCGACCGGGTGCTCACCTGGATGGACGAGAACACCGGCGGCAGGCCCTACGGCGTCGACATCGTGATGCCGGCGAAGATCCCGGCCGAGGGCACCCAGGTCGACCTCTCGAAGCACATCCCGGAGGGTCACCGCGCGTTTGTCGACAAGGTGCTGCGCGACCTCTCGGTGCCGCCGCTGCCGGACGACACCGACGAACGCGCGGGCGTGCTGGGCTGGCTGCACTCGGTCGCGCGGTCGCACGTCGAGGTGGCGCTCAACCACCCGATCAAGCTGATCGCCAACGCCCTCGGCTCGCCGCCGGCGGACGTCATCGGCCAGTGCCACGACCGGGGTGTCCCGGTCGCGGCGCTCGCCGGGAAGGCCGAGCACGCGGTCCGGCACGTCGAGAACGGCGTCGACTTCGTCGTCGCGCAGGGCTACGAGGCCGGCGGGCACACCGGCGAGATCGCGTCCATGGTGCTGGTGCCGGAGATCGTCGACGCCGTCGACGTACCGGTGCTCGCCGCGGGCGGCATCGGGTCCGGCCGCCAGATGGCCGCGGCGCTCGCGCTCGGCGCGTCCGGCGTCTGGATGGGCTCGATGTGGCTCGCGACCGAGGAGTACCTGCAGACCATGGGCGAGTCGGTGGCGATGCAGCAGGCGCTGGTCGGCGCGACGTCGTCGGACACCGTGCGGACGCGGATCTACACCGGCAAGCCCGCGCGGCTGCTCAAAACGCGGTGGACGGAGGCCTGGGCCGCGGAAGACGCGCCCGAGCCGTTGCCGATGCCGCTGCAGAACCTGCTGGTTTCCCACGCCCACAACCGGATCCACGCGGCGAACGACCCGAGCGTCGTGTCGATGCCGGTCGGGCAGATCGTCGGGCGGATGAACGCGGTCCGCCCGGTCGCCGACGTCGTCGCGGAGCTCGTCGCCGGCTACGAAGAGGCACTGTCGCGTTTGGACAAGACACGCTGAAGGGGGCCCGCCGTGGCGGGCCCCCTCTTCGCGGAAGCGGTTACAGCGAGCCGGCGGCCGCGGCGATCTTCGACGCGAACGTGCTCACCTCGGTGTAGACACCGGGGGCGTGCGGCCGGGCGCAGCCGTCACCCCAGGAGACGATGCCGACCTGGATCCAGGCGTTGTTGTTGTCCCGGCGGAACATCGGGCCGCCGGAGTCGCCCTGGCAGGTGTCGACGCCGCCCGCGCTCAGGTTGCCGGCGCAGATCTCGGCGCTCGGGATGAGGTCGGGGTAGCTGCCGCCCTGGGCCTGGCAGGTGCTGTCGGACACGAACGGGACGGTCGCCTTCAGCAGGTACCGCTGCTGCGCGCCACCCTCGGTCGCCGCGCCCCAGCCGGCCACGGTGAACGTGCCGGTGTTGTAGGTCGACGTCGTCGCGATCGGCAGCGTCGAGAGGCCGGTGACCGGGCTCGCGAGCTTGATCAGCGCCCAGTCGCCGCCGGTCGAGGTGCCGTAGGTGGGGGACTGGTAGACGTAGGTCGACTTGATCTTCTTGGCGCTCGTGCTGTTGAGGTCCACCACGCCGACGGTCGCGGTGATCGAGGTGTTGGCCCCGGTCCGGCTGACGCAGTGCGCGGCGGTCAGGACGATCTGGTTCGTGTAGAGCGCGCCGCCGCAGCCCATCGACAGCCGCACCATGAACGGGAACTCGCCCTGGGCGGCCCGCGTCCCGCCGACGACGTTGGTGGAGGGCGGCTGGGCGGCGATCGCCGGGGTGGCGAACGAGGCGGCCGCGGCGACCGCGGCCACGGCGGTGGTGACGTTTCTGAGCAGGGTGAACCAGCGCTTGGGAGCCAAGGGGATCAGTCCTTCCAGTGTCCACAGTGGAAGCCGTTGCCGTCAGCGGCTCCATGACTACACCAGGTGGTCACAGACCGGGACAACCGACTTTCTTCGGATCTTTCGGGCGGTTGGGTGATTTCCGACCCCCGGATCCGACGAACGCCGTAGGCCGAAGCGCCCAGTGACCGCGTCCCCGGGAATTCACCCGGCCTTTCCCGGCCGGAAATCATCGAGCCCGCGAAACGCGGGAAAACGGCGTCGGCGCATCCGGGTGATCCTCCGGGTGACAGCCGTGTTACGCGCCACAGCGAACCACGGCGTCGCGGGAAACGAATAGGGTCGATTCCGTGCCCGCCCCTCCACGCCATTCCCGCCTGTCCGCCGACGGTCCCGTCCTCGACGGGATTCCCGAGCACGGCCGCGTCCCGCGTTACTACGCGGTCAAGGTCGAACTGCTGGCGGTGATCGCGGAGCTCGGCGAAGGGGCGGTCCTGCCGACGGAACGGGAACTGTGCGAGCGCTTCGAGGTGTCGAGGGCGACGGTGCGGCAGGCGGTGGGGGAGCTGGTGCTCGAGGGCAAGCTCAGCCGCCGCCAGGGGAGCGGCACCTACGTCGCCGGCCCGAAGCTGGTCCAGCCGCTGGCCCTGGTCAGCTACACCGAGGGCCTGCGGCGCCAGGGCATCCGGCCGGGCCGCAACGTGATCACGCTGGAGCGGCGCCTGGCCGGCAGCGCGCTGGCCGCCGACCTGCAGGTGACATCGGACGCCGAAGTGATCCACATCGAGCGTGTCCTCCTCGCCGACGAGGAGCGCGTCGGGCTGGAGTCGACTTATCTCCTGGCCGAGCGGTTCCCGACGTTGATGGAGGTCTTCAACCCGGAGCAGTCGCTGTACGCGTGCTTGAGCGAGAAGCTGGGCGTGGTGTTCGACGGTGCTGAGGAGCGGGTCGAGACTGTGCTTGCGACGCCGCGGGAAGCGCTGTTGATCGGGACGAACCCGGCGCTGCCGATGTTGCTCATGCACCGCATCTCGTGGGGGCCGGATGGTGCGCCGTTCGAGCGGGTGCGGTCGCTTTATCGTGGTGACCGGCTCAGTTTCATGACCCGCCTGGGCCGCGCCGACTGACTGTCACGTTCTGGAGCGGGACGCGGGGGCGGTCTGCCTAAATCCGGTCAACCGGAGCTGTGGCCTGCTCGCCGCCTCTGGTTGGCACCCGCCCGGCCGAAGCGGCGGTCTGCCCGACCCGGCCAGACCGGCGCCGCGGCCTGCTCGCCGTTCGCGCCCGAGCGTCATGACCCGCCTGGGTCGCGCCGACTGACTGTCACGTTCTCCGGCGCCGGGCGGACTCAACCGACCGGCCCGGTGGCCGCAGGTCGCTTGCAGCTGCAGGGGCCTCGACAGCGCCCCACCCTCCCTGGGGGGCGTGCCCTTGTCCAGTTTATCGGGGGCGGCGGACAAAAAGCCGGAGAAGCCCGAACTCGAGCTGCTTTCTCCACATCACGGCCGGGCTGTGGACAAGGCAGCTCGTCGGGCTGATCCTTCCCGATCTCCTCGGCATCGCGCCCACGCTCACCGGCTGGGCCGCCGTCGGCCTGGCTGTCGTCATGGTCGGTGCGATGGCCATGCACAGCCGGCTGGCCGTCGTGCAGCACAAACCGGCCGAATGGCGCAACGTCGGGGTCAACGCCCTGATCCTCGCCGTCTGCGTGTTCGTCGCGGCGGGCCGACTGTGAAGATAACGGAACGGTAACTCATCCGGTCCAATATTCCCTGGTGCTTCACGCCGTGTTCGCCATGGGGACAGCGCCCGTTGGCGCGCTCCGGAGAGCGTGTGCGGCGTGCGAATCCTCATCGTGGGCGGTGGTGTGCTCGGCACACTCCACGCCTGGCAGGCCGTCGAACGCGGCCACGACGTCGTCCAGCTCGAACGCGAACCCGAGGCCCGCGGCGCTTCCGTGCGGAACTTCGGCCTGGTCTGGGTGGGTGGCCGGGCCTCGGGCGCCGAGCTGGCGACCGCGGGGCGCGCCCGGCTGCTGTGGGAGCGGATCGGCGAGCGCGTCCCGGCGCTCGGCTTCCGCGCCAACGGCTCGCTGACCGTCGTCCGGACCGACGCCGAGCTCGCCGTCGCGCGCGAAGTCGCCGAAGGGCCCGAAGCCGCCGAACGTGGCTACAAGCTGCTCGACGCCGCCGAGACCCGTGAGCTGAACCCCGCTCTGCAGGGGGACTTCCTGGGCGCGCTGTGGTGCGAGCGGGACGGCGCCGTCGAGCCGCGCACCGCCCAGCCCGCGCTGCGCGCCGAGCTGGCCAAGACCGGCCGGCACACCTGGCGGCCGGGCCGGGAGGTGCGGCACCTCACCGCCACCGGCGTCGTCGACGACCGCGGTGAGCGGCACGAAGGGGACGTCGTCCTCTTCTGCACCGGCGCGTGGACCGGCGGCCTCGTCCGCGAGCTGGCCGGCGACCCGCCGGTGCGGAAGGTCCGGCTGCAGATGGCGCAGACCGAGCCGCTCGGCGAGGAGCTGACCACCAGCGTCGCCGACGGTGACAGCTTCCGCTACTACCCCGCCTACCGCGGCCCGGCGCTCGACGCCCTCGCCGGATCCCAGCCCCAGGGTGACGTCGCCGCGGCGCACCGCATGCAGCTGCTGCTCGTCCAGCGGCTCGACGGCTCGCTGACCATCGGCGACACCCACGAATACGACGAGCCGTTCTCCTTCGACGTCACCGAAGACCCGTACGAGCACCTCGCCGACGTCGCTTCGACGCTCCTGGGCCGCCCGTTGCCGCGGCTGCGGCGCCGCTGGGCCGGGGTGTACGCGCAGACCACCGACACCGGCCGGATCGTGCACCGCGCGCGGGTCGCGGACAACGCCTTCCTGATCACCGGACCGGGCGGGCGCGGCATGACCTGCGCGCCCGCCATCGCCGAAGACACCGCCGAGGAGCTGGGACTGTGACCACCGAACTCGTCGTCCTCGACATGGCCGGCACGACCGTCGCCGACGACGGCCTCGTCGTGCGCGCCTTCACCGCCGCGATCGAGACCCTCGGGGTGCCCGAGGAGCGGCACCCGGACATGCTGCGCTACGTCGTCGACACGATGGGTCAGTCGAAGATCACCGTCTTCCGCGCCCTGATGGACGGCGAAACCCAAGCGCAGCAAGCGAACTCGGCCTTCGAAGCCGCCTACGGAAAGCTCGTCGCCGACGGTGCGTGCGCCCCGATCCCCGGCGCCGAAGACGTCATCCGCGGCCTGCGCGAAGACGGCGTCAAGGTCGCCTTCACCACCGGGTTCGCCCCGGCCACCCAGCACGCCATCCTCGACGCGCTGAGCTGGCAAGGCCTCGCCGACCTCGTGCTCGCCCCGGGCGACGGCGTCCGCGGGCGCCCGTTCCCCGACCTCGTCCTCGCCGCGGCGCTGCGGCTGGAAGTCACCGACGTGCGGCACATCGCCGTCGCCGGGGACACCCCGTCCGACGTCCTCACCGGACTCCGTTCCGGCGCCTCCGTCGTCGCGGGCGTCCTGACCGGCGCCGGCCGCCGCGAAGACCTCGCCGCGGCCGGCGCCACGCACGTCCTCGCCTCCGTCTCCGAACTCCCCGCCGTGCTCGAAGGAGAACCCCGATGAAGAAGACCCTGGCCGCCGTCCTCGCGGTGGCGCTGACCGCGCTGCTCGCCGCCTGCGGCGGCACCGGCGCCGCGTCCGCCGGCGGCAAGACCGTCACCGTGTACACAGTGGACGGTCTCGAAGACTGGTACACCGCCCGGTTCGCCGAGTTCAAGGAGCAGACCGGCATCACCGTCCAGGCCGTGACGGCCGGGTCCGGCGAGGTCGCCTCCCGCGTCGAGAAGGAGAAGGCCAACACCCAGGCCGACGTCCTCGTCACGCTCCCGCCGTTCATCCAGCGGGTCGCCGGGCTGCTGCAGCCGTACACCCCGCAGGGCGCGGACAAGGTGCCGGACAAGGACCCGCAGGGCCGCTTCGCCGCGATGATGAACAACTACCTCAGCTTCATCCGCAACCCGCAGGCCGCGCCGAAGACCTGGGACGACCTCCTCGACCCGAAGCTCAAGGGCAAGGTGCAGTACTCGACGCCCGGTGAGGCCGGCGACGGCACCGCCGTGCTCCTGCAGCTCCAGCACGTCCTCGGCGAGCAGGGCGCGCTCGACTACCTCGGCAAGCTCGAAGCGAACAACGCCGGCCCGTCGTCGTCCACCGGCAAGCTGCAGCCCAAGGTGGCCAAGGGCGAGCTGCTGGTCGCCAACGGCGACGTCCAGATGAACCTCGCCGAGATCGCCAAGAGCGGCGGCTTCGACGTGTTCTTCCCGGCCGACGCCCAGGGCAAGCGCTCGACGTTCGCGCTGCCGTACTACGCCGGGCTGGTGACGAACGCGCCGCACCCGGACGACGCGAAGAAGCTGCTCGACTTCCTGTTCTCGCCCGGAGTCCAGGCCAAGACGGCCGACGCGTTCGGCATCCCGGCCCGGTCCGACGTCACCGCGAGCGGCCCGAACGCCGGGAAGATCAAGGCCGCGCTCGACGGCGTCGACATCTGGCAGCCGGACTGGACCGCCGTGCTCGGCAAGCTGGACGCCGACCTGGCCGCCTACAAGAAGGCCGTCGGCCGATGACGCCGGCGGTCGAGTTCCGCGGTGTCTCCGTCCACTTCGGACAGACGACGGCGCTGGACACGCTCGACCTGACCGTGGCCCGCGGGGAGACCCTCGCCCTGCTCGGGCCGTCCGGCTCCGGCAAGTCCACGGCGCTCAAGGCCCTCGCGGGGTTCGTACGGCCCAGCGCGGGCCGGGTCTTCCTGGCCGGCGAGGACGTCACCGACCTGCCGCCGCACCGGCGCGGGCTCGGCGTGGTGGTGCAGAGCTACGCGCTGTTCCCGCACCTGCGCGTCGACGCCAACGTCGCGTTCGGGCTCAAGGCCCGGCGGGCGCCGCGCGCCGAGGTGGCGGCGCGGGTCGCCGAGGTCCTCGACCTGGTCGGCATGGGCGCCTACGCCCGCCGGTTCCCGCGTGAGCTGTCCGGGGGCCAGCAGCAGCGGGTCGCGCTCGCCCGGGCGCTGGCCATCCGGCCGGACGTGCTGCTGCTCGACGAGCCACTGTCCGCTTTGGACGCCGCGCTGCGCGAGGACATGATCGCGGAGCTGCTACGGCTGCGCGCCGAGCTGCCGGACACCACGCTCGTCTACGTGACCCACGACCAGGCCGAGGCCCTCGCGCTCGCCGACCGCATCGCCGTCATGCGCGACTCGCGGCTGGTCGAGACCGGCCCGTGCGAGCAGCTCTACCGGCGCCCGGCCACCGAGTTCACCGCGAGCTTCCTCGGCGCGGCCAACCTCATCCCGGTCGACCTGGTCAGCGCCGGGCGGCCCGCGACCGTCCGGCTCGGCGAGCGCGTGCTGACCGCCGAGCCGACCGGCGCGCTCGGCGCCGGACCGGTCGCGCTCGGCGTGCGCCCGCACCGCGTCGGGGTCGGCGAGCCCGGCGCGGACACCCTCCCGGCGCTGGTCCGGGCGGTGCAGTGGCGCGGCACCGGCTACCGCCTGGACCTGGAGCTGGCCGGGGGCGCGGTCATCCGGGCCGAGGTGGCCGACGCGTTCGCCGTCGGGTCGGCGGTCGGGGTGTCGATCCCGGACGGCTGCCCGCTGGTCGGGGTCGGCGCATGACCGGCGTCGCCCTCGAAGCCGTCGTGACGCGGCCGCGCCGGACGTCCGGGCGGCGCGTCCGCGGCCTCTGGCTGCTGCCGCCGCTGGTGGTCGTCGCGGTCTTCTTCGGGTATCCGCTGGTCCTGGTGGCCGGGCAGTCCCTGACCACCGGCAGCGGGCTCGGCCTGGCGGTGTGGGGCGAGGTGCTCGGCTCGGCGGAGTTCCGGGACGCGGCGTGGCAGACCGTGCTGCTGGCGCTGGGCGCGACCACCGGCTGCGTGCTGCTCGGCACGTTCCTCGCCCTGGTGATCGCGTTCGTCCCGTTCCCGGGCGCGCGGACGCTGTCGCGGCTGGTCGACACCGTGCTCGCGTTCCCGTCGTTCCTCATCGCGCTGGCGTTCACGTTCCTCTACGGCAGCGCGGGTGTGTTCGGCGCGGGTGGCTTCCTGTACTCGCCGTGGGGCGTGCTGCTCGCCGAGATCACCTTCTACACGCCGTTCGTGATGCGGCCGGCGCTCGCGGCGTTCGGGCAGGTCCCGGGCGTGCACCTGGACGTCGCGGCGTCGCTGGGCGCCCGGCCCGGCCGGGTGCTGCGGCAGGTCGTGCTCCCGGCGGCGCTGCCGTCGCTGGCCTCGGGCGCCTGCCTGACGCTGCTGCTCGCGCTCAACGAGTTCGGCATCGTGCTGTTCCTCGGCGCCAAGGGTGTCACGACGCTGCCGATGCTGGTCTACGGCAAGGGGATCGTCACGTTCGACTTCCCGGCGGCGAGCGTCGTCGCGCTGGTCGACGTCGTGATTTCGCTGCTGCTGTACGGGAGTTACCGGGTCCTGTCCGGAAGGGGGAGCCGTGCTGCTGTGGACGCGGCGTAGCAAGCTGCTGCTGTGGCTGGTGTTCGGCGTGGTGTTCACCCTCGTGGTGGCCGCGCCGCTGGTGATGATCGTGCTCGCGTCGTTCGCCGGGCACTGGACCGGCGTGCTGCCCGGCGGGTTCACCCTCGGGCACTACGCCGGGGCGTTGTCGGGGGAGACGTTCGCGAGCCTGTCGGTGAGCATCCAGACCGGGGTCATCGCGGGCGCGGCGGCCGTGCTGCTCGGGACGTGGGCCGCGCTGGCGGCGGAGACCGCGCCGCGGCGGCTGCGGCAGTTCGCCGACACGGCGTTCCACCTGCCGATCGCGGTGCCGTCGGTGGTGCTGGGGCTGGCGCTGCTGGTGGCGTTCAGCCGGCCGCCGCTGGCGTTCAACGGCACCCGCTGGATCGTGCTGCTCGGGCACCTGCTGATCCTGCTGCCCTTCGCCTACAGCACGGTGTCGGCCGCGCTCGCCCGGGTCGACCCGCTGCTCGCGCAGGCGGCGGCGTCGCTGGGGGCGTCCCCGGCGCGGGTGCTGCTGCGGGTGCGCGTCCCGGTGCTGCTGCCGGCGATGACGGCGTCGGCGAGCCTCGCGCTCGCGATGTCGATGGGGGAGCTGGGCGCGACGATGATGCTGTACCCGCCGGACTGGCGCACGCTCCCGGCGAGCATCTTCGCCCTCACCGACCGCGGCCAGGTGTTCCTCGCCTCCGCGGCGACGGTGGTGCTGCTCGGGGTGACCCTCGCGGGGGTGATCCTGCTCGGCCTGGTCCGCGGCCGGGCGGCCCATCGCTGAGGGGATGCAACCCGGTGGGCGTCCGCTCCGTCTGGCAGGTATGCGCAAACTGCTGGGAGCGAGCCTGCTGCTGTTCACCGTGACGGCGTGCGGAGCCGGCACCGGCGGCGCTCCGGCGGGCAGTCCCGCCCCGGCGACGTCGGTGCCGGGCACGGTCACGCCGACCCTCGACCCGTCGTCGCCGCCGGTGGCCCCGCCGCCGTCGCAGACCGTCGGGCGCCCGACGCAGGGCATCGCGCCCGGGGACGACGTCATCGCCGAGAGCCAGGTCGACGCGCGCGGGCTGCCGGAGGGCTACCCGCGCACGCTGACCCGCAGCATCGACGGCAAGCAGGTGATCCTCGGCGCCGAGGAGGGCGGCTGCCGCCGCGTCTCGGCCCGCCTCGGCGACCAGACACCGCAGCAGGTGGTCGTGCTGATCGCCGTCTCCGCCGCGAAGAAGGGCCAGATGTGCCCGGACTACATCAGGGAGATCAGCATCCCGCTGACCCTGGCCGCGCCCCTCGGCACCCGCACGGTCGTCCTCCGCCAGGGCTGACGGCCTTCAGCCGGCGGCCGCCGCGGCCATGACCGGGTGCCAGCGGGTGGCGTCGAAGATCAGGGTGATCGCCTCGATCCGGCCGTCCCGCAGGCGGAAGTGCTCGGCCGTGCGCTGGGTTCCCACCGGCGTCGCGGTGTGGACGTCGTAGACGAGCGTGGCCTCCGATTCGCCGTACAGCTCGCTGATCATCTCCACGCCGGAGACCACCTGCAGGAACCCGGGCAGCCCGGCCAGATGGCCGTCGGCGTCCGAGCTGAGCAGCGGGCTCCGGAAGGTGAACGTGCCGGCGAGCTGCGCGGCCGCGGCGGGCACGTCGCCGTCGAACCTCGCCCGGTGGTAGGCCTGAACGGTCTCGCGGGTCGTCATGGTCGGTCCTCCAGGTAGCGGGTCAGGTGGTGCTGGTTTTCCACGACACGCAGGCACAAATGCCGCAGCAGGGCGATTTCCCCGGGGGTGAACCCGCGGAAGACGGCCGCCATGGCCGCCTGGGACGGGCGGCGGAACTCTTCGAGCCATGTCCGCCCGGCCGGGGTGATCCGGGCGAGCACGGAACGCCGGTCCGCCGGGGCGGGCACGCGGATCGCGAGCTCGCCCCGCTCGAGCGTGTCGACCAGGCCGGTCACGTTCCGCGAACTGACCCCGGCGGCAGCGGCCAGGTCCTTGATGCTGATCCCGTCCTCGCTCCCGCTGAGCCGGATCAGGACGTCCAGCGCGCCTGGGCTCAGCCCCCGGCTGTCCGTCCCGTGCGCGCGCAGGGAGTCGAGGCCCCGCGAGGCCGTCCGGATCGCCGCGGCCGCTTCCAGCGGGCCGATGTCGTCGTCGACGGCGAAGTCGCCGAGGGCGGCCCGGACCCCGGGATCGAACAGCCGGCCGTCCGGATCGGGCGTGAAATCTACGTCCTTCATGATGAAGCCATACATTAGTACGTGCTTCCGTATCTGTCACGATCTTCGTGCAACCCCGCGCCGGGCCCGTTCCGTCCTGGACGCATGAGGTACTTAGCGAAGGTGGTCGGAACAGGCGCGATCCTCTTGACGGCGACGGCCTGTGCCGGCCAGGACCTGCCCACCAGTCAACCCGCGGCCGGCGGCAGCTCGGTCGCCCCCACCGGCAGCGTTTCGACCTCGCCGAGCGAGTCGGTCCTGCCGGCGCCGCCGAACCAGCCGGGCAAACCCCGGCTCGAGGTGCCCGAGGGCAGCACCCCGGTGCCGCCGAACAAGGTCGACGCCGCCGCGCTGCCCGCCAACTACCCGCACGAGGTGTGGACGGCGAACGGCGGCACGATCCTCAACATCCGCGCCCAGGAGGGCGGCTGCGGCCACGCCCTCGGCGAGGCGACCGAGCAGGCAGGCGACCGCGTGGTCGTCAACCTGAGCGAGACCAAGGCGCAGACCGGCCAGATGTGCACGATGGACATCCGGTACCCGGTGATCTCCGTCGCCCTGGCGGCGCCGCTGGACCAGCGCACCGTCGTGTTGAAGGCGACCAAATGATCTAGGCTCGGGTGATGGGTAGCCGTCAGGTCTCACGCACCGCGATCGTCGCCACGACCCCGGAGAAGATCTTCGGGCTCCTGGCCGATCCGGCCCAGCACCCGCTCATCGACGGGTCCGGCACGGTCCGGGCCGCCCAGTCCGGCGGCCCGGACCGGCTCGCGCTCGGCGCGAAGTTCGGCATGGACATGAAGATGGGCGCGTCCTACAAGATCCTCAACACCGTGGTCGAGTTCGAAGAGGGCCGGCTGATCGCCTGGCGGCACTTCAACGGGCACCGCTGGCGCTGGCGGCTCGAACCCGTCGACGGCGGCCGCACCGAGGTCACCGAGACCTTCGACTGGTCGACGGCGAAGTTCCCGCTCGCCATCAGCCTCAGCCCGTTCCCGCGCAAGAACGCCGAAGGCATCGAGAAGACGCTGGCCCGGCTCACGGAGCTGTTCCCGGCCTGACAGGGTTCACGCACATTAGTTGTACGATGCTTAATATTGTCCGTGCAACTAAAGTGGGGTAGTCGGTGCCACAGCCGGTCCGGCGGCGAGTGGTCCTCGCCGTCTGCTGCATGAGCCTCTTCATCGTCGGGCTCGACAACACGATCGTGAACCTCGCGCTCCCGGCGATCCGGGACGATCTGGGCGCGTCGGTGTCGAGTCTGCAGTGGACGATCGACGCGTACACGCTCGTCCTGGCGAGCCTGCTCATGCTGTCCGGCTCGACCGCGGACCGCGTCGGCCGCCGCCGGACCTTCCAGACCGGTCTCGCGCTGTTCAGCCTCGGCTCGCTGCTGTGCGGGGTCGCGCCGAACGTCGGGCTGCTGGTCGCCTTCCGCGCGCTGCAGGCGATCGGCGGGTCGATGCTCAACCCGGTCGCGCTCTCCATCGTCACCAACATCTTCACCGAGCCCCGCGAGCGCGCCCGCGCGATCGGCGTGTGGGCCGGGGTGGTGGGGCTGAGCATGGCGGTCGGGCCGGTGGTCGGCGGCGCGCTCGTCGGCTGGGCCGGCTGGCGCTCGATCTTCTGGATCAACGTCCCGGTCGGCGTGGCCGCGATCGTGCTGACGGCGCTGTTCGTCCCCGAGTCGCGTTCGCCGCGCCCGCGCCGGCTCGACCCGGTGGGCCAGCTGCTGGTGATGGTCCTGCTGGCGTCGGTGACCTACGGGATCATCGAAGGCCGCGGCACCGGCTGGGGCTCGCCGCCGATCGTCGCCTGCTTTGTGGTCGCCGCGGTCGCGCTGGCGGTGCTGCTGCCCTACGAACGCCGGCGGCGGGATCCGTTGCTGGAGCTCAGGTTCTTCCGCAGCGTCCCGTTCTCCGGCGCGACGCTCACCGCGGTCACCGGGTTCTCCGCGCTCGCGGGCTTCCTCTTCCTCAACACGCTGTACCTGCAGGAGACCCGCGGGTTTTCCGCGCTGCACGCGGGATTGCTGACCCTGCCGATGGCGGCGGTGACGGCGGTGTGCGCGCCGCTGTCGGGCCGCGTGGTCGGCGCGCGCGGGCCCCGGCTGCCGCTGCTGGTCGCGGGCGCGGGGATCACGATCGCCGGGCTTGTGCTCGCCGGGATCGGCCCGGCCACCCCGGTTCCGGTGCTGGTACTGGGTTACGCGGTCTTCGGTGCCGGCTTCGGCATGCTCAACGCGCCGATCACGAACGCGGCGGTGTCCGGCATGCCCCGCGAGCGCGCGGGTCTCGCGGCGGCGGTGGCCTCGACCAGCCGTCAGGTGGGGATCTCGCTCGGGGTCGCGGTCATCGGCGCGGTCGTCGCGGCCGGGGAGCCGACGGTCGCGCCGGGGACGGGACACCTCGCGTGGGGGATCGTCGCGGGCTGCGGAGTGCTGGTGTTCGTCCTCGGCCTGGCGACGACGGGCCGCTGGGCGCTGGCCACCGCGGCGCGGGTCAATGGTCCGGACCACGATGTGGCGCCGGTCGGCTGAGCTTCTTCGAAGCCGTCGAAAACTCTTCGCAAATCCGGTGAACCGACGCTGTTACCGAGCCGTATCCATGGTTGAGGTGGTGATCAGAGAGGAGGGGCACATGCCCCGGTTGAGCAGTGGTCGGCACCGCAAGCAGGCGACCGTCGGTCTGGCCGCGTTGCTGGGTGTTTCCGGCGTCACCGCGGCCGCGATCGCGCTGAGCAGTCCCGCGGGCAACGCGGCCGAAGCGCCGAAGGAGAACTGTGGCGGGCTCGACACCGCCCTGCAGAACAACTTGAACTTCATCGCGGGCCAGCAGGCGAACCCGGACGCGCAGTCGGCCGCGAGGATCGCCAACCGGCAGGCGGTCGTGGACCTGATCCAGCAGCGGCGGCAGGTCGCGGGCTGCACGGCGAACGTCGCGGCGAACAACGGCGCGCCGGCCCAGCAGGCTCCGGCCCAGCAGGCGCCGGCCGCGCAGGCCCCGGCGCAGCAGGCGCCCGCGCAGCAGAACCAGAACCAGGCCGGGGCGAACACCGGGAACCAGGGCGCGACCGGCGACGTTGTGTGCGCCGGCTCCACCGTGACGCTCTCGGGCGAAGGGGGCGCGCCGGCCGCGTCGAGCAACCAGTTCCCGGCGGGGACGAAGCTGAAGGTGACCAACCTGGACAACTCGAAGTCCACCACGGTGGCGGTGACGTCGGTGTCGGGCAGCTGCACGCTGCTCAACAACGCGGCCTTCGAACAGGTGCGGGAACCCGGAAAGTTCCTCATCCGGCGCGCGCGGATCGAGCGCGTCGGCTGAGGGAGCAGGGAAGGAAAGGGGGCATCGGCGGCGGGCCGGTGTCCCCTTCCCTTGCGTCCTAACGGAAGCTGATCTGCAGCACCGGGTCGCCGGTGCTGGCGAAGAAGTCGTTGCCCTTGTCGTCGATGACGATGAACGCGGGGAAGTCCTCGACCTCGATCTTCCAGACGGCTTCCATGCCGAGCTCGGCGTACTCGAGGACGTCGACCTTCTTGATGCAGTCCTGCGCGAGCCGCGCGGCCGGGCCACCGATCGAGCCGAGGTAGAACCCGCCGTGCGTCTGGCACGCGGAGGTCACCTGCTTCGAGCGGTTTCCCTTGGCCAGCATGACGAGTGAGCCGCCGGCGGCCTGGAACTGCTCGACGTAGGAGTCCATCCGCCCGGCCGTCGTCGGGCCGAACGAGCCGGACGCGTAGCCCTCCGGCGTCTTGGCCGGGCCCGCGTAGTAGACCGGGTGGTTCTTCAGGTAGTCCGGCATCTCCTCGCCGGCGTCGAGGCGCTCGGCGATCTTCGCGTGCGCGATGTCACGCGCGACGACCAGCGGGCCGGTGAGCGAAAGCCGCGTCTTGACCGGCAGCTGCGAGAGCTGCGCGCGGATCTCGGCCATCGGCCGGTTGAGGTCGACGCTCACGACGTCGTCCGAGAGGTCCTCTTCGGTGATCTCGGGGAGGAAGCGGGCGGGGTCGCGCTCGAGCTGTTCGATGAAGACGCCGTCGGCGGTGATCTTGGCCTTGGCCTGACGGTCGGCCGAGCAGCTCACGGCGACGCCGACGGGGCAGCTGGCGCCGTGGCGGGGGAGCCGGATGACACGCACGTCGTGGCAGAAGTACTTGCCGCCGAACTGCGCGCCGATGCCGAACTGGCGGGTCATCTCGAGGACCTGCTGCTCGAGGTCGCGGTCGCGGAAGGCGTGGCCCAGCTCGGAACCCTCCTGCGGCAAGTTGTCGAGATAACGCGCCGAAGCGAGCTTTGCGACCTTCAAGTTGAACTCGGCCGACATGCCGCCGACGACGATGGCGAGGTGGTACGGCGGGCAGGCCGCGGTGCCGAGGCTGCGCAGCTTCTCGTCGAGGAAGCGCGCGAGCCGCTTCGGGTTCAGGACGGCTTTTGTTTCCTGGTAGAGGAAAGTCTTGTTGGCGCTGCCGCCGCCCTTGGCCATGAAGAGGAACTCGTAGGTCGGGTCGCCCTCTTTGTGGTAGAGCTCGATCTGCGCGGGGAGGTTCGTGCCGGTGTTGCGCTCGTCCCAGAAGTTGACGGGCGCCATCTGCGAGTAGCGCAGGTTCAGCTGCTGGTAGGCGTCGAAGATGCCCTGCGAGAGCGCGCGCTCGTCGTCCCCGCCGGTGAGCACGCCTTCGCCGCGCTTGCCGATGACGATCGCGGTGCCGGTGTCCTGGCACATGGGGAGAACGCCGCCGGCGGAGATGGCTGCGTTGCGGAGGAGGTCCATCGCGACGAAGCGGTCGTTGCCGCTGGCTTCGGGGTCGTCCACGATCGCGCGGAGCTGCTCGAGGTGTGATGTGCGCAACAGGTGCTGGATGTCTTTGATCGCGGTGCGCGCGAGGGTGGTGAGCGCTTTTGGCTCGATCTTCAGGAAGGTCCGCCCGGCGGCTTCGACGGTCTCGACGCCCTCGGCGGTGACCAGCCGGTACTCGGTCTTGGTGTCCTTGCCGAGGGGGAGGACTTCGGTGTGCTGAAACGTGGTGGTGGACGGCACTGCCAGGCTCCTTTGCCAGCTCCGGGATCGGTCCACCCTACGCAGGATGGTCGGGGGGTGGGATGGGCGCACCTGGGTCGGTGTGGGGCACCCCACTTGGGGTTCGGTTTGGTGGAGTGGTGTGGGGCGTTATGGGCTGTCTCGCGCGGTTCTTTGTTCGGCCTCGGGGTTCGTGTTCCCATCGCCTCGAAGTCTGGGGTTCGTGTTCCCGCCGCCTCGAAGTCCGGGCTTTGTGTTCCCACCACCCCGACGCCCGATTGTGACTACGGCCGGCAGTACCGCGTCAAGGCGGGAAAGATGCCTTGACCCGGCACCGCCGGCCGTGTTCTGGCTTCGGATCGGGGTTGCGGGGGGTCTGGCTGGCTTGCCTGCCCCGGCTGCCTGCCTACCTGCCCGCCCGGACTGTCGGCCCGCCCGGCCGCCGGCTGCCTACCTGCCCGGGCTGCCTGCCTGCCCGCCCGGGCTGGCCGCCTACCTGTCCGGCTGCCCGGGGCTGCCTGCCCGCCCGGCCGGCTGCCTACCTGCCCGGCTGCCCGGGCTGCCTGCCCGCCTACCTGCCCGGCTGGGGCGGTGCCTTCGGTGTGCTTCACAACCGCTGAGCTGGTCGGGAGGCCGGGTCCACCCCGACGGACCCGACCTCCCGGGGAGAGCGACCGGATGCGTGCACATCCGGGCGCGTGGTCTGCGCCGGTGCCGGTGGAAGCCGCTAGACGAATGTGGCGTGATGCACCTCATAAGTCAACGCGGCCGAACGGGTGTCGGCGAAGGGTTGCTACCCCCGTTTTGTGGGGGCAAAACCCCTTTTTCGTGGAAAATTTTCCAGTCTGGCGCTGCGAAACCCGGACCTGCTGGTCATGGCACGCAAAAGGGGCGGGCACCCGTAGGTGCCCGCCCCTTTGAGCAGAGTCGATCAGCTGGCGTACGCGCGGAGCCGGTCCGCGCGCTCGCCCTGGCGGAGCTTGGACATGACCTCGCGCTCGATCTGGCGGACGCGCTCGCGGGAGAGCCCGAAGTGCTTGCCGATCTGGTCGAGCGTGCGGGGCTGGCCGTCGTCGAGGCCGTAGCGCAGGCGGATCACGTGCTGCTCGCGGTCGTCCAGTGTTGCCAGGACGCGGCGCAGGTCGTCCTGCAGCAGGCCCGAGATCACCGCACTCTCGGCGTCGGTCGCCTCGGAGTCCTCGATGAAGTCGCCGAGGGGGGCGTCCTCCTCCGTGCCGACCGGCATGTCCAGGCTTACCGGGTCACGCGAGTGGTCGAGCAGGTCGGAGATCTTGTGCGCCGGGATGCCCGACTCGGCCGCCAGCTCGTCGTTCGTCGCGTCGCGGCCGAGCTGCTGGTGCAGGTCGCGCTTGATGCGGGCCAGCTTGTTCACCTGTTCCACCAGGTGGACCGGGAGCCGGATGGTGCGGCCCTGGTCGGCCATGCCCCTGGTGATGGCCTGCCGGATCCACCACGTGGCGTAGGTCGAGAACTTGAACCCCTTGGAGTAGTCGAACTTCTCCACCGCGCGGATCAGGCCCAGGTTCCCCTCCTGGATCAGGTCCAGCAGCGGCATCCCCCGGCCGGTGTACCGCTTGGCCAGCGACACGACGAGGCGCAGGTTGGCCTCGAGCAGGTGGTTCTTCGCCACGTGCCCGTCGCGCACCAGGGCGGCGAGCTCGGTGCGGCGCTTGGTGGTGAGGTTCTCGCCGGTGTCCAGCATGTGCTGGGCGAAGACGCCGGCTTCGATGCGCTTCGCGAGCTCGACCTCGTCGGCCGCGGACAGGAGGGCCGTCTTGCCGATGCCGTTGAGGTAGACGCGCACGAGGTCGGCGGCGGGGCTCTGGGCGTCGAGGTCGGCGTCGGTGAGCGCCCCCACGCTCAGCGACGACGGTTCCTCGGACGCCTGAGCCGGGATGCGCTCGCGAATCCCGCGCGACTCGCGTTCGAGAGTCTGGACTGACATTCTGCCTCCCCGGTCACGGGCTGAACGTGCTGCTGCGGTGGTCCGCCGGTGCGCACCCGCGGCCCGGGGCCTGTGGAACCCGGTACGCCGGTCCGGCCGGCTTGGCTGGACATCTGGCACAACGCTCCGGGTTCCCGAAACGTTCCCGGCTCGCTGAAAAGGAGACGACTCCGGGCGCCCTCCGGTTGCTCCACCATTGCTGAGCTTTTGCTGAGAACGCGCGACCGACGGGAAACCTGAGAATCCCGTGTGAATCGGGCCGGGAACTGAACCCTCCCGGGGTGGTCTAGACCTCTATGAGAACGGTGAACGGACCGTCGTTGACGCTCGACACCGCCATCATCGCCCCGAACCGTCCCGTTGCCACGGTGGCGCCGCGTCCGCGCAGCTCGGCCACCACGGCGTCCACCAACGGTTCGGCGACCTCGGGCCGCGCGGCCTGCGTCCACGACGGCCGCCGGCCTTTCTTCGTGTCGCCGTAGAGCGTGAACTGGCTCACCACGAGCAGCGGCGCATTCGCCGTGGCGCATGATTCCTCGTCGCGGAGCACGCGCAGTTCGTGCAGTTTCCGCGCCATCGTGACGGCCTTCGGCGGGTCGTCGTCGGCGTGGATTCCCAGCAGCACCAGCAAACCCGGCTCGTCGATGGCGCCGACGACCTCACCCGCGACGGTGACGTCCGCCCGGGTGACGCGGGCCGCGACGGCCCTCACTGGCCCGCCGGGACGAGCATCCCGTGGCGGACGAGCTCACGCACGACCGGCAGCGCGGCGGCCGCCAGCTCCGAAGCTTCCAGGCCCTGCGCGGCCGCGAGAAGCTCGATCAGGTCTTCCAGGGGCAACGCGCCACGGCAGCCCGCGAGCAGCCGCGCGGCCAGCTCGTCGACCTCGTGCTGCCAGCCCGGCCCGTCGGTGCGGTGCAACCGCCGGATGGTCGTTTCCCAGCCCTCGTCCCCGGGTTCCTCGACGCTTTCCAGCAAAACCGTGTCGGGCACCACAAAACGGACATCAAGGAGCGAATCACCCGATTCGTGCAACCATTCCACCCGGTCGAGCCAGCCCGCCGCTTCCGGGCCGAGCGGGTCGTCGTAGGCCTGCCGCAGGTCTTCGCAGACGACGGTCGGGGTCCGCCCGGCCGCGCGCCGCAGGGTGACGAACCCGAAGCCGATGCCGCGGACGTCGTTCGCCGCGAACCAGTCGAGCCACGCCGCCGCCTTCACCCGCCCCTCGGGCGAGCGCGGCTCGATGCCCGCGTCCCGCAGCCAGGTGCCGACGTACAGCGCCGGGTCGGCGACGTCCCGCTGGACGAACCAGGCGTCGGTCTCGGCGGGCAGCCAGCGGCTCACCCGGTCGGCCCAGTCCTCGCGGCCGGTGTGCAGCCAGGACGCCAGCAGCTGCCCGACCCCGCCGTCGTTCAGGAAACCCGGGAGCTGCCGCACGACCAGCGCGCTCGCGTCGTCGCCGGCCAGCCCGGAGTCGCGGTAGGTGTAGTCGACGCGCGCCGGGCCGACCACGAACGGCGGGTTGCAGACGACCTGGTCGAACTTCCGCCGCGCGACCGGCGCGAACCACTCGCCGCGCGCGAGCTCGACGTCCAGCTCGTTGAGCCGGAACGTCGCCGCGGCCAGCGCCAGCGCCCGCTCCGAGACGTCGGTGGCGGTCACGCGCTGTGCGTGCCGGGTCGCGTGCAGCGCCTGCACGCCGTTGCCGGTGCCCAGGTCGAGCAGGGTGCCGACCGGGCGGCGGCTGGTCGCGCGGATCAGCGACAGCGACGCGTGGCCGACGCCGAGCACGTGGTCCTCGGGCACCGCGGCGCCGAGCACGTCGGCGTCGAGGTCGGAGACCACCCACCAGGAGCCTTCTTCGTCGCCGTGCGGGCGGACGTCGAGCGCGGCGCGGTAGCCGTCGGCGGCCAGGGTGAGCAGGCCCGCCGAGACCGCGTCTTCCGGCGTCAGCGGCGCGAACGCGGCCTTGACCTGCGTCTCCGGCTCGGTGCCGCCCAGCAGGAACAGCCGGATCAGCGTGCCCAGCTCACCCGCGTCGCGGCTCGCGCGCTCGGCCGGGACCGGCTCGCCGCGGCCCAGCGCCGCGTGGGCGGCGCCGCCGAGGGCGCCCACCACGCCGTCGGCGTCGTAGCCGGTGCGGCGGAAGGCTTCGCGCAGCCTCGCGCAGACGTCGTCGGACAGGTCGGGCAGTACGCTTCGCGTGCTCACGGTGGGTAATGCTGCCACGATGGCCCCTGTGACCCTCGAAGACGTCCTCACCCCGCTCGCCGCGGCGCTGCCCGAGCTCGAAGCGCTGTACATCGACCTCCACCGCCACCCCGAGCTCTCGTTCGCCGAGACCCGGACCGCGGCCGAGCTGGCCCGGCGGCTGGAGCGCGACGGCTACGAGGTGCACACCGGCATCGCCGGCACCGGCGTGCTGGGCGTCCTGCGCAACGGCGAGGGCCCGACGGTCCTGCTGCGCGCCGACATCGACGCGCTGCCGGTCGAGGAGAAGACCGGGCTGTCGTACGCGAGCACCGAGCGCGGCACCGACGAGCACGGCAAGGACGTCCCGGTCATGCACGCCTGCGGGCACGACATGCACGCGACCTGGCTCTCCGGCGCCGCCGCGCTGCTCGCGAAGGGCCGCGACACGTGGTCCGGCACGCTGCTGGTGGTGTTCCAGCCCGGCGAGGAGAGCGCGGGCGGGGCGTCGGCGATGGTCCGCGACGGCCTCTTCGAGATCGCCGGGAAACCGGACGTCGTGTTCGGCCAGCACCTGGTGCCCGGCCCCGCCGGCTGGGTGCTCACCCGGCCCGGCGTGATCATGGCCGCGACCGACACCCTGCGCATCACGCTGCACGGCCGCGGCGGGCACGGCTCGCGCCCCGAGACGACCGTCGACCCGGCCGTGCTGGCCGCGTCCGTGGTGCTCAAGCTGCAGACGATCGTGTCGCGGGAGATCGCCGCCACCGAGTCGGCCGTGGTCACCGTCGGCTCGCTGCACGTCGGCACCGCGAGCAACGTGATCGCCGACGAGGCCGTGCTCGAGGTCAACGTCCGGTCGTTCGACCAGGCGGTCCGGGAGCGGGTGCTGGCCGCGGTCGAGCGGATCGCGATCGGCGAGTCCGCGACGGCCGGCGCGCCGAAGCCGCCCGAGATCGTCCGGTCCGGCTCCTACCCGATCACGGAGAACGACGAAGCCGCCAACAACGCGCTCACCGAGGTCTTCCGCGCCCGCTTCGGCGCCGACGTCGTGCTGCCGGCGCCGCTGGTCACGGGCAGCGAGGACTTCAGCGAGTTCGGCCGGGCGGCCGGCGCGCCGTCGGTGTTCTGGCTGGTCGGCGGCTTCGACCCGGAGACCGTCGTCACAGCGATGACCGAGGGTCGGTTCGAACGCGACATCCCGTCGAACCACTCGCCACGGTTCGCCCCGGTGCTGCACCCGACCCTGCGCACCGGCATCGAGACGCTCGTCGCCGCCGCGTTGAGCCGGTTGAGCCACCCCGGTGTCGGATGAGCCGCGCGGGTGGGACGATGGAGAGCGGAGGTGGTGCAGTGACCATGCCCGCCAACGACTCGGACCCGGTGCTGATCACCGCGGCGGCCCCGTCGTACGAAGAGCAGTTCAAGGCTCGCAAGCGCAAGTACGTGATCATGATGGGCTGCCGCATCCCGTGCCTGATCCTGGCCGGGCTGACCTACCACACCTGGTGGCTGGCGCTGGGGTTCCTCGCGATCTCGGTCCCGCTGCCGTGGATCGCGGTGCTGATCGCCAACGACCGCCCGCCGCGCAAGTCCGAGAAGGTCAACACCTACCGGGCCGAGGCGACGGCGATCGAAGGCACCAGCCACCGCGTCATCGACGGCTAGCGGTCACCCCGGCTGCGGGCCCACCTTCCCGACGGCCAGCGCGCCCAGGCGCGTCCCGTGCCGCAGGACGTCCACAGTGGACTCCCCGGCCAGCCAGCCGGTGAGCACACCCGCGTCGAACGCGTCCCCGGCGCCCGTCGAGTCGAGGCACTCGGCCTCGACCGCGGGCACGCTCGTGACGCCACCCGCGTCGACCCAGCTGGCGCCGTCCAGCCCGGCGGTCACCACCACCGCGCCGACCGTGCCGAGCAGCTCCTTCGCCGACGCCGGGTCCGCCGAACCGGTCAGCGCGACCAGCTCCTCGGTGTTCGGCATCAGCAGGTCGGCTCCGCGCACGTCGTCGAGGAAGGCCGCCGGGTCGGTGATGTGCGCGGCCGCCTGCGGGTCGACCGACGTCGTCAACCCCGCTTCCTTCGCGGCGGCCAGCGCCGCGAGCCCGGCCGCGCGCGACGGCGGGTCCAGCAGCACGTACCCGGACAGGTGCAGGTGGCTCGCGCCCGCCAGCACCTCCGGCGTGACGTCCTCGGGGGAGAAGCGCTGGTTCGCGCCGCGGTCGGCGAGCATGCTGCGTTGCCCGGAGCCGTCGACCATCACCACGACGCAGCACGTCGGCGCCTCGTCGTCGACCGCGAACGCGCACCGCACCCCCGCGGCCTCCAGCTCCGCGCGGATCAGCCGGCCGCCCGGGTCGTTGCCGATCCGGGCGAGCAGCGTCGTCTCCGCGCCGAGGGAACGCAGCCACAGCGCCGTGTTGGCGCCCGAGCCGCCGCCGGTGAACCGGATCTTCGCGCGCGCGTCACCCCCGTGCGGCAACGGCTTCTCGTGCCGGGCGATCACGTCCAGGGCGGCGTCGCCGACCACCACGATCCCGCTCATGCCAGCGCCACCGCCACTTCGGTCGCCAGCTTCGCGTTGTTGAGCACCAAGGCTTCGTTCGCGTCGATGCTCACGCCGCCGCTCGCGGTGTGGAAGTGCTCCAGCAGCACCGGCGTGACTTCGGCGCCGTGCACGCCCCGCTCGGCGACCAGCGCCAGGCCCTCGGCGAGCAGCCGGTCGTGCAGCTCTTTGTCCATTTCGGACGCTTCGGGGATCGGGTTCGCCAGCAGGACACCGGAATCCGCGTACGCACGGTGCGCGGCGACCACGGCGGCGGTCTGCTTCGGGTCGTCGACCCGCCAGCCGACGGCGTGGCCCGACGAGCGGAGGTAGAACGCCGGGAAGTCGTCGGTGCGGTACCCCAGCACCGGCACGGAGTTCGTCTCCAGCACTTCCAGCGTCGCCGGGATGTCGAGGACCGACTTCACGCCGGAGCAGACGACCACGGTCGGCACCTTCGCGAGCACGCCGAGGTCCGCGGAGACGTCCCACGACTGCGCCGCGCCGACGTGCACGCCGCCGAGCCCGCCGGTGGCGAACATCCCGATGCCGGCCGCGGCGGCCAGCGCCGACGTGCTCGCCACGGTCGTCGCGCCCGAGCGGCCGAGGCCGACGGCCGGGCCGAGGTCGCGCAGCGACAGCTTGTCCAGACCGGCGTCCGGCGCGCAGACGCGCTCGAGCTCGGCGGGGGAGAGGCCGACGACGACCTTGCCGTCGAGCACGGCGATGGTGGCCGGGACGGCGCCGCCGTCGCGCACGACCCGCTCGAGGCGGCGGGCGACGTCGAGGTTGCGGCCCGGCGGCAGGCCGTGGGACAGGATGGTGCTCTCCAGCGCGACGACGGGGTGCCCGTCACGCAGCGCGGAAGCGACCTCTTCGTGCAGGTTGAGTGGGGTGGTCACGAGGAACCATCATCGGTGATCGGCTCGCTCGCCGCGCCAGTGGGTCAGCTCGGCCGTCAGGTTCTTCACCGCGGTGGTCGCCCAGCGTGTCCGTGCGGCTTCGCTGCGGTAGAGGGTGCCGGACAGCATGCCTTCGAGGACGGCGATGCGGCCTTCGCGCCAGACGTCGTCGGGGTACTTCGCGTACTCCTCGCGCACCGCCTTGGCGTACGCGGCGTAGTTCGCTTCCGGCGCGCCGAGGATGGCGAGATCGGCGTCGAGCAACGCGGTGGCGAGGTGGTCGTCCGGCGGGGCGTCGTGCTTGATCGTGGCGAGGATGAGGCCTTCGACACGGTTGATGTGCTCTTCTCGGACGCCTTCCAGCGCTTCGCGGGCCCATGCGGCACTGGCGCGTTCGTCTTCGCCGGGCTTCGCGTCGTAGACGACGTCGTGCGTCCAGGCGGCCGCGGCGACGATCGCGCGCCCGGTGGCGTCGAGGTCCGCCGCCAGCCAGGCGGAGTCCCGCGCGACCGCGGCCGCGTGGTCGAGCGTGTGATAGCGGCGGTGCGGTTCGCCGTAGCGGGCTTCGAGGCCCGGCCGGGGTACGCCACCCAGCGCGGTGACGGCTTCGGCCCACTTCACGGGAACGTCCAGCGGGTCGGTGAGCCCGAGAAGTCCTTCTCCCGCAACCCGAACACCTTCTCCGGCCGCAGCCGCATCGACGCGTTGGTGGCGGGGTCGAGAAAGTCTTCTTCGTACGAAGTCTCGTATTTCGTGTTCATCGCGGCGAGGAACCCGCGCAGCGCGTCCGGGTCGGTGACGATCTCGGCCGTCCCTTCGACGACGACGGGTTCGTACGGGTCGTCCGTCGCGATCGACACGGCCGAACCCGCGGCGATGTTCCGCGCCTTCACCGACCGCAGCGACGAGGAGAACCACAGCACTTCGCCGGTCCACACCGCCCAGACCGGCATCAGGTGCGGCCGCCCCGCCGGGGTGACGGTCGACAGCCAGAAGTCGTGCGACTCCCGCAGCCGCGTCTCGGCCCACGACCAGGGCAGCAGGCCCGCGGGACCGGCCGTGATCCCGTAGCCGGGCATGTGCGGCCGCTCCTGACGTGGGGTGGCCATCAGTCGAAGATGCCCCGCGGCCGCGCCACCTGGTCGAGCCAGTCTTCGAGCTGCTTCTCCCAGTTGACGTCCGGCTTCATGGTGAACATCCCCAGGAAGTCCTGCCCGCGGCCGCCGAAGCCGCCGCTCTTGCTGACCCGGACGTTCTTGGTGACCTCCAGGACGACGTCCGTGCGGCTCGACGACGCCAGGAACGTCACCGCGAGCTGGGAGAACACGCTCGCGAAGCGCGGCGAAGGCGTGAAGCGGACCTCTTGGAAGAACGGCAGCTGCTGCTGAGCGCCGTTGATCCGGCCCTGCTCGAGGATCGCCTCGCGGAAGACGAAGCCGATCCGGCTCAGCGCGTCGAGGACCCGCTTCTGCGCCGGGATCGGCTCGATCGCGACGGCGTCGGCGTCGAACGGGTCGGACACCGCTGCCGCCAGGTCGAGCTCGGCGCGCACGCCGACCGCCATCCCGGTGAGCGGCTTGCCGAAGACGCTGGTGATCGGCGTCTCCCAGGGCAGCGGCAGCTCGAACGGCAGCCGGACCTGCTGGCCGGCGCGGATGGTCTCGGCGCCCACCAGGTGCTGGGAGCCGAAGGGGAGGTCTTCGGTCTTGTCCGCGCCGGGCACCTGGACGCGGGCCAGCAGCGTCACGTCGAGGCCCTTGATCTCCTGGTCGACCTCGCCGCCGGCCAGCAGGACCTCGCCGTGCAGGGGACGGCCGGGGGAAGCGGTCCGGTCGAGCAGCCGGGCGTCGATCTTCGCCCCGCCCGAGCCGAACGTCGCGAGCACCTTCTGGAACATGCCGCAGATCCTGCCAGGCCGGGGGGCTTTCGTACGAGGTTCGGCGGGACTCGGGCACAATGGCCGGGTGAGCACCGAGACGCTGACGAAGCCGGAGACCACGCCCGAGGGCACGGACACCACCGACGACGACACCCCGAAGATGTTCCACTACGTGAAGAAGAACAAGATCGCCGAAAGCGCGGTCATGGGCAATCACGTGGTGGCGCTCTGCGGCGAGGTCTTCCCGGTGACGAAGTCGCCGAAGCCCGGTTCGCCGGTCTGCCCGGCCTGCAAGGAGATCTTCGACGGGCTGCGCCCGGGCGAGTGACCCCGGCCTGAATCCCCCCGGCGGGTGAGCCCGCCGGGTCTTTCCGCTGTCCGGAACCGGACAGCTTCCCGAACAAACGTGAAAAACCTTCATTCGGCGGGTGTGCGGGGTGCGGGACTCCTGGTAAATCCCTGACGCCAGGTTTCCTCACCCACCGGAGTCGCACATGCGCAGGACCGGGATCGTCGTCGCCGTAGCCGCCTTGCTCACCGTGTTCGCGCCCGCGCTGGCGCAGGCCGTCACGGGCTGGTCGGAGGTCGGGCGGGACCAAGCCCGCGCCCTCGACGAGAGCCAGGGGCTCGCCACGATCGTCCGCCCGTCGGGCACCACCATCCGCTACACCGGGATCAGCACCATCCCGGCGGACCTCAGCTCGCAGGGCTGGAACCACGTCGGCGACCCGGGCTCGGCCCAGGGCTGGTACGTCGAGCCCTACCAGCGTGACGACCGGGGCGCGAAGCTCTTCCGCGTCCAGGCCCCGGACGGTTCGTGGGCCAACTACAAGCACAACCTCGAGTCCTGGGAAGCGAACAACAACTCCTTCGCCGCGGTGTCGCCGGACGCCCGGTGGATGGTGGCGGGGGAGTGGGGCACGATGGACCGCCTCCTGGTCCACCCGATGCCCGGAGCGGTGTTCGGCACGCCGGGCGAGAACCTCCCGCTCGCCGGCACGATCCGCCTCGACCACCCGGTCCGCGACGTCCAGGGCTGCGACTTCCAGACGGCGACCCGCCTCCTCTGCGCATCCGACGACCCGGACGGCAGCCTCTTCGGCACGACGAAGCCGCTGCTGCAGGTGGATCTCGCGGGCCCGCTGTCCGGTTCGGACGTCGCGGGTCACGTGACTTCGCTGGGTCAGCTGCCGTTGCGCAGCGGCTGCAGCGGCAACTTCGAGGTCGAGGGCATCGATTTCGACGAGCGGGACAACACCCTGCGCGTGATCGTGATGTCGCCGAGCATCTGCATCCTCTTCGACAGCATGACCTACCGCTTCAAGCAGTGAACACGCCGAAGGCCCGGCACCTCCCGAGGGAAGTGCCGGGCCTTCGACGAACTCGGGTCAGGCGGTGGGGGCGGGGTCCAGGGACTCCGACTCCGGCGCCTTCGCCGGGTGACGGCGAGCCTCGCGCCGCGCGCGGCGACGCTCCTTCCGGGTCTCGACCATCGTGTACAGCGTCGGGACCAGCACCAGCGTCAGCAGCGTCGAGCTGACCAGGCCGCCGATCACCACGATCGCCAGCGGCTGGCCGATGAACCCGCCCTGGCCGGTGATGCCCAGCGCCATCGGGACCAGCGCGAAGATCGTCGCCGCCGCGGTCATCAGGATCGGGCGCAACCGCCGCCGGCCGCCCTCGGTGACCGCGTCCGAGACGCTCATCCCCTCCGCGCGGTACTGGTTGATCAGGTCGATCAGGACGATCGCGTTCGTCACCACGATGCCCACCAGCATCAGCATGCCGATCAGCGCCGGCAGGCCGAGCGCGGTGCCCGTCGCCAGCAGCAGCCCGATCGCGCCGGTCGCCGCGAACGGGATCGACACCAGCAGGATCAGCGGCTGGATCAGGCTGCGGAACGTCGCCACCATGATCAGGAACACGATCGCGATCGCCGCCAGCAGCGCCAGGAACAGGTTGGAGAACGCCTCCTGCTGGTCCTGGCTCACGCCGCCGAGGGAGTACGACGCGCCGCCGGTGAACGTCAGTCCGTCCAGCTTGGACTGAATGTCCGCCGTGGTCTTGCTCAGGTTGTCGCCGGTGTTCTTGGCGGTGACCGTGGTCGAGAGGTCGCCGCCGGTGCGGTGCACCGACGCCGGGCCGTCCACAGTGGACACCTTCGCGACCTCGTCGAGCCGGACGACGCCGGCCGGGCCCGGGATCGGCAGGCTCTTGACCTGGTCGACCGTCACCGGCGCGGCGCCGGCGCGCAGCACGACGTCCGTGCGCTGGCCGCCGACCGGCAGCTGCGTCACCGTGCGGCCGGCGATCGCCTGGTTGGCGACCTGGCCGATGGTGCTCGCCGACAGCCCGTGCGCGGCGGCCGCGGCGTCGTCCACCTCGACCTGCACCCGCGGCGAGCCGACGGCCAGGTCGCTGGTCACCTCGGTCAGCCCGGACACCCCGCCCAGCGCCTGCACCACCTGGTCGGACGCGGGCTTCAGCGCGGCCTCCGACGGCGCGGTCACGGTGACCGAAACCTGGTCGGAGTTGAAGCCGGAGGCGTCCGCGCCGATCTTGATCTCACCCAGCTCGGGCCGCGACGTCAGCTTCGCGCGCAGCCGGTCCGACAGCGCGTCGAGGTCGGTGTCCTTCGCGACGGTGACCGAGATGCTCGTCGACGTGCCGCCGCCCCCGAACCCGCCGAACGCGCCACCTCCGCCGACGCTCACCTGGTACGTCTGCACCGCGCTCTCGGCCGCCAGGGCCTGCTCGACCGCCGTCGCGGCCTTCTCCTTCGCCTCGACGCTCGTGCCGGCGGGCAGCTTCTGCGTCATGTTCAGCGTGGTGCCGCCGGACTGGTCGAGGAAGTTCGTGTTCAGCCGCGTCGCGAGCCCGACCGTGCCGGCGAAGATCAGCAGCGCCAGCAGGACGACGGTGAGCCGCCGCTTGGTCGCGAACCGGATCACCGGCAGGTACGCCCGCTGCAGGAGGCCGCGGCGCTCCTTCTCGACGGCGGCTTCGCGCGCCCGCTCGGCCTCGATGGCGTCCGTGGGCACCTTCGGCTGCTTCAGGAACCAGTACGCCAGCACCGGAACCACGGTCAGCGAGACGAGCAGCGACGCCAGCAGCGCCACCGTCACGGTGATCGCGAACGGCGAGAACAGCTGGCCGACGAACCCGCCGACGAACGCGATCGGCAGGAAGACCGCGACGGTCGTCAGCGTGGACGACGTCACCGCGCCGGCCACCTCGCGGACGCCGTCGAGCACCGCTCGTTCCTTCGCCTCGCCGTAAGCCAGATGTCGCTTGATGTTCTCCAGCACGACAATGGAGTCGTCCACCACCCGGCCGATCGCGATCGTCAGCGCGCCGAGGGTGAGCAGGTTGAGCGACAGGTCGCCGGTCCACAGCGCCAGCAGCGCGACCACCACCGACAGCGGGATCGACACCGCCGTCACCAGGGTCGAGCGCACCGACAGCAGGAACAGCAGGATGACGACGACCGCGAACGCCAGGCCCAGTAGGCCTTCGGTGGTCAGGCCGCTGATCGCGTCCTTCACCGGCGTGCCCTGGTCGAACACGATGTTCATCTCGGCGCCGGTCTTCTTCGACAGCTCCGGCAGCTTGTCGCGCACGGCGTCGGAGATCGCGACGGCGTTCCCGTTGTCCACCATGGTGATCGAGAGGCCGAGGCTCGGCTTGCCGTTGGTGCGCGTGATCGACGTCGGCGGCGCGAAGCCGGTCTGCACGTCGGCGACGTCGCCCAGCTTCACCGGCCCGCGCGGCGGCGTGCCCCGGGTGGCGCCGGAAGCGGCGCCCGGGGTCAGGTAGAGGTTGCGGATCGTGTCCACAGTGGTCTGGCCGCCGCCGACCTGGACCGACAGTGTCTTGTCGCCCTCGGTCAGGGTGCCGGCCGGCACCGCGGCGCCGGCGGTCTGCAGCGTGGTGGCGATCGACGTCGGGTCGACGCCCGCCGCGGCCAGCTTCGCGTAGTCGAGGGTGATCGTGACGCGCGGCTGCTGCACGCCGGTGACGGTGACCGTGCGGACGCCGTCGATCTTCCGCAGCTCGGGCGCGACCTGGTCGGTCAGCGCGGGCGCGAGCTGCTGCGGGTCCCCGGCCGTGCCCGCGGCGACCAGCACGACCGGCAGGTCGTCGGTGCTGCCCGCGGACACCGAGGGCTCGGAGTTCTGCGGCAGCCGCGGCTGGACCTGGTTCACGATCTGCTGGATCTGCTGCACGGCGGCGTCGAGGTCGGTGCCGAACGCGAACTGCGTCACCACGCGCGAAACGCCGTCCGAGGACGTCGAGTTGATGTCCTCCAGGCCCTTCAGCCCCTGCAGGGCGCCTTCCAGGGGCTCGGTGACCTGCTTGTCGACCGCGTCCGGCGACGCGCCCGCGTACGCGGTGACGATCTGGGCCTGCGGGAACTGCAGGGACGGGAACAGCTGCTGCTTGATCTGCGGCAGCGCGAAAGCCCCGAAACCGACGACGACGAGCGCGAGCAGGCCGATCAGGCTTCGGTTGCGCAGGCTCAATCTGGCCAGCACGGACATGACTTGGGAACCCCCTCGGGAACGACGCGGCGACCGACGCCTGCGTCAGTGACCGGGGCAGCTTTTCACGGCGATGCTGAGGAGCGACTCAGTCTGCGGGTTGATTTTGTGTCGTCCGCGGGGATGAATCGCGACCCTGAGCCGCGCTGGGTGCCGGTTCCGGTGCGCTGGGTGACGGTTCGTCCTCTTCGGACGCTTCACCGTCGCCGTTTGCGGAGACGTCTTCGGCGCGCGGGCGCCGCAGCGGCGTGGTCGTGCGCTCCCACAGCTTGCGCCCTTCCTCCGTGCGCAGCCGCTCGGAGGCGCGTTCCATCTCCAGCCGCCGCCACTTCCGGCGCTGGCGCCGGGTCGCCTTCGCCGGCCACAGCTCCTGGATCGCGCTGTTGAAGTACGCCCCGCCGACCACGGCGAGCCCGACGAAGAACGTCAGCAGCAGGAACGCGATCGGCGCGGCCAGCGCGCCGTAGGTGTACCCCGTCTTGGTGATCCAGTTCAGGTAGATGCGCAGGCCGACCGAGGAGAGCAGGAACACGACCATGGCGAGCACCGCGCCCGGCAGCCCGCGGTGCCACGGCAGCTTCCGCGGCAGGGCGAGCTTGTACAGCGTGGTCAGCGCGAGGGTGATCATCACCGCGAGGGTCGGGAAGTAGAGCGCGTTCACCCACGACGCCACCGTCGGACGCCAGTCCGTGGGGAAGAACTCGGGCAGCAGGTCGGGGCCGATCGCCAGCAGCGGCAGGCCGACCACCAGGATCACCAGGCCGCCCAGGTACAGCAGCAGCGCGAAGATCCGCTGCCAGACGTCGTTGCGGACGCCGTACTGGTCGTGCGCGACCGTGATCGCGTCGACGAACGACGACATCGCCGACGAACCCGCCCACAGCGAGATCAGGAAGCCGACCGAGACGATTTCGCCCTTGCCGACGGTGAGGATGCTGTTGACCGTGGGTTCGATGATGTCGTGGACGGCGTTCTGGCTGAACACGGTCCGGCAGAAGCCGATGATCTTGTCGTGCACGGCCGAGACGACGTTCTGGCCGAACCATTCGCCGATGAAGCCCAGGCTGCCGAGCAGGCCGAGCAGCAGCGGGGGCAGCGAGAGCGTCTGCCAGAAGGCGGCCTCGGCGGCCTCGGAGAAGATGTTGCCTTCCCAGGCCTTGGCGAGCGTGCGCGTGAGCAGCCGCCACGGCCCCCTTCGGGCCACCTTCGTCGCTGCGGACGGCTGCACCTCACCCATGACGTGTCCAGCATGGTCCATCCGTGCGGATTTGGCTCGTCACACCCCCTGCGGCCGGGCGTGTCGGGTGACATCACCCGTGCCGGTGCCCGGAACTGTCGGACCCGGCCGGTAGACTCGCTCCAGTGCCCTCACCGCAGCCATCGACGCCGAAGTCGGTGCCACAGTGAGGGTTTTTGCACGTCACAGCGCACGTCAAGGCACTTGAGCGAGGGGGGACCGGCATGACGGAGACGCAGCTCGGGGCGCCTCCCGCGGAGAAGGACTCGACCGCGCGCCCGCTGCGGGCGTGGCAGCGGCGGGCACTGACCAAGTACCTGACGACGCGGCCCAAGGACTTCCTCGCGGTGGCGACGCCCGGGGCCGGCAAGACGGTGTTCGGCCTGCGGATCGCGGCGGAGCTGCTGAGCGACCGCACGATCGAGGCGGTCACCATCGTTACGCCGACCGAGCACCTCAAGCACCAGTGGGCCGCGTCGGCGGCGCTGGCCGGCATCCAGATCGACTCGAACTTCCGCAACACCACGGGCGTGACGTCGTCGGACTACAACGGCGTCGCGCTGACGTACGCGCAGGTCGCGGCCCACCCGACGCTGCACCGCGTGCGCACCGAAAACCGCAAGACGCTGGTCATCCTCGACGAGATCCACCACGGCGGCGACGCGAAGTCCTGGGGTGACGCGATCCGCGAGGCCTTCACCCCGGCCGTCCGGCGGCTGTCGCTGACCGGGACGCCGTTCCGGTCCGACGACTCGGCGATCCCGTTCGTCACCTACGAGCCGGACGCCGGCGGCTTCCAGCGCAGTAAGGCCGACCACTCGTACGGTTACGCGGACGCGCTGGCCGACGGCGTGGTCCGGCCGGTCGTCTTCCTCGCGTACTCGGGCGAGGCGTCCTGGCGCACGAGCGCGGGGGAGGAGTTCACCGCCCGGCTCGGCGAGCCGCTGACGGCGGAGCAGAACGCCCGCGCCTGGCGCACGGCCCTCGACCCGGCGGGCGAGTGGATCCCGGCGGTGCTGCAGGCGGCCGACACCCGGTTGTCGCAGGTCCGCCAGCACGTCCCGGACGCCGGCGGCCTGGTCATCGCGACCGACCAGGAGACGGCGCGCGCGTACGCGAAGATCCTGGAGCGCCTCTCGGGGGAGGCGCCGACGCTGGTGCTCTCGGACGACCCGAAGGCGTCCGGGCGGATCAAGGAGTTCTCCGAGACGAAGGAACGCTGGATAGTGGCGGTCCGCATGGTCTCGGAAGGCGTCGACGTCCCGCGGCTGGCGGTGGGGGTGTACGCCACGAGCGCGTCGACCCCGCTGTTCTTCGCCCAGGCGATCGGCCGCTACGTGCGAGCCCGCAAGAAGGGCGAGACGGCGAGCGTGTTCCTGCCGTCGGTGCCGGTGCTGCTGGAGCTGGCCAGCGAGCTGGAGGCGCAGCGCGACCACGTGCTGGGCAAGCCGCACCGCGAGCAGGAGGGCTGGGAGGACGAGCTCCTCGCCCAGGCCAACCGCACCGAGGACGAGCCGGGCGAGGAGGAGAAGGCGTTCACGTCGCTGGGCGCCTCGGCCGAGCTCGACCAGGTCATCTACGACGGCAACTCGTTCGGCACGGCGGTGTTCTCGGGGTCGGACGAGGAGCAGGAGTACCTCGGGCTGCCGGGCCTGCTGGAGCCGGACCAGGTCCGCGCGCTGCTGCGCAAGCGGCAGGAAGAGCAGATCGCGGACGAGAAGCGCCGCAAGCCCGCGAAGGAGGAGGCGCCCCCACCGGCGGCCCGCCCGGCATCGGTGAGCGAGCGGCTGGGAACGTTGCGCAAGGAGCTGAACGCGCTGGTGGGCATGTACCACCACCGCACGAAGAAACCCCACGGCGCGATCCACAACGAGCTGAGGCGGGTGTGTGGTGGGCCGCCTACCGCGATGGCGACCGTGGAGCAGTTGGAGGAGCGGATCGTCACCCTGCGGTCCTGGTGACTTCTGCTGGCTGAGCCGGGTTGCCGAGCCCGGCCAGGCTGGGGGATCGAGGTTGCGCGGCGGTCGGCCTGCTCCGGTCGCGCCGACTGAGGTCGGCCGACCTTGATCTGGCGTGCGGCTCGGCGCGGGATTGCGGTTCGGCGCTGACCGCTCACCGGGGTGCCCGCCAGTTCGGGTCGAGTGCTTGACCTTGGCGTGCGGCTCAGCGCGGGATCGCGGTCCGGCTCCGACCGCTTGCCAGGGATGCCCGCGAGTTGGGCCGACCTTGACCTTGGCGTGCGGCTCGGCGGGGGGTGCGGCTCAGCGCGGGATTGCGGTTCGGCGCCGACCGCTTGCCTGGATGCCCGCCAGTTCCGATCGAGCTCGCTTGACCTCGGGGCGCGGCTCAGCGCGGGATTGCGTTTCGGCGCCAACCGCTCACCTGGGGCCTACGAGCACCGGTGAGTCCGCTCGACCGGCGCTGCCCGGTCCGCGGTTTGCTCGCCGATCCGTCCAACCCGGGTAGCCGCCGGCTCCAGCCGAGCCCACCTCACCGGCCCAGCTGCCAGGCCCGTCCCAGCCACCGGTGTCGCCCAGGAGGCTGAACCCGCCGGTCACCGTCCGTTCCACCACCACCTCCACGGACCTTCCACAACTCCGTGACGTTGCGTGCCCGATCGGTCTTCTCCCGGCTGCCCGTGCGTCCCCCGGCCGGTGGCGCTTCGGGCATCCCGGGTGCGAAGTTCGCAAGTGGGCGACCAGTCCCGTGTGTTTGCCGTGGGTTCACCACCACTTCGCGGTGGATCGCACTCGGTGTACACCGGCGGAGTACCTTCAAGGCGTCAAGAAACCTGGATGTAACACAGGGTGAGTGCTGGCGATCACATCGTCAGCGGATCTACTCTTTCCGGGCGAGGTTCAGCTCGTGTTGCCGAACCGTGTCCAATTGGTGTCATTTAATCGATCCAGCTATCTTCCCCGCAGCCGCTCAGCGGCATATGTTGTCGCCCACAACATATGCGCGTCGGTGCGCCGGGACCCTCCGGATCGCCGCCCCGCTAGGCCCGAAGCGAAGCCGAGGGCCGCTCGTCACCAATGCTTGGATCCGGAAGGAACGAGGATGCGCAGCAGAACCCTTACCCTCCTCGCCGCGACGGTGAGCACCGGCCTGGTGCTGTCCGCTTGTGGTGCCAACAGTTCAGACAGCGGGGGCACGGGGAGCAGCTCCGCGTCCTCGTCCGCGCCCGCCGCCGCCGGCGGCGCCAGCGGCAAGGTCGGCGTCATCCTCCCGGAGACCGCCACCTCGGCGCGCTGGGAAGCGTTCGACAAGCCGATGCTGCAGGCCGCGCTGTCGGCCCAGGGCTTCGAGGTCGACGTTCAGAACGCCCAGGGTGACAACCAGAAGTTCGCCACCCTCGCCGACGGCTTCATCAGCTCCGGTGTCAAGGTCCTGATCATCGCCCCCGGTGACCCGGCCGTCGGTTCCGCGGTCGAGACCAAGGCGAAGGCCGCGGGCATCCCGGTCATCGACTACGACCGCCCGAGCCTCGGCGGCTCCGCCGACTACTACGTCTCGTTCGACAACGAGAAGGTCGGCCAGCTGCAGGGCCAGGCCATGGCCGACGCGCTGAAGAGCAAGCCGGGCGCGGGTTTCGTCCAGATCGAGGGCGCCCCGACCGACAACAACGCCACGCTGTTCACCAAGGGCCAGGACTCCGTCCTCGACCCGCTGGCCTCGTCGGGCACGCTCAAGCGGATCCAGAAGCAGCCGATCAACGACTGGGACAACCAGCTCGGCGGCACGACGTTCGAGCAGATCTTCACCGCCAACGGCGGCAAGGTCGACGGCGTCGTCGCGGCGAACGACGGTCTGGCCGGCGCGGTCATCACCATCCTCAAGAAGAACGGCCTCGCCGGGAAGGTCCCGGTCACCGGCCAGGACGCCACCGCCGACGGCCTGATGGCGGTCATGCGCGGCGAGCAGTACATGACGGTCTTCAAGCCGATCAAGGAAGAGGCCGAGTCGACCGCCAAGCTGGCCGCCGCCCTGGCCAAGGGTGACACCGCGGGCGCCGACGCGATCGCGACGGGCAAGCTCCACGACCCGAAGAACAACCGCGACATCAAGTCGGTGCTGCTCACGCCGACCACGATCCTGGAGAAGGACGTCAAGACCGTCGTCACCCAGGGCTACGTGAAGGCCGCCGAGATCTGTGGTGGCGACCTCGCCGCCAAGTGCAGCTCGCTCGGCATCTCCTGAGCCATCCGCAGTACCCATGAACAGCCGGGGCGGGGGGGGGGGCCCCACGGGGGGCCCCCGCCCGTGTTCCCCCCCAGAGAAAAGGCCCCCCTCAATGAGCCCGTTTTTTCGGGCAAAGGTCCTGCAAAAAGACCCTGC
>NZ_JBVJOW010000003.1:404285-408054 GCF_055582965.1 Amycolatopsis sp. NPDC104863
CTCCCCCCCCCCCCCCCCCCCCCCCCCCGCCCCCCCCCAACCCCCCCCCCCCCCCCCCCCCCCCCCCCCCCCCCCCCCCCCCCCGGTCCCCACCCAGGAGAAATGCCATCCATGAGTGAGCCCATTCTCGAGATCAAGGGCCTGAACAAGAGCTTCGGCCCCGTCCACGTCCTCCACGACGTGGACTTCGACGTGCGTGCGGGCGAAGTGACCGCACTCGTCGGCGACAACGGCGCCGGCAAGTCGACCCTCGTCAAGTGCATCGCCGGCATCCACCCGTACGACTCGGGGGCCGTGCGGTTCAACGGTCAGGACGCCCACATCCGCGGTCCCAAGGACGCGGCCGACCTCGGCATCGAGGTCGTGTACCAGGACCTGGCGCTCGCCGACAACCTCGACATCGTCCAGAACATGTTCCTCGGCCGTGAACGCGGCAACTCGTGGAAGCTGGACGAAGCCAGCATGGAGAAGGCCGCCCGCGAGACGCTGGCTTCCCTCTCGGTCCGGACGGTCAAGTCCGTCCGCACCCCGGTCTCTTCGCTGTCCGGTGGCCAGCGCCAGACCGTGGCCATCGCCAAGTCGGTGCTGTGGAACAGCAAGGTCGTCGTCCTCGACGAGCCGACCGCCGCCCTCGGTGTCGCGCAGACCCGGCAGGTGCTCGACCTGGTCCGCCGGCTCGCCGAGCAGGGCCTGGGGGTCGTGCTGATCAGCCACAACATGGCCGACGTGTTCGAGGTCGCCGACCGCATCTCGGTGCTCTACCTCGGCCGCCTCGTCGCCGAGGTGCACACGAAGGACGTCTCCCACGGCCAGATCGTGGAGCTGATCACCGCCGGTCGCTCCGGTGACCTCGGCCTGGCCCGGCCCGAAGCCGTGGTCCTGTGAGCGGGAAGAAAGAACCGGAAATGACTGAAACCCCTGCCAAGCCCGAGGTCGCCACGCCGGCCGCGGAAGCGCTCGCGCAGACCCAGAACCCCACCGCGGCCATCACCGACTTCGGCATCGACACGACATCGATGTCACCCGGTGAAGCCATCCGCGACTACGTCGCCCGTCTCCGGGCCGGCGAGCTCGGCTCGCTGCCGTCGCTGTTCGGCCTGCTCGTGCTGGTCATCCTGTTCAGCGCGCTGTCGGACAACTTCTTCACGCTGGCCAACATCGCCAACGTCTTCCCGCAGGGCGCGGGCGTGATCATCATCGCGATGGGCATCGTCTTCGTGCTGCTGCTCGGCGAGATCGACCTCGCCGCCGGTGTCGCCTCCGGCACCGCCGCGTCGGTGATGGCCCTGCACTACGTCCACGCAGGCAACTTGCTGGGCTCCATGGGCTCCGGCGTGTTCATCACGTTCATCGCGGTCCTCGCCGCGGCCATGCTGCTGTCGGCCTACCAGCGGATCTGGGCCGGCGCCGCGCTGTCGCTGGTCGGCCTGCTGCTCGTCGCGATCGGCGTCCCCGCCAACGCCTGGCTGGAGATCCTGCTGGCCATCTGCGTCGGCACCGCGATCGGCTGCATTACCGGCTTCCTGGTGTCGAAGATCGGCATGCCGTCCTTCGTCGTGACGCTGGCGCTGTTCATCGTGTGGCAGGGCGTCCTGCTGCAGTTCATCGGTGAGGGCGGCACGATCGGCATCACCAACTCCGACGTCCTGTACAAGATCGCCAACGGCAACCTGAACGTCGTCGGCAGCTGGGTCTTCTTCCTCGTCGCCGCCGGCGGGTTCGCGGTGATCACGCTGCTCAGCCACTTCCGGCGGCTGCAGCGCGGCCTGGTCGTCCAGCCGACGGCGCTGGTCGTCGCCAAGGTCACCGCGCTGGTGGTGCTCTCGGCGCTGGGCACCTGGCTGCTGACGATCAACCGCTCGCCGAACAAGGCGGTCGTCACGATCGAAGGCATCCCGTACGTCATCCCGATCATGCTGGTGCTGCTGGTGGCCGGGACCTACGTGCTCAACCGGACCAGGTACGGCCGGTACGTCTACGCGGTCGGCGGCAACAAGGAAGCCGCCCGCCGTGCCGGTATCGACGTGCCGAAGATCCGGGCGAGCGTGTTCGTCATCGGCTCGGCGGTCGCGGCCATCGGCGGCATCGTCGCCGCGTCGAAGGTCGGCTCGGTCAGCCCGCAGTCCGGTGGCCTCAACACGCTGCTGTACTCGGTCGGCGCGGCCGTCATCGGCGGCACGTCGCTGTTCGGCGGCAAGGGCCGCGTGGCCGACGCCGTGGTCGGTGGCCTGGTGATCGCCGTGGTCATCAACGGCCTGGGCCTGCTCAAGCAGCCGGCCGCGGTGGTCAACATCGTCACCGGCCTGGTCCTGTTGCTCGCGGCCACGGTGGACGCGCTGTCGCGGCGCCGCGCGGCTGCGTCGACGCGCTGAACCAGCATGGGATGATCAAGCCCGTGTCCAGCTCACCCGTCGCACGACCGGACGAGGTGCGTCGGCACAACCGCACGACCCTGCTCCGCCTGCTGCACGTCGGCGGGCCGAGCACCCGGGCGACCCTGGCTTCCGAGCTGGGGCTCAACCGGAGCACGATCAAGACCCTCGTCGACGGGCTCGCCGAAGCCGGCGTCGTCGAGGAGAAGGTGCCGAGGCCGGGACGAGGGGCGGGCCGCCCCTCGCTCCTGGTCCTGCCCCAGCCGCACGCGGCGGTCGTGCTCGCGGTCGACCTGCAGGTCGAGCACGTCGCGATCGCGCTCGTCGGGCTGGGTGGCCAGATCCTGGGCCGCAACAGCTGGAACCTGCGGGGCCGGATGGGCCAGCCCGACGAGGTCATCACCCACGTCATCGAGTCGACGACCGTGCTGGCCGGCGACCTCGACGTGACGCCGGTGGCGGCCGGGGTGTCGGTGCCCGGCGTCGTCCGGCGCGCGGACGGGCACGTGCACGAGGCCCCGAACCTGCGCTGGACCGACGTCGCGCTCGGCGAGCGGCTCGGCGCGGTGCTGCAGATCCCGATCCTGGTCGGCAACGACGCCGAGTTCGGCGCGGTCGCCGAGCACCTGCGCGGCGCGGCCCGCGGGGCGTCCGACGTGGTGTACATCTCGGCGGACGTCGGGGTCGGCGGCGGGGTCATCGCCGAAGGCTCGGCGCTGCGCGGCGGTGCCGGGTACGTCGGCGAGATCGGGCACATGGTCATCCGCCCGGACGGCAGGCCCTGCTACTGCGGCAGCAGCGGCTGCTGGGAGACCGAGGTCGGCGAGGCGGCGCTGTGCCGGGCCCTCGGGCTGCCCGAGGACACCCCGCGCGGGGCGATCCTGTTCGAGCTGCGCGAGCTCGGCCGGGACCCGGACGCCGCGCTGTCGCGGCTGGCGGAGTTCGCGGAGTGGCTGACGCTGGGGCTGATCAACGTCGTCAACCTGCTGGGGCCGCAGCTGGTGATCCTCGGCGACCTGCTGACGGTGCTGCCCGAGGCGGTGCTGCGGCACGTCGGCGCCGAAGTGCGCCGGCGCAGCCTGGTGAGCCGGGCGGTCGGCGGCACCCGGATCGTCAGCTCGGCGCTGGGAGCCGACGTGAAGCTGCTGGGCGCCGCGGAAGTCGCGTTCGAAGTCGTGCTGGATTCTGTCTGATTTTCTGTCTTGTCCCGTGTCCGGAATCACGGCATTCCGCGGCCGGGCCGTGATTTCAACCCCGCACTTTGCAAGTTGCAGACTGTGCAAGGTTTCGGAAATACGAAGGCGGGCGGTGCCTCTGCGCACCGGCCGCCCTCGGGGGTTTCGGGGGTCTTTGCCGCTGGAGGTCGGAGGAAAACTCCTTGAGCTTGGCCTCGTGCT
>NZ_JBVJOW010000003.1:408064-445711 GCF_055582965.1 Amycolatopsis sp. NPDC104863
CCTCTAACGGGGGACGGGTGGTAAAGGGTTGAAAAAAGAAAAGGGCGCCCCCCCCCCCCCCCCCCCCCCCGCCTTCGGGCGTTTCGGGGTTCGTTACCGCTGGATGTCGGCGGACAGTTCCTTGAGCTTGGCCTCGTGCTCGCGGGCGTGGTGCCCGCAGAAGAGAAGCTCGCCGCCCTTGAGGACGGCGCGTACCTGAGCTGCGGCCCCGCACCGGTCACAGCGGTCGGCGGCGGTCAGTTCGGGGCGGGTGAGCGTCGGCGTTGTCATGGGGGTCTCCCTCCGTCCCGGCACCGGTTGCCCAGTGCCATCGATCCAGCTACGCCCACTTCGGGACTGACGCCGGGGGCGGCGATCGCCTCCGGCTCCGCGGTGTTCGTGCTTCCACTCTTCCAGACGTTTCGCGGCCCGCAAGTGTTCCCGCGCCGGTGGGACCTGAGTCACGTCGATTTACCCCGGATGTCGTAGCCGAGTCCCGCAATGCAGGAGACGAATACCCGGAGAGTTACGTTTTCCGTGGTCAGGCACCATGGAGAGGTGAGCACGATGACTGCGCCGCGGCGGCTTTCCGCGGTACCCGCTCCGCTCTTGTTCGTTCTCAGCGGAATTTCGATGTACGCCGGAGCGGCGGTCGCGATCGGCCTTTTCGGCCACGCGACACCGGCGGGGGTGGCCTGGCTGCGCTGCCTCGGCGCGGCGCTGGTCCTGCTGGCCTGGCGCCGCCCCGGAAGAGCGGCCTGGCGAGGCCGCCGGCTGGTGCTGGCGATCGTCTTCGGCGTGGTGACGGCGGGCATGAACGTGCTCTTCTACGAAGCGATCGCGCGGCTCCCGCTGGGCACGGTGGTGGCACTGGAGTTCGCCGGCCCGGTGGTGGTGGCGGCGTTCGGCTCACGGTCGGTGCGCCACGTGCTGGCGGTGCTGCTGGTGACCTGCGGCGTGGTGGCGATCGCGGATGTGCAGCTGTCAGGGTCCGCTTTGGGTGTTTTGTTCGCTTTGGCCGCGGCGGCGGCTTGGGCGGGTTACATCCTGCTGGGCAAGCGCGTGGCGTCGGCCTCGGGATCGGGACTGGACAGCCTGGCCATCGGCTTCGCTGCGGCGACAGTGGTGCTGTCCCCGCTGGCTCTCGGGGCGGGGGAGGCCTGGACTTCGCCGCGGATGTTGCTGTTGGGGGTGGGTGTGGGGGTGTTGTCGACGGTGGTGCCTTATGCGCTGGACCAGGTTGTGCTGCGGCGGGTGGGGCAGGGGCGGTTTGCCGTGTTGCTGGCGTTGCTGCCGGTGACGGCTGGGGTGATGGGGTTCGTGGTGCTGGGGCAGGTGCCGTCGGTGGTTGAGGCTTTGGGGACGTTGGCTGTCGTGGGTGGGGTGGCTTTGCGGGGGCGGGATGATGCGGTGGCGCCGGTGGCCGAGCCGCCCGGCTGAGGTTGGTGCCGGATTGGCAGGGGGCTGCCGGTCCTGGTTGCCGGGGCTGAACTGAGTTGTCGCGAATGGCCCGTGGGGGACGCGAGATGTCCCGAATGGGTCATTTGGGACATTTCTTGCGTGGTTCCCGCCCTCCGCGACCGGCTCAAAGCCGGATGAGCGCTGAGCCGGGCACGCTGGGGCCCACCCAGGGCGGGTCCGACCCTCCGGGCACGAACCGGTCGCGGAAGGCCCCTAACCTGCAGCCGCGCCGGTGGCGCACCCAAGGCGGGCTCAGGCCCCGGGCGCGGCCAACGCCGCGCGGTATGGCTCCGATCCTTTGGACGCGGCAACGTACAGCGCGCGCTCCGGCCTCAGTGATGCGGCGAGGCCCGGCGCTGGTGGTTCCGACCCTCCGGGCGCACCGGCCCGCTGCGGGCGGCCGCTCTTCCCGGCGTGTTCGTCGGACCCGCCCGATACGCTGGAGCGGGGCTCGTCCCCCGGGATGGGTGGGGTCTGCTTGGGGGGCGGAGGAGGTGATGGGCATGACCAAGGCGGCGTCGGCTGCGGCGAAGGACCTCGCTGCCGGTGGGGTGAGTGGGGTTCACCTTGCCTGGGCCGACAACAACGGCATTCCGCGCTCGCGCATCGTTCCCGTCGGCGGGCTTGCCGATGCCGCCGGCCGGGGCGTCGGGGCCACCTCGCTCTTCGCCGTCTTCGACAGCCATGACGCCATCACCTATGGCCACGCCGGGCTCGCCACGCCGTCCGGGGACATTCGGCTCGTGCCCGTTCTCGATCGGCTGCGGCGGCTTGCCGGGCAGCCCGCCCTCGCCTGGGCGCCCGTGCGGCAGCTCACGCAAAATGGCGATCCGTGGCCCTACTGCCAGCGCGCCGTCCTCGAGGCGCAGGTTGCCGAAGGTGCGCGGCGCGGGCTGGAGTTCCGGGCCGGCTATGAGCTCGAGTTCGCCGTCGCGCCCGCGGGCAGTGCCGACATCGTGACGGCGCCCGGGCACCCCGGCCCGGCCTACAGCCCGCACGCGCTCGTCGGGCTCGACGGCTTCGTCGCCGCCCTGCTGCACGACTTCGCCGCTAACGGTCTGCGGATCGGCCAGCTGCACGCCGAGTACGGCCTGGCGCAGCTCGAGCTTTCGCTGGCCGCCACCGATCCCGTCTCCGCGGCCGACGACCAGCTGCTGGCCCGGCAGACCATCCACGCCGCCGCGCACGCGCATGGCCTCGTGGTCAGTTTCGCGCCGCTGATCGGGCTCGGCTCGGCCGGGAACGGCTGGCACCTGCACACCTCCGTCCGCCGCAAGGGCCGCAACCTGCTCGACGGCGACGGCCGGCCCGGGGACGACGGCGCCGGGTACCTGGCCGGCCTGTTGCGTGACCTGCCGGCGCTGACCGCGGTCACCGCTCCGAGCGTCCCGTCGACGCTGCGGCTGCGTCCCGGCTACTTCGCCGGCGCGTACGCCTTCTGGGGCGTCGAGAACCGGGAAGCGCCGCTGCGGTACGTCCCCGGCTCGCCGCTGCTGGGCGCCGACCACGCGAACGTCGAGCTCAAGACCTCCGACGCCTCGGCCAACCCGTACCTCGCGCTGGCCGTCGTGCTCGCCGCCGGGATGGCCGGCATCGAGGACTCGCCCGCGCTGCCCGAGCCGATCGGCGAGGACCCGGGCGGCTGGACGGCGGGGGAGCGGGAGACGCGCGGCGTGCGCCGGCTGCCCGCGGACACCGCCGAGCAGGACGCCGCTCTGCTGGCCTCGCCGCGGATCGCCGGCGCGCTGGGGGACGAGCTGCTCGGCGCCTTCCGCGCGGTCCGGGCGTCCGACGCGGCGTGGGCGGCAGAGCGGAGTGTCGAGGAAATCGTCACCGCACACCTGTGGCGCTACTGAGGGGACCGATGTCTTCGGGGATCGACGGCGGGCAGCTCGACCTGTCCGGGGTGCGGTGGCTGCCGGGCGGGGCCCGGCTGGCCGCCACGGCCCAGGCGGAGCTGCCGCAGAAAGACGGTCTGGCCGCGGCGTTCTGCGGGCTCGCGGCGCTGCGGGCGGCCGGGCTCGACGTGCCCGACCAGGACGCCGTCGCGGTGGCCGCCGGCACCGTTCGCGGGCCCGTCGTGCGCCCGGCGGGGGAGGCGGGCCGGGCCGGCTTCCGGCTGCCCGTCCCGGTGGTCGACGACCCCGCCGCTGCAGGCACGCGGGTTTCCGGGCTCGCGGTGGCTCTCTCGTCGCTCTCGCGCGGCGCCCTCACGGCGGTGCCGGCGACCGGGGAGTGGACCACCGAAGCGCTCTTCGACCTGCTGGCCGGACTCTGGGACGTGCCGCGCGTCGCCGTGATCGCCCGGATCGACGGCGCCGAGCTCGGCGCCACCGACACCCCGGAGCGCGCGCTGCTCGACTACCTCGACACCGGCGTCCCGCCCCTCTGGACGTCACGCTGGCGCCCGCCCGGCGGCCACTTCGTGCTCCTGGCGGGCGTCCGCATCGGCGCCGAGGGCACCCTGCTGTCCGTTGTGGACACCTACGCGTCGTTGGGGGACAACGGGATCCACGACCAGCCGATCGAATGGGTGACGGCGGCCCTGAGCGGGCTCGGGGTGCTGGTGGTCGTCGACGCGGACCACGCCGCCGTGACGCGCGAAGCGGTCCGCGTCGCCGGGCTCACTCCGTCCTTTTGGGACTGACTTCGGCGTTTTCCGGCGCGAAGCGGGAGTGGCGGCGGCCGTAGGCGAAGTAGATCACCAGGCCGATCACCAGCCACGCGGCGAACCGGATCCACGTCAGCACGTTCAGGTTGAGCATCAGGTACAGGCACGCCAGCGCGGCGAGGACCGGGACGACCGGTGAGAACGGCACCTTGAACGGCCGGTCCAGGTCGGGACGGCGGCGGCGCAGCACCGGGACCGCCACCGCCACGATGATCATGGCCGACAGCGCGCCGATGCTCACCATGTCGGCCAGCTCGGCGATCGGGATGAACGCGGCCAGCACGGCGATCAGCGCGGCGCCGCCGATGGTCATCCGGTGCGGGGTGCCCCACTTCGGGTGGGTGCGGCCGAGCGCCTTCGGCAGCAGTCCGTCGCGGCCCATCGCGAAGCCGATCCGGCCGATCGTGACCAGCTCGACCATCATCACCGACGTCAGGCCGGTCACCGCGCCGAGCGAGATCAGCGCGCCCACCCAGTGCTGGCCGACCCGGTCGAACGCGTCGGCCAGCGGCGCGCCCGTGTCGATGTCGGTGAACGGGATCATGCCGGTCAGCACGATCGACACGCCGATGTAGAGCAGCGCGCAGACGCCCAGCGCGCCGAGGATGCCGACGCGGAGGTCCTTGCGCGGGTTGAGCGTCTCCTCGCCGAGGTTCGCGAGCGCTTCGAAACCGGTGTAGGCGAAGAAGACCACGGCCGCGGCGGTGATCATCCCGGCGATGCCGTAGACGGACTGCTCCAGGCCGAGCGCGGCCTGCACGATCGGCTGCTCCAGCACGGTCGAGCCGCCGTCGGGCGCCTTCGCGGGCGGGATGAACGGCGTGAGGTTCGCGCCCTTGACGAAGAACAGGCCCACGGCGAGCACGAGCACGCAGACGGCGACCTTCACGCACACGAGCAGGTTGGTCAGCCAGGCCGACTCCTTGATCCCCAGCACGGCGACCACGGTCAGCACGGCGATGATCAGCACGGCGCCGACGTTGACCTTCGCGTCTTCGCCGAACCACTCCGGCGACAGGCCGAGCAGGTTCGCCAGGTAGCCGGACCAGCCGCGCGACACCACGGCGGCGCCGAGCGCGAACTCCAGCAGCAGATCCCAGCCGATGATCCAGGCGAAGATCTCGCCGAGGGTCGCGAAGGCGTAGGTGTAAGCGCTTCCCGCCGTCGGCACGCTGGAGGCGAGCTCCGCGTAACAGAGCGCCGCGAGGCCGGCGACCACCGCGCCGAGCACGAACGACAGCGTCACGGCCGGCCCGGCGTGCGTCTTCGCCTCGACACCCGCGAGGGTGAAGATGCCGGTGCCGATGATGATCCCGACCCCGAACCCGACCAGGTCGCGCCCGCGCAGCCGCCGCTTGAGCTCACCGGAGTCCTGGCGCTTCAGGACCTCGTCCACGTTCAACGTTCTCCGCACACCCATGAGGAGAAGTTAGAAGGTCACGAGCGTTTTCGCAGAACGGCCCGGCTCAGTTTTCCTCGGCCAGGCCGGTCTCCTGGGCGAGGATCGCCGCCTGGACCCGAGAGCGCAGGTCCAGCTTGGTCAGCACTCGGGAGACGTGCGTCTTCACCGTGGTCTCGCCGATGTGCAGGCGGGTGCCGATCTGGGCGTTCGACAGGCCCGCGCCCAGGCACCCCAGGACCTCGCGCTCGCGCTCGGTCAGGTCTTCGAGGCCGCTCGGGGCCGGCGCCGGGTCGCGGGTGCTCGCCGCGAACGCCGTGATCAGGCGGCGCGTGACCTGCGGGGCCAGCACCCCCTCGCCGGCCGCGACCAGCTTCACCGCTTCGATCAGCCGGGGCGCCGCGACGGACTTGAGCAGGAAGCCCGCGGCGCCCGCACGCAGGGCGGCGTGGACGTACTCGTCGAGGTCGAAGGTCGTCAGCACCAGCACCTCGGTCAGCCCTTCGGCGACCAGCTCGCGGGTGGCGGCGATGCCGTCGGTGCCCGGCATCCGGACGTCCATCAGCGTGACGTCCGGCCGCAGCACGCGGGCCTGGCGCACCGCCGCGGCGCCGTCGGCGGCCTCGCCGACCACCTGGATGCCGTCGGCGTTGTTGAGGATCATGATCAGGCCGGACCGGATGGCGCTGTGGTCGTCGGCGACCAGGACTTTGACGGTCATGGGGTCTCCCTCGCAGGAGACGGCGTCGTCTCCCTCACGTCGTGCCTCCTACCGGCAGCTCCGCGCGGACCAGCCAGCCGGTGCCGGCCGGGCCCGCGGTCAGCGTGCCGCCGACCGCGTCCGCGCGTTCGCGCATGTGCAGCAGCCCCGTGCCGGAGCCTTCGGCCGGGGGCGCGTGGCGGTGGTGGACGTCGTTGCGGACCTCCACCGCCAGGACGCCGTCGAGGTAGCGCACGTCGACGTCGACCCGGCCGCCCGGCGCGTGTTTCACCGCGTTGGTCAGCGCCTCCTGCGCGATCCGGTACGCGGTCAGGTCGACCGCCGTCGGCAGCGGCACCTCGTCCACTGTGGACCCGACGCGCACCTCCAGCCCGCTCGCCCGCGCCGACTCCACCAGCTTGGACAGGTCCGCCAGCCGCGCCGGCGCGGTCGTCTCCGCGTCGCCGCCCTCGGCCTTGAGCAGGCCGATCATCGCCCGCATCTCCTCCAGCGCGCTGACGCTGTTTTCCCGCACCGACTCCAGCACCGTCTTCGCCAGCTTCGAATCCGGCATCGACAGCGCCGCCTCCGACTGGATCGCGATCGCCGACAGGTGCCCGGCGATGACGTCGTGCAGGTCGCGCGCCATCCGCCCGCGCTCGGCGGCCACCGCGGCCCGCCTGTCCAGCTCCGCGATCTTGGCCAGCTGCCCGGCGTTCGCGCGCTCGGTCTCGGCGATGTCGCGCTGCTGCCGGACGTTCGCCGCCCACCACACCGGCGTCAGCACGAACGGCAGCACGCCCAGGGCGGCCAGCACCGCCGTGCGCCACTGCTGCGCGAGCACCAGCACCGCGGCCAGCACGACGAGCACCGACACCGCGGCGACGCCGATCATCACCCGGCTGGTGCGCCGGGAGCCGTACAGCGTGGCCGCGTAGAGGAAGTCGGTGAAGACGATCATCACCGGCAGCGACGGGCTCAGCGCGATGTCCACCGCCAGCACCACCGTCGCCAGCAGCAGCGCGCCGGGCACCCACCGGCGGAGCAGCTCGAGGCCGCACAGCGCCGTCAGCTCCAGCAGCCGCACCCACAACGGGGCGTGGTCGAACCCGGCGAGCAGCCGGTGGATCCCGGCCGCGTAGACCAGGAACCCGATCAGCCACGTCGTCAGCGCGATCAGGCCGTCCTGCTGCCACACCGGGAGCGAGCGCAGGCGTGGGAAGTGCACAGGAGCATCTGATCACATCGCGTGGCCGGTCCGCGTCCTACGAAGTGATGACGGTCCGTCGTGCTCTCCGACGACGCGCCCGGGCGCCCGCCCGGGCGAAGCTGGCACGGTGAACGAGATCGGGAAGTTCCTCTCCGAGAACCCCATGGCCGCCATCATCGCGGCCGGGGAGATCGGGTTCTGGGTGTTCATCGTGGCCGGGCTGGCGGTGCGCTACGCGCTGCACGCCCGGCGGGCGTCGGTGGTGCTGCTCGCCATGGTGCCGCTGGTCGACGTCGTGGTGCTGGTGGCGACCGTGATCGACCTGGCGAGCGGGGCGAAGGCCAACTTCACGCACGGTCTCGCCGCCGTCTACCTCGGCTTCAGCGTCGTGTTCGGGCCGAGCATGGTGCGCTGGGCCGACGCCCGGTTCGCACACCGGTTCGCCGGCGGGCCGCCCCCGCCGCCCAAGCGGTACGGGCGCGAGAAGCTGCGCCACGAGTGGCGCGAGTTCGGCAAGTGCGTGCTGGCCTGCGCGCTGGCCGCGGCGGCGCTGCTGGCGGCGATCTACGCGATCGGCACGCCGGAGCAGGTCGCGCCGCTGTGGGACTGGTTCCCGCGGCTGGGGGTGCTGTCGGCGATCTGGCTGGCCACCGGGCCGATCTGGGAAGAGCTGTTCGGCAAGCGCGAGCCCGCCGGCGAGGTGCGCCGATGACCGAGCTGCTCGGCATCCTGCTGGTCGTCCAGGGCGGCGGCGGGCTGCTCAACCGGCTGCTCGGCGCGAACTCGCCGAGCTGGTTCGTCCAGCTGCACGTGCTGCCGCCGTCCCTGCACATCGCGGCGAGCGTGGTGATGGTGCTCGCCGGGGCGGCGGTGCTGTTCGCGGGACGGGCGCGGAAGAGCACGAGGTGATGCTGCGCTGGATGGCGGGCGGGCTGGGGTGAGCTGGGCCGGTTGGTCGGGGTTGGTTCGGGCTGGTGCTGCGGTGGCTGCGCAGGGTGCTCGGGGCCGGCGCGGTGAGCCGAGGTCGGGTCGGTTGCCGGAGGTTGGCTCGGCTCGCGGTTGGCCGCGCTGGTGCTCGGTGTGAGGCGAGGGCCGGTCCGGAGTGGTCGGGACCGGCCCAGGGCTGCTGCACCGGACGCCCGCTGGTCGGCTCGATGTGAGGCGTGGTTGGCGGTGGGCGGTGGCCGCGCCGGGTGCCTGCTGGTCGGCCTGGCGTGAACCGAGGCCGGGTTGGGTGGTCGGTGGTCGGCTTGGTCTGGCGGGTGGCCGCGCCGGGTGCCTGCTGGTCGGTCTGGCCTGAGCCGAAGCCGGGCTGGGCGGTCGGGGGCCGGTTCGGTCCGGCCCGGGGCGGCTGCGTGCTCGCCGGTCGGCCCGGCATGAACCGAGGCCGGGCGGAAGCACCCCGGCTCGCCGCCACACTGTTCACCCCGCCGCCCGGAGAAGCTCCGGGTGACGTCACCCCGCGCGGATGGCGCGAACGGCCGGGCACCGGAATGCTGGTGCCCGTGCCCGACGAGATCCCCGCCCGCAGCCCCCTGCACCAGCTCGCCGACCGCTACGGCGTGGCCACCCGGTACGAGAACTCCGACCAGGTCTGGGTCGATGTCGAAGACGACGTGGTCGTCGCCGTCCTGAGGCAGTTCGGTGTCGACGCCACCAGCGACGACGCCATCGCCGCCGCGCTCGCCGAACGGGCTGCCCCGGCCGCCCTGCCGCCGACCATCGTCGTCAAGGAAGGCGCCACCCGCGCGCTCCCCGGGGCTGCCGATGTCCTTCTCGAGGACGGGACACGGCGGCACGTCGAGGGGGAGCTGCCCGCGGACCTGCCGCTCGGCTGGCACCGCGTGGTCACCGCCGACCAGGACGTCATCCTCGCCGTCGTCCCCGCGAAGCTGCCGGACGTGCCGCCCGCCTGGGGCTGGATGCTCCAGCTCTACGCCCTGCACTCACCCGGCTCCTGGGGCATCGGCGACTACGCCGACCTGGCGACCTTCGCCGCCCGCTCGGCCTCGGAGCTCGACGCCGGGGTGCTGCTGGTCAACCCCGTCCAGGCCTTCAGCCCGGCCCACCCCGTCGAACGCTCGCCCTACTCACCGGCCAGCCGCCGCTTCGCCAACCCGATCTACCTGCGCGTCACCGCGACCGAGACCTTCGCGCGCGCCGACGCCGCCACGCAGGAGGCCGTCACCTCGCTGGCCCCGGACCGCGACGGCGAGCTGATCGACTACGACGCCGTCTGGACCGCGAAACGCGCCGCTCTCGAACTGCTCTGGCCGCACCGCGTCGAGGAGCTCCCCGGAGACGACGCCGACCTCGACGGCTTCGCCCTCTTCTGCGCCCTCGCCGAGCAGCACGGCGCGGACTGGCGAGAGTGGCCGGAAGCCCTTCGCGACCCCGCCGGATCCGAAGTCGAGAAAGCCCGCGAAGAGCTGAAGGAGCGCGTCGGCTTCCATGCGTGGCTGCAGCACCTCTGCCGGACGCAGCTGGAAGCGGCCCGGAAGGACGCCCGTGACGCCGGGATGACCGTCGGGATCGTGCACGACCTGCCGGTCGGCGTGCACCCCGGCGGGGCCGACACCTGGGCCGTCCGGGACGTCTTCGCCGCCGATGTGCGGGTCGGCGCGCCGCCGGACGCCTTCAACCAGCAGGGGCAGGACTGGAACCTGCCGCCGTGGCGGCCGGACAAGCTCGCCGAGGCCGGGTACGCGCCGTTTCGGGACGTCATCCGGGGTGTCCTGCGCTACGCCGACGGCATCCGCGTCGACCACATCGCCGGGCTCTGGCGGCTCTGGTGGATCCCGCCGGGCGAGCCCGCGCATCGCGGCACGTACGTCCACTACGACGCCGAGGCGATGGTCGGCGTGCTCGCGCTCGAAGCGCACCGGGCCGGCGCGGTCGTCGTGGGGGAGGACCTCGGCACCGTCGAGGACGTCGTCACCGAGACCATGCACGAGCGCGGCATGCTCAGCTCGGCCGTGCTGTGGTTCGAGCGGGACTGGGACACCGAGGGCCACCCGTTCACCCGCCCGGCCGACTGGGACCCCGAGGCCATGGCCAGCATCTCGACGCACGACCTGCCGACCGTCTCCGGCTGGCTCGAGGGTGAGCACGTCCGGGTCCGCGCCGAGCTGGGCCTGCTCGACCGCGGGGTCGAAGCCGAAGAAGAAGCGGCCGCCGCGGAACGTGAAGCTTTGTTCGAACTCGTTGCACGCGAAGGGATCCCGGCCGGCGACCCGGTCGTCGCGCTGCACACCCTGCTCGCGAAAGCCGCGTCACGCCTGGTGCTGACCTCGCCGGCCGACGTCGCGGGCCAGGTGCGGCAGCCGAATCTGCCCGGGACGGTCGACCAGTACCCTAACTGGCGGATTCCCCTTCCCGTCAGCGTCGACGGCTTCTTCACCGCGAAGGGAGTGCGCGCCGCGGTCGCGCCGCTCGCAGCGGCGCGTCCCCTGCCCGGGTAACGGGTACCCGGTCGCGCACGACCCCCCAGCGAAGCGTGTCCGCGAGCGCGGACGCGCCCGGCACAACTGTGAAAGCTCGAGGAGACCCCAGTGCGGCCCTGGCCCGGAACGCCCTATCCGCTCGGCGCCACCTACGACGGAGTCGGGACGAACTTCGCCCTGTTCTCCGAGGTGGCGGAGCGGGTCGAACTGTGCCTGTTCGACGCCGAGGGCAAGGAGACGCGCTACGCGCTCGAAGAGGTGGACGGCTTCGTCCACCACGGTTACCTGCTCAACGTCGGGCCGGGCCAGCGGTACGGCTTCCGCGTCCACGGCCCGTACGAGCCGGCCCGCGGCCTGCGCTGCAACCCGAACAAGCTGCTCATCGACCCGTACGCGAAGGCCGTCTCGCACAGCGTGAAGTGGGACGAGTCGCTGTTCGGGTACAAGTTCGACAACCCGGAGGAGCGCAACGACGACGACTCCGCCGGGCGCGTGCCGTACTCGCTGGTGGCGAACCCGTTCTTCGACTGGGGCAACGACCGTCAGCCGAAGCGGCCCTACAACGAGACGGTCATCTACGAGGCCCACGTCAAGGGCATGACCGTGAACCACCCGTTCGTGCCCGAACCGCTGCGGGGCACCTACGCCGGCCTGGCGCACCCCGCCGTCATGGAGCACCTGCAGAAGCTCGGCGTGACGGCGGTGGAGCTGCTGCCGGTGCACCAGTTCGTCACCGACCACGGCCTGGCGGAGAAGGGCCTGACGAACTACTGGGGTTACAACACGATCGGCTACTTCGCGCCGCACGACGCGTACGCGGCGATGCCCGGCGAGGGCGGCCAGGTCCAGGAGTTCAAGGGCATGGTCAAGGCCTTCCACGAGGCCGGCATCGAAGTGATCCTCGACGTGGTTTACAACCACACCGCGGAGGGCAACCACCTCGGGCCGACCCTGTCGATGCGCGGCATCGACAACGAGGCCTACTACCGCCTGGTCGAGGGGGAGCCGGAGTACTACATGGACTACACCGGCACCGGGAACTCCCTCAACGTGCGCAACCCGCACACGCTGCAGCTGATCATGGACTCGCTGCGGTACTGGGTGACCGAGATGCACGTCGACGGCTTCCGCTTCGACCTCGCTTCGGCGCTGGCGCGGGAGTTCTACGACGTCGACCGGCTGTCCACGTTCTTCGACCTGGTGCAGCAGGACCCGATCGTCAGCCAGGTGAAGCTGATCGCCGAGCCGTGGGACGTCGGCCCCGGTGGGTACCAGGTCGGCAACTTCCCGCCGCTGTGGACGGAGTGGAACGGGCAGTACCGCGACACCGTCCGTGACTTCTGGCGCGGCGAGCCCTCGACGCTCGGCGAGTTCGCGTCGCGGATCACCGGCTCGTCCGACCTCTACCAGGACGACGGCCGCCGCCCGTTCGCGTCGATCAACTTCGTCACCGCGCACGACGGCTTCACGCTGCGGGACCTGGTGTCCTACAACGAAAAGCACAACGAGGCCAACGGCGAGGACGGCCGCGACGGCGCCGACGACAACCGCTCGTGGAACTGCGGTGTCGAAGGCGAGACCGACGACCCCGAGGTGCTCGGCCTGCGCGCCCGCCAGCAGCGCAACATGCTGGCGACGATGCTGCTGTCGCAGGGCGTGCCGATGATCTTGCACGGCGACGAGTTCGGCCGCACCCAGCAGGGCAACAACAACGTCTACTGCCAGGACTCCGAACTGTCCTGGATGGACTGGGAGCTGGCCAAGCAGAACGCCGGCCTGGTGAAGTTCACCGGCGGGCTGGGCGCGCTGCGGCACCGGCACCCGGTGTTCCGCCGCCGCCGGTTCTTCGAGGGTGGCCCGGTCGGCAAGGGCGACAAGCTCGGCGACATCGCCTGGTTCACCCCGGCCGGCGAGGAGATGACCGAGCAGAACTGGGACGACGGCTTCGGCAAGGCGGTCGTCGTCTTCCTCAACGGCCAGGCCATCACCGACCTCGACGCGCGGGGCATGCCGGTCGAGGACGACTCGTTCCTGCTGGCCTTCAACGCCCACTACGAGGACATCGACGCCAACCTGCCGGGCAACGGCTACGGGCAGGCCTGGACGGTCGTGGTCGACACCGCGACCGGCGAGGTCGAGCCCCACGACGCCGAACCCATCGAAGGCGGCGGCAAGCTCACGCTGCCCGCCCGGTCCCTGATCGTGCTGCAGCGGACGGAGCCCGAATGACGGTGCCGGAGTCGACCTACCGGGTGCAGCTGCGCCCGGAGTTCACCTTCAGCGACGCGGCGGAGATCGCCGGTTACCTGCGGGAGCTGGGCATCGGCGCGCTCTACGCGTCGCCGGTGCTGGACGCGACGCCGGGCTCGACTCACGGTTACGACGTGGTCGACCCGACCCGCGCGCGCCCCGAGCTGGGGGGCGAGGCCGCCCGCCAGGAGCTGGTGAAGAAGCTGAAGGAGGCCGGGCTAGGCCTGGTCGTCGACATCGTGCCGAACCACATGTCGGTCGAGGTGCCGAAGGCGAACCGCTGGTGGTGGGACGTCCTGAAGCACGGCCGCGACACCGAGTCGGCGGCGTTCTTCGACGTCGACTGGGCCCGCGGCCCGATCCTGCTGCCGGTCCTCGGTGACGACGACGACGCCGTCGCCGAGCTGACCGTCGAGGGTGACGAGCTGGTCTACTACGACCACCGCTTCCCGCTCGCCCCCGGCACGGAAGGCGGGACGCCGCAGGAGGTCCACGAGCGCCAGCACTACCGCCTGGTCGGCTGGCGCCGCGGCAACGCGGAGCTGACCTACCGCCGGTTCTTCGACATCACGAACCTCGCCGCGGTCCGCGTCGAGGACCCGGTCGTGTTCGCCGAGACGCACGGGGAGGTCCTGCGCTGGGTCGCCGACGGCGACGTCACGGGCCTGCGCGTCGACCACCCGGACGGCCTGGCCGACCCGGGCGGCTACTTCCGGCGGCTGCGGGAGAACGCGCCCGGCGCGTGGATCGTCGCGGAGAAGATCCTGCACCCGGGGGAGCCGCTGCCGCAGAGCTGGCCGGTCGACGGCACCACCGGTTACGACGCCCTGCGCGAGATCGCCGGTGTCTTCGTCGACCCGGCGGGCGAGCCCGGTTTCACCGAGCTGGCGACCGAGCTGGGCGTGAAGACCGGCTACCACCGCGTCGAGGCGGAGGCCCGGCGCCTGGTCACCGACCGCATCCTGGTCGCCGAGGTCCGCCGGATCGCGGCGCTCCTGCCCGACGTCGACCCGGAGCAGGCCCGGCAGGCGGTGGCCGAGACGATGATCGCCTTCCCCGTCTACCGCTCCTACCTGCCCGAAGGCGCGTCGCACTGGGCCGCCGCGATCGCCGGGGCGAAGCAGTCTCGGCCGGATCTGGCCGCCGCGCTGGACACCCTCGACGCGCAGGTCCGCGCCGAGCCGGACGGTGAGCTGGCCACCCGGCTCCAGCAGACGTCCGGCATGGTCGTGGCCAAGGGCACCGAGGACACGACCTTCTACCGCTACACCCGCTTCGCCGCGCTGAACGAGGTCGGCGGCAACCCGGACCGCTTCGGCCTGGACGTCGAGGAGTTCCACCGGCTGGCGGCCGGGCGCGAAGCCGGGCACCCGGCGGCGATGACCACGCTGACCACGCACGACACGAAACGCTCGGAGGACACCCGTGCCCGGATGGCGGTGCTCGCGGAGCTGCCCGCGGAGTTCGCCGGCGCTCTCCGGCGGTGGACCGCGCGCCGCGGGATCGACGAGCCGTCGCTGAACCTGCTCGCGTGGCAGACGCTGGTCGCGGCCTGGCCGATCGAGCCGGCGCGGCTGCGGGACTACCTGGACAAGGCGGCCAAGGAGGCCAAGCTCCGGACGTCCTGGACCGAGCACGACGAGGAGTTCGAAGCCGCCGTCGCCGCGTGGCCGCAGCAGGTCCGCGACGACGGTGAGCTCGCCGCGGACGTCGCGGAGTTCGTCACGCGGATCGAGCGGCCGGGCTGGAGCAACTCGCTCGGCCAGAAGCTGGTGCAGCTGACCGCGCCCGGCGTCCCGGACGTCTACCAGGGCACCGAGCTGTGGGACTTCTCCCTGGTCGACCCGGACAACCGCCGTCCGGTCGACTACGCGGCCCGGCGCGAGATCCTGGCGCGCGTCGCCGACGGCGAGCTGCCGGACCTCGACGCTTCGGGCGCGGCGAAGCTTCTCGTGGTGCACAAGGCGTTGAAGCTGCGTCAGGAGCACCCCGGGCTCTTCCACGGTTACCGGCCGCTGCGGGCCGAAGGGGCCGCGGCCGAGCACGCTCTCGCGTACACGCGCAGCGCGGACCTCGCCGTCGTGGTGACCCGGCTGCCGGTCGGCCTGGAAGCCGCCGGCGGCTGGCGCGACACCGTGCTCCCGCTGGCCGAGGGCGTCTGGACCGACGTCCTGACCGGCCGGGAGGTCGGGTCGGCTCCGGAGCTGGCCGCCTTGTTCGACCGTTACCCCGTCGCGTTGCTGGTGCGAGGAGACGCATGAGGTTCAGCGTGTGGGCCCCGTCGGCCGGGCGGGTCCGCGTCGAGGTCGACGCCGGTGTGCACGAGATGACCGCGGGGGCGGGCGGCTGGTGGCACGCCGAGGCCGAGGGCATCAACTACGGCTTCCTGCTCGACGACGCCTCCGAAGCCCTGCCCGACCCGAGGTCGCGGTGGCAGCCGCACGGCGTCCACCAGCTGTCGCGGGTTTACGACCACGCGGAGTTCGAGTGGACCGACGACGCCTGGCACGGGCGTCAGCTGCCCGGCGGTGTCGTCTACGAGCTGCACGTCGGCACGTTCACCGAAGGCGGCACGTTCGACGCGGCCATCGACCGGCTCGACCATCTCGTCGAGCTCGGCATCACGCACGTCGAGTTGCTGCCGGTCAACTCCTTCGACGGCACCGCCGGCTGGGGCTACGACGGCGTCCTCTGGGGCGCGGTCCACGAGCCCTACGGCGGGCCGGACGGCTTCAAGCGGTTCGTCGACGCGGCCCACGCGCGCGGCCTGGCCGTCGTGCTCGACGTCGTCTACAACCACCTCGGGCCCTCGGGCGCCTACCTCGACCGGTTCGGGCCGTACTTCGCCGGGCAGAACGACTGGGGGCCGGGCCTCAACCTCGACGGCGCCGGCTCGGACGAGGTCCGCCGGTACGTCGTGGACAACGCGCTGAGCTGGTTCCGCGACTTCCACGTCGACGCGCTGCGCCTGGACGCGGTGCACGCGCTGCTCGACCGGCGGGCCGTCCACCTGCTCGAACAGCTCGCCGTCGAGGTCGGAACTCTCTCGACCGCGCTGAACCGGCCGCTGACTCTGATCGCCGAGTCCGACCTCAACGACCCCCGGCTGGTGACTCCGCGCGAGCGCGGCGGTTACGGCCTGCACGCGCAGTGGTCGGACGACTTCCACCACGCGCTGCACGTCAAGCTGACCGGCGAGGACACGGGCTACTACACCGACTTCGCCGCGCAGGACGCCGTCGAACGGGTGCTGCGCGGCGTGTTCTTCCACGCCGGGACCTGGTCGTCGTTCCGGGAGCGGACCCACGGTCGCCCGGTCGACACCCGGACCGTGCCCGGGCACCGGTTCCTCGCCTACCTGCAGGACCACGACCAGATCGGCAACCGCGCGACCGGCGACCGGCTGTCGGCGACCGTCTCGCCGGGCCGGCTGGCCTGCGGCGCGGCGATCCTGTTCTGCTCACCGTTCACGCCGATGGTGTTCATGGGGGAGGAGTGGGCGGCGAGCACGCCGTGGCAGTTCTTCGCGTCCTTCCCGGACCCGGAGCTGGCCGAGGCCGTGCGCACGGGCCGCCGTCGCGAGTTCGCCCGGCACGGCTGGGGCGAGGCCGACGTCCCCGACCCGATGGACCCGGCCACTGTGGAGCGTTCGCGGCTCGACTGGGCGGAGGCCGAGCGGCCCGGTCACCGGGAGACGCTGGAGCTGTACCGCGCGTTGATCCGGCTGCGCCGCGAGCACCCCGAGCTGGCCGACCCGTGGCTCCCGGACCTGCGGGTCGACGCCGCCCCGGACGCCTCCTGGCTCGTGCTGCACCGCGGCGGCCTGCGGCTGGCGTGCAACTTCGGCCCCGGCGAGGTGACGCTCCCGCTCGGCGTCACGAAGCCGCTCCTGTCCTGGGGCGAGGCCACCGCGCACGGCGGCGCCGCGCACCTGCCGCCGGAGACCTTCGTGCTGGTCGAAACGGAGACAGCCGGGTAACACGCAAGGCACAGCGCGCGCGGACCGCGTCCGATCTGGGACGATTCAGGAATGGCCACACGACCCTCCGCCGACCACGTCCTCGCCGGCCGCCCCTTTCCGCTCGGCGCCCACCCGGAGGCCGGCGGCGTGCGGTTCGCGATCACGTCCGCCGTCGCGGACGCCGTCGAGCTGTGCCTGATCGACGCCGACGGGTCCGAACGCCGGATCGCGCTCACCGAGCGCACGTTCGGCGTCTGGCACGGCCTGGTGCCCGGGGTGACGCCGGGGCAGCGGTACGGCTACCGGGTGCACGGCCCGTACGACCCGGCCCGCGGCCTGCGCTGCAACCCGAACAAGCTGCTGCTGGACCCCTACGCCCGGCAGATCACCGGCGGGCTCACCGACCTGCGCGCGGCGCAGGGCTTCACCGGCGACCCGGACCGCGGCCCGATGTCCACAGTGGACTCCCTGGGCAGCGTGCCGCTCTCGGTCGTCACCTCGCCCGGCGGCCCGGACACCGGGACCAAGCCCGAGGTGCCGTTCGAAGAGGCGGTCGTCTACGAGCTGCACGTCAAGGGCTTCACGAAGCAGCACCCGTTCATCCCCGAGCCGCTGCGCGGCACCTACCTCGGCCTGGCCCACCCGGTGGCGATCGAGTACCTGACCCGCCTCGGCGTCACGTCGGTGGAGCTGCTGCCGGTGCACTCCTTCCTCGACGAGCCGTCGCTGGTCCGGGAGGGCCGGCACAACTACTGGGGGTACTCGCCGCTCGGCTTCTTCGCGCCGCACGCGGCCTACGCCAGCGAGCCCGGCCACGAGGTCGAGGAGTTCCGGCTGATGGTGGCGGCGCTGCACGCGGCCGGCATCGAGGTGATCGTCGACGTCGTGTTCAACCACACCTGCGAGGGCGGGCCGGACGGGCCGACGCTGAGCTTCCGCGGGCTGAACGCGCCGGTGTACTACCTGCACACCGAGCGCGGCCACATGGCCGACATCACCGGCTGCGGCAACACCCTCGAGGCCGGCTCGCCGACCGTGGTGCGGCTGGTCACCGACTCGCTGCGGTACTGGACGCAGGAGCTGGGCGTCGACGGCTTCCGGTTCGACCTGGCCAGCACCCTCGGCCGGCCGCGCGGCGGCGCGTTCGACGACGCCTCGACGTTGCTCACCGCGATCACCACCGACCCGGTGCTCTCGCGCTGCAAGCTGATCGCCGAGCCGTGGGACGCGACCGGCGAGGGCTACCGCGTCGGCGGCTTCGGCGCCCAGTGGGCGGAGTGGAACGGCCGCTACCGCGACACGATCCGCGACTTCTGGCGCGGCGCGACCGGCGTCCGTGACCTCGCCTACCGGCTGTCCGGTTCGTCGGACCTCTACGACCACAACCTGCGCCGGCCGTGGCAGTCGATCAACTTCGTCACCGCCCACGACGGCTTCACGCTGCGGGACCTGGTGTCCTACAACGAAAAGCACAACGAGGGCAACGGCGAGGACAACCGCGACGGCACCAACGACAACCGCTCGTGGAACCACGGCGCCGAGGGCGACACCACCGACCCGGCGATCCGGGCGCTGCGGACGCGGCAGGCGCGCAACCTCTTCGCCACCCTGCTCCTCTCGACCGGCACCCCGATGCTCACCGCGGGTGACGAGTTCTGGCGAACCCAGCGCGGCAACAACAACGCGTACTGCCTCGACGACGAGACGTCGTGGTTCGACTGGACCCCGGAAGACCCCGAGGCCGAGGCCATGCTCGCCTTCGCCCGCCGGGTCGTGCGGCTGCGCGCGAACAGCCCCGCGCTGCGGCAGCCGGAGTTCTTCGAAGGCCGGACGACGCCGACCGGCCAGCCGGACCTGGTCTGGTTCCGCCCGGACGGCGAGGAGTTCGGCGAGAACGACTGGTTCGAGGACCGCCGCACGCTCGGCATGTGGATCGACGGCTCGAACAGCCAGGCCCGCAACCGCGAGGGCGCGCTGGTGCCCGACCACTCGTGGCTGCTGTGGCTGCACGCCGGCGACGCGCCGGCCGAGGTGGTGCTGCCGGGCCGCGAGTACGGCGAGACGTTCAAGCCGACGCTCGACACCAGCACCGCCGACGGCAGCCCGGCCACCCCGGGCGCCCTGGAGCCCAAGAGCCGGGTGACCCTCCAGTCCCGCTCCCTCCTCCTGCTCCGCGCCCCCCGCCTGGCCGCCGACCACCCGACGGAAGGCCCCTGACCCCGCACCCAGCCGGACGACACGCGTACCCAGCCGGACGACTCGCGTACCCAGCGGGACGACACGGCGGCCGGGCGGGCGTCCTCGCCGTGTCGTCCATCGGCGTACGCGTGTCGTCCATTCGGGTACGGGTGTTGGCCGTTCGGGTGCGCGTGTCGGTCGTCGCGGTGCGTCGCCGGGGGGCGGCACGGACGTAACCTGCCGGACACGCGCCGGAAATTCGTTGTGGCGGAAGCGTTTCGGCCGCACCGGCCTGGGTACTCGACTAAAGAACCCTGCCTCCTGGGCGCTTGATCGAGTCGGGCAGACTGGCGTCGCCTGCGTCCAACCGACACACCGAGGGGCGTTGCCCATGACCGGCCGGCTCGGCATCGACGACGTCTCCCCCAGCGTGAGCTGCGGCCGGTATCCGGCCAAAGCCGTTGTGGGGGAACACATCCCGGTCACCGCGACCGTCTGGCGAGAGGGCCACGACGCCGTCGCGGCGACCGTCGCCTGGCGCGGTCCGGGCGACCGGCTGACCCGCCAGACCCGGATGGCGCCCCGCGGCGCCGACCATCCGGACGAGTTCGCCGCGGTGATCGTCCCGGACACCACGGGGATGTGGACCTACCGCATCGACGCCTGGGGCGACCCCTGGGCGACGTGGGAGCACGCCGTCGAGGTGAAGGTCGCCGCCGGGCAGGGTCCCGAAGACCTCGCCAACGACCTCGAGAACGGCGCCCGGCTGCTGGAGCGCGTCTCCCGCCGCCCGGACCGCCGCGCGGAGAAAGCGCTCCTCGTCGGCGCGCTGACCGCGTTGCGCGACGAAGAACGCGGCCTCGCCGAGCGGGTCGGGCCCGCGCTCTCGCCCGAGATCCGCCAGCTCATGCACGAGTTCCCGGTGCGCGAGCTGATCACCAAGGGCAAGCCGCACAAGGTGTGGGTCGACCGCACGCGCGCCGCCTACGGTTCCTGGTACGAGCTGTTCCCCCGGTCCACCGGCGGGCTCGACGCCGAGGGCAAGGCGGTGCACGGCACCTTCACCACCGCCGCGGTCGCGCTCGACCGCGTCGCCAAGATGGGCTTCGACGTCGTCTACCTGCCGCCGGTCCACCCGATCGGCCGGGTCAACCGCAAGGGCCCCAACAACACGCTCGACGCGTCCCCGGACGACGTCGGCTCGCCGTGGGCCATCGGCTCCGACGAGGGCGGCCACGACGCCATCCACCCGGACCTCGGCACCTTCGACGACTTCGACGCGTTCGTCGCGCGGTCCGCGGAGCTGGGCATGGAGGTGGCGCTCGACTTCGCGCTGCAGGCCGCGCCCGACCACCCGTGGGTGCTGAAGAACCAGGAGTTCTTCACGACCCGCCCGGACGGTTCGATCGCCTACGCGGAGAACCCGCCGAAGAAGTACCAGGACATCTACCCGATCAACTTCGACAACGACCCCAAGGGCGTCTACGAAGAGATGCTGCGGGTCATCACGGTGTGGATCGACCACGGGGTCAAGATCTTCCGGGTCGACAACCCGCACACGAAGCCGCCGGACTTCTGGGCCTGGCTGATCCAGTCGGTGAAGGACGCCCACCCGGACGTCGTCTTCCTCGCCGAGGCGTTCACCCGCCCGGCGCGGCTGTGGGGCCTGGCCCGGCTCGGCTTCACGCAGAGCTACACCTACTTCACCTGGCGCACCGGCAAACAGGAGCTGATCGACTTCGCGATCGACCTGCGGGAGCACTGGCACGAGGGCCGGCCGAACCTGTTCGTCAACACCCCGGACATCCTCCACGAGTCGCTGCAGCGCGGCGGGCCCGGCATGTTCGCGCTGCGGGCCGCGCTGGCCGCGACGATCTCGCCGACGTGGGGCGTCTACTCCGGCTACGAGCTGTTCGAGCACGTCCCGGTCCGCGAGGGCAGCGAGGAGTACCTCGACTCCGAGAAGTACCAGCTGCGCCCGCGCGACTTCGAGCGCGCGCTCGCCGAGGGCCGCTCGCTCGAGCCGTGGCTGACGAAGCTGAACGCCGTCCGCCGCGCGCACCCCGCGCTGCAGCAGATGCGCACCCTGCACTTCCACCACGTCGACAACGACGCGCTGCTGGCCTACTCCAAACAGGACCCGGCCACCGGGGACACGGTGGTCACCGTCGTCACCCTCGACCCGTACGCGCCGCAGGAGGGCACGTTGTGGCTCGACACGGCCGCGCTCGGGTTCGAGGCGCACGAGCGGCTGATCGCGCACGACGAGGTCACCGGTGACACGTGGGACTGGGGCCCGGCGAACTTCGTGCGGCTCGAGCCCTGGCGGGCCGTGGCGCACGTGGTGTCGCTCCGCCGGCGGCTGGCCGGTTAGCAGGGAAGGAACGGATCGAAGGACTGAGGTGGAGCACATGGCGGAGGAGGCCCGCCCCGACGCGGCGCTCGGGCTCGACGGTGTCCCGCACACCGGTGAGGCGATGACCGCCGATGGCATGCTGGTGGAACCCCAGGCCGGGGACTTCCGCTCGGCGCAACAGGCGCCCAGCAACCCGGAGTGGTTCAAGGGCGCGGTGTTCTACGAAGTGCTGGTGCGCGCGTTCGCCGACTCGAACGGCGACGGCACCGGCGACCTGCGCGGCCTGGCCGGCCGGCTGGACTACCTGGCGTGGCTCGGCATCGACTGCCTGTGGCTGCCGCCGTTCTACGCGTCGCCGTTGCGCGACGGCGGGTACGACATCAGCGACTTCCGGGCGGTGCTGCCGGAGTTCGGCAGTGTCGAGGACTTCGTGTTCCTGCTGAACGAGGCGCACCGGCGCGGCATCCGCGTGATCACGGACCTGGTGCTCAACCACACCTCCGACGCGCACCCGTGGTTCCAGCAGTCCCGCCAGGACCCGGACGGCCCGTACGGCGACTACTACGTGTGGAGCGACGACGACTCCCGCTACGCCGACGCGCGGATCATCTTCGTCGACACCGAGACGTCGAACTGGACCTACGACCCGGTGCGCGGCCAGTTCTACTGGCACCGGTTCTTCTCCCACCAGCCTGACCTGAACTTCGAGAACGTCGACGTCCAGAACGCGATGATCGACACCCTGCGGTTCTGGCTCGACCTGGGCATCGACGGGTTCCGCCTCGACGCCGTGCCGTACCTGTTCGAGCAGGAGGGCACCAACTGCGAGAACCTGCCGCGCACGCACGAGTTCCTCAAGCGCTGCCGCAAGGTCGTCGACGACGAGTACCCGGGCCGGATCCTGCTGGCCGAGGCGAACCAGTGGCCTTCGGACGTCGTCGAGTACTTCGGCGACCCGGCGGTCGGCGGCGACGAGTGCCACATGGCGTTCCACTTCCCGCTGATGCCGCGGATCTTCATGGCGGTGCGCCGGGAGTCGCGGTTCCCGATCTCGGAGATCCTCACCCAGACCCCGGAGATCCCCAGCGGCAGCCAGTGGGGCATCTTCCTGCGCAACCACGACGAGCTGACCCTCGAGATGGTCACCGACGAAGAGCGCGACTACATGTACGCGGAGTACGCCAAGGACCCGCGCATGAAGGCCAACATCGGCATCCGCCGTCGCCTCGCCCCGCTGCTGGACAACGACCGCAACCAGCAGGAGCTCTTCACCGCGATGCTGTTGTCCCTGCCGGGCTCGCCCGTTCTGTACTACGGTGACGAGATCGGCATGGGAGACAACATCTGGCTCGGCGACCGCGACGCGGTGCGCACCCCCATGCAGTGGACCCCGGACCGCAACGCCGGGTTCTCGGCGTGCGACCCGGGCCGGATCTACCTGCCCGTGATCATGGACCCGGTCTACGGCTACCAGGGCCTGAACGTCGAGGCGCAGTCGAACAACGCGTCCTCGCTGCTGAACTGGACCCGGCGGATGATCGAGGTGCGCAAGGAGCACCACGCGTTCGCCGAAGGCGAGTTCGTCGACCTCGGCGGGTCGAACCCGAGCGTGCTGGCCTACAAGCGCCAGTGGCGGCGCCCGGACGGCGGCGAAGACGTCGTGCTCTGCGTGAACAACCTCTCCCGGTTCCCGCAGCCGGTGGAGCTGGACCTGTCCGCGCACCGCGGGTGCACGCCGGTGGAGCTCACCGGTGGCGTGCGGTTCCCCAGCATCGGGGACCTGTCGTACCTGCTGACGCTGCCGGGGCACGGCTTCTACTGGTTCCAGCTGACGAGCCCGGGAGACGAAGGCGAAACGAGGTGAGTCCCTTGTCCGACCCGCGCGAGCTGGTCGACGAACTGACCGGTGACCTGAAGCGCTGGCTGCCCGAGCAGCGCTGGTTCGCCGGAAAGGACCGGCCGGTGACCGCCGTCCGGCCGCTCGGCGTGACCGAGCTGGTCGAAGGCGACCCCCAGCTGCTGCACGTGGTGATCGAGGTCGCCCAGGATGACCGGCGGGAGCCCTACCAGCTGCTCCTGGGCCGGCGGACGCACCCGCCGGAGATCTCCTCGGGCAGCTGGATCGGCGCCGGCGGCGACCTCAACGCCTACGAGGCGTCCGGCGACCTCGACGTCACCGGTGTCCTGCTGGACCTGATGGCGCGGGAGGGCCGCGTGGGCTCGCTCGTGTTCGAGCACGAGCCGGGGGTCGAGCTGGAGACCGGCCTGCGGGCGCGGCCGATCACGTCGGAGCAGAGCAACACCTCGCTGGTCTACGGCGGCCAGTACATCCTCAAGCTGTTCCGCAAGCTCACCCCGGGCAAGAACAAGGACCTGCTGCTGCACCGGGCGCTGCAGGGCGTCGGCAGCAAGCACATCGCGCAGGTGCTCGGCTCGGTCACCGGCGACCTCGGCGGCGAGCCGACCACGGTCGGCATGCTGCAGCAGTTCGTCCCGGACGCCGTCGACGGCTGGGCGATGGCCACCACCAGCGTCCGCGACCTGATGGCCGCGCCGGAGCTGCACGCCGAAGAGGTCGGCGGCGACTTCGCGGGCGAGGCCGAGCGGCTCGGGCGCGCGGTCGCCGAGGTGCACGCGGACCTGGCCGAGGCGCTCGGCACCGAGGCGGTCGACGCCGACGAGCTGGAACGCACGATGAAGGCGATGGTCGCCCGGCTGGACACCCTCGCCGCGCGCGTGCCGGAGCTGGCGGAGCACGCCCCGGGGCTGCGGGCGGCGTTCGAGACGCTGCGCACCCTGCCCGCGGACTCGGTGACCATGCAGTACATCCACGGCGACCTGCACCTCGGCCAGGTGCTGCGGACCGTCACGGGCTGGCTGCTGATCGACTTCGAGGGCGAGCCGGCGGCCCCGGTGGAGGAGCGGCACGCGCTGCGGTCGCCGTTGCGCGACGTGGCGGGCATGCTGAGGTCGTTCGACTACGCGGCCCAGCAGCTGCTGGTCGGGCAGCCGGACGAGCCGGCGCTGGCCGAGCGGGCCCAGGAGTGGTCCGACCGCAACCGGGCCGCGTTCTGCGAGGGCTACGCCGCGGTCGCGGCCGACCCGCGCGACCAGGGCGAGCTGCTGCGCGCCTTCGAACTGGACAAGGCGGTCTACGAAGTGGGCTACGAGCACGCCAACCGGCCGGACTGGCTGGGTGTGCCGCTCGCTTCGATCGCCCGGATCACTAGCGGAGAGGGATGACACCGTGAACGCGGTTCCGGAAGGCTTCCCGGCCGCGGCCCCGCCGGCCGCGGACATCGACCGGCTGCTCGCCGGGTCCCACCACGACCCGCACTCGGTGCTGGGCGTGCACGCCGTCGGCACGGGCTTCGCGGCTCGCGCGCTGCTGCCCGGCGCCAAGGCCGTGACGCTGCGCGCGGGGGAGCGCCGGTACCCGATGGAGCCGGTGATCGACGCGCTGTTCGCCGTCGCCGTGCCGGAGCACCCCGGTGACTACCGGCTGGAGGTCGAGTACGACGGGCACACCGTCACCGCCGACGACCCGTACCGCTGGCTGCCCACGGTCGGCGAGCTGGACCTGCACCTGATCGGCGAAGGCCGGCACGAGCGGCTCTGGGAGGCGCTCGGCGCGCACGTCCGGTCGTACGAGACGCCGAACGGCGACGTCGAGGGCACGTCGTTCGCGGTGTGGGCGCCGAACGCCCGCGGCATCCGCGTGATCGGCGACTTCAACGGCTGGGACGGGCGCGGGCACGCGATGCGCTCGCTCGGCTCGTCCGGGATCTGGGAGCTGTTCGTCCCCGGCGTCGGCGCGGGGACCTGTTACAAGTTCCGCATCCTCGGCGCCGACGGCAACTGGCGCGAGAAGGCCGACCCGATGGCGTTCGGCACCGAGCAGCCGCCGGCGACGGCGTCGGTCGTCACCACCGCCGCGCACACGTGGGAAGACGACGAGTGGGTCGCCCAGCGCGAGGCGACCCAGTGGGCCGCGGCGCCGATGAGCGTCTACGAGGTCCACCTCGGGTCGTGGCGGCCCGGCCTGGACTACCGCGAGCTGGCCGACCAGCTCGGCGACTACGTGCTCGAGACCGGCTTCACGCACGTCGAGCTGCTGCCGGTGTCGGAGCACCCGTTCGGCGGCTCGTGGGGCTACCAGGTGACGTCGTACTACGCGCCGACGTCCCGCTTCGGCTCCCCGGACGACTTCCGCCACTTCGTCGACCGCCTGCACCAGCGGGGGATCGGCGTGCTCGTCGACTGGGTGCCCGCGCACTTCCCGAAGGACAGCTGGGCGCTGGCCAAGTTCGACGGCACCGCGCTGTACGAGCACGCGGACCCGCGCCGCGGCGAGCAGCCCGACTGGGGCACGCTCGTGTTCGACTTCGGCCGCAACGAGGTCCGCAACTTCCTGGTCGCCAACGCGCTGTACTGGATCGAGGAGTTCCACCTCGACGGCCTGCGCGTCGACGCCGTCGCCTCGATGCTCTACCTCGACTACTCCCGCAACGAGGGGGAGTGGCTGCCGAACCAGTACGGCGGCCGCGAAAACCTGGACGCGGTGAAGTTCCTGCAGGAGCTGAACGCGACCGTCTACAAGCGACACCCGGGCATCGTCATGGTGGCCGAGGAGTCGACGGCGTGGCCGGGTGTCACGCGCCCGACGCACCTGGGCGGGCTCGGGTTCGGCTTCAAGTGGAACATGGGCTGGATGCACGACACGCTCCGGTACCTGTCGCACGAGCCGATCCACCGGGCGTACCACCACAACGAGATGACGTTCTCGCTCGTGTACGCGTGGAGCGAGAACTTCGTGCTCCCGCTGTCGCACGACGAAGTGGTGCACGGCAAGGGATCCCTGTGGGGCCGCATGCCGGGTGACGCCTGGAACAAGGCGGCCGGGCTGCGCTCGCTGCTGGCGTTCATGTGGGCGCACCCGGGCAAGCAGCTGCTGTTCATGGGCGGCGAGTTCGGGCAGCCCGCGGAGTGGTCGGAGCAGCGGTCGCTGGACTGGCACCTCCTGGAGGAGCCGCTGCACCGCGGCGTCCAGGACCTGCTGCGGTCGCTGAACTCGGTGTACAAGTCGACACCGGCGTTGTTCAGCCAGGACACGTCCCCGGACGGCTTCCGCTGGATCGACGCCAACGACTCCAGCGGTAACGTGCTGAGCTTCCTGCGCATCGGCGCGGACGGCTCGAAGCTGGCCTGCGTGGCCAACTTCGCCGGAGTCCCGCACCACGACTACCGCGTCGGCCTGCCGTCCGCGGGCCGCTGGCGCGAGGTCGTCAACACCGACGCCGAGGCCTACGGCGGCTCCGGCGTCGGCAACCTGGGCGAGGTCGAGGCGGTGGAGTCCCCGTGGCACGGCCAGCCGGCCTCGGCCGTCCTCCAGCTCCCCCCGGCCGGAGTCCTCTGGCTCACCGAAGAACCCCCGGAGACCCCCGAACTCGCGTGATCGGAAGGTCGACACGCGTGATCAGAAGGTCGACACGCGTGATTGAAGGGTCGACACGATGCCTGGCGCTGTGTCGACCCTTCAATCACGCGAGTTGACTCCTCAATCACGCGAGTCGACTCTTTAATCACGCGTGTCGGCGCTCTGATCACGGGCGGTTTCGCGGGTTTCGCGGGCTCGGCGGGCCGCGCGGCGGCGTCGACGGCGGGCCGAGGCGTCCAGGAACCAGGCGAAGTGCAGGAGTCCGGGCTGGTCACCCGGGATCCACAGCACCACCGGGTCGTCTTCGCCGAGGCGGAGGGTCAGCTCGGCGGGCTGGTCGGTCCATCGGCCGCTCGTGCCGCCGAGGGCGACCTTGGCCTCGGTGATCTCGGCGAGCCGGGTCCGCCACCGCGGCTCGAGCCGGCCGCGCGCCCAGGCCAGCAGCTCGAGTGAGCGGGTGCGCGGCTCGTGCACCAGGAACACGAGGTGCTTCGCCCTGGTCCGGCCCCGGTCGTGCCCGGCGTAGACGTGCTCCGGGTGACGTCCGGCCGCGTGGAGCCGGCGGCGCACCCGCGCCAGCCGCACCCGCGGCAGCACTCCGCGGGCCCGGGCCGTGGCGTGGGCCGTCCCCACGACGAGCGCCACCGCGGCGGCGACACCCAGCAGCCAGGCGCCGTCACCCAGGACGGAGATGGCCCAGGCCAGGGCCGCCGCGCCCAGGCCGAGGGCGAGCGCCACCGCGCACGGCACAGTCGGTCCTCCCCGCGGTCGTGGTGGAACGGTTCTACCGTCGACCGCCCGGGAGGGGTCCCCGAACCGGCCTCGCGGCCTTACCATGAGGTCATGGCCGGCGCCGGCGGCGTCCTCGCGAACCTGATCCTGTTCGCCGTGGTCTGCATCGCTCCCACGGTGCTCTTTTGGTGCGCGCTGCGCTTCCCCGCGATCCTGCGGTGGATCCGCGAGAAGCGCGTGAAGCCCCAGCCCCAGGGCCCGCCGATCGAACGGGTCGCCGCGGACCTGCGCCGCGTGCACCGCCTCCTCGCCGGCTACCCCTCCGGCACCCCGGCCGCGCGCCGCTTCGGCACGCGGCAGGCGTACGACGAGCTCCTCACCCAGGCCTGCCGCCAGGTCGGCGTCCCGCACCGGCTCGAGGAGCTGCCCGAGGGGATGGACCGCGAGATCGAACGGCTGCGCGTCGAGCAGTCGCTGCGGGAGCGCGGTCTGGCTGTCCCCTGACCGGGGTCCTCGCCCGGCCGAAGAGTGTTACTCCGTCACTCGATCGGATGGTAGGCGGTCATGCCTCAGCAGATCCGGTGCATGATAAAAGGTTCGCCTGACCAGCGTAAACCAGCTTCCGGGAGACCTCGAGTACAAGTAGAGGAGATTCTGGCGGGCGCTCGAGTACCTCTCGAGTACTTGACGTCACAACCTTGGTACGGCACTATTTCGCGCATACTTGAGGAAAGCAGGGGGTAGTGCTCGTTCCGAAGATGATCACCGGAATTCGTCGAAGCGACTTTCACTTCACGACTGTCACGACGCTGGGCTGGGTTCTGGAACAGCATGTCTCGGGTCTTGTCCTTGAGCAGGCCCTGCGAGATGTTAAAGAGGGTCTCCCTGTCGACTCGCACACGCAGCAATTAGCCGCATTCCGGCGACGCATCCAGCGTCCCTTTGAGAAGAAGGCAACCGAGCGTCGCAGTGTTGCCGGTGAGTCGGTTCTGGTCGAGCGATTCGTCCCGACGGCCAAGATGATCAACACCCGCGGCGCCTTGCGCACCTACATGCAGGAGCAGTTCGCGGTCAGCCCGGAGGAGGCGTTCGGTGTTCTTCCCGGCTTTGTCTCTGTCTGGCCCGATCGTATGAAGGAACTGGACAACCCTACCGCCGTCAATGGACTGGAGAGTCCCTGGTTCACCTATGGCTACGGGCACCTGGGGCGAGGAGCGCTGGCGGATGGCGAGTGCCGTCATCTCGCCTGCCTCTATATCAACGCCGACCAAAAGGTCTCCGCCACGCTGAAGGACAAGCTGCTGAAGCAGTTGGTCACGGTCGAGATCTATCACGGGGTGACCGAGGAACAAGCCGCGCAGATGTTCGTCGACCTCAACTACGAAGGAACGCCGGTCGACACGATCACCAAGGCGAACATCGACCCGCGGAACAAGTGGATCGCGGCAGCGAAGAAGATCTTCGACGAGCTGGGCATCAAATACGCGACGACGGGCCGGCAGCTGACCACCACCCATCAGAACCTGGGCGAATGGATCCTGCTCACCCACGCCGAGCAAATGGTCAAGGCGATCGTCCTCGGCCCGAACAAGGCGTTGCAAAAGTCAAAACGAGCAGACTCCTGGGACGGTGTCGACTTCGACCGGTTGCACAAGGCCGCCGTCACCTGGTTCGGCGAAATCTTCGCCCACTTCGGCGGACACGCCGTTCTTGCCGACCGATCGCGGGTGGTCAGGACGATCGCGGTCAGGGTTGCGCTCGCCAGCCTCGGCTCGGCGTTCTACCGCGACGACGAACCCGCCATCGAAGCCGCGCGAGCCACTTTGGACGAGGTCAACTGGATGGTCTCCGAGGCGTGGCAGGGAATCGGTGGCAAGGTCACGGTGAAGGACAAGGTCGCCACCATGTCCGCGGGCTCCGGCAAGGAGTCGATCACGCGCGCGGTGCAAGCGGTCACGAAGCCGGAAACGAAAGCAGGACGGCTCGTCCGCGGCAACTCCGAGGACTCCGTCGTCTAGCCGTTACCTGCCTTGAACGAACTTCTCATCATCAGCGCCCGCTGTTGTCGCGATACCCCCTGGGAAGAAGCTTGCCTTCCTCGGTCACGCAGCGGACTCGAACAGCCCACCAGGGGGTTGCGTGGTCAAGTATCACAAACACAAAGAGATCAACCTCGCCATCGAGGAGGCGGTCAGGCTGGGGTGGACTGTGCAGGCCGGCGGCCATGCGATTCTCCTGCGCTGCCCGTGCCCGCCTAAACTAGGCATGAGGATCTCGGTCAGCGGCACGCCTCCGAATCCGGAGGGGGAAGCGAGCCGCGTTCGACGGATGGTCAAGTACTGTCCTGATCGCCATGCCTTGGACAAGCGATCCAGGCCCCGGAACGGGTGATCATGCCGCTCGACGTTTGAGCGGCGATGGTAACTTGACGCTCCCGTTGCTGTCGGGAAGGCGGAGGATGGGTCAGTTCGAGTTGATCTTTGCCGTGAATGACCTGCCTGACGAGACCGTGTTGCGCATTCACGAGGATCATGCTGTGTTCACGGCCGCGTTCGGCGGGTTGACGGTGGTCACGGTGACCGCGGACGGCGATGACGTCGTGGGTGTGGCCAGACAGGTCGTAAGAGACCTGGAGGTGGTCCCCGGTGTCCACGTCGTGAGGTGTTGCGAAGACCTCATGACCCTCGCTGATGTCGCAGATCGTTTAGAGGTGGCAGAAGACGTTGTAAGCCGTTGGATACAGGAAGAAACGGAACACCCTTTCCCGAAGCCGTACCACCTCGTCGCCGGCGGTGTGTGGTTGTGGGCGGAAGTGAGCGATTGGCTCCGTGAAACCGGTAGAGGGTCGAGCTTCGTTCGACAACCGAGTCCGACGGAGCTTCTGCAGATCAATCTTTGGCTCGCTCTGCGCTCAAACACCGGCCGGGCCTGAACGCGGAAGAACCCCGCCACCCGAGGTGGCGGGGTTCTTCGTTGTCCCGTAAGGAAAATCAGTCCAGGTAGTCCCGCAGCACCTGCGACCGCGACGGGTGACGCAGCTTCGACATCGTCTTCGACTCGATCTGCCGGATGCGCTCACGGGTCACCCCGTACACCTGGCCGATCTCGTCGAGCGTGCGCGGCTGGCCGTCCGTGAGGCCGAAGCGCAGCCGGACCACGCCCGCCTCGCGCTCGGACAGCGTCTGCAGCACCGACTGGAGCTGGTCCTGCAGCAGCGTGAACGACACCGCGTCGACCGCGACGACCGCTTCGGAGTCCTCGATGAAGTCACCGAGCTGCGAGTCGCCCTCGTCGCCGATCGTCTGGTCGAGCGAGATCGGCTCACGCGCGTACTGCTGGATCTCGAGGACCTTCTCCGGGGAGATGTCCATCTCCTTGGCGAGCTCCTCGGGCGTCGGCTCGCGGCCGAGGTCCTGCAGGAGTTCGCGCTGTATACGGCCGAGCTTGTTGATGACCTCGACCATGTGCACCGGGATGCGGATGGTGCGGGCCTGGTCGGCCATCGCGCGGGTGATCGCCTGGCGGATCCACCACGTGGCGTACGTCGAGAACTTGTAGCCCTTGGTGTAGTCGAACTTCTCCACCGCGCGGATCAGGCCGAGGTTGCCCTCCTGGATGAGGTCCAGGAACGCCATGCCGCGGCCGGTGTAGCGCTTGGCCAGCGAAACGACGAGCCGGAGGTTCGCCTCGAGCAGGTGGTTCTTGGCGCGCTCGCCGTCACGCACGATCCACTTGAGATCGCGGCGCATCTGGGTGACGAGCTTCTCGCCCTCCTCCTCGGCGGTGCGCACGCGCTCGGCGGCGTAGAGCCCGGCCTCGATCCGCTTGGCCAGCTCCACCTCCTCCTCCGCGTTCAGCAGCGCGACCTTGCCGATCTGCTTGAGGTAGGCCCGCACGGAGTCGGCCGACGCGGTGAGCTCGGCGTCCTTGCGCGCCTGGCGCAGGGCCTCCGACTCCTCCTCGTCCCAGACGAAGTCCGGGTTGTCGGAGCTCTTGGCGGCGGCCGCCTTGTCGGCGGCCGCGCCGCGACGGCGCTGCGCCGGGGTCTCCTCGTCCGACTCGTCGTCGTCATCGTCGTCGTCATCCGCCGAGCCGGCGTCCGGCTCGTCGTTGACGGTCTCGTCGACGACGTCGACCTCGACCTCTTCCAGGTCCGACAGGTCGGGCGAGTCGAGCTCGGCCTCGTCGATCTCGGCCGGACCGTCGGGCTCGCCGTCTTCGGTCTTGGCGCCCTTGGTCGCAGGCTTCTTCGCCGGAGCCTTCTTGGCCGGAGCCTTCTTCGCGGTGGTGGTCTTGCGCGCCGCTGGCTTCGCCGTCCCGGTGGCTGCCTCTTCGGCCGGCTCGCCGGCTGCGGTCGCTGTCTTCGTCCCGCCTCGGGTTGCGGTTCTTGCGGCTGCCACTTACGCCCTTTCGCAGCGGTCGATCATGACGAGCAACGGCACGGGGCCACTGCTGCCTCACATTCGGGGATCACGCCTCGGCCTGCGGTTTTGGCCTCCGCAGCCGTGGGCCGTGTTCCATTGTAACGACGGTACGCGCATGCGTCGCGAAGCGATCACCTTCCGGCCCGCCGGGGCGGGCGGACGGCGGCCGTTCTAGTGCTCGATGCCCTCGGCCGCGGCGGCCGCCGCGCCGACGATCCCGGCGTTGTTCTGCAGCGTCGCGACCAGCACCGGAGTGCGGATGTCCAGCAGCGGCACCCATTTCTCGGCCTTCTTGCTGACCCCGCCGCCGACGATGAACAGATCGGGCCAGATGAGGTTTTCGAGCACGGTCAGATAACGGTGCACCCGCTTGGCCCAATCGGGGTAGGACAGGCCCTCGTTGTCCTTCACCGAGGCCGCCGCGCGCTTCTCCGCGTCGTGCCCGTCGATCTCCAGGTGGCCGAACTCGGTGTTCGGGACGAGCTTGCCGTCCTGGAACACCGCGCTGCCGATCCCGGTGCCGAAGGTCAGCAGCGCGGTGACGCCCTTGCGCGCGACCGGGTCGCCGAAGCGGATCTCGGCCATGCCGGCCGCGTCGGCGTCGTTCAGCATCGCGATCTGGTCGACGCCGCGGCCGATCCGCTTGGCGAACAGCGCGTCCGCGTCGGTGCCGATCCACTGCTTGTCGATGTTGGCCGCGGTGTGCGCGACGCCCTTCTTCACGACGGCCGGCAGCGTCACGCCGACCGGGCCGTCCCACGCCGCCTGCGTGACGATGTCGTGCACGACGTCGGCCACCGCCGACGGGGTGGACGGCTTAGGCGTCTCGATCCGGATCCGGTCGCCGATGAGCTGGCCCTTTTCCAGGTCGACCAAGGCGCCCTTGATCCCGCTGCCGCCGATGTCGATGCCGAAACCTCGGCGGGTCGCCTCCACCACGGACGTGGTCCCTTCTCGCACGATTCAGAAGCCTGCCTCGGAGACTTTAACCGGATGTGGTGACATGGCGGACGTGGGAGTTGACGAGTCGTTGCTGAAAAGCGTCGCGGAGCAGGTCGCGACGGAAGCCGCCGAGCTGGTCCGCGAGGCCTGGGAGGGGATGGCGGGCGGTCGCGCGGTCGCTGTGGACACCAAGTCCGCGGCGACCGACGTGGTGACCGCGGTGGACCACGAGTCGGAACGGCTCGTGCGGGCGAGGCTGGCCGAGCTGCGCCCGGGGGAGCCGGTGCTTGGCGAGGAGGGCGGCGGCGAGGCCGGTGACGGCGTCACCTGGGTCGTCGACCCGATCGACGGCACGGTGAACTTCCTCTACGGCCTGCCCTGGTTCGCGGTGTCGGTGGCGGCCCAGGTCGCCGGCGAGTCCGTGGCCGGCGCGGTGGTCGAGCCGGCGAGCGGCCGGGTGTGGTCGGCGGCGCGCGGCCACGGCGCGTTCCTGGACGGCCGCCGGCTGGCGGTGTCGGCGCCTTCGCAGCTCGAGCTGACGCTGGTCGGGACGGGGTTCGCGTACTCGGCCGAACGGCGGAGGCGGCAGTCGCGGTTCGCGGCGGAGCTGCTCGGGCGGGTCCGGGACATCCGGCGCAACGGGGCGGCGTCGCTGGACCTGTGCGCGGTGGCGGCGGGCTGGCTGGACGCGTACGTCGAGCACGGGCTGCACCGCTGGGACTGGGCCGCGGGAGCGCTGATCGCGGCGGAGGCGGGCGCGCGGGTGTGGCTGCCGGGTTCGGCGCCGGAGCTCGGTGCGGATGCGACGTATGCGGCGTCTCCGGCGATCGCGGACCCGCTGCTGAAGGTGCTGGCCGACTGCGGCGCTGGGGAGGTTTGAGCGGCGCGGCTGGGCGGTCGCGAATGGGGCATTGGGGACGTCTGGCGTCGCGAATGGGTCATTCGCGGCGCTCGGCGGCCGGAACTGTCGGTGCCCGCCGGTAGCGTGGAAAACGGGGGCGCCCCCGCGGCCGGGTGGGTCAGCAGGCGACGTCGCGGGCCGAGGCCAGCAGGGTCTGGTCGATCACCGGGGCCTGCCCGCCGGCCGACTGCTCGTTGCTGCCGCCGCCCTGGTGGGCCTTCGACCAGTCGGCGAGCTGGGTGAGGATCTGGCGGGCTTCCGCACGGGGCCGCAGGTCGCCGAAGAGGGTGCCCGTCACCAGGTCGACGCTCGCGTCCTTGCGGTTGTCCTGGACCAGCTCGGCGCACGGCACCACCAGGCTGATCGTCCGGGCCGCCGTGACGCCGTTCTCGCCGAAGCGGATCTGGCCGCGGCACTTGGCCTCGCGGCCCTCGTACGCCGGGTCGTTGGCCGGTTCGCCCGCGCCGGTGAAGCCGAGCTCCTTGAGCGCCGTCGTCGCGATGCCGCCCTGGCCGCGGCTGCCGGACGCGTTGAGGACCTTCACCGCGACCTTGTCCGGCGGCACGGGCGCTCGGTCGTCGAGCGCGGTGTGGGGGAGGGTGTTCAGCGTGACGCCCGGTGGCGGGCTGGCCGGCGGGTCGCAGCGGACGGCCTCGTCGACGTCGCCCTTGCCGACTGCCGCGTTGATCCACACGATGATCGCGCCGAGGGCCAGCACGCCGATCACGATCAGCGCCGGCAGCGGCTTGTGCTTGCGATACGGCCGCGCCCCACGGTCCCCGATGCCGTTCCCCGACGCCACCTGCCCGTCCCTTCCCGAACCCGAAACCGACCGGTGCGCACGGCACCGTCGTGGCCGATGAGCCTAGGCGCTGCGACCGCCGCGCGGCCTTCCGGGTCACCCCCGTGCCCGCCCGTGGCCCCGTGCGGCGATCGCACCACGGCGGGGACCGCCGGAGCAAGCGGACACGGGCCGCGCGTGAAGTTCTCCACCCGGGGGCAACCCGAATGGACGACAACGCGTCTTACCTGCGGGTTCCCCCTGTCGGGTGACGATTGCCGGGCAATGTCTGACTCGTTGCAGAACCGTCGCGGGCGTGAGCTACCCTTCCCGGGCTCCGGCCGCAGGACGAGGCCCAAAACGAGAGAGACCTCGGTCACTCCGGCCGTCGGGCACAAACAGCGGCCCTGGAACGTTGACCAGCGGCACGGCGGACTCACGGGCGCACCCGGGGGTCCGGGAAAACGACTACACAAGCTGATCGCAGGGGTGAGGGACACATGGCTACCGACTACGACGCTCCGCGCCGCAGCGAAGCCGACGAGCTGGCCGAAGACTCGTTGGAGGAGCTCAAGGCCCGGCGGAACGAGAACCAGTCCGGCGTCGTCGACGTCGACGAGGACGCGACCGCCGAGAACTTCGAGCTGCCGGGTGCCGACCTCTCCGGGCTTTCCGGTGAGGACATGACCGTGAAGGTGGTGCCGAAGCAGGCTGACGAGTTCACCTGCTCCGTGTGCTTCCTGGTGCACCACCGCAGCCGGCTGGCCGAGGAGAGCGGCGGACGCCTGATCTGCCGCGACTGCGCCTGACCGCGCGGGATCTCGGACAGGGGTTCAGGGGACGAACAGACGCGACGGAGAGCCCTGAGGGACAGGGGAGGGCTCGAAGCGCGCTGGGGACAAGGGGGCCGGCCGGCAGGCCGGCCCCCTTCCACATGTCCGGGGGTGTTCAGGCGCCCTTGAGCAGCTCGGCGATCCGCTCGGGGTGGCGGGTGCTGAACAGCCAGTACGGCGTCGGGTCGGCCGCGTCGGCCACGCGGACCCGCACGACCGGGCCGACCCAGCCGCGGTGCAGGACGTAGGCGGCGGGGTCGCCGTCCCGGCCGAGCGCCTTGCGCTTGGCGTCCTTGTCGAAGATCTCCACCTCGCCGGCGTAGCGCAGCGGCAGGTGCGCGTCGCCGACCCACAGCTCCGGCTCGTCACCGCCGGTGACGCGGACCTTGGCCCGGCCGAGTGACAGCAGCAGCGCCACCACGACCGGCAACGCGATCACGTACGGCAGCCACGCCCGGATCCCCGGGTACCCGAGGTCGATCTCGGCCGCCAGCAGGATCGCGCCCAGCACCGGCAGCGGCCAGCCCCACCAGGGGACGTAGAGCCGCTCGGAGTGCCGGACCGCGGCACTCGCGGCCGTCTTCGCTGATTCACCCACGGGTAGAGAGTAATCTCGCCGCCCGTGTCCAGCGTTCAGGTACTCCTCTCCCGGCTCGACCCGGATGTCCCGCTGCCCGCCTACGCCCGACCGGGCGACGCGGGCGCCGATCTCGTCACGACCTCGGATATCGTCCTCGAACCCGGGGAACGCGCGGTGGTCGGCACCGGTGTCGCGATCGCGCTCCCCCCGGGGTTCGCGGGGTTCGTCCACCCGCGGTCGGGCCTCGCGGCCCGGGCCGGCCTCTCGGTGGTGAACACGCCGGGCACGATCGACGCGGGGTACCGCGGGGAGATCAAGGTCTGCCTGATCAACCACGATCCGGTGCACCCGGTGAAGCTCGCGCGCGGCGACCGCATCGCCCAGCTGGTCGTGCAGCGGGTCGAGCACGCCGAGTTCGTCGAGGTCGCCGAGCTCGACGCCACCGAACGGGGCGCCGGCGGCTACGGCTCCACGGGCGGACACGCCACACTGGGAGCAGACGCGCTCGCCGCGAGCGCCGGGGCTGGGGAAGGAACGGAGAAGTAGTGGGGATTTTCGGACGCAAGCGGCGGACCGAGGGCGGGCCCGCCGGACGGCACACCGCGCCCGAGACCGACGACACGATCGAGGGCGAGGCGTACGAGGACGAGGACGGCGAGCTGTCGGACGTCTCCGACGGCCCGTTCGACGTCGCGGACTTCGAGGACGACGGCGTCCCGCGGATCGACCTCGGCTCGGTGAAGGTGCCGGTGCCGGACGGGTCCCAGGTGCAGGTCGAGATGGACCCGGAGACCGGGGGCGTGCGCGCTGTGCACGTCGTCACCGAGCAGGGTCAGATCACGGTCAGCGCCTACGCCGCGCCGCGCACGGGCGGGCTGTGGCGGGAGGTCAGCACCGAGCTGGCCGACCAGCTGCGGGCCGACGGCGCGAAGGTGAACATCGGCCGCGGTGTGTGGGGCCTGGAGATCTCGGCCATCGTCGGGGACGTCTCGCTGCGCTTCGTCGGCATCGACCGGCCGCGCTGGATGCTGCGCGGGGTCATCGCCGGGCCACAGTCGGAGGCCGCGGCGGCGGTGGAGGTGCTGCGGGAGATCGTCCGCCGCACGATCGTCGACCGCGGGGACGCGCCGATGCCGGTCCGCACGCCGCTGACCATCACGCTGCCCGACGCCGTCGCCGAGCACATCGCCCAGCAGCAGCAGGGCTGACGCACGGGTTCGCGAAGGCCGCCTCGAGTCCCCTCGAGGCGGCCTTCACGGCTTTGCGGGGGGTGCCGCCGGGTCGCGCGGCGGCCGAGGATGTGCCGCGAATGACCCATTGCGGACGCCAGACACCCCCAACGGGTCACTCGAGACACCGGTGGCGGGCAGTTAGGGAGGAGAGGAAAAGCGCCCAGGCCCAGGGATCGC
>NZ_JBVJOW010000003.1:445721-584387 GCF_055582965.1 Amycolatopsis sp. NPDC104863
TATGCGAGCTTGCGAGGGATCCCACACCACCCCCCCCCCCCCCCCCCCCCCCCCCCCCCCCCCCCCCCCCCCCCCGACACCGGTGGCGGGCCTTCAGGAAGGCGAGCACGGTCGCCCGGCCGAGGGACTCGCGATCGGCGCCGAGCGCCGTGAGCGTCGTCTCCCCGAGGGCCGCGCGGGGGAGTGCCGTGGCCCACTCCGATGCGACTTTCGTCGGGTGGATCGGGTCGTCGGTGCACGTGCCGACCCCCGCCGGGACGGCCAGCGCCGCGAGCTCGGCGAGCGTCGGCGCCGAGCGGCCCGCCGCGACGCGCAGGCCGTCGGCCAGCCCGTCGCCGTGGCGGCGCCAGGCCCGGGCCAGCTCGGCCCGCAGCCAGTCCGGCGACCCGGCCGTCTGCGCCAGCGCCCCGTCGACCCCGGAACCGGCCACCAGATCCGCGGACAGCGTCGCGGCCAGCGACGCGGGTGCTGAGCCGGGATCGCCGTTCCAGGCCGGGAGCGCGGCCAGCAGGCCCCCGCAACGGCCCCGGTTGCGCACGGCCCACTCCGCGGCCAGGTGCGCGCCGAACGAAATGCCGCCGACGAGCAGTTCGCCGTGTTCGTCCGCCAGCGCGTCCAGGGTCGCCAGGTAGCCCTCGGCGAGCGCGGCGCCCGGGGGCGGCGCCGGCGCGATGAGCGGGACGCCGAGGGCGCGCAGCGGGCCGCCGAAGACCGCGCGGACGAACACCTCGTCGGAGCCGGTGCCGGGCAGCAGCACCGCTGCGGGAACTCGGATTGCGGACGTCACGTTGCGATCTTTGCGCAAAGGCGTTCTCCTGGCGGGGACCGCAGCTACGCTGGAAACGTTCGGGCCGCAAACACCACGTCGGGGGCCCCGGAGCACAGGAGCACCTATGTCCGCCAAAGACGGCGGCTACTTCAGCCGGTTGGTTCGCAAGCTGACCAGCGACGTCGAGGATCTCGACGCCGACGAGATGTCGATGAGGTCCGGCGCCGAGGGCGCGCAGCGGGCCTGTGACTGCCGGTCCGGCGAAGAGGTCACCGTGATGGGGAGACTCCGCAGCGTGGAGCTGTGCCCGACCGACGAGGCCGCCACCCTGGAGGCGGAGCTGTTCGACGGGACGCAGGGCGTGACGCTAATCTGGCTCGGCCGCCGCCGGATCCCGGGCATCGAGCCTGGCCGGACGATCAAGGTGCGCGGCCGGATGGCCGAGCGTGACGGCCAGAAGGTGCTGTACAACCCCTATTACGAGCTCCAGAGCCCAGTGAGTTGATCACCTATCGTGACTGATCCCGCCCCGAGCGAGAAGAAGACCGACGACGAAGAAGGGCCGCAGCCGACCCTGCTCGAGCAGATGGGCGGCGTGTCCGGCCTGGTCTACTCGTCGCTGCCGGTGATCGTGTTCGTGCTGGCCAACTCGTTCTTCGGGCTGACCGCGGCCATCTGGACCTCGATCGGCAGCGCGGTGGCGATCACCGTGCTGCGCGTGGTCCGCAAGGAGCCGCTGCAGCCGGCGATCTCCGGGTTCTTCGGCGTCGCGATCGCGGCGTTCATCGCCTACCGCACGGGGTCGGCGAAGGGGTTCTTCCTCTTCGGGATCTACGCCAGCCTGGTCTACTGCGGCGTCTTCGTGCTGTCGGTGGTGGTCCGCTGGCCGATCGCGGGTGTCGTCTGGAACATGCTCAACGGCACCGGCCAGGCGTGGCGCAAGGACAAGCCGTCCCGCTACGGCTACGACATCGCCACGCTGGCGATGGCGCTGATCTTCGCCGCCCGGTTCGTCGTGCAGCGGTGGCTCTACCAGGAGGACTACACCGGCTGGCTGGCCTTCGCGAAGATCGCGATGGGTTACCCGCTCTACGCGCTGGGCCTGCTGGTGGTCGTCTGGGCGGTGCGCCGGTCGGACAAGCGCCTCAAGGCCATGGCCGAGGACGAGCCGGAACCGGAGAGCGACGCCGAGGTCGAAGCCCGGCTGCGCCAGAAGTACGCCGCGCCCGAAGCCTGAGGTCCCGCGCGGGGGCGCCCCCCGTTTTCCACGCTACCGGACGGCACCGACAGTTCCGGTCCGCGAGAAAGCCCCCGGCACCCGCCGGGGGCCTTCTTCACGCTGGTCAGTAACCCAGGGCCGTCCGGATCTCCGGCTCGACGTCCGCGGTGGCCACGAACAGCAGCTCGTCGCCCGGCTCCAGCGGGTCCTCCGGCTGCGGCACGATCACGCGGTCGCCGCGCAGGATGGTCACCAGTGCGGCGTCGCGCGGCAGGGACACCGCGCTCACCGGCTTGCCGGCCAGCGGGGTCTCGGCCGGCAGCGTCAACTCGACGAGGTTCGCGTTGCTCTGCCGGAACGTCATCAGCCGCACCAGGTCGCCGACGCTGACCGCCTCCTCGACCATCGCCGCGAGCATCCGCGGCGTCGAGACGGCGACGTCGACGCCCCAGGCGTCGGTGAACAGCCACTCGTTGGCCGGGTTGTTCACCCGGGCCACCACGCGCCGGACCGCGAACTCCGTCTTGGCCAGCAGCGAGACCACCAGGTTCGCCTTGTCGTCGCCGGTGGCGGCGATGACGACGTCGCACTGCTCGATCCCGGACTCCTCCAGGATCGACACCTCGCAGGCGTCACCCAGCACCCAGTCGGCCTGCTCGACGGTGTGCGGCTCGAACTGGTCGGCCTCCCGCTCGATGAGCATCACCTGGTGCCGCCCGTCGATCAGCTCGGCGGCGATGGAACGGCCGACGGCGCCCGCCCCGGCAATCGCGACCCGCATCAGTCCTCGTCCTCCGGTTCGCGCTGCGCCACGCTCGTGACGTCGCTGACGGTGCCCGAGCGCGCGGCGACCCACACGCCGTCGTCGGCCTGGAGCACGGTCTTGGTGTCGGGCAGCACGGCCGTGCCGAAGCGCATGATGAACGCCACCCGCGCGCCGCTGGCCTCCTGCAGGGACCGCACGGAGTGCCCGACCCAGCCCTCGTGCAGCGGCAGCTGCAGCAGCGCGACGTTGCCCGACGGGTCGCGCCACGCCGACGCCACGCCGTCCGGCAGGAGCGTCCGCAGGAACCGGTCGGTCGTCCACGGCACGGTCGCCACCGTCGGGATGCCCAGCCGCTCGTACACAGCCGCCCGCTTGTGGTCGTAGATGCGCGCGACGACGTGCTCGATCCCGAAGTTCTCGCGGGCGACCCGCGCCGAGATGATGTTCGAGTTGTCCCCGCTGGACACCGCCGCGAACGCGCCCGCCCGCTCGATGCCCGCTTCGATGAGCACCTGGCGGTCGAACCCGACCCCGACGACCTGCTGGCCGTGGAAGTCGCTGCCGAGCCGGCGGAACGCCTGCTGGCTCTTGTCGATGACGGCCACCTCGTGGCCGAGCCGCTCCAGCGCAGCGGCCAGGGACGCGCCTACCCGGCCGCACCCCATGATCACCACGTGCACGCCCTGCCTCCTCGTTCGGCGGTTACCCGTCCGTTGCTACCCCGACATGCCAGCGCCGAACCTACCGTGCACCCCGGCGGTTACGCTTCCGTGGTGTCGAAGTTCCCGACCGTGCTGAAACGCCTGGTCCTCGGACGTCCGTTCCGCAGTGACAGGCTCGCTCACACGCTCCTGCCGAAGCGCATCGCGCTGCCCATCTTCGCGTCCGACGCGCTCTCGAGCGTGGCGTACGCGCCGGAAGAGATCTTCCTGACGCTGAGCGTGGCGGGACTGTCGGCGTACGCACTGGCGCCGTGGATCGGCGTCGCCGTCGCTCTCGTGATGCTGGTCGTCGTCGCTTCCTACCGGCAGAACGTGCACGCGTACCCGAGCGGCGGCGGTGACTACGAGGTCGCCAACACGAACCTGGGCGGCAAGTTCGGCCTGACCGTGGCGAGCGCGCTGCTCGTGGACTACGTGCTGACCGTCGCGGTGTCCACTTCGTCCGGTGTGGCCAACATCGGCTCCGCGGTCCCGTGGGTGGCCCAGCACAAGGTGCTGGCGGCGATCGTGATCGTCGCGGTGCTGACCGCGTTGAACCTGCGGGGCATCCGGGAGTCGGGGAAGGCCTTCGCGATCCCGACATACGGGTTCATCATCGGCATTCTGGTCATGGTCGTCTGGGGCCTGTTCGAAGCCGCGACCGGCACCGAGCTGCGCGCCGAAAGCGCCGGGTTCACGCTCAACGCCGAGGGCAGCTTCGCCGGCGTCGCGTTCGTGTTCCTCATCCTCCGCGCGTTCTCCTCCGGCGCCGCGGCGCTGACCGGGGTCGAGGCGATCAGCAACGGCGTCCCGGCGTTCCGCAAGCCGAAGTCGAAGAACGCGGCGACCACGCTGCTGATGATGGGCCTGCTCGCGGTGGTCATGCTCGTCGGCATCATCACCCTCGCCACGATCACCGACGTGAAGTTCGCCGAGGACCCCGCGAAGCAGCTCGTCGGCGCGCCGGCCGGCTACGAGCAGAAGACGATCGTCGCGCAGATCGCGCACGCGGTGTTCGCCGACTTCCCGCCGGCGTTCTACTACATCTCCTTCTCCACCGGCATCATCCTGCTGCTGGCCGCGAACACCGCGTTCAACGGCTTCCCGGTGCTGGGCTCGATCCTGGCGCAGGACCGCTACCTGCCGCGGCAGCTGCACACCCGCGGCGACCGGCTCGCGTTCTCCAACGGGATCCTGTTCCTCTCGGCGTTCGCGCTGGTGCTGATTTTCGCGTTCGACGCCGAGGTCACGCGGCTGATCCAGCTCTACATCGTGGGTGTGTTCGTGTCGTTCACGGTGAGCCAGGCCGGCATGATCCGGCACTGGAACCGGTTGCTGGCCAAGGAAACCGACCCCGGCGTGCGGCGCCGGATGCGGCGCTCCCAGACGGTGAACGCGATCGGCCTGACGATGACCGGCACCGTGCTGGTGATCGTGCTGATCACCAAGTTCCTGCTCGGCGCGTGGATCGCGATCGCGGCGATGGTGGCGATCTTCGTGCTGATGACGGCGATCCGGCGGCACTACGACCGCGTCGCCGACGAGCTGAAGGACCTGGGCGACACCCCGACCGTGCTGCCGTCGCGCAACCACGCGATCGTGCTGGTGTCCAAACTGCACCGGCCGACCCTGCGCGCGCTGGCCTACGCCAAGGCGATGCGCCCGGACGTCCTCGAGGCCGTGACGGTCAATGTGGACGACGCGGACACCCGCCGGCTCACCGCCGAGTGGGAAGCGCACAAGTTCAAGGTGCCGCTGAAGGTCGTCGAGTCGCCCTACCGCGAAATCACGAAGCCGGTCCTCGACTACGTGAAGCGCGTGCGTGGTGACAACCCGCGCAACGTCGTGACGGTGTTCATCCCGGAGTACGTGGTCGGTCACTGGTGGGAGCAGGTGCTGCACAACCAGAGCGCGCTGCGGCTCAAGGGCCGCCTGCTGTTCCAGCCGGGTGTCATCGTGGCGAGCGTGCCGTGGCAGCTGGAGTCCTCGGCCAAGGCGGCCGCGCGCGTGCGCAACGAACGGCCCGCGGCGGGCGACGTCCGCCGGGGCTTCTCGCCCAACGGGAAGTCCGTGGCCACCCCCAAGCCCAAGGAGCCGGCCGAATGACGAGCTGGCTGGGACGCGTCCTCGAGGTGGAGGTCGGCGCGGTGGCGCACGGCGGCCACTGCGTGGCCCGCGCGGAGGGCCGGGTCGTGTTCGTCCGGCACGCGCTGCCGGGGGAGCAGGTCCGCGTCGAGGTGACCGAGGACAACGGCGGTTCGTTCTGCCGCGGCGACGCGATCGAGGTGCTGTCGGCTTCGGAGTTCCGGGTGGAGCCGCCGTGCCCGCTCGCCGTCCCGGGCGGCTGCGGCGGCTGCGACTGGCAGCACGCGGCCCCGGCGCACCAGCGGTCGCTGAAGGCGTCGGTGGTGGCGGAGCAGCTCCAGCGGCTGGCCGGCATCGAGCGTGACGTCGTCGTGGAGGAGCTGGACGGCGGCCCGCTGGACTGGCGCAGCCGCGTCCGCCTGGTCGCCGACGGCGACGGGCGCGCGGGACTGCGCGCCCACCACAGCCACCGCGTGGTGGCGTTGGAGGACTGCCCGATCGCGGTGCCGGGCGAGCTCGACGACGTCCTCGCGCGGCGCTGGCGGCCGGGCAGCGAGCTGGAGGTCACCAGCGACGGTGACGGCGGGGTCCACGTGCGGGAGCTGTCGACGGTGCGCGGCAAGGTCCGCGCCCGCCAGCTGGCCGGCGGCGTGGCCGTGCAGCACGCGGCGGGCCGCGACTGGCGCCTCGACGCACACGGCTTCTGGCAGGTCCACCCGGCGGCGGCGTCGACGCTGGCCTCCGTCGTGGCGAAGTGGGCGGAGGCGCCTTCCGGCGGCTCGGCCTGGGACCTCTACGCCGGGGTCGGGCTGTTTGCGTCGGTGCTGGCCGGGCAGGTCGGCCCGTCCGGCCGGGTCCTGGCGGTGGAGTCCGGCCGCCGCGCGGTCGCCGACGGCGAACGGAACCTGGCGGACCTCCCGCAGGTGTCGTGGCAGGCCGGGCGCGTCGAGCACGTGCTGGCGTCGGCGGCGAAGCCGGTGGACGTCGTGGTGCTGGACCCGCCGCGCAAGGGCGCGGGCAAGGCGGTGGTGGAGTCCATCGTGGCCGGCCAGCCGGACCGGATCGTGTACGTGGCCTGCGACCCGGCGGCCTTGGCTCGCGACGTGGCGTTCTTCGGCGCGCACGGGTACGCGCTGACCGACCTCCGCGCGTTCGACGCCTTCCCGATGACCCACCACGTGGAGTGCGTGGCGCTGCTGTCCTGAGTTTGTTGGTGGTGGTGCGTCGGACTGCTGCGCACCTCGGCCGGGCGGGCGGCTGTCTGGAGTCCGCGCGAACGGCGCCTCGGGCTCCGGGCGGCTTCGGCCTGCCTTGGCTGCCCCGCGCGGTATCGAGCCTGCGGGGGTCGGCAGGCCAGGCGTGCCTTGCTGGCGTGCTCGTGTCTGCGGGGCAGGCCGAGCGAGCCTTGCTCGGCGTGCTCGCGCCGGCCTGACCGCCGCGCACTGCCGCAACCCCGCCCCGCGCGTCAGGTGGCCCGTTTCGCCGCGAAGGCGGCCGCCAGGCCGGTCGCCGTCATCGCCACCCCCGACACCAGCAGCACCCACGCGCCCGCTCCCGGGACGATGCGGGCCGCGGGCTGGAGGCGGGTCACCCCCGGGAGCGTCACCACCAGGTGCCGCAGCACCACGCCCGTCACCACCAGGCCCGGCAGGCACGCCAGCGCCAGCGGCTCGTCCTGGTGGCGGGCGAACGTCAGGTACGCCAGCGTCGCCGCGATCAGGACCGCCGCCGCGCAGACCAGCCGCAGGCCCAGCGCCAGCTCCGGGTCCGGGGTGCCCGGGGGCAGCACACCCGGGTACTCGGCCGTGCGCAGCGTCAGGCCCGCTATCACCCCGAGCGCGGCTGCGCCCACCACCACCGCCCGCGGCCCCCGAAACTGCGTCACGCCAGGCAGCATAGGACGCCGGAAACGGCTTTCCGATCACCTTTTCCGCGTTGGGCCGTTCGGTCGATCCCGATCGGGGGACACGCTCAGCCGGCGAACCAGTGCTGCGGCCCCGGGCGGAGGTTCTGGTAGACGTGCTTCGTCTCGGTGTACTCGGCCAGCCCCGACGGCCCCAGCTCGCGGCCGAACCCGGACTGCTTGTACCCGCCCCACTCGGCCTGCGGCAGGTACGGGTGGAAGTCGTTGATCCACACCGTGCCGTGGCGCAGCCGCCCGGCCACGCGCTGCGCACGAGAAGCGTCGTTCGTGAACACCGCTCCCGCCAGGCCGTAGTGGGTGTCGTTGGCGATGCGGACGGCGTCGTCCTCGTCGGTGAACGTCTCGACCGTCAGGACCGGCCCGAACGACTCCTCGCGCACCGCCGACGACCCCTGTTGCACCTGGTCCAGGATGGTCGGCAGGTAGTAGAAGCCGTCGGCCAGCGCCGGGTCGTCCGGGCGGCGGCCGCCCGTCCGGAGCACCGCGCCCTCGGCCAGGGCCGTGGCCACGTAGTCCTCGACCTTCGCCCGGTGCGCCGCCGAGATCAGCGGCCCGGTCTCGGCGCGCTCGTCGAACGGCCCGCCCAGCCGGATCCGCTCGGCCCGGCGCACCAGCTCGGCGACGAACTCGTCGTGCCACTCGCGCTGCACGATCAGCCGCGTGCCCGCCGAGCACACCTGGCCCGAGTGCAGGAACACCGCCGTCAGCGCGTAGTCGACCGCCGTCTCGAAGTCGGCGTCGGCGAAGACCACGTTCGGGTTCTTCCCGCCCAGCTCCAGGGCCACTTTTTTGACCGTCGCGGCCGCCGAGGCGGCGATCACCTTCCCGGTCGCCAGCCCGCCGGTGAACGACACGAGGTCGACGTCCGGGTGCGCGGCCAGCGGCGCCCCGGCCTCGGCGCCCGCGCCGAGCACCAGGTTCGCGACGCCCGGCGGCAGGCCCGCCTCGGTGAGCAGTTTCAGGAACAGGATCGCCGTGTGCGGGGTCAGCTCACTCGGCTTGAGCACGAACGTGTTGCCCGCGGCCAGCGCCGGTGCGATCTTCCACACGGTCTGCAACAGCGGGTAGTTCCACGGCGTGATCAGCCCGCAGACGCCGACCGGCTCGTGCACGATCCGGCTGAAGGCGTCCGGGTTGCCGGTGTCGACGACGCGGCCGGCGTCCTGTGCCGCGAGCTTGCCGAAGTAGCGCAGGCAGGCCGCGATGTCGGCCATGTCGTAGCGGCTCTCGACCAGGCGCTTGCCGGTGTCGAGCGACTCGGCGCGGGCGAACGCCTCCGCGTCGCGGTCGAGCAGGTCCGCGGTGCGCAGCAGCAGGTCACCGCGCAGGTGCGCGGGTGTGCCGGGCCACGGGCCGGTGTCGATCGCCCGCCGCGCGGCCGCGATGGCGGCCTCGGTGTCCTTCGCGGTGCCTTCGGCGACCGTCGCGACCAGGGAGCCGTCGGCCGGGCAGCGGATCTCGCGGCGCCCGCCGCCGAGCGCGTCCACCCATTCGCCGCCGATGAAGAAGTCCGCCATGCGCCCCATTCTCGTGGCCACGCCGCGTGACCGCCACAGCACGGCGGGGAGACGGAGTTCACCCCGCGTGATGACGGGTGGTCGCGCTCCGCCTGTGACGCCGGACGCGGCGGGCGGAACCACCCTGGCGGGTCTCCGTAGACTGGCCGGAACGTGGGCGGGCCCGAACGAGTGAGGTGGAGACGAGTGACGATGCTGAAGTCCGTCGCCGGACCGGCGGATCTGAAGCGCATGAGTGTCGAGGACCTCTGCGAACTGGCCGCCGAGATCCGGGACTTCCTCGTCGACAAGGTCCGCCGCGCCGGCGGGCACCTGGGGCCGAACCTCGGCGTGGTCGAGCTGACGCTGGCCCTGCACCGCGTGTTCGACTCGCCACGCGACGCGATCGTCTGGGATGTCGGGCACCAGGCCTACGTGCACAAGATCGTCACCGGCCGCGCCGACGGCTTCACCCTGCTGCGCCAGACCGGCGGGGTCACCGGGTACCCGTCGCGCGCCGAAAGCGAGCACGACTGGGTCGAGAGCAGCCACGCCTCGTCCGCGCTGTCCTATGTGGACGGTCTGGCGAAGGCGTTCGCGCTCGACGGCGGCGAGCGGCACGCGGTCGCCGTCGTCGGGGACGGCGCGCTCACCGGCGGCATGTGCTGGGAAGCGCTCAACAACATCGCCGCGCACCGCGACCGCCCGGTCGTCATCGTCATCAACGACAACGGCCGCTCCTACTCGCCGACCATCGGCGGCCTGGCCGACCACCTGGCGGCGCTGCGCCTGCAGCCGGGGTACGAGCGGCTGCTCGACGGCGGCCGCGAGATCCTCCGGCACACCCCGGTCGTCGGCCGGCCGATCTACGCCGCGCTGCACGCCGCGAAGGCCGGGCTGAAGGACGCCCTGAGCCCGCAGGCGATGTTCTCCGACCTCGGCCTGAAGTACCTCGGCCCGGTCGACGGCCACGACCAGGTCGCGCTGGAGAAGGCCCTGCTGAGCGCGAAGACGTTCGGCGGCGCGGTGATCGTGCACGTCGTCACCGAGAAGGGCCACGGGTACGCGCCCGCGGTCAACAACGAGCACGACCAGATGCACCAGACCGACCCGATCGACCCGGAGACCGGGCTGCCGCCGGTGAAGGGGCCGAGCTGGACCGGGGTTTTCGGTGACGAGCTGGCGAAGATCGGTTCCGAGCGGGAGGACGTCGTCGCGATCACTGCGGCGATGTTGCGGTCCACCGGGCTGGACAAGTTCGCCGAGGCTTTTCCTGAGCGGTGGTACGACGTGGGTATTGCCGAGCAGCATGCGGTGACTTCGGCTGCCGGGTTGGCCATGGGTGGGTTGCATCCGGTTGTCGCTATCTATTCGACCTTTCTCAACCGGGCTTTTGATCAGGTGCTGATGGATGTTGCGTTGCATCGGCTGCCCGTGACGCTCGTGTTGGACCGGGCTGGGATTACCGGGCCGGACGGGCCGAGCCACCACGGCATGTGGGACCTGTCGCTGCTGGGCATGGTGCCGGGCATGCGCGTGGCGGCCCCGCGCGACCCGGCGACACTGCGCGAGGAGCTGCGCGAGGCCGTGGCGGTGTCCGACGGCCCGACGGCGCTGCGCTTCTCGAAGGGCAAGGTCGGCACGGACGTCACGGCGGTCGAGCGGCTGGGCACGGTCGACGTGCTGCGCCGCCCGGTCGACGGCGCCGACGTGCTGCTGGTGACGGTGGGCCCGTTCGCGACCCTGGGCCTGGCGGCGGCCGACCGGCTCGCCGACCAGGGGATCGGGGTTACCGTCGTCGACCCGCGGTGGGTGCTGCCGGTGCCGGCCGAGCTGGTTGCGCTCGCTTCGCAGCACAAGCTTGTCGTGACTGTGGAGGACAGTGGCCGGCACGGGGGGTTCGGTTCCGCTCTGGCCGCGATGTTCCGGGATGCCGAATGTGATGTGCCTTTGCGGGATTTGGCTGTGCCGCAGGCTTTTCATGATCTGGGGAGCCGGGACGAGGTCTTGGGGCGCATTGGGCTGACGGCTCAGGATGTCGCTCGGCGGGTTACGGAGTGGGCTTCTCGGTTGGGGTCTGTCTCGGAGAATGCTTCGGTGGAAAAGGATTCCAATCGTAGCTGAGTTGCTTCTGCCGTGGTTTTGAAGATTGTCCTCGCCGGACCGGCAGGCTCTGGGATGACCTCCCTCTTCTCGCTGGTGGTCATCCCGTCGCCTGATTGAGGCCTATCACTTTGAGCCAGGCCCGCAAGCTTGGGTTGTTCTCTCGCCTTTTTGTTGTGGGTTGCGGGCCTGGCTCAAAGTGATTCTTGGGCCTCAGGCGACGGGATGACCACCAGCTCAGGCCTTGGTGGGTAGGGCCTCTGCTTCCGTGGCTGTTCGTGGTGTCTTGGCGAAGACCTCTGGGGGCTCCGGGAACAGCTTTACCAGTGCTGGGTAGGCCGCTGCTGCCGTTATCAATGTCACCAGCAGGCTGATGTCCACTCCTCCGGCTATGTCTCGTAGTGGTCCTGTGATCATCGGGGTGTTTGCGCACAGCAACCCCAGTGTTGTTGCTGGGATCCAGGCTGCCATTGCTCGCCAGTTCACTCCTCGGGTGAACCAGTAGCGGCCGCCTTGGCGGCCCTCGTTGAACACCTGCAAGTCCGCTACGTCGTAGAATCCACGGCGCTGGACGAAGCCGATCATCATGATCACCATCCACGGCGACGTGCACAGCACGATCAGCGTTGCGAACGTGTTGATGCTCGACACCATGTCCAGTGCGAAGTTGCCTACGAAAATGAATGCCACGCTCAGCGTGCCGATCACCAATGTCGCCTGCACCCGTGAGAGCCGGGGGAAGATCGAGCTGAAGTCCAGGCCCGTTCCGTACAACGAGGTTGTTCCCGTGGACAGGCCGCCGATCAGGGCTACCACTATCAAGGGGATTGCGTACCAGAGCGGGGAAATCGCCGTCAGGCCCGTGATGTAGTCCGCCGGGTCGGCTACCAGGGTTGCTGTTGCGATGCCGAAGCCGAACGGGAGGAGCGTTGCCACCTGGGCCAGGAACGGCGCCGTCAGCAGGGCGCGCTTTCGGTAGCTGTTCGGGATGTAGCGGGACCAGTCGCCCAGGAACGCTCCGAATGAGATCGGGTTGGCCAACGCCGTCAGGGCCGCCAATGTGAACGTTGGCCAGAACGTGCCCAGTGCGTACGTGCCCGTTCCCGCGTAGCCCGGGTCGAACGAGCCGCCGTATGCGAGGATTCCCAGCACCATTATCGCCGTGCCGAGGACCACCGCTATTCGGTTCACCAGCAGCATGAAACGGTAGCCGTAGATGCAGACCACCAGTGTTGCCAGCGCGATCAGGCCGTACGCGACCGCTCGCAGTGCCGCGCCGCCGTCGAAGCCGAACAGGCGCTGGGCTGCTCCTGCCACCGCGTCGCCGCTTACCCAGACCGAGATCGCGAAGAACGTTATTGCCGTCAGGAGCGAGAGGAACGAGCCGACGCAGCGGCCGACCACCCCGAAGTGTGCGCCGGACGAGACCGCGTTGTTCGTCCTTGTTCGGGGGCCGAACAGGGCCATCGGGGCCAGGACCAGGCCGCCTACGACCACGCCCAGGGCTGTTGCCAGGAGTGCGTCGCGGAAGCTCAGGCCGTAGGCGATCGGGAGGGTGCCCAGGATGATCGTGGCGAACGTGTTCGCTCCGCCGAATGCGAGCCGGAACAGGTCGCGGGGGCGGGATGTCTGGTCGGCTGGGGGGATCGGTGCTATTCCGTGGTGCTCGACCTTCGTCACACGATCGGTCATGCGAACCTCGTCATCACGTGCTTGACGCGCGTGTACTCGGCGAAGGCGTACGCCGAAAGGTCCTTTCCGTGGCCGGAGTGGCCGAAGCCGCCGTGGGGCATCTCGGCGGCCAGGGGCCCGTGCGTGTTGACCCACACGCAGCCGAAGTCCAGCTCGGCCGACACACGGGCGGCGATTGCGAGGTCCCGGGTCCAGATCGACGACGCCAGTCCGTACGGGACGCCGTTGGCCAGTGCTACGCCCTCGTCTTCGTCCGAAAAGGACTGGACCGTGATCACCGGGCCGAAGATCTCCTCCTGGACGATCTCGTCGTCCTGGCGCAGCCCCGAAACCACCGTGGGGGCGAAGTAGAACCCGGCGTCGCCGTGCCGAGTTCCGCCCGTCTCGATGCGCGCGTGGGGCGGGAGGCGCTCGATCAGGCCCTGGACGCGGGAGAACTGCGCCGCGCTGTTCAGCGGGCCGAAGTCGACGGCCGGTGTCTGGGCCGCCGCCACCTTGGTCAGCTCGCGGACGAAGTCGTCGTGGATCGACCGGTGGACCAGGACCCGGCTGCCCGCCGTGCAGTCCTGGCCGGCGTTGTAGAACGCCGCGCCCACGATGCCCTCCGCCGTCGACGCCAGGTCGACGTCGGGGAAGACCAGCAGTGGTGCGTTGCCGCCCAGCTCCAGGTGGGTGCGCTTGAGGTCGGCCGCCGCGACCGTTGCGACGTCGATGCCCGCGCGGGTCGACCCCGTGATCGAGACCAGCTCGGTGACCGGGTGGCGGACCAGGGCGCGGCCGGTGTCGCGGTCGCCGCACAGGACGATGAACGCGCCCGCCGGCAGGAACTCGGCGGCGACCTCGGCCAGCAGCACTGCCGTCGACGGAGTGGTCTCGGCGGGCTTGAGCACCACCGTGTTCCCCGCGGCCAGGGCCGGCGCGATCTTCCAGACCGCCATCATCAGCGGGTAGTTCCACGGCGCGATCTGCGCGCAGACACCCACCGGCTCGCGGCGGATCACCGACGTGTGGCCGGGCAGGTACTCCCCGGCCGCGGTGCCCTCCAGCTGCCGCGCCGCCCCCGCGAAGAACCGCAGCGCGCTGACGCACTCCGGGATCTCCTCCTCCAGGACGACGGACCGGATCTTGCCGGTCTCGCGCACCTCGAGGTCGGCGAACTCCGCCGCGCGCGCCTCGAGCGCGTCGGCGATCTTCAGCAGCGCGAGCTGCCGCTGGGCCGGAGTGCTGCGACGCCATTCGCGGAACGCCTTCTCGGCTGCCTTCATCGCCGCGTCCACATCGGACTGCGAGGCGATCGCGCGGGTGCCGAACACCTCGCCGGTCGCCGGGTTGGTCAGGTCGAGCGTCATGCCTTCTCCAGGTGGGTCGGCGCGAACATCTTCAGCAGGGCGGGCAGGACCACGACGGACGGCCCCGGCGTGCGCAGCGCGGCGGCGACGTCGGCGCCGACCGAGTCCAAAGTGGACAGCCTGGCCGGAACCCCGAACGACCGGGCCAGCGCCACGAAGTCGGGGCGCGCCAGCTCGGTGGCCGTCGACTGGCCGAACGTGTCGGTGAGGTACTCGCGCAGGATGCCGTAACCGCCGTCGTCGACGATCAGCCAGGTGACGTCCAGGTTGTGCTGCACCGCGGTGGCCAGCTCGGCGACGCCGTACATCGCGCCGCCGTCGCCGGACACGGCGAGCGTCGGGCCGCCGGCCGCCGCGCCGCCGAGCGCGCCGGGCAGGCCGTACCCGAGGCCGCCCGCGCCCTGCGCGGTGTGGATCGGCGCGCCCTCGGGGTTCCAGGCCGACCAGGCCCAGTACGCGGCGATCGTCATGTCCCAGTAAGTGTGGGTGCCGGGCGGGACCGCCGCGCGGACGTCGTCGACGAACTTCCGCTCCACGGCCAGGTCCTGGCTGTCCAAACGCGACTCGACCCGGTTTAAAAGGCCGGCGACGGCGGCTTCGGCGCGGCCGTCGGACGGGCGCATCGGCACCCATTCCAGCAGTGCCTGCAGCGTGAGCCGGACGTCGGCGTGGATGCCCAGGCCGGGGTAGTTCGACTCCAGCTTGCCCAGGTCGGCCTCGACCTGGATCACGCGGCCGCGCGGGGCGAACTCGCGGTAGTTGCTGGAGAGCTCACCGAGCCCGGACCCCAGCACCAGCAGGACATCGGCGTTCGCCAGGAACTCCGTGGTGTGCCAGTCCTCCAGCCACGATCGGCCGGACAGCTCGTGGTCCCAGCCGAAGACACCCTTGCCGCCGAAGGTCGAGATCACCGGTGCGCGCAGGGCCTCGGCCAGCGCCTTCAGCTCGGCGTGCGCGCCGGACCGCAGCGCGCCACCGCCGGCGAGGATCACCGGGTTCGCCGCCGCGCCCAGCAGCTGAGCCGCCTCGGTGACCAGCTCCGGCAGCGGCTCCAAGACCGGGGGAGCGGCCGACACCGACGTGATCGGCGGGAGCCCGGCCGGGCCGAGCAGGACGTCCTGGGGGATCTCGACCCACACCGGGCCGTACGGCGCGGTCGCGGCCGACGTCCAGGCTTCGCGCAGCGCGGAAGGGATCTGGCTCGCGCGGCGCACGACGTGCACGGACTTCACGATGTCGCGGAAGCTCGCCTGCTGGTCGGGCAGCTCGTGCAGGTATCCGTGACGGCCGCCGCCGAGCCCGGCGACCGGGATCTGGCTGGAGATCCCGAGCACCGGCACCGACGCCGCGCGGGACTCCTGCAGGGAAGCCAGCGTCAGCAGCGCGCCCGGGCCGGTGGAGACGATCAGCGGCGTCACCGGCACCGGGCCGTCCGGGTTGGCCGCGAGCCGCGCGCGGGCGTGCCCGTCGGCGGCGAAGGCCAGGTTGTTCTCGACGCGTGAGCTGACCACGCGCACGTCGTCGGCGCGCCGCAGCGCCTCGAACAGGCCCAGCGCGTGCTGGCCCGGCAGGCCGAAGACAGTGTCGGCGCCCAGGGCGCGCAGGGTTTCGACGACGACGTCGCCGCCGATGCGTTCGGTGTCCGTCATGCGCTCTTCCCCAAGGTCAGCAGGCTCACCAGGTCGTAGGCGACGTGGGAGGCCGCGATGGCGGTGATCTCGGCGTGGTCGTAAGCGGGCGCCAGCTCGACGACGTCGGCCCCGACGAGGTTCAGGTCGCGCAGGCCGCGCAGGATCTCCAGCAGCTCGCGGCTGGTCATCCCGCCGGCTTCCGGGGTGCCGGTGCCCGGCGCGTGGGCCGGGTCGAGGACGTCGATGTCGACCGAGACGTACAGCGGCCGGTCGCCGATCCGCTGCCGCAGCGCGTCGACCGTTTCGGCGACGCCGCGCCGCATCACGTCGCCGGAGGTGACGATGCCGAAGCCGAGCCGGCGGTCCTCTTCGAGGTCCCGCTTGCCGTACAGCGGCCCGCGTGTCCCGACGTGCGAAAGCGCGCTCGTGTCGAGGATCCCTTCCTCCGACGCCCGCCGGAACGGGGTGCCGTGGGTGTACGGCTCGCCGAAGTAGGTGTCCCAGGTGTCGAGGTGCGCGTCGAAGTGCAGCAGGGCAACGGGTCCGTGCCGCTTCGCCACGGCCCGCAGCAGCGGCAGCGCGATCGTGTGGTCGCCGCCGACGGTCACCAGCCGCGTCCCGTTCGCCTGCAGCGCTTCGGCTTCCTGCTGGAGCGTCTCGATCGCCTCCCCGATGTCGAACGGGTTGACCGCGACGTCGCCGGCGTCGACCACCTGGCGTTCGGCGAACGGCGAGACGTCCAGCTCGGGGTGGTACGGCCGCAGCAGGCGGCTCGCCTCGCGGACCGCGGCCGGGCCGAACCGCGCGCCCGGCCGGTAGGAGACCCCGGAATCGAAGGGCACCCCGACCACGGCGACGTCGGCGTGCTCGACCTGGTCGAGGCGGGGCAGCCGCGCGAAGGTCGCGAAGCCGGCGAAGCGGGGAACCCGCGACGAATCGAGGGGTCCGATGTTAGGCACTGGTGGGCTCCTGTTCCCGGGTCGGGGTCGGGGTGTCTTCGCCGGCCAGGCGGCGGGTCCAGATACCGAGGATCGAGTCGGCCGTGCGGGGCGTGGCGAAGCTGACGGCCAGGTAGACCACCAGGCTCGCGCCCAGGCCCCAGTAGATCGGCGTGTTGGCGTCGACGCCGTCGATGATCATGAAGGCGACCACGAACACGGTGCCGGCGACCATCGACGCGTACGCGCCCTGCCGGGTGCCGCGTTTCCAGAACAGCGCGCCGACGATCGCCACCAGCAGGCCGCCGACCAGGACGTCGTAGGCGATGGTGAGCGCGTTGACGACGTCGTCGACGATCATCGCGATGCCGATCGCGAGCAGCCCGAGGACCAGCGTGGCGATCCGGTTCCGGCTGACTTCGCCGCCCTTCTTGAGGCCCACCTTCGTCAGCAGGTCCGACGTCGTGGTCGTCGAGCACGCGATCAGCGCGCCGCTCGCCGTCGACATCATCGCCGACAGCGCGGCGGCCAGCACCAGGCCGCGGACGCCGGTCGGCAGCAGCCGTTCGACGATCGTCGCGAACGCGTCCTGCGCGCTGGCGAGGTCCGGGTACAGCGTGTGCGCCGCGGTGCCGATCAGCGCGCCGGCGAGGCCGTAGACCAGGCAGTAGACGCCGGAGGTGATGCCGCCGGACGTCGCGATCGCGGGGGTGCGGGCGGTGAACACGCGCTGCCAGATGTCCTGGCCGATCAGCAGGCCGAAGGTGTAGATGACGAAGTACGTGATGATCGTGTCGGTGCCGATCGAGGTGAAGCTGAAGAAGCTCGCGTCGAGCTTTTCGCTCATGCCTTCGAAGCCACCCGCGGAGCTGATCGCGACCGGCAGCAGGATCGCCAGGATGCCGATGGTCTTGATGACGAACTGGGCGATGTCGGTCAGCGTGATCGACCACATGCCGCCGAGCACCGAGTAGAGCACCACGATCGAGCCGCCGATCGCGATCCCGGCCCAGTTCGGCAGGGTGAACAGCACCTTGAAGATCGACGCGAACGCCAGCGTCGAGGTGACCGTCAGCATCAGGGTGTAACCCCACATGACCACGCCGGACACCGCGCTCGTGCGGCCGCCGTAGCGCAGGTCGAGCATCTCGCCGACGGTGTAGACCTTCAGCTTCACCAGCCGCCGCGCGAACAGCGCGTGCAGCACCAGGATGCCGACGCCGATGCTGACGACCAGCCACATCCCGGAAAGTCCGTAGGTGTAGCCGAGCTTCACGCCGCCGACCGTGGACGCGCCGCCGAGGACGACGGCCGACATCGTGCCGGAGTACATGAACCAGCCCAGCCGCCGCCCGGCGACGAGGTAGTCGGACTTCGTCTTCGCGAGCCGGAGGCCGTACCAGCCGACCCCGAGCATGCCCGCGATGTAGAGCGCGATCACGGCGTAGTCCCCGGTCACGGCTTACCTCCTCTTGCTGTGTGCTGGTGGTGTTCGGGCCACCGTAGGTTCGCGCGCGGGCCGGTGTGGATGGGACAATGCATCCCATTGTCAAGGCTCGCGAGGATGAAATGACCCAGACCTTGGATCCACCGGCCAGTGAGGTGACTGTCCCGTTACGGGCCGTCGTCGGCAACCGGGAGCTGGCGCTGGACGTCGTCCGCGAAACCCTGCGGCCGGGCGCGCTGGACGCGCCGGTGCGCTGGGCGCACGTCAGCGAGCTGCGTGACCCCGCGCCGTACCTCGTGGGCGCCGAGCTGATCCTCACCGCCGGGGTGAACCTCCCGGCCGAGGTCGACACCTACGTCCGCGGGCTGCGGGACGCCGGGGTGACGGCGCTGGGGTTCGGCCTCACCCCGACGGTGTTCGAGACGCTGCCGGACGGCCTGCGCGAGGCGTGTGTGCGGCACGGGCTGCCGTTGCTGGTGGTGCCGTCTCGGACGCCGTTCCTCGCGGTCAACCGGGCGGTGTCGGTCGCGCTGACCGAGGCGGGGCAGCGGGAGCAGCGGCGGATCACCGCGGCGCGCGAGGCGCTGACCCGCGCGGCCGGTGGCGGGCTGGGTTCGCTGACCTCGTCACTGGCCGACCAGCTGCGGTCGTGGGTCGCTTTGGTCGGCGCGGGGGACGTGCTGGCCTCGGCGCACGACGCGCCGTCGCCGTTGCCGCCCGAGGTGCGGGAGCTGGTGGCGACCGTCCGGGCGGGTAGCGGGATCCGGAGCGCGACCACCGAGGTCGACGGCGGGTTCGTCGTCGTCCAGCCGGTGTATCCGCAGGCGACGGCGTCGCACCTGGTGGTGGTCGGCCGCGCCCGGCGGTTCGACGGCGCCGACCGGTCGATCCTCGCGGTCGGCGCGGCCCTGCTCGGCCTGGTCGGCCGCGCGGGCTCGGACACGGCCGAGCTCGGCGCGGCGGCGACCGGTCTGCTGCTCGGCCGGACGTCGGCGCGCGGGGTGGCCCGGGCCCTGCTCGGCTCGGGGGTCGGCCGGCTGGTCGCCGGGACGCCGCACCGCCGCGGTCCCGGCGAGGTCGCGCAACGCCCGGACTGGCTGCGCGCCCGCCTGGACACGCCGCTGGTGGACGTCCGCCCGGGGCCGTCGTTCGTCGCGATCGCGGGGGCGCTACCGTCCCCCGAGCTGCTGGAGGACCTGCGCGCGGCCGGCTGGCTGACGGCGGTGGGGTCGCCGGTCGAGGCCGAGCGGCTGGCCGACGGCCTGGCGGAGGTCGAGCTGCTGCTTTCGCGGGCCCGGGTGCTGGGCCGCCCGGTGGTCGCCGGCGGCGGGGCCCTGGACTTCGACGCGGTGGTGCCCCCGGACGCGTCCCGCGAGTTCGCGGCGAAGGCGCTGGAACCGCTGGTGGCGCTGGACCGCGCGGGCGACCGGGAGCTGGTCCGCACGCTGCGGACGTGGCTGGCCCACCACGGCGGCTGGGAACCGGCGGCGGCCGAGCTGGGCGTGCACCGCAACAGCGTCCGGCACCGGATCGCGCAGGTGGAACGGGCGCTGGCGGTGGATCTGACGGATCCGGAGGTCCGGATGCGGCTGTGGTTCGCGCTGCGGTGGGCCTGACCGGACGCACACAGTGAGGCTTGTTCAGCCGTCGGCCGCCGCATGACTTCGCGGTGGTCAGCGGCTTTCCGCGCGGGTCGCGGCGGCCTGACCAGAACAAGCCTCAGTCCTTAAAGGGCACTCTCAGGAAAATATGGGATTGTGGTGCGGTGCGAGTTTTGGTAGTCGAGGACGAAGAACCCCTGGCCGACGCGATCGCCCGTGGCCTGCGCCGCGAAGGTATGGCGGTGGACGTCGCGCTCACCGGGGACGACGGCCACGAGAAGGCGGCCGTCACGCGGTACGACGTCGTGTTGCTGGACCGGGACCTGCCCGGGATGTCCGGGGACGAGCTGTGCCGGGAGATCGTCGCGTCCGGGGAGCTGACCCGGGTGCTGATGCTGACCGCCAGCAGCTCGGTCTCCGACCGGGTCGAGGGGCTGTCGCTCGGCGCCGACGACTACCTCGCGAAGCCGTTCGCCTTTCCCGAGCTGGTCGCGCGGGTGCGGGCGCTGGGCCGGCGGGCCACGCCGGCCGCGCCGCCGCTGCTGACGGCCGGGGACGTCGAGCTCGACCCGGCCAAGCGCACCGTGCGCCGCGCCAGCGGGCCGGTCGAGCTGACGCGCAAGGAGTTCGGCGTGCTCGAGGTGCTGCTCTCGGCCGCCGGTTCGGTGGTCAGCAGCGAGGAGCTGCTCGAGCGGGTGTGGGACGAGAACGCCGACCCGTTCACCACGACCGTCCGGGTCACCGTCATGACGCTGCGCAAGAAGCTCGGCGAGCCGGGGATCATCGAGACCGTGGTCGGCTCCGGGTACCGGGTGCCGGAGCCCGGCGCGCCGCAGCGCGCGTGAACCTGCCGGGCACCCGCAGCCTCCGCGCCCGGATCACCCTGCTGGCGACCGTGCTGGTCGCCGCCGTCAGCCTGCTGCTGCTCTGGCTGGCCTGGACGCTGGTGCGGGACTCGCTCGACGCCGTCCCGCAGATGCCGCCGGGCAGCACGGTGGTCGTCGACGGCGTCCAGGTCGACGCGTCCACGCTCGCCGAACACCTGCGTGTGCACGCCCGCAACCGGATGCTGCTGTTCGGCTCGATCGCGTTCCTGCTGGTGGTGGCGGCCGCGGCGATCCTCGCCTGGACGTTCACCTCGCGCGTGCTGCTGCCGCTGCGCGAGATCACCGGCACGGCGCGGCGGCTCTCGGTCGAGTCGATGGGGGAGCGGATCGGCGGGGTCCGCTCCCGCGACGAGCTCGCCGAGCTGGCCGGCACGTTCGACGACATGCTCGACCGGCTCCAGGCCGCGTTCGACGCGCAACGCCACTTCGTCGCGAATGCGAGCCACGAGCTGCGGACGCCGTTGTCGGTGATCCGCACCGAGCTCGACGTCACCCTCGCCGACGACGAGGCCGACGAGGCCGAGCTGCGGCGGATGGGCGGCGTGGTCCGGGACGCCACCGAGCGCGCCGGGCAGCTGGTCAACTCGCTGCTGCTGCTGGCCCGCACCGACGGCGCCGGCCTCGGCGTGCGCGAGCCGGTCGACCTCGCGGCGGTGGTCGACCGCGCCTGGCGGGCCGTCCGCGCCGAGGCCGAGCACCGCGGCATCCAGGCGAAGTTCGCCGTGGCGCCCGCTCCGGCGTTCGGTGATCCCGCGCTGCTGGAACGGATCGCGGGCAACCTGCTCGAGAACGCGGTGCGCCACAACGTCGAAGGCGGCTGGCTGGACGTCACGACCCAGGCCGGCCCGCAGTGGTCGATGCTGCGGGTCCGGTCCTCGGGCGGGCTGGTCGACCCGGCGGGCGTGGCGGAGCTGTTCGAGCCGTTCCGCCGCGCGGGCACGGCCCGCACGGCCCGCCACGGCGCCGGGCTGGGGCTGTCGATCGTCCGCGCGGCGGTCCAGGCCCACGGCGGCACCGTGACGGCGGAGCCGATCGTGGGCGGCGGTCTCGGGGTGACCGTCCACCTGCCGGTGCGCTAACGCACGTCCACGAAGATCGGGTTCGCGTACAGCCACAGGTCTTCGAACGGGTTCGCCTGCCCAATGACGTCCGGCGTCGGCTCGAACGCGCCCTCGCGGCCGTCCGTGCCGCGGACCCGCGTGTAGAACGGCTCGCGCACGTTCCGGAACGTGTGGTGGAAGACCACCTGCCGTCCCGGCGCCCAGCGCGGTTCGAACGACTCCACCACCCGCGTGCCGGGCGCGGTCATCGTTTCGGGGTCGGTGACGCGGCCGGTCACCGGGCCCGCGATGACGTCCAGCCGGGCCAGCCGCGGCACCGAGCCGCCGCCGTTGGGCCGGGCCGCGAGCCGCGCCGAAACCACCAGCGTGACGTCGGAACCGCGCCGCACCCGCAACCGTCCACCCAGCGTCGCCGAGTCACCGCCGCCGGACACGCCGACCGCCAGGTCCTGCACCAGACCGCCGTGGGACAGCCAGATCCGCCCGGCCCGGAGGCCTTCCAGCACCCCTTCGAGGCTGCGTCGCGTGACTCCGACGTGGTTGCGGCTGAACTCGCCCGGGTAGAAGTCGGCGTAGGGCGCCAGCAGCTGCGGGACGCCGGTGTCGACCGGGTCGGGGAACTTGCCCGTCGTGTCGTACCAGTCGTCCGGGACCGACGGCCGGACCAGCGTGTCGCCGCGGTTGTAGTGCGAGTCCGAGTTCGTGGTGATCCACCACGGCTTGCCCTCGGCGAGCATCGAGTCCCACAGGCCGCCGACCTTCGCCGCCGCCCAGTCCCAGCCGCCGTGCGTCCGGTACGCCTCGGCGGGGTAACCGGGCCACGAGTTCGGGCCCGGGTTGTTGACGTAACCGCCGCGCGCGCCGCCGTTGCCGTCCGGCTTCGGGAAGCCGTCGGCCTGCGCGCCGGGCGCGCCTTCCATGCCGATCACGATGTCCGGCGCCGCGTCGCGGTAGGCACGCAGCTCGTGCGGGGCGATCCGGCCGTTGCGCAGCGGGTGGTTGACCAGCACGACCGGCGCGTGGATCCGCTTCGCGCGTTCCTCGTCGGCCAGCCACCGCAGCGCGCGCAGGGCGAGGGTCTCGTTCGCCGGGCTCGACGCCTCGGAGTTCGTCAGCCGCCAGTCGAAGGTGCGCTCGAACTCGCGCAGCTTCGCCGCCTGCCGCGCGCCGGCCTGGAAGAACAGCGTCGCGTGCTCGGCGCCCGGGACGTTCCACTCCATGCCGTGCCACAGCAGCAGGTCCGGGTACTTCCGCCGGGCGGCGAGGAAGTCGGCTTCGGTCGGCTCGACCGACACCTTCTCGTGCTCGGCGTGACCGTGGTCGGTGAAGACGATCCAGTCGGCGCCGTGCGCCCGGCCGCCGCGCGCGATCTGGTCGATCCGGTACATCGCGTCGTAGGAGTACTGGCTGTGCGTGTGGTGGTCGCCGACCAGCCACTGGTAGCGGCCGCACAGCCGGTCCAGGTCGAGGTTTCCGGGAGCGGGGAGGGGGAGGCCCGCGGCGGCGGCCGCGAGGCCGGCGCCCTTGAGGAACCGGCGTCTGTCGGTGGTCACGGGCGGGACGCTAAGCCGTGCCGGTGAACGACCGGTGTCCCGGCGGCCAACGACGGCCGTGTGTGCTGTGATCTTCGACGTGGCAGAGCACCCGAAGTCGCTGGTCCGGATCGTGGTCCCGGTCGTCGCCCTGGCCCTGGCCGCCGGGGTGGGCCTCGCGTTCTTCGTCGCGGCCCTGGTCCGCCCGCCCGACCTGCCGGTGGACACGACCCCGGTGCCGCTGGCGGACCACCAGCTCTGCGCGGCGGTCGTCGTCGCCTTCCGGACCGACCAGGAGATGCGCCTGGCTTCGGTGCAGTTCCACGACGACCCGAAGGCGCGGCGGGTCTTCGTCGAGACCAAGGCCGAGTCCTACGAGCGGTTCAAGCGGATCTTCAAGGACCAGACCGAGCTGCTGCAGCTGACCCGGCCCGACGCGCTGCCGGCGTCGGCGCAGGTGGTCGCCGTGCCCGGCACGGACCTCAAGGCGTGGGCGCAGGAGCTGCACACCCGGTTCGCGAACGCCGAGCACGTGACGGTCATCGACACGGACGCGACGGCGGCGCAGCTGAAAGTCACTGCGCCGCCGCCGAAGTGCCCTCGTGAGGGCGAGTACTAGGAAGCCGGGACCGAAGCCACGCCCGGGGCGAGGAACGGCTTGCCGTTCACGCGCTCGGACACACCGGAACGGTCCAGGTACGGCGTGATGCCGCCGTTCCAGAACGGCCAGCCCGCACCCAGGATCAGGCACAGGTCGATGTCCTGCGCCTCCGCGACCACACCCTCGTCGAGCATGATCCGGATCTCCTCGGCGATGGCCGCGAGCGCGCGCTCGCGGACCTGCTCCGAAGTGGACGGCTTGTCGCCCTGGGTCCAGAGTTCGACGACCTCGGGGTCGGCGGACTGGGTGCCCTGGGCGTCCCAGATCCAGACGCCCTTTTTGCCCGCCTTGACGAACTTCGCGAGGTTGTCGGACACGGTGAACCGGTCCGGGAACGCCTCGTGCAGCGTCTCGCCGACGTGCAGCGCGATGGCCGGGCCGACGAGCTGCATCAGCGTCAGCGGGGTCATCGGCAGGCCGAGCGGCTCGAGCGCGGAGTCCGCGACGTCGAACGGCGTGCCCTCGTCGACGGTGACCAGCACTTCGCCGAGGAAGCGCAGCAGGAGCCGGTTGACGACGAACGCCGACGCGTCCTTCACCAGCACGCTGGACTTCTTCAGCTGCTTGCCGACCGAGAACGCCGTCGCGAGCGACGCGTCGTCGGTCTTCTCGCCGCGCACGATCTCCAGCAGCGGCAGCACAGCCACCGGGTTGAAGAAGTGGAAGCCGACCACGCGCTCGGGGTGCTGCAGCTTCGACGCCATCGCGGTGATCGACAGCGACGACGTGTTCGTCGCGAGGATCGCCTCGGGGGAGACGTGCTGCTCCAGCTCGGCGAACACCTGCTGCTTGACGCCCAGCTCCTCGAACACGGCCTCGATGACGAAGTCGGCGTCGGAGAACGCGGCCTTGTCGAGCGAGCCGGAGACGAGTGCCTTGAGCCGGTTGGCGCCGTCCGGGGAGACGCGCTTCTTGGCCAGGAGCTTGTCGATCTCGTCGTGGACGTACCCGACACCCTTGTCGACGCGCGCCTGGTCGACGTCGGTCAGCACGACCGGCACCTTGAGACGGCGCACGAACAGCAGCGCGAGCTGGCTGGCCATCAGGCCGGCGCCGACGATGCCGACCTTGTTCACCTTGCGCGCCAGGTTCTTGTCCGGCGCGCCGGCCGGGCGCTTGGCGCGCTTGTTGACCAGGTTGAACGAGTACAGCCCGGCGCGCAGGACATCGGACATGAGCAGCTCGGCCAGGCCGTCGGTCTCGGCCGCGTACCCGCGGTCCAGGTCGTTCTCGCGGGCCAGATCGAGCAGCTCCACGGCCTTGGTCGCGCCCGGCGAGGCGCCGTGCGTGCGACCGTCCACAAGGGACTTGGCCCGCGCGATCGCGGCGTCCCACTCGGAGTCGCGGTTGATCGTCCGGCGTTCCGGGGTGATCTCGCCGTTGACGACCTTGGCCAGCCACAGCAGCGACTGCTCGAGGTAGTCCGCCGAGCCGAAGACGGCGTCGACGATGCCGAGCTCCGCCGTCTTCTTGACGTTGAGCATCTTGTTCTGCGCCAAGGCGTTCTCGATGATCACCGTGACGGCGGCGTCCGGCCCGATGAGGTTCGGCAGCAGCTGCGTGCCGCCCCAGCCCGGGAACAGGCCGAGGAAGACCTCGGGGAACGCGATCGCGGCGGTGTTCTCCGAGAGCGTCCGGTAGTGGCAGGACAGCGCGAGCTCGAGGCCGCCGCCCATGACCGCGCCGTTGATGAACCCGAACGTCGGGATCTTCGTCTCGGTGAGGCGGCGGAAGACGTCGTGCCCGGTCTGGGCGATCTCGCGCGCCAGCTTCGGGTCGCTCACGGACTCGACACCCGAGAGGTCCGCGCCGACGGCGAAGATGAACGGCTTGCCGGTGACGGCGATCGCGGCCGGCTCGGCCTCGAACGCCTTGTCCAGCGCGGTGTTCAGGGAGACGAGCCCCTGCGGGCCGAAGGTGTTCGGCCGGGTGTGGTCGTGGCCGTTGTCGAGCGTGATCAGCGCGACGGGCTTCTCGAGCCCGGGCACCTTCACGAGCCGGGTCGTCGCAACAGTGACGACCTCGTCCGGGAACGCGGCCTTCGCTTCTTCAGCGGTGAAAGTCATTACTTCGCCCCCTCGAACGCCGGGTTCTCCCAGATCACGGTGCCGCCCATGCCGATGCCGATGCACATCGTCGTCATGCCGTACCGGACGTCGGGCCGCTCGGCGAACTGGCGCGCCAGCTGCGTCATCAGCCGGACGCCGGAGGAGGCCAGCGGGTGGCCGCACGCGATCGCGCCGCCCCACTGGTTGACGCGCGGGTCCTCGTCGTCGATGCCGAAGTGGTCGAGGAAGGCCAGCACCTGCACGGCGAAGGCCTCGTTGATCTCGAACAGGCCGATGTCGTCGATGGACAGGCCGGTGCGCTTGAACAGCTTCTCGGTGGCCGGCACCGGGCCGATGCCCATGACCTCCGGCTCGACACCGGCGAAGGAGTAGCCGACCAGCCGCATCGCGACGGGCAGGCCCAGCTCGCGGGCGGTGTCCTCGTCGGCCAGCAGCGACGCAGTCGCGCCGTCGTTGAGGCCGGCCGCGTTGCCCGCGGTGATCCGGCCGTGCGGGCGGAACGGCGTCTTCAGCCCGGCCAGCGTCTCCAGCGTGGTGCCGGGGCGCGGCGGCTCGTCTTCGGTGGCCAGGCCCCAGCCCAGCTCCTTCGAGCGCGTGGCGACCGGGACCAGCTCGGGGCCGATCTTGCCGGTCTTGACGGCTTCGGCGTAGCGCTCCTGGCTGCGCGCGGCGTAGGCGTCGGTGCGCTGCTTGGTGATCGCGGGGAAGCGGTCGTGCAGGTTCTCGGCGGTCTGGCCCATGACGAGCGCGGTCGGGTCGACCAGCTTGTCGGCGATGATCCGCGGGTTCGGGTCGACGCCCTCGCCCATCGGGTGGCGGCCCATGTGCTCGACCCCACCGGCGATCGCGACGTCGTAGGCGCCGAAACCGATGCCGGACGCGGCGGTCGTGACGGCGGTCATCGCGCCGGCGCACATCCGGTCGATGGCGAAGCCCGGCACGGACTTCGGCAGCCCGGCGAGCAGCGCGGCGGTGCGGCCGATGGTCAGGCCCTGGTCGCCGATCTGCGTGGTGGCGGCGATGGCCACCTCGTCGACGCGCTCGGGCGGCAGCTCCGGGTGCCGCCGCAGCAGCTCACGGATGGCGTTGACAACGAGGTCGTCGGCGCGGGTCCCGGCGTAGATGCCCTTGTCGCCGGCCTTGCCGAAGGGGGTCCGTACCCCCTCGACGAAGGCGACGGTGCGCACGCCCCGCGCGTTCGGCGCGAGCGGCGTTGCTGGTGCGGCCACGAATGCTCCATCAAGTAGACAGGTTCTTGACCGCAGGGTAGCCCTTGTTACCCGCCGGTAACCAGTGCTGTAGCCCCGTCGAGTGGGCTACGGCACACTCACGGGTTCCTTCGGGGCTTGAGCGTCTGCCCCTTCACCAGCCAGGCGGTGCCGAACGCCCACACGGCGACGCTCTCCAGCCACAGCGCCGGGTGCAGCCCGGGGACCAGGCTCAGCCCGTTGGTGACGGCGATCAGCACCAGGCAGGCCAGGATCACCACGCCGCACACGCGGTAGACGACCCCGGTGCCCGGGGGCTGCTCGCCGTCGTGCGGGAACAGGCGCAGGCAGAAGTAGGCCAGGCTCAGGAAGAACACCGTGGCGAACACGTAGTGCAGGACGCCCGAGGTGTGCTGCCACGGCGTCGCGTCGTGGTCCGGGGTGGTCGGGAACAGCGCGAGCCCGATCGCGCCGAGCCCGGCGACGGTGCTGGCGACGTTGTCGACGTAGTCGTGGCCGTAGTAGGCGAGGAGGAAAACACCGGTGGCGCACATCGCGCCGACGAAGACGTCGCGCAGGTCGGTGTAGTAGTAGCCGCTGAGCGAGCCGATCAGGTCGCCGCCCTGCACGACCTGCTTGCCGACGACGATCACGACCGGCAGCGCCAGCCCGATCAGCCCGATCGCGCGCCGCAGGTAGAGGTAGGAGTGGACTAGCGGGGCTCGGGTCGCCGTGGTCATGGCCGCCTCCGGGGGAGAGTCCTCACCAAAATCATCGGTGCGTTACCCATCCGGCCAAAGGTAGGCCGACCCCCCGAGCGGCACGCAACCGTTCACGCGGGGCCGTTCGGCCGTGACCGTGGTCGGATGGGTAACGGTCAGCTCAGTACTGCCCCGGTTGGAGGCCGGTCACCCAAATCCTCAGCTGATCGTTACGCAGCTCGGCGAACGTGCCGTCGTGGTGTGCGATGGGGGCGAACCCGGGCAGCAGCCCGATCCGCGCGCCCGCGGCCGGGTCCCAGACCTCCAGCCCGGCCTCGGCCCGGACGTAGAGGTGCCCGCCGTGCGCCCACATCGGGCCCTTCGGCCCGGCGAACTGCCCGATCCGCCGGCCGGACGCCGCCTCGCGCAGTTCTACGCCGTCGATCGGTGGCCGGTCGTCGCCGAGGCCCTGCAACGCGACGGTTCCCTCGTCCAGCCAGGCCATCGGCTCGTCCCAGACGTCGCCGCGGTCGGCCAGCTGGGCCGGGTCCCGATCGCCCGCGAGCCACGCCGCGCGGTCGATGACGAGCGGGATCCCCACCGGGTGCCAGGCCCAGCCGTCGACGAGCAGCGACCGGCCGGAGGGGCTCGGCAGCACCGCGCCGAAGAAATAGCCGGAATCACTCGTCGCGTGGGTGGTGAGCAGGCGCCCGGTGGCCGCTTCGAAGATGTCGAGCCGGTCGACGTCGGTGGCCGCGACGAACTCGCCGCCGTCGAGGAAGGCGAACGGGTAGCGCGTCCACTCGTTGTCGCTCCAGTCCCGGTCGAGGTCGAGCACGGTGACCCACTCGGCCAGGTCCACGACGGTCCCGTACTGCCCGTAGTCCGAGACGACGGCCGCGAACCGGCCGTCGGCCGAGGCGTGCAGCGCGGGGCCCCGGGGCCGGTCCGGGCGGTCGTACCGTTCGACGTCGCGTTCCTCCCGCTGTTCGACCGGCCCGAGGAGCCACTGGTCCTCGTCGTCGACCCGGACGAAACCCGCGTCGGTGAGCGCGAGCCAGCCCTCGGGCACGGGGACCAGGCAGCGGTCGTTCAGCGGGGTCACCGGGCACGGCCGGGTCGTCCAGCGACCGGGCAGGTCCCGGTCCCGCAGGCGGACCTCGGGAGTGCCGCGCCAGCCGAGGTGGGCCAGTGCGTCGGCGCGGTCGAAACAGCCGACACAGGCGTCGAGCAGCTCGGGTGCGTCGACGCAGGCTTTGCAGATCAGGTCGAAGTGGGTCGCGACGCCGGTGAGCACGCGGAAGCAGGCCGGGCCGTTGTCGGTGGTGAGGTGGGCGCAGACCCGCGCCCCGGCGGCCGGAGCGAGATGGCCGCACTGGAGAACTTTCACGCCCTCAGTATCCGCGGGCGCGCATCCGAATTACCGCGAGCCGAGATAACCCAGCCAGCCGCCGAAGCCGGAGATGTCCTTCGCCTGCTCGGTCGCCGCCGGTTCGCAGAGGAAGCCGGGCACCTGCCTGCCGTCGGCCAGCTCCACCTTGCCGATGGCCAGCGGCGCCGGGATCCGCGCGACGAACTCGCCGAACCCCTTGGCCGGCAGCTCCCACACCTCGGCCGTCACCGACACACCGCCGTCCGCGACGCGCACCAATCCCGGCTTCGGCGGCACAGTGTCCAATGCGTACAGCCGATAGGTCGCCGCCGTGTCCACTTCGGACACGAACCGGCCGCCGCGCGAAGTCAGCTCGTGGTTGAGCGGCTGGCCGCGCAGGTGCGCGCCGACCGCCACGATCGGGATCCGCTCGGCGCGCAGGGTCGCGAGCGCGGCCAGCTTGAGGTCGTCGTGGGGCGCGCCGACGAGCATGACGCCGAACGGGCGTCCGGCGACCGTCCCCGCCGGGACCGCCAGGGCCGACAGGCCGAACAGGTTGGTGGAGTTGGTGAACCGGCCCAGCCGCGCGTTCACCGCGACCGGGTCCGCCGCCACCGCGGCGATCGTGGGGTGCTCGGTGGTCGTCGGCATCAGGAGCGCGTCGACACCGGCCAGCACCGCAAGCGCTTGCGTCCGCAGGGCGGCCAGGGTCTCCCGGTCGGCGAACAGCCGGTGGGCGGGGATGTCGCGGGCCGCGGTGATGATGCCGTGCACCACCGGGTCGACGTCGCCGGGATGCGTGTCGAGGAACTCGCCGACCGCGGTGTACCGCTCGGCGACGAACGCGCCTCCGTAGAGCAGCCGGGCCGCGTCGAGAAAAGGCGACATGTCCACAGTGGTCACTTCGGCGCCCGCGGCCGCGTAGTCCGCGACGGCCGCCTCGAACGCCTCCGCCCAGCCGTCGGCCAAGGGGCCGAGGTCCGCCGGGATACCGAGCCGGAACTGTCCCGTGTGGACCTGCGCGGGCTCGGCCAGGCAGGTCAGCGCGAACGCGGCTTCCTCGACCGTCCGGGCGAACAGCGTCACGCAGTCGATGCTCCGGCAGGCCGGGACCACGCCGTCGGTCGGCAGCAGGCCCGGGGTCGGCTTGAGGCCGACGATCCCGTTGAACGCCGCCGGCACCCGTCCCGAGCCCGCGGTGTCGGTGCCCAGCGCCAGGTCCGCGATGCCCAATGCGACCGCCACGGCCGAGCCGGAGCTGGACCCGCCCGAGACGTACGCCGGGTCGACGGCGTTGCGCACCGCGCCGTACGGGCTGCGCGTGCCGACCAGCCCGGTCGCGAACTGGTCGAGGTTGGTCGTGCCGAGCACCAGCGCCCCGGCCGCCCGCAGCCGCGCGACCACCGGCGCGTCGGCCTCCGGCCGGTACGCGTAGGCCGGGCACCCGGCGGTGGTCGGCAGGCCGGCGACGTCGATGTTGCCCTTGACCGCCACGAGCTTGCCGTAGAGCGGCAGCCCCCGCTCTTCCAGCGCGGCCGCTTCGGCCAGGACGTCGGCTTCCGGCCGCAGGTCGATCCAGATCTCCGGCCGGTCGACCTGCTCGATCCGCCGGTAGGCGGCCTTAACCCGTTCGAGCAAGCTCATGCCAGCACCACCAGCGGAGTGCCGGGCGCGACCTGGTCACCGGGGGACACGAGCACCTCGACCACCTCACCGCTCGCCGGCGCGGGGATCCGCGCCTCCGTTTTCATCGCTTCGAGTGTGACCAGCGACTGCGCGTCCTCGACCCGCTCGCCCGCCGTGACGTCGACCCGCCACACCGTCGCCGCGAACGGCGCCTCGACGACGTGCCCGCCCGGCGGCGCCTCGACCCGCTTCGGCGGCCGCGTGACCGGCTCCGGTTTCGGGTCGAACTCACCCGCCGCGGCCCAGGCCCGCCGCTCGGCCTCGAACGCCGCGGACTGCGTCGCCCGGAACCCGGCGATGCTGTCCGCGTTGTCCGCCAGGAACTTCTGGTAGTCCGCCAGCACGAAGGTGCCTTCACTGACGTCCAGGTCGAGCAGCCCGGACGAGCTCCGCGCCCGCAGGTCGAGGAGCTCGTCGGCCGAGACCGGGTACCAGGAGATCCGGTCGAAGAACCGCAGCAGCCACGGCCGGCTCCCGCCGCGCCAGCTGTTCCACACCTGCACGGTCCGCCCGACGAACTGGTACCCGCCCGGGCCTTCCATGCCGTAGATACAGAGGTAGGCGCCGCCGATGCCGACGGAGTTCTCGGCGGTCCAGGTCCGGGCCGGGTTGTACTTCGTCGTCACCAGCCGGTGCCGCGGGTCCAGCGGGGTCGCGACCGGCGCTCCCAGGTAGACGTCGCCGAGGCCCAGTACCAGGTACTCGGCGTCGAACACCGTCCGGTAGACGTCGTCCACAGTGGACAGGCCGTTGACCCGGCGGATGAACTCGATGTTCCATGGGCACCACGGCGCGTTGTCGCGCACGCCGGTCATGTACCGCTCGATCGCCTCGCGGGTCGCCGGGTCGTCCCACGACAGCGGCAGCCGCACACTGCGGCTCGGCACCACGAGGTCGTGGGTCGGCGGCAGGTCCCGCTCCAGCTCCCGCACCAGGCCGAGGGCCTTGCCGACCGGCAGCGCGTCCGGGTCGACGTGGACCTGCAGCGAGCGGATGCCCGGGGTCAGGTCGACGATCCCGGGCACACCCTCGGCCGCCAGCCGTTCGGCGAGCGCGTGGACGCGCATCCGCAGCGCCAGGTCGAGCTTCATCTCGCCGTACTCGACGAGCAGGTTGTCGTCGCCGCTGCGGCGGTAGGTGACCGACGGCTCGACGTCCGAAGCGGACAGTCGCGAAAGGACACCGTCGTCGGCGCGGGCGGGCCGGCTCGGCTCGACCGCCGACGCGGGCCGCGTCCGCAGGGCCGCCGCGTGGTCGGTGCCGATCGGCACGAACCGCACGGTGTCCCCCGGCCGCAGTTGCCCGAGCTTCCAGCGCTCGCCGGTGGCGACCGTCGCCGGGCAGACGAACCCGCCGAGGCTGGGCCCGTCCGGGCCGAGCAGGATCGGCAGGTCGCCGGTGTAGTCGACGGCGCCGATCGCGTACGGCGTGTCGTGGATGTTCGACGGGTGCAGGCCCGCCTCGCCGCCGTCCGCGCGGGCCCACTTCGGCCGCGGCCCGACCAGCCGGACGCCGGTGCGCGCGGAGTTGAAGTGCACCTGCCAGTCGGTGGCGTAGAACGTCTCGACGTCCTCCGGGGTGAAGAACTCCGGGGCCGCGTGCGGTCCTTCGAGCGCGCCGACCGTCCACTGTGTCGCGAACTCCGGACGGTCGGTCACCGGGCCCACGACGGGGTCCGCGGGAACCGGGCCCGGGTGCAGGACGTCGCCCGCCGCCAGCGCGCGGCCGCCGTGCCCGCCGAAGCGGCCCAGGGTGAACGTCGCCGCGCTGCCGAGGAACTCCGGCACGGTGACGCCGCCGCGCACCAGCACGTAGCTGCGCAACCCGGCCGTGCAGGCCCGGACGTCGAGCGTGGCGCCCGCGGGCACCTCGAGCGGGGTCCACAGGGGATGCTCGGCGCCGTCGACGAGCACCGTGGCGGGCGCACCGGTGACACACGCCTCGGTGGGGTGCGAGAACCGCAGCGTCACGCCGTCCACAGTGCACTCCAGGCCGGGCGCGCCCTCGGGGTTGCCCAGCGCGAGGTTGCCCAGCCGCAGCGACCGGTCGTCCATCGGCCCGCTCGGCGGCACCCCGACGTGCCAGAACCCGGTGCGGCCCGGCCAGTCCTGCACCGTGGTCATCGTCCCGCCGCGCACGACGTCGATCCGCGGCTCGCCGTCCTCGACGGTGTCCAAAGTGGACGTGCTGTGGGTCGCGGCGGTGAACGCCGGGTCCGCGGCCGCGGACCGCAGCTGCCCGAGGTTGGTCCGGACGCCGTCGACCCGGGTCCCGGCCAGCGCTTCCCGCAGGTTCGCCACGGCGTCGGCGCGGTCGGCGCCGGTGCAGATCACCTTGGCCAGCAACGGGTCGTAGTGCGTGGTGACGGTGGTGCCGGGCTCGACCCAGGTGTCCACGCGGGCGCCTTCGGGCAGCGTGACGCGGGTGACGAGGCCCGCGCTCGGCCGGTGGCCGGCACTCGGGTCCTCGGCGTACACCCGCGCCTCCACGGCGTGACCGCGCGCAACCGGCACCGCGCGGAACATCGCGCGGTCACCCTGCGCCAGCCGCAGCATCCAGGCGACCAGGTCGACGCCGTACACCGCCTCCGTCACCGGATGCTCGACCTGCAGCCGGGTGTTGACCTCGAGGAACGCCGCCTCGCCGCGTTCGGCGTCGTAGACGTACTCGACCGTGCCCGCCGAGCGGTAGCGCACCGACGAGCACAGCGCGACGGCAGAGGCGACGAGCTGCCGCCGGACGGTCTCGGGCAGGTCCGGCGCCGGGCACTCCTCGACGACCTTCTGGTTGCGCCGCTGCAGTGAGCAGTCGCGGGTGCCCAGCTCCAGGACCTCGCCGAAGCCGTCGCCGAACACCTGGACCTCGACGTGCCGCGCGTGCCGCACGAGCCGTTCGAGGAACACCCCGGAGTTCGCGAAGCTCTTGGCGGCGATGCTCTGTACGGTCTCCCAGGCGGCGCGCAGCTCCTCGGGCGTGTCACACGCGCGCATGCCGATCCCGCCGCCGCCCCCGGTGGCCTTGAGCATCACCGGGTAACCGATTTCCGCCGCGCGGGTGAGTGCTTCGTCCACATCGGACAGCAGGCCGGTGCCGGCGAGCAGCGGGACACCGGCCGCGATCGCCGCTTCGCGCGCGGTGTGCTTGCTGCCGAACACTTCCAGGTGCTCGGGCGACGGCCCGGCGAACGCGAGCCCGGCGTCTTCGCAGGCCCGCGCGAACGCCGCGTCTTCCGACAGGAAGCCGTAACCGGGGTGGACGGCGTCACAGCTGGTGTCGAGCGCGGCCTGGACGATCGTGCCGGCGCGCAGGTAGCTCTCCGCGGCGGGCGCCGGGCCGAGCCGGACGGCCCGGTCGGCGAGCCGCACGTGCGGGGCGAGGCGGTCGACGTCGGAGTACACCGCGACGGTTTCCCAGCCCAGCTCCCGGGCGGTGCGCAGGATCCGGACGGCGATCTCCCCGCGGTTGGCGACGAGCAGTCTCACTCGCCGCCTCCGGGGGAGGTCACGACCATCCGCACCGGCGTCGGGTCGAAGCCGTTGCAGGGGTTGTTGATCTGCGGGCAGTTCGACACGAGCACGAGCACGTCGGTCTCGGCGCGCAGCCGGACTTCCAGGCCCGGCGCGGAGATCCCGTCGACGATGCCGAGTGTGCCGTCCGCCTCGACCGGCACGTTCATGTACCAGTTGACGTTGCTGACCAGGTCACGCTTGCCCAGCCCCCACTTCGCGCCCTCGAGGAGGAAGTTCTCGACGCAGGCGTGCTGGAACCGGGTGTGCTGGCCGTAGCGCAGGCTGTTGGACTCCTTGCTGCACGCGCCGCCGAGCGTGTCGTGGCGCCCGCAGGTGTCGGCGACGACGGTCAGCAGCGGCGCGCCTGCCTGGGTGCGCAGGACACTGCCCGTGGTGAGGAAGATGTTGCGCTGCGCGGCGATCGTCGCGGCCGCGCTGTAGCGCTGGGCCGTGTCGTTCGCGTCGTAGCAGAGGAAGTCGACGGCCTGGTTGCCGCCGAGGTCCACGATGGTCAGCTCCTGGCCCCGGCGCAACACCGTCGAGAACGGCGCCCGCGCCGGGACGTCGAAGGTCAGCTCCAGTTCGGACTGGTACGCCGCGCTCATGCGATCCCCCGGGCGGTCAGGTAGTCGGCGGTGTTCTCGAAGGCACGCTGGGTCTCCGGGGTGTACGACCACTCCAGACTGTCCGGAGTGGTCGGGGTGTCCCGCCAGGCGAGCACTTCGAGGTTCGTGACGGTGTAGTCCGGCCGCGGGTCGACCGGGTGCGGCACGTTGGCGACCAGCACGATCGACGGCAGTTCGATCCGCAGGTCGACCGCGCTGCCCGCCCCGGCGTTCCCGGTGAACTCCAGGCCGCCGTCCGGCTCGACCCGCACGCCCTGGAAGAAGGAGAGGCTCGGGGGCAGGTCTCGCGGGCCGAGGCCGTGCTTCGCCGCGGCCAGCGTGAACAGCGGCAGCCCGGCGGGGGAGGGGCCCTGCGGGGCGCCGTCGCCGTACCGCTCGGTGTTACCGTCCACAGTGGACGTCCCGCACAGCGCGTCGTGGTGGCCGCTCTCGTCTTCGACGATCGTGGCGAGCACCCGGCCCTGGTCCGACAGCAGCGCCACCTGCGAACCCAGGTAGGCGTTCCACTGCACCTTCACCGTGTCGGCGACGTTCAGCCGCTCCCACGGCTGGTCGGCGTTGAACAGCAGCAGGTGCGCGCAGGCGTCGCCGTCGACGTCGATCAGCCGCAGCCGGGTGCCGCGGGCCAGCACCTTGTGCGTGTACCCGCCGCCGGCCACGGTCTCGGCCCAGGTCAGCGCCTCGGGTGCCACCCCGGCCGGCGGTGACGACCACGTGCTCGCGGGGATCGACGGCATCGTGTCGACCACGGTGCCGGCCTGGGCGCGGGCGTGGTCGCGCGCTCCGTGGGTCGTCGCGGTGGTGCTCATGGTCGTCCTCTCTGGGGTCGGGGGTTCGAGGGCGGGACGAGCGCGCCGCCGCCGGACTCTATCGGGAAGAACGGGGCCCGGCGGTAGCGCTGACCGGGTGGAATGTGGATCACGGGGGTGCGTCCCGCTCCGTGGACCACGTTTCTGTCATCTGATAGAAATTAGCGGATCGAGGGGGCCCGCACGTTCCGGCCGGGTTTCGGGCGCGTGAACGCGAGCATCGGCAGCGCCATCCGGGCGTGCTCTGCCGTTCGTTACCCATCCGGCTACAGCTACGGCCGGATGACTTTCGGCGACGGTTGCGGGCCGCTCCGGGGGCCGGCCCGCTTCCGGCCGGATGGGTAACGCACCTCGGTGCGGGTGTCGGGGCCGTGGACCTGGCAAGATCACCGGCGTGGTCAAAGGGGCGGGGGTCGGGAGACCCCGAGCGAGCGGAGCGGCGGCGAACCGGCCGGACGCGCGCCAAGCCGTGCTCGACGCGGCGGGGGAGCTGTTCACCGGAGCCGGGTACGCGGCGACCACCACCCGGGCGATCGCCGAACGCGCGGGCCTGCGCCAGGCGTCGCTCTACTACCACTTCCCGGCCAAGGAGGACATCCTCGCGGCGCTGCTGGCCGAGACGGTCCGCCCGTCGCTGGCCCTGGCCGCCCGGCTCGTCGCCGGTGCCGCCGCCGTCGAGGTCCGGCTCTGGGCGCTGGCCTACGCGGACATCCGCCTGCTCGGCGGGGCCCGCCACAACCTGGGCGCGTTGTACCTGCTGCCCGAGGTGTCCTCGCCCAACCTCGCCCGCTTCCGCGCCGAGCGCGCGGAGCTGAAGGGGGCGTACGGCAGGCTGGTCGCTGCGGCGGGTGTCGCGCCGGACGCGGTGGCGATCCGGACCGACCTGGTGTTCGGGCTGGTGGAGAGCATCGCGGTGATCCGCCGGGACGACCCGGCGCTGGACGTCGAGGCCCACGTGCGCGAGGGCGCGGACGGCGTGGTGCGGCTGATCGGGATCGCGGAGCCGTCCGACGCGCTGCGGGCCGAGGCGCACACCCTGCTGGCGACGCTCACCGACTGATGGTCGAGCCGGACCGGCTGCGCGGCGAAATCGCCCGGCTGACCGGAAAGCTGGAGCGACGCCGCCGGCACGACAGCCTGGCGGCGCTCGAGCTGCGCCGGCAGATCGCGGACCGCCTCGCCGACCTGCGCGACCCGGGCGCCGAGGCGTGGCTGCGCGCGCTGGCCGCCGACCAGACCCGGGTGCTCGGCGCACGTCATCACCACACACTGGCGTCGTGGTACCTGATCGCGGTGCGCTGCTCGGAAACCGGCCGGGTCGACGAGGCCCTGACGGTGTTCGCGTCGGTGCGGGCCGCGTACGCGTACGTCAAGGGCGCGTCCCACGACGCGGTGCTCCACTGCGGCGCGGGAATCGCGGCAGCCCTGGTCCGCGCCGGCCGGTACGCGGCGGCGCTCGACGCCTACCGCGCGCTCGGCCCGGAGTTCCTCATCGAGGCGGCGGACGTGCTGGTCCAGCTGGGCCGCTTCGACGAGGCCGAGCAGACCGTGCGCGGGTCCGCCGACCCGCGGGCGCCGTTCGTCCGCTGGGCGATCCAGGCCGAGCTGGGCGCGCCCGGCCCGATGATCACGGCGATGCGGGGACTGCTGGATGAGCCCGAGGTCGAGCCGGGCGCGGTGCGGGCCCGGCTGGCTTACGGGCTGCTGCTGGCGGGCTCGTTCGCCGAGGCGCCGTCGACGGCCGAGGAGCTGCTGGCGGCGCGTCTGGTGTTCCCCGGACCGGACGACCGGCTGACGTGGGAGGCGCGGCTGCTGCTGGCCCGGGCGCTGGCCGAGACGGACCGTCTCGCGGACGCGGACCACTACGCGCGGGCGGTGCTGGCGTCGGCGCCGCGGCCGCCGGGACATCCGGAGCTGCTGTCCGCCCAGACGACGGTGGCCCGCGTGCACGCGCGCCGGGAAGAGTGGGCCGAGGCGGTGGTCGCGTACGGCTACGCGGTGGAGGGCTGCGAGATCGTGCTGGGGGAGTCCCACCCGGACACGCTGAAAGCCGCAGAGTCGTTGGCAGCGGCAAAGGAAGCCGCCGGCTGACGCGTGATTGAGGGGTCAACTCGCGTGATCGAGAGGTCGACACGCGTGATTGAAGGGTCAACTCGCGTGATTGAAGGGTCGACACGGCGCCGCGGGCCCCTCAACGCCGTGTCGACCCTCTGATCACGCGTGTCGACCTCCCCATCACGCGTGTCGACCCTCTGATCACGCGTGTTGACCTTCTGATCACGGGTGTCGACCTTGTGGTCACGGGGTTGTCTGTCGGTTTTGTGGGGGCACGTCCGGAGTGCTGCGCGGCACCGCACGCATGGAGGTGACCCCCGGCCCGCCCCGCTGGGAAGGTCGAGGGCAAGGAATGCTCGGCGGAGGGGGTGGCGTGGACACCGACACGGCGGAACAGCAGGTCAGCACGCGAAAACCCGGCTCGCGCCGTCCGCCGTGGACCACCGCCGACTGGTGGCGTGGCCCGGTCAGTCCCATCTACCTCGCCGGGCTCGTGCTCTCCCTCGGGCGGGGCGCGTGGTTCACCTGCTGGGCCATGTTCTTCATCCGCTCGGTCGGCCTCACCCCCGCGCAGTTCGGGTTCGGGGTCACCGCCGCGGGCATCGTCGGCATGGTCGTCGGCGGGCCGCTCGGCTACCTCTCGGACCGGGTCGGGGCGCGGGAGGTCCTCGTCGGGATCGGGGTCGTGCAGGGCGCGGCCATCTTCTCCTACACCTTCCTCCACGACTTCTGGCTGATCCTGCTCGCCACCTGCCTGGTCACCGCGGGCGAACGGTCGGCGCCGGGCATCCGGATCGCCGCCATCTCCGGGCTGACCACCGGTGAGGACCGGCTCGCCAGCATCTCCACGGCCCGCGTCGTGATGCAGGTCGGGACCGTCGTCGGCGCGCTCGTCGGTGGTTTTGTGCTGTCGCTGGACACCCGGGCCGGCTACGTCACGCTGCTCGGGATCTACGGCGCGCTGCACGTCTGCTGCGCGCTGCTGCTGGCCTTCCGGCTGCCGCACGTGACGTCGCTGGCCGACCGCAAGGTCAAGCGCCGCACGCTCGTGCTGCGCGACCGGCCGTTCCTCGTCATCACCGGGCTCAACGGCGTGCTCGCCCTCAACTGGGGCATGGTCGACCCGGGCATCCCGCTGTGGATCTCGGCCCACACCCACGCTCCCCTGTGGATCTGGGCGGTGGTGGTCGGCATCTCCGCGGGCGGCACCGTGCTGTTCCAGAACCGCTTCAGCCGTTGGGGCGCAACGGTTTCCGCCGCCACGCGCCTCGGGATGTGGTCCGGGGTCGCCCTCGCGGCGTCCTGCCTGGTCTTCGCCCTCAGCCACAACGGCACCGGCCTGCTGGTCGTCGGCGTCCTGATCGTGGCCACCATGGTCTACCTCGTCGGCGAGCTCCTCTTCGTGGGCAGCGGGTTCGGCCTCTCGGTCGGGCTGACGCCGGAGGGCGCGCACGGCGAGTACCAGGGTGTGTTCGGCACCGGGCAGGCCGCGGCCATGATGCTCGCGCCCGGGATCATGACCCTGCTGCTGGTCGAGTGGAGCGTGGCCGGCTGGTTCGTGCTGGCCGGCGTCTACCTCCTCGGCGGGTTCGGCACCCTCTTCGCCGGCCGCTGGGCCCTGCGTGACCGCGAGCGAGAACGGGAGAAGACCTCATGACGGCTCAGTCCTGGTTCGGCGACCGCACGGCCCCGCCGGAGATCGGCCTGGCCCCCGAGCAGATCGTCGACACGCTCAACCACGAGTTCCGCGGCATGCCGCGCTGCGGCTTCCCGCTCGCGCTGCACCCGGTGGTCGTGCCGCAGCAGTCGTACCGGGAGCTGCTTTCGGCGACCGCCGAGCTGCTTTCCCTGCTGCGCCGGACGGTCGTCGGGCTGGCCGGCGACCGGTCCGGCCGGATCGACGCGCTCGGGATCGACCCCGCCGACTGCCCGCTGTTCACCCTCGACGAGGACTTCGAGCTGCGGCACAGCGCCGACATGACCCGCGCCGACGTCGTCATCGGCCCGGACGGCCCGAAGTTCGTCGAGTTCAACGTCAGCGGCGCCTTCGGCGGCATGGTGCACTTCATGCTCTACCAGAAGGCCTGGGCGCGGATGTGCGAGCAGGCCGGACGGCCGGCCTTCGTCGCGGCCGACCCCTACTCGCGGCAGGCCCGGCTGATCGAGACCACCAGCGCGGAGCTGGGACAGCCGCCGTCGGCGGTCATCGTCGGCACGCCCCGCGACTGGGGTCCCGACGTCGGCACGCGGATGTTCGACGTGCAGGTCGACGCGCTGCGCGGGCACGGCGTCCCGGCCATCCACCTCGACTTCGACGACCTGGTCGCCGGCGTCGGCCTCCCCGAGAAGCTCCGCTGGCCGCTGGGGATCGCGGCGTTCACCCCGCAGGACGCGGCCGAGATCGGCTACTCCCTCGAACCCGCCCGCGTGGCGCAGGAGGCGGGCCTGGTCCTGATCCCGTCGCAGAGCGCGTGGTTCCTGCACTCGAAGAAGACCCTCGCGCTGCTGTCCGAGGGCCAGCCGTGGATGACGCCCCGCGAAACCGAGCTGGTGCAGCGGTACGTGCCGTGGAGCCGCGTGGTGGGCGACCGCAAGGTCCGCTGGCGCGAGCAGCGGCACGACCTGCCCCGGCTGCTGCTCGAGCACCAGGAGTCGTTCGTGCTCAAGGGCGCCACCGGGTGGAGCTGCCAGGAGGTGTTCTTCGGCTGGACGACCTCCCCGCAGCGGTGGGCGGAGCTGGTCGACGAGGCCGTCCGCACCGGCTACTACATCGTGCAGGAACGGGTCCACGCCGACACGTTCCCGATGGACCTGGTGACCGAGGACGGCGAAGTCAAGCGGATCACGGCCGAGTCGGTCGTCAGCCCGTTCTGCCTCGGCGGGCAGTCGGCCGGCGTCTACGTCCGGTTCGCCGAGGCCGGCGACCAGGCGCTGGCGATCGGCGGGCCCGGCGCCGGGCGGGCCTGCCTGCTGGCCGAGGCGTGAGATGACCGTCCGGCTCGGCACCCTGGTGCTGCCGGAACACCCGGGCCGGTCGGCGGACGGCGTCTGGCGCCGGGTGGCGGACCTCGGGTTCCGGCACGCCTGGACCCTCGACCACCTTTCGTGGCGGTCGCTGGCCGACCGGCCGTGGTTCGACGCGATGACCACGCTGGCCGGCGCGGCGTGCTGCACGAGCGACCTCACGCTCGGCGTGCTCGTGACGACGCCGAACTTCCGCCACCCCGTGCTCACCGCGAAGCAGGCGATGGCGCTGGACCACCTGAGCGAGGGCCGGTTCGTGCTCGGCGTCGGCGCGGGCGCCGCGGGCCCCGACGACACCGCCCTCGGCGGCGAAGCGCCGACGCGGGCGGACCGGACCGCGCGGTTCGAGGAGTTCGTCACCCTGCTCGACCGGTTGCTGCGGCAGCCGAAGACGTCCTTCGCCGGCCGGCACTTCACCGCGACCGATGTCCGGATGGTGCCGGGCTGCGTGCAGCGGCCGCGGGTGCCGCTGGCCGTCGCGGCGAGCGGGCCGCGGGGGATGCGCCTGGCCGCCGAGCTCGGCGACTACTGGGTGACCATCGGCGAGCCCGCCGCGCCCGGCGCCGAGGACGAGGAACGCGCGTTCGGCACGCTGCGGCGGCAGTCCGCGCTGCTGGACCGTGCCTGCCGGGAAACCGGCCGCCCGGCCGGACAGCTGCGCCGGCTGGTCAACCTGAGCCGGGTCGTCACCGACCCGTACAGCTCGCCGGGGCGGCTCGCCGACCTGGTGGGCCGGTGCGGCGAACTGGGCTTCACCGACGTCGTCGTGGCTCATCCGCGGGCCGACGGGGTCTTCGCGGGGGACGTCCGCGGGTTCGAAAAGGCCGTTCCCCAGGTCGCTGGGGCACCTTGACCAGGAAGGGGACCACCTGATGTGTGGCATTGTCGGCTGGCTGGACTTCACCCGGGACCTCCGCGGTGAGCAGGACGTGCTCGACACGATGACCGACACCATGGCCCTGCGCGGGCCGGACGACCGCGGCACGTGGCTGGGCCCGCACACCGGGCTCGGGCACCGGCGGCTGGCCGTGATCGACGTGGCGGGCGGCGCCCAGCCGATGACCGCCGAGTCCGGTCGCCGGGACGCGCCGGTGGTGCTGGTCTACTCGGGCGAGGTCTACAACTTCCGCGAGCTGCGCGGTCAGCTCACCGGGCTGGGCCACCACTTCGCGACGCGCTCGGACACCGAAGTCGTGCTGCGCGCCTACCAGGAGTGGGGCGCCGGGTGCGTCGAGCGGTTCAACGGGATGTTCGCGTTCGCTGTCTGGGACGCCGACCGCGAGGAGCTGCTGCTCGCCCGCGACCGGCTCGGCATCAAGCCGCTCTACTACGCGCCCACGCCCGGCGGGGTGCTGTTCGCGTCCGAGCCCAAGGGCATCCTGGCGAACCCGGCGTTCAGCGCGGGCGTTTCGCTGGCCGCGTTGCCGATCCTGTTCAACCCGCGGTTCGCGCTGCCGGGCGAGACGGCGATCGACGGCATGCGCGAGGTCAAGCCCGGTCACGTCGTCCGGATCGACCGGCGCGGCTGCCACGAGTCCCCGTACTGGCGGCTGGTCAGCCACGAGCACCCCGACGACCTCGGCACGACCGTGAGCACCGTGCGGGAGCTGCTCGAGGACATCGTCGAGCGCCAGCTGATCGCCGACGTGCCGCGCGCGTCGATGCTCTCCGGCGGGCTGGACTCCAGTGCGATCGCGGCGCTGGCGGCCCGCAGCCTCAAGCGGTCCGGCGAGGGCCCGTTGCTCACCTACTCGGTCCGGTTCGACGGCGAGGAGGAGCACTTCCGCTCCACGCAGCTGCGCCCCGAACGGGACGCGCCGTACGCGGCGATGGTCGCCGAGCACATCGGCTCCGAGCACGTCGAGGTCGTGCTGAAGGCCCGTGACGTCGCCGAGGCGATCCCGGCCGCCCGCCGCGCCCGCGACCTGCCGAGCATCGGCCAGTTCGACACGTCGATGTACCTGATGTTCGCCGCGCTGCGCGAGCGGTCCACCGTCGCGCTGTCCGGCGAGGCGGCCGACGAGGTCTTCGGCGGCTACCCGTGGTTCCACGACTCGGACACGGTCTGGCGCGAGAAGTTCCCGTGGCTCGGCGACGCGCCGCAGCTGACGGAGTACCTCACCGCGGACGCCCGCGCGGCCCTCCGCCCGGACGCGCAGACCGCGGACCGCTACGCGACCCTGCGTGCCCAGGTGCCCCGCCTGCCCGGCGAGGACGGCCTGAACGCCCGCATGCGCGAGGTGCTGTTCTACAGCCTGCACGGGCCGTTGCTGATGCTGCTGGACCGCAAGGACCGGATGAGCATGGCGGTCAGCCTGGAGGTGCGGGTGCCGTTCTGCGACCACCGGCTCCTCGAGTACGTCTGGAACGTGCCGTGGGAGATGAAGGTCGCCGACGGCCGGGAGAAGAGCCTGCTGCGCATGGCGGTGCAGGACCTGCTGCCGGACCCGGTGCTCTACCGGCCGAAGAGCGCGTACCCGGCGATGCACGACCCCGAGCACGACGTCGCCGTCCGCGACGCCGCGCGGGCGTTGCTCGACGACTCGGCGTCCCCGCTGCGGGACCTGCTCGACCCGGTGGCGCTGCGCGAGCTGGCCGGGAGCGACTCGCGGACGATGACCCACGCGGGCACCGCCCACATGCTGATCCCGGTGGTGGAGCTGGACGTCTGGCTGCGCGACCAGGGCCTGACGATCCGCTGACCACGACGAAACCGCCGTCCGGAAGGAAATCTCCGGACGGCGGTTTTCGTCGTGGGCTTAGGCGACCGACAGCGTGATGTCCTCGTCCTTGAGCGAATAGACCTCACGGCCCAGCAGGCTGTTGAGGATCGTCGCGCTGCGCCAGGACGCCAGGCTCAGGTTGGGATCCCCGACGCCGTGGGTGCGCCGGGCCCCGTTCTGGACGTAGATGCGGTTCGTGTCGGGGCCGTCCCAGCGCACCCGGTAGTCCCGCTCCACCTCGTACGCGCCGTCGAGGATCGGAAGACGGCCGCCCAGCGGCTCCATGAACCTCGGCAGCTCCGCGCGGAACCCCGTCGCGAGGACCACGAGGTCGGCGGTCACCTCCTGCTCGGCGCCGGTCACCGTGTCCCGCAGCGAACCGTGGAAACCGCCGGGCCTCTCGGCCAGGTCCGCCAGCTCCACGCCCGCCAGCAGCCGGTGGTCGAACGGCTCGGGCAGCAGGTAGTCGATCTCGTACAGCCGTTTGTAGACCTGCGCCAGCAGGTCCTGCGTGATGCCCCGGATCGCGCCCAGCTGCTTGCGCGACAGGCGTGAGCGCTGGTCCGCGGACAGGCCGTGGAAGTACTCGACGTAGCTCGGGTTGAACCACTCGTTGGCGAACGGCGAGTCGTCCAGCGGCGAGAGGCCCTCACGGCCGGCCACCCAGGTCAGCCGGCGGGGCAGGCCGGTGCGGCCGGAGATCAGGTCGAGCGCGACCTCCGCGCCGCTCTGCCCGCCGCCGACCAGCAGGACGTCCTTGCCCTCGACCGGGAGGCCGCGGTCGAGGTGGCGCGAAGCGTGCCACAGCGCCGGGTTCTCGATCTTCCGCGTGAACGGCGGGAAGCACGGCACCTGGCCCACGCCGAGCACGAGGTGGTCGGCCGACCACCGGCCCCGGCTCGTCTGCACGACGAACCGGGCGCCGTCGTGCTCGACCGCCTCGACGGTCTCGTCGAGGTAGGTGCCGAGCAGCTGCGCCGCCCACGTGAAGTACTGGTCGAACTCCTTGCGGCTGACGAACTGGGGGTTCGCGATCAGGTGCCGGTACAGTCGCCCCTGCTCGTGCAGGAAGTTGAGGAAGCTGAACCGGCTGCGCGGGTCGACCAGGCTGACGAGGTCCTTGACGCTGCTCACCTGCAGCCGCGAGTTGTCCCACAGCAGGCCCGGGTGCCACGCCACCGACGTCCGGGACTCCAGGACGGAGACGGCGCAGTCGCCGATCGGCTCGGCCAGTGCGGCCAGGCTGAGGTTGGCGGGGCCGCCCCCGACCGCGAGCACGCCGGTCGAGCGGTGCCTGGCCGAGCTCACGACGCGCTCCTGCCCCGCTGCCACGTCGGGGCTCGGTAGACCGGCGGCTGCAGCGTCACGCCCACGGTCTGGCGGTCGCAGATGAGGCTCCGCACCTCCGAGCGGACGACGGCTTCGCGGGCGAGCTCCCGCAAGGCCGGGTCGAGGATCCCCGGGGCCGTGATGGCGCACTGCACTTCCTGCATGTGCACGATCGCCTCGGGGTCGGAGTTGAGGAGGCCGCGGATGTCGACCTTGCCGTCGGTGACGACGTGCCATTCGAGCTGCTCGCCGAGCCGTTCGCGCGACAGCTGCCCGAGGTGCGCCGCGATGTCGGCGGCCAGGCCCATCAGCAGGTGCTCCTGCGGGTTGGGGCCCCAGTCGACGCCGGTGAGCTGCTTCGGCGAGTCGATCCGCACGGTGACGCCGTCCCCGTCGGCGGGGTAGGACTCCAGCTGCACGCCGCTGATCCAGCGCACGCGCCGGGCCGCCACCGGGCGGCGGATCCGGGCGGTGGCCTCGGCGCCGGCGATCGTCTCCGTCTCGGCGCCGCCCTTGGGGTCCACATAGGACACTTCGAGCGGGACGACCGCGGTCAGCGTCTTGTGGTTCGGGCTGAAGTTCTCGACCTTGCGCAGCAGCTGGTCGATCAGCGTGTCCTGGTCCTGCACGCCGACCTCGAACCGGCAGTCGATCCCGTTGCCGCTCTCGATGTGCAGCTCGAGGGTGTCGAACACGACGCCCTGCGCGCTCCCGCCGCCGACCATCGTCTTCAGCGAGCACGAGCCGACGCCGGTCAGCGCCAGGTCGATCGGCGTCGGCGCCCCGGTGGGCGGCAGGCCGTCCGCGTCGCGCCATTCGTCGTCGCTGAGCTCGAACGCGAACTTCCGGGTGGACTTGACGCTGCCGAGCACGGCCGCGCCGTTCGACGCGGAGAGGCCCCGGCGGGGGGAGTAGCGCGCCTTGCCGCGGTAGCAGTACCAGGCTTCCGAGACGTCTTCCCGGGTTTCGTGGACGACCTCGCTGAATCCCGCGGTGTTGAAGCTGTTCCTCATCGCACACCTTCCTCGGGCAGCGCGTCGAGCGCGTGGGCGAGATCCTCGATCAGGTCGCGGATGTTCTCGATGCCCGCGGACAGCCGGACGAGTCCCGGGTTGATCCCGATCAGCGCCATCTGCCGCGAGGTCAGCGAACTGTGCGAGGTGTTGCTCGGCATGCTCACGAGCGATTCGACCCCGCCGAGGCTCGTGGCGACGTAGGGGATCTTCAGGTTCCGCATGAACGCCAGCGCGGCCTCGTCGCCGCCCTTGACCTCGAAGCTGACCATGCCGCCGTAGCCCGCGTAGTCCGCGCGCCGCAGGTTCGCGTAGCGGTCGCCGCCGAGGTCCGGGTGGTGGACGTCGGCGATCCGGTCGTGGCCGGCCAGGAACTTCGCGATCTCACGCGCGTTTTCGTTCTGGGTCCGGATGCGCAGCGGCAACGTCTTGAGCCCGCGCTCCAGCAGGAAGCAGCAGAGCGGTTCGAGCGTGCCGCCGAACCGCAGCGCCTGCGCCCAGATCCGGTCGAGGAACTTGCGCCGCCCGACCACCGCGCCCGCGGTCAGGTCGCTGTGCCCGGCGAGGTACTTCGTCGCGCTGTGCACGACGATGTCCGCCCCCTGCGCCAGCGGCTGCGACATCACCGGGGTCAGGAAGGTGTTGTCCACCACCAGCAACGCGTTGGCCTCCCGCGCGACCTGGGCGATCTCGCGGATCGCGGGCGCCTTGAGCAGCGGGTTGGTGAGCGTCTCGAAGAACAGCAGCTGGGTTTCTTCGCGGACCGCGGCGCGGACGGCGTCGACGTCGGTCGGGTCGACGAACGTCACCTCGCGCCCGGCCGAGGGCATGTCCTCGCGCAGCAGGTTGTAGGTGCCGCCGTAGACGTCGTAGGCGGAGATGATGTGGCTGCCCGAGTTCGTCAGCGCGTAGATCGTGCTGGCGATCGCGCTCATCCCGGACGAGGTCACCAGCGCGCTCTCGGCGTTTTCGAGCGCGGCGATCTTCTCCTGCACCGACCACTGCGACGGGTTGCCGTAGCGGGTGTAGATCGGGACGTCGCGCAGCGCGCCGTCGGAGAACGCGCCGTAGCTGGCGTCGTCGAGCAGGAACGTGCTCGTCTGGAAGATCGGCGTGCCGACGCTCCCGGTGACCGGGTCCTCGTAGGTCCCGGCGTGCACGGCGAGGGTCTCCGGCGAGATCTCCCGGGGCAGGACCCGGTGCTGGGGCGAGACCGGACCCGCGCTGCGCCGCCGGGTCAGCTCGCCGAACCAGCCCGCCTCGGCTGTGCGGCCCTCCTCGAATCCCTTGGCTGTCCGCTCTGTTTGAGCCACTCTGTCCCCTGGTGTCGGATCGCGGTGACGACTGAACCCGGCTCGAACATCAGTCGAAACCATCTTCCGATCCACGGTGATCCACGGGCGTCTTCTGCCCTGCTCGCCGTTCTTCCGGACTGCGCTGCGACCTTGCCACGACGGGAGATGCGCCGCGGGCGGGAGACGGCGAACAATTCCGGGGCATGTACACCGAATCCGCGTCCTGGTACGACCGTTTGCACCGCAACAAGGACTACGCCGCGGAATCGCGGCAGATCGTCGAGCACGTGCGCCGGAACCACCCGGGAGCGCGGACCCTGCTCGACGTCGCCTGTGGCACCGGTGGCCACCTGCGGCACCTGGGCGAGCAGTACTCCTGCGAAGGCGTCGACGTCGAGCCCGGCCTGCTCGAGGTCGCGCGCGACCGGCTGCCCGGGATCCCGTTCAGCGAAGGGGACATGACCGACTTCGACCTCGGCCGCCGCTTCGACGTCGTCACCTGCCTGTACAGCGCGATCGCGTACGTGCAGACCGTCGAACGCATGCAGGCCGCGATGCGGTGCCTCGCCCGGCACCTCGAACCCGGCGGTGTCCTCGTGGTCGAGCCGTGGATCCAGCCGGACATGATCGTCGACCAGGAGGAGAACTGGGTCGACGGCAGCAGCGCGGTCGTGGTCATCGAGGATCCCGACATGAAGCTGGTGCGGGTGCGGATCTTCCGGGTGCACGGTCAGCTGACCGAGCTGATCATGCACTACGTCGCCGCGCAGGACGGCGAGATCACCGCGCGCACCGAACGGCACAAGGTCGCGATGTTCACCCGTGAGGAGCTCATCGAGGCCGCCGCGCTGGCCGGCGTCGAAGCGACCTGGGACACCGGCGGCCTGACCGGACGCGGGCTGCTCGTCGGCGTCCGCACCGGCGCCGCAGCCGAAGAGACGCGGACGCGGTCGGTCGCCTGAAACCATCGGTGCCCGGGAAGCTCCGCGTACCCCCGGTGGGAAGAAGGCGACTCGTGACTGGCGACCAGGGACGGCCATGACTGCGGACATCATCGAAGGCGTGAACACCCTGACGGCGTTCGAAGACCGGCTCCGGCTGGCCCTGGACCGCTGCCGTGCCGAAAGCGCCCCCTCCGGCGCGTTCAACCCGGGCTTCGAGCTCCCCGTGGTGGACTCGAAGCTCCGGGAATTCTTTTCGGTGGCGGAAATCGGCTTCACCGAGCTGGGCGCGCACCACGGTTCGCGGCTGGTGCTGCTCGACATGATGCGCAACCCCCGGACGCGCACGACGAAGACGTTCGGCTCGCTCGTCATGGTCGCCCGCGCGGTCCGCTACATCCGCGAGACCGGCGAGCGCGTGATGATCCTGACGCCGTCGTCGGCCAACAAGGCGACCGCGTTGCGCGACGCGGTCCTGCGCGCGCACCGGGCCGGGCTGGTCACCCCGGAGGAGCTGCAGATCGTCACGCTGGTGCCCGACGTCGCGCGCGGCAAGCTCTGGTCCTCGGCGCTCACCGCCGACCCGGACCTCGCGGCCCGCAACCCGATGTGCGTGCGGCACTGCGACGTCCCGGCCGACGTCAAGCTGACCGCGACCGAGGCGTTCCCCGAGGCGGCGGCCGAGCTGAAGTCCGGGTTCGGCGTCAACCTCTGGTACACCCTCGACCTCGCCAACTACCGCGGCGCGGACGCCGCCCGCGCGTTCGCGGAGCGGGAGTTCCTGCCCCAGGCGCCGGGGACCACCCGGGCGCACGCGCACTCGGTGTCCAGCGCGTTCGGGTTGCTGGGCCACCACTTCGGCACGACGATGCTGCCGCCGGCGGAGTTCCCGTCGCAGTACTTCCTCGTCCAGCACCTGGCGACCCCGGACATGGTGACGAGCCTGTACGGGACGGAAGTGCCCGAGTACCACCACGATCCGGAGACCGGGCTGTTCCGCCAGGACGCGGACCCGTGGTTCCCGGCGACGACGTTCGACCCGGCGGAGAACCTCGAACCGACGTTCTACACCCGCTCGCCCGCGACGTCCCCGGTGATGAACGAGATCATCCGGCGCCAGGGCGGTGGCGGCATCGTCGTCTCCCGGCAGGAGTGCCTCGAGCGCTACCCGCGGATCCGGACGCTGCTGGCCGGCTCCGGCGTCCGGCTCCCCGCCGACCCGTGGAAGCTGCGGGAGTGGTCGCTGGTCATGGCCCTGACCGGGGTGCTGAACGCGATCGACCGCGGCCTGCTGACCGCCGACGAAGTCGTCGTGCACGGTTCGGGGTGCTACTCCGAAGACGACTTCACGCCGATCCCCGAGCACCGGCTCCACCCGGTCGACACCGGCGCGGACCTGAAGAAGGTCATCCTCGCCGCCGCTTCGGGCGAGGCGATCTGATGACCGCCTTTTCGCCGCGGAACATGGTGTCGCAGCTGCGTTACCGGTGGGACCACGGCGCCGGCGCCTGGGCGGCCGCCCGCCAGCTGGCCGACACCTCGCCGTTCGCCGAACGGCTGGACGGCCTGCTGGTCCGCGAAGAGCCGCGGATCGCCGTCGGGTACCGGGGTTTCCCCGCGGGCGGGCGGCACGTGCTGCCGTTCCTGCGTGAGCAGCTGGAGCGCTCCGGCGAGGACGTCACCCAAACCGAGCGGCGCGGCCGCGGACCATCCACAGTGGACGCCGACATCGTGTTCACCGGCTGCGGCAGCCGTCAGGCCGCCGCGCTGCCCCAGGCCAGCTCGCTCGTGCTGCCGTTCCGGATCCAGCAGATCCTCGAGGTGCTGCCGGACATGGAGGCCATGTCGAAGAAGGTCTCCCGCAACGAGCGCAAGCAGTTCGCCAACCTGCGCGCCAAGAACGACTGGGCGTGGGAACGCGGCCACACGATGGCCGACCTCGAGTTCTTCTACGAGCGGATGCACCTGCCCACCATGGGTTTCCGGCACGGCAAGGCGACCCGCAGCGCCGACTGGGACACCGCGGTCAACTGCCTGTTCCAGCGCGGCGCGCTGTTCTTCGTCACCGAAGGCGGCAAGCGCGTCGCCGGGGTGCTGGTCCGGCTCGACGACGACCGCCGCATCCTGCGCGCGCGGCTGCTCGGCGTGCTCGACGGCGACGAGACGCACTACCGCAGCGGCGCGGTCAAGGCGCTCTGGTACCTGGGCATGGAGTGCTCGGTCGGCCACGAGAAGATCCAGCAGATGGACATGTCGGGCGGCGAGCCGTTCCCCGGCAAGGGCGTCTTCCAGTTCAAGCGGCGCCTGCACCCGCTCACCGAGCTGCCCACCGACCACTTCCGCGACAAGCGGCTGCACCTGCGGGTGCTGCGCGACACCGACGCGGTCCGGGACTTCCTGGTCTTCACGCCGGTGATCGCCGTCGACGAGGCCGGGAAGCTGACGGCCGTCCACTTCGCCGACGCCGACCGGCCGCCGCACACCCGGATCGTCGGCACCGGCCCGGGCATCGAAGAGTCCCGGGTGATCGACCTCGACGAGTTCCTCGCCGGACTCGACCGGGTCACCACGCCCGTCGGCTTCGACCTCGACGAAGCCGAGGCCGCGTGATGACCGCCTACTTCCAGGACGTCGACGTCGCCACGGACCTGTGCGGCGAGCTGGTCACCGCCGGCTTCGGGCCGTTCCTCGGCACGCCGTGCGGGATCCTCTCGCCGATGTTCACCGCGCTGGACGAGCTCGCGGGCCTGCTCACGGTCGCCCGCGAGGACAACGCGGTGGGGATCGCCGCGGGGGCGTCGCTCGCCGGGCGGCTGCCGGTGGTCCTCATGCAGAACTCCGGGTTCGGGCAGTCGATCAACGCGATCGCCTCGCTCGTCGAGCCGTACCGGATCCCGATGCTGTTCGTGATCAGCATGCGCGGCACCGACCCGGACCCCACGCAGGAGAACCTGGTGATGGGCCGGCTCACCGAGCCGCTGCTGGCCCAGCTGGGCATCGAGACGCTGACCCTGGACGGCGACCGGCCGCGGGGGCCTCAGGTGGAGCGGGTGCACCGGATCGTGGCGGCGGACCGCCGCCCCGCGGCCCTGCTGGTGCCCCCGGCGGTGTTCGGCTGGCGAGCATGAACAAGACGGCGGCGATCAGCGCCGTGATCGCGGCGACCACCCACGAGCCGGTCGTCTTCACCACGGGCTATTCGTGCCGCATCGCACGCGGCATCGCGGACCGGCCGAGCCATTTCTACATGACGGGCTCGATGGGCCTGGCGTCCTCGATCGGCATCGGAGTGGCCCGCGAGACGGGCCGAACGACGGTGGTGGTGGACGGCGACGGAGCCCTCCTGATGAACCCGGTCGGCCTGGTGACGGCGGGGGCGTTGAGCGACCTCCCGCTGGTCCACGTCCTGCTCGACGACGGCAGGTACGCGTCGACTGGCGGCCAGCTGGTGCCCTCGACGCGTACGGATCTGTGCGGCTGGGCGTCGGCGTCGGGGTATGCGCGGGTCCGGAGCACGGCGTCGACGGGAGAGTTCGAGGCGATCCTGCGGGAGGAGATCGCGGGGTGCGCGGCCCCGGTGTTCATCCATGGGGTGGTGACCACGGCCGATCCGCCGGTGGCGGCGCGGATCGACGCGGCGTTGGATGAGCACGCGGCGAGGTTCCGCAGGCATCTGGCCACGACTCGCTGAGGGCCGATCGGCGCAGGCCCCGCCGCGCTCGCTCAGGCGGCGGTCCGGTGCACCCGCCGCGGGCCCACCTTGGCGGGCCTAGCTGTCGCCGCCAGATCGCTCTTGGCCGACCGGCGCGCTCAGGCGGCCGCCGTCGCCTGCAAAGCCTTGCTCAGGTGCAGCCCGCTGTGGGCCCAACTCGGCGGGCCTAGTTGTCGCCGCCAGCTCGCTCTTGGCCGAGTGGTGTGGGCGCAGCCGATGCCCGGCAGGCTTGGCCGACTGGTGCGGACTCAGTCGCCGCCCGGTCGCTCCTGGCTGACCAGCATGGTCGCAGCCTGCCGCCTGGCAGGCTTCGGTCAACCGGTGCGGGCGTTGCCGCCGCTCGTCTGGTCTCGGCCTACCGGCGCGAGCGCTCCCGCCCGCCCGGCGGGCCGTGCCTGACCGATGTAGGCGCAGCTGTCGTCCGGCAGGCCGTCACTTACCTGCGCAAACCCAGCTGTGGCTCGCCTGACCTCAACCGACCGGCGCCGTCCCCGGACCAGCTCAGGCGGCCGCCGTCGTCTGCAAGGCCTTGCTCAGCGCCGTGACGGTCAGCTCGACCTGCCACGGCCGGGCCCCTCCCGCCCTCAGGACCTCCGCGACCGTGTCCTCGTCGGTCTCGGCCGGGGGGCGCCAGCACGTGCGGCGGACCAGGTCCGGCAGCAGCAGGTTCTCCACCGGCAGCCGGCGGTCCTCCGCGATCGCCGTCAGGGCCGCGCGGGCCGCCGACAGTCTCGCCGCCGCGTCCGGGTCCTTGTCCGCCCAGCGGTTCACCGGGGGCGGGCCGTCCGTCGGCTGGGATGGCGACGGCAGCTCCGAAGCCGGCAGCGCCTTCGCAGCCTGCAGGTGCCGGAGCCAGCTCGCCGTGTACTTCCGCTGGACGCGGCCGCTGAACACCGGCAGCGCCTGCAGGTCCTCGACCGTCTTCGGGTCCGCCGTCACGGCGTTGATGATCGCGCTGTCGGGCAGGATGCGGCTCGGCGCGCGGTCGCGCTTGCGGGCCAGCTCGTCACGGGCTTGCCACAGCTCGCGGACCGCCGCGAGGCCACGCGGGTTGCGGATCTTGTGCACCCCGGACGTCCGGCGCCACGGCTCGGCCCGCGGCGCGGGCGGCGGGGCCGTCCGGACCGCTTCGAACTCCTGCCGGGCCCACTCCAGCTTGCCCTGGGCGCCCAGCTCCGCTTCCAGCTTTTCCCGCAGCTGGATGAGCAGCTCGACGTCGAGAGCGGCGTAGTTGAGCCAGTCGACCGGCAGCGGCCGCTTGGACCAGTCGGCCGCGCTGTGGCCTTTTTCGAGGGTGTAGCCGAGCAGCAGCTCGACCAGCGTCCCGAGGGCCACGCGCTCGTAGCCCGCCAGCCGGCCGGCCAGCTCGGTGTCGAACAGGGCCGCCGGGTGCAGGTCGAGCTCGGCGAGGCAGGGGAGGTCCTGGGAGGCGGCGTGCAGCACCCACTCCAGGGAGTTGAGGACGTTCTTCAACGGCGTGAGGTCGTCCAGCTCGGTCGGGTCGACCAGGACCGTGCCGGAACCTTCACGCCGCAGCTGGACGAGGTAGGCCTTGGGCCAGTAGCGGTAGCCGGACGCGCGTTCGGTGTCGACGGCGACCGCGCCGGTGCCCGCGGCCAGCCGCGCGCAGGCTTCGACCAGCGCGGACTGACTGGCGACCACCGGGGGTGTGCCCTCCGCGGGCTCGCGTAGCAGCACCGGGCCGCCCGTGGACTCGATCTCCATCCCGGTGTCCTCGGCCTCTGTGCTTCCCATGGTGTGCGACCCTACGGGACGGGCGTACCGCGCCTGGTGCGCCCGCCCCGCGGGGATGTCGCTCGTGTCAGCGGATGACGCCGGCCCGCATGGCCAGCGCCACCATCTGAGCCCGGTCGCCCGTGCCGAGCTTGCGCCCGATCCGGGACAGGTGGGACTTGACGGTGAGCGCGGAGAGGGAAAGTTCCTCGCCGATCTCCTTGTTGGACTGTCCGTCGGCGACCAGCTGGAGCACCTCCACCTCACGAGCGGAAAGCTCGCGCGGGGTGTTGTCGGTGCCCGCGACGCGGGTCCCGGTGGCGAGCACCGGAGCCACGCTCGGGTCGGCGTAGACGCCGCCCTCGAGCACACGCCGCACGCCGTCGGTCACGACGACCGGCGACGCGGACTTCAGCAGGTACGCCTGGGCCCCGGCCTGGAAGGCCGAGCGCACCGCGTACGGGTCGTCCGAAGATGCGAGTACGACCACTCGCGGCCAGCCGTGGCTACGGAGTTCCGTAACCAGCTCGATACCGCTGCCGTCCGGCAGTCCGAGATCGAGGATCGCCAGGTCACAAGGTCCAGTGGCCTGTGCTCGCGCCCTCGCTTCGGCCACCGTGGCGGCTTCGTGGACGGTACCCGCACCCATCTGTGCGAGTCTTGCTGCGATTGCCTCCCTCAACAGCGGGTGGTCATCGACCACCAACACGGAAAAAAGCTCTTCCCGCGGGTGCGGAACCATGCTCGCCGGCAATGCACCGGCTGGCGTGGATCGGACGGCCTGAGAAATGCCGACGGTAGCCACGTCACTACCTCCCTGGAGTCGGTCGTGCCCCCCGACCGGCACCGGGACCTTCGGCCGTTCAGCCGCGCCAGCTTTAGACCGAAAGTGGTGTCGTCGAAGGCACTGTAGCCGCCCGGAGCCCTTCGCGGGGGGATCGAATGGGTATCTATCTCAAACGAACAGTCACTCAGTGGGTTCGTAGTAACACGATCGGGCTAGTACACGGCCGGTTGCTAACGGATAGCCCAGCGAACACGATGCAAAGAAGTTACCGGCGACCAAATGGCCGTGCAGATGAAGTGTGCAGCTGCCGGTGCGCGTAGTGACGAGGGTCCGGATGGCGGTCCCGGAGGCCCGGAATGTGGCCCCGGCCGGGGCATGATCAACTTTTCCGAAGGGCCCCGGCGGCGATTTTCGGACCGGAAACGGTGACTGTCCGTATCGCTCGCGGGCCGGTGCCGGGCCGCGCGGCGCAAGTTGATCTTGTAGCGGTGTGTGACGGCCTCTCGTTCACGAACGGGGGCACGCGCCGAGGACGTGAAACACCCTCAGGAACAGCGCAGGTGGTCCTCAGGGGTCCGTAGTTGTCCGGACCACTTCGCGTGCGCAGCGAGGCGCTCGGCCGCCGCCGGAGTGGCGCGGCCGATGTTGGACGTCGTTCAGCGGATGTGAAATTTGCTCACATCCGTACAAGAGGTGACCCGGGAGCCACCCGGCGCGCGCCCGTCGTTGCCGATCCGTGACCGATGATCGCCCGGACGCCGCGGCTCAGGAGCTCTGGCGCTGCCCGAAGAGCGTCACGCCGACCGGCGGCAGGCCCACGACGCTGGCCATCACCTGGCAGAAGGCCTGCCCGTGGGGCAGCAGCCCGGCGTCGGTCGGTGTCCACGACGCCCGCAGCTCGAGGTCGTCGGTGCGGGCCGGGCCGGAGATGTCGCCGAAGCGGGCCGACGACGTTTCGGTGACCGTGCCGCCCAGCGCCTTCCAGCTCGCGCCGGACACCTCGAGCGCGTCGGTCAGCCACGACCAGCCGACCGCCGGCAGGAAGGGATCGGTCGCGAGCTCGCGGTCCAGCTCCGCGCGCACGTACATGACGAGGCGCAGCACGCCGTCCCAGCCGTCCTGGCCGTCCGGGTCGTGCAGCAGGACCAGCCGGCCCGAGGCCAGCACGTCCGCGGGCCCGGAGACCTCACAGCTGACCGCGTACGACCACGGCGCGAGCCGCTGCGGCGCCCGCATCGGCTCCAGCAGCACCTCCCGGCGGGGCCGGACGGACTGCAGCGCCACAACTGCTTCACGGAAGAGTTCGGGCACTGGCGTCATCGCGGTCACGCACCGACTTTAGGGCGGGCACGCCCTGTTGCGGGCGCAGGCGCGCCGATGGAACCGCGGCCCCCGGCTCGTGGCACGATTGACGGCGATGTCTCCGACCACGCCCCTGCCGCAGCGAGCCGCCCCGTCCGGCCGCCGCGAGCTGCCCGAAGCCCCCTTCCTGGCCGCCGCGCGCGGCGAACGCCCGGCCCGCACGCCCGTCTGGTTCATGCGCCAGGCCGGCCGCTCGCTGCCCGAGTACCGCGCGCTGCGCGAGGGCGTGCCGATGCTCGACGCCTGTTTCGACCCCGAGATGCTCGCCGAGATCACGCTGCAGCCGGTCCGCCGGCACGGCGTCGACGCGGCCATCCTCTTCAGTGACATCGTCGTGCCGCTGAAGGCCGCCGGGGTCGACATCGACATCGTGCCCGGCACCGGCCCGGTGGCCGCCGCGCCGATCCGCGACCTCGCCGCCGTCAAGGCCCTGCCGGAGCTGGCTCCCGACCAGGTCGCGTCGGTCGCCGACGGCGTCCGCCTGCTGGTCGAGCGGCTCGGCGGCACCCCGCTGATCGGCTTCGCCGGCGCGCCGTTCACTCTCGCCAGCTACCTCATCGAGGGCGGGCCGAGCCGCAACCACGAGCACACCAAGGCGCTGATGCACTCGGCGCCGGAGGTCTGGCACGAGCTGGCCGGCCGCCTGGCCGACGTCGCGCTGACCTTCCTGCGCGCGCAGCTCGACGCCGGGGTCGACGCGGTCCAGCTGTTCGACTCCTGGGCCGGCGCGCTGTCCGAGCGGGACTACCGCGAGTTCGTGCTGCCGCACTCCGCGAAGGTCCTCGCCGGCGTCGCGGAGTACGGCGTGCCGCGGATCCACTTCGGTGTCGGCACCGGCGAGCTGCTCGCCGTGATGCGCGACGCGGGCGCGGACGTCGTCGGCGTCGACTGGCGGATCCCCCTCGACGAAGCGGTGCGCCGCCTCGGCGGCCAGGCTGTTGTGCAGGGCAACCTCGACCCGGCGCTGCTGCACGCGTCCTGGCCGGTCCTCGAAGCCGAGGTCCGCCGGATCGTCGAAGAGGGCCGCGCGGCCGACGGGCACATCTTCAACCTGGGCCACGGCGTGCTGCCCGGCGTCGACCCCGAGGTGCTGACCCGCGTGGTCGGGCTGGTGCACGAGCTGTGAAGCGCGTCGCCGTCGTCGGGGGCGGTGTTTCCGGGCTGACCGCGGCGTACCGGCTGCGGCGGCTGCTCGGCGACGGCGTCGAGATCGTCGTGTTCGAGAAGACGAAGACGCCGGGCGGGAAGCTGCGCACGGCCGAGCTGGCCGGCGTCCCCTACGACGTCGGCGCGGAGGCCTTCCTGGTCCGCCGGCCCGAGATGCTCGGGCTGGTCCGCGAGCTGGGGCTCGACGTCGTCCACCCGACGGCGGCCCGCGCGAAGATCCACGCCGGCGGCGGGGTCACCGGCCTGCCGCCGGGCACGGTGATGGGCGTCCCGGCGTCGGCGGAGTCGGTGGCCGGCGTGCTGTCGGAGGCGGGGCGGCGCGCGGTCGAAGCCGAGGTGACGCTGCCGGAGCTGCGGCTGCCGGGCGGAGACCTGCCGCTGGGACCGCTGCTGCGCGAACGCTTCGGCGACGAGCTGGTCGACCGGCTCGTCGACCCCCTGCTCGGCGGTGTCTACGCCGGTGGCGCGGACGGCCTGGGCCTGCGCGCGACCATGCCGGGCCTGGCCGCGGCGGTGGCCGCGGGCGCCGGCTCCCTGACCGCGGCGGCCAAAGCGCAGCTGCCCGCGAACCCGTCTTCGGCGCCGGTGTTCGGCACCGTCCCCGGCGGCCTGGGCACGGTGATCGACCGGCTCACCGAGCTGTCCGGCGCCGAGCTGCGCACCGGGCTGCCGGTCTGCGACGTCGAACGGCACGGCGCCGGCTGGCGGCTGCGCATCGGCGCGGCGCCCACCGCGCACGCGCCCGCGGACAACACCGTCGAAGCGGACGCGGTGGTGCTCGCGGTGCCGGCCCCGTCGGCCCGGCGGCTGCTCGCCGAACTGGTGCCGGCGGCGTCGGCGGCGTTCGGCGAGGTCGAGCTGGCCTCGATGGCCGTCGTCGCGCTGGCGCTCCCACCGGGCACGGCACTGCCCGACGCGTCCGGGATCCTCATCGGCCAGGGCGAGCGAGACTCCGCCGGAGTGCCGTACGCGGCGAAGGCGTTCACCTTCTCTTCGCGCAAGTGGGCGCACTTCGGCTCCGGGCCGGTGCTGGTCCGCGGCTCGGTCGGGCGCTTCGGCGAGCTGGGCGCGCTGCAGGCCGACGACGTCGAGCTGGTCCGCGTGGTCCGCGCCGACCTCGCGCGCCTGACCGGCATCAGGGCCGACCCGGTCGAGACCCTGGTGACGCGCTGGGGCGGCGGGCTGCCGCAGTACGGCGCCGGGCACCTGGAGCGCGTGGAGCGGATCGAGAAGGCGGTCGAAGGCGTGCCGGGCCTGGCGGTCGCCGGCGCGACGCTGCACGGCGTGGGGCTGCCGGCGTGCGTGGCGACGGCGGAAGCGGCGGCGCACCGGATCGCGGCGCACCTGACGGCTTGAGCCGCTCCTTCGCGTGAGTGCTCTCACCCGACCCTGGCGGCCGTGGCGGCCGTCGCGGTGACAGGATGGAGGCATGGCGCGGGTCAACTACAACGAGCTCAACGACACCATCCGGTACACCACCTGGTCGGTCTTCAAGATCGAGCCGGGGCGGCTGGGCGAGGACCGGGGAACGGCCGGGCGCGAGACCACCGAGTACCTCGACGGTCTGGAGACCAAGGGCGTCACGGTCCGCGGTGTTTACGACCTCTCCGCGCTGCGCGCCGACGCCGACTTCATGATCTGGTGGCACGCCGAGGAGATCGAGCAGGTCCAGGCCGCCTACGCCGGGTTCCGCCGCACTCCGCTCGGCCGCGCGTCGACGCCGGTCTGGAGCCAGACCGCGCTGCACCGGCCCGCCGAGTTCAACAAGAGCCACATCCCGGCGTTCCTGGCCGGCGAAGAGGCCCGCAAGTTCATCTGCGTGTACCCGTTCGTCCGGTCCTACGAGTGGTACCTGCTGCCGGACGCCGACCGCCGCAAGATGCTCGCCGACCACGGCAAGGAGGCCCGCGACTACCCGGACGTGCGCGCCAACACCGTCGCGTCGTTCGCGCTGGGCGACTACGAGTGGATCCTCGCCTTCGAGGCCGACGAGCTGCACCGGATCGTCGACCTGATGCGCCATCTGCGCGGCACCGAGGCGCGGCTGCACGTGCGCGAGGAGATCCCGTTCTACACCGGCACCCGCGTGCCGCCCGCCGAGCTCGTCGCGGCCCTGCCCTAGTGGACGCGATCCTGGACGGCGTCTGGCGCACCCTCACCGGGGAGAAGCCGGGACCGGTCGAGCTGACCGGCGCCGAAGACGTCCTGCCCGGCCCGTACCGGGTGGCGGCGGCCGCGACGGCCTCCGTCGCGGCGGCGACCCTGGCCGCCGGGGAGCTGCTGAAGCTGCGCGAGATCGACCCCGGCGTCGTCACGGCGGACACGCGCCACGCGGCGGCGGCGTTCGCGAGCGAGGGCCTCGGGCACGTCGAGGGGGTTTCACCCGAGCCGGTGTGGGCGCCGCTGTCGGGCAACTACCGCACGGCCGACGGCTGGGTGCGCCTGCACTGCAACTACCCGCGCCACGAAGCGGCGGTGTGCTGGGGCCTCGGAGTGCCCGGAACCCGCGAAGCCGTCGAGAAGGCGGTCGCCGGGCGGGGCGCGCGGGAGGTCGAGCACGCGGTGGTGTCGGCCGGGGGAGCGGCGGCCCAGCTGCGGTCGCCGGAGGACTGGGCGGCGCACCCACAGGGGGCGGCGGTGGCTTCGCTGCCGTTGGTTTCACTGGAACTGGTGGGAGCGGCGCCGAAGCGGACGTTGTTCTACTCGGACCGTCCGATGGGCGGCGTCCGGGTCCTGGAGCTGACGCACGTGCTCGCGGGGCCGGTGGCGGGCCGGGTCCTGGCCGCACACGGCGCCGACGTCCTGCACGTGGGCGCGGCGCACCTCCCGCGCGTCGAAGCATTGGCGCGCGACACGGGGCAGGGCAAGCGGTCGACGTTCGTCGCGCTCGACACCGAGGGCGGTCGCGCGCGGCTGAAGAAACTGATCAGCCGCGCGGACGTGCTGCTGCAGTCGTTCCGCCCGGGCGCGCTGGCCCGGATCGGGTTCGGGCCTTCGGAGTTGGCGTCACTGCGCCCGGGTTTGGTAATCGCCGATTTGAGCGCGTATGGCTGGGAGGGTCCATGGGCCCGCCGACGCGGGTTCGACAGTTTGGTCCAGATGTCGAACGGCATCGCGTGGGGCCCGGACCCGGCGCCGTTGCCGCTCCAGGCGTTGGACCACGCAACGGGTTGGCTCGCAGCGGCGGCGATCATGACTGCGGTCCGCCGGCAGGTCACCGAAGGCGGCACCTGGCGGGTTCGGCTGTCCTTGGCGGGCACGGGCCATTGGCTGGATTCCTTGGGGCGCAAGGATCCTGGGGCTGTTCAGGTGGACTTCGGGGATCTGCTGGAGGAGACGGACAGCGGTTACGGCCGGCTGACGCGGGTTCGGATGGCGGGAGGGCTGCCGGGAGCCGAGCCCCACTGGGACTTCGGGACGCGGTTGCCGGGAGTCGACAAACCGACTTGGACTCCCTGACACGGCGCAGCCGGACGCGGCCCGCCCTTCCCGGGGGATACCCCCGCACCCAGTTTACCGGCACCCCCCGACAAAAGGCCTGGTCCGAGCCCGGTAGTCCACACCCCAACGCCCCTGTGGACTACCGGCGCCTAAGCCGGGAAACCAACCCCCGCCGAGGCTTCGGCAAATGCCCACCCGCGATCAACCACTCCACAAACGCATCCGCATAAGCCCCCGACCGCTCGGTGTCCCGCTTCGGCCGCCCCGCGTTGAACTCCAGGAACAACGGCCCGAACCGCTCCCCGAGCTCGTCCGCCAGCTCGGGCCGCTGATGCGCCAGCACCCGCCCGTGCTTGCGCCGCAGCACCGAAGCCTCCACCCGCAACCGGGCGGGGTCGAAACCTTCCGGGGCCGGCCCGCCCGCCAGCAACGCCCGCAGCAGCGAGGCCTGCTGCCGGGCCAGGTCCGAGCGGCTCATACCGTCACCGCCGCCCGTAAAGCCGCCAGCTCCGCCGCCAGTTCGTCGTCGCTCGGGTAGTCGTCGTCGCGTTCCAGCAGTACCCCCGGTGGGTCCGTGCGGCGCCGCAACTCCGCCAGCAGCGCCAGGACCTCCGGCAGCACCGGGTGCGCGTGCGTGTCGTGGTAGACGCCGTCGCGCTCTACACCACCCGCCATGTGCACGTACGCCAGGCGCTCCCACGGGATGCCGTCGAGGAACGCCTCCGGGTCCGTGCCGATGTTGCGCGCGTTCGCGTACAGGTTCGCGACGTCGATGATCAGCCGGCAGTCCGTGCGCTCGGTCAGCTCGGTGAGGAACTGTTCTTCGGTGAGCTCCGAAGAAGGCCACTCCAGCACCGCCGCGATGTTCTCCAGCGCGAACGGCACGTCCACTATGGACTGAGCCAGCCGGACGTTCGCCACCAGCACGTCCAGCGCCTCGCGCGTGCGGGGGAGCGGCATCAGGTGCCCCGAGTCGAGCCCGCCCGCGCGCACGAAGCACACGTGATCGCTGACCAGCGGCGCGTCCAGTGCCCGCGCGACCTCCGCGAGGTGCTGGACGCGCCCGGTGTCGAGCGGCTCGGCCCCGCCGAGGGACAGCGAGACGGCGTGCGGCAGCACCGGCATCCCGCGCCGCCGCAGTGCCACGAGCGTCTCCGGCAGGTGGTCGTGGTGCAGGTTCTCGGCGACGACCTCGACCCAGTCGACGCCCGGCAGGCGCGCGATGGACAGGTCGAGCTCGTGCCGCCAGCCGATCCCGATGCCGAGCTCACCCACCGCAGCCACCTCCGCCGCACGACGACCCGCCACCGCAGGAAGACCCGCTGCTGCACGACGAGCTCGAGCACGACGACCCGCTGCTGCACGAAGAGCCGCCCGACGAACCGCCGCCGCCGAAGGAGCCCGCGGGCGGCATCAGCGCCGCGCTCAGCTCCTCGTCCGGGTACATCGCCCAGCCGCCGAGCGCGACCGCCGCCGCGGCGCCGCCCAGCAGCACCCCGCCGGCCAGCGCGCCGCCCGGCATCGGCCCGGACGCCGCCGTGCGTGCCTGGCCGAGGACCCGCTGCCCGGCGGCGTTCGGCTGCCGGGGTCCGGTCTTCGACCGCCGGACCGCGGCGACGATCGTCAGCACCGCCGCGACCAGCACCAGGAACACTAGCACCCCGACCGGCCGGCCGAGCGAGATGCCGTTGACCAGCCGGGCCACGCCGAGCACCAGCACGGCCAGCTGCAGGACCAGCCCGAACGTCCTGGACTGCCGCTTCGCCGCGGCCGAAACCAGCAGCCCGCGCTGCTCGAGCCCGTCCTCCAGCGCCCGCATCGCCGCCGACCGGCGGCCGTGGGCCCGCAGCGTCGCCGTCGTCTTCAGCTGCGCCGCGTCGAAGATCGCCTGCTCCAGCGGCTCACCCGGCCGGGTTCCGGCCTGGCTGATCTGCTTGTAGCTGTTGACGCGCAGCCGGCCGCGTTCGACCAGGGCGGCGATCGCGGTGTCGACCGCCCGGTCGGGTCCGCCGGCCAGGAAGGCCAGCTGGTAGACCGACGGCGGCGGCCCGGGCTGCGCCTGGTCGGACCGCAGCGCCCGGCTGGCGACGACGCCCGCGACGATGACCCTGATCAGCAGGACCGCGCCCAGCAGCGCGATGTAGAGGACCACAAAATCCGGTCCGGAGATGCCCCACGGGTCGTCCATCGCCCGTCTCCCCTCAGTGAAGTGCGCTTACCGTAGCTGTGAGACGTCGCGGCCCGCGTCGGCGTTTCAACCGCCGCAACCCCCGCCGCCACCACCACCGCAGCCGCCCCCTCCGCCACCGCAGGAGCTGCCGCCCCCGCCGCACGAGCTGCCGCCGACGTACCCGACCGCGCCGCCGCCCCCGGCGCTCGCCCAGCGCGTCCGGGTCGCGCGGCGGTGCTCTGCCACCGATCGCTGCGTCGCGCGGCTCACCGCCAGGCGGACGTCCTTGTCGGGGTGGCCCTCGAAGCCGCTCGACGCGACCGCCGCGACGGCGCCCGTGACGAAGGTGCCGACGCGGCGAGCCTCTTCGGCGGCCGCCCGGCCGGCCGCGGTGGCCTTGACCGGCGGCTGGTTCCGGGCCTTCACGGTCACGACGATCGCCACGACCAGCGCGACCGCGAGCAGGCCGAGCAGGTATCCCACCGGGTGCCCGGTGCTCGACCCGGCGATCAGCCGGACCACGCCCAGGACCACGAGCAGCCAGTACACGACCGCGGCGGCCACCCAGGCCGACCGTGCTTTCCGCGCGTCGGCGAGCAGGCCCCGGCCGATCAGCGCGGTCTCCAGCGCCCGCATCGCCGGGTGGTCGGCGACCGTCGCCCGCACCCGGTCGACCGAGCTGCCGTGCTTGCCGATCTTCAGCAGCGCGGCGCGGCCCAGGTCGTCGGACGCCGAGCCCTTGACGCGCGAAAGCCGGCCGGTGCCGTCGAGCCGGACGGCCTGCTGGTCCAGGAGCCGCGCGATGACGACCTCGCCACCCCGCGACCGGCCGCCGGTCAGGAGGGCCAGCTCTTCGGCCCGGTTCGGCGCGTCACCCACGCGGCCGCGCCGCAGCTGGACCGTGCGCAACCCGGCGTAGATCGCCGGTACGAGCAGCAGGCCCAGGTAGAGGCCCGCGAAAACCGGTCCGGGAATCCCCCACGTGTCGGTCATGACTCCGCCCTCCCTCGTCCGTGTGCGGAGATTACGTCCGAGGAAGGGCGGTGGGTTGTCGGCTTAAGGAGGATTTAGGCTGGCGGTTCTACGGCTGCGGCACCAGCTTCAGCGAAATCGAGTTGATGCAGTAGCGCTGGTCGGTCGGGGTGGCGTACCCCTCGCCCTCGAAGACGTGCCCGAGGTGGCTGTGGCAGGAGCCGCAGAGCACCTCGATGCGCTTCATGCCCATGGTCCGGTCCTCGCGCAGCAGCACGGCGTCGGAGTCGGCGGGGTCGTAGAACGACGGCCAGCCGCAGTGGCTCTCGAACTTCGTGTCGCTGCGGAAGAGCTCGGCGCCGCACGCGCGGCACTCGTAGACGCCGGTGGTCTTGGTGTCGGTGTACTCACCGGTGAACGGCCGTTCGGTGCCGGCCTGGCGGAGCACCGCGTACTCCTCCGGGCCCAGCTCCTCCCGCCATTCCTGCTCGGACTTCACGACGCGCGGGGTGGCGCCGACAACGGGTTTCATACCTTTCACCCGTTCCACGTTACGCCGCGAGCCACGCCAGGGCGTGCACCACGATGTCCCATGCGGCGACTATCACGCCGAGCACGATGAGGACCACGATCAGCGCCGACACCCAGTACCGCAGCCCGCCGAGGCGGTTGCTGGAATCGGCGAAGTCGGACACGCCGTCGAGCGCGGCTTCGATCGTGTAGTTGGGACCGGATCGCTCGATCCGGTCGAGGTGCTCCGCGAACGCGCGCGCCTCCGGGTCGTACGGGTCGAGGCCGACCAGATCCTCGTGGAAGCGAGGATTCTGGCCCGGCAGCGAAGCTCCGTCGTCGGCCATGGCTCCACGGTAGGCCATCCGCGCCCGTCAGCCCACCAGCGGCGCGTTAAGTCTCTTACAGGCCGGTGCTGGGATTCGCGTCGAGCCGGGTGTTGCTGTCGATCAGCAGCTGGCCGTTCACCAACACGATGTGGTACGGACGGCGGATGCCGTTGATCTCCATCGTCAGGTTCAGCGAGCCGTCGTTCCCGCTGCCCCCGTCCGCCTGGGCCTTGCGGTAGCCCTGGATGTTCTTCTTCTGGTCCGCCCAGTAGGCCTGGTACTCCGCCTCCGAGCCGTAGACCGCCTGCGCCGCGGGTGTCAGCAGGTTCCAGCCCGCGGCCGGGTTCGGGTAGTAGCTGTCGGTGAGCAGCCGTCCGGCCTGGCCGTAGTCGGTGATCTTGCCCTCCGACGGCGTCTTGCCCAGGTCGGCGGGCGCGGCGGGGGTGCTCGGGCTGCTGCTGTTCGGGGTGGTCTGGCCCGTGCTCGGCTGGGAGCCCGCCGACTGCCCGACCTGGTTGCCGCCCGTGCCGCCGCCGCCCGAGTTGAGCGTCAGGAAGAGGATCACCGCGGCCACCACGACCGCGGCGCCCGCGCCGGCGAAGATCGCGTACTTGCGCTTGTTGTCCGGCTTCGGGGTGCTCGACGAGTACTGCGGGGCCCGGGCCGACGGCGACGCCGCGGGCATCGGTCTGGGCGGGGTGTTCGGTGGCGCCGCCGGCGACCGCATCGGCATGAACGCCGCGGTCGGGCGCGGCGGGTTGGACGCCGCCTTGGCCGTGGGCACCGGGGTGCCGACCGGCGGTGACGACGGCGCGGGCTGGTCGGTCCGCTGCCACGGCGGCCGCTCGCCGCCCTCGGCGGGCGCGGCCGGCTTGCGGCCCGCGCCGCCGGAGAGCAGCGGCGGGGACGCCGACATGCCGCCGGGCTCGGTGCGGGCCAGCGCGGCCAGCCGTTCGCGGGCTTCGGCCATGGACGGCCGCTCGCCCGGCTCGCTGCGCAGCAGGCTCATCAGCAGCGCGGTGGCGCCGCCGGCCTGCACCGGCGGGTTGATCTGGCCGTTCGCGGCCGCGTAGAGCAGCGCGAGCTGGTTGGTCGTGTTGCCGTACGGCGTGGTGCCCTCGATCGCCTGGTAGAGGGTCGCGCCGAGGGCGAAGACGTCGGAGCTGGGCACCGGGTCGGCGCCGCGCGCCAGCTCGGGCGCCAGGTAGGCGGGGGTGCCGCCGATCAGGCCCGTCGCCGTCAGCGTCATGTCGCCGGCCGCGCGGGAGATGCCGAAGTCGGTGATCTTCGCGGTGCCGGTCTCGTCGATCAGGATGTTGCCGGGCTTGACGTCGCGGTGGACGATCCCGGCGCGGTGCGCGGCCACCAGCGCGGAGGCGACCTGCTCGCCGAGGCGGGCGACCCGGCCGAGCGGGAGCGTGCCCTCCTGGGACAGGATCGTCGAGAGGCTCGGGCCGTTCAGGTACTCCATCACCAGGCACGGGTCGCCGTTGTGCTCGGCGATGTCGAACACCACGATCGCGTTCGGGTGCTGGAACCGGGCCGCGTTCTTGGCCTCGCGCATGGCGCGCTGGCGCATGTTGTCGCGCTCGGTCTCGGAGACGCCCGGCTGGGGGAGGATCTGCTTGATCGCGACGTCGCGCTCGAGGCGCACGTCGGTCGCGCGCCACACGACTCCCATGGCACCGCTACCAATGTGCTCGACGAGGCGGTAGTGCCCGGCGATCAGCTGACCGGTGTCGATGGCGACTGCTCCTGACGAAATTCCCGGTGGTGGTGGCCCTGCTCAGCGCGTTTCCGCTTCGCGCACCCGATCGAGTGTAGCGGTCGGCCCGGTGCAGTTCGCGTCAGCCAGCCGGTCCGGCGGGCTCCGGTTCGGGCGCCGGCGCCACCGGCGTCCGTTTCCGGAACACCCGGACCAGGCCGATCGCCCCGGCCAGCGCGAAGACGCCGTAACAGACGAGCAGCGCCGGCGGCGTGTCGCCGGTCAGCGCGTCCCCGAGGACGACCACGGCGACGGTGCCGGGCACGCTGCCCAGCAGCGTACCGGCCAGGTACGGGACCAGCCGCACGGACGACACGCCGCAGAGGTAGCTGAACGGCGCGAACGGGACGACCGGGATCAGCCGCAGCGAGGTGATCGCGAGGACCCCGCCGCCGGAGAGCCGGTCGTTGACCGTCCGGACGGCCGAGCGGTGCAGGTGGCGCGTGACGAGGTCCCGGCCGAGCAGCCGGGCCAGCCCGAAGGAGAGGCCGGCCGCGATGGTGGTGGCGACCAGGCCGATCGTGATCCCGGCCGTGGTGCCGACCAGCAGGCCGGCGGCCAGGTTGAACACCGTGCGCGGGATCGGCGCCACGGTGAGCAGCGAGTAGGCGACGAGCAGCACGAGCGGCGTGGCCGGGCCGGTGGCCGCGGCCCAGGCGCGCAGGTCGGCCGGACCGGGGATCGGCAGCAGCACCGCGGCCGCCGCGAAGAGGGCGAGCACGGCGAGCGCGACGATCAGCTTGGTGCGGCCGGACACCCGGTCCAGCGTACCGGCGGCGCGTTCCTGACGGCCCGGGGGAGCGAACACCGCTAGCGTGGCCGCATGCCCAAGCACGGTGACCCGGTCGAGTACGAGGTGGGCGGGCGCACGGTCCGCGTCTCGAGCCCGGACAAGGTGTACTTCCCCCAGCGCGGCATCACCAAGCGCCAGGTCGTCGAGCACTACATCACGGTCGGCGCGCCCCTGCTGCGCGCGATCGGCGAGCGGCCGACGACGCTGAAGCGCTACGTCGACGGTGTCGAAGGCGAGTGGTTCTACGCCAAGCGCGTGCCGAAGGGCGCGCCGGACTGGCTCGAGACGGCCGAGATCACGTTCCCGTCCGGCCGGAAGGCGGCGGAGGTGTGCCCGACCGAGCCCGCCGTGTTCGCGTGGGCGGCCAACCTGGGCACGTTCGACTTCCACCCGTGGCCGGTCCGCAGCGCCGACGTCGACCACCCGGACGAGCTCCGCATCGACGTCGACCCGCCCGACCGGGCCGGCTTCGCCGACGCGGTCGAGGTGGCCCAGGTGGTCCGCGACATCCTGGCCGACGCGGGCCTGACGGGCTACCCGAAGACCTCCGGCGGGCGCGGGGTGCACGTGCTGGTCCGGATCCGCCCGGAGTGGGACTTCATCCAGGTCCGCCACGCGGTGATCGCCCTCGGCCGCGAGGTGACCCGCAGGATCCCCGAGAAGGCGACGATCGCCTGGTGGAAGGAGGAACGCGGCGGCCGCGTGTTCCTCGACTACAACCAGGCGGCCCGCGACCGCACGGTGGCCTCGAGCTGGTCGGTCCGCGGCACCCCGCGGGCCACGGTGTCGACGCCGTTGACGTGGGACCTGCTGACCGAGGTCGACGCGGACGACTTCGACGTCCTGACGATCCCGGAGTTCCTGGCTTCCCACGGCGACCTGCACGCGCCGATGGACGAGGAGCCGTTCGGGCTGGAGACGGCGCTGGAGTGGTACGAGCGTGATGAGCGGGACCACGGGCTGGGGGAGCTGCCGTATCCGCCGGACTATCCGAAGATGCCGGGGGAGCCGAAGCGGGTGCAGCCGAGCAAGGCCCGCCCGGAGAGCTGAGCGCGCCGCTCGCGGTAGGAGGAGCCGCCCGAGCCGATGCAGGCGACGGCGCGTTCCCGAGCACGGTGCTCGCGTGGAGCTTGGGCTCGACGGCCTTGCCCGCCGCCAGTCCGACGCCGACTGTCAGCGCGGGGAAGGCGATACGCACGACGTGACCCGCGGCGTTCCAGCGGGAAGCGTGCCCGCGCAGCGACTCCCGCGGTACCGATGAGCGGCATTCGAAATCCCCGCACCCCGCCCTGTGACCAACCGCATCGGGAGACGCGAATCTCCGGAATTCACCGGCTCCGGCCGGACAAACGGGAGACTCGGAACGCGGAGTGATCGCGCGTCCACTTGCTGTCGCCTTTCGGGTCACAAATGTTGCACGGCCGAGTTCGGCGTCACGATCATGGTCTCGGACGGCGTAACGTGCGGTCCCGAATCGACGACTCCCCGGGACAACGACCGGGGGCGGTTCGACGAGAGGAAGGCCCTTCGTGGACGACCTGATCGCATTCCTCGCCGCGCGCGTCGGCGCCCGGCAGGCGTTGATCATGCAGGCCGTCAACAAGGCGCAAGCCGGCGACACGATGAACCGCGGGGAGACGAAGGTCGCCGTGGAGCAGCGGATCCGCGGGCTGACCGACCTCGACCTCGACGCGGTCAACCAGATGATCAACGAGATCGAGGCGACCCGGCGGATCCTGCTCGCCCACCGCACCACCGTCTCCGAGAAGGTCCCCGGGTTTCCGCTCTACGGCAGCGAATACTGGTGTGAGACCTGCCACGTGCCCGCCGACGAGGCCGGCTCCAACTGGTGCCTCACCCTGCGCCTGCTCGCGCTGCCCTACACCGACCACCCGGACTACAGCGAGCGCTGGCGTCCCTGACGGGAATCCCGGCGCGCGCCGGGCGTTGCACCCGGGGTGAAGCTCTCCGTGCTCGACCGTTCGCCGGTGCGGCGGGACGGCGGACCCGGGCGGACCGCGCGGGCGCTGCGGGACACCGTCACCTTCGCGGCCGCCGTCGAACGGCTGGGTTACCACCGGTTCTGGGTCTCGGAGCACCACGGCGTGCCCGGGGTCGCCGGGTCCGCGCCGACCGTGCTGGCCGCCGCCGTCGCCGGGGCGACCGCGCGCATCCGCGTCGGGACCGGCGGGGTGATGCTGCCGAACCACCGGCCGCTGGTCGTCGCCGAGCAGTTCGGCGTCCTGGAAGCGCTTCATCCGGGCCGGATCGACATGGGGCTGGGCCGCTCGGTCGGCTTCACCGGCGGTGTCCGCGAGGCGCTCGGGCACGGCAAGGAGGCCGCCGACGACTTCGGCGCGCAGGTGCGGGAGCTGCTCGGGTTCTTCACCGGCGAGCACGGTTATCCGGGCGTCCACGCCTACCCCGCCGAGGGGCTGCGCGTGCCGCCGTTCCTGCTGGCCACCGGCTCGGGCGCGGACCTCGCCGCCGAGCTCGGGCTGCCGCTGGTGATCGCGCCGGTCCGCGGCGAACGCGCGCTGGCCGAAGCCGTGACGCGCTACCGCGACGGCTTCCGGCCGAGCGGCTGGGCGCGGGAGCCCTACGTCGTGGTGTCGACGGCGATCGCCGTCGCGGACTCGGCCGCGGACGCGCGGCGGCTGCTCGTCTCGGAAGCCTGGGCGACGGTCTATTCGCGCTCCCACGGCGTCTTCCCGCCGCTGGAGCCGCCCGCGGAAGTCCTGGCGCGGCCGATGACCGACCGCGAACGACGCCGGCTCGAGGACACCTTGGACGGCCAGATCTCCGGCACGCCCGCCGAGGTGGCCGACCGGCTGGGGAACCTCGTCGGGGCCGTCGACGCCGACGAAGTCCTCGCGACGACCGCCGCCTTCGACCAATCCGCACGGCTCGATTCTTTCGCGGCCCTCGCCGAACTCGCCGGGCTCCGGGTCCCCATTTCGTGAGGGACCGGCGAATTCTCCGCGCACTGGGTCGGTGATTCAATATCGGAGTGCCGCGACACCGTGTCGAATCATTACCGGTAGTGCCTTTTCCGGCCGCCGCGGTACGGTTTCCGCGTGACTGCCGGGTCGGCCTCGAGCCGTGAGCAGACGGGGTACCCGGCTGTGCCGTGACCTCCGGGCGGGCCCGTGGCCCGCCGCCTCCCGCACGTCTTCCGACATCGGAACGTGCGCGGGAAGGAGGTGAAATCGCATGTCCGAGTGGCAGGAGTTCGTCGCGGCCCACGCCGAGGGCGGGGTGCTCGACGGCGTGGTGTCCCGGGTGGTCCCGTTCGGCGCGTTTGTCGAGGTCGACGGGCAGCAGGGTCTCCTGGTGACCGACGCCGCCCCCGAGCCGGGGACGCGGCTGAGCGTCCGCATCGAGCGGATCGACGTGGAGCGCCGCCGGTTCAGCCTGGTCCCGGCCTAGCCGTGACCCGCCGGTCGCCCGCCGCGCGGCGGGCGACCGGTCCCTTCAGCGCGCTTCGTACGACTCGACGGTGCGGTGTTCGAGGACCGGCACGAGCCGCTCGAGGACGAGCTCCTTGAAGTGCGGGGTCTGCCGGTGCTCCTCGAAGGCTTCCGGCGAGGTGTACCGCTCGAGCAGGACGACGCTGCGCTCGTCGTCGAGGTCCCGGTAGATCTCGAAGGCGAGGTTGCCCGCCTCGGCGCGGCTGGCCTCGGCGAGCCGCCGGTACAGCGGCAGCAGGTCGGCGACCTTCCCCGCGGGGAGGGTGTGCCGGGCGATGACTTGCAGTTCGGGCATCGGAGACCTTCCTGGATCGGCGAGGCAGCGGGTTCACCGTAAGCCGCGGTCGCTTCGGCGCGCGGCGAAGGATCAGCGCACGGCGGCGGCGATCTCCCCGGCCACCTCGGCGGGTGTCTTCCCTTGCGTGTCCACCAAGGTGGCCGACCGGCGCAGCCACGGGAGGGCTTCGCCGTAACGCTCGACGTGGTCGAGCCGCCACTGCCGGGCCCCGGTGTCGGCGGAGCCCTCGATCCGGCGGCGCAGCTCGGCCGGCTCGGCGTGCAGCACGAAGTGCGCGACCGGGACACCACGGGCGGCGAGCCCGTCGAAGATTTCGCGGGCGTACGCCTCGACGAGAATCGTCTGCGGGACGACCAGCGTCCCGGCGTGGTCGTGCACCCGCGCGGTGTTCTCGACGACCAGCGGCCGCCACAGCGGCAGGTGCTGGAAGTCGCCCTCGGGCTCGGGGAACGCCGTGCGCAGCAGGTAGCCGACGAACTCGGTGTCGAACGTCCGCGCGCCGAGCAGGGTCGCGAGCTCGCATGCCGTTGTCGTCTTGCCGGAGCCGAACGTCCCGTTGAGCCAGGCGATCATCCGAGCACGAACGGCAGCCGCCCGGCGAGGTCGCCCAGCGCTGTGGTCTCCGCATCCGTCGGCTCACGGCGGCCCGTCGCCACCAGCAGCACGTCCTCGTCCGAGAACGACGCCGGGAACGCCGTCCCCGCGATCTTCTCCAGCGTCTCCCGGGTCCACGCCAGTCCCTCCGCGGGCGGTCCCGGCACCGAAGCCACGTGCGCCACCAGGTCGAGGTGGTGCAACGTCCACTCCAGCACGTACGCCGACAGGTAGTCGCCCGCCGTGAGGACCATGTCCTGCGTTGACACGGGCAGACCCGGGTCGGCCAGGTCCGCCGCGCGGCCCGCCGCCGCGCCGACGTCGTCGAGGTGGAACTTCAGCAGCGCCGGGTCCTCGTACGCCGCCGCCAGGCGGACGATCAGCGCGTCCAGGGGGTCGTCTCCTGAAGGCAGCTCCGAGGCCACCGCCCAGTACGTCACGGCGTTGTGCGTCACCGCCGAGGAAGCCGGGGTCACCAGCGTGATCAGCACGTCCTGCGCGTCGATCACCAGGTGGCACACCAGGTCCCGGACCAGCCACCCCCGGCAGCCCGCCGGCTCGGCGAACGCGGAGTCCGGAAGAGCGGCGACCGCGGCGCGCAACGCCGCCCACGTGCGCGAGAAGAGATCCACGCGGCGAAGCTAGCAGGGTCAGAGCCTCAGCTGCAGCTGAGTAAGAATGCGCTGCGCCGCGTCGTCGAAGTCCACTCCGGACACTTCGGCGGCGCGCCGGACGCGGTACCGGACCGTGTTGGGGTGGATGTTCAGCGCCCGCGCCGCCGCCCGGACGTCGCCGAACGCGTCCAGCCACGCCAGCACCGCCGGCACCAGGATGCCGCCGTGCTCGGCGTCGTGCGCCACCAGCGACGTCAGGCGCGGGTCGCGGATGCGGGGCTGCGAACCCAGGAACGCCAGCACCTCCGACAGCAGCACCTCCGCGCGGACGTCGGCCAGCGAGGCGACGTCGGCGGCCCAGTGCCCGCGCGCCATCGCCGCCAGGACGCGGTCGGCGTCCCCGCGCGACGCCGCCGCGTCGGACAGCCGCGGCACCACGCCACCGAGTGCCGCTCGCACCGGGACGTCGAGGTGCCGGCGGGCCGTGGCGGTGATCTCGCGGGCCAGTGCCAGCACCGCCGCATCCGAGTGCTCGGGCAGGTCCGGCAGCAGCGCGTAGACACGCCCGCCGATCACGCTCACCAGCGCGCTGCGCCGGTAGGCCGCGGTGTGCACGGCGATCAGGTGCACCAGTTCGGCGCGCCGCAGCTGCCGGTTGTCCGAGCGCTCCAAGGAAAACGCGAGCACCTGCGCGGGCCGGGCCGGGTCCGCGCCGATGTCGTCGGCGACGGACTCCGCGTCGAGCCGGCCTTCCAGCAGGCTCGCGAGGAGGTCCTCCCGTAGCCGCAGTTCCGGGCTGGGCAGCGTGCGGGCGCGGATCAGCTGCGGCGCGAGGGTGCGGCTCGCGCCGAGCAGGGCCGTCTCGGCGCGTTCGGTGAGCGGCTGGGCGCCCTCCTGGACCCAGATCGTGCCGAGCGGCTGCTTGCCCGCGTGGATGCCCGCCGCGATCCGGCGGCGGATGCCCAGCTCGGGCCGTTCGTCGATCCGGACGATCCCCTCACCGGCGCGAAGCCGCTGGTAGACGCCCCATTCGCGCAACATCGCGAGGTAGCGTTCCGGGCCTTCGCGGCCGAGGATCGACAGCCGCCGCAGCTCGTCGACCTCGTCGCCCGCCCGCGAATACGCGAGCACACGGTTGGCCGTGTCCTCGATGCTGACCAGGCCGCCGGTGAGCGTCGCGATGGTCTGGGCCAGGGCGAACAGGTCGCCGAGCACCTCACCGCTGGCCGCTTCGCCGCCCGCGCGAGCCGCGTCGACGACTTCGCGGGCCAGCGACTCGACCTGCTCCCAGCGGGCTTCGCTGCCGACGGTCAGCAGTGCGACACCCGCGTCGGCCGCGACGTCGGCGCCCGTCGCGCCCTTGACCGCCACCGCGGTCGCCCCACCCCGCCCGGCCGCGCGGATCGCGGGCGCCGCAGCCCGGCCGCGCGCGCCGATCACCAGCACCAGGTCGCCGGGTGACGCTTCCAGGGGGTCTTCGGGGTCGAGGATCACCACGTCGGTGACCGGGACGCCCAGGCCGTGCGGCGCCACGACGACCTCGACGAGCGGTTCGCCCAGGGTCGCCAGCACGTGCCGCAACGACGTTATCGGATCGGCCAAAGTCACCCGATCGATTTTAGCCGGTTGGACAAGCCGCCGGAGCGTGTCCGGAGTTACCGTTCGGGGCATCAAGAGGTGTAAGAGCCAGCAGAGGAGCCGCCGTGGACGCCGTGACCCAGACCCCCGCCCCGAAGAACGAGCCGGTGCTGACGTACGCGCCGGGCAGCGCTGAGCGCGCCGAGCTCGAGGGTGCGCTCAAGCGGCTGGGCCAGGCGGAACCCGTCGACCTCACGGTCACCGTCGGGGGCGAGCAGCGTCCCGGCGGCGGCGAGAAGATCGACGTCGTCCAGCCGCACAACCACCGGCACGTGCTGGGCACCATCCACAGCGCCACCCAGCAGGACACGACCGACGCCATCGCCGCCGCCGCGAAGGCCGCGCCGGAGTGGCGCGCGCTGTCCTACGACGACCGCGCCGCGATCCTGCTGCGTGCCGCCGACCTGCTGACCGGCCCGTGGCGCGCCACGCTCAACGCCGCCACCATGCTCGGCCAGTCCAAGACCGCGACCCAGGCCGAGATCGACTCCGCCTGCGAGCTCGCCGACTTCTGGCGCTTCAACGTCGAGTTCGGCCGCCGCGTGCTCACCGAGCAGCCGATCAGCTCGCCGGGCGTGTGGAACCGGCTGGAGCACCGCCCGCTGGAAGGCTTCGTCTACGCGATCACGCCGTTCAACTTCACCGCGATCGCCGGCAACCTGCCGACCGCGCCCGCGCTGATGGGCAACACCGTGCTGTGGAAGCCGTCGCCGACGCAGTCGTTCGCGGCGCACCTCACCATGCGGCTGCTGGAAGAGGCGGGCATGCCGCCGGGCGTCATCAACCTGCTGCCGGGGGACGGCAAGGCCGTCTCCGAGGTCGCCCTGACCCACCGCGACCTGGCGGGCATCCACTTCACCGGCTCGACCGCGACGTTCCAGCACCTCTGGGGCACGGTCGGCGCGAACATCGCCGGCTACCGCTCCTACCCGCGGCTGGTCGGCGAGACCGGCGGCAAGGACTTCATCGTCGCGCACCCGTCGGCCGACGTCGACGTCCTGCGCACGGCGATGGTCCGCGGCGCTTTCGAGTACCAGGGCCAGAAGTGCTCCGCCGCTTCGCGCGCGTACGTCCCGCGCAGCGTCTGGAACCAGGTCAAGGACGGCCTGGTCGCCGAGACCGAGGCGCTGTCCTACGGCGACGTCACCGACCTGTCGCACTTCGGCGGCGCGGTGATCGACCGGCGCGCGTTCACCAAGCACGCGGAGCTGTTCGACCGCGTCAAGGGTGACGCCTCGGTGGAGGTCCTCACCGGCGGCACGGCCGACGACGAAGACGGCTTCTTCGTCCAGCCGACGATCCTCGTCTCGGACAACCCGAAGCACGAGATCTTCTCGACCGAGTACTTCGGGCCGATCCTGTCGGTGCACGTCTACGAAGACGGCGACTTCGATGCCGTGCTCAAGCTCGTCGACGAGACGGCCGCGTACGCGCTGACCGGCGCGATCATCGCCAACGACCGCACGGCCGTGGCGAAGGCTTCCGAGGCGCTGCGGTTCGCCGCGGGCAACTTCTACGTCAACGACAAGCCGACCGGCGCCGTTGTCGGCCAGCAGCCGTTCGGCGGCGCGCGGGCCTCGGGCACCAACGACAAGGCCGGCTCGATCTTCAACCTGCAGCGGTGGACGAGCCCGCGCTCCATCAAGGAGACGTTCGTGCCGCCGACCAGCGTCCGCTACCCGCACCAGGGCTGAGAGGGAGACCGTCATGCTGCGTGCCCCGTTGCTCGCCGCCGCCCGGTCGAAGGGCATCCGGCGGCTCGTCGAAGCGGTGCCCGCCACGCGATCCGTGGTGCGCCGGTTCGTCGCCGGGTCCGAGACCGCCGAGGCCGTGCGCGTCGCGCACGAACTGGCCGCGGACGGCCGCCGGATCACCCTCGACCACCTGGGTGAGGACACCACCGACGCCGCGCAGGCGGCGGCGACCGTCGCGGCTTACGAGGCTGTGCTGACGGCGCTGGCCGCGGAAGGCCTGGCTTCGGGGGCGGACGTCTCGGTGAAGCTGTCGGCCGTCGGGCAGTTCCTGCCGTCGAACGGCGAGGACGTCGCGCTGGAGAACGCGCGGAAGATCTGCGCGGCGGCGGACGCGGTCGGCGCCACCGTGACGCTCGACATGGAGGACCACACCACCACGGACTCGACGCTCGGCATCCTGCGCGAGCTGCGCGGCGAGTACCCGTGGGTGGGCGCGGTGCTGCAGGCCTACCTGCGGCGCACCGAGCAGGACTGCCGGGAGCTGTCCGGGCCCGGGTCGCGCGTGCGGCTGTGCAAGGGCGCGTACGCCGAGCCGGAGTCGGCCGCGTTCCAGGAGAAGTCCGAAGTGGACAAGTCCTACGTCCGCTGCCTGCGGGTCCTGATGGCCGGCCAGGGCTATCCGATGGTCGCGTCGCACGACCCCCGGATGATCGAGATCGCCGCTGCACTGGCGGAGGAGAACGGGCGCACGGACGACGACCACGAGTTCCAGATGCTCTACGGCATCCGGCCGGAGGAGCAGGCGCGGATCGCGGCTTCGGGCTCGCGCATGCGCGTCTACGTGCCCTACGGCGACGAGTGGTACGGCTACTTCATGCGCCGCCTGGCCGAGCGGCCGGCGAACCTGGCGTTCTTCCTGCGCGGGCTCGCGACGCGGTCCTGAACATGACTGAGGCCGCCCCGCGGGGCGGCCTCAGTCATGTGGTGGTGGTCAGGCCTGTTCGGCCTCGGCTTCGGCGGCCTTGCGCTTGACCTCGGCCATGTCGACCTCGCGAGCCTGCTTGATGAGCTCTTCGAGGGCGGGCTCGGGCAGCGCGCCGGGCTGGGCGTAGATCAGGGTCTTGTCGCGGATGATGGCCAGCGTCGGGATGGAGCGGACGTCGAAGGCGGCGGCCAGCTGCTGCTGCGCTTCGGTGTCGACGCTCGCGAACACGAGGTCTTCGTGCTTCTCGGAGGCCTTCTCGTAGACCGGTGCGAACTGGCGGCACGGTCCGCACCAGCTCGCCCAGAAGTCGATCAGGACGAACTCGTTGTCGTTTACCGTCTGGTCGAAGTTCTCGGCAGTCAGCTCAACGGTGCTCATGAGCAGGTCAACGACGTGGGTGCGACGGGAATTCCCGGGGGCCGGGGTAGCGTCTTACGCGAGCAACCCGTAAGAGGAGGAACACGATGGCCGACGGCGAAATCCTGGGCCGGATCGACGAGCTGATCGCGGAGGAGCACGAGCTCCGGTCGCGCTCGGTCGGCGTGGGGCTGAGCGGCGGCGACAAGGATCGCCTCACCGCGGTCGAGCAGCAGCTCGACCAGTGCTGGGACCTGCTCCGGCAGCGCCGCGCGAAAACGGAGTTCCACGAGAACCCCGACGACGCCGCGGCCCGCCCCATCTCCGAGGTCGAGTCCTACCGCCAGTAACGCTCGTGAGTGGTTAGGGCGGTTCTAACCGCCCTGACCACTCACGACGGGTCAGGCGGGGCAGAGGGTGCCGTTGGCGGGGACCTTGCCGTCGATGAGGAACGCGCGGGCCGCGTCGGTGATGCACGGGGACGCGCCGACCGCGCCGTGGCCGGCGCCCTGCCAGGTGATGGTCACCGCGGACGGCATCTGGTCGGCCGCGCGGGTGCTGCCGAGCTGGGGGGTCACCGGGTCGGCCGCGGTCGCCGTGACCAGGATCGGCGGCGCGCCCGACGCGCCCGCCGGCGGCAGCGGCTCGGTCCGCACCGGCCACGGCCCGCACCAGGCCAGCTGCTGGGCGACGACCGCGCCGAACTGCGGGTACTTCGTGCGCATCCCGCCGACGACCTGGTCGAGCTGGTCGGCCGAGAGCCGGGACTGGCTGTCGTTGCAGCGGGTGGCGATGGTCGCGTCGATCCGCGACGGCTGGGCGCGCGAGTCGTGCAGCACCGGTGTGACGAAGGCCGCCAGCGGGCGGATGTTCCCCGACCGCGCCGCCGCGATCGCGTCGGCCAGCTCCGGCCACCGCGACCGCTGCGCCAGGCCCGAGTAGACGGCGTACATCGCCACCCCCGGCCCGAACGCGACGCCGTCGTCGGTCAGCGGCGCGATGTTCTGCCGCAGCTGCCCGGTGAGCGCGGTCAGGGCGGCCTTCGGGTCGCCGAGCGCGCAGCCGCGGGCCGCGCAGTCCGTGGCGAAGGCGTCCAACGTGGACTGGGCGCCGGCGGCGACCGCGTCGAGCACCGCCGCGGTGTCCGGGCCCGGGTCGGGGACGCCGTCGAGCACCATCCGCCCGACCTGGCCGGGGAACCGCACGGCGTACTGCGACAGCACCTTCGAGCCGTCCCCGCGGCCGAGCGCGTTCAGCCGCTCCAGGCCCAGCTGTTTGCGCAGCTCCTCGAGGTCGCCGGCGCCGCGCCAGCTGTCCAGCGCCGTCTGGGAGTCGTCGAGCTCGATCGCGCACTGCTGGCCGGCCTTGCGGGCCGCGTCCAGCACGCCCTGCAGGTCACCCTCGGCCGGGTCGGCGTCGATCAGGTCGTGCCGGACGTCGGCGGGCACGCACTGGACGGCGCCCGAGAGCCCGGTGCCGCGCCGGTCCAGGCCGATCAGCGAGAACTTCTCCAGGAACGCCGGTGGCAGCGTCGCCGCCAGCCGCGCGGCGTACACCGAGCCCGGCTCGCCGTCGATGTCGTTGACCACGACCAGCGGGATCGGCCCGCTGCCGACCTTCACCGCGAGCAGCCGGACGACCGAGCGCCGCGCCTCGCCGGGCGCGTCGAGCGGCGCGGTGACGCGGGCGCACGTGAAGTGCAGCGTGTCCGGGACAGCCGGGGTGCCGATCCGCTGCCGGGTGTCGTCGTCGCAGTCGGCCCACCGCAGCGACGGCGACTGCGGCTCGGTCAGCGGCGGCAGCGGCACCGACGGGCTGCCCGCGGGGGTGCCGCCGGTCGGCTTCCCGTCGTTCTCGACCAGCGCCGGGCGGACCGACGGCCCGGCGGCGCACCCCGCGGCGGCGGCCAGGCCGAGCAGCGCGACCAGGAGACGGGTACGGCGGCGGCGCACGGGCGGAGTCCTCACGTCGATCAAGGGCGGGGCACCGAGCTTCGCACGGCCGGTGTGGGACGCGGGTTAGCGGGTCCGCACGACCTGGCCGCGGAACACGGCGTCGAGGTCGTAGCGGGCGGGCTCCTCGAGCTGGCTGTAGTCGCACGACGCGGGTTCGCGGTCCGGGCGCCACCGGACGAACCGCGCGTTGTGCCGGAAGCGCGACGGCATCCCGCCCTCGGTGTTCTCGTAGGCGACCTCGACAACGCGCTCGGGCTTCAGCGGCACCCATTCGTGCTCGGTGGCACGCCAGCGCGTGATGCCGCCGGGGATCCGCTGGGCCTCGCCGGTCGCCTTGCCGCCCCACGGGTGGTCTTCGCCGTCGGTGACCAGCGGCGCCAGCTCTTCGGCCAGCTCACGACGGCGGTCCTTCGGGAACGACCCGACGGTGCCGACGTGGTGCAGCACACCGGCGTCGTCGAACAGGCCCAGGAGGAAGCTGCCGACCAGGTCGCCCGGGCCGCCGTCGACGTGCCAGCGCAGCCCGGCGAGCACGCAGTCCGCGGTGCGCAGGTGCTTGTACTTGTGGAGGACGCGCTTGCCCGGTGTGTACGGCTCGTCCAGGGGTTTGCCGATGACGCCGTCGAGCCCGGCGCCCTCGAACAGCTCGAACCAGTGCCGCGCGGTGGCGGCGTCGGTGGTCGCCGGGGTGAGCGGGAACCGGTCGCCGGCCAGCTCGACGAGCCGCTCGCGGCGGGCCGACGTCGGCTCGTCCAGCAGGGACTCGTCCTCCAGCGCCAGGACGTCGAAGGCGACGAACTCGGCGGGCTGCTCGGCGGCCAGCAGCGTGACGCGGCTTTCGGCGGGGTGGATCCGCTCGGTGAGCGCGTCGAAGTTCAGCCGCCCGTCCCGCGCGACGACGAGCTCGCCGTCCAGCACCACCCGCGGCGGCAGGATCTCCAGCAGCCGCGCGACGGCCTCCGGGAAGTACCGGTTCAACGGCTTTTCCGCGCGCGACTGCAGGTACAGCTCGTCGCCGTCCTTGAAGACGATGCAGCGGAAGCCGTCCCACTTCGGTTCGAACAGCAGGCCCCCGGAGTCCGGGATGGCCTTGGCGGGCTTGGCGAGCATCGGCTTCAGCGGCGGCTGCAGCGGTAGGGGCATGCGGGCATTCTGCGGAAAGACGCCGCTCAGCGCACGCGTTTGGCCGTGCCCGTGTCGAGTTCGAGCCGGACGGCCGTCGGCAGCACGTCGAGCCCGAGCGACTCCCGCGCCCGGGTCAGCACGCGGGAGTCCAGCTCCGCCCAGACGCTCTTGAGGTCGGTGCCCTCGTGCAGCCACAGCGTGAGGCGCAGCGCCGGGGCCGTCCGCGAGCCGACCGCGCGGACGCGGGCGCGGCTCACCCCCGTCAGCTGCTCCGCGTCGGCCTGGACCGCGTCGGAGATCGCCGACGCGGTCACCACGAGCTCCGCACCTTCCGTGCGGTCGAGGTCCAGGTCCGGGCGCGGTTCCGGGCGCAGCGACCGCAGGGCCCAGCGCAGCCCGAGCACGAACAGCAGGACACCGAGCACGATCGCGGTGATCCGGGCCGGTGTCGCGTGCCCGCCGAGCCAGCCGACGGCGATCGGGTCGAGCAGGGGACGGCGGCCGCGGAACTCGCCGAGCACCCCGAAGCCCACCACCAGGGCGAGCGCCCCGCCGAGCAGGGCGAACAGCCCGACGAGGAACGTCAGGGTGCGTTCACCCGCGTACGAGCGGGAAAGCGCCTTCGCGGAGACGGACTTGGTCATCGGCGGTCCTTCGGCGAGTCGACGACGACCGACACCTTCGGCCGCCGCACGAGCGGGACTTCGTCGAGCAGCTCCGACACCGTCGCCAGCAGCCGCGGCCGCAGCTCGCCCTCGGTTTCGAGCGTGGACTTCGCGCGGACGCGGACCCGCCGGGCGCTCGCGGTGACCGTCGCGGCCGCGACGTTGTCCTGCGCGCGCACGGTGAGCCCGACCAGCCGGGCCAGCGACCGCGGTGACGTCGAGACGCTCACGGCGGCGGCCGGGTCGGTCAGCCGGACCGCGCGGCTGCGGGCGGCCAGCGCGCACAGCAGCAGCACCAGGCCCGCCGTGGCGAGCACCCCGGCGGCGACCCGCACGGTGTAGGCGTCCCAGCCCAGTGCCGTGAGCTCCGCCTGCCAGCGCGGCCACGGCACCACCAGCGGCCCGGCCCCCGGCCGCCACCAGTGCCAGCCGACCTCGAGCGCGAGCAGCGCCCCGGCGGCGGCGAAGGCCAGGCCGAGCAGGGTGGACAGGACGCGGACGAACGGGCGCACGGCTACCGCACCCTCGGCGGCACGTCCGGCAGCAGCGCCGACACCGTCACCGCCAGCGTCCGCACGTGGTAGCCGGTGAGCAGCTCCACCTCTTCGACGACCTTCGCGCGGACGTCACCGACGACCGCCTTCACCGCGGCCGGGTAGTTCAGGGCGAGGTCCAGCGCGAGGTCGACGTCGTTGTCGAGGCCGCCGACCTTCGCCTTCGCGCCCTTCTTGCCGTCGCGGCTGGTGCCGGGCACCTGGTCGGCGGCGTGCTGGGCGACCTTGCGCACCACCGAATGCCCGATGGTGAGGGTGCCGCGCTCGGCCGGTTCGGCGAGCTCGCGCGGCACGTCGAGGACGCGGTTCACTTGTCGCGGCCCTTGCCGAAGAGCTCGCCGAGGTCGAGCTCGCCGTCGAGGACCCGGCCGGCGACCAGGCCGATGATCCCGACGGCCAGGGTCACCAGGAACGCGGTGAACCCCTGGGTCGCGGCCAGGCCGAGGATGAGCCCGGCCAGCAGCCCGGTCTGCGTTGCGTTCACATGTCCTCCTAGGACGGCTTGGACGGAAGAGAGCTTGCCCCGGCGGCGCGGTCAGCGCACCCGGGGCGGCCGGCGGCGGCGCCGGAACCGGGCCACCAGCGCGGCGAACCCGCGGCGGCGGACGGAAAAGCTCACCGGGGCGTCGAAGCGGGAGTCCGCATCGGACGGCCCGGCGCGGAACCGCGCCAGCCCGGCCGCGAACTCCGCCGGGTCGCCGCCGGCGTCGGGGTGGTGGGCGCGCACAAAAGCCCGGAAGGCCGAGCGGCCTTCCGGGTCGTCGCGCCCGGTCACTCCACCCGCGTCGATTCGGGCTCCTCCTCGCCGGGCAGGTGGATGTCGTTGACGGCGATGTTCACCTCGATCACCTCGAGGCCGGTGATCTGCTCCACCGCGGTGATCACGTTGCGCCGCACCGCGCGGGCGACGTCGGTGATGCGCGCGCCGTACTCGACGACGACGTCGAGGTCGATCGCGGTCTGCTTCTCGCCGACCTCCACCGAGACACCGGTCGTGGTGACCGTGCCGGAGCCGGGGATCCGCTCGCGCAGCGCGCCGATCGCCCGCGAGACCCCGCCGCCGCCCAGCGTGTGCACGCCGGGGACCTCACGGGTGGCCAGGCCGGCGACCTTCTGCACGACCAGTGACGAGATCGTGGTGCGGCCGGCGGCGCCCTCCTCGTTGAGCGGGGTCACCGTGCCCGGGCTTTCGGTCCGTTCCGGATGCATGCCTGAAGGCTCCTCTCGCGGCGGTCTCTCGCCCTTACGATGCCCGGCGGCGCCGGACCCTCACGCAAGATCCCCCGATCGGGGGAACCTTAACCGGGGTGGACGTCGACGACGTGCACGTTCACCGTCGTGCCGACCCCGAGCTGGCGGGACAGCTCGGCGGTGATCGCGCGCCGGAGCGCTTCGGCCGCTTCCTCGGCCGCGACGCCGAAGCGAACCGAAACCAGCACCTGCACGACGTCGTCTTCGACCGCGACGGCCGACACGCGCACCCCGCCGGGCGCGCGCTTGGCCGCGATCGTGTGGGCCAGCCGCCCCACGACGGCTTCGGTGACGCGCAGGCTGCCCGCGTCGCCGGGCACCTCCACGGCCGTCCGGCGGCTGCGCGCGACTGCCCGCAGCACCCGTTCGACCAGGCCGGGCGGGGTCGGCACCCGGCGGGCCGCCACCCGGCGCACGGCGTCCCAGCGGGGGTCCCCCTCGGGGTCCTGCGGCTCGGTCATCACCGCTCCCTCAATTCGGCGAGCAGCGCCACCCTGGCCCGGTGCAGCCGTGAGCGCAAGGCGCCGACGTTCACGTCGAGCACTTCGGCGACCTCGTCGTAGCTCAGCCCCTCCAGCTCGCGCAGCACGAGCGGCACCCGCTGGGACAGCTCCAGCCTGCCGATCGCGCGCAGCACCGCGTCGACCTCCTCGGCCCGCACCACACGGCCTTCGGGGCCCGGGTCGGCCCCGGCGAGCAACGCGCTGTCCACAGTGGACTGGCCGTCGGGTTCCGGCGAGTCGAGGGAGATCGTGGGCCGGCGCCGGCGCAGCAGGGCGAGCGCGCTGTTGGTGACGACGCGGTAGAGCCACGTCGACACCGCGGACTCGTTCCGGAAGCCGGCGAGGGCGCGCCACGCGGCCAGCCACGACTCCTGCACGACGTCCTCGGCTTCGCCCGCGCTGCCGGTGATCCGCAGCGCGACGCGGTACATCCGGGGCGTGTGCCGCCGCACGAGCGCGCCGAACGCGGCCTCGTCGCCGTCCGCGGCCCGCGCGACGAGGTCGGCGTCGTCGCTCATCCGGCGGCTCTGCGGTAACGCAGGAGCGTGAAGCCGTCCTCGACCAGGACCGACGCCAGGGCGAGCCGGCGCGGCACGGCCTCGGGACCGGTGGCGATCCGGACGGCGGGCCCGGCCACGAGCAGCGGCGCGACGGTGAGGCAGAGCTGGTCGACGCGGTCGGCGGCGACGAGCTGCCCGAACAGCCCCGGCCCGCCTTCGCAGGCGATCCGGCGCAGACCTCGGGCGGCGAGCAGGTCGAGGGCCCGCGGCACGTCGACGTCGTCGTCGCCGGCGCGCAGGATCTCCGCCCCGGCGGCTTCGAGGGGTCCGGTCGGCGCGGTCTCGGTGGTGACCACGATCGGGGGCACGGCGGTTTCGGTGAACAGCCGCGAAGCGGGGTCCAGGTCGGCGGTGCGCGTCACGACGGCGATCGGCGGGACCCCGCCGAACCCGAGGCGGTGACGGCGTTCCAGCCGCTTCGCGCTCGGCACGACCCCGCGGTAGTTCTCGGCGCGGACGGTCCCGGCGCCGACCAGGATCACGTCGGCGAGGTCGCGCCCCAGAAGGAAGACCTGGCGGTCGGCGGCGTGCGAGAGCCCCGCCGACGTCGTGTCGACCTCGGCGGCCCCGTCGGCGGACGCGACGAAGTTGACCTGCACCCAGGGGCCGGTCAAGCCGTCCGGGTAGGCGTAGATCTCCTCGAGGTCCACCCCGGTCAGTTCGCCCGTCGAAAGGGGCCACACGCTCCGCACGGGACAATCCCAGCACGGGCGTGAACCACGTCTCCACCGGGGGACAGGGCCACCCGGCCGGGGCGCGGGCGTGGCTAGGCTCTGCGACCATGCCCGCGCACCTGACCGACCGCCGCCCCGAGCTCGGCGCCGACGAGCTGATCGGCGCGCTGGTGCCACCGCCGCGCTTCGACGCCGTCCGGTTCGGGACCTACATCCCGAACCCGGACGAGCCCAGCCAGGCCGCCGCGGTCGAGGCGTGTTCGGCGTTCGCCGAAAGGGTCGGCGCCCAGCCGAAGAAGAAGCGCTTCAAGCTCTTCGGGGGCTCACCCGAGCCGGCCGGGCCGATGGGGCTCTACCTCGACGGCGGGTTCGGGGTCGGCAAGACCCACCTGCTCGCCTCGACGTGGCACGCTTCGCCGTCGCCCAAGGCGTACGGGACGTTCGTCGAGCTGACCCACCTGGTCGGCGCGCTGGGCTTCGCCGAGGCCGTGCGGCGCCTCGCGGAGCACCGGATCCTGGCCATCGACGAGTTCGAGCTGGACGACCCGGGCGACACGACCCTGGTCACCCGGCTGCTGCAGGAGCTGATGGACGCCGGTGTGCACATCGCGGCGACGTCGAACACCCTGCCGGAGAAGCTCGGCGAAGGGCGCTTCGCCGCCGAGGACTTCCTGCGCGAGATCCAGTCGCTGTCGGCCCGGTTCGGCGTGGTGCGCGTAGACGGCCCGGACTACCGCCACCGCGGCCTGCCGGACGCGCCGCCACCCGTGTCCCCGGAGGTGCTTGAGGAGTCCGTCGCCGCGCACGAAGGGTCCACTGTGGACGACTTCGACGCGCTGTGCGAGCACCTGGCCTCCCTGCACCCGTCGCGGTACGGGCGGCTGCTCGACGGCGTCACGCGCGTGCACCTGCGCGGGGTCCACCCGGCGCCGGACCAGAACGTGGCCCTGCGGCTGGTCGCCTTCGCCGACCGGCTCTACGACCGCGCCATCCCGGTGGTCGTCTCCGGCGAGCCGCTGCCGTCGCTGTTCACCGAGGAGATGGTGAACGGCGGCTACCGCAAGAAGTACCTGCGCGCGGTCAGCCGGCTGACCGCGCTGGCGCGGGACGCGGCACCGACCACGTGAGCAGCACCACGGCGACCGCGAACAGCGTCCCGCCGGCGACGTCGGTCAGGTAGTGGTAGCCGAGGCCGACCAGCCCGGCGGCCGCCGCGAGCAGCGTCAGCGCGGCGAGCACGACGACAAGCACGCGCCGGGTCACCAGCACCAGCACCGTCAGCACCGCGACGAGGCTCACGGTGTGGCCGCTGGGGTAGACCAGGGTGTCGTTCTTCCACCGGTCGTAGAGCGGCTTCAGCAGCCAGCTCGTCAGCAGGATCGCCAGCAACGGCGCGCCGAGCGCGAGCGCGGCCTCGACCCGTCTCCCGGCGCGCAGGCACAGGACGACGGCCAGGACGCCCAGCGCGATCACGACGACGGGCTCGGTCGGGAAGACCAGCGCCCGCAGCACACCGGGGCTCAGGTGCGCCGTCCAGCCCGCGGCCGTCGTGTCCACGGCGCCGGGCGCGCGCTCGCCGGCGAACGGCAGCCCGAGCAGCAGCGCGAGCACGCCGCACACCGCGGCCGGCACCCACATCGTCCTCACCCGCGCGAGGGTAGCCGCGATCTCGTGACGGCTCCGTCTGCCACCATGCGGGGAGGGAGGAACGGATGCGGATCACAGTGGCGGGGGCCGGGATCATCGGCCTGAGCTGCGCGTACCGGCTGGCCGGTGCGGGACACGACGTCACGGTCGTCGCGGCGGCCGGCCCGGGGGAGTCGACCTCGGCGGTGGCCGGCGGGGTGCTGTACCCGCCGGTGCGCCGCCCGGACAAGCGGATCGTGCGCTGGACCGCGGCGACGCTCGCGCAGCTGCGGGAGCAGGACGCGCCGGGCGTGCGGTTCCGCCGCGGCCGGGTCCTGCTGGCCCGGGGCGAGCCGGAGCCGCAGTGGCTGCCGGCGATGATCGACCCCGTGCGGGCCGGCGACCGGCTGGAGTTCACGACGGCACTGGTCGACACCCCGGTGTACCTGGCCTGGCTGCTCACGCGCGTCGAAGCGCTCGGCGTGCGCTTCGAATACCGGTCGCTGACGTCCCTTGCGGACGTCGACGCCGACGTCGTAGTCAACGCGGCGGGCCTCGGCGCGGGCCGCCTGGCCGGCGACGGCTCGATGGTCCCGGTCGGCGGGCAGGTGGTGCACCTGGCCGACCCGGGCCTGTCGGAGTTCGTGGTCGACGAGACCGGCCCGGGCGTCACGTACGTCATCCCGCACGGCGGCCACGTCGTCTGCGGCGGCACCGAGGAGCCGGGCCGCGGCGACGTCGAGCCGAACCCGGGCGTGACGGCGGACATCGTGCGCCGCTGCCGCGAGCTGGTCCCGGCGCTGGCGGGCGCGGAGGTCCTGAGGTCCGTGGTCGGCCTGCGCCCGTTCCGGCCCATCGTGCGGCTGGAACGGTCGGGCGCGATCGTGCACTGCTACGGCCACGGCGGCTCGGGGATCACCCTCGCCTGGGGCTGCGCGGCCGACGTCACCGAGCTGGTCGGCTCAGCCGGCTGAGAACTCGGCGTGGTCGGCTTCGGTCCGGTCGGCGTACCGCACGGCGTACGCGCCCATCGCTTCGTCCAGTTCGGAGTCGTCGGCGAAGTAGCCGGCCAGCAGCTTCGGGTGCAGGGACCGCGTGTGGGCCCGGGCGAGCAGGGCCCCGGCCAGCCGGCCGTAGTCGTCGAGGTGGTCCTTCTCCAGCTCCGCCGGGTCGATGTCGCCCTTGAGGTTGCGGAACTGGCGGACGATGAACGGCACCCCGTCGATCGTGGTCCAGCCGAGCAGGATGTCCGTCTCGGCCTGCACGAGCCGGGCGCCGTCGACGATCCGCTGCCCTTCGTGCGCCACCTCGGGCAGGTCGAGGTACGGCGCGAGCGCGGGCGGTTGCGCCTGTTTCACCTGCAGCACCAGGTCTTCCTCGTCGTTGCCGTGCAGCAGGACGACGTAGCTGCGCAGCCCCACGCTGCCGGTGCCGACCACACGGAACGCGACGTCGGCGATGCGGTAGCGCGAAATGAGCGTGCGCCGCGACTCGCGCAGGGTGTCCACATAGGACGTCAGCCCGGTGGCGACGGCTTCGGCGGTTCGCTCGTCGACGTGCGTGAGCACCGGCGGATCTTCGACGAACCGGTGGCGCGCCAGGCCGGTCCGGTGGTCGTCGACACGCTCGGTCCACTTCGCCGCGACCTTCGCGCTGTCGTTCTTGCGCGCCTTCTCGGCGGCGTCGGCGAAGTCGTCGATCAGCTCGTCCGCCCGCGCCTTCGAGAGCACCGACGAGTCCGGCAGCGCGTTCCACGACCGCAGGAACGGCAGCTCGGCCAGCGCCCGGATGGTCCGCCGGTACGACTTCACGGCGTCTTCGGCGGCTTCGCGGCAGCCGGACTCGCCGATGCCGCCTTCCCGGCCGGCCAGCACCAGGCTGGCCGCGAGGCGCTTGAGGTCCCACTCCCACGGCCCCGGCACGGTCTCGTCGAAGTCGTTGATGTCCATCACGATCTTGCCTTCGGGTGTGCCGTAGAGCCCGAAGTTGGCCGCGTGCGCGTCGCCGCAGAGCTGGGCGGTGAGCCCGGCGTCCGGCGTGCCCGCGAGGTCGGCGCCCATCAGCCCGGCAGCCCCGCGGAAGAAGGTGAACGGCGAGGCGAGCATGCGTTCCCGGCGCAGCTCGACCAGCTCCGGCAGCCGCCCGGTGTTGCTGGTGTCGAAGTACCGCTTCGGGCTCGGCCGGTCCTTCGCGGCGGCCTCGTGGTCGTGCGCGGCGGCGGGTGTCTTCTCCCGGAGCCGCTTCCCCTGGTCGTACAGCTCGGCCGGGGTGACACTGTCCGTGCCCGCCAGCGGCCGCTCCACCCATTCCCCTGATCCCATACCCGGCACAACGACCGAAGGGGACGTTCTGCTCCCGGACGTCACCCGGCCGGGGCGCGCCGAGGTGGGGAAAGCCGCTGGGCCGGAGTCGCGTGAGCCGCGCCGGTGTTCTGACCACGCTCGTGGTCGCCCGGTGCGGTTGTGCTCCGGATGCCGCCGGGGCGGGAGGCTCACCCGGCGGCATCCGGTGGTTCAGGGGCGGACGACCTCGGCGATCGCGTCGAGGCCGCGGTCCAGCTCCTCGCGGGTGATCACCAGCGGCGGCGCCACGCGCAGGGTGCGCTCGTGCGTCTCCTTGCACAGCACGCCGCGCGTCGCCAGCGCCTCGGACGCCTCGCGGCCCGACGGCCCGCCGGGGGCGATGTCGAGCCCGGCCCACAGGCCGCGGCCGCGGACCTCGGACAGGCCGTTCCCGATCAGCGCGGTCAGCCGTTCGTGCAGGTGGGCGCCCAGCTCCGTCGAGCGCTGCTGGAACTCGCCGGTGTTCAGCAGGCGGACGACCGCGCGCCCGACCGCGCACGCCACCGGGTTGCCGCCGAACGTCGAGCCGTGCTCACCCGGCTTCAGCACGCCCAGCACGTCACGCCGGCCGGCGACCGCCGAGACCGGCAGGATGCCGCCGCCGAGGGCCTTGCCGAGGGTGTAGACGTCGGCGCGGACGCCTTCGTGGTCGAGCGCCAGCACGGTGCCGGTGCGGGCCAGGCCGGACTGGATCTCGTCGGCGATCAAAAGCACGCCGTGCTCGTCGCACGCGGTGCGGACGTCGGCGAAGTAGCCCTCCGGCGGCACGATGACGCCGGCTTCCCCCTGCACTGGCTCCAGGAGCACGGCGGCGGTGCGCGGGGTGATCGCGTCGCGCAGCGCGGCGGCGTCGCCGTACTTCACGGTGACGAAGCCCGGGGTGAACGGGCCGAAGTCGGCGCGTGCGGTCTCGTCGGTCGAGAACGACACGATCGTGGTGGTCCGGCCGTGGAAGTTGGACCCGGCGACGATGATTTCGGCGGTGCCGTCCGGCACACCCTTGACCCGGTGCGCCCACTTGCGGGCGATCTTGACCGCCGACTCGACGGCTTCGGCGCCGGAGTTCATCGGCAGGACGAGCTCGGTGCCGGTCAGCTCGGCGAGCTCGCGGCAGAAGAGACCCAGCTGGTCGTGGTGGAACGCCCGCGACGTCAGCGTGACGCGCCCGAGCTGCGCCACCGCGGCGTTGATCAGGTCGGGGTGGCGGTGCCCGAAGTTCAGCGCCGAGTACCCGGAGAGGAAGTCGAGGTAGGACTTGCCCTCGACGTCGGTCACCGTGGCGCCTTCGGCCTCGGCGATCACGACGGGCAGCGGGTGGTAGTTGTGCGTGCTCCATTGCTCGTCGAGCTCGATGAAGCTCGCGGCGGAGGGGGCGGCGGTCTCCCGGCCGGCGAACGTCGTCATCTGTTCAGGTTAGAGGCAGAAGACGCAGAGTTCAGCCGGGAATCGTTGCTTTCACCCGTTGTTCGTTGCGCAATGCGCGGCTCCGACCCCCGAAACGCTGCGAGGCGGTTGACGCGGTCATTGGTAAGTCGTAACTTACGGTTCGTGGCGACTTACGGAAGGGACCGGCTGGCCGCCCTCGCCGACCCGTCGCGGCGCGCGATCGTCGAAGCGCTGCGCGCCGGGCCGCGCGCGGTCGGCGAGCTGGCCGCGGACCTGCCGATCAGCCGCCCGGCCGTGTCGCAGCACCTCAAGGTGCTCAAGGCGGCCGGGCTGGTCGCCGACCGGGCCGAGGGCACGAAGCGGCTGTACCGCCTCGAGCCCGACGGCATCGCCGCGGTGCGCGCCTACCTCGACCGGATGTGGTCCGACGCGCTGAAGTCCTTCGCCGACCGGGCGGAGTCCACCGAAGAGGAGCGGGAATGACGCTGGAGCCGATCCGCCGGACGATCACCGTCGCGTGCTCGCGCGAGCACGCGTTCAAGACCTACACCGAGGCCTTCGACAGCTGGTGGCCGCGCGAGCACCACCTGGGCGAGGCCGACCTCGCCGAAGCCGTCATCGAGCCGAAGCCGGGCGGCCGCTGGTACGAGAAGACCGTCGACGGCGCCGAGTGCCAGTGGGGCGAGGTGCTCGTCTGGGAGCCACCCGCCCGGGTGGTCCTGTCGTGGCGGATCGACGGCGACTGGAAGGTGGACCCGGATCCCGCGCACGCCAGCGAGATCGAGGTCCGGTTCGTCGAAGAAGGGCCGAGATCGACCCGCGTCGAGCTGGAACACCGGAACTTCGAGCGGCACGGCGAAACCGCGGCGAAGGTCCGCGACGGCGTCTCCACCGAAGGAGGACACGGCGGGCTGCTGGAACTGTTCGCCGAGAAAGCCGCCGCCTGAGTCGTTATCGTGCGCAGATGGCCAAGAAGGAAACAGCAGGGAACCGGGTCCGGAACGCGCTGCGCGTCGGCGCGGAGCTGCCGGACCCGGGCTCGACCCCGGTGGGCCCCGGCAAGAAGCCCAAGGCCGTCGCCAAGCTCGACGACGCCGCCACGCGCCTCTCCGCGCTGCAGGAAGCCCTCTACGCCGAGGGTGTCGGCGGCGGCTCGCGCAGTGTCCTGCTGGTGCTGCAGGGCATGGACACCTCGGGCAAGGGCGGCACGGTCTCGCACGTGCTCGGCCTGGTCAACCCGATGGGCGTCCGCTACGCCGGGTTCAAGGCGCCGACGGCCGCCGAGCGGCGGCACCCCTACCTCTGGCGCATCCGCAAGCAGCTGCCCTCGGCCGGCCAGATCGGCGTGTTCGACCGCTCGCACTATGAGGACATCCTGGTCCCGCGCGTGACCGGCCTGCTGACCGCGGCCGAGCGCCGCCGCCGCTACAGCGAGATCAACGCCTTCGAGAAGGAGCTGGCCGACGCCGGCACGACCGTCGTGAAGGTGTTCCTGCACATCTCGCCGGAGGAGCAGCTCAAGCGGCTGAAGGCCCGGCTGGAGACGCCCGAGAAGCACTGGAAGTACAACCCGGGCGATCTCGAAGCCCGCTCGCACTGGCCGGCCTACGCCGAGGCCTACGCCGACATCTTCAAGAAGACCTCGACGGACCACGCGCCCTGGCACGTCGTGCCCGCCGACCACAAGTGGTACCGGAACTGGGCCGTCGCCGAGCTGCTGATCGAGACGCTCGCCGAACTGGACCCCGTGTTCCCCGAACCGGGCTTCGACGTCGCCGAAGAGCTGGCGAAGCTGAAGGGTGTTGGCGTACCCGCGTGATCGTCTGAAAGAGTGCGGGCGTGACCGATGTCGACGACCTCCCGTTCCTCCGCAAGCAGGCCCGCACCCAGCGCTTCACCCTCGGCGCGCCGAAGGAGTTCCGGGTCGCGCCGGACGCCTCGCGCGTGCTGTTCCTGCGCGCGGAGTCGGGCACCGACCCCCGGCACAGCCTCTGGTCGGCCGACCTGGCGAGCGGCGCCGAGACGAAGCTCGTCGACGCCGTCGAGCTGCTGCCGGGTGAGGAGGAGCTGCCGGCCGAGGAGCGGGCGCGGCGGGAACGCGCCCGCGAGACCGGCGGCGGTGTGGTGCACTACGGCGTCGACGCGGGCTTCACCGTCGCGGCGTTCTCCCTCTCGGGGAAGCTCTACACACTCGACCTCGCGACCGGCGAGGTGACCCTGCGCGTCGACGGCTCGGTCGTCGACCCGCGCCCGAACCCGACCGGCACGCACGTCGCGTACGTCCAGAACCGGCGGCTGAACGTGATGGAGCTGGCCACCGGCGACGACCGCGTGCTGGTCGAGGAGGACGGCGAAGACATCGCCTGGGGCCTCGCCGAGTTCATCGCCGCCGAGGAGATGGACCGCACCCGCGGCTACTGGTGGGCCCCCGACGGCCGCAGCATCCTCGCCGAGCGCTCCGACCGCGGCCCCGTCCCGCGCTGGACCATCGCCGACCCCGCCAACCCGCAGCACCCGGCCAACGTCGTCGCCTACCCGGCCGCGGGCACCACAAACGCGCTCGTGTCCCTTTCCGTGCTCGGCCTGGACGGCTCCCGCGTCGACGTCGCGGACGGCGACTGGGAGTACCTCGCCTCGGTGCACTGGTCGGCCGGTGGCGCGCCGCTGCTGGCCGTGGAGCCGCGCGACCAGACGCGGATGGACGTGCTCACCGTCGACGTCACCGACGGCTCGACGTCGGTCGTGCACACCGCCACCGACCAGCACTGGATCGACATCGTCGGCGGCGTCCCGGCCTGGACGCCCGACGGCCGCCTGGTCACCGAAGGCATGGTCGACGGTGACCACCGGCTCTTCGTCGGCGGCGAGGCCGTCACGCCGCCCGGGCTGCAGCTGCGGGCCGTGCTCGACGTCGGCGACGAGATCCTCTTCAGCGCGTCCGAGGACGACCCGACGCAGATCCACGTCTTCCGCACGGAGGGGTCTTCCGTCCGTCGGCTGTCCACTGTGGACGGTGTGCACGTCGGCGCCGGGTCCGCGGCGGTCACCGTGCTTTCTTCGTGGAGCCTGGAGTACAGCGGGCCGCACGTGTCGGTGCTGCGGGACGGCTCGGCGGTCGCGTCGATCGCGACGTCCACTGTGGACCCGGACATCGTGCCCAACCTGACCTGGCTGACGCTGGGGGAGCGCGGCCTGCGCGCGGCGCTGCTCCTGCCGCGCGGCTACGAGCCGAGCGAAGGCAAGCTGCCGGTGCTGCTCGACCCGTACGGCGGCCCGCACGCGCAGCGCGTGCTGCAGAGCCGCAACGCGTTCCTGACGTCGCAGTGGCTCGCCGACCAGGGGTTCGCGGTGCTCGTCGCGGACGGCCGCGGCACGCCCGGCCGCGGCGCGGTGTGGGAGCGCGAGATCCACGGCCGCCTCGCCGACGTCACCCTGCAGGACCAGGTGGACGCCCTCCAGGCGGCCGCGGCCCGGTTCCCCGAGCTGGACGTCGAGCGGGTCGCGATCCGCGGCTGGTCCTACGGCGGGTACCTGTCCGCGCTGGCGGTGCTGCGCCGGCCGGACGTCTTCCACGCGGCGGTCGCGGGCGCGCCGGTCACCGACTGGTCGCTGTACGACACGCACTACACCGAGCGGTACCTGGGCAAGCCGCAGGACGAACCGGAAAGCTACGCGCACAACTCGCTGATCGAGAGTGCTTCGGAGCTGAGCCGGGCGTTGCTGATCGTGCACGGGCTGGCCGACGACAACGTGTTCGTCGCGCACGCGCTGCGGCTGTCGTCGGCGCTGCTGGCGAAGGGCCGCTCGCACGTCTTCCTGCCGCTGGCGGGCGCCACCCACATGACGCCGCAGGCCGAAGAGGTCGCGGAGAACCTGATGCGCACGCAGGTGGACTGGCTGCTGCGCGAGCTTTCCGCCGTCGAGAAGGAGACCGCATGAGCCGCTGGGGCCTCACGATCCCGTTGACCGGGGTGCCGCTGACGGCGCACCGCGAGCTGGTCGAGCAGCTGCCGGACCTGGGCTACACCGACGCGTGGACCGCCGAGACCGCCGGCACGGACGCGTTCACGCCGTTGGTCCTGGCGTCGCAGTGGGCGCCGCAGCTGCGGCTGGGAACCGCGATCGTCCCGGTGTACACCCGCGGGCCGGGCCTGCTGGCGATGCAGGCGGCGACGGTCGCGGAGCTGGCGCCCGGCCGGTTCGTGCTCGGCATCGGCGCGTCGTCCCCGGTGATCGTCTCGAACTGGAACGCGGCGCCCTTCGAGGAGCCGTTCGCGCGCTCGCGGGACACGCTGCGGTTCCTGCGGTCCGCGCTGGCGGGGGAGAAGGTCAGCGAGAAGTACGACACGTTCGCCGTCTCGAAGTTCCGGCTGGAGCGCCCGGCCGACCCGCCGCCGTCGATCATGCTGGCGGCCCTGCGGCCCGGCATGCTTCGCCTGGCCGCTCGTGAAGCCGACGGCGCGATCACCAACTGGCTCGCGGCCACGGACGTGCCCCAGGTGCGGTCGGTGGCCGGCCCGGACGTCGAGCTGGCGGCCCGGATCTTCGTCTGCCCCACCGAAGACGCCGAGGCGGCGCGCGGCCTGGGCCGGATGCTGATCTCGAGCTACCTGACGGTCCCGGTGTACGCGGCGTTCCACGACTGGCTCGGCCGCGGCGAGGCCCTGGCCCCGATGCACGAGGCGTGGGCCGCGGGTGACCGGCAGAAGGCCAACCAGGTGATCCCGGACTCGGTGGTGGACGAGCTGGTGATCCACGGCAGCGTGGAGTCGTGCCGGGAGCAGGTCCAGTCCTATGTGGACAACGGACTGACGACGCCGATCATCGCGCTGCTCCCGACCGGCGGGGATCCGTTCGAGCAGGTGCGGGGCCTGGCCCCGCGCTGATATTCCGTTGCCGCCGCCGGCGCCCGGGTGTTTCCTGGGCGCCGGAGGAGGACGGATGAGACGGAAGACGCCGCCGGAGAAGAAGCGGCTCAGCTACCTGAAGGACCGGCGCGACGACTACGGCGAGAACGCGAAGTCTTCACGCAAGAACTTGCCGCGCAGCAAGGCGTTCGCCCGCCGCACGAACCGGGCTCGGGACAGTCTCGCGTTGCGCTCGGCGACCGGACCCCCGGACGAGGCCCGCGCGGAGGCGGCCGAGCTGCGGTTGCTGCGCCGACGTCGCCAGGTGAAGCGCAAGGCGCCGGACACCACGCTCGCCGAGTACGTCGAGTGGAAGCTCGAGCGTCGCGCGGACCGCGAAGGCGGCCGGGCCGATCGCCTCGGCGAGGCGCTCGGCCGAGTACGGCGGCGCATGGGGCGTCCGGACCGCGACTAGGCGAAGACCGCGGTCGCGAGCAGCAGCCCCAGCGCGCCTGACGCCAGGCCCGCGACCACCGTCACCACGACGTTCACCACGGCGTACAGCCGCGTCTTCTCCAGGAACAGCCGCACGGTCTCGTAGCCGAACGTCGAGAACGTCGTCAGGCCGCCGCAGAAACCCACGGCCACCAGCGCGCGCACCGACGACGGCTCGGCCCCGTGCAGCAGCCACCCGCTCAGGAACCCCAGGATGAACGAGCCCACGACGTTCACCGTCAGCGTCCCGAACGGGAACGGCGAATCGCGCCACGCCTGCACCCGGCGATCCGTGAGATACCGCAGCACCGACCCCAAAGCGCCGCCTAGAGCCACCAGGACCAGGGTCACTCCGTCCGCCCCACGTAGCGGACCACCTCGACCTGGTCGAGCGTCACCAGCCCCTCGCCGATCAGCTCGTCCAGCTGCGGCAGGAACGCGCGCAGCTTCTCCTCCGCGTCGATGATCACGATCACCACCGGCAGGTCCTCCGACAGCGACAGGATCCGCGTCGTGTGGATCAGCGACGACGCGCCGTAACCCTCGACGCCGCGCAGCACCGACGCCCCGGCCAGGCCGGCGTCGCGCGCCCGGCGGACGATCTCGTGGTAGAGCGGCTTGTGGTGCCAGTGGTCGTCTTCGCCGATGTAGATCGTCAGGCGGGTGGCGGGTCCCTCCATCAGCGTCCCCTCCGGATCGCGCGGGTCGCGGTCAGGCCGGCCGTGACCGCGGCCAGGCACAACGCCAGCGACGCCGCCACGTACAGCAGCGAACCCAGTATCCGCCCCGTCGTGGCCGCGTCGAGGGTGTCGGTCACGAACGTGGAGAACGTCGTGAAGCCGCCGAGGATGCCGACGCCGAGGAACGGCCGCAGCAGGTGGTGCGGCCGCGCGGTGGTGGTCAGCAGCGCCATCAGGATGCCGATCAGCAGGCAGCCCAGGACGTTGGTGAGCAGCGTCGCGGCCGCGAACTCCCCGCGTGCGTGCGGGATCGCCACCGACAGCCCGTAGCGCGCGAGGCTGCCGAGCGCGCCGCCGGCGCCGATCGCGAGCAGGACGTCCCACCGGGTCGCGGGCAAGCTGATCACCTCCGCGACCGAACCTACCCCGGCCGGGGCCGGCGGCCCCCCACCGGCCGTCGGCCCCGGGAGCTCACGCGGGGCGGATGTTCTGGTTCACGTGGAAGACGTTCTCCGGGTCGTACCGCCGTTTCACCTCCGCCAGCCGCGCGTAGTTGCCGCCGTAGGACGCCCGCACCCGGTCCTGGCCCTCCTCCATCATGAAGTTGACGTACGCGCCGCCCGCCGAGGTCGGGTGCAGGTCCTCCCAGTAGTCGCGCGTCCACTGGGAAACCAGGCCCGCGTTCTCCGGCGCGGGGTCGACCCCGACGATGACGCCCGACCAGCCGCCGGAGCGGTGCGGGAACGCCGTCGCGTCCGGGGCGACCCGGCTCGCGGCGCCGTCGATCGGGTACAGGTGCATCGACGAGTGCATCGTCGGCAGCTGCTCGCCGTGCTTGAGGTGGACGGCGATCGCGTCGTCGGAGATCTCGTGGAACACGTCCGCGCGCCAGTACCACTGCAGCCCGGCGGGGTACAGCCCGTCGAACGCGCTCTGCAGCGCCGTGTACGGCATGTCGTGCAGGCCCACCACGAGCGGCGAGCCGAAGTCGCGCACCGGCGCGAGGATTTCGTCCGCTTTGTCGTGCGCGCCCGTGTAGCACCAGACGATCCCGCACGCCTTGCGGCCCCACAGCGCTTCGGGGAACGGCGGCGCGGGCGGCACGGTGATCAGCCCGAACCAGCCGCTGAGCTCCTCCGGCAGCGACGGCAGCAGCTCGCGGTACCAGCGCAGCACCTCGGGGGTGTCGTCGAGGTCGTAGAGCACGGGGCCGCCGATGACCGTGCCGCGCTCGCCGATGTCGTGGCAGCGGAAGGTGAACGACGTTACGACGCCGAAGTTGCCGCCCCCGCCGCGCAGGGCCCAGAACAGGTCGGGGTGCGACGTCTCGTCCGCGTGCACGAACGAGCCGTCCGCGAGCACGACGTCCGCGCCCAGCAGGTTGTCGACGGTGAGGCCGAACCGGCGCGCCAGGTAGCCGATGCCGCCGCCGAGCGTCAGCCCGGCGACGCCGGTGGACCCGACGATGCCCGACGGCGTCGCCATGCCGAACGCGACCGTCGCGTGGTCGACGTCGCCCCAGGTGCAGCCGGCGTCGGCGCGCACGGTGTGGTTGACCGGGTCGACGGTGGTGCTGCGCAGCCGCGACAGGTCGATGACCAGCGCGCCGTCGGCGACCCCCAGGCCGCCGGCGTTGTGGCCGCCGCCGCGCACGGCGAGGTCGAGGCCCTGCGCGCGCCCGTACCGGACACAGGCGACGACGTCGGCGGTGTCGCGGCAGTAGGCGATCACGGCCGGGCGCTTGTCGATCATGGCGTTGTAGACGGCCCGGGCTTCGTCGTAGCCGGGGTCGTCCGGGGTGACGAGGTCGCCGCGCAGGACGGCGGCCAGTTCTTCGTGCGGCAGAGCGGTGGTGGTCATGAGGTCCCTCTCGGATTTCGTGGTACCCGGGAGAACCTAGGAACGCGGCGTTCGCTCAGCGTTCGGGTCGTTCCCCGGCGCCGAGGTCCGCCTCGCAGCGCCGCAGCAGGGCGACGCTGCCCTGCGCCCGCGCCAGGTCCGCGGCCTCCCGCAGCCGGGGCGCCGGATCGGCGTCGTGCGCCGCGCGCAGCCGCAGCACCTCGGGCAGCCACCACAGGTCGTCGCGGGCGCGGCCGGCGGCGAGCGCGGCGTCCAGCGTCGCGCGGGCGGCCTCGGGCGCGGACAGCTCGGCGAGCAGCGAAAGCCAGTACGGCATCCGGGCGAACGACCCCTCGGCCTTGAGGTGCGCGACGCCGTCCTGGGCCGCGGCCAGGCCCGCCGCGCCACCCCGCGACCAGCCGCCCAGGACCAACGCCCACTCGCGGTAGTACGCGAAGCCGTAGCGGTCGCACAACGCGTGCAGCTCGGTGACGGCGGTCCAGAGCGCCGGCCGGTCGCGGCGCATCTGGTGCGTCACGCCGGCGTAGGCCAGCGAGATGGCCAGGCTGTACGGGTCGTCGACCGCCCGGGCGCGCGCGAGGGCCTCGGCCGAGCTCGCCAGTGCCGCGTCGTCGTCGCCCAGCAGCCAGTGGGCGTGCGCCGCCCAGGCCGGGCTGTGGACGTCCGGGCGGGTGCCGATGGGCCACGAAACGGCGCCTCGGATGCGTTCCGCTGCCAGCTTGAAGTGGCGCACTCCCTCCGCCGGATGGCCGAGGCTGACCGACGAGCCCGCGACGGCGAAGTGCGCCGAGCCGATCTGCTCCGCGCCGATCCCCGGCCCGGCGAGCGTGAGCGCGCGTTCCCCGACCTCGTGCGCCTGCGCGGTCCGGCCCTGGACGAACCGGGACGAGAACAGCGCCAGCAGGGCGGTCAGCGTCGCCGCGGGGTCGCCGGACGACTCCGCCAGCTCGAGCGAGCGCTCCACGGTCTGCTGCAGCTCCGGCGAGGAGTAGCCGAACCGAGCGTTGAGCGGCCCGGCGAGCGCGTCGAGCACGGCCTGCTCCGCGTGGTCACGGCTCGCGCTCGCCGGCCGCGCGCGGACGAGCGCCAGTGCCGCCTTCAGCAAGCGGATCGCCTCGGCGTGGGCGAAGGTGCGCGCCGCGACGGCCGCGGCCCGCCGGTAGTGGGCGACCGCGCGGTCGGGGTGGCCGCCGCGCGCGTGCTGCTCGGCCAGCTGCGCGGCGACGGCGTCGGTGTCGCCGGCGTGCAGCAGCTCCATGGCCTGGGCGAGCCGCCGGTGCAGCAGCCACCGCCGCGGCGGGCTGACCTGCTGGTACGCCGCCTCGCGCAGGAGGTCATGGGTGAAGGCGTACCCGCCGCGGAACTCGTGGACGAGCCGGCGCCGCCACAGCTCGTCGACCGCGTCGACCACGGTGTCCGCGTCGAGGTCGCCGGCCTCGGTGAGCAGCTCGAGGGTGAAGTCGCGGCCGACGGCGGCGGCGAGCCCGGCGACCTCGCGGGCCGCCGGACCCGGCTGCTCGAGCCGCGCGCGCAGCACCGCGTCGAGACCGCCGGAGGGCACGGACTCGTTGGTGCGCAAGGCTTCCACGACGTAGAGCGGGTAACCGCCGGTGGCCGCGTGCAGCAGCGCCCGGTCCGGCCCCGACAACGCCCGCCCGGCGACCGCTTCGGCCAGCCCCGCCGTGCCCCCGGCGTCGAACGGGCGCAACGTCAGCTCGGTGAGCGTGCCGTCTTCGCGCAGCCGCGTGACCCACGCGGTGAGTTCGGGGTCGAGGTCGCCGTCGCGCAGGGTCCCGGCGACCAGCAGCGGCGCGGCCGGTCGCAGGCCGAGGCAGAAGGCGAGGAACGCGCCCGTCTCGTGGTCGCACCACTGGACGTTGTCGAGCACGAGCAGCACCGGCCGGGTGCCGCTGGTGAGCGCCCGGGCCAGGCCTTCGAAGAACCGCAGGCGCTGCCACGCCTCGGCCGCCGGACGCTCGCCGGACGCCGTCCGCGCGGCCGGCACCAGCCGGTCGACCTCGGCGCGCCACACCGGGTCGAGTGACGCCGTCGCACGCCGCAGGTCGGGTGTGCGCAGCCAGTCCGCCACCGGCGCCAGCGCGAGCCGCCCCGGCGTCCCGAAGCACTGGCCGGTCGCGACGACCGCGCCTTCGGCCCGCGCGAGCGCCGCCAGCTCGGCCACCAGCCGCGTCTTGCCGACCCCGGCGTCCCCGCGGACCAGGACGATCCCCGCGTGCCCGGCCGCGGCCGTCCGCCACGCTTCGCCGAGCCGCGCCAGCTCCGCCGCCCGGCCGACGAGCCCGGGCGCGGCGGCGCGGCGGGGTTCGGCCTCCGCCCGGGCGAGCAGCCGGCGCAGCGCCGCCCGCGTCGCCTCGGCCGGGACGACGCCGAGCTCGCGCTCCAGGACCGACGCGCACCGGTGGTACGTGCTCACCGCGCCCGCCCGGTCGCCGGCCTCGGCCTGCAGCGCCATCAGCGTCCGGTAGCCGGTCTCTTCCAGCGGGCGCAGCGAGATCCGGCGCCGCGCCGCGGCGAGCGCGGCGGCAGGATCGCCCGAGGGCGTCCGGCAGACCAGGTCGCACAGCTCGACGCACTGGCGTTCCAACTCGGCGCGCGCGGCCAGCACCCAGTCGTCGGCCAGGCCGGGCAGCAGCTCACCGCGGTAGGCCGCGAGCGCGGCGGCCGCCTGGGCGAGCACCGCGCCGGGATCCGCGGCGGCCAGCGCGGCCCGGCGGGCGACGTCGAACTCCCGCACGTCCACCCGGCTCGACGGCGTGTCCCGCCAGCACAGGTCCTGCCCGCTGACGGCCAGCGACGGCGGGTCGCCCAGCACGCGGCGCAGCTGGTGCAGCTCGCGGCGGAGGTTGGTCAGGGCCTGCGCGTCGGTCGAGTCCGGCCAGAACACCCCCGCGATCCGCCGCCGCGGCACCGCCCGCCCGGCGTGCACGACCAGGTGGGCCACGAGCGCGACCGACCGCGGCGACCGCGTCAGCACGGCGCCGGTCCCGTCGTCGGTGATCACCTGCTCGCCCAGCAGCGTGATGCGCAGCACCCCGGCAGGCTAGCGCCGAGACTTCCCCGCGCGCGGATCTTCACCGGCAGGGGGTTGCGCCGGGCCGTCCGGGTGCGCAGGCTCGACACGTGAGCGAGCACGAGTACGACCTCATCGTCATCGGTTCGGGCCCGGGTGGGCAGAAGGCCGCCATCGCCGCGGCGAAGCTCGGCAAACGGGTGGCGGTCGTCGACAAGCACGACATGGTCGGCGGGGTGTGCGTCAACACCGGCACGATCCCGTCGAAGACGCTGCGCGAAGCCGTGCTCTACCTGACCGGGATGAACCAGCGGGAGCTGTACGGCGCGAGCTACCGCGTCAAGCAGGACATCACGATCGCCGACCTGCTGGCGCGCACCCAGCACGTGGTCGGGCGCGAGGTCCAGGTGGTGCGCGCGCAGCTGATGCGCAACCACGTCGACCTGATCGCCGGCACCGGCTCGTTCGCCGACCCGCACACCGTCCTCGTCGACGGGAAGCACCCCGGCGACCGCCGGACGCTCACCGCGGACTACGTCGTCATCGCCACCGGCACCCGGCCGGCGCGGCCCGGGCACGTCGACTTCGACGCCGCCCGCGTGCTCGACTCCGACGAGATCCTGCGGCTCGAGCAGATCCCGTCGTCGCTCGTGGTGGTCGGGGCGGGCGTGATCGGCATCGAATACGCGTCGATGTTCGCCGCGCTCGGCTCGCGGGTCACCGTGGTCGAGCAGCGCGACCAGATGCTCGACTTCTGCGACCCCGAGATCGTCGAGTCGCTCAAGTTCCAGCTGCGCGACCTCGGCGTGACGTTCCGCTTCGGCGAGAAGGTCGCCGACGTCGCGGTGTCCGACGACGCGACGATCACCACCCTGGTCAGTGGCAAGCGCATCCCGGCCGACGGCGTCATGTACTCGGCGGGCCGCCAGGGCATGACCGGCGACCTGACGCTCGAGGCGGCGGGCCTGATGGCCGACGAGCGCGGCCGGCTCGTGGTCGACGAGCACTACCGCACCGAGGTGCCGCACATCTACGCGGTCGGCGACGTGATCGGCTTCCCCGCCCTGGCGGCGACGTCGATGGACCAGGGCAGGCTGGCGGCGTACCACGCGTTCGGCGAACCGGCGAACGGCCTCGGCGCGCTGCAGCCGATCGGGATCTACACGATCCCGGAGATCTCGTACGTGGGTTCCACGGAGGCCCAGCTGACGTCGTCGTCGGTGCCGTACGAGGTCGGCATCGCGCGGTACCGCGAGCTGGCGCGCGGCCAGATCACCGGCGACAGCTACGGAATGCTGAAGCTGCTGGTGTCCACGACGGACCGCAAGCTGCTGGGCGTCCACGTGTTCGGCACGGGCGCGACGGACCTGGTCCACATCGGACAGGCGGTGATGGGCTGCGGCGGCACGGTCGACTACCTCGTCGACGCGGTGTTCAACTACCCGACGCTGTCGGAGGCGTACAAGGTGGCCGCGCTGGACGCGACGAACAAGATCCGGGCGCTGGACCGCTTCTCGTCCTGAGGCCCGCCGCTCTGGCGCGCGAGGCCCTCGGTGACGTCCGGGGACGAACAGTCCCGCCGTCGCGACATCGCGGACCGCCGGGACGGCCGGACGCGGTCGTCCCGGCCGGGCCTCACCTCGGTGCCGCGGCCGGTCGGCCGGGTTCGACGCGAGCCGCCCCACGAGTCCCACCAGCACCACCCGATTCGCTTGGGGCGAACCGGTTTGACACCCGACTAGAACATATGTTCGACTGACGCCGTGCGATGGGATCGGCAGCGAGCGGGGGAGGGTGAGCCGGCACTGCCCGGGCTGGAAGGCCTGGTGCGGTCCGTGCGGTCACCGGAGTTCGACGGCGTCACCTTTCACGAGGTGCACGCCCGCTCGGTGCTGAACAAGGTGCCCGCCGGGTCGGGGGTGCCGTTCGGCTGGACGGTGAACCCCTACCGCGGGTGCTCGCACGCCTGCACCTACTGCCTCGAAGGCGGCACCCGGATCCTGATGGCCGACGGGCGCACGAAAGCCTTGTCGGATCTGAAGATCGGCGACGAGATCTACGGCACCCGCGGCCACGGCGCCACCCGGCGGCTGGTGCCGACCCGGGTCGAAGCGCACTGGACGACCTTGCGCGCGGCCTACCGCGTCACCCTCGACGACGGCACCCGCCTCGTCGCCGGCGGCGACCACCGGTTCCTCACCTCGAAGGGCTGGAAACACGTCACCGGCAGCAAGTTCGGCGCGGCGCAGCGGCCGCGCCTGACGCCCGGCAGCGAGCTGATCGGCGTCGGCCGCTTCGAGCCGACCCCGGACGAGACGCTCGGCTACCGCGCGGGGTACCTCTGCGGGATGCTGCGCTCCGGCGGGTTCGCGGCGGAGGCGGACGCGGCCGCGCGGGCGCTCGAGTACCTGCCCGACTTCGGCGCGTCCGTCGGGTTCCTGAAGGTGCCCGCCGACCCGGACGCCCACTGGCAGCGCGGGTTCCTCGCAGGCGTCTTCGACCTGGCGGGCGGGTACGGGCGGGGCATCCTCGCGATCGCGCACGACGAACCCGACATCGCGGACGCGGTGGCGGCGGCGCTCACCCGGTTCGGCTTCGCCCACCAGCTCGACGAAGTGCCGAAGTTCCCGACGCGCCAGGAGGTCCGGCTGCTCGGCGGCGCCGCCGAGGTCCTCCGGTTCTTCCACGTGAGCAACCCGGCGGTGACGTGGAAACGGTCCCTGGACGGCGCGGTGATCGGCGCGAGCCGCCGCCGTGTCGAGGCGATCGAGCCGCTGGGGCTGCAGCTGCCGCTGTTCGACATCACCACGGGCACGGGTGACTTCGTCGCCGACGGCATGGTGTCGCACAACTGTTTCGCCCGGAACACGCACACCTACCTGGACTTCGACGCGGGCCACGACTTCGACACCCAGGTGGTGGTGAAGGTCAACGCGCCGGAGGTGCTGACGGCCCAGCTGAAGCGCCCGTCGTGGCAGCGCGAACACGTGGCGATGGGGACGAACACCGACCCGTACCAGCGCGCGGAGGGCCGCTACCGGCTGATGCCGGGGATCATCACGGCGCTGGCCCGCTCCGGAACACCGTTGTCGGTGCTGACGAAGGGCACGGTCCTGGCCCGCGACCTCCCGCTGCTGCAGGACGTCTCCCGGGACGTCCCGGTTTCGCTCGCGGTCTCCCTGGCACTGCTGGACGGCGAGCTGCAGCACCGGCTGGAACCGGGCACCCCGAGCCCCCGGGCCCGCTTGGAGTTGATCCGCAAGGCCCGCGACGCGGGTCTGCCGTGTTCGGTGCTGGTGGCACCGGTGCTGCCGTGGCTGACGGACTCCGCGGAGGCCCTCGACGCGCTGTTCGCGCAGCTGGCGGAGGTCGGGGTGTCGAGCGTGACGGTGATCCCGCTGCACCTCCGGCCGGGCGCGCGTGAGTGGTTCGGGCGGTGGCTGGCGGGTTCGTACCCGGGTCTGGTGCCGCGGTACCGGGAGCTGTACGCGCGGGGGAGCTACGTCCAGAAGGCCTACCGCGAGCGCCTGGGCGAGCGGGTGGCGCCGCTGTTGCGGCGGCACGGGTTGGCGCCCAAGACGGGGTACGAGACACGCAGTCCGGAGCCGGTGCCCGAGGCGCGCGTGGAGGCGCCGGTGGTGGAGCAGTTGCGTTTGCTGTGAGGTGGCACGCCGAAGTCGATACGTTCGGTCTTCGCCTGTCACACAACCGCAGCCGGTCGGTCCATTGTGGACTACCCGGCCCCGAAGTCAGTGATCACCCGCCGCCCCGCCGTGTGGGTGAAGCCGTCACCCCGCACCTCCCGGGCTGCGCCGTTCGCCGTAGTCGCGGCCTCCTTGCGCCGCGCAGTCGGGGGGTTGCGGGAAAATGTCCGATCGTGTCGTTGTCGTCCCACACCGCCGACGCCTAACGTCGAAGGGATCGATCCTGAAGGGAGCCGGACGTTGACGACCTCGCAGACCGACCGTGTCGCGGCCGCCCGGCTCGCCTGGGCCGCGCTGAAGCTGACCCGGGCCGGGCGGCACCCGGTGAGCGTCGACCGGTTGGCCGCGACCGTCGGCGTCGCGACCGTCGAGGCCCGCCGGCTGGTCGAGCTGATCGGTTTCACCCTGCACCGCGACCTCGTGAGCACCGGCCCGGCGCCCCGCGGCGCCCACCACCGCCTCCAGCCGGCCGAAGGCACCCTCGGCGCCGGCCCCGACGGCTCGGTCGACATGTTCCTGCTCGCCATCGCCACCGGCGAGCGCGTGCACGCCGCCGCCGTGTGCCCGGTCACCGGCACCCGCATCCGGATCGACCTCAACGACCACACGATCCTCCAGGCCGACCCGCCGACCGCCGTGGTCGCGGCCGTCGACCTCGGCTTCGGGCTGGAGAGCGCCGACGCCGTGGCCTGCGCGGGCCAGCCGTTCTTCGCGGCGGCGTCCGCGGCCGCGACCTGGCTGGTCGCCCACCCCGGCGGGCGCATCTACCCGGTCGCGGCCTACCTGGCCCAGGCCCACCGGCTGGTCGCCGCGCTGGAGGCCCGGCCGCGCTTCGTGCTCTGACCAGTTGCACCCCGGCCCGTAACTGCCGCGCGAGCGAGCCTGCCGACGTCGTACGCTGGGCGCTTCGTTAGCCTTTCAGCGGCGAGAACCCCCACGTCGAAGGAGAGCAGTCGCAGTGCTCCGCACTCACCAAGCCGGCACCCTGCGTGCCGGACAGGCCGGACAGACCGTCACCCTCACCGGATGGGTGGCCCGGCGGCGCGATCACGGCGGCGTCATCTTCATCGACCTCCGCGATGCCAGCGGCGTCGCCCAGGTCGTCTTCCGCGAGGGCGAGATGGCCGAGCGCGCCCACGCGCTGCGGTCCGAGTTCTGCGTCAAGATCGTCGGCGAGGTCGCGAAGCGCCCCGAGGGCAACGCGAACGCCGAGATCCCCACCGGCGAGATCGAGGTCCTCGCGACCGAGCTCGAGGTCCTTTCCGAGGCCGCGCCGCTGCCGTTCCCGATCGACGACCGGGTCGACGTCGGCGAGGAGATCCGCCTCAAGCACCGCTACCTCGACCTGCGCCGCAGCGGCCCGGCCGCGGCCATGCGGCTGCGCAGCGAGGTCAGCCGCGCCGCGCGCGAGGTGCTGCACAACCAGGACTTCGTCGAGATCGAGACGCCGACGATGACCCGCTCCACCCCGGAAGGCGCCCGCGACTTCCTGGTCCCGGCCCGGCTCAAGCCCGGCTCCTGGTACGCCCTGCCGCAGTCGCCGCAGCTGTTCAAGCAGCTGCTCATGGTCGGCGGCATGGAGCGGTACTACCAGATCGCGCGCTGCTACCGGGACGAGGACTTCCGCGCCGACCGCCAGCCGGAGTTCACCCAGCTCGACATCGAGATGAGCTTCGTCGAGCAGGACGACGTCATCGCCATCGGCGAGCAGATCGTCTCCGCGTTGTGGAAGCTGGTCGGGCACGAGATCCCGCGGCCGATCCCGCGCATCACCTACCACGAGGCGATGGCCAAGTACGGCTCGGACAAGCCGGACCTGCGCTTCGACCTCGAGATCACCGACATGACGGAGTTCTTCGCCGACACGCCGTTCCGCGTGTTCCAGGCGCCCTACGTCGGCTCGGTCGTGATGGCCGGCGGCGCCGACCAGCCGCGCCGCCAGCTCGACGCGTGGCAGGAGTGGGCGAAGCAGCGCGGCGCGCGCGGCCTCGCGTACATCCTGGTGAACGAGGACGGCACGCTCGGCGGCCCGGTCGCGAAGAACCTGTCCGAGACCGAGCGCGAGAACGTCGCCGCCGCGGCGGGCGCCAAGCCGGGCGACTGCATCTTCTTCTCGGCCGGCAAGGCGTCGAGCACGCAGCCGCTGCTCGGCGCGGCGCGGGACGAGATCGGCAAGCGCCTCGGCCTCATCGACGAAGACGCCTGGTCGTTCGTCTGGGTCGTCGACGCGCCGCTGTTCGCGCCGGTCGAGGACATCGGCGACGACGTCGCGGTCGGCTCCGGCAAGTGGACCGCGGTGCACCACGCGTTCACCTCGCCCACCCCGGAATGGATCGACAAGTTCGAGCAGGACCCGGGCAACGCGCTCGCCTACGCCTACGACATCGTCTGCAACGGCAACGAAATCGGCGGTGGCTCGATCCGTATCCACCGCGGTGACGTGCAGAAGCGCGTCTTCGCGCTGATGGGCCTCGGCGAAGAGGAAGCGCAGGAGAAGTTCGGCTTCCTGCTCGACGCGTTCCAGTTCGGCCCGCCGCCGCACGGCGGCATCGCGTTCGGCTGGGACCGCATCGTCATGCTGCTGGCGAAGGCCGACTCGCTGCGTGACGTCATCGCGTTCCCGAAGACCGGCGGCGGGTACGACCCGCTGACGGCGGCGCCGGCGCCGATCACGGCGCAGCAGCGCAAGGAGGCCGGCATCGACGCGAAGCCGGCGCCCCCCGCCTCGAACTAGTGCTGCACCTCAGGGCCGTGAGCCCGCAGGAGAAGACCGCCCAGGCGCTCGAGATCCTGCGGGCCCACGCCGGGACGGCGCACCTCGTGGTGCACCGCGGCGTCGCCGTGGCGCCCGAAGGCGACCTGGTCGAGGCCGACATCGCGCGTGAGGCGGCGGACGAGATCGTCGCCGCGCTGTGCGGGCTCGAGCTCGACCACACCGGCGGGATCACGCTCGAAGCGCTCGACACGGCCCTCTCGGACGCCGCCGACGCCGCGGAGGAGGCTGCGCCCGGCGAAGGCGCGGACGCCGTCGTCTGGGAGGAGCTGGTCGCCCGCTCGGGCGAGGAGTCCCGGCTCAACGTGACGTTCCTGGCGTTCCTCACCATCGCCTGCCTGCTGGCCGCGGTCGGGGTGCTCACCGACTCGCCCGTGACGATCGTCGGCGCGATGGTCGTCGGCCCGGAGTTCGGGCCGCTGGCCGCGCTGGCGGTCGGGGTGGTGCTGCGCCGCTGGGACCTCGTCCGGCTGGCCGGCGCCGCGCTGGGTGTCGGGTTCCCGCTGGCCATGGTCGTCACCCTGGGTGGCGCGCTGCTGGTCCGCGCGACCGACGTCTTCGGCGAAAAGGCGTTCGAGCTGCAGCAGCACAGCGAGGTCGACTTCGTCTTCTCCGTCGGGGTGCCGTCGCTGGTGGTCGCGATGCTCGCCGGCGCCGCCGGGATGCTGGCCATGACCTCGGCCAAGTCGGCCGCGCTGGTGGGCGTCTTCATCTCCGTCACCACGGTGCCGGCCGCGGGGTACGCGGTCGTCGCGGCGGTCGCGGGGGAGTGGAGCCGGTGTCTCCAGTCGGTCGGGCAGCTGCTCGTGAACCTTCTCGGAATCGTTGCAGCAGCGGCCATTGTGTTGATCGTGCGCCGGAATGGGCAACGTTCACCGGTGGGAACACGTCCGCTTTCACGGGGATGAATCCCATCCGGGCCGGGGGATCCTTCTTGTCCGGATGTCAGTAGTCATGGTTGCTCAGTCACGAGTAGGGTCGGTGACAATGACAGTCGACACCTCCTCCGCCGGCGACGCTGGGGTCGGGGCAGGAGCCGAGCAGCTCGCCGTCGCCGCGGCGGTCGCGGCGGGCGAGTCAGTCCTCTCGCGCCGGTTCGGCAGTGCGATCACGCTGGTCGCCCCCGAGGACCTCGCGGGAAGCGGACCGGCCACGGTCGTCCGCGCGAGAGTGGTGTCGTCGTCGTTCGCGCTGCCGCGGACGCTGGTGATCAAGCACTACCCGGAGACGCCGGAGCCGGGCGCCGCCGACCCGTTCGCCCAGGAGGCGGTCAGCTACCAGCTGTTCACCGCGCTCTCGCCGGACGAGCGGATGTGCCCGGAGCTGCTGGCCCACGACGGCCGCGACCGCGTGCTCGTGCTGGAGGACCTCGGCCGCACGGCGACGCTGGAGGACAAGCTCTACGCGCGCGAGTCCCGCGCGGCCGAGCGCGCGCTGCTGTCGTGGGCCCGGTCGCTGGGCCGCCTGCACGCGAGCACGGCGGGCCGCGAAGCGGACTTCAACGCGCTGCTGCGGCGCCTGGGAGGCCCGGCGAAGAACGATTCCCCGAGCCGCGACGACGAGCTGTTCGCCCGCGTCCCGGCGCTCATCCAGGAGCGCCTCGGCATCCCGGTGCCGGACGCGGTCCGCGAGCAGGTGGCGGAGGCCCTGGAGCAGTCCCGCTCGGCGGGCTTCCGCGCGTTCAGCCCGGTCGAGCTCAGCCCGGACAACAACCTCGTCACGGGCGAGGGCGTCCGGTTCCTCGACTTCGAGTACGGCTGCGTCCGCTCGGCCCTGGTCGACGCGGCCCACCTGCGGCTGCCGTTCGCGGCCTGGCCGGACGCGCTGGCCCTGCCGGCGGGCATGAGCGAGGCGATGGTCGCGGCGTGGCGCGCGGAGGTGGTGGGTGTCTGGCCCGGTTTCGCCGACGACGACGTCCTCGCCGGCCACCTGACGACCAGCGAGCTGCTGCGGGTCTGGCTGATCACGGGCGAGGAGCTCGGCGCACTGGACCTGTCCCACCACGCGGCCCCGGTGAGCCGCGAGTCGGCCCTGGTGACGTGGTGGCGCGACCTGGCCAAGCACGCGGGGTACGTCCGGATGACGGCGGTGTCGGAGTTCGCGGCCAAGGTGGCGGCTGGACTGGCGGCGCGGCTGGGTCCGCATGCGGACCTGGCGTTTTATCCGGCTTTCCGCTGAGGTCTGGCTGAGGTCTGGTGCGGTGGCTGGGTCTCGCCGAGCCTGGGTGCGCTCGCACGCGCTCGAAGCGGCGTTGCGGTGGCTGGATCTCGCCGAGCCGCGCGCACCAAGGCGGCTTTCGGTGGGTGGGCCCGCCACGGCGATGGAGCCCGCCCGGCTGATCCCGCCCGGCTGAGCCCGGCTGAGCTGGCCCGGCTGAGCCTGCCACCGCGGCTGAGCCCGCAACCGCGGCTGATTCCGCCTGACCGAGCCCGCCTGGCCGAGCCCGCCTGGCCGAGCCCGCCTGGCCGAGCCCGCCTGGCCGAGCCTGCCTGACCGAGCCTGCCCGGCTGAGCCTGCCACCGCGGCTGAGCCCGCAACCGCGGCTGATTCCGCCTGACCGAGCCCGCCTGACCGAGCCCGCCTGACCGAGCCCGCCCAACTGAGCCCGCGGCATCCCGGCACCCCTCCCCACCCACCCGAACAGGACTTTTCGGACCTCCGTGAGGTGAGCGTCAAAAATTAGGCCCGGTGTCGTGGGCGCGTTACCTCCTCCTCACCGCAGGTGAGCTTCCGTGGCCGATGGTCTTGAGCGTGACCGTGATCAGCCTCGAAGTCACTCCCGCACCCGAACCCTCCCGCCCCGCGCTCACGGCGGTCCCGTCGCTCAAGCGAGCGCGGCGCCTGGTGGTGCTCGGCGACTCCACCGCCGTCGGCCTGGGGGATCCCCTGCCGCGGCGGGGTGGCTGGCGTGGGGTCGGCCCGCTCGTCGCCGCCGCGCTCGGGGTCGACGCCGACGGCTACCTGAACCCGTCCTTCACCGGGGCGCGGATGCGGTGCGTGCTCACCGAGCAGGTGCCCGCCGCCGTCGCGCACCGGGCCGACGTCGCCCTGCTCGTCGCCGGCATGAACGACACCCTGCGCCCGGACTTCGACGCCGCGCGCATCGCCGAAGACCTCACCGAGGTCATCCACCGGCTGCGCGCGACCGGCACCACCGTCGTGCCGGTGCGGTTCCACGACCACAGCAAGGTGTTCCGGCTCCCGCCGTCGCTCAAGCGCGCGCTCAGTGCCCGCGTCGCCGAGCTGAACGCGGCGATCGGCGAGGTCGTCGCCCGCGAAGGCGTGCCCTGCCTCGACCTCGACCGGCTTCCCGGCGCCTACGACCTGACGTCGTGGAGCGTCGACCGGCTGCACCCCTCCGAGCTCGGCCACCGCATGCTCGCGGACGGCTTCACCGGGCTGCTCGCCGAAGCCGGGTTCGACGTGCCGGAGCCGGTCAGCCTCACCTGCAGCGGCGGCCTCGAGCCGAGCGCGGCGGGGCACCTGGGCTGGCTGGTGGTCAAGGGAATCCCGTGGCTCTGCCGCCGCGGCCGCGAATTCCTCCCTTACGCCGCCGTCATCATGTGGAATTCGGTTCGCTCCCGCTGAACACGCGAAGCGCCTCCGCGTCCGAAGCCGGGTTGCGGACGAAGAAGTCCGCCCACTCCTCGATGTCTGGGTACGCGCACTCCTCGGCGAGAAACCGGCACGCCGCTTCGACGTCGTACTCCGTGCGCCGCAGCTCGACGCCGTCGCCGAGCAGGGCCCAGTGCGCGCCCGAAGCGCCGTAAGGCATTCCGACGCTGCCGGGGTTCACGACCAGCTTCCGGTCGGCCAGCCGGACGAACGGCATGTGCGTGTGCCCGCACACGATCGTCGACGCCTCGACCCCCTCGAGCACCTCCGCCCAGCGCGCCAACGGGCTGTCGACGAGCACGATCTCGGTGTCGTCGCGCGGGGTCGCGTGGCAGAACAGCACGTCGCCCAGCGTCACCGTCAACGGGAGCGCGTCCAGGACGGGCAGGTCGGCCGGACGCAGCTGCTTCGCCGCCCACGGGAAGATCGGGTCCGGGACGAACATCCCGGCGCCGCGCGCGGACGCCGCCAGCTCGCGGTCCGCGTTGCCCCGCACCCAGACCGCGCGCGAGCCCAGGGAAACCAGCCGCTCCAGGGTTTCCACCGGCATCGGCCCGGCGAGCATGTCCCCGAGCAGCACGATCCGATCGGCCGCGACGACCTCCGGCTCGGCCAGCACCGCCTCGAGAGCCGGGAGCACGCCGTGGATGTCCGAGAGCACCGCGATGCGCATCGGCCCACTCTGCGGCACGGCTCGCGCCCCGGGCGAGGGGTTTCGCCCAGGGCGCAACCGGTTCACGCCGTGGTGAGCGGCAGCTCCCGCACGCCGGTCATGTTCGGGTTGACCTGGAACTTCGGCGGCTCACCCGGGATCGTCCGCAGCGTGGGGTAGCGGTCGAACAAGACGTTCAGCGCCACCCGTCCCTCCAGCCGCGCGAGGGGCGCCCCGATGCAGAAGTGGATCCCGCGCCCGAACGCCAGGTGCGGGTTGGGGTCGCGCAGCGGGGTGAAGGTGTCCGGGTCGGCGAACACCCGGTCGTCGCGGTTGGCGGCGGCCACCCAGACCATCAGCATCTGGTCGGCGGGCACCGTCGTCCCGCCCAGCTCCACCTCGCGCGTGGTCGCCCGGGCCACCGCCGCGAACGGCGACAGGTACCGCAGCGACTCCTCGATCATCGGCGGCACGAGCGACCGGTCGGCGCGCACCCGCTCGTCCCATCCGGGGTGCGTGTCCAGGCACAGCACGGCGTTGCCGAGCAGCATCGTCGTGGTGATGTGCCCGGCCAGCAGCAGGACGTTGGCGAAGTTGACGACCTCGTTGCGCGTCAGCTTCTCCCCGTCGACCTCGGCTTCGACGAGCTTCGTCAGCAGGTCCTCCCGGGGCTGCTTCCGCCGTTCGTCGACGTGCACGCCGAGGTACTCGACGAGCGCCTTCTGTCCCTCCAGCGACTTCTTGACCGCTTCCTGCCGCCCCTCGGTCTGCTCCTTCAGCGAGAACTGCTCCGAAGAGTCGAACAGCTTGTCCACCCAGCCCTTGAACAGGTGCCGGTCGCTCGCGGGGACCCCCAGCAGCTCCGCGATGACGATCACCGGCAACGGGTAGGCGAGGTGCTCGACCAGCTCGAGCCGGCCGGTCGAACCCGCCGCGTCGAGCATCTCGTTCGTCACCGCCGCGATGCGCGGCTCCAGGTCGGCGACGACCTTCGGCGTGAACGCCCGGCTGACGAGCTTGCGCATCTTGTTGTGCAGCGGCGGGTCCAGCTGCAGCAGGTTGCCCGCCTGCATCTCCTCGAAGTCGACGTCGGGGTCGACGCCGGCCATCATCTCCTTCGGCACCAGCCGCGTGGTGTCCGAGGAGTACGTCGCCGGGTCGCGGAGGACCTCTTCGGCCTCCGGGTGCCCGTAGACGTTCCAGAACCCGAGGTCGGCGGCGTGGTGCACGCGTGCCTCGGGCTGCTTCCCCCGCAGCCAGAACTGGGATTCGTGGAGTCCCCAGGTGTCCGCTTGTGTGGTGGTCATGTCCGCCCCTTCTTTCCCCTGTGTGGCCCGGGATCAGCCGGGCGCCTTGGCGGGATCGTGCGCGTAGATCCCTTGCCGGTAGCCCGAGACGAGCTCCTCGAGCGCCGAGCTCAGCTCCGCCGCCACGTCCGCGACCGCGCGGGGATCGGGCTCCCCGGCCGGCTCGAACGCGGTCCGGACCAGGTACGCGAGGACCTCCGCCTTCTCCTCCAGCGGAATGGCCTCGAACTCGTCGGAAAGCGTGTCGCCCAGGTAGAAGCCGAGGGTCGACGTGTTGAGCGCGTAGGTCAGGTTCGGCACGTCCGACCGGATCAGGCCGTGCCGGAGCATCGCCTCCTCGAACTGCGCGCGCAGCTGGTCCTGCTGCTTGCGCAGGGCGAGGTCGCCGAGCGAGCCGAACATGTCGGCGTTGCCGCGCAGCATCGCCATCACCAGCGGCCGCCGGTGGGTGACGAGGAACGACGCCGAGATCATCCGGTGCGGGAGGATCATCGCCGGGTCGGCCTTGATCCGGGCCAGGATCTCGTCGGTCAGGTCGGCCGACTCCCGCATCATCAGCGCCTGGAACAGCAGCTCCTTGGTGCGCCAGTGCAGGTAGACGGTGCCCTTGCCGATGCCGACCGCGCGCGCGATGTCGTCGACCGCCACCTTCCGGTAGCCCATGCGCAGCAGCAGCTCGCCCGCCGCGTCCAGGATCCGGTCGGCACGCTCGCGGTTGGGATGGCTCATGCGTCTCCACCTGCTGGTTCCTTGAACGTTTGACTTGTTGACCGGAATCGCACTTTCGGTCAACCGGTCACCACGACGGTAGCGCGGCTCCGCGGACCGGGGCAAGGGTTCTGTCGGTGGGTTCGGTTAACGTCATCGGTGTGGCACAGGACGAGCTCTTCACCGTGAACGCCGACGTGGCGCCCCCGCCCGAGCGGACGACGTCGAACGCCGACGAGCGGCAGGCGGACCCGGCGAGCTCCCCGCTGGCCGTGCGGATGCGGCCGCGCTCGCTCGACGAGGTCGTCGGCCAGCAGCACCTGCTGCGCGAAGGCGCCCCGCTGCGGCGGCTGGTCGAGGGCGCCGCGCCGGCGTCGGTGCTGCTCTACGGCCCGCCCGGCACGGGCAAGACGACGCTGGCCAACCTCGTCTCGATCGCGACGGGACGCCGGTTCGTCGCGATGTCGGCGCTGTCGGCCGGGGTCAAGGAGGTGCGCGGCGTCATCGAGGAGGCGCGGCGGCGCCGGCAGTACAACACCGAGAACACCGTGCTGTTCATCGACGAGGTGCACCGGTTCTCCAAGACCCAGCAGGACGCGCTGCTCGGCGCGGTCGAGGACCGCACGGTGCTGCTGGTCGCGGCGACCACCGAGAACCCGTCGTTCTCCGTCGTCTCGCCGCTGCTGTCCCGCTCGCTCGTGCTGCAGCTGCGCCCGCTGACCGACGAGGACATCACGCAGCTGATCGAGCGCGCGCTGGCCGACGAGCGCGGCCTCGGCGGCGAGCTGACGCTGACCGAGGACGCGCGCGCCCACCTCGTCCGGCTCGCGGGCGGGGACGCGCGCCGCGCCCTCACGGCCTTGGAAGCGGCGGCGGACGCGGCGTCGGCCACCGAGGCGAAGACCATCGACCTGGCCACCGTCGAGTCCACTGTGGACAAGGCGGCGGTGCGCTACGACCGCGACGGCGACCAGCACTACGACGTCATCAGCGCGTTCATCAAGTCGATCCGCGGGTCCGATGTGGACGCCGCGCTGCACTACCTGGCCCGGATGATCGAGGCGGGGGAGGACCCGCGCTTCCTCGCGCGACGCCTGGTCGTGCACGCGAGCGAGGACATCGGGATGGCCGACCCGACGGCGCTGCAGGCGGCGGTCGCGGCCTCGCACGCCGTCCAGCTCATCGGCATGCCCGAGGGCAGGCTGGCACTCGCGCAGGCGACGATCCACCTGGCCACGGCGCCGAAGTCGAACGCGGTCGTCACCGGCATCGACGCCGCGCTGGCCGACGTCCGCGCCGGGCTGGCGGGCAGCGTCCCGCCGCACCTGCGTGACGGCCACTACGCCGGCGCCAAGAAGCTCGGCAACGCGCAGGGCTACCGGTATCCGCACAACGTCCCGGAGGGCGTGCTGGCGCAGCAGTACCCGCCGGACGAGCTGGTCGGCAAGGACTACTACGAGCCCACCCAGCGCGGGGCGGAGCGCCCGCTCGCCGAGCGCGTCCCGAAGCTGCGCCGGACCATCCGCGGTGAGCGGTGACCACAGCCGGACGATCGCCGGGAAAGTGATCACCACCCGGGCCGGGAACTTCAAGATCATCGCGTTTCGTAAGCTTCGCGCCTGAGGTGACCCGAACCGGGTCCCGGCGACGGCAGGAGGTTTCCCCGTGCCCGCGACGCTGCAGTGCATCGTCCTGGACTGTCCGGAACCGCTCGTGCTCGCGTACTTCTACCAGGCGATCGCCGGTGGTGAGGTGGACCGGCCCGATCCGCGGTGGCGGGTCGACGAGGACTTCTCGACCCTCCACGTCGGCGGGATGGTGCTGGGGTTCCAGCGGTCGCCGGGCCACCAGGCGCCGCGCTGGCCCGATCCCGCGTTCTCGCAGCAGTTCCACTTCGACTTCGAAGTGGACGACATGCGCGAGACGCACCACCAGGTGCTGCAGCACGGCGGCCGGTTGCTCGACCCGGACCCGGACGGCCGGGGCTGGCGCGTCTACGCCGACCCGGCCGGCCATCCCTTCTGCCTGCTCGGCGACTACTGACCGCAGGTGCCCGGCCGGCCGTCTTCGACGCGGCCGGTGAGCGTGCGCAGGAACCCGGCGTCGCCGTCGGCGGTCACCCGCACGTCGTACCAGCCCTGCGAAGCCGGCCAGGCCACCGCCACCGAGCGGCGGGCCGGCACCCGGACCACCCGGGTGGTCCGACCGTGGCGCGGTGAGGTCAGCCGCAGCGTGACCGCCGAAGCGCCCGGGTTGGCACACGTGAGCTCCAGCCCGCCGCGCACGAACCGCGTCCGCACGTCGACGCGCACCCCGGCGCCGCTGCCCCGGAACTCCCACCAGCCGCGGTTCGGGCCCTGCACGACCACGCGGTGCGCCGCGCCGGGCACGGGCAGCACGACGTCCCGCGTGCCGAGGACGTCGTGGTGGGCCGGTTCCGCGAGCTCTCCCGCGTAGGCGTAGATCGCGAAGTGCGCCGCCGCGCGGCCGCTGTTGGCCAGCTTCAGCGCGAGCTTCCCGGACGCGTCGAGCGTGCCGGAAACCGAGGCCTGGTAAGGCAGTGCGCGGGCGGGCCGGGTGCCCGGCTCGACCGCCGGCGGCTCCGGCTGGGCCGGCGCGGCGGGGTGCCAGCGCGCGATCGGCGCCGGGACCGGGCCCGGCTTGGCGACCCGCGGCGGGCGGCCGGCGCGGCCGAAGTCGAACGCGCCCGTGAGGTCACCCGCGGCGGTCCGCCGCCACGCGCTGATGTTCGGCTCCGCGACGCCGGTCCAGCGCTCCAGCAGGCGCAGCACCGACGTGTGGTCGTACACGGTCGAGTCGGCGAACCCGCCGATCGTCCACGGCGAGACGACCGTCATCGGCACCCGCGGCCCGAACCCGAGCGGCTGCCCGGCGAAGTGGTCGTCGGCGGCGTCGGCGGGCGGGACCGGCGGTGGCACGTGGTCGAAGTAGCCGTCGTTCTCGTCGAAGTTGACGAGCAGCACCGTCTTCGACCACGTGTCGTGGTCCTGCGCGAGCGCGTCGAGCACGTCGTAGATCAGGTTCGCGCTGCCGACCGGCGTGGACGCGCCGGGGTGCTCTGAGTCGACCGCCGAGGGGACCAGCCAGCTGACCCGGGGGAGCCGGCGGGCCCGGATGTCCGCGCGCAGGCGCGGGACGAGCGTTTCCGGCTCACTGCGGTACATCGCGCGCTGGAACAGCCGCCGCTCGGCCGGGGTCAGCGCGGCGACACCCGCGTCGAACTCGGCGCGCAGCTTCTGTTGCTCTTCCGGGGTCTTCTTGAAGAGCGTGTCGTAGAACTCTTCGGTGGTGCGGAACTTCTCGCTCACCGACGCGAGGATCCTGGTGCCGATCTTCTTGAACGGCAGGAAGTATTCGACGGCGTTGTCGGTGAAGTTGTCCCACTCCTGGTAGATCTGCCACGAGACGCCCGCTTTCTCGAGGCGTTCCGGGTAGGTCGTCCAGTCGTAACCGGCGTGGTCGTAGGAGTACGCGGCGTTCGTGACGGCGCGCGCGGTGCTGTTCGGCTCGTAGCCGACCGTGCCGGTCCAGAGGAAGTTCCGGTTCGGGTTGGTGGAGCCGAAGATCGAGCAGTGGTAGGCGTCGCAGAGGGTGAAGGTGTCGGCGAGCTCGTACTGCAGCGCGATGTCGCGGCGGTCGTAGTAGGTCATGGTCGCCGGGCTCTTGACGCCGATCCAGCCGTCGTTCCAGCCGCGGGCCCAGGCCTTGCCGGTGCCGGTCCAGCTGTGGTCGAGGTCGCCGAGGTACTGGATGTCACCGGCGGCGCGGCCTTCGCGCTCGGCCTCCTTGCGCAGCGAGAACGGCAGCACGGTGCCGCCCGCCGGGTTCGGCTGCTCGAACACCGAGCGCCCGGAGGGCAGCTCCAGGGGATGCGCGTCGCCGAAGCCGCGGATCCCGCGCAGCGTGCCGAAGTAGTGGTCGAACGAGCGGTTCTCCTGCATCAGCACCACGACGTGCTCGACGGCGTCGAGGCCGCCGCGGCGCATGGGCTCGGCCATCGCCGAGTGCAGGGACGGGGGCAGCAGCGAGCCGGCGAGGGCCGCTCCGGACACGCCGAGCAGGCGGCGGCGGGACAGTTCGGGCATGGTTTCCGACCATCGTCGGCCCAGGTGAACGGGACAAGGTCCGTTTGATGGCTTTTCGCGGACTGCGAGGCGGCCGCGCGTTCGGCACGATGGGGACATGAGCATCGGATTTCTCGGCACCGGGATCATGGGCGCGCCGATGGCGGCCAACCTCGCGAAGGCGGGCCTCGACGTCCGGGTGTGGAACCGGACCCGGGAGAAGGCCGAGCACCTCGCCGACGTCGCGACAGTGGCCGATTCGGCGGCCTCGGCGGCCGAGGGCGCGGACATCCTGGTGACGATGCTCGCCGACGGTCCCGCGGTCGCTTCGGCGTTCGAAGCCGCGTCGCCCGCTTCGGGGACGTTGTGGCTGCAGATGAGCACGGTCGGCCTCGAGTGGACCGACCGCCTGGCCGAGCTGGCGGAGAAGGCGGGCGTGGTGTTCGTCGACGCACCGGTGCTCGGCACCCGCCAGCCCGCGGAGCAGGCCCAGCTGCAGGTGCTGGCGTCCGGCCCGGAGGAGGCCCGGCCCGCGGCGACCCCGGTGTTCGACGCGGTAGCGGCGAAGACACGCTGGCTCGGCCCGGCCGGCCAGGGCAGCCGGCTCAAGCTGGTGGTGAACGCGTGGGTCCTGGCGCTGACCAACGGCACGGCCGAGAGCCTGGGCCTGGCGACCGCGCTGGGTCTGGACCCGGCATTGTTCCTGGAGACGATCAAGGGCGGCGGCCTCGACGTGGGCTACGCGCATGTCAAGGGCGGCGCGATGCTGGCCGGCGAGTACCCCCCGGCGTTCCCGGCTGGCCTGGCGGCGAAGGACGCCCGGCTGGTGGTGGAGGCGGCGGGGCCCGAGGTCGATATGGCGGGGGCGAAGGCGACTCTGGCCCACCTGGAGGCCGCGGTCGAAGCAGGCCACGGCGAAGAGGACATGGCGGCGCTGTACCGCGCGGTGCTCAAGAAGCGCGACTAGCCCGGGAGGAGCGTAGCGAGCCGGTCGACGCCCAGGCCGCTGGTCATCAACCGTTCCTTCGCGTTCCCCAACAGCCGGCGCGTCCACGGCGTGAAGCCGCCATCGCCGACATCGGCCAGCTCTCCCCCAAAGGACGCGTACACCTTGAAACACAGCCCCTCGTAATACCCGCCCCGCCCGCCTTCGCGTTCCGGGTACGGATGGGTCGGCACGTCCACCGCACCGAGCACGTCCTCGAACCGCGGATCCAGCACCGTCACCCCGAGCGACACCGACGTGGCGCCCAGCGCCCGGCACCCCGCGACGACGAGCCGCGCGTGCTCGGCCACCGCCGCCCGCTCGAACGCCAGATTGCCGGTGTCGCGACCGGCCGTCACCGCGCCGAACAGCGAGAAGTGCGCGAACAACCCCGCCGGGACCGGCTGGGCGCGCACCACCCGCTGCACTGTCGCCAGCCGCACCGGAGCAGCCCCGGACCGCCGGACCGCCGCTTCCAGCGCCAGCCCGGTCGTCGGGTCCGCCGCGACCTCGGTGCCGCGGCCGGTTGGCACCACGCGGTGCTGGGCCAGGCCCGTCACCACCGAGTGGGTCCCGAGCGGGGTCAACGGCGCGAGCGTCACCGGCTCGAAGTCCGGCGCCGCCGCCAGCAGCGTGTCCTCGACGTGCCGCAGCAGGGCGAACGGCAGCGGGCTCGGTGCGACGAACCGGTCGGTCCGGTGGCGGCGCAGCACGTCCGCCGCGGACAGCCGTGCCGCGCGTCGGCGGGCCACCTCCAGCTGGACCGTCGTCAGGTCCGCGCCCGGCAGCGCGGCCAGCACGTCGGCCGCCGGGCCGCCCGGCCCGGCGAGCACCCGCCGGGCGGGCCCGTCGTCGTGTCCCATCGCCCAGGTGTACCGCGTCGCGGGGGCGGGCGGCGACGCGTTTTCCGGCCCGCGCGGGGTGACACGGTCGGGGACCCGGCCAGGCGGTAACCTCAGGCCCACTTGACCGCTGAACCGAGGAGGGCCCGTGTCGGCAGGGCAGATCGCCGCGTTGATCGCCGCAGGAGCATTCGTGGTGCTGGTCGTCCTGCTGGCGATCCCGCTGATCAAGCTCGGCAAGACGCTGGACGCGGCCACCGAGGCGATCGAGCGCACCAACAGCAACACCGACCCGCTGCTGATCGGCGCGAACCAGACGATCACCCACGTCAACACCCAGCTCGAGCGGGTGGACGGGATCACGTCGAACGCGCAGGCGGTCACCGGCAACGTCTCCGCGCTGACCTCGGTGTTCACCGCGACGCTGGGCGGCCCGCTCGTCAAGACGGCGGCGCTGTCCTACGGCCTGAGCAAGGCGATCCGCGCGCGCAAGAAGAAGAGCGCCGCGAAAGCCGCGAAGAAGGCGGCGAAGTGAAGCGGCTGTTCTGGCTCGGCGTCGGCGTGGTCGCCGGTGTCGCGCTGTCCCGCAAGGCCGCCGAAACCGCTCGTCAGGCCACTCCCGCGGGGTTAGCATCGAACCTGGGCGACGCCGTGCGCGAGCTGGCGGGCGCCGTGGGTTCGTTCGGCGCCGAGGTGCGCGCGGGCATGAACGAGCGGGAGCAGGAGTTGCACGACATGGTCGAGGAGCGGACGGGCGTGGTGACGCCGCAGGCGTCCGGCCGGCACGCCGCCGACCGCCGCCCCGTCCGGCGAGCTCGCCGGGCGGAGCGCTGACCGGTCGCGCCCGCGCGACCCGGGGCCGCTCCGCCGCCGTCGTCACCCTGTACTCCAGCACCAGCCAAGGACTTGACCCGTGGACACACACGAAATCACCGACCGTTTCCTGCGCCATTTCGAGAGCAAGGGCCACACGCGCGTGCCGAGCGCGCCGCTGATCCTCGACGACCCGAACCTGCTGTTCGTCAACGCCGGCATGGTCCAGTTCAAGCCGTACTTCCTCGGTGAGGCGCCGCCGCCGTACCCGCGCGCGACGTCGGTCCAGAAGTGCGTGCGCACCCCGGACATCGACGAGGTCGGCAAGACCACCCGGCACAACACGTTCTTCCAGATGGCCGGCAACTTCTCCTTCGGCGACTACTTCAAGGAAGGCGCCATCGAGTACGCCTGGGAGCTGATCACCAAGCCCCAGAGCGAAGGCGGCTTCGGCCTCGACCCGGACCGCATCTGGGCGACCGTCTACGAGGACGACTCCGAGGCGGCCGGCCTGTGGCGCAAGCTCACCGGCCTGCCGGGCGAGCGCATCCAGGCGCGCGACATGGTCGACAACTTCTGGTCGATGGGCATCCCCGGCCCCTGCGGCCCGTGCTCGGAGATCTACTACGACCGCGGCCCGGAGTACGGCCGCGAGGGCGGCCCGGTCGTCGACGAGGACCGCTACATCGAGATCTGGAACCTGGTGTTCATGCAGAACATCCGGGGCGAGGGCAGCGGCAAGAAGGACTTCCCGATCCTCGGTGAGCTGCCCGCGAAGAACATCGACACGGGCATGGGCGTCGAGCGCGTGGCGACGATCCTGCAGGGCGTCGAGAACGTCTACGAGACCGACCTCGTGCGTCCGGTCATCGGCCGCGCGGAGGAGTTCTCCGGCCGCCGTTACGGCGGCAACCACGCCGACGACGTCCGCTTCCGCGTCATCGCCGACCACGCCCGCACCGGCGTGCTGCTGATCGGCGACGGCGTCACCCCGGGCAACGACGGCCGCGGGTACGTCCTGCGCCGGCTCCTGCGCCGCATCGTCCGCTCCACGCGCCTGCTCGGCGTGCACGAGCCGGTGCTGCAGGAGTTCGCGAAGGTCGTCCGCGACACCATGGGCCCGACCTACCCCGAGCTGGTCGAGGGCTTCGACCGCATCAACGAGGTCGTCCGGATCGAGGAGGAGGCGTTCCTCTCCACCCTCACCAGCGGCTCGCGCATCTTCGACCTCGCGGCCGAGGAGACCAAGCGCGGCGGCGGGGACGTGCTGGCCGGCGACAAGGCGTTCCAGCTGCACGACACCTACGGCTTCCCGATCGACCTCACCCTCGAGATGGCGGCCGAGCAGGGCCTGTCCGTCGACGAGGACGGCTTCCGCACGCTCATGAACGAGCAGCGCACCCGCGCGAAGGCGGACGCGGCGGCGCGCAAGACCGGCCACGGCGACCTCTCGGAGTACCGGAAGGTCCTGGAGCAGCACGGCGAGACCGAGTTCCTCGGCTACACCGACCTGCAGGCCGAGGCGAAGGTCGTCGCCCTGCTCGAAGACGGGCAGCCGGTCCGCAGCGTCTCCGCGGGCAAGAAGGCGGAGCTGGTCCTCGACCGCACGCCGTTCTACGCCGAGAGCGGTGGCCAGGTCGCCGACACCGGCGTGCTGCTCGGTGACGGCGTCGAGCTGAAGGTCCTGGACGTCCAGAAGATCGTCCCGGGGCTGTTCGTGCACCGCGTCGAGGTCACCGAGGGCGAGGTCGGGCTCGACACGAAGCTCACCGGCTCGGTCGACGCGCACCGCCGGCTGTCCATCGAGCGCTCGCACTCCGCGACGCACCTGGTGCACGCGGCCGTCCGCGGCGCGTACGGCAAGCGCGCGGCGCAGGCGGGCTCGCTGAACTCGCCGGGCCGCATGCGGTTCGACTTCACCACGCCGGGCTCGGTGTCGGCGGACGTGCTGACCGAGGTCGAGCAGGAGGTCAACGACTACCTGCAGACCAACGTCGAGGTGCAGAGCTTCACCACGACCAAGGACAAGGCGCTCGAGCTGGGCGCGGTCGCGCTGTTCGGCGAGAAGTACGGCAACGACGTCCGCGTGGTCGACATGGGCGAGTACTCCCGCGAGCTCTGCGGTGGCACGCACGTCGACCGGATCGGCCAGCTCGGCCTGGTCAAGCTGGTCTCCGACGCCTCCATCGGCTCCGGTGTGCACCGCGTCGAGGCGCTCGTCGGCTCGGACGCGCTGAAGTACGTCCGCAAGGAGCAGCTGCTGGTCTCGCAGCTGGCGAACACCTTCAAGGTGCCCTCGGACGAGCTGCCGGGCCGCATCGAGGACGTCCTGACCCGGCTGAAGAACGCCGAGAAGGAGATCACCCAGCTGAAGACCCAGCAGGTGCTGGGCTCGGCGGGCTCGCTGCTCGACAAGGCGCAGGAGATCGGCGGCGTCACGGTCGTGGCCGAGGTCGTCCCGGACGTCGACGGCAACGGCCTGCGCGCGCTCGCCTCGGACATCCGCGGCCGGCTCGGCACACGGCCCGGCGTCGTGGCGCTGTTCTCGCCGGCCGGCGAGAAGCTGAGCTTCGTCGTCGCGACGACGAAGGCGGCCCAGGACAAGGGCATCGCGGCGGGCAAGCTGGTGCCGTCGTTCGCCGAGAAGATCGGCGGCCGCGGCGGCGGCAAGCCCGACATGGCCCAGGGTGGCGGCACGAACCCGGCGGGCGCGGCGGACGCGGTCACGGCGCTGCGTTCGGCGATTGCCGGCATTGGTTAACCGCGGAAACCGCGGCCCGGACCGGCCCGGTGTGGCCGATCCGGGGCGCGGCCGTCGCCTCGGTGTTGATGTCGGATCCGTCCGGGTCGGCGTCGCGCTCAGCGATCCGGCCCCGATGCTCGCTTCGCCATTGGTTACCCTCTCCCGCGATGCGACCGACGACAGTGATCTGGACCAGCTGGCCACCCTCGTCACCGAGCACGAGGTGGTCGAGGTGATCGTGGGCCTGCCGAGAACGCTCGCCAACCGGCAGGGTCCGGCGGCCGAGTTGGCGATCGCGTACGCTGAGAGCCTGGCCGGGCGCGTTGCGCCCGTGCCGGTCCGGCTGGGCGACGAGCGGCTGACCACGGTCACCGCATCCCGCATCCTCTCCCAGCGCGGGGTCAAAGGCCGCAAGCAGCGTGCGGTGGTCGACCAGGCCGCCGCCGTCGAGATCCTGCAGGCCTGGATCGACGCCGCCGCTGCGCACCGCGCCCGGGAGGGAGACCGATGAACGACGAGCAGCCACCTGAGCCCCCTCGCGGGCGCAGGCGACTCCGCGAGCCGGAACCGGCGGCCCCGCCGCCGTCCCGGCCCTCGCCGCGTCGCGCCGACCCGCGTGACCCCCGCGCGAGCGGGTACCAGGAGCTTCCGCAGCCTTCGCGGCAGAGCGGCTCGCACGAGCTGCCCCAGCCGTCCCGCCGCGCGCGGCCCGAGCCGGGCTACGACCCGCGCCGGGACGCGCCGCAGACCGGCCGTCGTCGCCGGCTCGAGCCGCCGGGCACGCTGCCCCCGGCCGAGGACGGCTTCGACCCGCAGGAGGTCGAGCGCTCGGCTTCGGCCCGCGCCCGCCACGGCCTCGACCAGGGCGCCGACGCGCCGCCCCCGCCCGCACGCCGTCGCGGCGCTCCGGATCCCGGCGAAGCCGTGGAACCCCGGCGCCGCCGTCGCGCGGTCCCGCCCGAGGACGAGGCGCCCCGCCGTCGCCGTCCGGCGCCGGAGCGGGACGAGCCGGTGGACCCCCGCCGTCGCCGTCCCAGCCCCGAAGAGCTGGCCGAAGCCGACGCGGCCCGCCGTCACCAGGCGATGCTCGACCTGGAAGAGGCCGCCGAAGCCCAGGCGGCCCGGATGCGTGCCGACGAGCCGGCCGAAGCACCCCGCCTCCGAGCCGTCCCGCCTCCCGACGAGACCGGCGAGGCGCCGGTTTCGCGCCGCCGCCGTCCCGCCCCCGAGCCCCCGCGACGGCCCGTCCAGCCGGGTGACCGCTCTGTCGGCGTGCCCGAAACCGGTGCGGAGCCGCCGCGGCGTCGCCGTCCGCCGCCCCCGCCGGTGCGCGAAGAGCCGGTGACCGACATCATCCCGGCGCAGCCCCCGGCCCCGCCGCAGGACGAGCCCGAAGACGACGGCTTCTTCGCCGAGGACGACGAGTACGCCGACTACGACGAGTACGACGGCGACTACGACGAGGACGCCTACGAAGAGGACTACGACGAGTACGAGGAAGAGCCGAAGAAGCCGCGCAAGAAGAAGGGCAAGCGCGCCCTCGGCTGGGTGGCCGCGATCGCGGTGATCGCCCTGCTCGCGGGCGGTGCCTACTTCGGCTTCACCAAGTTCTTCGGCTACGAGGACTTCGAAGGCTCCGGTGACGGGGACGTCCTGTTCCAGGTCGACGACGGCGACTCGACGTCGGCGATCGGCGCGAAGCTCGCTACGGCGGGCGTGGTCGCCAGCGGCAAGGCGTTCGTGAAGGCCGGCGAGGACAACCCGAAGCTGTCGCGGATCCAGCACGGCTTCTACGTGATGAAGTCGCACATGTCCGGGGCCAGCGCGGTCGACCGGATCCTCGAGGCCGGCTCGCGCGTCGGCCAGCTGGAGGTCCGGCCGTACACGCAGTTCGACGACATCACCCAGCCCGACGGCAAGGTGACCCCCGGCGTCTACAGCCTGATGGCGAAGGCGTCGTGCGCGCAGATCAACGGCAAGAGCACCTGCGTCTCGGCCGACGACCTGCGCAAGTTCGTCGACGGCGCCGACCTCAAGACGCTCGGCGTGCCGGACTGGGCGATCGAGCCCGCGAACAAGGCCGACCGCAAGGACCGCAGGCTCGAAGGGCTGATCGCGCCTGGGCTCTACGACGTCCGGCCCGGGGCGACCGCGCAGGAGATCGTCGGCCAGCTGGTGCGCAGCTCGACCGAGGCGATCCAGAACGCCGGGCTGAGCCCGCAGTCGACCGGCCCGGAGATGACCCCGTACCAGACGCTGATCATCGCCTCGATCATCGAGCGCGAGGCCGTGAAGGCCGACTTCGGCAAGCTGTCCCGGGTGATCTACAACCGGCTCGCGATCGACATGCGGCTGCAGATGGACTCCACGGTCAACTACGTGCTCGACCGGCCGACCCTGGCGACCAACGACGCCGACCGGACGAAGGCCGGGGCGTACAACACGTACAAGATCAACGGGCTGCCGCCGACGCCGATCTCGGTGCCGAGCCCCGACGCGATCCAGGCGGCGGTGCACCCGGCGGCGGGCGACTGGGTCTACTTCGTCAAGTGCGAGAAGAACGGCCTGTCCTGCTTCGCGGTCTCGTTCGACGACCACCGCAAGAACGTCGACCTGGCCCATGCCCGCGGTATCTTCTGAGCCTCGGCGGGCCGCGGTGCTGGGCAAGCCGGTGGCCCACTCGCTGTCGCCGGTGCTGCACGGCGCCGCGTTCGCCGCGCTCGGCCTGACCGGCTGGACGTACGAGCGGATCGAGACGAGCGCCGAGGAGCTGCCCGGCCTCGTCGACGGCCTCGGCCCGGAATGGGCCGGGCTCTCGGTGACCATGCCGGGCAAGCGCGCGGCGCTGGACCACGCGGACGAGGTGACACCGCGCGCGGCCGCCGTCGGCGCGGCCAACACCCTGGTCCGCACCGCGAAGGGCTGGCTGGCGGACTGCACCGACGTCGACGGGGTCACCGGCGCCCTGCGCGCGGCGGGCGGGTACACGCCGACGCCGTCGGACACCGCGATCGTGCTCGGCGCGGGTGGTACCGCGGCCGCGGCGGTCGTCGGGCTGGCCGCGCTGGGCGTGCGTCAGGTCCGCCTGGTCGTGCGGGAACCCGCGCGGGCGGCCGAAACCCTCGACGCGGCGAAGCGCGCTTCGCTCGACGTCGACGTGCTGCGGTGGGCCGAAACGGACTTCGCGGCGCTGGCGGCCGAAGCCGCGGTGCTCGTGAACACCGTGCCGCCGGACGCGGTCCGGCCGCACGTGGCCGACCTCGCGGCGGTCGCGCACGTCCTCGACGTTATCTACCACCCGTGGCCGACACCGCTGGCCGAAGCGGTCGCGGCGCGCGGAGGCCGGCTCGCGACCGGGCTGGACATGCTGCTGCACCAAGCGTTCGGCCAGGCCGAACACTTCACCGGCCGCCCGGCCCCGCGCGCGGCAATGCGCGACGCGCTGCGCGAGGCGACCGGGAACATCCTGCCGCTCCCGATCGGGTAATCCGCTTGCCCCGGGTTGATATTCTGGCCGACTGCCTTCAGTAAGGGGGGTCTACCGGAATGACCAGCCAAGAAGCACTCGACGACAGCCAGCTGGAGAACGCCTGGGTCGGCGGCGAGCCGCCGAAGCTCGACTCGACCGTCACCCTCGTCGACTACGACCCGGAGTGGCCGAAGGTCTTCGAACACGAGGCCGAGCGGATCCGCGGCGTGCTCGGGGAGACGGTGCTCGTCCTCGAGCACGTCGGCTCGACGTCGGTGCCGGGCCTGTGCGCCAAGCCCTGCGTCGACATCCTCCTCGAGGTGCCGGACTCCGACGACGAGGACGCCTACCTGCCGGCGCTGGAAGGCGCGGGCTACCAGCTCGTCATCCGCGAGCCGGACTGGGAGAAGCACCGCTGCTTCAAGGGCCCGGACACGAACATCAACCTGCACGTCTACTCACCCGGCAACGGCCAGACGCCGCGCTATCGGCTCTTCCGCGAACGCCTGCGCTCGCACCCGGAGGAGCTGGCGCTGTACGCGGCGAAGAAGCGTGAGCTGGCCACGCGGGAGTGGAAGTACGTCCAGAACTACGCCGACGCCAAGACCGAGGTGATCGAGGAGATCATCGGCCGGGCGCGGGCCGAGCAGTACGACGCCTACAGCGAGGCCTACGCCGAGCACGCCGGGAAGTCCGTCACCAACGCCCTCTACGACCGGCCCGCGATCGTGGAGCTGGCCGGCGACGTCGAGGGCCGGCGCGTGCTGGACGTCGGCTGCGCGGCCGGGCACCTGAGCGCGCTGCTGGCCGCGCGGGGCGCCGACGTCCTCGGGGTCGACGCCAGCGCGGGCATGATCGCCGTCGCCCGCCGCAAGTTCGGCGACGTCGCCCGCTTCGAGCAGGCGGACGTCACCCGGCCCCTCGACGTCGAGGACGGCTCGGTCGACGTCATCACGGCGTCACTCGTGCTGCACTACCTGAAGGACTGGGGCGCCACCCTCGCCGAGTTCCGGCGGGTGCTCAAGCCCGGCGGGGCGCTCGTCTTCTCGGTGCACCACCCCGGTGAGGACTGGCACTGGTTCGAGAAGGACGACTACTTCCGGCTCGAGCTGCTCGAGGACGACTTCGGGCTGGGCGGCCTGGAACACCCGGTCCAGTTCTACCGGCGCCCGCTGAGCTGGACGTTCGGCGCGGTCCGCGACGCCGGGTTCGCGGTCGACCGCCTGGAGGAGCCGATGCCGGTGCCCGAGGCGGCGGAGGCCGATCCGAAGTGGACGGAGAAGCTGCGGACCACCCCGCGGTTCCTGTACTTCCGCGCGGTCAGTCCCGCTTAGCCAGATCCTGGATCAGGTCGACGATCTCCCGGCTGACGGGGCGGAACACCCGCAGCCGGGAGAGCGCGGCCAGCCGGGCCAGCAGCGGGACGCTGCGCTCGACCAGCATCCGGCTGCGCCTCTCCCCGGCCGAGCGGTCGTGCACCCAGAACAGCACCACGCCCATCTGGAACAGCCACAGCAGCTCCGGCAGCTGGGCGCGCAGCTCCGGGTCGAGCTTGACGTCGGAGCCGTCGACGACCTCGCGCATTAGCTCGATCGACGCGTCGCGGGCGGCCGAGGACTCCGGGCTGAACGGGCTCAGCGGGGACTCCGGGTCGGCCGCGTTGACGAAGAACTGCGTGCCGAAGCGGTGGTAGGGCTCGGCGAGGTCGAGCCAGCACAGCAGCACGGCCTTCAGCCGCTGCGCGAACCCCGGCTCGTTCGCCAGCAGCTCGCGGGCGGCGTCGAGGTGCAGCCGCGCGATCTCGTCGTAGAACCCCTGGATCAGCTGGTCCTTCGAAGAGAAGTAGTAGTACGCGTTCCCGACCGAGACACCGGCCTCGGTGGCGATCGCGCGCATCGTCGTGCGGTCGTAGCCGTTCTCGGTGAACAGCCGCATGGCGGTGGTGACGATCAGGGACCGCGTTTCCTCGCTCTTCGGCACGCTCTGCACGTTAGCGCCGGGCACGTCAGGGCGCGGGGAAGGGCGGGACCGGCTGGCCCGGCGCGCCGGGGTAGGGGACGGGACGGCCGGCCAGCACCGGCTGCGGCGCCGGCTTGGGGGCCAAGTGGCGGCGCCGGATGCCGTTGAACACCAGGACGTTGAACAGGTGCATGACCCCGAGGACGAGCGCGACGACGCCGACCTTCACCGACAGCAGCTCGAACACCTCCCGGGCGGTGCCGACGGCGGCGTGGCTGGTCAGGAACAGCGTCACGAAGCCGAGGCTGATCAGGTAGAAGCCGACGACCAGCAGCTGGTTGACGGCGTTGGCCAGGCCGGGGCTGTCCTCGAAGACCTCGGTGAGGAAGGTGCGGCCGTGCTTGCTGAGCGTCCGGGCGACGAGCACCGTCAGCGGGATGCTGATCAGCAGGTAGAGCGCGTAGGCGACAACAACGGGTTCCATGGTCCCTCCTTGTTTTGAACGTGTTCAAGAGGAACGGTAGCGCTCTTTTTGAACGCGTTCAAGAGGGCTGGGTCACGTTGTCCGTTCACCTGGCGCTCACCCGGGACGGGTTTTCGCCGCATAGGGTGTCGCCCGACTGGGAGGTATTCACCGTGAAACGCATCGCCGCCGGGCTGACCGTCGCCGCGCTCGTCGCGCTCTTCGTGCCCGCCACCGCTGAAGCGAGCTTCGGGACCAACGTCCGCTTCGCCACCTTCAACGCGTCGCTGAACCGCGCGGCCGCCGGGCAGCTGGTCACCGACCTCTCGACGCCGGGCAACGCCCAGGCGCAGGAGGTCGCCGAGGTCGTGCAGCGCAACCGCGCCGACGTCCAGCTGATCAACGAGTTCGACTACGTGCCGGGCAACAAGGCCGCGGACCTGTTCCGCAAGAACTACCTGGCGGTGGGCCGGCACGGCGCGAAGCCGATCGACTACCCGTACGCCTACACCGCGCCGGTGAACACGGGCGTCCCGACCGGCTTCGACCTCGACCGCGACGGCACGGTCGGCCTCGGCAACGACGCGCAGGGCTTCGGCACGTTCGAAGGCCAGTACGGGCTGCTCGTGCTCTCGAAGTACCCGATCGACTTCGCGCACGCGCGGACGTTCCAGAAGTTCCTCTGGAAGGACATGCCGGGCGCGCTCCTGCCGGACGACCCCGCGACACCGGCGCCGCACGACTGGTACAGCCCCGCGGAGCTGAACGTGCTGCGGCTGTCGTCGAAGTCCCACTGGGACCTGCCGCTGAAGATCGGCCGCTCGACGGTGCACTTCCTCGTCTCGCACCCGACACCGCCGAGCTTCGACGGCCCGGAGGACCGCAACGGCACCCGCAACAACGACGAGATCCGCTTCTGGGCCGACTACGTCACGCCGGGCAAGGGCGGCTACATCTACGACGACCGCGGCCACCGCGGCGGCCTGGGCGCGTCGGAACGCTTCGTCGTCGCGGGTGACAACAACTCCGACCCGCTCGACGGCGACAGCGTCCCAGGCGCGATCGAGCAGCTGCTGAACGCGCGCCGAGTGATCCAGACGCACCCGGGCAGCCGCGGCGCGGTGCTGGCGTCCCAGGCCCAGGGCGGCGCGAACGCAGGCCAGAAGAGCAACCCGTTCTACGACACGGGCGACTTCAACGACGTCGCGCCGGGCAACCTCCGCACGGACTACGTGCTGCCGTCGAAGGGACTGCTGCCCTGGCACGCGGAGGTGTTCTGGCCGGTGCCGTCCGACCCGCTGTCCCGGCTCAACGACGCCTCCGACCACCACTTGGTCCGCGTGGACGTGCTCGTGCCACTACGGTGAGATCATGCGGATCGCCATCCTCGACGACTACCAGGACGTCGCCCTGACCTTCGGTGACTGGGACTCGCTGAAGGCCGACATCACGGTCTTCACCGAGCCCCTCACCGACGTCGTGGGGCAGCTGCAGGGCTTCGACGCCGTCGTCGCGATGCGCGAACGCACCCGGTTCCCGGCCGACGTGCTCGACCGGCTGCCCGACCTGAAGCTGCTCGTCAGCACCGGTCCGCGCAACGCCGCCATCGACGTGCCCGCCGCGCAGCGCAACGGCGTTGTCGTGTGCAAGACCGGCTACCTCGGCGAGCCGACCGCCGAACACACCTGGGCGCTCATCCTCGCCGCGTCGCGGAACCTGCCGCAGGAGTTCCGGTCCATGCGCGAGGGCGGCTGGCAGACCGGCGTCGGCACCATGCTGCACGGCAAGACCCTCGGGCTGCTCGGCCTGGGCCGGCTCGGCTCGGGCGCGGCGAAGATCGGGCAGGCCTTCGGGATGGAGACCATCGCCTGGAGCCAGAACCTCACGCCGGAGAAGGCGGAGCCGCACGGCGTCACGGCGGTGTCGAAGGACGAGCTGTTCGCCCGCTCGGACGTCCTGTCCGTCCACCTCGTGCTGAGCGGGCGCACCCGCGGCCTGGTCGGCGCGGCGGAGCTGGCGGCGATGAAACCGGGCGCGCTCCTGGTGAACACTTCGCGCGGCCCGGTCGTCGACGAGGACGCGTTGGTGGACGCTTTGCGGCGCAAGGCGATCCGCGCCGCGCTCGACGTCTACGACATCGAGCCCTTCCCGGCCGACCATCCACTGAGGACACTCGACAACGCGACCCTGACCCCGCACATCGGCTTCGTCGCGCGGGAGGTCTACGAGATCTTCTACGGTGACGCCGTCGAGGACATCGCGGCTTTCCAGGCGGGGGAACCGATCCGCGTCATGGCGCAGTAGTGGTGTGCGGCCCGCCGGGGCCCGAGGTCCCCGCACCGGCCCGGCGGCGGGCCCGCACCCCTAGATGACACCACCCGCGCAGTGCCTCCGGCAGGGTCCAAAGACCCTGCCGGCGTCGGCCGTTAGGCTGAACGACCCGCGCTCGCGGGGAGTGAGTGAGAAACCGGGCCGGAAAACGGTTTCTCCCTCACGGGAACGGGACCGCGTCCGGCGGGCACGTCGTCCCCGCCGCCGGCGCGGCCAGATCGGTCAGGTAGCGCACCACGGCCGCCGACGCGCACGCGCTCGGCGCGTCCAGCGAGGTGTGCCCGTACCCGTCGACGACCAGCACCCGGCCGTCACCCAGCTCCGCCGCCGTCGCCTGCGCGTTGTGCAGCGGGGTCGCCGGGTCGAACCGGTTGTTCAGCACCAGGACCGGGTTCTTCCGCGCCCGGTTCCACGGCCCGGTGTACCGGTCTTCGTCGTGGGCGGGCCAGCCGACGCACTGCGCCATCGAAAACACCGAGCCCAGCCCGAAATAGGGCTGCCGCGCGCTCTCCCGGATCGCCAGTGCGGCGTAGTCCGCCGGCGAGGACGGGTTGTCGCTGTCGACGCACTGGACGGCCAGGAAGCCGGGGGAGTGCGTCGGCACGTACGGGTCGAGCACCGGCGAAGCGGGCGCTGGATCCGCCGGCATCGCCGCGAGGGTCTGCGCGAGCCGCTTCCACCGCCCGGACTGGTACAGCGCGCTGTCGACCGTCTTCATCAGGCCGCCGACACCCGTGGTGCGCGACGCCCGCGCGAAGACCCCGGCGAACCTCGCCTTCGGGTCGCCGCCGGAGAACGCGCACTTCGGCCCGGCCGCGGCGCACACCGTGAAGAACTGGTCCAGCTCCTGCTGCTGGGCCCCGGCGACGTCGGCGCGGACGTCGACCGGCTGCTTCTCCTGGCCCGGCTTCCCGGTGGCGTTGGCGACCAGGTCGAGCGTGCCGTCGAGGGTCATCGAGCGGACCTTGTCCGGGAACAGGTTCGCGTACGTGCCGCCGAGGTACGTGCCGTAGGAGTAGCCGTAGAAGTTCAGGGCCGGGTCGCCGACGGCCTGGCGCAGCAGCTCCAGGTCCCGCGCCACGTTCGCCGTCGACAGGTGGGCCAGGAGGTCGCCGGAGCCCGCCGCGCAGGCCTTGCCCGGCGCCGCGCTCGCCGCGAAGAAGGCGTCCGGCTGCCGCAGCGGTGACCCGGGCGGCGGCGCGTGGTCGGCGCCGGGGCAGCTGATCGGCGCGGACCCGCCGATCCCGCGCGGGTCGAAGCTCACCAGGTCGAAGCGGGCCTTGAGCTCGGCGGGGTAGCGCGCCGCGAACCGCGTCAGCTCGCCGACCCCGTCGGTGCCCGGGCCGCCGAAGTTGAAGAACAGCGAACCGAGCCGCCGTCCCGGATCGGTCGCCGGCAGCCGGATCACCGACAGCGTGACGGCCGTGCCCTTCGGCTCGCGGTAGCTCAGCGGCACGGCCGCGGGCGCGCACTGGAAACCGCCGTGGCAGGGCGTCCAGCGCAGCGCGGGCACGGCGGCGCCGTTCGTGCCGAGGGCCGGGGGAGCTTCGGCGGCGGCCGGCGACGGCGAAGGAGACGGCGGGGCGGCCGTGGGCGCGCTGCAGGCGGCGAGCAGGAGCGGCAGCGCGGCGAGAAGGCGCTTCACGCGCTCAATTCCGCCAGCACGGCGTCGGTGTACCGCGGCCAGACCTCGGCCGCCCACGGGCCGAACGCGCGGTCGCTCAGCGCGACGCAGGCAGCGCCGGCGTCCGGGTCGACCCAGAGGAACGTGCCCGACTGGCCGAAGTGCCCGAAGGTCCGCGGTGAGCTGGCCGAGCCCGTCCAGTGCGGGCTCTTGTGGTCGCGGATCTCGAAGCCGAGGCCCCAGTCGTTGGGCTTCTGGTGGCCGAACCCGGGCAGCACGCCGGACAGGCCGGGGAACACGACGTTCGTGGCCGCGGTCACCGTGGCCGGGTCGAGGAGCTTGGGCGCCTGCAGCTCGGCGGCGAAGGCCACCAGGTCGTCCACAGTGGACACCGCGCCGGACGCGGGCGAGCCGTCGAGGGTGGTCGCGCCCATGCCCAGCGGCGCGAACAGCGCCTCGGCCTGGTACTGCGCGAACGGGATGCCGGAGTGCTCGGCCAGCGCGTCGGCGAGCTGCTCGAAGCCGGCGTTGGAGTAGAGGCGGCGGGTGCCCGGCGCGGCCATCGCCTTGTGCGCGTCGAAGGCGAGCCCGGAGGTGTGCGCGAGCAGGTGCCGCACGGTCGAGCCCTCGGGCCCGGCCGGGGTGTCGAGCTCGACGACGCCCTCTTCGACCGCGATGAGCGCGGCGTAGGCGGTCAGCGGCTTGCTGACCGAGGCCAGCCGGAACTGCCGCGCGGTGTCGCCGTGGCGGCCCACGACACTCCCGCCGGCGGTCACCACGGCCGTCGCGGCGTTGTCCACCGGCCACTCGTCGATCAGGCGCACGCTGTCCATGCGTTCACCCTACGAAACGCCACGAAGGCCTCCGCACCGGTGTCGGGGGACCGGTGCGAAGGCCTTCGCGGTGTGTTCTACCTCAGGCGTCGAGGTCGGTGGCGACCAGCTGGGCGACCGCTTCCACGGCCTCCTCGGCGCCCTCGCCCTCGGCGCTGATGACGACCTCGTCGCCGTACCCGGCGGCGAGCGTCATCAGGTTGAGCACGCTGCCGGCAGCGACCGGGCTCCCGCCCGCCTTGGCGATCTGCACCGCGACGGGTTGCGCCGCGGCCGCCTTCGCCACCAGCGCGGCCGGCCTGGCGTGCAGGCCCACCTTGCTTGCCACGGCGACGCGTTTCTCCGGCATGTTCGTCCTCTCACTACAGGGGTTTACGTCGTACCGATCTTACTTCGCGGCCGTGCGGTCGAGGTCCGACTCGATCGAGTCGTCCTCGCGGCCCGGCGTCCGCAGGTTCCACTTCGTGATGACGATCCGGAACACGAAGTAGTAGATCACCGCGAACACGAGCCCGATCGGGATGAGCAGCCACGCCTTGTGCGCGGTGTCCAGGCTCGAGTTGAGCGCGAAGTCGATCGCGCCACCGGAGAAGGAGAACCCGAGCTTGATGCCCAGCGCGTTCACCACCGCCAGCGACACACCGGTCATGACCGCGTGGAAGATGTAGAGCGGCCACGCCACGAACATGAACGAGAACTCGATCGGCTCGGTGACACCGGTGATGAACGAGGTCAGCGCGGCCGCGATCATCACACCGCCGACAACCTTCTTCTGCGCCGGGCGCGCGGTCTGCCAGATCGCGAGCGCGGCGGCGGGCAGGGCGAACATGAAGATCGGGAAGAACCCGGTCATGAACGTGCCCGAGCCCTGGACGTGGTTGAAGAAGTTGGTCAGGTCGCCACCGTTGAAGATGAACCACACCGGGACGTTCAGCAGCTGGTGCAGACCGACCGGGATGAGCAGCCGGTTGAAGAAGCCGTAGATGCCGCCACCGACGACCGGCTGGCCGACGATCGCCTCGCCGAGGTTCTGGATGCCGGCGTCGACGTACTTGAAGACCAGGCCGAGCAGGACGCCCAGGATGATCATGGCGAAAGCGGTGATGATCGGGACGAACCGGCGGCCACCGAAGAACGCCAGCCACGCCGGCAGCTTGATCCGGTAGTAGCGCTGCCACAGCACCGCGGCGACGAGACCGGCGATGATGCCGGTCAGGACGCTGTAGGGCCAGTGCAGCGGCGAGCCGTCCCAGCTCGGCTTGTACCCGGTCTGGCTGCTGATCGGCGCGATCGCCTGGATCACGCGGTTGAGCACGACCCAGCCGACGGCCGCGGCGACGGCGGTCGAACCGTCACCCTTGCGGGCGAAGCCGACCGCGATGCCGATCGCGAAGAGCAGGGGCAGGAAGTCGAAGAGCGCGTTGCCCGCCCCGCCGACGACGGCGGCGACCTTGTCCCAGCCCAGGCCGGTCTTGCCGAGAATGTCGTCCTGGCCGAACCGGTTCAGCAGGCCGGCCGCGGGGAGCGTGGCGATGGGGAGCATGAGGCTACGGCCGAAGCGCTGAAGACCGGCGAGGCCTCCGCCGCCCTTCTTGGTCGCCCCTTCCGCGGTGGTGGAGCTCATCTGGATCCTCCATAGTGGGGTGGTTGACCGGGCTCCGGGGTGTTCCGGTCCAACTGCATGGTCACCTGGTAGTGATCTCCCCGGTACCAGGACGTGATGTCTTCGATGGGGTCGCCGTTCGCGCTGGAGACCCGGCGGAACACGAGCAGGGGGCTGCCGGCGCGCATGCCGAGCAGCCGGGCCGTCTCGCGATCCGCTCCTTCGGCCCAGACGGTCTGCCACGCCTGGTCGGGACGCACGTCGTACGTCTCGGCCAGCTGCGCGTAGATCGACTGGGTCAGGTCGAGCTCGAGCAGGCCGGGAGCCCGGCCCGCGTGGTACCAGCCCCGTTCGACGGCCAGGGGCACGCCGTCGGCGTGGCGCAGCCGCACCAGGTGGTGCGCCGGGGCGCCCTCGGTCAGGCCGAGGGCGTGGGCCGAGGCGGTGGGTGGGACCTCGGTGGCGGCCGACACCACCTCGGTCGTCGGGGTCAGCCCCCGCCTCCGCATGTCGTCGGTGAACGACATCAGGTATAGCTGCAGCTCCATCCGCCGGGCCGCGGTGAACGTGCCTTTGCCGCGGACCCGGGCGAGCAGGCCCTCCTCGACCAGCTTGCCGATCGCCGATCTGACCGTGAGCCGCGACACGCCGTAGCGCTGGGCCAACTCGCGTTCCGACGGGATCGGCGCACCCGGCGGGAGCTCTCGCTCCACCGTGCGGCGGAGGATTTCCCGCAGCTGGGCGTGCTTGGGCGTGGGCCCGTTTACGACCCGGTCGGGTGGCGGGACGTGCGCGGCCGCGCTCATCGGCGTCACCCTCCTCGTTCTCGGTTCACCGGGGGACCGGTGCTCGCGTCCGGACCGGAACATTGGTACGTTCCGGTCTAGACCAATGAATCTGATGGGGCAGGATGCTCCGCCGCGCGGACGGGTGTCAACCACCGTTATCCGTTCGTGGCCCGCGGCGGGGTGCATGCCGACGAACGGCGTAGTACAGGTGGACACGCGGTTCGCGTCAGGTTGGGAACAAACAGCGATCAAGGAGACCGCGATGGCGGATGACAGGCCCGAACAGATCCTCGCGGCACTCGGCGGCGCGGGCAACCTCACCGAGATCGAGGGCTGCATCACGCGGCTGCGCTGCGAGGTCGACGACATGGGTCTCGTCGACGAGGCGGCGCTGAAGAAGGCCGGCGCCATGGGCGTCGTCAAGATGGGGTCCACGGCCCTGCAGGTGATCGTCGGGCCGGAGGCGGACACGATCGCCAGCGACATCGAGGACCTGCTGTGAGCCTCGAGATCCTCAGCCCGGTCGCCGGGCGCGTGGTGTCGATCACCGAGGTCCCCGACCCGGTGTTCGCGGAGGCGATGGTCGGCCCGGGTCTCGCGGTGCAGCCCTCGGGCGGCCGGTCCGACGCGGTCGCGCCGGTCGACGGCACGGTCGCGACGCTGCACCCGCACGCCTACGTCGTCGCGACCGACGACGGCAAGGCCGTGCTGGTGCACCTGGGCATCGACACGGTCAAGGAGAAGGGCGAGGGCTTCACGCTGCACGTCGTCAAGGGCGAGCAGGTGCGGGCCGGCCAGCCGATCGTCAGCTGGGACCCGGAAGCCGTGACCGCGGCGGGGTATTCGGCGATCGTCCCGGTCGTGGCGCTGGACGCCTCGGCGGACGTGCTGTCCGGTTTGGACGGCGAGCGCGACGTCACCGCCGGCGAGCGGCTGTTCGCCTGGGACGCCTGAGTTCTTTCTGTCACACGAAGGGCCCTTGCGGACGACCGTCCACAAGGGCCCTTCGTGCCGACCGGCCCGTCAGCCGGTGACGACCTTCCCGTTCTCGACCTTGACCGCCACCGACGGCAGCGGCTTGTTCGCCGGGCCCTGCTTGACCTCCCCGGTGAGCGCGTTGAAGACCGAGCCGTGGCACGGGCACACGAGGTCGGCGCCCTTCGGCGCGACCGTGCAGCCCTGGTGCGTGCAGATCGCGCTGAAGGCGGCGCACGCCGATTCGGACGTCCGGGCCACGATCACGTCGGAGCCGTCCGGGGCCTTGGCGGCCTTCGCCTGCCCGACCGGGACCTCGGAGAGCGCGACCAGCGGCGTGCCCGCGGCGATCGGGGCCTGGGCGGTGCCGGACTTGGCGTCGTCCGACGAGCCACAGGCGGTGAGCGCGACGGCGCCGACGGCGGCGCCGGCGACGGCGGCACCGGTGGTGAGGACGGTGCGGCGGGAGTGCAGTTCGGCAGTCATGCCCTAATGAACGAGATCGACACCGCATCGGTTCAATCCGCGGTGAACCGGATCGGCCCCTGTTCCGTGTATCTACCCGAGTGGGTGTGGAGCGGAGGAAAGATCATGGTGGGTTGGGTTCTGCGCATCGTCGTGGCGGCCGCGTTGCTGGGTTCGGCGGGCGTGCACTACTTCCTGTGGACCGAGGACTACCCGGGCATCGTCGGCCCGTTGTTCCTGCTGGACGCGATCGGCGGGCTGGTCATCGCCATCGCGGTGCTGGCCTGGCGGCACTGGCTGCCCGCGCTGGGCGCGGTCGGCTTCGGGGTGCTGACGCTCGGCGCGTACGTGCTGGCCGCGACGGTCGGCTTCGCCGGCAACCACGACCAGTTCAACAGCCAGCCGGAGTACTGGGGCGTGATCACCGAGGCGGTCTGCATCGTCGGCGGTCTCGCCCTGATGTTCGTGAAGGACCGGCGTCGAGTAGCGGCCTGAGTTCGTGGGGGAAGTCGCCGAAGACGCGCTGATGCGCGCCCTGCACGAGGAGCACGCGGGCGCGCTGTGGTCCTACGCGCTCCACCTGACCTCCGGCGACCGGATCCGCGCCGAGGACGTCGTCCAGGAGACGCTGCTGCGGGCCTGGCGGTCGACGACGGTGCTGGACCAGTCGACGGGCTCGGCGCGGGCGTGGCTGTTCACCGTCGCGCGGCGCATCGCGATCGACGGCTGGCGCTCGGCGTCGGCCCGCTCGGAGGTGGTCACCGACCAGCCGCCGGAGCGGGCCGTGGCGGACGGGACCGACCGTGCGGTGCAGGGCTGGCTCGTCGCGGAGGCGCTCGCGGAGCTGTCGGAACGGCACCGCGAGGTGCTGCTGCTGTGCTACTTCCAGGGGTACTCCGTCGCCGACGCGGCGGAACGGCTCGGCGTGGCCGAGGGGACGGTCAAGTCGCGCACGCACTACGCGTTGCGCGCGCTGCGCCTGGTGTTGGAGGAGAGGGGGGTGACCCAGTGAGCGAGGACCCGTTCGCGACGTTCGACGCGGCGTACGTGCTGGGGGCGCTCGCCCCCGAGGACCGCCAGCGCTTCGAGCAGCACCTGCGGGAGTGCGACCGGTGCGCGGCTTCGGTGCGCGAGCTGGCGGGCCTGCCGGGGCTGCTGGCCAGGGTGGACACGCCGGCCGCGGTCTTCGACGCCGGGCCGCCTCCGCCGGAGCTGCTGCCTTCGGTGCTGCGCCGCGTCCGGCGCGGGCGGCGGATCCGGTTCGCGGTGACGTCGGTGTCGGCCGCGCTCGCGGTTTCGGCGTGCGTCGCGCTCGGCGTGGTGGCCGCGTGGCCGGCGCCGTCGGGCCCGCCGGCGATCCAGATGACGGCATTGGGCCAGTTCCCGGTCCGCGCGGACGCCCGCCTCGACACGTTCGACTGGGGCACCCAGGTCGACATGTCGTGCAGCTACACGGGCGGCCGCAGCGGCGGCGACTACCTGCTGGTGGCGATCGCCCGCAACGGCACGGAGACGGTCCTGGCGACGTGGAAGGCGGTCCCGGACAACACGGCCCGCATCGTGATCGGCACGGCCCTGCAACGCTCGGACCTGACGGCGCTGGAGGTCCGCGGCGGAAGCGGCCGCCCCCTGCTCCGCCTGCCCCTCTAGTCCCGCTCGTCCGGCTCGGGGGGGGGGGGGGGGGGGGGGGGGGGGGGGGGGGGGGGGGGGAGGGGGAGGGGGGGGGGGGGGGGTGGGGGGGGGGGGGGGGGGGGGCGGCAG
>NZ_JBVJOW010000003.1:584396-1134995 GCF_055582965.1 Amycolatopsis sp. NPDC104863
AGCGCAGCAAGAAACCCCCCCCCCCCCCCCCCCCCCCCCCCCCCCCCCCCCCCCCCCCCTCCCCCCCCTCTCCCCCCCCCCCCCCCCCCCCCCCCCCCACCCACCTCCGCTCGGCACGTGTCGTTCCCCCAGGTACGCGAGTCGTCCACCGACGTACGCGTGTCGTCCGCCGGAGCACGCGTGTTGCCCCTCCAGTCACGCGTGTTGCCCCTCCAATCACGCGTGTTGCCTTCTCGATCACGCGTGTTGCTCCTTCAATCACGCGTGTCGACCCTCTAGTCACGCGAGTTGACCCCTCAATCACGCGAGTTGACCGCTCAATCACGCGAGTCGACTCTCCGATCACGTGTGGTCGGCTGGCGAAGCCTTCGAACCGACCGGCGCAGGACACGAGCCGCCCCTTCGGGCACGTTGCCCGGCCCCTCCCGCGCGTGCCCCGACCCCAGCCACGCCGACCGAGCCTCCAAGCCCGCGTCGACCCGCCCTCCTCCACGCCTCCCCAGCCACCCACAGGAGTGAAATCCACCCCGGAACGCAGCGAACGGTCCGTTCGTGACGCCCGCCGTTTGCCCTGCTCAACCCGCCCGCCGCACGCTGGACCCATGACCTCCCCGATCCTCGTCACCACCGCGGCGGCCACGGCGGCCGCTGCCACCGCACCCGCCACCGCGGCCCTGCTGAAACGCGCCGCCGCGCCGATCCCCGTCGTGGCCACCGCGGTCCTCGCCGCCCTCGGCGTGGCCGTCGTCACGACCGCCCGGCTCGCCGGCGCCCTCCCGAGCTGGTGGCTGCCGGTGCCCGTCCTGCTGACCGTCGTCGCGGTCCCGCTCGCCCTCGCCGACCTGCGCCACCTCCGGCTCCCGGACGTGCTCACCCTCCCCGCCTACCCGCTCTTCGGCGCCGCCGTCGGAGCGGCCGCGCTCGGCGGCGGTGGCCCGTCGCTCGCCGTGCGTGCGGCCGTCGGCGCCCTGCTCTTCGGCGGCGCCCACGCGGTGGTCCGGCGGGCCGCGCCCCGAAGCCTCGGCGCTGGTGACGTGAAGCTGTCCGGCAGCCTCGGCGCCGTCCTGGGCGCGGCCGGCTGGCCCGCCCTCGCGCTCGCGGCCGTCCTGGCGGCGCCGCTCAGCCTGGCCGTCGCGATCGTGCGGAGACGCGGCCGCGTGCCGCACGGTCCGGCCCTGCTCACGGCCACCTGGCTGTGCGCGATCTTCCCGGCCGCGCAGTGACCGGAACACGTTTCCGCCCCCGTCGGCGCCCGTGACAGGATTGAGGACATGTTGCGCTGGATCACCGCAGGTGAATCGCACGGACCCGCGCTGGCCGCCGTGCTCGAAGGCATGCCCGCCGGCGTGGGGGTCACCACCGCCGACGTCACCGAGCAGCTGGCCCGGCGCCGCCTCGGCTTCGGCCGCAGCCCGCGGATGGGCTTCGAGACCGACCACATCGACTTCCTCGGCGGCGTCCGCCACGGCCTCACCCAGGGCGGCCCGGTCGCGATCCAGATCGAGAACGCCGAGTGGCCCAAGTGGGAGCAGGTCATGGCGGCCGACCCGGTCGACCCGCAGATCCTCGAAGGCCTCGCGCGCAACGAACCGCTCACCCGCCCCCGCCCGGGCCACGCCGACCTGCCCGGCATGCAGAAGTACGGCTTCGACGAGGCCCGCCCGGTCCTCGAACGCGCCAGCGCCCGCGAGACGGCGTCGCGGACCGCGCTCGGCACCGTCGCCCGCAACTTCCTCAAGCAGCTGCTCGGGGTCGAGATCCTCAGCCACGTCGTCTCGATCGGCGGCGCGGACGCGCCCGAAGGCCCGCTGCCGGTCGCGGCCGATCTGCCCGCCATCGACGAGAGCCCGGTGCGCGCCTTCAGCCAGGAAGGCACCGACGCGATGGTCGCCGAGGTCGACGCCGTGCGGAAGGCGGGCGACACCGTCGGCGGCGTGATCGAGGTCCTCGCCTACGGCCTCCCGCCGGGCCTCGGCTCCCACGTCCACTGGGACCGCCGGCTCGACGCGCGGCTCGCGGGCGCGCTCATGGGCGTCCAGGCGATGAAGGGTGTCGAGGTCGGTGACGGCTTCACCACCGCCCGTCGCTGGGGCAGCCAGGCGCACGACGAGATCGACCGCGGCTCCGGCCCGGTCGGCGTCACCCGCCGGTCGAACCGCGCGGGCGGCCTGGAAGGCGGCATCACCAACGGCGAACCGCTGCGGGTGCGCGTCGCGATGAAGCCGATCTCGACCGTCCCCAAAGCACTGTCCACAGTGGACGTCAAGACCGGCGAGCCCGCGGTGGCCATCCACCAGCGCTCGGACGTCTGCGCGGTGCCGCGCGCCGGCGTCGTGCTGGAGTCGGTGGTGGCGCTCGTCCTCGCCGACGCCGCGCTGGAGAAGTTCGGCGGCGACTCCCTCGTCGAGAGCAAGCGCAACGCCGAGGCGTACCTCAAAGCCCTCGAGGAGCGGTGGTGAGCCCTCGCGCGGTGATCGTCGGGCCGCCCGGCTCGGGCAAGAGCACGGTCGGGCCGATGCTGGCGGCGGCACTCGGTGTCGCGTTCCGGGACAGTGACGACGACATCGTCGCGCGCGCCGGGCGCAGCATCTCCGACATCTTCGCCGAAGACGGCGAACCGGCCTTCCGGGCACTGGAAGCTGAGGCCGTCGCCACGGCGCTGGCGGAGCACGACGGTGTGCTTTCCCTCGGCGGCGGCGCGCCGCTCACGCCCGGCACCCGGGCCCGGCTCGCGGAGCACACCGTCGTGTTCCTGAACGTCGGCCTCGCCGCCGGCGTGCAGCGCACCGGCCTGTCCTCCGCGCGGCCGCTGCTGGCCGGGGTGAACCCCCGCGCCACGTTCAAGAAACTGCTCGACGAGCGGGTGCCCGTCTACCGCGAGGTCGCCACCGTCGAGGTCGTCACCGACGACCGGACGCCCGCCGAGATCGTCGCGGACCTCGCGGCGGAGCTCGTCGTCCCCGCCGAAGCCAAGGAGTGAGTCACCCGATGTCCGACCCGGTGCGCATCCCGGTCGCCACCGCCCATCCCTACGACGTGGTGATCGGGCGCGGCCTGCTCGGCGACCTCACCACACAGCTGGCCGACGCCTCGAAGATCGCCCTGATCCACCCGCCCACGCTGACCACCACCGCGGAAGCCATCCGCGAGGAGCTGAACGCGGCGGGCCTCGACGCGCACCGCGTCGAGATCCCGGACGCCGAGGACGGCAAGGCGCTCACCGTCGCCAGCTTCTGCTGGGAGGTGCTCGGCCGGATCGGGCTGGACCGCCGCGGGGTGGTGGTCGGGCTCGGCGGCGGCGCCGTCACCGACCTCGCCGGGTTCGTCGCGGCGACCTGGATGCGCGGGGTGCGGCTGGTCAACGTGCCGACGACGCTGCTCGGCATGGTCGACGCCGCTGTCGGCGGCAAGACCGGCATCAACACCGAGGCGGGCAAGAACCTCGTCGGGGTGTTCCACGAGCCGAGCGCGGTGTTCGTCGACCTGGCGACGCTGGAGACGCTCCCGCCGAACGAGCTCGTCGCCGGGATGGCCGAGGTCGTGAAGACGGGCTTCATCGCCGACCCGCGGATCCTCGAGCTGATCGAGGCCGACCCGGCCGCCGCGCTCGACGCGACCGGTGACGTGCTGGCCGAGCTGGTCCGCCGCTCGATCCAGGTGAAGGCCGATGTCGTGGCCGCCGACCTGCGCGAGTCCGACCTGCGCGAGATCCTCAACTACGGCCACACCCTCGGCCACGCCATCGAGCGCCGCGAGCGGTACCGGTGGCGTCACGGCGCCGCGGTGAGCGTCGGGCTGGTGTTCGCCGCCGAGCTCGCGCGGCTGGCCGGGCGGCTCGACGACGCCACCGCCGAGCGCCACGCCGCCGTGCTGAAGCTGCTCGGCCTGCCGACGACGTACGACGCCGACGCGCTGCCCCAGCTGCTGGAGACCATGAAGGGCGACAAGAAGACCCGCTCGGGGGTGCTGCGGTTCGTCGTCCTCGACGGCCTCGGCAAGCCCGGCCGGCTCGAAGGCCCCGACCCGTCGCTGCTCGCGGGCGCCTACTCGGCGATCGCCGCCGACACCCCGAAGGCCGGCGGGAGCGTGCTGCTGTGAAGGCGTTTGTGTTCAACGGCCCCAACCTGGGGCGGCTCGGCAAGCGTGAGCCGTCGGTCTACGGCTCGACGACCCACGACGACCTCGCCGCGCTGTGCGTCAAGACGGGCGAAGAGCTGGGGATCGAGGTCGAGGTCCGGCAGACCGACTTCGAAGGCGAGCTGGTCGGCTGGCTGCACGAAGCCGCCGATGGCGGCAACCCGGTGGTCCTCAACGCCGGCGCGTGGACGCACTACTCGATCGCGGTGCGCGACGCCGCGGCGCAGCTGAGCGCGCCGCTGATCGAGCTGCACATCTCGAACGTGCACAAGCGCGAGGAGTTCCGGCACCACAGCGTGCTTTCCGACATCGCGACCGCGGTGATCGCCGGCCTCGGCGTCGACGGTTACCCGCTCGCCCTGCGGTGGCTCGCCGCGCACCCGGGATGACACTGCCGACGCTGACGACGGCGCGGCTGCGGCTGCGGCAGCTGGTCGAGGCCGACCGCGAGGCCGTGGTGAAGGTGTTCGCGGACCCGGAGATGAGCCGCTTCTTCGCGGCGGACTTCTCCGACCCGGCCGCGGCGGGCGCGATGGTGGACCGCCGCCTGGCCTACCGCGGCCCGGCCGGCCAGGGCCACTGGGTGATCGAGCGCGACGGCGAGGTCGTCGGCGTCGCGCACCTGCGCCCGTCGACGGAGCTGCCGGGCGCGGTGGCCGAGCTCGGCTACTACGTGACGGGCGCGCACACCGGGCAGGGCCTGGCGACCGAGGCCGCCCGCGCGCTGCTGGACCACGGCCTGGGCGCGCTCGGGCTCCCGGCGGTGTGGGCGCTGGTGCACGAGAACAACATGGCGAGCCGGAAAGTGGCCGGACGCCTGGGTTTCCTCGACGTAGGCACGGGCGTCCACTACGGCGACCTGCACCGCGTACTGGTGGCGCTCCCGACCGACCACGGGCGGCCGCACCACATCGAGCTGTGGGCACCGGACCTCGCGGCGGCGGAGCGGAGCTGGGGCTGGCTGCTGGGCGAGCTCGGCTGGCGGGAGTTCCAGCGCTGGCCCGCGGGAGTCAGCTGGCGGCGGGGCGGAACGTACCTGGTGGTCGAGGCATCACCGGCACTGAGCGCAACGGAGCACGAGCGCACCCGCCCGGGCCTGAACCACATGGCCCTGCACGTGGCCACCCGAGCCGAGGTCGACGCGCTGACAGAACAGGCCCCCGACCACGGCTGGCACCCGCTGTTCGCGGATCGCTACCCGTACGCGGGCGGCGAAGCGCACTACGCGGCTTACCTCGAGAACGACGCGGGCTTCGAGGTCGAGCTGGTCGCGATGGAAGGCCCACCACGGCCTGCTTGAGGCGGCCCGACCGCCCAGCTGCAAGCCGAGGTCGGCGCGGCCGGTCGCCTGAGGCGGCCGCGGCCCATCGGCGGTGAGCCGTGGATCGGCTCGGCTGGTCATCTGAGGCGGCCGCGCTGCATCGTCGGCGAATCGGGCCTCGGTGCGGCTGGTTACCTGCGGCGGCCGCGGCTCATAGGTGGCGGACCGGGGCTCGGGCGCGGCTGCTTACCTGCGGCGGTCATGCCCCGTCGGTGGCGAATCGGGATTGGTGCGGTCGGTCATCTGAGGCGGCCGTGCTGCGTCGTCGGCGAATCGGGCCTCGGTGCGGCTGGTTACCTGAGGCGGCCGCGGCCCACCGCCCGGCGAACCGGGGATCGCCGCCGCCGGGGCAAACCAAGCGCGAGGCTTGCGCTCCTACCCGACAACCGAATCGTCGCAGCTCCGCCGCCCGGCAACCAAGATCCTTGCCGCACAACGCCCCCAGCATCACCGGCGCACGAACGATCAGGCGACCCCCGACCGGGAGCGTCATCACTCGGTCGGGGGCGCTCTCGCTACACTCCGGTGTCGTGCGCCCGTTTCGTCGTGGGGGTCGGCGACCCGCTCGTGCCTTGCTCGCCAGTGCGCTGGTGGCTCTCCTGGTCGCGGGCTGCACCCAGGGTTACGCCCAGCCTCAAGCGGCGGGGGACCAGCCGGCCATCGCGGGCGGGAAGACCACCGCGCCGCCGCGGCCGATCGACGTGAAACTCCCTTCGGGTGACCCTCGGCAGAGTGGCGGGGTGATCGCCGCCGGTGGGGCGGATGCCGTTTACAACTACGGGCCTTCCGTCATGCTGGACCATGGCCAGACCCGGATGTGGTGGTGCAGCCAGTACGGCGGCGCCGGACCCGCCGGGGACGACATCCTCTACGCCCAAGCGCAGTCGATCGACGGCCCCTTCACCGCGCCCGGGGGCGGGATCCCCGCCGCCGTCTTCTCCGGGGCGCCCGGGCAGTTCGACGGCATGCACACCTGTGACCCGTCCGTGTTGCGGGTCGGCTCGACGTACTACCTCTACTACACCGGCGCCGCCGGTGACCACGCGCTCGGGAACGCCGTCGGGCTCGCGACCAGCACCGATGGGGTGCACTGGACGCGGGCGGCGAACGGGCGGCCGATCCTCGGGCCGTCGCACGACGTGCACCGCGCGAACGTCTACGGCGCCGGCCAGCCCTCGGCCGTCTACCTCGACGGCTGGTTCTACCTGATGTTCACCGACACCACCGGCCGCGCCGCCGGCTGGAACGGCGCCGGGCAGTTCGTGCTGCGCTCGCCCGATCCCGCGTTCGGCGGCGGCGTGCAGGCGCTGGACGTCGGCGGGTTCGTGCCGGTCTCGTCCACGGCGGCGCCGCGCGGCCGCTCGGTCGTCGACGGCTTCAGCGCCGACCTGATGTGGGTGGGCGCGCTCGACGCGTTCGTCGTCGCGCACGAGACCGACGCCGGGACCACGCTCACCTTCTGGACCGCGGACTTCACCGAGAACCCCTTCCGGCCGGTGGTGGTCCCCGGGCCGTGGAAGGAGGGCCCCGGGCTGGTGCGCCGGTCGGACGGGCACGCGCCGCTGTCGTCGGCCGACCCGTGCGACCGGGTGCCGTTCGACGTCGTGCGCGCGACCGCGATCGGCACCGCCGGCGCCCCGACCGGCCTGCGCCACTTCGGGCTGGACCTGCAGGACAGCCAGGCCTGCGCGAACCCGGCCCGGGTGGCCGCGACGTTCGACGGGGTCACGATGCCCTCGCCGGAACGCACGATGGACCTGGTCCGCGCCGGGAAGCGGGTGCGGGTCGACCGCCGCACGGTGGCTGCGGCCCTCGCCGGCGAACTGCTGGAGAAGGCGCCCCTCGCGGTCGGTGCCCTCCCGGTGGCGGCGCGGCTGCGCTCCGGCGCGGAGGCGGTCCAGGCTCCGGGCCGCGGGTACGCCTTGGTGCTCGACGATCGCCGGCTGTGGCGGGTCCCCGACCCCGGGGTGGTGGCGGGCAACGCCTCGACGGCCCGCCCGGTGACGACGGCCCAGTGGGACGGCTACCCGCGCGGAGCTTCCCTAGGCGGCTGAGTCCGGCTTTAGCCGGCGCCTGCCCAGTCAATAAGCGTCACTTTCCCTGAGAAAGTGATCCGGAGTTCCCGCTCCGAGGGGCACTTTCGGAGGAATGGACGGCTATCCGCGCGGAGCTTCCCGAGGCGGTTGACGGCGCCGCATCGGCCGTGGCGGAGTCCCGGAGCCATCGGCCCGATCGCCCGCGGCCACCGGGCGGCGAGCAGGCCGGGGCCGGGGCCGAGGCCGCGGCGAAGGCGCCTCCGCCGGTTCCTCGACCGGCTCGTCAACCGAGTCTTCCGAGACCGGCCGAGAGCGCCCGATCCGCCCGCCGACGAACAACCCCAGGCCCGCCGGGACCAGCACCAGCAACGCCGAGAACGCCGCGCCGCCGGTCAGTGCGCCGCCCAGCTCGGAAACCCCCGTCTGGTCGACGAACACCGCGCGCCCGATCACGTACAGGATTCCGGCCACCGGGCCCGCGATCAGCGCCGAGATGAACCAGACCTTGCCCCGGTCGGCCAGCCCCCGCCAGGCGTCCAGGGCGCTCCACAGCGCCGCGGCGCCGACCAGCACCGCCAGCGCCACCGACACCACCAGCGTCTGGTCGGTGGGGTGGTAGACGGCGTACTTGGCGAGGAGGGTGATGGCCGCGCCGTGGAGCACCGCCATCCCGAGCCCGCGAATCACCCAGGCGCTCATCCTGCGGAGTGTAGGCCAGGTTACTGACGAGTCGCTTCCCGGCGCGGAAGGCGACGAAGGTTGCCCGCCCCGCCCACTAGGCTGGACGTCGTGCCTGAAACCCATGGACGACGCCGGGCGGCGCTGCGCGGGCTTCTGACCGAAGCCGGCCTCGACGCGCTGCTGGTCACCGATCTGCTCAACATCCGCTACCTGACCGGCTTCACCGGCTCGAACGCCGCCGTGCTGCTGCGCGCCGAGGGCGACGAGAAGACGCTCTTCTGCACCGACGGCCGCTACACGACCCAAGCAGCCGCCGAGGTCCCCGACCTCGAACGGGTCATCGAGCGGCCCAGCGCCGACGCGCTCGTCCGGCGCGCCGCGAAGGCCGAGCGGGTCGGCTTCGAGAGCCAGCACGTCAGCGTCGAAGAGTACGAAACCCTCCGCGAGCACCTCGCCCTCGAGCGGACGCCGGGACTCGTCGAGCGGCTGCGGCTGGTCAAGGACGAAGCCGAGGTCGACGCGCTGCGCCAGGCGTGCGCCGCCGCGGACCGAGCGCTGGACGACCTCGTCGCGGCCGGCGGGCTGCGGCCCGGGCGGACCGAGCTGGACGTGGCCCGTGACCTGGAGAACCGCATGCTGGAGCACGGCTCGGCCGAGCCCAGCTTCGCCACCATCGTCGCCGCCGGCGCGCACTCGGCGATCCCGCACCACCAGCCCACGCACGCCGAGCTGAAGCGCGGGGACTTCGTCAAGCTGGACTTCGGCGCGACCGTCGACGGCTACCACTCCGACATGACGCGCACCTTCGTCCTCGGCGCGCCCGCGGACTGGCAGCGGGAGGTCTACGACCTCGTGCACGCCGCGCAGGCGGCCGGCGCCCGGGCCGTCGCGCCGGGCGCCGATGTGTCCGAAGTGGACGCCGCGGCGCGGGGCGTGATCGCGGACGCGGGCCACGGCGAGCACTTCGCGCACGGTCTCGGACACGGCGTCGGCCTGCAGATCCACGAGGCACCGAGCCTGGCCGCGACGGGCGTCGGTACACTGTCCGCCGGTATGGCGGTCACCGTCGAGCCCGGCGTCTACCTCGCGGGGCGCGGTGGCGTGCGCATCGAGGACACGCTCGTCGTGCGGGCCGGGGAGCCCGAGCTCCTCACCCTGAGCACCAAGAACCTCGTGGTCGTCTGACAGCGGCCCCGAACCCGAAGATTCGACACAGGAGACTGCAAGCTCGTGGCCACGACCAACGACCTGAAGAACGGGCTCGTCCTCAACCTCGAGGGCCAGCTGTGGACCGTCACCGCGTTCCAGCACGTGAAGCCGGGCAAGGGCGGCGCCTTTGTGCGCACGACGCTCAAGCACGTGCTCACCGGCAAGGTGGTCGACAAGACGTTCAACGCGGGCACGAAGGTCGAGACGGCCACGGTGGACCGCCGGAACATGACCTACCTGTACAAGGACGGCCAGGACTTCGTGTTCATGGACGGCGACACCTACGACCAGATCACCGTGCTGGCCGCGGTCGTCGGCGACAACGCCAACTACATGCTCGAGAACACCGAGGTCCAGGTCGCGGTGCACGAGAACGAGGCGCTCTACGTCGAGCTCCCGACCTCGGTCGAGATCCTCATCCAGCACACCGACCCGGGCCTGCAGGGCGACCGCTCGACCGGCGGCACCAAGCCGGCGACGCTGGAGACCGGCGCGGAGATCCAGGTCCCGCTGTTCCTGTCCACCGGCGAGAAGATCAAGGTCGACACCCGTGACGGCCGTTACCTGGGCCGCGTCTCCAGCTGATGCCGACTTCGAAGCCCCACCCGAACCGCGGCGGCGCGATCAGCCGGCGGCAGGCGCGCCGTCGCGCGGTGGAAATGCTCTACGAGGCCTCGCAGCGTGACGCCGACCCGGTGACGCTGCTGGCCGACCGCGTCGGGGCGACCGAGGTGGACCCGATCGGGGACTACACGATCAGCCTGGTCGAGGGCGTCACCGCCCGGAAGACGCAGATCGACGAGCTGCTGGCCGAGCACGCGCAGGGCTGGACCCTGGAGCGGATGCCGAAGGTCGACCTCGCGGTGCTGCGGGTCGGGGTCTACGAGCTGCTCTGGGCCGAGGACGTGCCGGACCCGGTCGCGATCGACGAGGCCGTGGGCCTCGCGAAGGAACTGTCCACGGACGACTCGCCGCGGTTCGTCAACGGCGTGCTGGGCCGGATCGGCACGATCGCCGACCGCCTCCGCGCCGTGCTCTAGGTGCTGCGAGCCCCCCGACGAGTCAGTGAGCGTCTCCGGTGCCCCACCGGGGGACGCTCACTGCGTCGGCGCAGCACCTGATCAGTCTTCCTTGGACGGGCGCGCCTCCGGGGGGAGGACACCCCAGTCGATGAGCTGCTCGGTCAGCTCGCCCGGCGTCATGTCGTAGATGATCGCCAGGGACCGCAGGTCCTCGGTCCGGATCGAGAGCACCTTGCCGTTGTAGTCGCCGCGCTGGCTCTGGATCGTCGCCGCGTAGCGGGCCAGAGGGCCCACCTTTTCGGCCGGCAGCTGCTGCAGGCGCTCGAGGTTGATCACGATCTTGGTGGCGGGCTCCGCGCCGGAGGGGACCCGGCCCTCGGGCAGCAGCTCGACCACCGGCACGCCGTAGAAGTCGGCCAGCTCGGCCAGCTTCTGCACGGTGACGGCACGGTCGCCACGCTCGTACGAGCCGACGACGACGGCCTTCCAGCGCCCACCGGACTTCTGCTCGACCCCGTGCAGGGACAGGCCCTGCTGCTGGCGGATCCCGCGGAGCTTGGCCCCGAGCGCCTTGGCGTAATCGCCCATCTGGTCGTTCTCCGTTCTCCACCCCCTTTCCGGTCGGGGTGACCGGTCCAGGGGACTCTTCGAGTCGAATACTCAGAGTAATGGTTACGCATTGTTGTCACCAGGTCAAGCGCGAGCTTGCCGCGAATCACGCCACACCACCCGTAAGACTGAGCAAAGTGCCTGCTACTGTCGGTGCGAAAGCCCCGACCAGCAGGGGAACAGACGTCCTTTAAGGACCCGTCCGGTGAGGCGGGGAAGGAGTCCGGTTTGTCGTCACGTCCGCGTGGCGCGGCTGGTTCGGCCGGGGAGCGCGAGCTCCTGACGGCCGGCGACGTCGCGCGCACGATCGCCCGAATGGCCCATCAGGTCATCGAAAAGACCGCGAACGGTGCGGAGAGCACTACCCCGCCCGTGTTGCTCGGCATCCCTTCCCGCGGCACGCCGCTCGCGAACCGCCTGGCCGGCAAGATCGGCGAGTTCTCCGGCCTCCGCCCGCCGACCGGCGCCCTCGACGTCACCCTCTACCGGGACGACCTGCGCCGCCGTCCGCCGCGCGCGCTCGAACAGACGCAGCTGCCGCCCGACGGCATCGACGACCGGGTGGTGATCCTGGTCGACGACGTGCTCTTCTCCGGCCGCACGATCCGGGCCGCGCTCGATGCCCTCCGTGATCATGGCCGCCCCCGCGCGGTCCAGCTGGCGGTCCTCGTCGACCGAGGTCACCGTGAGCTGCCGATCCGCGCGGACTACGTGGGCAAGAACGTGCCGACCGCCCGCACCGAGGGGGTGTCGGTCCTGCTGGCCGAGATCGACGGCCGCGACGCCGTGCTGCTGCGCCCGTCGGAAGGCGGCCCGGCCGAAGCCTCTGGAGAAGACTCGTGAAACACCTGCTCGCCACCGACGGGCTCGACCCGGCGGTCGCCACCGCCGTGCTGGACACCGCCGACGAGCTGAAGCACACCCTGCTCGGCCGCGAGGTCAAGAAGCTGCCGACGCTGCGCGGCCGCACGGTCATCACCCTGTTCTACGAGAACTCGACGCGCACCCGGGTGTCGTTCGAGATCGCCGGGAAGTGGATGAGCGCCGACGTGATCAACGTCTCGGCGTCCAGCTCCTCGGTCAACAAGGGGGAGTCCCTGCGCGACACCGCGCTGACGCTGGCCGCCGCGGGCGCCGACTGCGTGATCGTCCGGCACCCGGCCAGCGGCGCCGCCCAGCGGCTCTCGGAGTGGCTGGCCGAGCCCGGCACCTCGGTGGTCAACGCCGGCGACGGCACCCACGAGCACCCCACGCAGGCGCTGCTCGACGCGGCGACCCTGCGCGAGCGACTGGGTTCGCTGAAGGACCGCCGGGTCGCGATCGTCGGCGACGTCCTGCACAGCCGCGTCGCCCGCTCGAACATCCACCTGCTCGCCGCCCTCGGCGCAGAGGTGGTGCTGGTCGCGCCGCCGACGCTGCTGCCCTACGGCGTGGAAAGCCTGCCGGTGACCGTTTCGCACGACCTGGACGCCGAGCTGCCCGCGGTCGACGCGGTGATGATGCTGCGGGTCCAGGCTGAGCGGATGCACGGCGGCTTTTTCCCGAGCGCCCGCGAGTACTCGATCGCGTACGGCCTTTCGGAACGGCGGCAGAAGCTGCTGCCGGACCACGCGGTCGTCCTGCACCCCGGCCCGATGCTGCGCGGGATGGAGATCGCGAGCGCGGTCGCCGACTCCCCGGCCTCGGCCATCACCGAACAGGTCCGCAACGGCGTGCACGTCCGCATGGCGGTCCTCTACCACCTCCTGGCCAGCGAAGGAGCCGCCGCGTGACCATCCTGATCAAGGGCGCCCGGCCCTACGGCGAAGGCGACCCGGTCGACGTCCTGGTCGAGGACGGCGTGATCACCGCGATCGGCGCCGTCGACGCCCCCGAAGACGCCGAAGTCGTCGAAGCCGCCGGTCAGGTGCTGCTGCCGGGCTTCGTCGACCTGCACACCCACCTGCGGGAACCCGGCCGTGAAGACACCGAGACGATCGACAGCGGTTCGGCCGCGGCGGCGCTCGGCGGCTACACGGCGGTGTTCGCCATGGCCAACACCGACCCGGTCGCCGACAACGCCGTGATCGTCGACCACGTGTGGCGGCGCGGGCAGGAGGTCGGCCTGGTCGACGTCCACCCGGTCGGCGCGGTCACCGTCGGGCTCAAGGGCGAGAAGCTCGCCGAGCTGGGCACCATGGCCGCGTCGCAGGCGCGGGTCAAGGTGTTCTCCGACGACGGCCTCTGCGTCGCCGACCCGCTGCTGATGCGCCGCGCGCTGGAGTACTCGACCGCGCTCGACGTCGTCATCGCGCAGCACGCCGAGGAGCCGCGGCTGACCGTCGGCGCCCAGGCGCACGAGGGTGAGCGCGCGGCCCGGCTCGGCTACACCGGCTGGCCCGCCGCGGCGGAAGAGTCCATCGTGGCCCGCGACTGCCTGCTGGCGCTGCACGCGAACGCGCGGCTGCACGTCTGCCACGTGTCCACTTCGGGCACCGCGGACGTGCTGCGCTGGGCGAAGGACCGCGGCACCAAGGTGTCGGCCGAGGTCACGCCGCACCACCTGCTGCTCACCGACGAGCGCCTGGCCACCTACGACCCGGTCAACAAGGTGAACCCGCCGCTGCGCACCGGATCCGACGCCGAAAAGCTGCGGGCCGCGCTCGCGGAAGGCGTCATCGACTGCGTCGCCACCGACCACGCCCCGCACGCGGTGCAGGACAAGGACACCGAGTGGAGCGCCGCGCGGCCGGGCATGCTCGGGCTGCAGACGGCACTGTCCATCGTGGCCGAGACCATGGTCCGCACCGGGCTGCTCGACTGGCGCGGGGTCGCCCGCGTCATGAGTGAGCGGCCCGCCGAGATCGGGAACCTGCCCGACCACGGCCGGCCGGTCGCGGTGGGGGAGCCGGCGAACCTGGCCCTCGTCGACCCGGACGCCGAGTGGACGGTCCGGGGTGCGGAGCTGGCGAGCATCGCCGCCAACACCCCGTACGAGGGAATGCGGCTGCCCGGCGTGGTGACCGCGACGCTGCTGCGCGGGCGGGTCACCGCCCGGGACGGGAAGATCTGCTGATGGAACGCCTGTGGCTGGTGCTGGCGATCGTCGCCTTCTTCCTGCTCTGCCTGTGGGGCATGTACCTCGGCTGGCGGCGCAAGGCGCGCTCGCAGAGCGCGCAGGTGCCGCCGTTCGAGCAAATCCCCAGTGACCCCGGTGCGATCCTGCTCGAGTCCACCGGCGTCTACGTCGCCACCACGACGGCAGGCAACTGGCAGGACCGCGTCGTCACCCGGGGCGCGGGCCTGCGCACCGGCGCGGTCTGGCGGCTCCACGAAGGCGGCGTCGCGGTCGAACGCGGCGGCGCCCCCGACTTCTGGATCCCGCGGGCCGAGATCACCGGGATCCGGCGCGACAGCAAGATCGCCGGGAAGGTGATGGGCACCGACGCCCTGCTGGTCATCACCTGGCGAGCCGGCGAGACCGAGCTCGACACCGGCTTCCGCGGCGACGAGCTCGACGACTATCCACACTGGATCGACCAGCTGAAGATCAAGGGAGGTGCCCAGTGAACGCGCGCGCTCAGGCCGCACTGGTGCTCGAAGACGGCCGGGTGTTCCGCGGCGCCGCGTACGGCGCGCAGGGGCGGAGCCTCGGCGAGGCGGTGTTCTGCACCGGCATGACCGGCTACCAGGAGACGCTGACCGACCCGTCCTACCACGGGCAGATCGTGGTGCAGACCGCGCCGCAGATCGGCAACACCGGCTGGAACGACGAGGACGACGAGTCGGCGAAGATCTGGGTCAACGGCTACGTGGTGCGCGATCCCGCGCGCACGCCGTCCAACTGGCGCTCGAAGCGCACGCTGGACGACGAGCTGGTGAACCAGGGGATCGTCGGCATCGCCGAGGTCGACACCCGCTCGCTGACGCGGCACCTGCGGGAGCTCGGCGCGATGCGCGCCGGGGTCTTTTCCGGCGACGCGCTGGGCACCGTCGACGAGATGGTCGCCGAGGTGCTGGCGAGCCCGAAGATGGAGGGCGCCGACCTGGCCGGCCAGGTCTCGACGCCGAAGCCGTACGTCGTCCCGGCCGAGGGCGAGACGCGCTTCCGGGTGGTGGCGCTCGACCTGGGCATCAAGTCCAACACCCCGCGGCAGATGGTCCGGCGCGGCATCGAGGTGCACGTGCTGCCCTCGACGTCGACCTTGGACGAGCTCCTGGCCATCGAGCCGGACGGCGTCTTCCTCTCCAACGGCCCGGGCGACCCGGCCACGACGACGCACGCGACCGAGCTGACCAAGCAGGTCCTCGGGCGCGAGATCCCGCTGTTCGGCATCTGCTTCGGCAACCAGGTCCTGGGCCGCGCGCTCGGACTGGGGACGTACAAGATGCGCTACGGCCACCGCGGCATCAACATCCCGGTGATCGACGTCGCCACGAAGTCGGTGGCGATCACCGCGCAGAACCACGGCTTCGCCCTCGAAGGCGAGCCCGGGCAGCGCTTCGAGTCGCCCTTCGGCGCGGCTCAGGTCAGCCACTACTGCGCCAACGACGGCGCGGTCGAGGGCCTGCGGGCCTTCGACGTCCCGGCGTTCTCGGTCCAGTACCACCCCGAAGCCGCGGCCGGCCCGCACGACGCGGCCCCCCTGTTCGACGATTTCGTTTCGCTCATGGAGAAGAAGGCCTGATGCCGAAGAGAACGGACATCCAGCACGTGCTGGTGATCGGCTCCGGGCCGATCGTGATCGGGCAGGCCGCGGAGTTCGACTACTCCGGCACCCAGGCCTGCCGGGTGCTGCGCGCCGAAGGGCTGCGCGTCTCCCTGGTGAACTCGAACCCGGCGACCATCATGACCGACCCGGAGTTCGCCGACGCGACCTACATCGAGCCGGTGACGCCGGACTTCGTCGAGAAGGTCATCGCCGCCGAACGGCCGGACGCGATCCTGGCCACCCTCGGCGGGCAGACCGCGCTCAACTGCGCGGTCGCCCTGCATGAGCGCGGCGTGCTCGACAAGTACGGCGTCGAGCTGATCGGCGCCGACATCGACGCCATCCAGCGCGGTGAAGACCGGCAGAAGTTCAAGGACATCGTGCGCACCATCGGCGCCGAGGTCCCGCGCTCCCGCGTCTGCCACGACATGGACGAGGTCCGCGCGACCGTCGAGGACCTGGGGCTGCCGGTTGTCATCCGGCCGTCGTTCACCATGGGCGGGCTCGGCTCCGGCATGGCGCACACGCCCGAGGACCTCGAGCGGCTCGCCTCCACCGGGCTCACCGAGTCGCCGGTCACCGAGGTGCTCATCGAGGAGAGCGTGCTCGGCTGGAAGGAGTACGAGCTCGAGCTGATGCGCGACAAGCACGACAACGTCGTGGTCGTCTGCTCGATCGAAAACGTCGACGCGATGGGCGTGCACACCGGCGACTCCGTCACCGTGGCGCCGACCATGACGCTCACCGACCGCGAGTACCAGGTGATGCGCGACGTCGGCATCGCCGTGCTGCGCGAGGTCGGCGTCGACACCGGCGGCTGCAACATCCAGTTCGCGATCAACCCGGCCGACGGCCGGATGGTCGTCATCGAGATGAACCCGCGCGTCTCCCGAAGCAGCGCCCTGGCGTCGAAGGCCACCGGCTTCCCGATCGCCAAGATCGCCGCGAAGCTCGCCATCGGCTACACCCTCGACGAGATCACCAACGACATCACCGGCGAGACCCCGGCGGCCTTCGAGCCGACGCTGGACTACGTCGTCGTCAAGATGCCGCGGTTCGCCTTCGAGAAGTTCCCGGGCGCCGACCCGACGCTGACCACGACGATGAAGAGCGTCGGCGAGGCGATGTCGTTCGGCCGCAGCTTCCCCGAGGCGCTCGGCAAGGTGATGCGCTCGATCGAGACGAAGGCGACCGGCTTCTGGACGCTGCCGGACCCCGAAGGCGTCACGCTGGAGTCCACTTTGGACTCGCTGCGCACCCCGCACGAGGGCCGGCTGTACGAAGTGGAACGCGCGCTGCGGCTGGGCGGCACCGTCGCGCAGGTGCACGAGGCCTCCGGCATCGACCCGTGGTTCATCGACCAGATCGCCCTGATCGGCGAGGTCGGCGCCGAGGTCCGTGACGCGCCGGTGCTGGACGGCGACCTGCTGCGCCGCGCCAAGCGCACCGGCCTGTCCGACCGCCAGGTCGCCGCGCTGCGCCCGGAGCTGGCCGGTGAGGACGGCGTCCGCGCGCTGCGCCACCGCCTCGGCGTGCGGCCGGTGTTCAAGACCGTGGACACCTGCGCGGCCGAGTTCGCCGCCCAGACGCCGTACCACTACTCGGCCTACGAGTCCGACCCCGAGGCGCAGTCCGAAGTGACCGCGCAGACGGAAAAGCCGAAGGTGCTCATCCTCGGCTCGGGCCCGAACCGGATCGGCCAGGGCATCGAGTTCGACTACTCCTGCGTGCACGCGGCGATCGCGTTGCGGGAGGCCGGGTTCGAGGCCGTCATGGTCAACTGCAACCCGGAAACCGTGTCCACCGACTACGACACCTCCGACCGGCTGTACTTCGAGCCGCTGTCCTTCGAGGACGTGCTCGAGGTCGTGCACGCCGAGCAGGCGTCCGGCACGGTCGCCGGCGTGATCGTCCAGCTCGGCGGCCAGACCCCGCTGGGTCTGGCGAAGCGGCTCGCCGACGCCGGTGTCCCGGTGGTCGGGACCCCGCCGGAGGCCATCGACCTGGCCGAGGACCGCGGCGCGTTCGGCGAGGTGCTCACCGAGGCCGGGCTGCCCGCGCCGGCCTACGGCACGGCGACGTCGTTCGAGGGCGCCAAGCGGATCGCCGACGAGATCGGCTACCCGGTGCTCGTCCGGCCGTCCTACGTGCTCGGCGGGCGCGGCATGGAGATCGTCTACGACGAGGAGACCCTGGCCGGCTACATCCGCCGCGCCACCGAGGTCACCCCGGAGCACCCGGTGCTGGTCGACCGGTTCCTCGACGACGCCATCGAGATCGACGTCGACGCGCTGTTCGACGGCGAAGAGCTGTACCTCGGCGGGGTCATGGAGCACATCGAGGAGGCCGGGATCCACTCCGGCGACTCCTCGTGCGCGCTGCCGCCGATCACGCTCGGGCACACCGACCTGCAGACCGTCCGCAGCTCCACCGAGGCGATCGCGCGCGGTGTCGGGGTGCGGGGGCTGCTGAACGTCCAGTACGCGCTCAAGGACGACGTCCTCTACGTCCTGGAGGCCAACCCGCGCGCGTCGCGCACGGTGCCGTTCGTGTCCAAGGCGACGGCGGTGCCGCTGGCGAAGGCCGCCGCGCTGATCATGACCGGCTCGACGATCAAGGACCTGCGGGGCAGCGGGGTGCTGCCGGCCGAAGGCGACGGCGGGCAGATGCCGGCCGACTCGCCGGTCGCGGTGAAGGAAGCGGTGCTGCCCTTCCACCGCTTCCGCACACCCGAAGGCCACGGCGTCGACTCGCTGCTGGGCCCGGAGATGAAGTCCACCGGCGAGGTGATGGGCGTCGACGTCGACTTCGGCAAGGCGTTCGCCAAGTCCCAGAGCGCCGCGTACGGCTCGCTGCCGACGTCCGGGCGGGTGTTCGTCTCGGTCGCCAACCGCGACAAGCGCTCGCTGGTGTTCCCGGTGAAGCGCCTGGCGGACCTCGGGTTCGAGATCCTCGCCACGTCCGGCACCGCGGAAGTGCTGCGGCGCAACGGGGTCGCCTGCACAGTGGTGCGCAAGCACTACGAGGGTTCGACCGAGGCCGAGCCGAACATCGTGGACGTCATCCTCAACGGCGACGTCGACATGGTGATCAACACGCCTTACGGCAACAGCGGTCCGCGCGTCGACGGCTACGAAATCCGCACCGCGGCGGTGTCCCGGGACATCCCGTGCGTCACCACGGTGCAGGGCGCCGCGGCGGCCGTGCACGGCATCGAGGCGCTGATCCGCGGTGACATCGGGGTCAAGTCCCTGCAGGAGCTGCAGGCGGCGCTCAAGGCGAAGTCGTGACGGCTTCGGTGGGGGAGCGGTTCGGGGCGCGGCTGGCGAAGGCCGTCGCGGCCCGGGGCCCGCTGTGCGCCGGGATCGACCCCCACCCGGGCCTCATCGAGGCCTGGGGGCTCCCGGTGGACGCGTCGGGCCTGGAACGCTTCGCGCTGTCCGCCACGGAGGTCCTGGCGGCGCACACGGCGATCGTGAAGCCGCAGTCGGCGTTCTTCGAAAGTTTCGGGGCGGCCGGTGTCCGCGTCCTCGAACGGGTCGTGGAAACGGCCCGGGACGCGGGCGCGCTCGTGCTGCTGGACGTCAAGCGGGGCGACATCGGCTCCACGATGGCGGCCTACACGGCCGCGTACGTGGCCGACGGCGCGGCGATCGCGGCCGACGCGATCACCGTTTCGCCCTATCTCGGGTTCGGCTCTTTGGCCCAATGCGCCGAAACGGCGGTCGCCGCGGGGCGCGGCATCTTCGTGCTTGCGCGAACTTCCAACCCCGAAGCGGCCGCCGTGCAGAACGCGAAACTGCCCGACGGGCGCACCGTCGCGCAGGCGATCGTCGACGAAGTGGCGGCACTCAACGACGGAGCCGCGCCGCTCGGCGATGTGGGTGTGGTCGTCGGAGCCACCGTTGCGCCGGGAGAGCTCGCGCTCGCCGGGCTGAACGGACCGGTCCTGGCGCCCGGTTTCGGGGCCCAGGGAGCCACTGTGGCCGATTTGCGGGCCCTTTTCGGTACCGGACTACCTGGTGTGCTGCCCGCATCGTCCCGTGACCTGCTGCGGCACGGACCGGAGCAACCCGCTTTGCGCCAAGCGGTCGAACGTGTCGCCGAAGTGCTGGCCGACCCGCAGGAAAACGGCCAATAGCAGGCCCCGGAAACCAGTCCCACCAGCCACCCCCGCATTGTGGCCGGTGCTCACGGGTGGGTACCGTCGCGTCACCCACCCAGATTTGAGAACTACCGGAGGAAAACGTGGCACTTCCCCAGCTGACAGAGGAACAGCGCGCTGCGGCGCTGGAGAAGGCCGCCGCCGCCCGCCGCATCCGTGCTGAGCTGAAGGAGCGGCTGAAGCGGGGCGGTACCACTCTGGTCGACGTGCTGAAGCAGGCCGAGGAGAACGAAGTCCTCGGCAAGATGAAGGTTTCGGCTCTGCTCGAGGCCCTTCCGGGCGTCGGCAAGGTCCGCGCGCAGCAGACCATGGAACGACTGGAGATCGCCCCCAGCCGTCGTCTCCGCGGCCTCGGCGACCGGCAGCGCAAGGCGCTGCTGGCCGAGTTCAGCGGCGAGTGAGCGGCGTCGGTCGTGACCACCCGGTGAACCCGGGCACCGACCGCGGCAGTGAGCCGGTGGCGGGGGACTTCCCCCGGCACCGGCTCACCGTCGTATCGGGGCCTTCGGGGGTCGGGAAGTCGAGCGTGGTGGGGGAGCTGCGCAAGCTCGAGCCCGACGTCTACTTCAGCGTTTCGGTCACCACGCGCAAGCCGCGGCCCGGCGAGGTCGACGGCGCGCACTACCACTTCGTCGACCGTCCCGAGTTCGACGCGATGGTCGGCGACGGCAGGCTGCTCGAGTGGGCCGAGTTCGCGGGCAACTGCTACGGCACCCCGCGCGAGCCGGTCGAGAAGGCCCTCGCCGAAGGGCGCCCGGCGGTCCTGGAGATCGAACTGCAGGGCGCGCGCCAGGTCCGCGCGGCGATGCCGGAGGCCCGGCTGGTGATGCTGATGCCGCCGTCGTGGGACGAGCTGGTCGGCCGGCTCACCGGACGCGGCACGGAGAACGAGGCCGCCGTCAAGGCGCGGCTGATGGAAGCGGAGCGTGAGCTGGCCGCCGCCGGGGAGTTCGACCACCGCCTCGTCAACGCCGACGTGCGGGAGGCCGCTGAGCACTTGCTAAACTTGATTACCGGCGAGCAGTTTGCCGCCGGTAGTCCCACAGATTCGGAGCACCAAGAGTGACGACTCAGGCGACGCTGCACGAAGAGCTCGAGGGCATCACCAACCCGCCGATCGACGACCTGCTCGAGAAGGTCAGCTCGAAGTACGCGCTGGTGATCTACTCGGCCAAGCGTGCCCGCCAGATCAACGACTACTACGCCCAGCTGGGCGAGGGGCTGCTCGAGTACGTCGGCCCGCTCGTCGAGCCGGGCCCGCGCGAGAAGCCGCTCTCGATCGCGCTGCGCGAGATCCACGGTGGCCTGCTCGAGCACACCGAGGGTGAGTAAACCCAAGGTCGTCCTGGGCGTGGGCGGCGGCATCGCCGCCTACAAGGCCTGTGAGGTCCTGCGGGGGCTGACCGAGTCCGGTCACGACGTCCGCGTGGTACCCACCGAAGCCGCGCTGAACTTCGTCGGCGCGGCCACCTTCGAGGCTCTCTCGGGGCACCCGGTGCACACCGGCGTGTTCACCGAGGTGCCCGAGGTCCAGCACGTCCGCGTCGGCAAGGAGGCCGACCTCGTCCTGGTCGTCCCGGCGACGGCGAACCTCCTCGCGAAGGCCGCCCACGGCCTCGCGGACGACCTGCTGACCACCACGTTGCTCACCGCCCGGTGCCCGGTTGCCTTTTTTCCGGCGATGCATACCGAGATGTGGGAGCACCCGGCAACCCGCGACAATGTTGCCGTCCTGCGCTCACGCGGCGTGACCGTCGCCGAGCCGGACTCCGGCCGGCTGACCGGCGTCGACACCGGCAAGGGCCGCCTCGCGAACCCCGCCGAGATCGTCGACCTCGCCCGGTTGCTGCTGGCCAGGCCGGACGCGCTGCCCCGTGACCTCGAAGGCGTCCGCGTGGTCGTCTCGGCCGGCGGCACCCGCGAACCGCTGGATCCAGTCCGTTACCTGGGCAACCGTTCCTCCGGCAAGCAGGGGTACGCGCTGGCCCGCGTCGCCGCGCAGCGCGGCGCCGAGGTCACGCTGGTCACGGCGCACACGATCGCGCTGCCCGACCCGGCGGGCGCGGTCGTGAAGCACGTCTCGACGGCCGAAGAGCTGCGGCAGGCCATGCACGCCGAAGCCGCCGCGGCCGACGTCCTCGTGATGGCCGCCGCCGTCGCCGACTTCCGGCCGGCGAACCGGGCCGACGTCAAGATCAAGAAGTCCGATGACCAGCCGGATCCCGTGCTCACGCTGGACCGCAACGCCGACATCCTGGCCGAGCTGGTCCGGGGCCGGCGGCCCGGTCAGGTGGTCGTCGGGTTCGCCGCGGAGACCGGCGACGAGCACGGCAGCGTCCTCGACCACGCCCGCGTGAAGCTCAAGCGCAAGGGCGCCGACCTGCTGGTCGTCAACGCCGTCGGCGACGGCAAGGCGTTCGGCACGGAGGACAATTCGGGCTGGCTGCTCGGGTCCGACGGCACGGAAATCCCTATACCTCTCGGTGCGAAGGCCGAACTCGCGTCCACGTTGTGGGACGCTGTTGTGAGCTTCATGAAGCGTTGACTGTCCCCAGAGCGATAGTCAGTACGCTTGCACTAATTAAGGGGTGCCTAACTTGCCGGGCATCCGACGTCTAGGTGAGGAAGTGACGGCCACCGTGACCGCGTCTAGCAGCAGATTGTTCACCTCGGAGTCGGTGACCGAAGGGCACCCCGACAAGATTTGTGACGCCATCAGCGACTCGATCCTCGACGGGCTCCTGTCGAAGGACCCGCGCAGCCGCGTCGCGGTCGAGACCCTGATCACCACCGGCCAGGTCCACGTGGCGGGCGAGGTGACCACGGAGGCGTACGCCGACATCCCCACGATCGTCCGCGACGTCATCCTGAAGATCGGGTACGACTCGTCGGCCAAGGGCTTCGACGGCAACTCGTGCGGCGTGAACGTCGCGATCGGCTCCCAGTCGCCCGACATCGCCCAAGGCGTCGACACCGCGTACGAGTCGCGGGTCGAGTCCGACGAGGACGAGATTAACCGCCAGGGCGCCGGCGACCAGGGCCTGATGTTCGGCTACGCCTGCTCGGACACCCCCGAGCTGATGCCGCTGCCGATCGCGCTGGCCCACCGCCTGTCCAAGCGGCTGACCGCGGTCCGCAAGGACGGCGTGCTGCCGTACCTGCGCCCGGACGGCAAGACCCAGGTGACCATCGAGTACGCCGGCGACCAGCCGGTGCGCCTCGACACCGTGGTCGTGTCGACCCAGCACGCGGACGGCATCGACCTCGACCGCATGCTCGGCGTCGACGTCAAGGAGCACGTCGTCGCGCCCGAGCTCGAGGGCCTGGGCATCGACACCTCCGGCGCGCGGCTGCTGGTCAACCCGACTGGCCGCTTCGTCATCGGCGGCCCGATGGGTGACGCCGGCCTGACCGGGCGCAAGATCATCGTCGACACCTACGGCGGCATGGCCCGCCACGGCGGTGGCGCGTTCTCGGGCAAGGACCCGTCCAAGGTCGACCGCTCCGCCGCGTACGCGATGCGCTGGGTGGCGAAGAACGTCGTCGCGGCCGGGCTGGCCACGCGCACCGAGGTCCAGGTCGCGTACGCGATCGGCAAGGCGGCCCCGGTCGGCCTGTTCGTCGAGACGTTCGGGACCGAGACGGTCGACCCGTCGAAGATCCAGCAGGCCATCACCGAGGTCTTCGACCTGCGGCCGGCGGCGATCATCCGCGACCTCGACCTGCTGCGCCCGATCTACGCCCCGACGGCGGCGTACGGCCACTTCGGCCGTCCCGAGCTCGGCCTGCCGTGGGAGAGCACCGCCCGCGCCGAGGCGCTGAAGAACGCCGCGGGAGCCTGACGCACGATCCGGTGAAGGCCACCTCGACCCCGTCGAGGTGGCCTTCCTGGCGTCCGGGGTGTCGGAGGGGTCTGGTAGAGATCACGGCGTGAGTAGCTCCGAGCCCGCCGCTCTCTGGGACCTCCCGGAGAAGCCGCCCGCCGCTCAGGCGGCGCCGTCGCGTGCCCGGAAACCGAAGCCGGGGCAGAAGGCGAAGGGCGCCCAGTCGCCCGCGCCCGAGCGGCCGGTCGCGCGGATCGTCGTCGACATCCCGCTGGCGCACCTGGACCGCACCTTCGACTACCTGGTGCCGGAGAAGCTGCACGAGACCGCCGTGCCCGGTTGCCGGGTGCGTGTCCGGTTCGCCGGGCAGCTCGTCGACGGGTACCTGGTCGAGCGGGGCGAGTCCAGCGACTACGACCGGAAGCTGGCGTTCCTGGACCGCGTCACCTCGGCCGAGCCGGTGCTGCCGCCGTCGCTGCGCGGGCTGTGCCGTGCGGTTGCCGACCGCTACGGCGGCACGCTGTCGGACGTCCTGCGGCTGGCGATCCCGCCGCGGCACGCGAAGGTCGAAGGCGAGCCGCCGCTGCCGCCGGCGGCGCTCCCGGAGGCGCCGGACACCACGGCCTGGGCGCGCTACCAGCGTGGCCCGGCGTTCCTGGAGGCGCTGGCCGAGGGCAAGCCCGCGAACGCCGTCTGGCAGGCCCTGCCGGGTGAGGACTGGCCGCGCCGGCTCGCCGAAGCGGCGGCGTCCGTGGCCGCGGCGGGCCGCGGCGCGGTGCTGGTGGTGCCCGACCACCGTGACCTGACGCGGGTGCACGAGGCGTGCGCTTCGCTGGTGGGTGAGGAAGGCGTCGTGGCGCTGATCGCCGGGCTCGGGCCCGCCGAGCGGTACCGGCGCTGGCTGGCGGTGCTGCGCGGCGCGGTGCGCGTGGTGGTCGGGACACGCGCGGCGATGTTCGCGCCGGTCCACGACCCGGGCCTGTTCGTCGTCTGGGACGACGGCGACGACCTGCACCTCGACCAGCACGCGCCGTACCCGCACGTCCGGGACGTGCTGATGGACCGTGCCCACGCGGCGAAGGCGTCCCTGCTGGTCGGCGGGTTCGCCAGGACGGCGGAGGCCCAGCTGCTCGTCGAGTCCGGCTGGGCGGCGCCGGTGCTGGCGGACCGCACGGTGCTGCGCTCGGCCGCCCCGCGCGTCACGCCGGTGGGCGAGGACTTCGACGTCGCCCGCGACGAGGCCGCCCGCGTCGCCCGGCTGCCGGCGGTGGCGTTCGAGGCCGCGCGGCAGGCGTTCGCGGCGGGCCACCCGACGCTGGTGCAGGTGCCACGGCGCGGCTACGTGCCGGGCCTGGCCTGCGGAAACTGCCGTACGCCCGCGCACTGCCGCCGGTGCGCAGGTCCGCTGGCACTGCCCGGCGGCTCGATCGACGGCCAGCCGAAACCCCCGGCGTGCCGCTGGTGCGGCGTCCCGGAGACGGCGTTCCGCTGCACGGCGTGCGGCTCGGTCCGGCTGCGCGCGGTGATCGTCGGCGCGAAGCGGACGGCGGAGGAGCTCGGCCGCGCGTTCCCGGGCATCCCGGTCCGCACGTCCGGAGCGTCGGAGGTCCTGGCTTCGGTGCCGGGCAAACCGGCGCTGGTGGTGTGCACGCCGGGAGCGGAACCGGTGGCGGAAGGCGGCTACGGCGCGGCGCTGCTGCTGGACGGCTGGGCGTTGCTCGGCCGCCAGGACCTGCGAGCGGCGGAGGAGGCCCTGCGCCGCTGGATGGCAGCGGCGGCCCTGGTGCGCCCGTCGTCGTCGGGCGGCCGCGTGATCGTCGGCGCGGAGGCGGGGATGCCGGTGGTCCAGGCATTGGTCCGCTGGGACCCGGCCTGGCACGCGGCCCAGGAGCTGGCCGAGCGCCAGGAGCTCGGCTTCCCCCCGGCGATGCGCATGGCGAGCGTGGAGGGCAGCCCGGACGCAGTGGCTTCGGTGCTGGACGACCTGCCGCTGCCGTCGTCGGGAGAGGTCCTCGGCCCGGTCCCGCTGGGCGAGGTGGACGAAGAGGGCAACGCTTCGCGCGAACGGGCGTTGGTGCGCGTGTCCCGAGCGGAGGGAAAGGCACTGGCGGCCGAAATCCACGCGGCGGCGGCGCGCCGGGACGCCCGGAAGGCCACGGAGCCGATCCGCATCCAGCTCGACCCCCTGGACCTCATCTAGCCCGTGTCGACCCTTCAGTCACGCGTGTCGACCCTTCAAGCACGGTGGCTCAGCCCGGAAGGACTGTGCCCGGCAGGGATTCCACCGCCGCCCGCGGGGATTCCGTTGCCTGGACCGGGATCGCCGCGGAAGAAGCATCCGCCGCTGCGGTCGCCAACGTGATCACCTGTGCCGCGATCGCCTGGCGGCGGGACTCGAAAGCCGGGTCCGTCAGCGCCGCCGGGTCGGCCGGCTGGCCCAGCACCGGCGTGTGCAGGTGCCCGCCCGCCACCGACGTCAGGCCCAGCCCCAGCCGGACGCGGTTCGCGCGGAACATCGATTCGTTCGACAGGTAGTTGCCGCCGCCGCCCGACGCCGCGATCTCGTCCGGCGCCGGGGCGTCCAAACGGCACACCGGCGTTCCCGTGCCCGGGTGCGAAGAATCCGGCCACACGCAGAACGCCTGGTTGAAGTTCACCGGGTACGCGCCCTCGGGCGCGGCCAGCATCCGCTGGTACGGCAGAGTCGTCTCGATGAACTGGACGTCCGGCTGCGGCCAGCCCGCCGCCGGCGGGACCCCGCCAGTGACGGACACGTTGTTGTTGTCCGGGAACCCGCCGCGCCACGCGCCGGCCCAGCGTTCGATGTCGAAGCGGCCCGGGCGGCCCTGGCTGATCGTCAGGACCACGTCCGGCCGTCGCGCGCGGTCGCGCAACGCCGTGCCGTACGCCGCTTCGACGATTCCGTCGTCGAAGTAGCCCCACACCACCGGAAAGCTCACCGCCTGCATCACCGCGCGCCCGGACGGCGTGTCCAGCACCCGGCCGTCCAGCTGCAGCGCCGACGCCCCGGCCGGGTTCGAGATGGTCAGGCCCGGGCCGTCGAGCTGGAACGGGTCGAAGCCGCTCACCATGACCCGCCGCGTCTTCCCGAGCGGGAACCGGACGTCGTCGAGGCCGCGCGAGCCGCGGTCGAACGCGGTCAGCAGGGAAGTGCGGTCCGGCAGGGAAAACGCCGGCTTCCACTGCCGCAGCGCGCTGCTGAGCTGCAGCCGCGCCCAGTACAGCGGCCGGTCGTCGAAGCGGTCGAGCGTCCCGAGGTCCGGACGGCGCCCCTGCGCGCGGTCGACCGCCGTCCGCCACAGCCGATCGCCGGCCTGGGTGACCACCCGCTCGGCCCGACGCGGGGTGCGTGCCGCGCAAAGGTCGCGCTTCACCTCGGCGACCAGGGGATCGAACCCGGCCAGCCGCACGAGCTCGGGCCCGACGGCGGGCCCACCGGCCGGCAGGGTGGCGGTGAGCCGCTGTTCTTCCACGGTCAGCGGAACACCGGCGTCGAAGCACCCGGGCGCGGCAGTGGCCACGGCGGGGAAGGCGAAGAGCGGAACGGCGGCGAGCAGGGGGAGCAGGGCGGTCAGGCGCACGGGTTTCCCTCCACGGCGTGGGTGACGCGGTCGAGTCTTCCGCCGACCGCGCCACCCGCGTAACCCGCGGAAGTCGGGGATCAGCCCGTCGCGAGGACCTTCAGCCGTGAAATGTCCGCGCTGAACGAGTCCTGGTCGATCGGTGAGGAGCTGTACTGCCAGAACGTGTAGAAGCCCCAGTTGTACGGCAGCGTCCCCGCCGACGACGCGTACCGCGCCACCCACAACGGGTTCGTCGAGCTGAAGTCGCCCGTGTTGCCCGTGCACTGGCTCCACCAGCTTGTCGCCGTGTAGATCACCGGCCAGCGGGTCGTCTTCGCGTGGTACTCGTCGGAGAACGCCTTGATCCACGCCACCATCTGGGCCGGTGTCTTGCCGTAGCAGGCGTTGTTCGGGCCCCATTCGATGTCGAGCGTGCCCGGGAGCGTCTTGCCGTCCTTCGACCAGTTGCCGCCGTGGGCGACGAAGTAGTCGGCCTGGGCCGCGCCGCCCGAGGTGTCCGGGCGGCCGTAGTGGTACGCGCCGCGGATCATGCCCACGTTGTAGGAACCCGTGTACTGCTGGGAAAAGTAGGCGTTCTGGTAGCCGGTGCCCTCGGTCGCCTTGACGTAGGCGAACTTCTTGCCCGCGCTCCAGTACGACGCCCAGTTGACGTTGCCCTGGTAGGAGCTGACGTCGATGCCGGGGACGCTCGCGTCCACCGACGCCGGCGCGAGCCCCGCCGGGGGCACCCCGTCGTGGGCGCGGATCGCCGCGCCCATCTCGTGGTTGTTCGACGCGTCCTGGTCCGGCAGCCCCGGTGAAGCCGAGGCGCCGGCGGCGGTCACGACCAGCAGGGAGGCCGAGACGGCCATGGCGGCGCCGAGCAGGCGGCGCCACCGTCGTGGTGCAGTCATCTTGAATTGTTCCCTTCGAATCACCCTCGCGGTGCGCGGTGTGCAGGCCGCGCCGCATGATTCTGTTACGCCGGGGGCCACAACGTCACTGCTCCATGTGATTTAATTTCGTACCCCCCTGAATCACGTGAAAAGTTGACAAAGCGGGCGAACCGGCCCCTTTGGCGTCTTGAAGGCGGCCGGTGCGAGGGGCAGACTCGCCCGCATGCCGCCGCTCAGACGCCGCCGCGTCCTCCTCGTCGCCGCCACCGCCGTGCTCGCCACGGGCGTCGCGGCCGGACCCGCCTCCGCCGCCACGCCCACCCCGAAGTCGCCGGTCGCCGTCGGCTTCGGCGGCGCCGTGGCCAGCATCGACGCCGACGCCACCGCGATCGGCACCAAGGTCCTGCGCGACGGCGGCAACGCCGTGGACGCGGCCGTCGCGGTCGCCGCCGCGCTCGGCGTCACCGACCCGTTCTCGGCCGGCGTCGGCGGGGGCGGGTTCTTCGTCTACTACGACGCGAAGACGCACCGCGTGCACACACTGGACGGTCGCGAGACCGCGCCGAAGTCCGCCGACGCGAACCTCTTCGTCGAAAACGGCCAGCCGCTGCCGTTCAACGACGCCGTCACGAGCGGGCTCAGCGTCGGCGTGCCCGGCACCCCCGCGACGTGGTCCGAAGCCCTGCGCAAGTGGGGGACGCGCTCGCTCGCGAAGTCCCTGAAGCCCGCGGAAGACCTGGCGCGCAAAGGTTTTGTCGTCGACCCGACGTTCCAGACGCAGATCGCGAACAACGCCGCGCGGTTCTCCGCGTTCCCGTCGACGCGGTCGCTGTACCTGCCGAACGGCGCGCCGCCGGCGCCCGGGACGGTCTTCCGGAACCCCGACCTCGCGGACACCTACGCGCAGCTCGAGCGCCGCGGAGTCGACGCGCTCTACCGGGGCCCGATCGGCGCGGACATCGCCAAGACCGTCCAGCAGCCGCCGAAGGACCCGGCGTCGACGCTGAACGTGCGGCCCGGCAAGCTCACCGCGCGCGACATCGCCGACTACCGGGCGATCGAGCGCACGCCGACCCACGCCGAGTACCGCGGCCTGGACGTCTACGGCATGCCGGCGCCGTCCTCGGGCGGGCTCACCGTCGGCGAGGCGCTCAACATCCTCGAGAACTACGACCTCAGGCACGCGAGCAAGGCCGACTACCTGCAGTACTTCCTGGAGTCGACGCGGTTCGCCTTCGCCGACCGCAACCGCTGGATCGGCGACCCCGCCGTCATCGACGTCCCGGCCAAGGAGCTGCTGAGCCAGCGCTTCGCCGACACGCGGGCCTGCCTGATCTCGAAGGACAAGGCCGCGACCAGCCCGGTCGCGCCCGCCGACCCGCGGCACCCGACGCCGTGCGCGGCCGGGACCACCGGCGCGCCGACGCCGTACGAGGGTGAAAACACGACGCACCTGACCGTCGCCGACAAGTGGGGCAACGTCGTCGCCTACACGCTGACCATCGAGCAGGAGGGCGGCAGCGGGATCGTCGTGCCGGGCCGCGGGTTCCTGCTCAACAACGAGCTGACCGACTTCTCGTTCACGCAGGTGACGCCGGGCGTGCCCGACCCGAACCTGCCCGGCCCGGGCAAGCGGCCGCGCTCCTCGATGGCGCCGACGATCGTGCTCAAGGACGGCCGCCCGTTCTTCGCCACCGGCTCGCCGGGCGGCGCGTCGATCATCACGACGGTGCTGCAGGTGCTGACCGGCCGGATCGACCGCGGCCTGTCGCTCGAGGACGCCATCGCGGCGCCGCGCGCGTCGCAGCGGAACTCGGCCCAGGCCCAGGTCGAGCAGCAGTTCCTGGACCTGCCGGAGACGGCGGCGCTCAGGGCCCGCGGCCAGGGCTTCTCGACGGCGCCGGCGGAGATCGGCGCGGCGACGGGCGTGGAGCGGCTGCGCGACGGCCGCTGGCTGGCCGCGGCGGAACCGGTCCGCCGCGGCATCGGCTCGGCCCAGGTGGTGTGGCCCGCGCACTGGTAGCTCAGGCTTCGAGAGCCCAGCGGACGTACGGCGCCTTCGGGACGAACCCGGCCCGCTCGAACACCCCGGAGGCGCCGGACGGGCTCGCCGAGTCCACCACCAGGCTCGCCTGGTCGTAACCCTGCTCCTTGGCGGCGTGCAACGCGTGCGCCAGCAGGGCGGCCGCGATACCGCGCTTGCGGTGGTCCGGCAGCGTCCCGACGACCATGAAGTGCGCGTCGCGGAGGCCGGTGGCCTCGGTGTCGGCGTCCCAGGACAGCGTCACGAGCAGGCCGACCGGCTCCCCGTTCGCGTCGCGGAACAGGAAGCTGACCTCGGGCCGGAACGTCTGGTTGACGATCTTGTTGCGCCACTGGTCGGCGGGCATCGGCGCCGCACCCCAGCAGTCCTCGAACGCCGCGTTCCGGACGCGCCGGAAGTCCTCGTCGGTCTCCGGCTCGATCCGCACCTGAGCCGCCGGTGCGCCGAGCGGGTGTTCCCTGCGCACGAACCGGCGGCGGGCGCGAAGCCGCGGGACCGCATCAGCCCGGCGATGTGCTCGCCGCCGGTGCACGTCGACCACGAGCTTCGCCTCCGTGTGGTGCCGGGTGTGCAGGACCTTCGCCGCCACCCCGGCTTCGACGAGCCGGTGCCGAGCCCACGGCGCCGGTGGCCGGGTGGACCCCGCCGTCGAGGAAGACCCGGTGGACCTCGTCGGCAGTGGGCTTGAAGCGGATCTTCGGACAGCCGGCGATCACCCTCGCCGTCGAAGGCCGCGAGGCTCCCGAGCGCCAGGTCCACGCGTTGACGACACCGGTGGCGGGCCGGTGCCTGCCCGAACGCAGCCCCCGCCCTCTCCGGGGGTCCGGCCCCGCTTCCAGCCTACTGGGGGCACCCGACGAGAAGCCGCGAAAGTGGTCTTGTGGGGCCTGGTTGTCCACATCACGGTGATGCTGTGGACAACCAGGTGGGCGCGAGCGCGCCGTGATCATCGGGGCCTTCTAGACTCGGGCGCGATGTTCCAGTCACGTGAATCCTCCCCGCTCCCGCCGGGGGTGGGCCGATGAAGCTCGTCTTCGCCGGCACCCCCGATCCGGCGGTCCCCGCGCTGCGCGCCCTGCTCGACTCCGGGCGGCACGAGATCGTCGCCGTCGTCACCCGGCCCGACGCCCAGGCCGGGCGCGGGCGCCGGGTCGTCCGGTCACCCGTCGGCGCGCTCGCCGACGAACACGGCATCGAGGTGCTGACCCCGGCGCGCGCGAGCGACCCGGCCTTCCTCGCCCGGCTCACCGAGCTCGCGCCGGACGCCTGCCCGGTCGTCGCCTACGGTGCGCTGCTGCCGCAGGCCGCCCTCGACATCCCGCGCCTCGGCTGGGTGAACCTGCACTTCTCGCTGCTGCCCGCCTGGCGCGGGGCCGCGCCGGTGCAGGCCGCGATCCGGGCCGGGGACGAGATCACCGGCGCGTCGACCTTCCGGATCGTCAAGGAGCTGGACGCGGGCCCGGTCTTCGGCGTGGTCACCGAGACGATCGGCGCGACCGACACCGCGGGCGGCCTGCTCGGCCGGCTGGCGGAGTCCGGCGCCAAGCTGCTGCTGTCCACCATGGACGGTCTGGCCGACGGCAGCCTGGTCGCGCGCGAGCAGCCCGCCGAGGGGCTCAGCTACGCGCCGAAGGTGACGGTCGAGGACGCGCGGGTGTCCTTCGCCGACCCCGCCTCGGCGGTCGACCGGCAGATCCGGTCGGTCACGCCGGAGCCGGGCGCGTGGGCGGAGTTCCGCGGGGAACGCTTCAAGCTCGGCCCGGTCACGGTGCTCGACGAACCCGGCCCGCCGCCGGGCGAGATCGTGGTCGAACGCAAACGGGTGCTGGTCGGCACGGCGACGAAGCCGCTGCGGCTCGGCGAGGTGCAGGCGCCCGGCAAGAAACGGATGGCGGCCACCGACTGGGCCCGCGGAACCAGGATCGACCAGGGAGAACGCCTCCGGTGAACGACAGCAGGGAACGACGGCCGTCACGGCCGCAGCGGGGCCGCCCGGCCCCGCGCAAGGAAGGCCCGCGCCGCCCGCCGGAGGTGGACCCGGCCCGGCAGGCCGCGTTCGACGTCCTGGCCGCGGTGCGGACCAAGGACGCCTACGCCAACCTCGTCCTGCCGGACCTGCTGCGCGAGCGGCGGATCGGCGGCCGGGACGCCGCGCTGGCCACCGAGCTGACCTACGGCACCGCGCGGGCGCAGGGCCTGCTCGACGCCGTGATCGCCGCGTGCGCCGAGCGTCCGCTGTCCCAGACCGACCCGGCCGTGCTGGACGCGCTGCGCCTCGGCGCCTACCAGCTGCTGCGCACGCGCATCCCGGAGCACGCCGCCGTGACGTCCACTGTGGACATGGTGCGGGCCGAAGCCGGTTCGTGGGCCACGGGTTTCGCGAACGCGATCATGCGCAAGGTGTCCGAAAAGGACGAACAGACCTGGCTCGACGAGCTGGCGCCGGACGAGGGGACCGACCCCATCGGGGCCTACGCGCTGCGCACCGCGCACCCGCGCTGGATCGCCCGGTCGTTCGCCGAAGCGCTGGGGGACAAGGGCGCCGGCCTCAAGGCCGCCCTCGAAGCCGACGACGCGCGGCCCGAGGTGCACCTGGTCGCCCGGCCCGGCGAGATCAGCGCCGACGAGCTGGCCGCGATCACCGGCGGCGACCCGGCGCCGTACTCGCCCTACGGCGTGCGGCTACCCGCGGGCGCCGGTGACCCGGCCGACGCCGAGCCGGTCCGCGAACGCCTGGCCGCGGTGCAGGACGAGGGCAGCCAGCTCTGCGCGATCGCCGCGACGAAGGTGCCCGTCGAGGGCACCGACGAGCGCTGGCTCGACCTGTGCGCCGGCCCCGGTGGCAAGGCCGCGCTGCTCGGCGCGCTGGCCGCGCTGAGCGGGGCGACCGTGGACGCCGTCGAGAAGGCGCCGCACCGCGCGAAGCTCGTCGAGAAGGCCACCAGCGGGTTGCCGGTGAAGGTGCACGTCGCCGACGGGCGCGAGAGCGGCTTGGAACCGGGTTACGACCGGATCCTCGTCGACGCGCCGTGCAGCGGGCTCGGCGCGCTGCGGCGGCGGCCGGAGGCGCGCTGGCGTCGGCAGCCGTCCGACGTCGCGGACCTCACGAAGCTGCAGGGCGAGCTGATCACGGCGGCGTACGCGCTGCTGCGGCCCGGCGGCGCGCTCACCTACGTCGTGTGCTCGCCGCACCTGGCCGAGACCGAGGGTGTCCTCGGCGAGACGGCGCGGCGGCTCAAGGCCGAGGTGCTGGACTCGCGGGAGTTCTTCCCCGGGGTGCCGGAGCTCGGGGACGGGCCGTACGTGCAGCTGTGGCCGCACCGCCACGGCACCGACGCGATGTTCTGCGCCGTGCTGCGCAAACCGTGAGAGATCTCGGGCTGGTCGCCGGCTCGTGCGGCGGGCTGGACGTCCGGTTCGCCGCCGAGCTGGTCCGGCCCGCCGCCGCCCGTGGCTGGCGGACGGCGATCACCTTGACGCCGACCGCGCACCGCTGGCTGGAGTCCACCGGCGCGCTGGCCGACGTCGAAGCCGCGACCGACTTGCCGGTCCGCAGTGTGTCGAGGCTGCCGGGGGAGCCTCGGCCGCACCCCGATCCGGCGGTGTTCCTCTTCGCCCCGGCGTCGGCCAACTCCGTGGCGAAGCTGGCGCTGGGCATTGCGGACAACCAGGCGCTGACCGTGCTCGGCGACGTCCTCGGGGCGCCCGGGATCACGGTCGTGGTGGCGTACCAGATCCAGGACACCCGGGTGCACCACCCGGCGTGGCAGCGCCACCTCGACACCCTCGCGGGCGCCGGGGTGACGCTGCACCGGCTCGACGTCGGGCGGCCGTGGACCGAAGCGCTCGATCTGCTGCCCTGAAGCTGGGGCGCCGCCCCCCGGTTTCCACGCTACCGGCAGGCACCGACAGTTCCGGCTACCTCCGGGCCAGCGCGACTTCGAACGCCGTCTCGGTGTTCTGCTGCACGCCGTCGGGGACGGGGAGCTCGTTGACCGACACGGCGGCGGCCCGGCCGCCGTCGAGGGCGCCGGCCAGCGTGGCGAAGCCGAAGATGCCCCCGTCGTGGCCCCAGTACGGCGTGCCGTCCGGCAGGGTCCGGCGGATCAGGCCGAGGCCGTAGTCGGCGCCCGGCTCGCTCGGCGCCGGGACCGTGCGCCGCATCTGCGCGAGCTGCGCCGCCGGCAGCAGCCGGCCGGCGAGCAACGCCGAGAAGAACGTGTCCAGGTCCCGGCCGCTCGACACGAGCCCGCCCGCCGCACCGGCGATCGACGGGTCGAAGTCGGTGAAGTCGACCGGGGGTCCGCCGAGTGACACGTAGCCACGCGGGTGCGGCGCCGGCAGCCGCTCGTCGCCACGGCGGGGCAGTGCCGTGTCGCGCAGGCCGAGCGGCCGGGCGATCCGGCGGTCGATCTCGGTGGCGAGACCGCGTCCGGTGACCTTTTCGACGAGCATCCCGGCGACGATGTAGTCGGTGTTCGAGTAGGACCAGGAACTGCCGGGCGCGAACAGCGGCGCGTGCTTCAGCGCGATCGCGACCAGCTCGCCTGGCTCGGCGCCGCGGTGGCGCAGGGACTCGGGGTCCTCGGTCAGCACCTCGTCGGTGTAGTTGTGGAGGCCGCTGGTGTGCTGCAATAGGTTCCGCACGGTGATCTGCCGGCCGTCGTTGCCGTTGCCGGTGATCAGCCCGGGCAGGTAACGCTCGATCGGGTCGTCGAGCCTGACCTTTCCCTCGGCGACGAGCTGCAGCACCACCGTCGCGACGAACGTCTTGGTGACGCTGCCGACGCGGAACTTCGCGTCCCGCGGGTACGGCTTCCCGGTGCTCAGGTCGCCGACCCCGCTGCGCGTCTCGGTGACGCGCCCGTGGTCGGTGACGACGGCTTCGGCGCCGGGCGCGCCACCCTGGGCGGTGACCCGGTCCAGCGCCCGCTGCAGCGGGTTCGTGGTGGTGGCGAGCGCGGGTGCCGCCGTGGTCGCCGCGAGGAGTGCGACGAGTGTTCCGCACGCGACGATCTGCTTGCCGCGCAATGACTTCCGCATGGAGCAACCCCTGGGGTCTCGATGGTTTCCCGGACCTACTGTCCTGAACAGAGCGCCGTGTCGGTGGCGGCCAGCAGGTGCTGGTTCGCGTTCCCGGGCGCCGGATCCTGGTTGAGCACCACGGTCGCCCGGCGGCCGTCTGGGCCGACTCCCGCCAGGTTCGTGAAGCCGACGATCCCGCCCTCGTGGCCCCAGAACAGCCCGCACGACACCGGGATGCTCCCCAGCCCCAAGCCGTAGCGCGCACCCGGAATCCCGAGCTCGTCCGCGGGAACCGTCCGCTGCATCTCGGCGAGCTGGGCCGGGCGCAGCAGACGGCCGTCGAGCAGGGCGCCGTAGAACCGGTCGAGGTCGGCCGGAGTGGACACCAGACCGCCCGCCGCCCCGGCGATGGTCGCGTCGAAGTCGCTGAAGTCCACCAGTTTTCCGGCGATCGCCGTGTACCCGACCGCGTGCGGGTCCGGCAGCTTCTCGTCGCCGCGGCGTGGCAGGTACGTGTCGTGCAGGCCCAGCGGGCGTGTGATCCGCCGGGTGATCTCGTCACCCAACGCGTGCCCGGTGACCTTCGAGACGAGCATCCCGGCCACGATGTAGTTCGTGTTCGAATACGACCAGCCCGCGCCGGGCTCGAACAGCGGCGGGTGCGCGAGCGCCATCGCCACCAGCTCGGCCGGCTCCGCGCCGCGGTGCCGCAGGCTTTCCGGGTCTTCGAGGGCGAGGTCGCCCAGGTAGTCGTAGAGCCCGCTCGTGTGCTGCAGCAGCTGCCGGACGGTGATCCGGTGGTCGGGCAGCAGCCCCGGCAGGTACCGCTCGACCGGCGCGTCCAGCTTCACCCGGCCCTCGCCGACGAGCTGCAGGACGACCGTCGCGACGAACGTCTTGGTGACGCTGCCCGCGCGGAAGGAACCGTTGCGCGGGAACGGTTTCCCGGTCGCGACGTCGCCGCGGCCGCTGCGCACCACCCGGGTGCGGCCGTGGTCCTGGATCACCGCTTCGGCGCCGGGGACGCCGTCCTGGGCGGTGAGCACGTCGAGCCGGCGCTGGACCGGGTCGGCGGTGGTGGCGGCGAGCGCGGGTGCCGCGGTGGTCGCCGCGAGGAGCGCGACGAGCGTGCCGCACGCGAGGACTCGCTTGCCGGGCAAGGACTTCCGCATGAAAGAACCCCCTGGTGTCGTGGTGCTCCCCAACCTAGGGAGCCCATCACCAGGGGGCATTGGGGCAGGCCGCCGAACCGTTCCGGGGGCCAGCCCTACCGCACTCGTCGTGAGTGGTAATTCGGGTTCTAACCCGAATTACCACTCACGAGCGGGTCAGCGCAGGCGCAGGGCCCGCTTCAGGGTGCCGAACAGGTCGGTCTGGTTGGTCAGGCCGACGACGTTGGCCGCCTGCGGGCCCATGGCCGCGATGCGGACCTGGGTACCCGTGTGCGACTGCGAGCCGCCGGTCTCGGCGGTGCCGTAGGCCAGGGTCATGTTCGAGCCCTCGTTGGTGACCAGCGTCGCGGTCAGGCCCGGGGTGGCGGTCGGCTCGACGATCTGGGAGCTGTGGCCGTGGTCGGCGGTCACCAGCACCAGCGTGTCGGGGTGGCTGCGGGCGAACGCCGTGCCCGCCGCGATCGCCGCGTCGAAGTCGATCGTCTCGCCGATCTGGCCGCACGGGTCGGCGGCGTGGTCCTGCTTGTCGATGCTCGCGCCCTCGACCTGGAGGAAGAAGCCCTTGTCCGAGTGGCGGTCGTCGAGCAGCTCGAGCGCCTTGCGGGTCTGGTCGGCCAGCTTCGGCTGGGTCTTCGGCAGCGCCGGGTTCGGGGTGCAGCGCGACGGCGGGGTGCCGCCGTGGACCGCGGCCGGGCCGGTCCAGTTCACCGGCATGTTGTTCTTGGCGAACAGGCCGAGGACCGGCTTGCCCTTCTTCGCCGCGGCCAGGTCGGCCGCCGTGTTCACGACGTTGTAGCCGGCCGCCTTGGCCTGGTCCAGGACGGTCTTGCCCTTGAACTTGCCGGCCGTGACGGTCTGGTCGAAGAACGTCGCGCCGCCGCCCAGCAGGACGTCGGGGCGGGTCTGGACGAGCTGCTCGGAGATCGAGCCGGCGCCGCCGTTCTCCTTCGCGTTCTTCGCGCACTTCGCGGTCGTCTCGACCGGGCCCTTGCAGTCGCGGCTGACGACGTGCGCACCCAGCACCGCCGGCGTGGCGTCCTGGACCTCGGCGGTGGTGACGTCACCGGTGCGCAGCCCGCCGCGCTTGGCGAGCTCGAGGATCGTCGGCACGGAGTTGCCGTACGCGTCGACCGAGATGGCGCCGTTGTAGGTCTTGACGCCGGTGGCCCAGCCGGTGCCGGACGCGGCCGAGTCGGTCACGTAGTTCGGCTTGCCGGGGTTGTTCTGCTCGACGGCGTAGGTCGTGTAGTCGCCGGTCAGCGGCAGCTCGTCCATCGCGAGCCGGCCCGCGGCGCCGCGCTCGTAGTTGCGCGCGGAGGTGATCTCGGACTGGCCCATGCCGTCACCCAGGAACAGGATGACGTTGCGGGCGGAGCCGCCCTGGATCGCCGAGCGGACGTCGTTGGTGCGGTCCCCGGCGCCGGCCGACGAGCGCGTGTCGGCGGTGCCGGAACCACTGGCGGCGATGGCGACCGGCGCGGCGGCGATCAGCGCGGCGCCGAGCGCGCCCGCGACCAGCCACCGGCGGCGGCCGGTGAGCAGCGAAGCCATGTTTCTCCTCATTGGGGGACTTCGGGAGGTACAGCCCGGATTTCGGACACGCGTTATTAGTCCCTTTGCATGTGTGCCGGGCGCGGCCGTCAGGTGAGCACCAGGTGGCCGGTGCCCGAACTCATGGCTTCCCGCGGGTGACCAAGAGCACGTCGGTTATTGACCGGCGAGGTGCCCCGGCCGGACGACGCCCGATTCGTACGCTATGACCACTGCCTGGGCGCGGTTGCCCGCGCCGAGCTTCGCGAAGACGTTGCCCACGTGCGTCTTCACCGTCTCGAGGCTGATCACCAGCGCGGCCGCGATGTCCTGGTTGGACAGTCCGGTGGCGATCAGCCGGAGCACCTCGGCCTCGCGCCGGGTCAGCGTCTTCGCCGCCCGCGCGTGCGTCCCGCCCGGCTGCCGGGCGGTCACCAGCCGCCGGATCGCTTCGGGGAACAGCAGCGACTCGCCGGCGGCCACGGTCCGGACGGCGTGCGCGATCTCCTCCTTGCGGGCCCGCTTCAGCAGGAACCCGCTGGCCCCGGCCAGGAGCGCTTCGTGCACGTAGTCGTCGTTGTCGAACGTCGTCACGACGAGGACCTTCGGCGGCTCGGTGGTCGCCGCGAGCAGCTGCCGGGTGGCCTCGATGCCGTCGGTGCCGGGCATCCGGACGTCCATCAGCACGACGTCCGGGCCGGTCCGGCGCACCGCGGCCAGGACCTCCGAGCCGTCGGCGGCCTCGCCCGCCACGGGGATGCCCTGCTGCTCCAGCAGCGCCCGCAGGCCGGTGCGGACGAGCGGCTCGTCGTCGACGAGCAGCACGGTGGGGCTCATGCGCCCGTGCGCAGCGGGATGGTCGCGCGCAGCCGCCACCGCTCGCCGTCCGGCCCGGCGTCGAGCTCGCCACGCAGGGCTTCGACGCGCTCCGCGAGCCCGGCCAGCCCGTGCCGCCCGGGCCGCGGCTCCGCGCCGCGCAGGGGGTTGACCACGGCGATCGCCAGCCGCTCGGGCCCGGCGAAGACACGGACGTCGACCGTGCCCGGGCCGGCGTGGCGCAGGGCGTTGGTCAGGCCCTCCTGGACGATCCGGTACCCCTCGCGCGACACCGCGGCCGGCAGCGCGCCGACCGGCCCGTCGACGGTCAGCCGGACGTCGAGCCCGGCTTCGCGGGCGCGCACGGTGAGGACGTCGACCTCGGCCAGCGTGCGGGTCGGCTCCTTCGTGGCAGGCTCTTCACGCAACAGGCCGAGCACGTGGTCGAGGTCTTCGAGCGCGCCGCGGGAGCTTTCTTCGATCGTGCCGAGCGCGCGCCGGACCTGCGCGGGATCGGTCTCGACCAGGTCGGCCGCGGCGGCCGCCTGGATGGTCGACGTCGTGAGCGTGTGCCCGATCGAGTCGTGCAGCTCGCGGGCCAGCCGGTTGCGCTGGGCGAGCACGGCCGCGCGGCGCTCGGCCAGCGCCGCGCGCTCGGCCGCGGACGGGCCCAGCAGCGCCGCCGCGCCGGCCCGGAAGCCGCGGGTGGCGGCGGCCGCGAGCAGCAGCGCGGCCACGAGCATCACCAGGGCGACCGGCACCGTCCACGGCCCGGCTTCGGCGGTCGCGCCGAAGAACGAGAACTGCCCCTGGTCGCCGTTCAGCCACATCACCGGCACGAGGACGCCGAGCAGCAGCACCCCTTCGACCACGAGCAGCAGCCCGCCCAGCGCGGCGTGCAGCACCAGCCAGGCGGCCGAGCGCAGCCGGTCCGGCCAGGCGGGCCGGGCCCGTCCCGGCGCGGGCAGGTCGGTCCCGAGCATGGCGTTGGCCACGGCCACGCCGAAGCGCCGCGTGGGCGCGGCCAGCCCGGCGAGCCCCAGCAAGAGGGCGAGCGCGGCCAGCGCGAGGACGAAGTGCAGCTGGGGCGGGCCCGGGATGAGCGCCACGACGAGGGCGAAGGGGAACGCGGGCAGCGTCAGAGCGGTCCCCAGCAGGGCGTAGGGCACGCTGAGGTAGCCGCCGGGACGCAGCAGGGAACGCGGGAAACCGGACATGACCCCGAGGTTATGGGGACTCCGGCCCCGGGTGCTTCCCCCTGCGGAGCCAGATCGGGAGCCGGATCCTGGTCACAACCGGTTAGCGAGCGTTAGCAGTGCCCTCCTACACTCAGGACGTGGCTGACCGACCCCTGATCGCCCCCAGCATCCTGTCCGCGGACTTCGCCCGGCTCGGCGAGGAGATCGCCGCCGTGGCCGGTGCGGGGGAGACCCGCGCCGACTGGGTCCACGTCGACGTGATGGACGCGCACTTCGTGCCCAACCTGACCCTCGGCCTGCCGGTGGTCCAGGCGCTGCTCAAGAGCACCGACGTGCCGATCGACTGCCACCTGATGATCGACGACCCGGACCGCTGGGCGATCGGGTACGCCGAGGCCGGCGCCTACAACGTCACCGTGCACGCCGAGGCCGCGAAGGACCCCATCGGGCTGGCGAAGAACCTGCGTGCCGCGGGCGCCAAGGCCGGTCTGTCGGTCAAGCCGGGCACCGCGCTCGAGCCGTGGCTCGACGCGCTCAAGCACTACGACACGCTGCTGGTGATGTCGGTCGAGCCGGGCTTCGGCGGGCAGTCGTTCATCGCCGACGTCCTGGAGAAGGTCCGCACCGCGCGGCGGCTGGTCGACACCGGGCACCTGAAGCTGGTCGTCGAGATCGACGGCGGGATCAACACCGACACCATCGAGCAGGCCGCCGAGGCGGGCGTCGACTGCTTCGTCGCCGGGTCCGCCGTCTACGGCGCCGAAGACCCGGGCAAAGCGGTCGCCGCGCTGCGCGAGCAGGCGGCCCGGGGCCGGGCCGGCTGATCACGCGGCGGCACCGGAGAAGCTTCCGGGCCGCGGCGGGTGTTGGATGGGAGGACCGGCTCACTAGGAGGCAGCGGACGTGTTCACCGGCATAGTCGAGGAGATCGGCGAGGTCACCGCGGTCGAGCAGCTGACCAACGCGGCGCGGCTGCGCGTGCGCGGCCCGCTGGTCACCAGTGACGCCGGGCACGGCGACTCGATCGCGGTCAGCGGCGTCTGCCTGACCGTCGTCGAGGTGGCCGGCGGCGAGTTCACCGTCGACGTCGTGCACGAGACGCTGCAGCGCTCGAGCCTGGCCAAGGTCGCGGTCGGCGACCGGGTCAACCTGGAACGCGCGACCCCCGCGGGCGGCCGGCTCGGCGGGCACATCATGCAGGGGCACGTCGACGGGACCGGCGTGTTCCTCTCCCGCGACGAAACCGGCGTCACGACCTTCGCGCTGCCCGGGCACCTGGCGCGCTACGTCGTCGAGAAGGGGTCGATCGCGGTCGACGGGATCTCCCTGACGGTCGCGGCGATCACCGACGAGCAGTTCAAGGTCGCGCTGATCCCGACCACGCTCGAGGTGACCACGCTCGGCGGCCGCGAAGCCGGCGACCTGGTCAACCTCGAGGTCGACGTGGTCGCGAAGTACGTGGAAAAACTCGCCACGCCGCACCTGCGGCAGGGGAACAATGACGGCGGCGGCACGGAGGAGCGGTCATGAGCGAGACGAGTGCGGCAGAGCCCGAGGCGGGCTGGACCCCGTGCGGGACCGGCGCGGTGTTCGACGCCGACGCCATCGAGCGGGCGATCGCCGACGTCGCGGCGGGGCGTCCCGTCGTCGTGGTCGACGACGAGGACCGCGAGAACGAGGGTGACCTCATCTTCGCGGCCGAAAAGGCGACGCCGGAGCTGCTGGCGTTCATGGTCCGCTACACCTCGGGCTACGTCTGCGTGGCGCTGACCGAGGCCGAGGCCGACCGGCTGGACCTGCCGCCGATGTACCACACGAACCAGGACGCGCGCGGCACCGCGTACAGCGTCACGGTCGACGCCGCCGACGGCATCAGCACCGGCATCTCCGCCGCCGACCGCGCGCACACGATCCGGCTGCTGGCCGACCCGGCGTCCACCGCGAAGGACTTCCGCCGTCCCGGCCACGTCGTGCCGCTGCGCGCGAAGGAAGGCGGCGTGCTGCGCCGCCCCGGGCACACCGAGGCCTCGGTCGACCTCGCCCGGATGGCCGGCCTCGCGCCGGCGGGTGTGCTCTGCGAGATCGTGTCGCAGAAGGACGAAGGCGACATGGCCCGCCGCGACGAGCTCGAAGTCTTCGCGGCCGACCACGACCTGGCGATCATCACCATCGCCGACCTGATCGCCTACCGCCGTCGCACCGAGAAGCAGGTCGAGCGGGTCGCCGAGGCGCGCATCCCGCTGGCCGCGGGCACGTTCCGCGCCGTCGGCTACGACAGCCTGCTGGACGGCATCGAGCACGTCGCGTTCGTCTACGGCGAGATCGGCGACGGCCAGGACATCCTCGTGCGTGTCCACTCCGAATGCCTGACCGGCGACGTCTTCGGCTCGCTGCGTTGCGACTGCGGGCCGCAGCTGGAGGCGGCCCTGGAAGCGGTGGCCGCCGAAGGCCGCGGCGTCGTGCTCTACATCCGCGGCCACGAAGGCCGTGGCATCGGCCTGCTGCACAAGCTGCAGGCCTACCAGCTGCAGGACGACGGCGCCGACACCGTCGACGCCAACCTCGCGCTCGGCGTCCCGGCCGACGCCCGCGACTACGGCACCGGCGCGCAGATCCTCTGCGACCTCGGCGTCCGCACCATGCGGCTGCTCTCGAACAACCCGGCCAAGCGGATCGGCCTGGAGGGCTACGGCCTGCGCGTCACCGGGCGGGTGCCGCTGCCGATCTCGCCGAACCCGGAGAACCTGCGTTACCTGCGGACCAAGCGCGACCGGATGGGCCACGACCTGGCCCAGCTGGAGCACTACGACCAGGTCGGTGCGGGCGCCGAGCACCCCGACGGAGGAGCGCTGTGAGCGGCGAAGGCCGGCCGGAGGTCTCCCTGGACCTGACCGGCTGCAAGACCTTGAAGCTCGGCATCGTCGCCACCCGGTGGAACGCGGACATCACCGACGTCCTGCTGGAGCGCGCGCTGGTCGCCGCCCGTGAGGCCGAGCTGGAAGAAGACCCGACGGTCGTCCACGTCGCGGGCGCGATCGAGCTGCCGGTCGTGGTGCAGGCGCTGGCCCGCAACCACGACGCGGTGGTCGCGCTCGGCGTGGTGATCCGCGGCGGCACCCCGCACTTCGAGTACGTGTGCGACGCGGTGACGGCGGGCCTGACCCGGGTGGCGCTCGACGAGAGCACCCCGGTCGGCAACGGCGTGCTGACGTGCGACACGCACGAGCAGGCCGTCGACCGGTCGGGCCGTCCCGGGGCGAAGGAAGACAAGGGTTACGAGGCGACCGTGGCCGCGCTGGACTCCGCGCACGTGCTGCGGAGCCTGCGCCAGCCGTGGACCGAGCGGGGTTTTGTGTGAGCGTGGCTACTTCGACGGCGACCCTGGTGTTCCGGCCCCGCCGGGCGATGATCATGTGCAGCGTGATGGCGGTGGCGCTGCTGGCGGTGTTCGTGGTGGTGGCGGTGCTGCTGCGCAACGGCGACACGGGCGTCCACTTCCAGCGCTCCGACCAGGCGGCGATGATCGGCATCGGCATCCTGCTGGCGTGCGGCGTGATGCTGTTCGCGATCGCCCGCGTGCGCGCGGACGCCGAGGGCATCGAGGTCCGGAACGTCCTGGTGACCCGGCGGTTCGCGTGGACCGAGGTCCTGTCGGTGAGCTTCCCGGACGGCGCCTCGTGGGCCCGGCTGGAGCTCCCGGACGACGAGTACCACTCGGTGATGGCGGTGCAGGCCGTCGACCGGGGCCGGGCGGTGGAAGCGGTCCGGGCCCTGCGGAAACTGCACCGCGCGGCCATCGGCGGCTGACCGCTCGGCCCCCGTTTCGGGGAGCGGTCAGAGGTCCAGGTCCACGACGATCGGCGCGTGGTCCGACGGGCCCTTGCCCTTCCGGGCCTCACGGTCCACATAGGAATCCGTCACGGCCGAGGTGAACCCCGCGTTGCCGTACACCAGGTCGATCCGCATGCCCTTGTTGTTCGGGAAGTTCCCGGCCCGGTAGTCCCAGTACGTGAACGGGTGGTCGTACTTCAACGGCCGCGGGAACACGTCCGTCAGCCCCAGGTCCCGCAGCCGGGCCAGGGCGTCGCGCTCCGGTTTCGTCACGTGGGTCGACTCCGCGAACAGCGTGATGTCCCAGACGTCCGCGTCCGTCGGGGCGACGTTGAAGTCACCCAGCACCGCGAACGGCGCGTCCGAAAGCTCCGAAGAAACCAGCGACCGCAACGCCTCCAGCCACTCCAGCTTGTACGCGTAGTGCGGGTTGTCCGGCTCGCGCCCGTTCGGCACGTACACCGACCACACCCGCACGCCGCCGCAGGTCGCCCCGATCGCGCGGGCCTCGGCCGCGCCGTCGAACTCCGGCTCGCCCGGCAGGCCGCGGACGACGTCGGACAGCCCCACCTTCGACACGATCCCGACGCCGTTCCAGCGCCCGAGCCCGTACGCCGCGACCTCGTAGCCCAGCGCCTCGACCTCGGCGGCCGGGAACTTCTCCGTCGTGTTCTTCAGCTCCTGCAGGCACAGCACGTCCGGCGCGCTCTTCTCCAGGAAGTCCAGCACCCGGGGCAGGCGGGGGACGATGGAGTTCACGTTCCAGGTGGCGATCCGCATGCCCGCGAGTTTCGCACACCCCACCGACAAAACCGGGGCGGCGCCGAAGCGCCGCCCCGGAAGAACCCGGCCTCAGACGCCCGCGGTCGACCGGATCCAGGACCGGCTCGACGCGACGCTCGCGTAGTTGTTCGTGCCGCGCGTGTTCGTCCCGCTCTGGTTCTGGACCGTCGAGGCGACGCCGACCTGCACGCCGTTGGCGACCTCGGGGCCGCCCGAGTCGCCCTTCCACGCCGCGCCGTTGATGCCGACGCTCTGGATCGCCCGGCCGCCGTAGGCGTCCGACGACCGGCCGGTGACCTGCACGTTCGCCACCTTCAGCGCCGACGCCGGCGGGCCGGTCGGGGTGGTGCGGCCCCAGCCGTAGAGCTGGTTGGTGCTGCCCGTCGCCGGGTCCGCGCTGCCGAGCGAGATCGGCCCGGTGCCGGTCGCCGAGGCCAGGTGCAGCAGGGCGATGTCGCCGTTCGGGGACTCGTACTTGCCGTCGACGGCGATCTCGGTGCCGGCGAACAGCGTGTTGCTGCCGACCTTCACGTGCATGCCCGAGCCGTCCTGGTCGAGGCAGTGCACGGCCGTCATGACCCAGCGGGCGGCGATCACGGTGCCGGAGCAGTTGAAGCCCTCGAAGTCGCGGCCGGGGGTGTTGACGTAGACCTGGGCGCCCCAGGAGACGGCCGGGGCGGTCCCGCCGCCGACGATGTTCGGCTGGACGCCGGCGGAGGCGGCCGCGCCACCGGCGAGGGTCAGCGCGACGGCGGCCGCGGAAGCGGCGCCGAGGATACGAAGAGAGCTCACGGTGGTGATCCTTTCGGATGGGACCCGAACCTGCTGGGTCGGAAAGTAACCACCGCGTCACCCGGGGCGACACCGCCGAAGGTCGCAACCGGACGAACACCCTACTTCCGGCGGGCGAACCGGGGGCGTGCGAGAACTGTCGGTGCCGCGCCATAGGCTGGGGGAGTGGCTGACCCGACCACCTACCGTCCCTCGCCGGGGAGCATCCCGGATGCCCCTGGCGTGTACAAGTTCCGTGACGCGACCAGGCGGGTCATCTACGTCGGCAAGGCGAAAAGCCTGCGCAGCAGGCTGAACTCGTACTTCGCCGACCTCGCGGGCCTGCACCCGCGCACGCGGCAGATGGTCACCACCGCCGCGAGCGTCGAGTGGACCGTCGTCACCACCGAGGTCGAGGCGCTCCAGCTCGAATACAACTGGATCAAGGAGTTCGACCCCCGGTTCAACGTCCGCTACCGCGACGACAAGAGCTACCCGGTGCTCGCGGTGACGCTGAACGAGGAGTTCCCGCGGCTGCACGTCTACCGCGGCGCGCGCAAGAAGGGCGTCCGCTACTTCGGGCCGTACGCGCACGCGTGGGCCATCCGCGAGACGCTCGACCTGCTGCTGCGGGTGTTTCCCGCGCGCACCTGCTCGGCCGGGGTGTTCCGGCGCCACGGCCAGATCGGCCGGCCCTGCCTGCTCGGCTACATCGACAAGTGCTCGGCGCCGTGCGTCGGGCGCGTCTCGGCCGACGAACACCGGGACATCGTCGAGGACTTCTGCGACTTCCTCGCGGGCAAGACCGACGCGATGATCCGGCGCCTCGAGAACGAGATGGCCGCGGCGTCGGACGAGCTGGAGTTCGAGCGCGCGGCCCGGCTGCGCGACGACCTCGGCGCGCTGCGCCGCGCCATGGAGAAGCAGGCCGTGGTGTTCGGCGACGGCACGGACGCCGACGTCGTGGCGTTCGCGCACGACGAGCTCGAGGCCGCCGTCCAGGTCTTCCACGTGCGCGGCGGCCGGGTCCGCGGCCAGCGTGGCTGGGTGATCGACAAGGCCGAGGAGATGGACGTCCCGGCGCTGGTCGACCACTTCATCACGCAGTTCTACGGCGAGCAGGCCGAGCTCGACGCGCGCGACGACGTCGACGCCGGGCCGGTCGTGCCGCGTGAGGTGCTGGTGCCCGAGCTCCCCGCCGACGCGGACGCGCTCGCCGAGTGGCTCACCGGCCTGCGTGGCTCGCGGGTGCAGGTCCGGGTGCCGCAGCGCGGGGACAAGAAGGCCCTCGCCGAGACGGTCGAGCGCAACGCGGGGGAGGCGTTCACCCAGCACAAGCTGCGCCGCGCCGGCGACCTGACGGCGCGCTCGGCGGCGCTGACCGAGCTGCAGGAGTTCCTGGCCCTGGACACCGCGCCGCTGCGCATCGAGTGCATCGACATCAGCCACATCCAGGGCAGCGACGTCGTGGCGTCGCTCGTGGTGTTCGAAGACGGGCTCGCGCGCAAGTCCGAGTACCGGCGCTTCGCGCTGCGCGAGGCGGCCGAAGAGGGTGACGTCGCGTCGATCGCCGAAGTCGTGCGAAGGCGCTTCTACCGCTACTTGAAGGAAACCGCCGAAGAGACGGACTCGTCGAAGCCCGGCATCGACCCGGAGACCGGGCGGCCGAAGAAGTTCGCCTACCCGCCGAACCTGCTGGTCGTCGACGGCGCGGGCCCGCAGGCCACGGCGGCCGCGGACGTGCTCGCGGAACTGGGCATCACCGACATCGCCGTGATCGGGCTGGCGAAGCGGCTGGAAGAGGTCTGGCTGCCCGCCGACCCCGACCCGGTGATCCTGCCCCGGACGTCGGAGGGGCTCTACCTGCTCCAGCGGCTGCGCGACGAGGCGCACCGGTTCGCTATCGCCTACCACCGCGAGAAGCGCTCCAAGCGGCTGCAGACGTCCGAATTGGACAGTGTGCCCGGGCTGGGGCAGGCTCGCCGCACCGCGCTGATCAAGCACTTCGGCTCGGTCAAGAAGCTCAAGCAGGCCAGGATCGAAGAGATCGAGGCGGTGCCCGGCTTCGGCAGGCGCACCGCGGAGGCCGTGGTCGCCGCGCTGGCCGGGGAGTCCGGCGCGAGCAACGGCACACAAGCAGGGGAGTAGGGAAAGACAGTGAGTGCGCAAGAGGAGATCCGCGGGTCCGGCATGGAGGTCGCGGTGGTGTCCGGGCTGTCCGGGGCCGGCCGCAGCACCGCGGCCAAGTGCCTTGAGGACCTGGGCTGGTTCGTCGTCGACAACCTGCCGCCGGAGCTGATCGCCACCATGGTCGAGCTGGGCGCGCAGGCGCGCGGCGCGATCACGAAGGTGGCCGTCGTCATGGACGTGCGCTCGCGCGCGTTCACCGACGACCTCGCCTCGGTGATCAAGGACCTGGACGCGCGGGGCTACAAGCCGCGCGTGCTGTTCCTGGAGGCGACCGACGCGGTGCTGGTGCGGCGCTTCGAGGCCGTGCGCCGCGGGCACCCGATGCAGGGTGACGGCCGGCTCGCCGACGGCATCACCGCGGAGCGGACGCTGCTGGAGCCGCTGCGCGAGGAGGCCGACCTGGTGCTCGACACGTCATCGCTGTCGGTGCACGACCTGCGGGCCAAGATCGAGGACGCGTTCGGGTCCGAGGCGAGCACGCAGACGCGCGTCACGGTGCTGTCGTTCGGCTACAAGTACGGCCTGCCGATGGACGCCGACCTGGTGATGGACGTCCGGTTCCTGCCGAACCCGTTCTGGATCCCGGAGCTGCGCGAACACACGGGCCTCGACGGCGAGGTCCGCAACTACGTCCTGTCCCAGGAAGGCGCCGAGGAGTTCCTCGACCGCTACCACCAGCTGCTGCGGCTCATCGGCGCCGGTTACAAGCGCGAGGGCAAGCGGTACCTGACGCTCGCCGTCGGCTGCACCGGCGGCAAGCACCGCAGCGTGGCGCTGTCGGTCGAGCTCGCCCAGCGTCTGTCCAAAGAGGACGGTATGGCCGTGAAGGTGGTGCACCGCGACCTTGGTCGTGAATAACGTGCGGGCGGTCGCCCTCGGGGGCGGCCACGGGCTGCACGCCACGTTGTCCGCGGTGCGGCGGGTGACCCCCGACGTCACCGCGATCGTGACCGTGGCCGACGACGGCGGGTCGTCTGGCCGGCTGCGGCGCGAGCTCGGGCTGCTGCCGCCGGGCGATCTCCGGCAGGCCTTCGCCGCCTTCGCGGCGGAGGACGGCGGCACGCTCTGGGCCGAGGTCTTCCAGCACCGCTTCGGCGGAGACGGCGCGCTGGCCGGCCACGCGGTGGGGAACCTGCTGCTGGCCGGGCTCTTCGAGGTGCTCGGCGACCCGGTGGCGGCGCTCGACGAAGCGTGCCGCCTGATGGGCGTCTCGGGCCGCGTGCTGCCGATGTCGCCGGAGCCGCTGGAGATCGAAGGCCAGGTCAGCGGCCTGGACAGCGAAAACCCCGAGGCGCTGCGCACGATCCGCGGGCAGGTCGCGGTGGCGTCGACGCCGGGGCAGGTGCAGCGCGTCAGCCTGCGGTCGCCGGGCGGCTCGGGGCGGCCGCCGCTGGCGTGCGAGGAAGCGGTGGAGGCGGTGCTCGGCGCCGACGTCGTTTTCCTCGGTCCGGGCTCGTGGTTCACGAGCGTTTTACCTCACCTGCTGGTGCCCGGCCTGCACGACGCGCTCGTGAAGACCACCGCGACGAAGGTGCTCGTGCTCAACCTTGTCCCCCAGCCGGGGGAAACCGCGGGATTCTCGCCGGAGCGGCACCTGGACGTACTCTTCGAGCACGCGCCCGATCTGCGGGTCGACGCGGTGATCGCGGACCGCGATTCCGTGCCCGACCCGGCGAATCTCCGGCGCGCGGCGGAACGGCTCGGCGGGCGCGCGCACCTGGGGGCGGTGGGCGACCCGGAAGTGGCGGGACGGCATGATCCTGATGCGCTCGCGCGATGCATGCGGGAGGCTCTCGGTCTCGGCAGGGACGGGGAGCACGGGGGAGGAGCGAAAGGCAGGGAGGGGCAGTAATGGCGATGACCGCCGCGGTGAAGGACGAACTGAGCCGGCTGGAGATCACGAAGATCGGGCCGCGCCGGGCGGAGGTCGCGTCGCTGCTTCGCTTCGCCGGCGGGCTGCACATCGTGGCCGGCCGGGTGGTCGTGGAGGCGGAGCTGGACACGGGCTCGGTGGCCCGGCGGCTGCGCAAGGAGATCCACGAGCTGTACGGCCACCACTCGGACGTCCACGTCATCACCGCCAGCGGCGGCCTGCGCAAGGGCACGCGCTACGTCGTGCGCGTGGTGAAGGACGGTGAGGGCCTGGCCCGCCAGACCGGGCTGATCGACCAGCGCGGCCGGCCGGTGCGCGGGCTGCCCGCGGCCGTGGTGTCCGGCGGGGTGGCCGACGCCGAAGCCGCGTGGCGGGGCGCGTTCCTCGCCCACGGCTCCCTGACGGAACCGGGCCGCTCGTCGTCGCTCGAGGTGACGTGCCCCGGTCCGGAAGCGGCGCTGGCGCTCGTCGGCGCGGCGCGCCGGATGGGCATCCAGGCGAAGTCCCGCGAGGTCCGCGGCGCCGACCGCGTGGTGGTCCGCGACGGCGACGCGATCGGCGCGCTGCTGACCCGCCTGGGCGCGCACACGAGCGTGCTGCAGTGGGAAGAACGGCGCATGCGCCGCGAGGTCCGCGCGACGGCGAACCGCCTGGCCAACTTCGACGACGCGAACCTGCGCCGCTCGGCCCGCGCGGCCGTGGCGGCGGCGGCCCGCGTGGAGCGCGCGCTGGAGATCCTCGGCGACACGGCCCCGGACCACCTCCTGGCGGCGGGCAAGCTCCGGTTGTCGAACCGGCAGGCGTCGCTGGAGGAGCTGGGTCAGCTGTCGGACCCGCAGATGACGAAGGACGCGGTGGCCGGGCGCATCCGCCGCCTGCTGGCGATGGCGGACAAGCGGGCCAAGGACCTGAGCATCCCGGACACCGAGTCCGCGGTCACGCCGGAGATGCTCGAAGAAGAAGACGCCTGACGAGGTCGCGCAGCCACGGCTCGGTGATGGCGGGCTCGCGCTGCAGGGTGTGGGCGAGCCGTTCCCGGACCGCGGGAGTGCGTCCGGCTTCGACGATCGCCACGGCTTCGGCCAGCGCGCGGCGGGTCCGGTCGTCGCGCGCCGGTTCGCGGACGTCCGGCGCGGCCCACAGCTCCCGGCCGAACGAGCGCGTCAGTTTCTGCTGGCGGTCGGCGAGGTAGCTGAACAACGCGGACTCGACGGAGACGTTCCGGATCGTCAGCTCGCGCGCCCAGTCCACGTGCTGGTGCCAGCGGTGGGTGTTCGGGCTGGTGTGGGTGCGCCGCGTCAGGCCGACGATCCGGATCCGGCGGAGGACGGCCGGCCAGTCCGTGCGGTCGTCCTCGGCCCAGTCCCGCAGGATGTCCAGCAGCTGCTTCAGCGTCCGGCCGGTCGACACGACGTCGGCGAAGACGATCGGCCTTGCTCCGCGGGCGAGGAGCGTGGGACTCAGCCCGTGCGCGGCCAGGTTGGCGCGCAGCTGCGCCACTTCGGCCGGGTGGAGGCGGCCGAAGAACCAGCTGTCGATCGACGCTGTCGACAGCGGCAGCAGGTGCAGCCGCGCCGGGTCGGGCAGGGCGCCGCCGAGCAGGTCGAACACCGAGTCCGCGGACCGGCCGACGAAGTACAGCTCGCCGTCGTCGGAGCGGGCGAGGACCTTGGCGGCGCAGTCGACGAGGTCCTGGAGGAACCACAGGTCCGGTTCGGGGAGGCCGTCGAGCAGGGTGCCGAGGTGGTCGGGGCGCAGGAGGTCCCAGCGGAACGGGCGGACCGGTTCGATCATGCCGGCATCGAGCGTTCGTGCTCGGCCATCAGCTCGGCGAGCCGGTCCGGACCGGCGGCGCCGGCGCCCGGGACGTCGCGCGGGGAAGTGCCGGCCGGGCCGTCGAGCGCGGGCAGGGCGAGCGCGCCGCGACGGGCCAGGACGGCCGCCGTCGCCACGAAGCCCTCCAGCAGCGCCCGCTGGATCGGGTGTGACGTCGCGCGGTACTCGGCGACCAGGGTGTCGGCGAACTTCGCGAAGGTCGCGCCGTCGATCGGGTGGTCGTCGGGATCGCCCGGGGTCACGCCGATCCCGGAGGGCAGGCCCGCGAGCGGGACCAGCGCCTCGGCGAGGTGCGCGAACAGGGTGCCGGGCCCGTTCGAGGGGTTCCAGACGGCTCGGCCGTCGATGCTGAAGTACTGGCTCATCACCGGCGAGCCTACGGACCGCCGCCAACCGGTTTTGGCGCGTCGCGTTAACGGGACCCGCCACTTCGTAACACCCCGGTAGCACCACGGCGCGATCGCCGAAACGCGGGACCTCGAACCTCGGGAAGGGATAGGCCGAACGAGGGAAGGGGAAAGCATGCGTGACGCACGCTTGCAGGTGTCGCCGGAGGTCGGCACCTGGCTCGCCCGTCGGAGCAGCAAGGTCGGCGACCGCACGATCGACGAGCTGGTCGCGGCCAAGCGCGGCACCACCGTCTCCGTGGTCATCCCGGCCCGGAACGAGGAAGCCACCGTCGGCGCGATCGTCACGGCGATCCGCGAGGAGCTCCAAGGGGTGCTCGTCGACGAGATCCTCGTCGTCGACAGCCATTCCACGGACGCGACGGCCTCGGTGGCCGCGGCCGCGGGTGCGGCGGTCGTCGCGCAGGACGCCGTCTTCCCGGCGCTCGACGGCCTGCAGGGCAAGGGCGAAGCGCTGTGGAAGGGTGTCGCGGCGACGACGGGCGACCTGGTCGTCTTCGTCGACGGCGACCTCTACGACTTCACGACGGACTACGTCACGGGTCTGCTGGGCCCGCTGCTGACCGACCCGTCGGTGGCCTACGTCAAGGGGTTCTACCACCGCCCGCTCAAGGGCGAGGCCGACGGCGGCGGCCGGGTCACCGAGCTCGTCGCGCGGCCGCTGCTGAACATGTTCTGGCCGGAGCTGGCCGGCTTCGTCCAGCCTCTGGCCGGTGAGTACGCGGGACGGCGCGAGGTGCTGGAAAGCATCCCGTTCGTGGTGAACTACGGCGTCGAGATCGGCCACCTCATCGACCTGACGGAGCTGCGCGGCCTCGACGCGCTGGCCCAGGTCGACCTCGGCCACCGCGTGCACCGCCACCAGAGCACGCAGGCCCTGGGCCGCATGTCGGGCCAGATCATGCAGACGCTGTTCGACCGCCTGGAACGCTACGACCGCCTGGTGACAGCGGTCCCCCCGGCGACGATCCTCGCCCAGTTCCAGCGCGGGACGTCGGCGGACGGCGTCGAGCGTGAGCTGGTGCTGACGGACGTGACGTCCCGCCAGCGGCCGCCGCTGAACAGCTTGCCGGCGGTGATCCGGCCGGAGAACGCCCTGCAGGAGACGGCGTAGGTCAGGCGGGCACCCGCTCGGGCCGCCACCCCGGCGGCCCGAGCACGTACCCGGCCCGCTCCCGCCACGTCCGGGCCCCGTGCAGGTCGCGCAGGATCGACCCGTACTCGTGGAAGCCGACCTTCAGCAGGTTGTACGTGTTGATGTTCTTCGTCAGCCCGTACGTCGGCCGCCTGCCCTCCGGGACGAAGCTGCCGAACATCCGGTCCCAGATGATCAGGATGCCGCCGTAGTTGGCATCAAGATATTCGGCGTCGCTGCCGTGGTGGACGCGGTGGTGGGACGGGGTGTTGAAGACGTACTCGAACCAGCGTGGCAGCTTGCCGACCTTCTCCGTGTGCACGAAGAACTGGTAGACCAGGTCGATCGACAGCCCGGTCAGGATCATCCACGGCGGGATCCCGCACAGCGCCAGCACCGACCAGAACGGCAGCTGGAAGTACGGCGTCCACTTCTGGCGCAGCGCCGTCGAGAAGTTGTAGTGCTCGCTCGAGTGGTGCACCTGGTGCCCGGCCCACAGCAGCCGCACGCGGTGGCTCGCCCGGTGGTAGGCGTAGAAGACCAGCTCCTGGCCGAGCAGCATGAGCACCCACGTCCACCAGTCGCGCGGGTCCAGCCGCACCGGGGCCAGCTCGAACAGCGCCGCGAAGACGAAGAGCATCACCAGCCGGAACAGCGCGTTGACGCCGACCGCGACCGTGCCCATCAGCATGCTCGTGCGGGTGTCGGCGGGGCTGTAGCCGATGACGTTGTCGTCGTGGCCGAGCACGTGCACCGCGACGATCTCGATCACCACGAACAGCAGGAACACCGGCACCGCGAACAGCACGGGGTCGCGCAGGTGCGCCAGGAACTCGGCCACGTCGCCTCCTCGGATCTGACCTGACGGTAACTTACCCTAGGGTCACTTTACGCACGGTAGGCTCTCGGGCGTGACGGAGTCAAGGGCGGTCGGGACCAAGGGCATGCCGCGCGAAGAGCGCGAGGCCCAGCTCGTCGTGGCCGGCACCGAGGAGTTCGGCCGGGCGGGCTACGCGGGTGCGTCCATGGTCGAGATCGCGCGCCGGGTCGGCGTCACGAAGCCGTTGCTGTACCAGTACTTCGGCTCGAAGGAAGGCCTGTACCTCGCCTGCCTGCACCGCGCGGGCGACCGGCTGACCGAAGGTGTCGCGACGACCATGGCGGCGGGCGGCGAGCCCGACCAGATGCCGCTGAAGGTGCTTTCGGCGATCTTCACGACGTTCGACCACGACCGGTACGCCTGGCGCCTCCTGCGCGACGAGACAGTGCCGGGCAGCGGCGACATCGCCGCCGCGGCGGCGGACTACCGGCGTCGCCTGGACGCGTTCGCCGTGCTCGGCGCGACGCAGCTGATGACTTCGCGCGGCCTGGCCGACCCGGTGGACATCGAGGCGATAGCGCAGGTCTGGACCGGGGTGGTCGACTCGCTGATCAGCTGGTGGATCGACCGCCCGGACGAGGACGCGGACGCGATGTCGGCCCGCTGCGCGCGCATCATGGCCGGCCTTTTCGGCTGGTGACGGCCCTGGCGACCACGGACAGTTGCCCGTTCGCCGATCCGTACCGCTAACGGCGTAGCGAAACGGGTCCCGTTCGCGATTAATCAGGGAAGCCGTCCCGTCGAGAGGTGTCCCATGCCCGAACCCGCCGATCCCGCCGTCCAGCGTCTCGCCGCGCGGTTCACCGAGGACCTGCTCGACGGCTGCCGGGTGCTGGCCAGGGACTACGGCTACCGGCCCGCCCAGTTCGAACGCATGGTGCGCGACCACGGCGGCGTCGAGGCGGCCCGCCTGCTGCTGCGCGGCGCGGGCACCGCCGGCGGGTTCACCGTGCTCTGGGAGAAGAACCAGCTCGGCCGCAGCTCCGAAGCGACCATGCTGCGCGAGGAGTACGCGGACCTGTTCACCGCCGACGAGCTGCTGCTCGCGCGACGGCGGCTGGAGGAGCACGGCTTCGACGTCGACGCCCACCTCCGCCGGATCGCCGGCAGCGGGCCCGCGCCGGCGGGCATCTGAGCGTATTCCCGCCGAGGTTGCCTTTTCGGATAACGAATTCTTCACGAAAGAAGATCTCCGGATTCCGGTCAGCCCCTTCGGGTGATTGGTGTGCCATTTCCCCGTCCCTATTCTGGGAGGCGAAGGGGGTCGGATGCGCACATTCATCATCGGTTTCGCGGTCCTGCTCGGTTTTGTGTTCCTTCCGCCCGCGGCGGATGCCGATTCGACGATTCCGGGGCTGGCCGTCACGCTCAGTCCACGCCAGGGGCCGCCGGGCACGGCCATCGCGGTGACCGGCAGCGGTTACCACGCCTGTCCCGATTACGGGAACCGCACGGTTTCGCTTTCCTGGGACGGGTGGGGCAGCCAGGCCGTCGTCCCGATCCGGTCCGACGGCACGTTTTCCGGCACGGTGACGGTGCCCGCCAACGCCGCGCAGGGCGGCGGGCACACCGTCGTGGGCCAGTGCGTCGACGGCGGCGACTGGGCCCGCACCGCCTTCACCGTCGGCCCGGCCGCCCAGCAACCGCCGCCACCCCGGCCGGGCCCGACCACGCCGAGCCGGCCCGTCACGACGGCGAATTCGTTACCACCCGCGACAACCGTGCCAGGCACGACCGCCGCGCCACCGCCGGCCACACCGCCGCCCGGGGTGACCACCACGGTCGTTCCCCCGGCCACCCGGCCACCGGAGGCCACGCGCTCCCAGGCCGTCGGGCCACCGGCCGCGACGCCGGGAAACCCGCCGCCACCGGGCAACCCGCCGCCGGACAGCCACGATGGCCTGCCGCAGACCGGGCTGGAGAAGTCCCTTCCCCGGCTGGGAGAGATCCACTATTCCTTGCTGCAGGCCGGAATCCTGCTCGGCGTCCTCGCGCTGGTGGCCTGGTTCGCCCTCGGCTGGCCCGCCGAGCTGGCCAACGAGACGTACAAGCGCCACGAGGCCACCATCCACCGCTGGCTGGGCATCACCGCGGCCCGGCGCCGGCTACGCCGTCCGGAAAAGCCGAAGGAGAAACGCGCGTCGGCGTGGCCGGTCGTCGTGCTGTTCTCGGCCGCGGCCGCGTTCCTGACCGCGTACGGCCAGGAAGAACTGTTCTCCCGTGATTTCTACCTCCAGGCCGGGTGTTTCCTGGTCGCCGTTCCGCTGGTCGTGCTGAGCTACGAGTTCGCGATCGAGTCCTACCACCGCGACGGCGACGCCGAGCGCGTCCGGATCGTGCTTTCGGCGCTGGTGCTCGCGGCGGGCTGCGCAGCGGTGTCGCATTGGCTGCGCTTCGAGCCCGGATACGTCTACGGCCTCGTTCTCGGCTACACCGCGCTGCGGAACCGGAAACCGACGGAGAAGCAGAAGGCCGTCGGCGTGCTGCGCGGGGTCGCGGTGCTGCTGGCGATCAGCCTCGGAGCGTGGGCGCTGTGGCAGTTCGGCACCCGGCCCGTCGCGGGTGACGGCGCGCCGCTCGGGCTGCGCGTGCTCGACCTGCTGCTGGCGCAGGTCACCGTCGTCGGCATGGAGACGCTGCTGATCGGCCTGCTGCCGCTGAGGTTCCTGCACGGCCACGCGCTGTGGGCGTGGCGGCGCCCGGTCTGGTACGCGACGTACGTCGTGGTCGCCGGCGCGTTCCTGTTCGGCGTCCTCGGACCGCGGCTGGTCGCGAAGCCCACGAGCGAGGTGCTCGCGTCGCTCTGGCTGTTCCTGGGGTTCTGCCTCGGTTCGTTCGCGTTCTGGGGCTTCTTCGCCTGGCGCGACCGGCGGCTCCGGGAAGAACGGCGCCCGTCCTGCCTCGAAGCGGAGACGGCCGTGCCGTGAAGTAGGGCGGCAGGGGGTGACCGGCGCCGCTCCGGTCACCCCCTGCCGCGGCTTTCTAGGCCGCCGCGCTGGACTTTCCGCGCAGCTGCACGTTCGCCGTCGACGCGCCCTTGATCGCGGTTTCGATCTGGGCCATCGTCGAAGACGAGCTCAGGCCGGGGACCGTCGCGGTGTTGAGGGCGTAGAGCGTGAACGTGTACGGGTGGCTGGACCCGCCCGGGCAGGGGCCGAAGTACTTCTGCGCGTTCGCCCCGCTGCCCATGGCCTTCTGTTTCGCGCCACCCTGGTTCGGCACGGTGTACCCGGCGCCGAGGCCTTCCGGCAGCGAGCGGGCCGCCGCCGGGACGTCCCAGATCGCCCAGTGCAGCTTGTTGCCGCTGTTCGCGGTGTCGGCGAACACGACGGCGTAGCCCTTCGCCCCGGTGGACGCGCCCCACGTGAGCGGCGGTGACGGGTCCTGGCCCGCCGTGCCGTCGCCGGCGCAGGTGTACTTGTCCGGGATCGTCGTGTTGTCGCCGAACGCCGAGCTCGTCAGCTTGAAGTCACCGGGGGTCGAGCCGCCGGGGAACTTCAACCGCACGATGACGTTGTCGATGCCGCTCGGCGAGCCGCCGTTCTTGTCGTCGTTGGTCGAGGTCAGCCACAGCCCGCCGTCCGGGGGCTTCGTCACCGAACGCAGGCGGCCCCACCGGCCGGAGAACAACGTCGACACTGTGCCGACCCCCGTGCCCGCCGCGTTGATCTGGGTGGCGAACATCTGCTCACCGGTGACGCCGGCGATGTAGATCCAGTCGTTGACGATCTCGATGCCGGACGGCCCGGCCTGCGACGTCGACCAGGTCTTCTTCGGGGCGATGAAGCCGCTGCAGCTGCCCTGCGTGCCTTCGCAGCTCGGCCAGCCGAAGTTGCCGCCCTTCTGGATCAGGTTGAGCTCGTCCTGGCTGCTCTCGCCGAACTCCGCCGCCCACAGCTGGCCGCGGGAGTCCCAGGCCAGGCCCTGCGGGTTGCGGTGGCCGTAGCTGTAGACGTACCGGGCGTTGCCGCCGGTGGCGTAGAACGGGTTGTCGCTCGGGGCCGAGCCGTCGGCGTTGAGCCGCAGGATCTTCCCGTTGAGCGAACTCTTGTTCTGCGCGTTGTCGCTGTTCTTCGCGTCGCCGACGGTGGCGTAGAGCTTGCCGTCCGGGCCGAACTTGATCCGGCCGCCGTTGTGGTAGCGGTTCTTCGCGATCCCGGTCAGCACCGGCGTCGACGTCGAGGACAGCGTGGTCCCGTCGTAGGTCATCTTCACGATCCGGTTGTCGCCGGATGCCGTGTGGTACAGGTAGATCGTGTGGTCGCTCGACCAGTTCGGCGAGATCGCCAGGCCGAGCAGGCCGCCTTCGCCGTTCGTGCCGACCGCGCCCGGGACCTTGCCCAGCGTCGTCTTCTGGCCGGACGGCGTCACCAGCAGGACCTCGAACCGGTCCCGCTCGGTCACCAGCGCGTTGCCGTTCGGCAGGAAGTCCACGGACCAGCCGAGGTCGACCTTCGTGATGTCCTTGTCGTACTCCGGGATGCCCCCGGCGCCGCCCGGAGCGCTGGTCTTCGCGGTCACCGCGTTGCTGGCCGCCGAGCTGTTGCCGTCGGGGTCACGCGCCTTCACCGTGAACGTGTACGAGGTGTTCGGGTTCAGGTTCGTGACGGTCGTCCCGAGTGACGTCGTGGTAGCGACCTTGGTGCTGCCTTGGAAGACGTCGTAGCCCGCGACCGTGCCACCGTTGTCGGTGGAAGCGTTCCACGCCAGCGAAACGCTGTTCGCGGTGACGCCGGTGGAGCGCAGGTTGCCCGGCACGGTCGGCGGGGTCGTGTCGTCGCTCGGCGGCGTGGTGAAGGTGACCACGTTGCTCTGCTGCGACGGGTTGCCCGCGGCGTCGAACGCGCCGACGGAGATGTCGTAGGCGGTGTTCGGGGTCAGGTTGGTGACTGTCGCCGACGTCGTGGTCCCGTCGACGGTCTTGAGGATGTTGCCACCGCGGTTGATCTCGTACCGCACCACGCCGACGTTGTCGGTCGCGGCGGTCCAGGAGAACGTCGCGGCGGTGGGCAGGATGTTGCTCGCGACGAGGTTCGACGGCGGCGTGGGCGGCTCGCCGTCGGTCGGCGCGGTGAAGGTGTCGGTGAGCTTGTCCGCGTTCGGGCCGCCGTTGGCGGTGGTCGCCGTGGTGCGGATCTTGTTGACACCGGCGGTCAGCTGCACGCTCGCGGTGACGGTCTTCCACGTCGTCCACGCGCCGGTGCCGGGGAAGTCGACGGTGCCCTTGTCCCCGCCGTCGACGACCAGCTTCACCGGCCGGTTGTCGGCGGTTCCGTTGGCGTAGCGGAAGGTCAGCGTGTGCGTGCCCGCCTGCGCGGCGTTCACGGAGTATTCGACGTAACTGCCGACGACGTTGTCGAAGTTGACGAACCCGGTGCCGGAGTACCCGGCATGGTTCGACTCGACGACGCCTTGCGACACGACGGCGTTCTCGGACTCGTAGTCCGTTGCCGCGGCGGCGAAAGCGCTTACCGGGGAGAGCGCGGTCAAGCCGAGCGCCGCGACGGCGGTGCCGGCCAGGACCACGCGCCACGGTGGACGGGGTGCCACTGGGAGCCTCCTGCGTGGGTCGGGGGACAGGGGGTGACCGGGGCGGAATGGTCGGCGGACCACCGGAACGGGGGTGAAATAGTTAGGAAACTTTCCTATCTATGGGACAGATCTCACACCCTCCGAGCGGGTCGTGTCAATACTCGACGCACGCGCTCACCCTTGGTGAAGAAGGGTTTCCCGCTGAGCGGGGCGCGTGCCCGGAAACCGGAACGCGCGGCAGCGGTCAGCGGCAGGGCGGCACCGGTGTACCGCCAGCTGTCCGGGGCGAAGTGGTCGGTCGCGCCGCCGTGGTCCGCCGGGCCGGTCAGCGTGAACGGGGGCCGCCCGCCGGGTTCCGGGCCCACCTCGCGCCCGGTCAGCGGCCCGCGACGGTCGCCGCCTCCGCGGCCCAGTCCCGCGGCACGAGGAACGACGTCAGCTCCGCCTCCGGGCTCCCCGGCTCCGGCGTGAACTCGAACTCCCACCGCGCCAGCGGCGGCAGTGCCATCAGGATGGCCTCGACGTAACCGCCGGTCTGCAGGCCGAACCGTGTGCCGCGGTCGTGGACCAGGTTGAACTCGACGTACCGGCCGCGGCGGTAGAGCTGCCACTGGCGCTCGCGCTCGCCGTGCGGCAGCTCGTGGCGGCGGCGGACCAGCGGGAGGTACGCGGGCGCGATCGTGGCGATGCCCGCCGCGGTGAACGCGGCCACGCGCCGCCAGCCGTCCGGGCCCGGGAGGTGCAGGTGGTCGAAGAAGATGCCGCCGACGCCGCGGGTCTCGCCGCGGTGGGGCAGCCGGAAGTAGTCGTCGCAGGCGCGCTTCGCCTGCGCGTGGAACGCCGGGTCGAACGTGTCGCAGTAGTTCTTGAGCACCCGGTGGAAGTGCGCCGCGTCCTCGGCGAAGCCGTAACACGGCGTCAGGTCCGCGCCGCCGCCGAACCACCACGTGCCGCCCGACTCGAAGTAGCGGAAGTTCGCGTGGAACGCCGGGACGTACGGGTTGCGCGGGTGGATCACCACCGACAGCCCGGTCGCGAAGAACCCGCCGTCCGGGTCGAGGCCGTGCTGCGCCGCGACCGCCTCGGGCAGGGTTTCGCCGTGCACGGCCGAATAGTTGACGCCGGCGCGCTCGAAGACGTCGCCGTTCTCCAGCAGCCGCGCCTGACCGCCCCCGCCTTCGGGCCGCTGCCACGTGGACCGCCCGAAGCGGCCCCCGCCGTCGAGGCGTTCCAGTTCCGCAACCAGCTCGCGCTGGCCGGAGCTCATCATCGCCTTGACGGCGTCACGTCTGCTGTCCGCACCCGAAAGCATGGCCCCCACCCCCGGAGGCAGGTTACCAGCGAACGCAGGTCAGCCGGCGATTTCCGCGCGTGCGACGACCTTGGTGATCTTCGCCCGGACGAGTGCCTCTTCGGGCACGGCGTTGCGCTTGCCGTACTCCTCGGCGCGGTCGGCGCCCATGTAGCGGCCGCCGAGGCGGGTCGCCCACGCCAGCGTCTCGTCGTGGTCGTGGGTCAGCCGCGCTTCGGCGGTGAACTGGACGTAGGAGTACGGCGGCTGCTGGTCGTCGACGACGAGCGAGATCCGCGGGTCGCGGGTGATCGCCTTGCCCTTGATCGTCTCGGTGCCGGTGTTGAAGATCAGCTCGTCGCCGTCGGGGCCCTCGTTCAGCAGGAACCAGATCGGCGCGACGATCGCGGCGCCGTTCGCCCGGACGACGGCGAGCTTGCCGGTCCGGGTGCCCTCCGAAGCGAACTTCCACCACTCTTCGCGGCTCATCTCACGCATGTGAGCGACGTTAGCCCGTCACCCGCGCGTGCGCAGAGGGTGGCCGACTAGCCTGGCCTGCTGTGCGAGACGACGAGACCGGCGGCCCGGGCCTGGCCGACGAGGGGCTGACGCGCCGCCTCAAGGCGCTGGCCTGCACCGCGCCGCTGCACGACCTGGACGCGCGCAAGGCCCTGCTCGACTGGGCCGACGCCACGATCTACCAGATGGCCGAGATCGCGCTGCACACGATCGACCAGGTCACCATCGCGATGGACTTCGACACCGGCGCCGGCCACGACGAGGTCATCGACCGGCTGCTGCCGTTCATCGCCGCCCAGGCGCCGTCGCGGATGCCCGAAGAGCACGTCCGCGTGGCCAAGTGGGTGCTGGACAACCTGATCAACGTCGGCACCACCGACCGCGGCTTCCGGCGCGTCTACGGCTCGATGGGCCCGGGCGGCTACCAGCGCCGCCAGTTCGACTTCAAGCTGCTGGTCGAGCTGGCCGCGCCGGACGGCGAGGTCTACCTGCGCGCCACCGACGAGGCGATCAACGTCCTGGTCGGTGCGCTCGACACCGACGTCGAGTCGGCGCAGATCGCCGCCGAGGTGAAGCTCGAGAACCTGATCAACCGCGGCCGCCTGGCCGACGCGAAGCTGGCCGCCGAGCAGGCCCGCTACCGGACCGTCCAGTACGGCGAGGTGCTGCGCGCGAAGCTCGACGCCACCCGCCGCGACGTCCGGTCGGTCGACTGGGAGCGTGAGGTCCCGGAGCTGCTCGACAGCGCGCTGAGCCACATCGAAGCTCGCTTCCGCGCCGAGAACGCCATCCTCAAGAACATCACCACCGCCCGCGACGAGACCGAGGACCTCGACCGCAAGCGCCGCGCCGCCGAGCTCGTCGACATCGTCGGCGACTGCATCCGCCGGCACACGCGCCTGCAGTCCCGGCTGGCCGACGCGGGTGCGGTCTTCCGCGCCGAGCAGGACCGCCAGCAGTTCTCCGGACCACCCCAACGGGCGACCCTCGACCTGTTCGGCCAGCTCCTCGTGCCGACGCTCGGCCTGCCGCTGGCCGACGCCGTCGCCCCGGCCGAGCACTTCTTCCACGCCGCGGCGGGCATCACGGCGCCCGTCGTGCCGTCGCTGTCGAGCCTGGTCTCGCTGCTGCTGCGGCCCGCGCCCGAGCGTGACCAGCTCGTCGGCGAAATCCCGGAGCCCGAGCTGATGCCCGCCGAGGTCACCGACAAGTTCGGCGACGACGTCTGGCGCGCGGCCGACGAGCTGCTCGACCTGCCGGAGGTGCCGCGCCGGCTGTCCGGCCTCATCGAAGAGGCCCGCCGCAGCCGCCAGCCCGGCCTCGCCGCCCTGGTCGCGCTGCGCGCCGTCCACGCCTACAGTCCCGGGATCGGCGCCGCCCGGCGCCAGGGGGACCGCTCGGTGCTGCTCGCCGTCGACGACGGCGTCCTCCTGGACGACCCGGAGTTCGGTGGCGCCGACCTGCTGCTGTCCACCGCCGCCGTAGAGCGGGCCGACGAAGAAGAGGAAGTCGCGTAATGGCGCTGTCCCACAGCAGCGTGGACGCCGAGGCCGCGGCCCGGCTGGTCGCCTTCGGCATGCGGCCGAAGCAGCTGCCCGCGCGTGACGTCGTCTACGGCGACCTCGTGCGCCGCTACGGCGAGGACAACGCGTTCAAGGCGCTCACCCACGCCGTCGCGGCGGGCCTCGGGCTGATGGTGCTGGAGGTCAACCAGCAGGCCGGCGCGGTGCTCGCGGCCACCGACGAGTCCGTCTTCGAGATCAAGATGGACTCCTACGCCCGGCAGGCCAAGATCCGCGAGCGCCGCGAGACGGAGAAGGTCCTGCACGGCCTCATCCACCTCGCCACCGCCGCGCTCGGCTACCCGCGCCCGGACGACCTCGCCAACGACACCTACATCGGCCGCGTCAGCGTCGAGCAGGTCGACGCGATGGTCCGCGAGGCCGCCCGCATGCTCGACGAACGCGCCGCGGCGGCCGAGGCCAACAACGACCCGCTGGCCGATGCGCCCGAGCTCGAACAGGCCTGGCGCGCCTACGCCCGCCGTCCCGCGGCCGCGGCGACAAAGGACGGGCGCCTGGCCGCCGACACCACCCGCGGCATGGTCAGCCGTGCCCTGCGCTTCCTCGCCGACCAGGGCTTCCTGGTCCCGGTGAGCGACGAGCAGGGCGGCACCTATCGCACCACACCGCGCTACCAGATCCAGGTCCGCGAACTCGCCGCCGACGCCGCCTTCGACGACCTGCTCGCGCTGGACGTCGTGGCCGTCGCGAACGCCGGGGGCACGTTGCGCGCCACGGCGTCGGACACGCTGTAGAGGGGAATCGATGTACGAGCTTTCGCGGGTCCGCCTGCACTCGGTGGGCCCGGCGGGCGCCCGCTACCAGGACGTCGTCCTCGACTTCAGCGGGGTCGGCGCCAAGATCACCGCGCCCCAGCAGGACGCCCTGTTCAGCGCCGGCATCCACGCGACCGGGCCGGCCGAGCTGCGCCGCCCGTCCCCGGCGAGCGTGCTGTTCCTCGAGAACGGCGGCGGCAAGTCCGTCCTCATCAAGCTGATCTTCTCGGTCATGCTGCCCGGGCGCCGCCAGGTCGTCGGCACCACCAGCACGAAGGTGCTCGAGAAGTTCGTCGCCGCCAAGGACGTCTCGCACGTCGTGCTGGAGTGGCTGCACGTCGAGAGCGGGCACCGGATCATCACCGGCAAGGTCTCCGAATGGCGCGGGCACGTCGTGTCCGCCGACTCCGAGAACCTCGTCGACTCCTGGTACTGCTTCCGCCCGACCGCCGCGCTGGCCCTCGGCTCGCTGCCGATGACCCAGGACGGCCGGCTGCTCACCATGTCCGGCTTCCACGACAAGCTCGCCGCCGCGCAGCTGGCCGAGCCGGAGCTGGAGCTGTCCTGGACCCGGCGCCACCACGAGTGGACCGGCCGGCTCGACACGCTCGGGCTCGACACCGAGCTGTTCCGCTACCAGCGCGCGATGAACGCCGGCGAGGGTGAGGCGGCGGACGCGTTCGCCTTCGGCACCGACGACGCGTTTGTCGAGTTCCTGCTGCGCGCGGTGATCTCCGAGGACGAGCCGAAGGACCTCGCCGAGGTCGTCTCGACCTACGCGCACAACCTCGCGCAGCGCGGAGACCTGCTGTCGGAGCGCGACTTCGTGGCGGGCGCGCTGGATCTGCTCGGGCCGCTGGCCGCCGAAGAAGGCGTCGCCGCGGAGTCGCGGAAGATCGCGGAGTCCGCGAAGGCCGACATGGCGTCGCTCGCCGGTCGTGTCGTCGCGCGCAACGAGCTGGAGAACGCGCGGCTGTCCGGGCTCGAAGACCACGTCACCGAGGTCAAGTCCGCGGAGAAGCTCGCCGAGGGTGACCACCGGCGGCTCGCGGCCGGGGTCACGGAGCTGCGCCGCCTGGTCGCGGTGCTGCGCCTGGACGAGGCCCAGGAGGCCCGCAAGCGCGTCGACGCCGAACTCGCGACGGCGAAGACCGCCGCGGAAGCGTGGCGCGAGACGGCGACCGTGCTCAACCAGCTGAACGCGGCCCGCAAGGCGAAGGACCTGCGCGAGCTCGTCGGCAGCCGTGAAGAGAAGGCGCGCCCGGCGCTGCAGGCGCGCAACAACGCGGCGTCCGCGCTGGCCCGCGGGCTGCATTCGCTGGCGCAGGACGCCCAGCGCCAGGCCGACAAGGCCGAGGCGCACGCGGGCGCGTTGCGTGCCGAAGCGGAGAAGGCCCAGACCGAGCGTGACGAGGCCGCGAACCTCGCGGCCGCCCGGCGGGCCGAGGCGCGCGGGCTGACCGCGCGGATCACCGAGCTGCGGGAAGAGGTCCAGAACGCCGTCCGCGGCGGGCTGCTGTCCTCGGGCGCCGACGTCGCGGACGCGTCCCGGGCCGCTCGCTCCGCGGCGGAATCGGCGTCTGCTGAGCTGGCCCGGCGCGAGCAGGAGCTGGACCGTGTCGCGGCGGATCTCCAAGCGGCGCAACGGGCCGTGAACGAGGCGCACCAGCTCGCGGGCACCACCCAGGACCGCTTCGAACGCGCCACCGAGGACCTCGACCGGGCGCATCGCCGCACCGACGCGCTCGCGGCCGAAAGCCGTCTCGTCGAGCTGCTCGGCGCGGACGAGGTCGCCCTCGAGAGCGACCTGCCGGTGCTGCTGGAACGGCTGCGCGAAGCGAGCGCGTCCGTCGAGAAGGAGCAGACCGCGCTGCGGATGGAGGAGTCCGCCGACGAGCGGGCCCTCTCCGCGCTCGGCTCCGGCGGGCTGCTGCCGCCGCCCGAAGACGTCCAGGCCGCACTGGACGCGTTGGAAGAAGCCGGGATCACGGCGTGGTCCGGCTGGCGTTATCTGTCCAAACTGGACTCTTCGCGCCGGGACGAGGTGCTGGAAAGCCTGCCGCAGCTGGTGTCCGGGGTGCTGTTGAACGACGCCGCGCACGCCGATCGCGCCCGGGACGTGCTGACGAAGCGGCGGCTGCTGCCGTCCGCGATCATCGCCGTCGGCACCACCGAGGGCCTCCTGGCCGAGGCGCCCGCCGCGCCCGGTGTCGAGTTCCTCGTGCCGCCGAACCCCGCGATGTACGACGAAGAAGCCGCCGACGCCGAGCGGGAAGCCGTGGCGCGGCGGAACACCGAGCGCCAGCGGCGGCTGGAGTCGTTGTCCGCCAAGCTGTCCGCAGACGGCGCGTTGACGTGGAAGCTCACGACCTGGCGTGAGGACTACCCGCCCGGCGCTATCGCGACGCTCGCCGAGCAGGCCCAGGCGGCCCGCACGGCACGCGAAACCGCGCGCACGGCGCTGGAGCAGGCGGACGCGGAGTTCGCGCGGTTGAGCGAAAAGACCGCGTCACTGCGTGAGCGCGTCCCCGAGCTGCGGGCGGCCGCGGCCGAAGCCGAGGAGAAAGCGCGGCGGCTCGGTGAGCTGGGGGCGCGTGGCGCCCGGATCGCGGAGTGGACCGAGGACGTCGAGCGCGCCACCGAGGTCGCCGAACGCGCGGATCTGCAGGCCGCCGACGCCGCCGGCAAGGCCGCGCGGCTGCGTGAGCAGGCAGGGGAGGAGCAGCGCACCGCCGACGGCCACCGCCGGACCGCGACCACCGCTCGCGCCGAGCTGGCCGAAGTCCCGGGCGCGGCCGACATCGACGGCACGGTGGACGGCTTGCCGTCCGAGCCGGTCGACGCGTTGCGGCGGACCTACCTGTCGGCGTCCGAGTCTTACGCGAAGGTCGAGGTCGGCAGCGACCTGCGGGCCGAGCTGGAGCAGGCCGAGTCGGCCGAAGCGGCCGCGGGTTCGGCCGTCGAGTCGCTCGACGAAGCCGTCCGTTCGCGGGCCGCGGAACTGCTGGAAACCCCCGACGGCTCCGACGCCTCGGCCCGCGCGGCCGCGTTGGCGCGCGCCCGCCGGGTTGTCGACGGCCTGGAGGACGAGCGCACCGAGGCGATCGGCCTGGTCTCGACCCGGCGCGCCGAGCTGGACGCGTTGCCGCTGCAGAACGGCGTCTCGGGGGAGAAGCCGCGCGACATCGAGCACGGCCTCGAGCTGATCGACGCCGCCGGGCTGGAGATGTCCGTGGCCGCGCGGAAGTGGGAAGAGCTGCAGGAACGCCGGGCCGCGGCGGAGGCCACGCTCGAGTCGGCGAAGAGCTCGGCGTCCGGCTTCTCGCTGCTCGCCGAGTCGATGGCCCACCTGGTGACCGACACCGACGCCGTGGCCTACGACGGCGACGTCGACACCGCCCGCGCGCAGCACACGCGGCTGAACGCGACGCTGTCCGAGGCGCAGGACGCCGCCGACGCGGGAGACCGGCGGGTGCGTGCCGCCGCCGACCAGCTCGCGCAGTACGCGACGGAGAAGCGGTTCGAGAAGCTGAGCACGCCGGTGCGGCAGCAGGTCATCTCCGTCAAGCGCGACCAGCTCCCGGCGCACGCCGCCGAGTGGGCCGAAGCGCTGCGGCCACGGCTGCGGTCGCTCACCGACGACCTCGCGCAGATCGACCGGCACCGCGGCGGCATCATCACGCGCCTGCAGGGCATGGTCGACGGCGCGCTCCGGCAGCTGCGCTCGGCCCAGCGCGTCTCCCGGCTGCCCGACGGCCTCGGCGACTGGTCCGGGCAGGAGTTCCTCCGGATCCGCTTCACCGAGCTGGAGGACAACGCGCTGACCGAGAAGCTCGGCGAGGTCGTCGACGAGGCCGCCGTGGGCAAGACGGCGGACGGCCGCGACGTCAAGCGCGACGGGCTTTCCCTGGTGCTGCGCGGAGTCCGCGCCGCGGCGCCGAAGGGGTTCCGCGTCGACATGCTCAAGCCGGACTCGGTGCTGCGGACCGAACGCCAGCGCGTCTCGGAGATCCGCGACGTCTTCTCCGGCGGCCAGCAGCTGACCGCGGCGATCATCCTGTACTGCACGCTGGCCGCGTTGCGGGCCAACAACCGCGGCAAGGTCCGCAACCGGCACTCGGGTGTGCTGTTCCTGGACAACCCGATCGGCCGCGCGTCCGCGGGATACCTGCTGGAGCTGCAGCGCGCGGTGGCGGAAGCGCTCGGCGTGCAGCTGATCTACACGACGGGCCTGTTCGACGCGGGCGCGTTGTCGGAGTTCCCGCTGATCGTGCGGCTGCGCAACGACGCCGACCTGCGGGCGGGCCGGAAGTACCTGTCGGTCGACTCGACGATCCGCACGTCGCTGGAGGACCTGGGCGAGCCCGACGGCGTCGCGCGCCTCTCGGCGACGCGGATGTTCTCCCGGACCGCCGACGAGCCCGAGGATTCCGCCGAAGGCGAACAGAGCGCCTGAGCGGAACACCCCGGGAGCGCGGGAGGTTGACGCGCGCATGACGAACCTGGGGGCGCTGGGCGCCACGTTGGGCACGACCGGGCCGGAGACCGTCACGGCCGCCGCGGAGCTGGACGAGCTGGGCTACGCCACGCTGTGGCTGGCCGGCGGGCAGGGCAACAACCTGCCGCTGATCACCGACGTGATCCACGGGACGGCGAAGATCCCGGTGGCGAGCGGCATCCTCCCGGTCGACCGGGTGCCCGCGGCCGACGTCGCCCGGGCGTACGCGGACCTGCCGGCCGGGCGGTTCGTAGTCGGCCTCGGTGGCGCCCACGGCCCGCGTCCGCTGGCCACGCTGAACGACTACCTCGACGAGCTGGACGACACCGTCCCGGCGGCCGACCGCATCCTGTCCGCGCTCGGCCCGAAGATGCTGGAGCTGGCCCGGGACCGCGCGGCCGGGGCGTACCCGTTCCTGGTGACGACGGACTACGTCGCCTCGGCGCGGGAGATCCTGGGCGCGGGGAAGCAGCTGGTGGTGCTGCTGAGCGTCGTCCCGGACTCCGGCACCTCCGCGGCCCGCGATAAGGCCCGTTCCGGCTCGCTCCGGTTCCTGGCCGGGATGCCGGGCTACGCGAACAACTTCCGCCGCATGGGCTTCACCGACGCCGACGTCACGGACCTGTCGGACCGGCTGGTCGACGGGCTCACCGTGCGCGGCGACCTCGACGCCGTGGTGGCCCGCCTGCGCGAATACCGGGCGGCGGGGGCGGACCAGGTGGTCGTCCCGGCCAGTGACCTGCCTCGCGAGTGGTGGCCCGCGCTGGCGGAGGCCATCCGCTGACCGTGTTCAGTCACCCCGGCCGGTGAAGGCCAGCGTGGTGCCGAGGCCGATCATGACGAGGCCGCCGGTGCCGCCGACCATCTCGAGGCGCTTCGGTGAGCGGGCGAACCACGCGCGTGCGGTGCCCGCCACCAGCGCCCACGCGGTGTCGGTGGTCAGCGCGATCGCGGGCAGGCACAGGCCGAGCAGCAGCATCTGCGCCGGCACCGACCCGGCCGCCGGGTCGACGAACTGGGGCAGCAGCGCCGCGAGGAACACGATCGACTTCGGGTTGGCGAAGCCGACGACAAAACCGTCGCGCAGCACGGTGAAGACGCGGCCCGGGGTGGTGCGCACCTTCGCCGCCATCGCGTCGGACAGCTTCCGCCGGTGCCGGAACGCCTGGATCCCCAGGTACACCAGGTAGATCGCGCCCGCGATCTTGATCCCGGTGAACACCGCGGCCGACGTCGTGACGAGCGCGCCGAGGCCGAACGCGACCGCGACGACCTGCGTGTAGACGCCCACGGAGTTGCCGAGGACGGTGAGCAGCGCGTCGCGCCGGCCGACGGTGAGCGCGCGGCTGATCGTGAAGAGCACGCTCGGGCCGGGGACGACGACCATGAGGAAGGTCAGCGCGGCGAAGGCCGCGAAGTGCGTACCGGAGACCATGCCGCGAGGGTAAACGGCTCCCGACCGGGGAACCAGGCGTTTTTGTCGGTGCGGGGTGGTAAGACCAGCGGGTGCCTCCGCCGAAGATCACCACCGAGCAGCGCCGTGCCCGCCTCGCCGTCCGGCACCACCTGGCCGCGCCCGCGGCCACGGTGGCCGACGCCGTGGCCGGGGTGATCGCGCTGCACGCCACCGACCCGGCGACCGTCCACCTGTCGGCGTGCGCGCGGCTCGCGTCCCCGGCGATCGCCGCGGTGGAGCAAGCGCTGTACGAGGACCGCACCTTGCTGCGGCTGCTGGGCATGCGCCGCACGGTGTTCGTCACCAGTCTGGACACGGCGGCGCTCGTGCAGGCCGCGTGCTCCGCGGACATCGAAGTCAAGCAGCGGAAGCTCCTGGAGCAGCACCTCGGCCAGCAGGGCCACCCGGAAAACGTGCCGGAGCCGGGGAAGTGGCTGGCCGAGGTCGAAGCCGCGGTGGAAGCGGCTCTGCGCGCCCGCGGCTCGGCGACGGCGCAGCAGCTGAGCGAGGACGAGCCGAGGCTGCGCCAGCAGCTGCTGATGGCGGCGGGGAAGCCGTACGAGGCGATCGGCAACGTCACGAGCCGGGTGCTGTTCCTGCTGGCGGCGAGCGGCCGGATCGTCCGCGGCCGCCCGCGGGGCAGCTGGATCAGCACCCAGTACGTCTGGCACCCGATGGATGCCTGGGCGCCGGGGCTGCGCCCGTGGGAGGCGGAGGAGGCGCGGGTCGAGCTGGCCCGGCGCTGGCTGCGGGCGTACGGCCCGGCGCCGGTGGCCGACCTGCGCTGGTGGACGGGCTGGACGGCCGGCCAGACGAAGAAGGCACTGGCCGTGCTGAAGCCGGCGGAGGTCGACCTCGACGGCGTGCCGGGCGTGGTGCTGCCGGACGACGTCTCACCGGTGCCGTCACCGCCGCCGTGGGTGGCGTTCCTCCCGGCCCTGGACCCGACCCCGATGGGCTGGCAGGAGAGGGACTGGTTCCTGGGCCCGCACCGCCCGGCGCTGTTCGACCGCAGCGGCAACATCGGCCCGACGATCTGGCTGAACGGCCGCGTGGTGGGCGGCTGGGCCCAGCGCGCCTCGGGCGAAGTCGTGTTCCGGCTGCTGGAGGAGGTGGGGAAGGAGGCGACGGCGATGGTCGAGGCGGAGGCGGACCGCTGCGCGGGCTGGTACGGCGAGGTTCGTGCGGTGCCGCGGTTCCGGACACCGCTGGAGCGGGAGCTGACCGGGTGAAGCGGTCTCGCTGGATCGGTCGAGTCATGGACCTCACGCCCGCTCCCGCGCGCCCGGAACCCGGCGTCGGACAGCGGCCGGAAGCCGCCTTCCGACCAGATCGACTGAATCGTTCCAGCGCCTCGCGGGACACCTCCCCGTCACCAGTCCGCACCCCGCACTCCCAGCCGGAACCGCCGAACCGCGAGCCTCACCGGTCCACCGTGGTCCACCCGGCGGACCCACCCGGAAACCACCAGACTTCTTAATCGATTCTTGACCCGTTCGCCAAGTGGTGGAAGTCTCGTCAGGGCAGTCAGGGACGCGCATGCCCGCACGCTAGGGTTGCCGCGAGCCCGCAAGTCACGGCCGGGACTCCGGCCGATCCTCAGAGGAGTGGCAGCAGTGACCGTTCGCGTAGGTGTCAACGGCTTCGGCCGCATCGGCCGCAACTTCTTCCGCGCCGTGCAGGCCAGCGGCCACGACATCGAGGTCGTCGCCTTCAACGACCTCGGCGACGTCGCCACCATGGCCCACCTGCTGAAGTACGACTCCATCCTGGGCCGGTTCCCGGGTGAGGTCAGCGTCAGCGACGAGGGCATCGTCGTGGACGGCAAGACCATCAAGGCCCTCGCCGAGCGCGACCCGGCCAACCTGCCCTGGGGCGACCTGGGCGTGGACGTCGTGGTCGAGTCGACCGGCTTCTTCACCAACGCCGACGCCGCCAAGGCGCACATCGCCGGCGGCGCGAAGAAGGTCATCATCTCCGCGCCCGCCAAGGGCGAGGACCTGACCGTCGTGCTGGGCGTCAACGACGACAAGTACGACGGCTCGCAGAACATCATCTCCAACGCGTCGTGCACCACGAACTGCCTCGGCCCGCTGGCCAAGGTGCTCAACGACTCGTTCGGCATCGAGCACGGCCTGATGACCACGATCCACGCGTACACGCAGGACCAGAACCTGCAGGACGGCCCGCACAAGGACCTCCGCCGCGCCCGCGCCGCCGCGCTGAACGTGGTGCCCGCCTCGACCGGCGCCGCCAAGGCGATCGGCCTGGTGCTGCCGGAGCTGCTGGGCAAGCTGGACGGCTTCGCCTTCCGCGTCCCGGTCCCGACCGGCTCGGCCACCGACCTCACGGTGACGCTGAAGAAGTCCGCCACCGTCGAGGAGATCAACGCCGCCTACCAGGCCGCCGCCGAGGGCCCCCTCGCCGGCATCCTGCGCTACTCGGTCGACCCGATCGTGTCCTCGGACATCGTCACCGACCCGGCGTCCTGCATCTACGACTCGCCGCTGACCAAGGTCATCGGCAACCAGGTCAAGGTCGTCGGCTGGTACGACAACGAGTGGGGCTACTCCAACCGCCTCGCGGACCTGATCAAGCTCGTCGGCTCGAAGCTCTGAGCCGGATGTCCGTCAAGAACCTCGACGACCTGCTGGGCGAGGGCGTTCAGGGCCGGTACGTACTCGTGCGTTCCGACCTGAACGTCCCGCTCGACGGGTCTCGCATCACCGACGACGGCCGGGTCCGCGCCGCGCTGCCGACGATCAAGAAGCTCGCCGAGGCGGGGGCGAAGGTCGTCGTCACCGCGCACCTCGGCCGCCCCAAGGGCGAGCCGGACCCGAAGTACACGCTGGCCCCGGTCGCCGCGCGGCTCTCCGAGCTGCTCGGCGCCGACGTCACCCTCGCCGGTGACCTGGTCGGCGACTCCGCGAAGGCCCTGACCGCCGGCCTGGCCGACGGCAGTGTCGTCCTGCTCGACAACGTGCGCTTCGACGCGCGCGAGACCAGCAAGGACGCCGTGGACCGCTCCGAGCTGGCCGCCGAGCTGGGCGCGCTCGTCCCGGGCGGCGCGTTCGTCTCCGACGGCTTCGGCGTGGTGCACCGCAAGCAGGCCTCGGTCTACGAGGTCGCCTCGGTGCTCCCGGCGTACGCGGGTGGCCTGGTGCTGGCCGAGCTCGACGTGCTGAAGAAGCTCACCGACGACGTGCAGCGGCCGTATGTGGTCGTGCTCGGCGGCGCGAAGGTGTCCGACAAGCTCGGCGTCATCGCGAACCTGCTGACCAAGGTCGACCGGCTGCTCGTCGGCGGCGGCATGGCGTACACCTTCCTCAAGGCCCAGGGCCACGAGGTCGGCCAGTCGCTCCTGCAGGCCGACCAGCTCGACCAGGTGAAGGGCTTCCTCGCCGAGGCCGAGAAGCGCGGCGTCGAACTGGTGCTGCCGGTCGACGTCCTCGCGGCGACGGAGTTCGCGGCCGACGCCGAGAACGAGGTCGTCGACGCCACCGCCATCCCGGCCGACCGCCAGGGTCTCGACATCGGCCCGAAGACGCGCGAGCTGTTCGCCGGCAAGCTGGCCGACGCCAAGACCGTGTTCTGGAACGGCCCGATGGGCGTGTTCGAGTTCGAGGCGTTCTCCGGCGGCACCCGTGCCGTCGCGGAAGCCCTGGTCAAGAGCGACGCGTTCACGGTGGTCGGCGGCGGCGACTCGGCGGCGGCCGTCCGTCAGCTCGGGCTGCCCGAAGACGGCTTCTCGCACATCTCCACCGGCGGCGGTGCCTCGCTGGAGTACCTCGAAGGCAAGGAACTGCCGGGCGTGACCGCCCTGGAGGAGAAGAACTAGTGGCACGCAAGCCGTTCATCGCCGGCAACTGGAAGATGAACCAGAACCACCTCGAGGCGATCGCGCTCGTCCAGAAGATCGCCTTCGCGCTGCCGGAGAAGTACTACGCGAAGGTCGACGTGGCGGTGCTGCCGCCGTTCACCGACATCCGCAGCGTGCAGACCCTGGTCGACGGCGACAAGCTGTCGCTCACCTACGGCGCCCAGGACATCGCGCCGCAGGACTCCGGCGCCTACACCGGTGACATCTCGGGCCTGATGCTGGCGAAGCTGGGCTGCAAGTTCGTCGCCGTCGGGCACTCGGAGCGGCGCGAGTACCACGCCGAGACCGACGAGCTGGTCAACAAGAAGGTCAAGGCCGCGCTGAAGCACGGCATCACGCCGATCCTCTGCATCGGGGAGAAGCTCGAGGTCCGCGAGGCCGGCGAGCACATCCACCACACCACGACGCAGCTGATCGAGGGCCTGAAGGGCCTCAAGGCCGAGCAGGTCACCGGCGTGGTCGTCGCGTACGAGCCGGTCTGGGCGATCGGCACCGGCAAGGTCGCCTCCTCGGCCGACGCCGAAGAGGTCTGCAAGGCCATCCGCGCCACCCTCCAGGAGAAGTACGGCGACGAGGTCGCTTCGTCCGTCCGGGTGCTCTACGGGGGATCGGTGAAGTCGGGCAACATCAGCGAGCTGGTGGGCTGCGAGAACATCGACGGTGCCCTGGTCGGCGGAGCGAGCCTCGACGGCGAGGAGTTCACGAAACTCTGCGCACTCGCCGCGGGCGGGCCGCTGCCCTGATCGAGGCCACGACCGGGTAACCTGTGTATCCGGTCCGTCACACAGCAGTGGACGAGTCCAGGGGTACGGTGGTGGTCGGAAACGACCATGCCGTACCCCTGCATTCTCCTAGAGCCCAGAGGATGACATGAAGCTGTTCCTGCAAATCCTGTTGATCGTCACCAGCGTGTTCCTCGTGGTGGCGGTTCTCCTGCACCGTGGCCGGGGTGGTGGCCTGTCGTCGCTGTTCGGCGGTGGGATGCAGTCCAGCCTGGCGGGGTCGAGCGTGGCCGAGAAGAACCTCGACCGGATCACCCTGCTGCTGGGCGCGGTCTGGCTGATCAGCATCGTGGGGCTGGGCCTGCTGCTCAAGGTGTGACGTCCGGCGTCACGTCGTCGATCGAGACCGGGTCACGGCGGCAGGGCGCAGCGATTCGGCGTGCCTATTGGGGGGCGCGCCGCCGATTCCATAGGTGTGAGGATTCATGGTTGGCGGTAACGCGATTCGGGGCACCCGGGTGGGTGCCGGACCTACGGGCGAATCGGAACGAGGTGAGTCGGCGCCGCGGCGCCGCGTCGGCTACTGGTGTGCCAACGGGCACGAAGCCCGCCCATCGTTCGCGCTCGACGCGGAGATCCCCGACGAGTGGGACTGCCCCCGCTGCGGGCTCCCCGGCGGGCAGGACGAGAAGAACCCGCCGGCCGCGCCGCGGACGGAGCCGTACAAGACCCACCTGGCCTACGTGAAGGAGCGGCGCAGCGACGCCGACGGCGAGGCCATCCTGGCCGAAGCCCTCGAGCGCCTGCGTCAGCGCCGGGAGATCATCTAAGCGTTCGCTGGCCGGAAACCACCCCGGGACACCTCGGGGTGGTTTTTCGCGCGTTCCGGGCCTGAATACTCCGCGGCCCGGACCGCGCTCTCCAGGAGCACGAGTCGCTTCTTCGGGCGCGTGACCCGACTCCCCGGGCGCGTGTGTCGGCGCTTCAATCACGCGAGTTGACCGCTCAATCACGCGAGTTGACCGCTCAATCACGCGAGTTGACCGCTCAATCACGCGAGTTGACCGCTCAATCACGCGAGTCGATCCTTCAGACACGCGAGCTGACTCACCAGGCACGCGAGTCGCCCTCCACGCACGCGAACCGGCTGCCGGAGCACACGCAGGCCTTTCCGCCGGGCGTTCCGCGCCTGAGCAGCCCCCGTTTCCACGCTACGGCAGGGCCCCGACAGTTCCCGGGCCCAAGAAAGCCGCGAACGGCGGATTCCGGCCGTCACAGCCCGGAATCCGCCGTTCGCGGCTTCATCGAATCCGAAATCGTCCGACCCTGCCGGTAAAATGGAGACCGGGGGCCGGCGGCCGCCCTCAGCGGTCCAGCGGATACCGAGCCCGGACCCGGAACCCGCCGTCCTCGGTGCCCGATGTCTCGAAACTCCCGCCCAGCAACCGCGCCCGCTCAGCCAGGCCCGTCAGCCCGTGCCCACCCGAAGGCAGCTTCTCCGACGGACGGTTCGCGCGCTCGTTGCGGACCTCGATCTTGAGGGCGCCGTGCTCGCCGTGGATGCGGATCGTCGCCGTTGCGCCCGGCGCGTGCTTGTGGACGTTCGTCAGGCACTCCTGCACCGTCCGGTACGCCGCCGCCGAGACCTGGTTCGGCAGGGCCTCCGGCAGGTGCTCCACCGACAGGTGCACCGGGACCTCCGACGTCCGGATCAGCCGGTCGAGGTCGTTGATCCCGGGGCGGGGGCCGTCGTCGTCGGCGTCCGCGCGCAGGACGCTCAGCAGGGAACGCAGCTCCTCCAGCGTCCGCTTCGACAGCGTGCGGATGACCTGCGCCGTCTCCTGTGCGCGGTCGTCGGTGGTCTGGGCCTGCAGCGCGCCGGCCTGCATCGCGATCAGCGTGATCTGGTGCGAGACGACGTCGTGCATCTCGCGGGCCAGCCGCGCGCGTTCCTCGGCGCGGACGGCGTCGGCGTGGAAGCGGCGCTCGCGGTCGCGGCTCGTGGCCAGCTCGGCGAGCTTGTTCGAAACCTCGGCCCGCGCTCCGATGAGCAGGCCGATCGCGATCGGCATGCCGGCGACCAGCACGCCGTAGATGCCGTCGAGGATGTGCTCGCGCCAGCTGAGCTCGGCGAAGTCCTCCAGGGGCCACTGCACGAACCGGCAGATCCACACCAGCCCGGCGCCGACCCAGACCTGCCAGTGCAGCTGACGGCGGGTGGCGAGCATGCCGAGGGTGATCATCGACGCGAGCTGCGCCCAGCCGGCCAGGAAGCCGGGCACCGCGACGAGCACGGCGAGGAACGGGAACTTCCGGCGGAACACGACCGCGAGGCACGCGGCGCCGGACAGGTAGATCGAGTACGGCTGGGCCTTCTCGGGGATCACCAGCCAGACGTCGAGCACGGCCAGGATGACCGCGGCCGCCTCGATGGCGAACGTGACCACGGCGGGGCGGGGCACCGAGCCGAACAGGCTCAGCCCGCGCTTTCGGACCCGCTCGGCGGCCGACGGCCCCGAGGCTCCGATCGAGATGCCTGGAATCGAGAGTCCCTCTGTACTCATCGCTGGCGACCCCATTCGTCTTGTGGACTTGATGGTGAGAGGTGCTCAGGGCCCGATCGGGACGCGCAGCAACGGACAAATGTGCGGATGCTAACGAGGTGGCGTACGAAGACGGTAAGTTTCACCCGCCGTCGGCGTTCCGGCGTCCGGATTTCGCAATCGACTGGTCCATCCGGGCGATAGCCACGGACGGGTGCTACCGAGAGTGGGAGCTCTGCTTCCCAGCGTGCACCAAGACGACCACATCGTGGGAATCATGTTACCCACGTGTGGCCGTCCGGCGGTAGTTCTCAGGCCGCCATCGACCGGAGGTCGTCGCTGAGCAGGTCGTGCAGACCCGACGCGCACGCCTTCGCCGTCTCGATCGACCGCGGCAGCATCCCGGCCTCGTAGGTCCGGACGGCCTCGCCGACGCTCGACGCGGTCGCCAGCGCCGTGGCGAGCTCGGTGCCGTCCAGGAGGGCGAGGTTCGCGCCGACCCCGAGCGGCGGCATCAGGTGCGCCGCGTCGCCGAGCAGTGTCAGGTGGGGCGTGTGGGTCCACGCGTGCGGGACCGGCAGGACGTACAACGGCCGCGGCGTGAACCCGCCGTCGAAGTCCCGCAGGTAGCCGAGCAGGCCCGCGTCCCAGCCGGCGTAGCGCTCCAGCAGGCCCGCGCGCACGGCGGCCGTGTCGGCGAAGTCGACACCGGCGACCCATTCTTCCGACGCGTAGAAGACGGCGTAGCAGCGGATGTGGCCGTTGCTGTTGCGCTGCGCGAAGAGCGCCTGGCCACCGACCTTCGTCATCATCGTGCCCTGGCCGGTCAGCGCGGCGAGGGCCGGATGACGGCGGTCGGCGTCGTCGAGCCCGAACTCGACGAACGTGACCCCGCTGTACTCCGGCCGGACGCCGGTGAGGGCGCGGCGGACGCGCGACCACGCGCCGTCGGCGCCGATCACCAGGTCGAAGTCCTGGGCGGTGCCGTCGGCGAAGGCCAGACGCCCGGTCGTGGAGACGTCGGTGATCGGCCGCCCCCAGCGGACGGTGCCGGGCGCCAGGGAGCCGAGGAGAAGCCCGCGGAGCTGGCCGCGGTCGATCTCCGGGCGGAAGTCCTCACCGTCGGCGGGGACCTCGTCCACGACGACCTCGCCGCTCAACGGGTCGAGGGCGCGCATCTGCTGGCCTTCGGGCCGGGAGAGGGCGCGGAACTCGTCGTGGAGGCCGGCGGTGCGCAGCGCGACCTGGCCGGTGTCGCCGTGCATGTCGAGCGTGCCGCCCTGGGGGCGCGCGTCGGCGGCGGCTTCTTGTTCGAACAGGGTGACGTCGAGGCCGTGCAGCTGCAGGACGCGGGCACAGGCGAGCCCGCCGAGCCCGGCGCCGACGATCGCGATCCTGGCGGTGTCGATCCTGGTGGTGTCGATCCTGGTGGTGTCGATCTTGGTGGTGGTCATGGCTTCCCCCTGGAAGTCGGTGCCCCCGGCGGTTCCGGCGGCTCGAACCCAGAAAAGCACAGTGACTCAAAAAGTGCAATGACTCAACTTTTGAAGTGAGTCCACCATCACGTAGGCTGGACCGCATGACCGAAGTGATCGGGCGCCGCGAGCGCAAGAAGGCGCAGACCCGGCAGGCGCTGGCCGACGCGGCACTGGAGCTGTTCCTCGAGCGGGGCTACGACGCGGTCGGGGTGAAGGAGGTCGCGGACGCGGCGGACGTCTCGGTGACGACGTTGTTCAAGTACTTCCCCAGCAAGGAAGCCCTGCTGTTCGACCAGGACGACGACATCGAGGCGGCGCTGGTCCTCGCGGTCCGCGGCCGCCCGCCGGGCCACACGATCGTGGACGCCCTGCGCGAGCACGTCCTGCGCGACATCGCCGACGGCGGCCCGAGCCCCGAGTTCCTCAGCCTGATCGAGAGCACCCCGCCCCTGCGCGACTACGGCAGGCGGATGTGGATGCGCCACGAGACGGCACTGGCCCGCGCGATAGCGGAGGAGCAGGGCGCCCCCGAGGACGACGTCTCGTGCGCGTCACTGGCCCGGTTCGCACTGGCGTCCCGGGAGCTGATCGTGGCCCACGAGAACCCGCGCAAAGCGGCGGAGGAGATCTTCGGCAACCTGGGCCGCGGCTGGCGAACGAAATAACGCGCAAAGAACGAAGGCCCCCTGCCGAAGCAGGGGGCCTTCAAGAAAACTCACGCCGTAGGCGGCTGATACACCTTCGTCAGCTTCCCAGCAGCAGCACGATCCAACAGCCACAAAGTCCGCCGATGCCCCCGCGCCCCCGCCACCGGGAGCTGGACTTCGCCCGCTCCCGACAACGCCAGCGCCACCGCGTCGGCCTTCGCGTCGCCCGCCGTCATCAGCCAGACGTCCCGCGCCCGCCGGATCGTCGGCAGGGTCAGCGAAACCCGCGTCGGCGGCGGCTTGGGGCAGTTGCGGACCGCCACCACCGAACGCTCCGTCTCGTACACCGCCGGGGACTCCGGGAACACCGACGCCGTGTGCCCCTCGCCGCCCAGGCCGAGCAGCATGATGTCGAACGACGGGACGTCGCCGTGGTCCTCCGGGTCCGCGTTGTCCGCCAGCACGTGCGCGTACGCGGCCGCGGCCGCGTCCACGTCGTCGCCGAACTCGCCGTCCGAGGCGGCGATCGCGTGGACCCGCTTGGGATCCAGCGGCACGTGGTCCAGCAGGGCCTCGCGGGCCTGCTTCTCGTTCCGCTCGTCCGAACCCGTCGGGACGAACCGCTCGTCGCCCCAGTAGATGTCCAGGCGCGACCAGTCGATCGCGTCCCGGGCCGAGGACGCCCGCAGCTCGGACAGCACCGCGATGCCGGTGCCGCCGCCGGTGAGCACGAGCGACGCCGAGCCCTTGGCGGCCTGGACGTCCACCAGCCGCGTGACCAGCCGGGCGGCCGCGGCGGCCGCCAGCAGGTCCTGGTTCGCGTAGACGACCACCTCGGTCTTGCTCATGAAGCGCTCTTCTTCCCCGCAGCCGCCTTCTTCGGCGCCTTCGCGGCGGCCGGCTCCTTCGCGGCGGCCGGCTCCTTCGCGGCAGCCGGCGCCTTCTCGGCGGCGGCCGCGGCCCCCGCGGAGGTGACGTCGGGCTTGGCCGGCGCGCCGGTCTTGCCGTTCGTGCCGGACGTGATCTTGCCCAGGCCGTGCAGCGACGCCTCGTAGACCTCGTCCGGGTCGAGCCGGCGCAGCTCCTCGATCAGGCAGTCCTGGGTGCTGCGCCGCTGCAGGGCGATCCGCCGGGTCGGCTGGCCCGGCTGGGTCAGCGTGCCGACACGCCCGTCCGGCCGGTGCAGCTCCACCGCGCCCGACCGACGCTCCAGGTTGACCGAGATGATCCCGGCCGCGCCCGAGCTCTTGACCCGCTTGACCGGCACCTTCAGGTACTCGGCCAGCCACGCGGCCAGCAGCTCGGTCGACGGCGAGTCGGCCTCGCCGGTCACCGTCGCCGCGGTGACCTTCTCGTACGGCGGCAGGTCGAGCGCCGAGACGAGCTGGGCGCGCCAGTGCGTCAGGCGCGTCCAGGCCAGGTCGGTGTCACCCGCGGTGTATGCCTTCGCCCGCGTGGTCAGCGCCCGCACCGGGCTCTTCTCCGCGGCCGAGTCGGTGATCCGGCGCTGGGCCAGCTCGCCGAGCGGGTCCTTGTCCGGGTCCTTCGGGCCGGCGCCGGGCCACCAGGCGACGATCGGCGCGTCCGGCAGCAGCAGCGGCACGACCGCGCTCTGGCCCTGCGCGGCCAGCGGGCCGTAGAGCCGCAGCACGATGACCTCGCTCGCGCCGGCGTCGCCGCCGACGCGGATCTGGCCGTCGATCCGCGGCGCGGCCGTGCGCGCGCCCTTCGCGACCACGATCACCCGCGACGGGTGCTCGCGGCTCGCGCCGTTAGCCGCTTCGATCGCCTCTTCGAGGTTGGCGTCGTCGTCGGCCGCGATGACCAGCGTCAGCACCCGCCCGAGCGCCACTTGCCCGCCCTGTTCGCGGATCTCCACCAGCTTCTTGTTGAGTGCCGAAGTCGTGGTGGACGGCAGGTCGATGATCACGGGCGCCTCCATTTCCGGCCGGTGCGCTCCAGCATTTCGTCCGCCGACGGCGGGCCCCAGGTGCCCGGCGGGTACTGCTCCGGCGAGCCCTCCTTGGCCCAGTGCTCCAGCACCGGGTCGAGGATCTTCCAGGAGAGCTCGACCTCTTCGTTGACCGGGAACAGCGACGGCTCGCCGAGCAGGACGTCGAGGATCAGGCGCTCGTAGGCCTCGGGGGAGGACTCGGTGAACGCGTGCCCGTAACCGAAGTCCATGGTGACGTCGCGGACCTCCATCGTGGTCCCCGGCACCTTCGAGCCGAACCGCAGCGTGATGCCTTCGTCCGGCTGCACCCGGATGACCAGGGCGTTCTGCCCCAGCTCCTCGGTCGACGTCGAGTCGAACGGCAGGTGCGGCGCCCGCTTGAACACCACGGCGATCTCGGTGACACGGCGGCCGAGCCGCTTGCCGGTGCGCAGGTAGAACGGCACCCCGGCCCAGCGGCGGCTCTGCACCTCCAGGGTCACGGCGGCGTAGGTCTCGGTCTTCGAGTCCTTCGCGAAGCCCTCTTCCTGCAGCAGGCCGGGCACCTTCGTGCCGCCCTGCCAGCCGCCCGCGTACTGGCCGCGCGCGGTGGTCTGGCTCAGCGGCCCGATCGCGCTGGTGCCCGAGAGCACCTTGATCTTCTCCGCGCGCAGGGCCCGCGGCTCGAACGAGAGCGGCTCCTCCATCGCGGTGAAGGCGAGCAGCTGCAGCAGGTGGTTCTGGATGACGTCGCGGGCGGCGCCGATGCCGTCGTAGTACCCCGCGCGGCCGCCGAGGCCGATGTCCTCGGCCATGGTGATCTGCACGTGGTCGACGTAGTTGGCGTTCCAGATCGGCTCGAACAGCTGGTTCGCGAAGCGCAGCGCCAGGATGTTCTGGACCGTCTCCTTGCCGAGGTAGTGGTCGATGCGGAACACCGACTCCTCGGGGAAAACGTCGTTGACGATCGCGTTGAGCTCTTCGGCGCTCTTCAGGTCGTGCCCGAACGGCTTCTCGATGACCACGCGGCGCCAGGTGTTCTCGTCGGCGTTCGCGAGCCCGGAGCGGGCCAGCTGCTTGGTCACCACCGGGAACGCGCCGGGCGGGATCGACAGGTAGAACGCGGTGTTGCCGCCGGTGCCGCGTTCCTTGTCGAGGTCCTTGACCGTCTGCGCGAGCCGGTCGAAGGCGTCGTCGTCGTCGAAGGTGCCCTGGACGAACCGGATGCCTTCGGCGAGCCGGTTCCAGACCGACTCCTTGAACGGCGTGCGCGCGTGCGCCTTGACCGAGTCGTGCACGAGCTCGCCGAAGTCCTGGTGCTCCCAGTCGCGGCGGGCGAACCCGACGAGCGAGAAGCCCGCGGGCAGCAGCCCGCGGTTGGCCAGGTCGTAGATGGCGGGCATCAGCTTCTTGCGGGCCAGGTCGCCGGTGACCCCGAAGATCACCAGGCTGGACGGCCCGGCGATGCGCGGGAGCCGTTTGTCCCGCGGATCGCGCAGCGGGTTGCGCCAGGTCATGCGTCGACCTCCTGTACCGCGCGGACGACGGCCGCGAGGCCCGCGGCCCGGTCGGTCAGGTGCAGGCGCAGCACCGGGCGGCCGTGCTCGGCGAGCACCTGCCCGTCGCCCAGGGCCTGGGCGTGCTGCAGCTGCCCCAGCGTGTACGGCCGCTCCGGCACCTCGAGGTCGTGCTCGACGGCGCCGGACAGCTGCAGGAAGACCCCGTTCTGGTGCCCGCCCTTGTGGTACTGCCCGGTGGAGTGCAGGAACCGCGGGCCCCAGCCGAACGTCGTCTGCAGCTGCGTGCGCTTGGCGATCTCGCCGCGCAGCAGCTCGGTCGACGCGTCGTCGAGGCGGTCCAGGTAGGCCTGCACCGCGATGTAGCCGGCTTCCGGCGCCGACGCGAAGAACGCGCGGAGCACGTCGGTGAGGCTGCCGTCCGTGGAAACCCCGGCACTGCCGAAGATCTCGACCGGTCCGTCCACATTGGACGCCGTTTCGCCGCCCTTCAGCTTCTCCGGGTCGTCCAGCAGCGCGCGCGCCGCCTTCTTGGCCGCTTCGACGTCGGGCTGGTCGAACGGGTTGATCCCGAGCAGCCGGCCGGCCAGCGCCGTGGCGAACTCCCAGAGCAGGAACTGCGCGCCGAGCGAGCCGGTGACGGCGATCTTGGCCGCGCCCTTCGGGGCGCGGACCGCGACCGGGGTGGCGTCGGACTTCGCGTCGGCGAAGCCGGGCGCCTCCGTGCCTTCGACCGCGACGGGCAGCAAACCGGTGCCCTGCTTGCCGGTGGACTCGGCGATCAGCTGCTCGGCCCAGTCCGGGAAGCCCTTGATGCCGGAACCGGAGTCGGCCAGCACGACCTTCTCGGCGCCGGTCTCGTGCGCGGCGGCCCACGCGGCGGCCAGCTTGACCGCCGGGTTGTCCACGGAGTCCGCGCCGAGCTCTTCGGCCACCGAGGCGGCCTGGTCGAGCAGGCGGGCGACGTCCGCGCCGGCCAGCCCGGCCGGGACGAGCCCGAACGCGGTCAGCGCGGAGTAGCGGCCGCCGACGTGCGGGTCGGCGAGGAAGGTCTTGCGGTAACCCTCCTTTTCGGACAGTTCCTGGAAGGGCGAGCCCGGGTCGGTGACGACCACGATCCGCCGCGCCGCGTCGATCCCCGCGTCGGTGAACGCCTTCGCGAAGATCCGCCGGTGGCTGTCGGTCTCGACGGTGCCGCCCGACTTCGAGGACACGACGATCACCGTGCGCTCGAGGTCGCCGGCGAGCGCGTCGGCGACCTGGCCCGGGTCGGTCGTGTCGAGCACGGTCAGCGCGACGTCGTCGGTGCCGGTGATGACCTCCGGCGCCAGCGACGAGCCGCCCATGCCGGCCAGCACGACGCGGTCGACACCCTCGGACCGCAGCTCGGTCCGCAGGGCTTCGATCTCGCCGATCAGCGGCCGGGACGACTTGTGCAGCGACGTCCACGAGAGCCGGATCGACGCCTCGGACTCGGCGTCCGGACCCCACAGCGTGGCGTCCTGGGCCGCCAGCTTCGACGCGGCCTGGTCCGCGACCAGGCGCTCGGCCAGCGGAGCGGCCCGCTCCGCCAGCGTGGCGTCCACGATCTCGACGCCGGTGTTTTCCCCTGTCGTCATGTCGTGCTTCAGCCCTTCGCCTTTTCGAGCTGGCCGTTGACGGTGTCGAGCAGTTCGGTCCAGGACTTCTCGAACTTCTCGACGCCCTCGTTCTCCAGCACCAGGAACACGTCGGTGATGTCGATACCGACGGCCGAAAGCCGGTCGAAGACCTCCTGCGCCTCGGCGCCGCGGCCGGTGACCTGGTCACCCTTGAGCTCGGAGTGCTCGGCGACGGCGTCCATCGTCTTCTCCGGCATGGTGTTGACGGTGTCCTTCACCACCAGGTCGTCGACGTAGAGCGTGGGGGAGTAGTCCGGGTTCTTGACGCCGGTCGAGGCCCACAGCGGGCGCTGCGCGTGGGCGCCGTCGGCCGCGAGGGCCTTCCAGCGGTCCGAAGCGAACAGCTCCTCGAAGGCGGCGTACGCGAGCCGCGCGTTGGCGACGGCGGCCTTGCCGCGCAGGGCCTTGGCCTCGTCCGTGCCGATCGTGTCCAGGCGCTTGTCGATCTCGGTGTCCACACGGGACACGAAGAACGACGCGACCGAGTGGATGCCGCGCAGGTCGTGACCGTTGGCCTTCGCCTGCTCGAGACCGGCGAAGAAGGCCTCGATGACCGCCTTGTAGCGGGCGACGGAGAAGATCAGCGTGACGTTGACGCTGATGCCCTCGGCGAGCGTGGCGGTGATCGCCGGCAGGCCCTCCTGGGTGGCCGGGATCTTGATCAGCGTGTTCGGCCGGTCGACGGTCTTCCAGAGGTCCTTCGCCTCGGCCACCGTCTTGTCGGTGTCCTTGGCCAGGCGCGGGTCGACCTCGATGGAGACGCGGCCGTCGACGCCGTTCGTGGCGGTGTAGACGTCGCGGAACAGGTCCGCGGCGTTGCGCACGTCGGTCGTGGTCAGGTCGCGGATGGTGGCCTCGACGTCGGCGTTCTGGGCGGCCAGCTCACGGGTCCGCTCGTCGTAGGCGTCACCCTTGGACATCGCGTTGGCGAAGATCGTCGGGTTGGTCGTGACGCCGACGACGTGCTTGTCGCGGATCAGGTCCGCGAGGTTGCCGGTGTTCAGGCGTTCGCGCGAAAGGTCGTCCAGCCAGATCGATACACCGGCTTCGGACAGCGCGGCGAGCTTGTCTGTGCTCATTACTGTCATCCCCTTCAGTTCTTGGTGTTGGCGATCGAGCGGCGGGCCGCCTCGACGACTGCTTCCGCGGTGAACCCGAACTCACGGAACAGTGTGGCGGCATCGGCGGAGGCGCCGAAGTGCTCGATCGAAACGTTCACCCCGGCGTCACCGGTGAAGCGGTGCCACGACTGGGCGATGCCCGCCTCGACGGACACGCGGGCCTTCACCCCGGCCGGGAGGACCGACTCGCGGTAGGCCGCGTCCTGCGCGTCGAACCACTCGACGCACGGCATCGACACGACGCGCGCCTTGACGCCGTCGGCCTCGAGGGTCTTCTTCGCCTCGACGGCGAGCTGGACCTCGGAGCCGGTGGCCATCAGCACGACGTCCGGGGTGCCGTCCGAATCGGCCAGGACGTACCCGCCCTTGGCGACGCCCTCGGCGCTGGTGCCCTCGAGCACCGGCACGTTCTGGCGGGTGAGCGCCAGGCCGGACGGGTGGTGGATGTCCTCCAGCACGGCCTTCCACGCGTAGGCGGTCTCGTTGGCGTCCGCCGGGCGGACGACGTTGAGGCCCGGGATCGCGCGCAGCGCGGAAAGCTGCTCGATCGGCTGGTGCGTCGGGCCGTCCTCGCCCAGGCCGATCGAGTCGTGCGTCCAGACGTAGGTGACCGGCGCCTTCATCAGCGCGGCCAGCCGGACCGGCGGGCGCATGTAGTCGGAGAAGATCAGGAACGTCGCGCCGTACGGACGGGTGCCGCCGTGCAGCGCGATCCCGTTGAGGATCGAGCCCATGGCGTGCTCGCGGACGCCGAAGTGCAGCGTCCGGCCGTACGGGTTCGCCGCCCACATGTCCGTGGCGGCCTTCTCGGGACCGAACGAGTCGGCGCCCTTCATCGTGGTGTTGTTGCTCTCGGCCAGGTCGGCCGAGCCGCCCCACAGCTCCGGCAGCGGCTCGGCGAGGGCGTTGAGCACCTCGCCGGAGGCCTTGCGGGTCGCGATGCCCTTGGCGTCCGGCTCCCACTTCGGGAGGTTGTCCGCGAAGCCCTCGGGCAGCGTGCGGGTGGCCATCCGGTCGCCGATCTTCTTGCGCTCCGGGTTCGCGGCGCCCCACGCCTCGTACTTCTCCTGCCATTCGGCGTGGGCGGCCTTGCCGCGCTCGAGCGCCTGGCGGGTGTGCTTGATGACGTCGTCCTCGACCTGGAACGACTGCGCCGGGTCGAAGCCGAGGATCTCCTTGACCGCCGCGACCTCTTCGCCGCCCAGCGCCGCGCCGTGCGCCTTGCCGGTGCCCATCTTCTTCGGCGCCGGGTAGCCGATCACGGTCCGCAGCGCGATGAACGACGGGCGGCCGGTCTCGGCCTTCGCGTTCTTGATCGCCTCTTCGATCGCGACGACGTCCTCGCCGCCCTCGACGACCTGGGTGTGCCAGCCGTAGGCCTCGTAGCGCGCGACGGTGTCCTCCGACAGCGCGATGTTCGTGTCGTCCTCGATGGAGATCTTGTTGTCGTCGTAGAAGACGATCAGGTTCCCCAGCTCCTGGCGGCCCGCGATGGACGAGGCCTCGGAGGTGACGCCCTCTTCGATGTCGCCGTCGGAGGCGATGACGAAGATGTGGTGGTCGAAGATGCTCTCGCCGGGCGCCGCGTCCGGGTCGAGCAGGCCGCGCTCGCGGCGGGCGGCCATCGCCATGCCCACGGCGTTCGCCAGGCCCTGCCCCAGCGGGCCGGTGGTGGTCTCGACACCGTCGGTGTGGCGGTACTCCGGGTGACCCGGGGTCTTCGAGCCCCACTTGCGCAGCCGCTTGAGGTCCTCGAGCTCGAGGCCGTAGCCGGCGAGGTACAGCTGGATGTAGAGCGTCAGGCTCGAGTGCCCGGCCGACAGGACGAACCGGTCACGGCCCGGCCAGTGCTGGTCGTTCGGGTCGTGCCGCAGGATGCGCTGGAACAGCGTGTAGGCCAGCGGCGCCAGGCTCATCGCGGTGCCGGGGTGGCCGCTGCCACAGTTCTCGACCGCGTCCGCGGCGAGCACCCGGACGGTGTCCACGGCGCGGGTGTCGGTGTCGGTCCAGTCGGCGGGGACGTTACGCCGGAGGAGTGGGTTGTTCTCGCTGGTAGGGGCGGTTTCGGACACTGAACTCCAACTCCCGGTCATGATGGTTGCGGCTGGTCTTCCTCGTTCCGGTTACCCGTGCGCGGGGTCCTCTGTCTCAATCGATCCCGAAGGGACGATATTCCTGCTCGCGACCCTGCGCAGGGGCAATCGCGGCCCGTCGCGGCCAGCCTAGTGCTTGGACCCGTTCCAGACCCGCGATCACCCACGGGATTCACCACGTCTAACATCGTTCGAGGGTTCACACCGGCGGTTTTCAGCGGCACCACACGCCTCCGGCAGCGGGCCCGCCCCGAACCTGACGCAGGGAGTGAAATGTCGTTGGTGAACGCTGCGCACGGACGCAGTGACGACACCAGCGCCGTGCACCCGACCGGTGAGCGACCGCACGGTGACCGGCGAAGCGTGCGCCAGGTCGTCGGCGCCTATGCCGCGTTGGCGAAGCCGCGGGTGATCGAGCTCCTCCTGGTGACCACGATCCCGGCGATGTTCCTCGCCGGCCGTCAGATCCCCTCGCCGTGGCTGGTCCTGGCCACGCTGCTGGGCGGGACGATGGCCGCGGGCAGCGCGAACGCGCTCAACTGCGTGATCGACGCGGACATCGACAAGGTGATGAACCGCACGAAGCGCCGTCCGCTGGTGAAGGACTCGGTGCCGCGGCGCGGCGCGCTGATCTTCGGCTTGGTCATGGGCGTCGCGTCGGCCGTGGTGCTCTATTTCACGGTCAACCTGCTGTCGGCGATCCTCGCGGTCGCGACGATCCTCTTCTACATCTTCGTCTACACGCTCGGCCTCAAGCGGCGCACGTCACAGAACGTGGTCTGGGGCGGTGCGGCGGGCTGCATGCCGGTCGTCATCGGCTGGGCCGCGGTCACCGGCACCGTGCAGTGGCCGGCGTTCGTGATGTTCGGCGTCATCTTCTTCTGGACCCCGCCGCACACCTGGGCGCTGGGCATGAAGTACCGCGACGACTACGAGCGCGCGGGCGTCCCGATGCTCCCGGTCGTCGCCACGGCCCAGCACGTCGCCAAGCAGATCGTCATCTACTCGTGGGTGATGGTGGCCTGGACGCTGCTGCTGCTCCCGGTGACGTCGTGGCTGTACGGCACGTTCGCCATCCTGGCCGGCGGCTGGTTCCTCTTCTACGCGCACAGCCTGCAGGCGGCGGTCCGGCGCGGGGAAGAGACCAAGCCGATGGCGCTGTTCCACCGGTCGAACACCTACCTGATGATCGTGTTCGTCGCGCTGGCCGTCGACTCGGCGATCGGCCTGCCGACCCTCGGCCTCCCGTTCTGAGCCCGGCGGGGTTCTTCGCCGACGTCATCGAGTCGGGCACCGTGCTCGGGGCCGACCACACGTGGTCACCCGAGCGGGTGGCCGAACTGCTCGGCGACGACTACGGCGACAACCCGTCGAAGCACTCCCTGGGCCGCGACCACGGCATGGCCGAGTTCTTCTGGCAGCGGGGCAGCGCCCGCGAGCCGTGGGCGGGGACCCACTTCTCGGTGCAGGCGCACCGGCTCCGGCACCGCGACCCCGAGATGATCAACCGCCTGGTCCGCGAGCGCTACGGCCCGTTCGCCGGTCCGGTGACGTTCGACGAGGTGAGCGCGCTGCTCGCCGTTCGAGGTGTGCCGCTTGCCGAGGTGCCGTACCCGGACGACCCCGACGAGATGCGCACGTACTGGCAGGCGGGCTCGCGGACCTTGGTCTTCGTGGTGGCGGGGTCTTACTACGGCCGGGCCGGCGACCTCTACCGGGTGCAGAGCCCAGGCTCGCCGTGAGGCCGCGCCTGGGCAAGGACCGGGTGCTGGTGGTGCTGGCGGCCGTCGTGGTCCTCGGCCTGCTGGCGTTTATCGGCCGCGGAAAGGTGTCGCTCGACACGAACGCGCTCCTCGGCAGCGGTTGTGCGATTCCCGCGCGGATCACGGCATCGCCGGGTCCGGCCCCGGACGGCGGTGCGGTGCGCGTCGCCGAACAGGGGCCGGGCGCCGCTGTGCTGGAGAACACGAGCGCGCTGGCCGCCTACCACGTCGTGGTGACGTCCGGTTCGCGGTCCGTCGAGGTGCCGCTGCTCACTCCCGGGCAGCGGGGCGGCGTCGCCCTGGACCGGCCCACACCCGGCCCGGCGGTTTGGCTGGCACCCGAGGCACTGGGCGGCTTCACCCCGGTGACCGCGACCGTCGTCCCGGGTGGTGTCCGCTACCACTCGGCGAACTGCCGGGCGCTGACCAGCCGCGGAGCCGCGGTGCTCCACCGCGACGCGGCCGGCCGCATCACCGGCGGCGAGCAGCTGCCGGCGGCGAGCGTGTCGTGCGCGGTGGGGGAGAAGGAGCTGCCGGCCACCCTCGCTCCCGGCAGCGAGGTCTCCCCGTACTGCGACCTCGCGCCGGAATGATCGCGCCGCGTGCGCCGTTAAACTTGGCTGGCTCTTTTCCTTGAGGCGAAAGCAGGATCCTCTTGTCCGTGTCTTCGGACGGCTTCCCCGCCGAGCTCGCGCGCGAGCAGGCGTACGTCACCACCCTCTACGCGAAGCTCGACGCCGAGCGTGTCGACGCCCAGCGCCGCCTCGACGAGACGCTGCGCCAGACCGGCGGGACCCCGCAGGCCCGCACCGAGCGCGACGTCGCCACGACGCTGTACACCGACCGGCTGGCCCAGCTCGGCTCGGTCGAGCAGGGGCTGGCCTTCGGCCGGCTCGACTTCGTCCCCGGCAGTGCCGAGGAAACCACCTACATCGGCCGGCTCGGGCTGTTCGACGAAGACGACGACTACAAGCCGCTGCTCGTCGACTGGCGGGCGCCGGTCGCGCGGCCGTTCTACCTCGCCACCGCGGCGTCACCCGACGGGGTGCGCCGGCGGCGGCACCTGCGGTCGCTGACCCGCAAGGTCACCGGCTCCGACGACGAGATCCTCGACCTCACCGCCGCCGACCAGGGCCAGGACCTCGGCCTGGCCGGCGAGGCCGCGCTGCTGGCCGCGCTCGAACAGCGGCGCACGGGTGAGATGAGCGACATCGTCGCGACCATCCAGGCCGAGCAGGACCGGATCATCCGCGCGCCGCTGGGCGGGGTCATGGTCGTGCAGGGCGGGCCGGGCACCGGCAAGACCGCGGTCGCGCTGCACCGCGCGGCCTACCTGCTCTACACCCACCGCCAGCAGCTCACCACGCGCGGCGTGCTCGTCGTCGGGCCCAACAGCACCTTCCTGCGCTACATCGGCCAGGTGCTGCCGTCGCTCGGCGAGACCGGTGTGCTGCTCGCCACGATCGGGCAGCTCTACCCGGGCCTGGACGCCGACGGCGCCGAGCCGAAGGAGACGTCGGAGGTCAAGGGCCGGCTGGTGCTGGCCGAGGTGCTCGCCACCGCCGTCCGCGACCGCCAGCGGGTGCCCGAGCCGGTGGTGGAGATCGAGTACGAGCACGACGTCCTGCGGCTCGACCGCAAGACGTGCGCCGACGCCCGCACCCGCGCCCGCCGGTCGCGCCGCCCGCACAACCCGGCGCGGCGCCTGTTCGTCTCCGACGTCCTCGACGCGCTGACACGCCAGGCCGCGCGGAAGCTCGGGGACGACCTGCTCGACGGCCAGGACCTCCAGGACATCCGCGCCGAGCTGGCCGCGGACGAGAACGTCGCGAAGGCGGTGAACGAGCTGTGGCCCGTGCTGACCCCCGAAGGGGTGCTCGACGACCTGTTCGCCGACCGCGAACGCCTCACGAGCGCCGCCGGGAAGCTGCTGTCCGCCGACGAGCGCGCGCTGCTGGAGAGCGGCCGCGACACGAAGTGGACCCCGGCGGACGTGCCACTGCTCGACGAGCTGGCCGAGCTGATCGGCGTCGACGACACCGAGGCCCGCGTCGAGCGCAAACGCCGTGAGCGCGAAGACCGCGCGTACGCCGAAGGGGTGCTCGACATCCTCGAACAGGATGAAGAGATCATCGACGAGGAGCTGCTGCGCGTCTCCGACGTCCTCGACGCCGAGCTGTTCGCCGAGCGCCAGGTGGAGCGCAGCGAGCTGACCGCCGCCCAGCGCGCCGCGCAGGACCGGACCTGGACGTTCGGGCACGTGATCGTCGACGAGGCCCAGGAGCTCTCGGCGATGGACTGGCGGCTGCTGATGCGCCGCTCGCCGAACCGGTCGATGACGCTGGTCGGCGACGTCGCGCAGACCGGCGCGGCCGGCGGCGCGCGGTCGTGGGACGAGGTGCTCTCGCCGTACGTCGCGGACCGGTGGCGGCTGGAGCAGCTGACCGTGAACTACCGCACGCCCGCCGAGATCATGGCGGTCGCGGCGCGGGTGCTGGCCGAGGTGGATCCCGCCTTGTCGGCGCCGTCGTCGGTGCGGGAGACGGGAGTGCCGCCGTGGTCGGCGAACCCGGCTTCCCTCGAGCACGCGCTGCCGGAGCTGGTCACCCGCGAGCTGTCCGAAGTGGACGGTGGCACGGTGGCGGTGCTGGTGCCCTCCGGGCGTCTCGAGCAGGTTTCGGGGTGGCTCGCCGACCGGGACGAACGGCTGAGCGTGCTGACCGTCGAGCGCTCGAAGGGCCTGGAGTTCGACTCGGTGGTGCTCGTCGCGCCGGACGAGGTCGTGGCGGGCTCGCCGCGCGGGCTCAACGACCTGTACGTGGCCCTGACGCGGGCGACCCGGCGACTCGGTGTGGTCCGGACCGGTGACGAAGTACCGGCACTCTCCGTGCTTGGCTAGGGTGCCCGGCATGCAGAAAATCGGGAAGATCGTGGTCGTCGCCGCGGCGGCGCTGTCGCTGGCCGCGTGTGGCCAGGACGCCAAGACCGAGACGGCCGCCCCCGCGGGCCCGCCGGTCCCGTCGTCGGACGCCGCTCAGGCGACCCAGAGCAAGGGCCGTGAGTGCACCGCGGACGACGTCAAGACGACGGGGAAGTTCGGCGAAGCGCCGACGATCACCATTCCGGACAACTGCGACCCGCCGAAGAAGCTGATCACGAAGGACCTGTCCGAGGGCACCGGCAACGGCGCGAAGGCCGGCCAGAACCTGAAGATGAACTACTCGCTGGTGACCTGGTCGGACAAGCAGAAGCTGGACAGCTCGTTCGACCGCGGTGAGCCGTTCGACCTGCAGCTGGGCGCCGGCATGGTGATCCCGGGCTGGGACCAGGGCCTGGTCGGCATCAAGCAGGGCGGCCGCCGCCTGCTGATCATCCCGCCGGACCTCGGGTACGGCCAGGGTGGCCAGGGCATCAAGCCCAACGAGACGCTGGTCTTCGTCACCGACGCCGTCGCGGTGCCGACCGACAAGGGCTGAGCACGTGCGCACCCACCGCGGCCGAGTCCGCGAATGGCACGTCGAGGAGGGCTGGGGGGTCGTCGAAGCACCGGGCTTCGACGACCCCGTCTGGGTGCACTACTCGGTGGTCGAGGCCGAGGGGTTCCGGCAGCTGACCGAGGGCGCCGACGTCGAGTTCACCGCCGAGCGCGCCGAGCAGGACGGCTTCCACTGGCGCGCGGAGTGGGTCAGGGAATGAGCAGCAGCTTGCCCGTCGTCCGGCGGCCCTGAAGGTCTTCGTGCGCCTTCCGGGCGTCGGCGAGCGGGTACTTGCCGCCGATCCGAACGGTGAGGTCGCCCGCCACGACGGCGTCGAACAGCTCCTTCGACCGCCAGTCGATCTCGTCGCGGCTGCGCGTGTAGTGCGCGGACGTCGGGCGGGTCAGGTAGAGGGAGCCGCCGGAGTTGAGGCGCTGCGGGTCGACCGGGGGCACCGGGCCGCTGGACGCGCCGAACAGGGCGAGCAGGCCGCGGACCTTGAGGCTGGCGAGGCTGCCGTCGAACGTGTCCTTGCCGACCCCGTCGTAGACGACGTCGACCCCGGCGCCGCCGGTCAGGTCGCGGGTGAGCTTCGTGAAGTCGTCGCGGTCGTAGCGGATGACCTCGTCGGCGCCGGCCTCGCGGGCGAGCTTCTCCTTCTCCTCGGTCGACACGGTGCCGATCACGCGGGCGCCGCGCGCCTTCGCCAGCTGGACGAGCAGCAGGCCGACCCCGCCGGCGGCCGCGTGCACCAGCACGTCGTGGCCCGGCTTGACCTCGAACGTGGACGCGACCAGGTAGTGCGCGGTCATGCCCTGCAGCATCGTGGCGGCGGCGGTCTCCAGGGAGACGGCTTCGGGGACCTTGACGGCGATGGCGGCCGGCACGATCTTGCGGGCCGCGTAGCTGCCGAGCGAGCCCTGCCAGGCGACGCGGTCGCCGGGGGCGAAGCCGCTGCCGGCGCCGGCTTCGACGACCGTGCCCGCGCCTTCGAGGCCGAGCACGAACGGCAGGTCGATCGGGTAGATGCCCTGGCGCTGGTAGGTGTCGATGTAGTTCACCCCGGCGGCGGCGACGTCGACCAGCAGCTCGCCGGCCTGCGGCGCCGGGACGTCCACTTCGGCCGTGGTGAGCACCTCCGGGCCGCCGGTCCTCGTCACCTGCACTGCGGTGGGCATGGGTCCTCCTCGAGTCGGTTCTACCGGGCACAACTATGGCCGACGCCACGCTGTTCCGCGTTCCGGCCGCGGGTTGGTTATGGTTCGGGACGTGGCTGAGGAAACTTCTGAGACCGTCGCCCCGCCGTCCGGCGCTCAGCTGGGCGCGGCGCGCAAGTTCGTGAAGGCGCACGGCAAGCCGTCCCGCGCGGTGGTCGAGAACATCGGCCGGGCCGGGGCCCGGGTCGTGCTGGTCGGCGCGGACGGCGCGCTCGGCGACGTCGTGGTGGCGTCGGTGGCGACCGGCGAGGCGCTGGTCGAGGCGGTCGAGGACCTCGAAGCCGCGTCGTGGGACGCCGAGACCGTGCAGGCCACGAAGATCGGCCCGGAGCACCGCCGCAAGATGGCCGGCCGGTGAGCCGCACCGCGATCCTGGTCGGCTGCGCGGAGCTCCCGTCCGGCGACGGTGACGACGACGCCGTGGTGCCCGCCCTGACCTCGCTGGGTTTCGACGTCTCGTGGGCGGCCTGGGACGACTCCCGCGTCGACTTCGGCGCGGCCGACGCGGTGATCCTGCGGGCCACGTGGGACTACGCCTCCCGCCGCGCGGAGTTCCTGTCGTGGTGCGAGTCGGTGCCCGCGCTCCTCAACGCGGCCCCGGTGGTGCGCTGGAACACCGACAAGTCGTACCTGGCGGAGCTGCTGGACGCCGGGGTGGCGGTCGTCCCGACCACCCTGGTCGGCCCGGGCGAACCGGCGAAGTTCCCGAAGTCGGCGTACGTGGTCAAGCCGTCGGTCGGCGCGGGTTCCCGCGGAGCGGCCCGGTTCGACGCCGGCGCCGACGCGGCCGAGCACGTGGCGGCACTGCACGCCGAGGGGCACACGGCGCTGGTCCAGCCGTACCAGTCCAGTGTGGACACCGAGGGCGAGCTGGCCCTGTCCTACTTCGGCGGCATCTACTCCCACGCGTTCACCAAGGGCGCGATGCTCGGGTCCACAATGGACGAGTCAGGGCTGTACCTGTCGGAGAAGCTGGCCGCGGCCGAGCCCCCGGCGGACGCCGTGGCACTGGCCGAGGACGTGCTGGACGCGGCGTCGGGCCTGCTGGGGATCCTGCGGGCGGAGCTGCTGTACGCCCGGGTGGACCTGGTCCGCGGCGCGGACGGCAAGCCGTTGCTGCTGGAGCTGGAGCTGACCGAGCCATCGCTGGGCTTCCGCCAGACCGACCCGGCGGCCGCGACGCGGTTCGCTTCGGCGGTGCGGCAGCAGCTGGCCTAACCGGCGGCGGCCTCGATGATCGCCGTCAGCTCCGCCGGGTGCGACAGGAACGGCGAGTGCGACGACGGCAGCCGCTCGACGTGCCCGGCCCGCTGTGCCATGGCTTCCTGGGCGAACATGGGAATGGCGTTGTCGTCTTCGCACACGACGTACGTGCTGGGCACGGTCTTCCACGCGGCCGCCGTGAGCGTCTCGCGGGCGACCGCGTAACTCTGCGGCCGCAGCCGGGCGACGGCTTCCGCGGCGACCTCCGGATCGACGTCGCCGAAGAAGATCTCCTGTGGTGTCAACGGGCTGAAGAGGTCACCGTCGACCTTCCACCACGACGGCGGCTGCCCGCCCACCGTGCCGAGGAGCGACTCACCCTCGTCGAGCTGGAAAGCCGTGACGTAGACGAGGTGGGTGACCTGGGGCACCCCGGCCGCGCCTTCGCTCACCGGCGCCCCGCCGTAGGAGTGGGCGACGACGACCACGGGCCCGTCGATCGTGTCGAGGGCTTCGCGCACCGCGCGGGCGTCGTCGTGCAGCCCGGGCCGCCCGGCCGGCGGTGCGACGCTGGGCAGGTCGACGGTCACCACGGGAAACCCGTGGGCGGCCAGCCGCGTCCGGACGGGCTCCCAGCACCAGGAGCCGTGCCAGGCGCCGTGGACGAGCAGCAGGGTGGGTGCGGTCATCGGGACTCCACGGGGCTCGCGCGGTTCAGGCGCGCCCAGCTCAGTTCACGCGCGGCGAATCGGCCAGCCGCGTTTCCACTGGGCGGAAGCTCAGGCGCGCTTCGCGGCCAGCCGGTCCGCTCGCGGCCACCGCACGTCGCTGGCCCAGCCCAGCTGCTCGAAGGTCCGGATCACCCGCGCCGAGACGTCCACCTGGCCCCGCAGCACGCCGTGGCGCGCGCAGGTCGGGTCGGCGTGGTGCGAGTTGTGCCAGGACTCGCCCATCGACAGGATCGCCAGCGGCCAGAAGTTCGCCGCCTTGTCGCGGCTGGCGAACGGGCGCTCGCCGATCAGGTGGCAGATCGAGTTGACCGACCACGACACGTGGTGCAGGAACGCGATCCGCACCAGGCCGGCCCAGAAGAACGCCGTCACGACGCCCCACCACGACCACGACAGCATGCCGCCCAGGACCGCCGGGAGGGCCAGGCTCAGCGTGATCCACAGCCAGAAGTAGCGGTTCACCACCCGCAGGTCCGCGTCCGCCACCAGGTCCGGCGCGAACCGGTCGGCGTTGGTCACCTCGCGGCCGAACATCCAGCCCATGTGCGCGTGCCAGAAGCCGCGCAGCAGCGCCGAGGGCGAGGTGCCGAACAGCCACGGGGAGTGCGGGTCGCCCTCGCGGTCGGCGAACGCGTGGTGCCGTCGGTGGCTGGCCACCCAGAAGATCACCGAGCCCTGCACCGCCATGCTGCCCGCGACGGCCAGCACGATCCGCAGCGGCCGGTTCGCCTTGAACGCGCCGTGGGTGAAGTAGCGGTGGTAGCCGACCGTCACCCCGAGCGTCGCGAACACGTAGAACACCGCGGCGAGGATCAGGTCGACCCAGCTCATGCCCCAGCCCCAGACCAGCGGGACCGCGACGAGCAGTGCCACGAACGGCACCAGGAGGAACGTCTTCAGCACGATCATCTCGCCGGTGCCGCGGCGGTGGGAGATCAGCGGCTTGGGGGCGGCGCGCGAGGTCATGGCCCAGACCGTAGCGGTAGCGAGTTACGACGGCGTGGCCGACGGTTGCTCAGGTGGTGGCGAGTTCCGGTTGCTTCGGCGCGGCCGTCAGCGAGACGACCGGGCCGCGGTCGCGGCTGCCGGTCCACAATGTCGCCGTCGCGACGATGACCGCCATCGCGCCGAGGACGTGGAAGGAGACCATCGCCTCGGGCACGCCCAGCGCGTACTGCAGCGACCCCAGCCCGCCCTGCGCGACGGCGACCACCCAGACCCAGGTGTAGCGCTGCCAAAGGCTCTTCGGCGCGTTGACGCGCATCAGCTGCAGGCCGAACACCGCGAGCAGCAGCAGGTACAGCACCAGCAGCCCGCCGTGGACCTGGGCGAGCGACTCGACCGGGACGGCGAGGCGGTGGGTGTTGATGTCGCCGCTGTGCGGGCCCGCGCCGGTGACGGTGGTGCCGGCCGCGAGCACGAGCCACATGACCACGGCGAGCGCCACCAGCAGCTTGCGGCCGGACGGCGGGACCAGCGACCGGGCGGGTTCGTCGCCTTCGCGGAACGCGCGCAGCAACAGGACGGCCAGCCAGACCAGGGGAGTGGTGGCGAGGAAGTGGATCGCGACGGTCCACCACTCGAGCTTCGCGAGCACAGTCATGCCGCCGACGACGGCCTGCAGCACCACCCCGCCGGGCATCGTCCAGGCGAGCTTCACCAGGCGCTTGCGGGACGGGTGGTCGATCTGGACCCGCCACGCGGTGAGGACGGCGATGGCGGCGACGGCGATGACCACCCCGGTCAGCATCCGGTTGCCGAACTCGATCCACTGGTTGAGCGCGTGGACACCGGGGTGGTTCACCGGCACGAGGCTGCCGGCGACGCACTGCGGCCAGGTCGGGCAGCCGAGGCCGGACCCGGTGACGCGCACGACGGAGCCGGTGACGCCGATCAGCGCCTGCGCGAGCACCGCGGCGATCCCGACGGCCCGCTGCACGGCGGCGGAGGGAAACGGCAGGCGGGCGACGAGGCTGGTGAACGGCACGACACCGATGGTAGAGCGCGCGGAAAAGCGGCTTTCGGCAGGTCCCGGCGTCCAGAACGGCGTCGCCGGCGCAAGGGACCTAGGTCATCGATGACCGGCACCGAAGGTCAGGCGCGGCCCATCGGCCCGGTCACCTCGCGGTCCGAGATCGCCCAGCAGATGGCCGTGGTGTCGCCCGTGGGCCAGTCCTGGGGCAGCGGGAGGAACGCCGTCGAGGTGACTCCCGCGCGCCGGCCGCCCAGGTGGGCGGTCGGCTGCTGCTCGCAGTGGTCGATCGTCCGGTCCACCAGCGGGCCGCCCAGGTCGATCGGCGGGGCGGCCGGCTGCTCACCGGGACAGACGGCGAACGCCTCCAGCGTGCTCGCGTCCGCGTCCGAATTGCCCAGGTACGCCAGCCAGCCGCTTCACGTCCGGCGGGTAGGCGGCCGGGACGCCCGGGGACCAGACCCGGGTCAGGTGAGCTTCGTCGTGCGGGAAGCCAGTGCTCCCGCGGCCACCGCCCACACCACCAGCACCGCCATCGGCCCGGGCGCGAACGCGCCGTCGACCAGCGCCGCCCGCATGCCCTCGGCCAGCGCTCCCGATGGCAGCAGCTCGACCACCACCGCGAGCCCGGAAGGCAGCGCAGAAGGCGCCAGCAGGATGCCTCCCGCCAGCAGCAGAACGAACCAGACGACGTTCGCCAGCGCCAGCACGGCTTCCGCGCGCAGGGCGCCGCCGAGCAGCACGCCGAGCGCTCCGAACGCCAGCGTTCCCAGCACCAGCAGCAGGATCGCCGAAGCCAGCCCGGCCGGCGAAGGCGACCAGCCGAGGAACGCCGCCACCACGCCGATGATCACCGACTGCAGGGCCACGACGACCAGCGCCGCCGCCACCCGGCCCGCCACCAGCAGCCACCGCGGCAACGCCGTCGCCGACAGACGCTTCAGCACGCCGTAGCGCCGGTCGAAGCCCAGGGCGATCGCCTGGCCGGTGAACGCCGAGGACATCACCGCCAGCGCCAGGATGCGCGGGGTGATCCAGTCCACTTTGGACGCCGAGCCGAGCTGGGCCGCGGGCAGGATGTCCAAGAGGGACAGGCCGATCAGCAGCGCCAGGGGGATGAGCAGGGTCAGCAGCACCTGCTCGCCGTGGCGCAGGGTCAGGCTCGCTTCGATCCGCGCGTGCGTGCGCAGCATGCGCCCGAGCGAGCCGCGCCCGGGCGCCGGGGTGAACGTGCCGGCCGGAAAGGTCACGCGCGCAGCTCCCGTCCGGTCAGCTCGAGGAAGACCTCTTCGAGCGTCCGCTTGCCGACCTGCAGCTCTTCGGGCAGGACGCCCTGCTGCGCGCACCAGGCGGTCACCGTCGACACGACCTGCGGGTCGACCGAGCCGACCACCACGTACGTGCCCGGCGCCGACTCGCGCACGGCGTACCCCTCCGGCAGCGCCGCGGTCAGCAGCTCGGTGTCCAGCCGCGTGCGGGCCTTGAAGCGCAGCCCGGCCGCGCCGGTTTCGTCCATCGTCAGCGACTGGGGCGCTCCGGAGACGACGACCTTGCCGTGGTCGACGATCACCACCGTGTCGGCCAGCGCCTCGGCCTCCTCCATCAGGTGCGTGGTGAGCAGCACCGAGACGCCGTCGGCGCGCAGCGCGCCCAGCAGGTCCCAGACCAGCCGGCGGGCCTGCGGGTCCATGCCCGCCGTCGGCTCGTCGAGGAACACCAGCTCCGGGCGCCCGATCAGCGCGCAGGCCAGGGAAAGCCGCTGCTGCTGCCCGCCGGAGAGGCGCTTGAACGGCGTCCGCCGCACCGAGGCCAGCCCGAGGACGTCCAGCAGCCAGGCCGGGTCGAGCGGGGACGCGGCGCAGGAGGCGACCAGGCGGAGCATCTCGTCGGCCCGCACACCCGGGTACGCGCCGCCGCCCTGGGGCATGATCCCGACGCGGGGGCGCAGGTCGGCCGACTGCCGCACGGGGTCGAGGCCGAGCACGCGGACGGTGCCGCCGTCAGGCCGCCGGAAGCCTTCGCAGACCTCGACGGTGGTGGTCTTGCCGGCCCCGTTCGGGCCGAGCAGGGCGAGCAGGCTGCCGCGCTCCATCCGCAGGTCGAGACCGTCGACCGCGCGGGTGGAGCCGTAGCTTTTCACCAGCCCGGTGATCTCGACGGCGGGGGCACTCACATCGGGTCACGATACGGCGTCGGCATGCGCGGGCAGCCGCGGGGACGGCCTGGACAGCAACACGGGAGCCAGCCGCCGCACGATCAGCATTCCCGCGCCGCACACGACGATCGCCGCGACGTAGGCGAACGGCAGCACGTACGGCCGGCCGTCGAAGGTGCTGCCGGTCGGCGGCAGCAGGAACGGCAGGGCCGCGGACAGCACCGTCGCGGCGACCCGGAACCGGGACGTCCCGGCGGCTGCGGCGAGCGGGATCACCGCCCACAGCACGTACCAGGGCTGCAGGTTGATCTGCAGGATCATCACCGCGCCCAGGGAGACGCCGAGCCCGATGATGGGCCGGTAGCGCCACTTGAAGCTGTCCCAGAGGAACTTGACGGTGATGGCGACGGCGATGAGGTAGCCCAGCGCGCCGAGGATCGGCACCAGGGCGTTGGTGTGGTTGCCCAGCCCGAGCGCGATGCCGAGGACACCGGACAGGTTGGCCAGCTCGGCCGTGGGGGAGATCCACGCGCGGACGAGGCCGGGTGTGTTGAACGTCGCGCCGACCCAGCCGAAGCCGAGCCCGGAGCCGAAGCAGACGGCGGCCAGCACCACGCCGAACCACGCCGCCATCGGCGCCCCGGCCAGGAACAGGTCCTTCAGCCGGCCGTGCCAGCGGCGCGCGACCATCACCGCGAAGAACGGCAGCGCGAACACCGCGGGAACCTTCACCGCGACGCCGAGGGTGATGATCGCCACGCCCAGCCCGATGTAGAGGAGCTCGCCCCGCGCCAGTGGCGGGGGTGTGTCGCCCTTCACCCGGATCGGCAGCCGCCGGATGCCCACCTCCAGCCCGGCGAGCATCAGGCCGACGGCGAGCGCGTCGTTGTGGGCGCCGGCGACGAAGTGGAAGATCAGCAGCGGGTTCAGGGCGCCGAGCCACAGCGCGGTCGCGGGCTGGACGCCGAACCGGCGGGCCAGCCGCGGCAGGGCCCAGACGATGAGGACCACACCCGCGAGCGCGAGCACGCGCTGCAGCAGCACGCCGACCGCGATGCTGTTGCCGGCCAGCGGGGCGAGCCAGCCGCCGAGGCGCAGCACCAGCGGCCCGTACGGCGCCGGCGTCTCGCGCCACATGTTCGACACGCCCGCGGTGTAGGGGTCGGCGACGCCGAGCGCCTGCGCCGGGCCGAGGACGTACGGGTCCATGCCGCGGTGCACGATCTCGCTCTGCGCGAGGTAGCTGTAGACGTCGCGGGAGAACAGCGGCGGGATGACCAGCAGCGGCAGCACCCACAGTGCGATGGTGCGCGCCAGCTGGCCCTGCGACGCCAGCCGGGCGCGGTCGGGCCGGGCGAACTTGCCGAGCATCAGCCAGCTCAGCACCAGGATGCCCATGCCGGAGATGGCGATGGCCAGCGACACCGTCGGGATGCGGGTGAACAGCCGCAGCACCGGGATCTCCTGCACCGGGTTGATCACCGGGGCGGCGCCGGCGCCGAGCGAGCCGAGGGCGAGGAAGAGCGAGCCGACCGTGCCGAACCGGCGGACGACGTTCAGCCCGCGCTGCTCGTCGGCTTCGAGGGGGAGCGGCTCCAGCGGGCGGATGGGCGAAAGCGTCACCGCGTGGGCACCCTCGGTGCGCACGTCCGTTTCCTGCTCCTGCCGCGCAGGATGTTCACCCACAGCCACGCGTGCAGGGTATCGGTCCGCCCCGGAGTGAGTCGGGTCACTGCCCGGCACCCCGCCTTTGCCGACCGCCGGGAAATAAGACACACTTGTGTTGTGAAAAAGACGGAGGCGGGTGAGCAGGCGGGCGGCGACATGCCCCGCGCCGCACTCCCGCACGTTCCGTCGCAGGTCAGCGCCGAGGGCAAGACCCGGCACGAGGTCGCGCGGCTGCTCCTGGAACAGGGTCCCATGACCGCTGTCGTGGTCGCGGAGCAGCTCGGGATCAGCCCGGCCGCCGTCCGCCGGCACCTCGACGCACTTCTTTCGGATGGCGAAGCCGAGACGAGGGACGCGCCCCGGCGTGGGCCCCGGGGCCGGGGCCGTCCGGCCAAGCTCTTCCTGCTGACCGAGTCCGGCCGCGCCCGCTTCGGGCACGCCTACGACGACCTGGCCGTCTCCGCCATCCGTTTCCTCGCCGAGCACGCCGGTGAAGACGCCGTACGCGCCTTCGCCGAGCGCCGCGTCGCCTCGCTGGTCGAGCCCCACCGCCCGGCGATCACTGGATCGAGTGATCCGGCGGCACGCGCGGAGGCCCTGGCGACCGCTCTGACCAGGGAGGGCTACGCTGCGTCGACCCGTCAGGTCGGTGCTCCGGCACCGGGTCAGACGGTCGGAGCGCAGCTCTGTCAGCACCACTGTCCGGTCGCCCACGTGGCCGCGGAGTTCCCGCAGCTGTGCGAGGCCGAGACGGAGGCGTTCGCGAAGCTGCTGGGCACCCACGTCCAGCGGCTGGCGACCATCGCACGCGGTGACTCCGCGTGCACCACGCACGTGCCCGTCACGACGGGTAACCCGGCCCATCCCGAGCCGGGAAGCACGGTGCCCTCTGGGCGCGAAGCACGGATCCCGAATGGAGGGAAACCCGCATGACTGCCGCTGCCGAGCAGCGCACTCCCACCACCGCGCCACTGAGCCAGGAAGAGACCATCGAGTCCCTTGGCAAGTACGCGTTCGGCTGGGCCGACTCCGACGAGGCGGGCGCCAGCGCCCGTCGCGGGCTGAACGAGGATGTCGTCACCGACATCTCCGGGAAGAAGTCCGAGCCGGAGTGGATGCGCGAAGCGCGACTGAAGGCGCTCAAGCTCTTCGAGAAGAAGCCTATGCCCAACTGGGGGGCCGACCTCTCCGGGATCGACTTCGACAACATCAAGTACTTCGTGCGCTCCAGCGAGAAGCAGGCTGCGAGCTGGGAAGACCTGCCCGAGGACATCAAGAACACGTACGACAAGCTCGGCATCCCCGAGGCGGAGAAGCAGCGCCTCGTCGCCGGTGTCGCGGCCCAGTACGAGTCCGAGGTCGTCTACCACTCGATCCGCGAGGACCTCGAGAAGCAGGGTGTCCTGTTCCTGGACACCGACACCGCGCTGCGCGAGCAGCCGGAGCTGTTCGAGGAGTACTTCGGCTCGGTCATCCCGGCCGGCGACAACAAGTTCTCCGCGCTGAACACGGCGGTCTGGTCCGGCGGCTCGTTCATCTACGTGCCGAAGGGCGTGCACGTGGACATCCCGCTGCAGGCCTACTTCCGGATCAACACCGAGAACATGGGCCAGTTCGAACGCACCCTGATCATCGTCGACGAAGGTGCGTACGTGCACTACGTCGAGGGCTGCACGGCGCCGATCTACCAGTCCGACTCGCTGCACTCGGCGGTCGTGGAGATCATCGTCAAGAAGGGCGCCCGCTGCCGCTACACGACCATCCAGAACTGGTCGAACAACGTCTACAACCTGGTCACCAAGCGCGCCAAGTGCGAAGAGGGCGCGACCATGGAATGGATCGACGGCAACATCGGTTCCAAGGTGACCATGAAGTACCCGTCGGTCTTCCTCATGGGCGAGCACGCCAAGGGTGAGGTCCTCTCGGTCGCGTTCGCGGGCGAGGGCCAGCACCAGGACGCGGGCGCCAAGATGGAGCACCTCGCGCCGTACACCTCCTCGACGATCGTGTCGAAGTCGGTGGCGCGCGGCGGCGGCCGCACCTCCTACCGCGGCCTGGTCCGCGTGGCGAAGCGGGCGCACCACTCGCGGTCCAGCGTCGTCTGCGACGCCCTGCTGGTGGACACGATCTCGCGCTCGGACACCTACCCGTACGTGGACATCCGCAACGACGAGGTGTCCATGGGCCACGAGGCCACGGTGTCCAAGGTCAGCGAAGAGCAGCTGTTCTACCTGATGTCGCGCGGCCTCGACGAGGCCGAGGCGATGGCGATGATCGTGCGCGGCTTCGTCGAGCCGATCGCGCGTGAGCTGCCGATGGAGTACGCGCTCGAGCTGAACCGCCTGATCGAGCTCCAGATGGAAGGGTCCGTCGGCTAGTCATGTCGGTTACCGAGAACAACGTTTCGGAGTCGCTTCGCGAGGGGGCCGTCATTCCGGCGGCCTCCCGCGCGGAGCGCTTCACCTCCTACGACGTCGAGGCCTTCGAGGTCCCGGGCGGCCGTGAGGAGAACTGGCGCTTCACGCCGATGAAGCGGCTGCGCGGCCTGCACGACGGCTCCGCGGTCGCCACCGGCGAGATCACGCTGGAAGCCGACGCCGCCCCCGAGCTCACCATCGAGACCGTCGGCCGTGACGACTCGCGGCTGGGCGCCGCGGGCGTCCCGAGCGACCGGATCGCCGCCCAGGCGTACTCCTCGTTCACCCAGGCCACCGTCGTGACGGTGCCGAAGGAGACGAAGGCGTCCAAGCCGTCGGTGCTGCGCATCCACGGCCCGGGTGTGGACAAGGTGGCTTACGGGCACCTGCAGGTCCGCGCCGAGGCGTTCGCCGAAGCCGTCGTCGTCCTCGACCACGTCGGCTCCGGCACCTACGCCGACAACGTCGAGTTCGTCATCGGTGACGGCGCCAAGGTCACCGTGGTCAGCGTCCAGGACTGGGCCGACGACGCGGTGCACGTCTCCGAGCAGCACCTCAAGCTGGGCCGCGACGCCGCGCTGCGGCACACGGTCATCACCCTGGGCGGTGACCTGGTCCGCGTCTCGCCGACGGCGACCTTCACCGACAAGGGCGGCGACGTCGACATGCTCGGCGTCTACTTCGCCGACGGCGGCCAGCACCAGGAGCACCGCCTCTTCGTCGACCACGCGGTGCCCAACTGCAAGTCGCGCGTGGGCTACAAGGGCGCGCTGCAGGGCGAGGGCGCGCACACGGTCTGGATCGGCGACGTGCTGATCCGCGCCGCGGCCGAGGCCACCGACACCTACGAGTTCAACCGCAACCTGGTGCTCACGCCGGGCGCGCGCGCGGACTCCGTGCCGAACCTCGAGATCGAGACCGGCGAGATCGAAGGTGCCGGCCACGCGAGCGCGACGGGAAGGTTCGACGACGAGCAGTTGTTCTACCTCCAGTCGCGCGGGATCGCCGAAGAAGCCGCCCGCCGTCTGGTCGTGCGCGGGTTCTTCCACGAGATCCTGGTGAAGATCGACGTCCCCGAGGTGCGCGAGCGCCTCGAAGCCGCGATCGAGGCCGAGCTCGAAGCCGTTGGCGCCTGACGCCGTCCACCGCAGACTTTAGGAAACGAAGAATGGCTACCCTGGAAATCAAGGACCTGCACGCCTCGGTCGACACCGACGAAGGCGCCAAGGAGATCCTCAAGGGCGTGAACCTGACGATCAAGTCGGGCGAGACCCACGCGATCATGGGCCCCAACGGCTCCGGCAAGTCCACCCTGTCCTACGCGATCGCCGGTCACCCGAAGTACCAGGTGACCTCCGGCGAGGTGCTGCTCGACGGCGAGAACGTCCTCGAGATGAGCGTCGACGAGCGCGCCCGCGCCGGCCTCTTCCTGGCCATGCAGTACCCGGTCGAGGTCCCCGGCGTCTCGATGTCCAACTTCCTCCGCACCGCGGCCACCGCGGTCCGTGGCGAGGCTCCCAAGCTGCGCCACTGGGTCAAGGAGGTCAAGGAGGAGATGGGCAAGCTCGAGATCTCGCAGGAGTTCGCCGAGCGCTCGGTCAACGAGGGCTTCTCCGGCGGCGAGAAGAAGCGCCACGAGATCCTGCAGCTGGCGCTGCTCAAGCCGAAGTTCGCCATCCTCGACGAGACCGACTCCGGCCTGGACGTCGACGCCCTGCGCGTCGTGTCCGAGGGTGTCAACGCGTACAAGGCTTCCAGCGAGGTCGGCGTCATGCTGATCACGCACTACACGCGGATCCTGCGGCACATCACGCCGGACTTCGTGCACGTCTTCGCCGGCGGCAAGATCGTCGAGTCGGGCGGCAAGGAGCTGGCGGACGAGCTGGAGGAGAACGGCTACGTCAAGTACGTGGGCAAGCCCGAGCCCGCCGCTCTCTGACTTCCGTAGTACTACACCGAGAACGAGAGGAGTCGGCCCGATGACCACCACCTCGGCCAGCTCTCTGCCACTCGACGTGGCGGCCCTCAGGGCCGACTTCCCCATCCTGTCGCGCACCGTCCGCGACGGAAAACCCTTGGTGTACCTGGACTCCGGGGCGACGTCCCAACGTCCGACCGCGGTGTTCGAGGCCGAACGCGACTACGTCTTCACGTCGAACGCGGCCGTCCACCGCGGCGCGCACCAGCTGTCCGAAGAGGCCACCGACGCCTACGAGTCCGCGCGCGCGAAGATCGCGGAGTTCGTCGGCGCCGACCCCGAAGAGCTGGTGTTCACCAAGAACGCGACCGAGGGCATCAACCTCGTCGCGTACTCGATGAGCAACGCCGCCACGGCCGGCCCGGAAGCCGCGCGCTTCGTGGTCGGGCCGGGTGACGAGATCGTCATCACCGAGATGGAGCACCACGCGAACCTCGTGCCGTGGCAGCAGCTGTGCCAGCGCACCGGGGCGACGCTGAAGTGGTTCAAGGTGACTCCCGAGGGCCGCCTCGACCTGTCCGATGTGGACGAGCTGATCACGCCGCGCACCAAGGTGGTCGCGTTCGCGCACCAGTCCAACGTGCTCGGCACGGTCAACCCCGTCTCGCTGCTGGTCGAAAAGGCCAAGGCCGTCGGCGCGCTGACCGTCCTCGACGCTTGCCAGTCGGTGCCGCACTTCCCGGTCGACTTCCACGCGCTGGGTGTCGACTTCGCGGTGTTCTCCGGGCACAAGATGCTCGGCCCGTCCGGCATCGGTGTCCTCTATGGACGCACCGAGCTGCTGTCGGCCATGCCGCCGTTCCTGACCGGCGGGTCGATGATCGAGATGGTCCGGATGGAGGGCTCCACCTTCGCGCCGCCGCCGCAGCGGTTCGAGGCCGGCGTGCCGATGACGTCGCAGGCCATCGGCCTCGGCGCGGCCGTCGACTACCTCTCGGCCGTCGGCATGGACCGCATCGCGGCGCACGAGCACGAGCTCGCCGCGGCGGCCCTCGAAGGCATCGGCGCGATCCCGGGTGTCCGGATCGTCGGGCCGACCGACGTGGTGGACCGCGGCGCGACGGTGTCGTTCGTGATCGACGGCGTGCACCCGCACGACGCCGGCCAGGTGCTCGACAGCCTGGGCATCGCGGTTCGCGTCGGCCACCACTGCGCGTGGCCGCTGCACCGGGCGTGCAACGCCCAGGCGACCGTGCGCGCGTCGTTCTACCTCTACAACACGCTGTCCGAAGTGGACGCCCTGGTAGCGGGTGTTCGCGAGGCCCAGAAGTTCTTCGGGGTGGCGCAGTGAACCTGGAAAGCATGTACCAGGAGATCATCCTGGACCACTACAAGAACCCGCACGGGCGCGGTCTGCGTGACCCGTTCGACGCCGAGTCGTTCCAGGTCAACCCGACCTGCGGCGACGAGGTGACACTGCGGGTCAAGCTCGACGACGGGAAGGTCGCCGACGTCTCCTACGACGGCCAGGGCTGCTCGATCAGCCAGGCGTCGACGTCGGTCTTGACGGATCTCGTCGTGGGGCACACCCTCGAGGAAGCGTTCACCACCATGGACGCGTTCGTCGAACTGATGCAGGGCAAGGGAAAGGTCGAACCGGACGAGGAAGTGCTGGAGGACGGCATCGCCTTCGCGGGCGTCGCCAAGTACCCGGCACGGGTCAAGTGCGCCCTCCTCGGCTGGATGGCCTTCAAGGACGCCGTCGCCCGGACCACCAGTGGAGCTGAGAGCGCATGACTGAAGAGACCGCCACTCGTGAGGGGCGCACCGCCGCCGACCTCGACGCCGAGACCACCGCGAAGCAGGACCTCGACCTCGCCAAGATCGAGGACGTCGAAGAGGCGATGCGCGACGTCGTCGACCCGGAGCTCGGCATCAACGTCGTCGACCTGGGCCTGGTCTACGACATCCGCGTCGAGCAGGACAACACGGCGACCATCGACATGACCCTGACGTCGGCGGCCTGCCCGCTGACCGACGTCATCGAGGACCAGACGTCGGCCGCGCTGACGTCCGGTGGCCTCGTCCAGGACTTCCGGATCAACTGGGTCTGGATGCCGCCGTGGGGCCCGGAGAAGATCACCGAGGACGGCCGCGAGCAGCTGCGCGCCCTCGGCTTCACCGTCTGAGATCCGCTCGGGAAGGGCCGCTCTTCGGAGCGGCCCTTTTTGTGTATAACGACCTATACCGCCCGTGCCAGGCCAGCGCGTACAGCACGAGCGCGGCGAGGAAACCGCTGCCGGCGCCGGTGACCGCGAGGTAGGTCGTGTTGCCGACCACGCCGGCGCGGGTCATCGGGTCGTGGTGGGCGAGGAACGGAAGGACGCTCGTCAGCACGCCGGCCAGCGCTCCGCCGAGGAGCAGCGCCACCACCGGCTTGCGGTGGCGGGTGGACGGCGGCGCGGGTTTGGTGGGTGCCGTGCGGTACCAGTGCACCAGCCACCAGGCGAGGATCGCGGCGCCGGCGACCGTGCTGACGAGCTGGATCAGCCGTCCGACGTCGACGCCGGTGACCAGCGGGATCCGCAGGAAGGCGAACCCGTCGTGCTCGTGGGTGAAGGCGTCCCAGCCGACGTGCGTGGCGGCGCCGAGCACCAGGGACAGGGCGATCCAGCCCGGCCGTCGCCAGGTGAAGCCGCCGGGGAGCCGTTCGGCGAGCGGGCGTGGCGCCAGCGCCACCAGCGGCCGCTTCAGGAGCACCTGGAAGACGGCCAGCAGGGCGAGCGCGAGGAGCGGGTCGAGCCAGAGGACCGAGGCGAGTTCGTGGGTCTTGGTCAGGCCGACACCGGGCAGCCGCGGCACGAACCAGAAGACGTCCGGCGCGACGGACCCGGCAACGAGCGCGGAGGGCACGAGCGGCCGTCTCGCCAGCGGCAGCACGGCGGCGGGATGACTCAGCGTGAACGGCACCCGGTTAGTATCCCGAGGTGGTCCTGCGCTCGATCCTCCTGTTCCTCGCGGCGGCGGTGTGCGAGATCGGCGGCGCGTGGCTGGTCTGGCAGGGCGTCCGCGAACACCGCGGCTGGCTCTGGATCGGCGGGGGACTGCTGGCACTCGGCGTGTACGGCTTCGTGGCGACGCTCCAGCCGGACGCCCACTTCGGCCGCATCCTCGCCGCGTACGGCGGCGTGTTCGTGGCGGGTTCGCTGGCCTGGGGCGTGGTGGCGGACGGTTACCGCCCCGACCGCTACGACGTGATCGGGGCCCTGCTGTGCCTGGCGGGTGTCGCGGTGATCATGTACGCGCCGCGGACGGGGTAACACCGTCCACTGTGTCCCGATAGATCGTTGTGACCGAATCCGTCTTCCCGCCCGCACCACCGGCTCCACCCGCGCGTCGCCGGCGCTCGCCGGTGTTCTTCGTGCTGGTGGCCGTGACCGTGCTCGGTGTCGCCGTCGGCCTGTTCGGCGCCGGCAAGCTGCTGATGGGCTACCGGCCGTTCGTCGTCTCTGCCGGCGCGATGAGCCCGACGCTGAACGCGGGCGACCGCATCGTCGTGCGGGAGCGGACCGGCGAGGAGGTGCACCGCGGCGACGTGATCGGCTTCGACGGTGGCGCGTTCGCTTACGGTGGCGGCGAGCCCGGTATGCACGTGTTCCGCGTGGTCGGGGTCGCCGGGGACACGGTCGTCTGCTGCACCGACGGGCACCTGACCGTCAACGGCAAGGTCGTCGTCGAGCCCTACGTCGGCGCCGGCCCGGGCTCGCAGCCCGAGACCGCCACCCGCCCCTTCCGGACCCAGGTGCCCCAGGAGTCGGTCTTCGTCGCCGGTGACAACCGCGGCAACGCCGACGACTCGCGCTTCCGCGGGGTCGTGCGGCTGTTGTGGGTCAGCAAGTTCGTGGTCGCCACCGGCACCGTGGTCAGCCCGCACCCGCTGCCCGCGGTGACCGCGTTCACCGACGCGGGCCTGCCCGGCGTCTCCCCGCCCGACTCGGGCCTGGACGTGGCCCGGTGGTCGATCGTCGCCGGGGTGGTGCTGTTCTTCGCCGGGCTCACCGGGGTGATCGTGTCCGCGGTCCGGACCGCCGGAAGACGACGAACAGCAGCCGCAGGCCCACCAGGGCGCTGATCACCAGCAGGTTGTAGCCGAAAACCTGGTGCAGCGTCAGGCCTTCCGCGATGCGCGGCCCGCCGTCGCCGGTCAGCAGGAGCACCGCCATCAGGCCGGTCGCCGCGCCCACGAACGCCAGCAGGACTTCGTGGACCAGGCTCGTGACGACGGCGCGGTCGCGCTCGTCGGAGAACAGCCGGACGTTCACCGACAGCCGGCCCTCTTCCAGGGCCGCGCCGACGCGGTCGACGCGGCGGGGGATGCGGCGCAGCACCGGCAGCAGCGCCATCAGCTCGTTGACCGCGGTGGTGCGTACCGACTCCGGGCGCAGGCGGGCGCCGACCTGCTCGACCGCGAAGGCCCGGGACTCCGCGACGACGTCGAAGCCGGGATCGAGCGTCGCCAGCGTGCCTTCGACCGTCGCCAAGGCGCGGAACACCGCGGCCACCGGCGGCGGGACGCTCAGCCGGAAGTCCGCGACCACCCGGAACAGCCCGGTGAACAGGTCGAGGTCCGGAGTGCGGCCGGGCCCGAAGTGCCGGGCGACCAGGGCGCCGAGTGCGCGTTCGAGCCGCTGTTCGTCGATCTCGACGGTGCGGTCGACGATCTCCAGGAGACCGTCGCGCAGACCCGGCGGGTCGCCGCGGTCCAGGGCCAGCAGCAGGTTCTGCAGGCCGCCGCGCAACCCCGCGTCGAGCCGGCCGACCGAGCCGAAGTCGAGCAGGCCGAGGCGGCCGTCGTCGAGGAGCATGAGGTTGCCGGGGTGCGGATCGGCGTGGAAGACCCCGCCGATCATCACCTGGTCGAGCAGGCAGCGCAGGAGCGTCCGGGCCAGTCGCTTGCGCTCGGGCGCCGGCGCGGTTTCCAGCGGCTTTCCGACGAGCCTCGACATCACGAGCACGCGGTCGGTCGACAGTCCCTTGTGGACTTTCGGCAGCACGACGTCCGGGCCGGAAGCCGCGGCCACGGCGGTGATGTTGCGGGCTTCGACGGTGAAGTCGAGCTCCTCGGCGAGGACCTGGGCGAACCCGTCGGCGAGTTCGGCGACACCGAGCGAGCGCGCCCAGTCCGCGCGTTCCTCCAGCGCGGCGGCGACGCGGCGGACGATGTCGACGTCGCGTTCGGCCTGCTCCCGCACCCCCGGGCGCTGGACCTTGACCACGACGTCCTCGCCGCTGCGCAGCTTCGCCCGGTAGACCTGCGCGACCGACGCGGCGGCGAGCGGTTCGGGGTCGAACTCGGCGAAGACGTCGTCGGGCGAGCCGCCGAGCTCGGCGGTCAGCACCGCCCACACGGCGTCGGCCTTCGCGGGCGCGACCTGGTCCTGGAGCTTGCCGAGCTCGTCGACGAAGACCGGGGGCAGCAGGTCGGCGCGGGTCGAGAGCAGCTGGCCGAGCTTCACGAACGTCACGCCGCCCTCCTCCAGCGCCCGGCGCAGGGAGCGGGCGAGCTTGGCGTGCCGCCCAGGCGGGAGGCCGGGTTCGCGGCGGCCGGCGAGGTGGCGGCCGAGGCCGTGCTTGATGGCGATCCGGCTGATCTGCGAGTACCGGCGGGTGCGGGAGAGGCGGGCGCGGAGTGAGCGCAGGCGGCCGAGCGGGCTGAAGCCGCTCGGCAGCGCCATCTCGGCGACGAACAGGAAGATCAGCGTCGCCAGGAAAGCGCTGCCCGCCAACGGGATCAGCAGGCCGATGGCCGCCGAGCCGTTGTGCAGCAGGGAAAGCGGGAACGCCTGCCCGATCCCGCCGGCGACGAGCCAGCCGAACCCGGCGGCGCACAACGCGCGGACGGCGCCGATCCGGACACCGAGCACCCGCCGCGACGCGACGACCAGCGGCCACAGCACGAGCGCGTAGAGGGGGAGGGTCGGCAGGCCCAGCAGGATGTCCACGCCGCAGAGCAGACCACGGCGGCGCGGCGGGGCGGCTCACGCAGCGGCGGGACCGGCCTCCCTCCCGCGAGGGAACTACTTTCGGCCGTGGCCCGGGCGCGAGTGGACTTCTAACCTGATCGCGCGAACCACGGTGAAGTGTTCTCTAAACCGGACGAAGGAGACACGATGAACGGACGCGTGATCGGCCGGGTCGTGGCACTGGCCACGGCCGTCGCGGCACCGCTGGGCCTGGGCCTCGCGGCGGCACCGGCCGCCTCGGCGGCCGCGGTCACGACGCTGTACTACACCTCGTCGGGCGCCCCGGACTACGTCAGCCAGATCGACGGCGGCGCGGCCAACTGGAACGCCGCGGTCACCGACGTGAAGCTGGTGAAGCGGAGCTCGGGCGCCACGATCGTGTTCCACGAGATCCACAGCGGCGGCTCGTACACGAACACGAACGGCCACGGCCGCGGCGACATCTACCTGGACACGAGCCAGGTGGCCGAGGGCTTCGACCCGACCCGCATCGCGGCGCACGAGCTGGGCCACAACCTCGGCCTGCCCGACCACTACACGGGCCCGTGCACGGAGCTGATGTCCGGCCACGGCCCGGGCACGGCGTGCAAGAACGCGAAGCCTTCGCCGGCGGAAGCGGCGAAGGTGCAGTCGTTGTGGGTGAACGGTTTCGCGGCGACGCAGGTGCGGAAGGTCGCTTACTAGCCGGCTGACGCCTGGTTGTGCACAGGTCGCTCGAGTTGTGGACAACCAGGCGTCGACGGCGGCCGATCCGGCTTTTCGTCCGGGGGTGCCGATAGGCTGGAGCGGGGCCGGACCCCCGGGAGGGTGGGCGCTGCGTCCTGCCGTGGGAGGGGCGCGGTTCCGGCCAGGCTCGGCGGGTAGGGCCCTCCCGGCTTCCGCGGGAGCCATCACCCATTCCCGCTCAAGAGGGAAGCGCTCGCCCCGCCTACCTGCGAAGATCGACCCGTGCGTGTACTCCGCCCCCTGACGAGCAAGGCGACCTACCGCCGCTGGGTCTACCTCGTCCTCGGCGGTGCCATCAGCGTGCCCTACCTGCTGCTCGCCGCGGTCGCCGTGCCGTCTTTACTGCCGTTCGTCACCACCATGGAACGCGCCGCCGTGGTCGGGGGGCTGATCACGCTGCTCGTGCTGGCCGGGACCGCCTTTCTGCCCGCCGTGCACGTGCTCGAGTCCACCGCCATCCGCGAGCTGCTCGACGACCCCGTTCCCGACGCGCCCGCGAAGCCGCACACCCGGCAAGGCCGGCTGCACGCCGCGACGATGTTCGTCCTGCATGTCGTCGCCGGGTTTGTCGTCAGCTTCTTCAGCCTCGTCGCGCCGGTCATGATCGGCCTTTCCGTCAGCGCCGTGTTCACCGGGCACTTCTTCCAGACCACCGAAGGCGGCGAGGTCACCGTGCCGACCGGCTGGGCGTCGGCCTGGCTCCCAGTCGTCTTCGCCTTCGCCGTGGTGCTGCTGATCTACGCCGTCTGGGTGGTCGGCGGGCTGCTGCGCCGGGCCGCGGCCGGGCTGCTCGGGATGACCGCCGCCGACCGGATCGCCCGGCTGGAGCGGCGGACCGAACAGCTCGCCGAGCGCAACCGGCTGGCTCGGGAGCTGCACGATTCCGTGGGGCACGCGCTGAGCGTCGTCACCGTGCAGGCCGGCGCGGCCCGGCGGACGTTGCGCACCGACCCGGACTTCACCGAGCGCGCGCTGGGCGCCATCGAGGAGTCGGCCCGCACGGCGCTCGACGACCTCGACCACGTGCTCGGGCTGCTGCGCGAGGAGGCCGCGAGCCGGACGCCGCAGCCGGCGTTGACCGAGCTGGAGACGCTGCTCGCGACGACCCGCCTGGCCGGGACCGAGGTCACCGCCGACGTCCGCGGCGAGCCGGGCGCCGTGCCGCCGGTCGTGTCGCGCGAGGTGTACCGGATCCTGCAGGAATGCCTGACCAACGCGGTCCGGCACGCCGGTAGGGTCCCGGTGACGGTGGTCGTCGACGTCGCGGCGCACGGGCTGGTCGCGCGGGTGGCGAACCCGCTGGGCGCCGGCACGGGCCGCGCCGGCGGCGGCCGTGGCCTGCGCGGCATGACCGAGCGGGCCGCGGTGCTCGGCGGCGAGCTGTCGGCCGGGCGGGTGGACGAGCGGTGGGAGGTCGTGGTGCGGGTGCCGTGGAAATGACCGTGCGCGTGCTCTTGGTCGACGACGAGCCGCTGATCCGCGCCGGGCTCCAGGCGATCATCACCAGCGAGCCGGGCCTGAGCGTGGTGGGCGAGGCCGCCGACGGCGCCGAGGTGCCCGGCCTGGTGGCCCGGCTGCGCCCGGACGTCGTGCTGATGGACGTCCGGATGCCCGCGGTGGACGGGATCCGGGCCACCACGCACCTGATGTCCACTGTGGACAGGCCGCCGAAGGTGATCGTGGTGACCACCTTCGAGAACGACGACTACGTGTACGACGCCCTGGTCGCCGGCGCCAGCGGGTTCCTGCTCAAGCGGGCGCGGCCGGAGGAGATCGTCGCGGCGATCCGGACGGTCGTGACGGGCGAGTCCCTGCTCTTCCCGGCGGCGATCCGCCGCCTGGCGGCCCAGAATGCCCCGGCCGTGCCCGGAGACGGCCTGGCGGGCGCCGGGCTGACCGGCCGCGAAAGCGAGGTGCTGCGGCTGATGGCGGCCGGACTGTCCAATGTGGAGATAGCGGGCGAGCTGTACCTGGGCGTCCAGACGGTGAAGACCCACGTGGGCAACGTCCTGGCGAAACTGGGGGCGCGGGATCGGACCCAGGCGGTGATCCGGGCGTACAACTCGGGCTTCGTGGCCCCCGGCGGTTAGTTCGGGCACTATGGGGCGCATGACTTCCGTCGCCGAATACGACAACTTCGCCGAGGCGTACACGGCCGAGAACGAGTCCAGCCTCATGAACGCCTACTACGAACGGCCCGCGGCCCTGGAGCTCGCCGGGGACGTCGCCGGACGGCGGATCCTCGACGCCGGCTGTGGCTCGGGTCCGCTGTTCGCCGCCCTGCGGGAGCGGGGTGCGGTCGTGAGCGGGATCGACCAGAGCGCCGGGATGCTGGAGCACGCCCGGCGACGGCTCGGCCCCGACGCCGAACTGCGGGTCGCCGACCTGGCCGAACCGCTGCCGTTCGAGGACGGCGTCTTCGACGACGTCATGGCGTCCCTGGTGCTGCACTACCTGCGTGACTGGCAGCCGACGCTCGCGGAAGTGCGGCGCGTGCTGAAGACCGGCGGCCGACTGATCGCGTCGGTCAACCACCCGCTCATGGTCAACCTCACGCATCGCCAGGCCGGGCCCCGCCCCGACTACTTCGAGCACTACACCTGGACCGACGAGTTCGAGATGCACGGCGAAACCGCGCGCATGACCTTCTGGAACCGCCCGCTGCACGCGATGACCGACGCTTTCACCGCCGCCGGGTTCCGGATCTGTGCCCTCAGCGAGCCGCATCCCGTCGCGGAGGCCCGGGAGCTGTTCCCCGACGACTTCCAGATCCTCGACACCTTCCCGAGCTTCCTCTTCTTCGTCGTCGAGGCCACCTAGCCGAGGTCGTCGAGGAGGACCTGGATCGCCGCCGCCATCGTGGCCGGGTCGCCGTCCGTCGGCCTCAGCACCAGGTCCGGCGACGATGGCCGCTCGTACGGGGCGTCGATGCCCGTGAACCCCTGGATCTGCCCGGCGCGCGCCTTCGCGTACATCCCCTTCGGGTCGCGCGCTTCGCACACCTCCAGCGGCGTGTCGACGAACACCTCCACAAACGGCAGATCTCCGGATATCTCGCGAGCCGAAGCGCGATCCGACGCATACGGGCTGATCAGGGACGCGATCGCGACCACCCCAGCGTCCGCGAACAGGCGCGCCACCTCGGCCACCCGGCGCACGTTCTCGGCGCGATCCGCAGGGCTGAACCCCAGGCCCGCGTTCAGCCCGTGGCGCAGGTTGTCGCCGTCCAGCAGGTATGCCGGGCGGCCCGCCGCCACCAGACGGCGTTCCAGCTCCACCGCCACCGACGACTTGCCCGACGCCGACAGGCCGGTGAGCCAAACCGTCGCGCCGCGGGTGGGTCGGTCCTCGCGGCGGACCGCCGCCGTGTGCCAGACGACCGGGGACGCCGGGGCGCCGGTGATCATGCCCGCCGCGACCGTGTCGCCCGTGTGCTCGTCCACCAGCAGGAACCCGCCCGTCGCGCGGTTGCGGCGGTACGGGTCGAACAGCAGCGGCGCCCGCGTGCGCAGGCGGATCCGGCCGATGTCGTTCAGCGACAGCGCATCCGCCGGGGAGCGGTGCAACGTCGTCACGTCCAGGCGGTACTCCAGCCGCTCCACCGAACCGCGAGTCTCGGTCGTCGTGTGGCGGACGATGTAGGACGCACCCGGTGTCAGGGAAGACCGCGGCGAGAACCAGCACACCAGCGCGTCGACGTCGCGGGCCTGCTCCGCGCGGTTGCCCGGGCGGCACAGCATCGCGCCGCGGCCGAGATCGAGGTCGTCGGCCAGCTCCACCGCCACCGCCTGGCCGGTGAAGGCCTCCGAAAGCGGCGTGCCGCCCGGGCCCCACACCGCCCGGACCGTCGAGGTGAACCCCGACGGCAGCGCCACCACCTCGTCACCCGGCTTGAACACCCCGCCGGCGATCGTGCCCGCGTAGCCGCGGAAGTCCGACCGGCGGATCACGTACTGCACCGGGAACCGGGCGTCGATCAGGTTGCGGTCGGACGCGACGTGCACCTCTTCCAGCTGGTGCAGCAGCGAAGTCCCTTCGTACCAAGGCATACTCGCGCTGCGGTGGACGACGTTGTCGCCGTGCAGCGCCGAAACCGGCACGAACGTCAGGTCGGCGACGTCGAGCTTCATCGCGAACCGCCGGAACTCGTCGCGGATCTCCTCGAAGCGCGCAGACGACCAGTCGACGAGGTCCATCTTGTTGACACACACCACGAGGTGCCCGATCCCGAGCAGTGACGCGAGGAACGCGTGCCGCCGCGACTGCTCGAGCACCCCTTTGCGTGCGTCGACGAGGATCAGCGCGAGGTCCGCAGTGGACGCTCCGGTCACCATGTTCCGCGTGTACTGCAGGTGGCCCGGGGTGTCGGCGATGATGAACTTCCGCTTGGGCGTGGCGAAGTAGCGGTGCGCGACGTCGATGGTGATGCCCTGCTCGCGCTCGGCGCGCAGGCCGTCGGTGAGCAGCGCGAGGTCCGGGTAGTCCTCACCGCGCTCGCGGCTGGCCCGTTCGACGGCGGCGAGCTGGTCGGTGAAGATCGCCTTCGAGTCGAACAGCAGACGGCCGATCAAAGTGGACTTGCCGTCGTCGACGCTGCCCGCCGTGGCGATCCGCAGCAGCTGCATCAGAAGTAGCCTTCCCGCTTGCGGTCTTCCATGCCTGCCTCGGAAATCCGGTCGTCGGCCCGGGTCGCGCCCCGCTCGGTGACGCGCGTCGCGGCCACCTCGGTGACCACTTCGGACGGTGTCGCCGCCGACGACTCGACGCAGCCGGTGCACGTCGCGTCACCGACGGTCCGGAACCGCACGGTCGCCTCGTACGGCGTCTCGCCGTCCACAAGGGACAGGAACCGGGTCGCCGCGAGCAGCATGCCGTCGCGCTGGACCACCGGACGGCGGTGCGCGTAGTACAGCGGTGGCAGCGCGATGCGCTCGTCGCGGATGTACTGCCAGATGTCCAGCTCGGTCCAGTTCGACAGCGGGAAGACGCGGATGTGCTCACCACGCCGGTGCCGCCCGTTGTAGAGGTTCCACAGCTCCGGGCGTTGCGCCCGCGGGTCCCATTGGCCGTGCTCGTCGCGGAAGCTGAAGACGCGCTCCTTCGCGCGGGCCTTCTCCTCGTCGCGGCGCGAGCCGCCGAACACGGCGTCGAACCCGCCCTCGCGGATCGCCCGCAGGAGTGTGGTCGTCTGCAGCCGGTTCCGGCTGGCGCGCGGCCCGGTCTCCTCGACGACGCGGCCGGCGTCGATGTCGTCCTGCACGCTCGCGACGACCAGCCGGAGGTTCAACGCGGCGACCGTCTCGTCGCGGAAGCGGAGCACTTCGTCGAAGTTGTGGCCGGTGTCGACGTGCAGCACCGGGAAGGGGAGCGGCGCCGGCCAGAACGCCTTCGCGGCGGCGTGCAGCATCACCACCGAGTCCTTGCCGCCGGAGAAGAGCAGGACGGGGCGCTCGAAGGTCGCCGCGACCTCGCGGAAGACGTGCACGGCCTCCGCTTCGAGCGCGGCCAGGTGCGAGAGCTCGTACGAGGTCACGGACACCGGAAAAAAGTAGAACATGTTCTTGTCATTGGTCAAGCGGTGCGGGACCCTGGGACGATGGACCTGGTCGTACTCGAAGAGATCCGCCGGCTGAAGTACCGCTACCTCCGCGCGGTCGACCTGAAGCAGTGGGACGAGGTGGCCGACACCTTCACCGCCGACGCCACGGCCGACTACGGGACCCGCGCGACCGGTGAGGACGGGAAGCACTTCGACGGGCGCGACGCCATCGTCGCGTTCCTCACCGAGAGCCTCGGCAACGGCATCATCACCGTCCACCACGCAGGTCAGCCCGAGATCGAGGTGGACGGCGACACCGCGACCGGGCGCTGGGCGTTCACCGACAAGGTCATCGTGCCCGAGCACAAGGTGATCATCGAGGGTGCCGCGTTCTACGAGGACACCTACCGCCGCGAGGCCGACGGGGTCTGGCGGACGACGCACATCGGGTACGTCCGCACCTACGAGTCGATGCTCTCGTGGGCGGGCAACCCGGGCTTCCGGCTGCTCGCGAACCGCTGGGCCGTGCCGGCATGATCGAGAACGAGTTCTCGTTGACCCGGGCGTTCGCCGACGCCATCGCGGAGGCCGAGAAGCTGATCGCCGAGGCCCCGCCGGCGCAGACCGAGCAGGGGCTCCTGGAGGGGTACGACTACCTCGCCGGGAGCATCCGCGCGTCACTGCAGATGGCCTGGGCCTACCAGCGCGACTTCCCGTACTTCACCGCGTCCACCGGGCCCTACACGAAGATGGGCCTGGACAACCCGGACACGCTGTACTTCAACGCGAACATCCGTGACGACCGCGAGTACCTGGTCACCGGCGTCCGCGGGACCACCGCCGACCTGAGCTTCCAGGTCCTCAACGGCGACTACTCGCCGGTCGTGGTGCCCGACAGCCTCGCCGCGTTCGACGACCGCGCGATCGAAATCGGCGAAGACGGCCGGTTCGAGCTGCGCTTCGGCTCGGCTCGCGAAGACCCGGGCCCGAACTACTTCGTCCTGGGCAAGGGCTCGTCGATGCTCGTGGTCCGCGAGGTCCACAGCGACTGGGCGACCGAGAAGCGCGGTGAAATCCGGATCCAGTGCGTCGACACCGCCGGGCAGGCGCCGCCGGTGCCGGACCGCTCGGCGCTGGCCAAGCGCTACGGCGTCACCGGCAAGATGCTGTTGAGCCGCCTGAAGACGTTCCTGGCCTTCCCGAAGTGGTTCTACGACAACCTGCCGGTGAACACGATGACCGAGCCGCGCTCGACGCCGGGCGGGCTGACCACGCAGTTCTCCTCGGCCGGGCACTACGAGCTGGGCGACGAAGAGGCCATGGTCGTCACCGTGCCGCGCTGCGCGGACGCGCCCTACCAGGGCATCCAGCTCGGCAGCCTCTGGTACGTCTCGCTCGACTACATCAACCACCAGACGAGCCTCACCGCCGACCAGGCGCGGGTCGACCCGGACGGCAAGATCCGGTTCGTCATCAGCGAGCGCGACCCGGGTGTCGCGAACTGGCTGGAGCGCACCGGGCACGACCGCGGGTACGTCCAGATCCGCTGGCAGCGGCTCGCGCGGGACCTCGGCCCGGAGGACGGCCCGGTCGTCGAGGTGGTCAAGGTGGACGAGCTGCCCGACCGGCTGCCGTTCCACGAAGAAGCGCGGGTGACGCCGGCCGAGTGGTCGGCGCGGATCGCGGCGCGGCAGGACGCCGTCGCCGCCCGGATGCTGGGGTGAGCGTGGAGAACCTGTTGCAGGGCAAGGTGGTCGTGGTCTCGGGCATCGGCCCCGGGCTCGGCCGGTCGATCGCGGTGCGCAGCGCCATGGCGGGCGCGGACGTCGTGGTCGCCGCGCGCACCGAGTCGCGGCTCACCGAAGTCGCCAAGGAGGTCACCGATCTCGGACGGCGAGCCGTCGCGGTCCGCACCGACATCGACGACGAGGACTCGGCCGCGAACCTCGTGAGCGAGGCCGTCGAGGCGTTCGGCCGGGTGGACGCGGTGGTGCACAACGCTTTCGCCGTGCCGCCGCTCACCGATCTGGCCACTGTGGACCTCGACGCCGTCCGCAAGGGGTTCGAGACCGCCGGGATCTCCGTGCTCCGGCTGACCCGGCTGTTCCTGCCCGCGCTCAAGGAGAGCAAGGGCTCGCTGGTGATGATCAACTCCGCGGTGCTGCGGCATTCGCGGCGGACGTTCGGCGCGTACAAGATGGCTAAGTCGGCCCTGCTTTCGCTGTCCCAAAGCCTCGCGAGCGAGCTCGGGCCGGACGGGATCCGGGTCAACACCGTCGCACCCGGCTACATCTGGGCGCCGAACCTCAAGTGGTACTTCAACTACCTGGCCAAGGAACGCGGCATCACGCCGGAAGAGGTGTACGCCGAGACTGCGTCCACAATAGACCTGCGGAAGCTGCCGGAACCCGACGAGATCGCCGACGCCGTGGTGTTCCTCGCCTCGCCGATGGCGCGCGCGATCACCGGGCAGTGCCTCGACGTCAACGGCGGCGAGTATCACCACTAGGAGGCGCCATGCTCCCCGGACGGGACGACCTGGGCACGTTCGAGGACCTGCACGCCTCGGCGTCGAAGCTCACCGGGCTCGACGACTTCGGCGGCGACGAGTACACCGAAGGCCTGCGGGTGCTGCTGGAGTCGTACGAGGCCGACGAAGAGCTGACGCCGTTCGGCAACAAGGTGCACCGGGCGATGCTGCGCGGCGCGCTCGTCGCCCGGCTGCTCAGCGAGGCCGGCTGGAAGCAGCACCCGGCCTCCGTGGACGTCCCGGTGGAGCGGCCGATCTTCGTCACCGGCCTGCCGCGCACCGGCACGACGGCGCTGCACCGGCTGCTCGTCGAGGACCCCGCGCACCAGGGCCTCGAGGTGTGGCTCGCCGAGGTGCCGCAGCCGCGGCCGCCGCGCTCGACGTGGGCGGAAAACCCGGTGTTCCAAGGGATCCAGGCCGGCTACGAACGCCACCACGTCGAGCACCCGGAGTTCATGGGCGTGCACCACATGTCCGCCGACCAGGTGGAGGAGTGCTGGCAGCTGCTGCGGCAGTCGATGCGGTCGCTGTCGTTCGAATGCCTCGCGCACCTGCCGCGGTACTCGCGCTGGCTGGCCAAACAGGACTGGACGGACGCCTACGCGCGGCACCGGCGCAACCTGCAGCTGATCGGGCTGCCGGACGCGGGCAAGCGCTGGGTGCTGAAGAACCCGAGCCACCTGTTCGCGCTGGACGCCCTGATGGCGAACTACCCGGACGCGCTGGTGATCCAGACCCACCGCGCGCCGCGCACCATCATGGGCTCGATGTGCAGCCTGGCCGAGAAGGCCGCGGACGGCTGGTCGACGAAGTTCCGCGGTGAGGTGATCGGCCGTGGCCAGCTGGAGCTGTGGGCGCGCGGCGCCGAGGAGTTCCGCTCGGCGCGGGCCCGGTACAACCCGGCGCAGTTCTGCGATGTCGCGTACGAGGACTTCGTCGCCGACCCGGTCGGCACGGTGTCCACTGTGTACGACCACTTCGGACTGACGCTGACCCCGGAGGCGCGGGCGGCCATGACGGCCGTGCACGAGGAGAGCCGGACGGGTTCCGCGAAGCCGGTGCACAAGTACAGCCTGGCGGACTTCGGGTTGACGGCCGAGGAGGTCGACGAGCGCTTCAGCACTCCGTGACCAGCTTGACGACGTCGTCCATCGACGGTCCGGCGGCCATTTCGGCGGCCAGCTCCCGCGCCCGGTTCCGGAAGCGCGGCTCGGTCAGGACGGCGTGGACGTCCCGCCGGATCGCCCGCGGTGACGCCGAGGCGCGGGCGCGGCCGATCCCGGCGCCGGACCAGGTGACGCGGGCGGCGACCTCGCGCTTGTCTTCGCTGGCACCGACCACGACCAGCGGGACGCCGTAGCGGAGGGCGTGGTTGACGCCGCCGTACCCGCCGTTGCCGAGCATCACGGCGCAGCGGGGGAGCAGCTCGTCGTACGGCAGGAAGTCGGCCACGCGGACGTTCGCGGGCAGCGGGCCGGGCCGCAGCCGCCCGCCGCACGTCGTCGCGACGACCAGCACGTCTTCGCCGGCGAGCGCGTCGATCGCCGGTTCGACGAGCCGGCCCAGGTCGTCGTTCGCCACCGTCCCCTGGGTCACGTGCACGACCGGGCGGGAGCCGTCCAGGTCGGCCCACCACGGCGGCAGCGGGTGCTCGCCCGTGCCGCTGACCGTCGTCGGGCCGATGAAGTGCAGCGGCGCTTCGGGGCGGGGGTACTCGAAGCCCGGGCAGGTCATCTGCAGCACGCCGTCGCTGTGCAGCGGCCAGTCCGTGAAGAGCATGCCGGGGTCTTCGCCGAGCAGCTCGCGGGCTTGCCGCTGGGCCGGGCCGAGCACCCACGGCGCGAGTGTCCTGAGGATCGCGCCGCGAAGGCGGTCGGCCGGCCCCTTCGGCGGCGGGCCGCTCGGCACCGGGGGCATGAACGGCAGGAAACCCAGGGTCAGCAGCCGTGGCCGGGGTTCGCGGCGCACCAACGCCAGGCCGGCCATGAAGAGCGGGTCGCACAGCACGACGTCGACGTCGAGGTCCAGGACGCTCAGCTGGGCGGGCAGCACGCGGACGAAGTTCGTCAGCTCGAACCGGGCGAGCTCGAGGCCCTTCAAGCCGGCGCGGCCGGGGATGGAGCCGTCGAGGTCGGTCTCGTCGAAGTCGGCTTCCGGGGGCAGCAAACGCACTTCGGCGCCCAAGGCCTCGAAGGTCGCTCGGTAGCGCGCTCCGGTGACGACGGTGACGTCGTGCCCGGCGGCCCGGAGCGCTTCGACGATCGGCTTGGTCGGCCCGACGTGCCCGCGAGCGGGCTGGACGCACACGAGCACCGAAGCCATGGCTCCCCCTTGATTGACCGATACGTTGTACTATCCAATTGATGACGATACCCGAAGGCGAACGGCGACGTTACGAATCGCCGGTGCGCGAGGCCCGGGCCCGCCGCACCCGGGCGCACGTGGTGGCGACGGCGGGCCGGCTGTTCGCCGAGCGCGGGTACGCGGGCACGAGCATGCGGCAGATCGCCGCGGCGGCCGAGGTCAGCCTGGAGACGGTGACGCAGGCCGGGCGCAAGGCGGATCTGCTGCTCGCCGCGTTCCGGGACGGCTTCGCGGGCAACCCGGACGCGGTGAACCTGGACGCGCTCGTGGGGCCTGCGGAGCTGCCGGATCTGCCGGAGGTGGTCGGCCGGGTGGCTGCGGGGGTGCGCCGGTCGTTGCCGATCTGGCGGGCGTTCACCACCGCGGCGGCGGCCGACCCGGCGGTGGCGGCGGTGCGCGCGGAGCTGGCGGTGGCCCGCCGCACGGAGATCGTGGCTCGGCTGGAGGAGGCGGGGTTGGCGCCGGAGGGGGATCGCGGCCGGTTGGCCGACGCGATCGGGTTGCTCACCTCGCACGAGGCTTACGACCACTTGACCGGCGTTTGCGGCTGGGGGCACGAGGAGTACGTGGCCTGGACGGCCGCGGCGATCCAGGCTCAGCTCACGCTCGACTGGCGATGAGGTCGCGACGTGCGGCCGGCTCGTACGGCAACCCGCTAACCGGCCGCGGCCTGCAAACCCCGCGTTCCGATACCGCGCAGCACTTCCACGCGGTCCGAGCCCGGACGGCTCAGCACCCAGCTCGACCCCGGCACCGCCTTCGCCCGCTTCTTCAACGGCGCCAGCAACCGCGAAACCTCCTGGTACGACGGGACCGCGCCGCTCGCGCAGACCAGCGTCGCCAGGGAGACCGTCACCGGAAGGCCGTCCGCCGACCAGCGGCGGTCCAGCAGCGCGCCCGCCACCGTCGCGATCTCGTCGACGTCGCAGACCACCAGGAAGTCGTCGCCGCCCACGTGGCTCACCCGCATGCGGCGCAGGCCGCCGGACAACGCCGTCAGGGCCGCGCCCAGCTCGCGGATCAGGTCGTCGCCCGCGGCGAAGCCCGCCGTGTCGTTGACCGTCTTGAACGAGTCGATGTCCAGCCACGCCGCGACGAACGGCTCGCCGATCGTGATGCGGCGGGCGACGTCGCGGGCCACCGTGTCGCTGCCCGGCAGCCGGGTCAACGGGTTCAGCGCCGCCGCGGCTTCGACCTTCGCCTCGGCCACACCGCGGACCACCTCGGTCACCAGCACCACGCCGAGGCAGCGGCCGACGTCGTCGACCACGACGACGTCGTCGCCCGTGCGGCCCCAGTCGGCGTCGGTCACCAGCTCGAGGAACTCCATCGCGCCGGCGCGGGCTTCGATCGTGTGCGGGGTGTCGGCGAGCCGGGCCGCCGCGCGCTTCGCGTGCAGCGCATGCCCGTACGGGCCGGTGACCGCGACCAGGAACCGCGTCCGGTCGATCGACCAGCGCGGCCGGTTCAGCTCGTCGACCCCGATCACGCCCGAAGGCGCGTCGGCCGCCGCGAGCACTTCGCGCACCTGGTCGCACGTCGCGGTTTCCGGCAGCGTGGTCGCCGGGCGGAGGAAGTCGCCGACGCACGGCGCCAGTGCGGCCGGGGCGGGCGCGACGCGGGGCCGCGTGAGCAGCGCCGGGGCCGGGCCCTCGGCGGTCGGCGGGGCGAGCAGGTTGCCCTGCGCGATCCGGATGCCCAGCCCGCGCACGGCGTCCAGCTGGAAATCGGTCTCCACGCCGGTCGCCACCAGCCGGGTGCCGGTGCGGTTCGTGTAGTGCAGGAGCGCTTCGACGACGGCGACCGCGGCCTGCTCGTCCGGCAGTCCGCGCAACGCGCTGCGGTCGAGCTTCACCAGGTCGATCGGCGCCTCGACGAGCAGGTTCAGCGGCAGGTCGCCGCGGCCGAGGCCGTCGAGCGCGAGCCGGAAGCCGAGCTCGGTGAGCGCCCGCATGCCGGCGAGCGCGCGCTCGGTGGGCACCGGCGCGAACGGCGGCCCGATCTCCAGCACGACGTCGCGGGTGCGGCGCCCGGCGTCGCCGAGCTCGGCCAGGAGGTCGTCGAACATCGCCGGCGGCGCGGCGAGCGTGCGGGCGGAGAGGTTCAGGTGCAGGGGGAGGGCCGTCTCGTCCTGCCGGACGGCGGCGATCGCGAGGCCGAGGTCGACCTCGGCGAGGCGGCCTTCGCGGCGCGCCTGGGTGAGCAGTTCGGGGACGGTTCCGTGGCCCGGCCTGGCCAGCGCTTCGTGAGCCACGACGCCCCCCGTGTGGAGGCTGTACAGCGGCTGGAAGGCGAAGCGGACCGCGCGTGGCGACTTCACGGCTTCGATCGTCGCGGGTCTCGCGGCGAAACGAAACCGATGTCGACTGATGTTCACCGCGCAGGAACCCGGGTTACCTGAATCGGAGTAACACGCTGTGACACCTGCCACTTATTCAGCCTTGACTTATATAAGCATGAACTTGTAGCTTGGCGGGGTGCACGCGTTCGACGTCCTCGGTGACCCGGTCCGCCGCCGGATCCTCGAGCTGCTGGCCGACGGCGAGCGGGCGGCCGGCGAGGTGACCGGGGTGATCCGGGCCGAGTTCGGCATCTCGCAGCCCGCGGTGTCCCAGCACCTCAAGGTCCTGCGCGAGAACGGCTTCGCGCTCGTCCGCCAGGAGGGCACCCGGCGGCTGTACGCGGTCGGGCACGAGCCGCTGCGGGACATCGACGGCTGGCTGGACCGGTTCCGCCGGTACTGGACCCCGCCACTGGACGCGCTGGCCACCGAAATCGCCCGCGGCAAGCGCGCGCGGCGCCTCACCGAAGGAGAAGGTTCGTGATCGACGTCAGCCACCAGATCAGCGCCGTGCGCCGGACGCTCGGCGACCGGGTGCTCGAAGGCAAGGAGGCCCGGGTCCTGACCATCGGCCAGGTCTACGACACCGACGTCGACGACCTGTGGGACGCCTGCACCAACCCCGAGCGCATCCCGCGCTGGTTCCTGCCGGTCAGCGGTGAGCTGAAGCTCGGCGGGAAGTACCAGTTCGAGGGCAACGCGGGCGGCACGGTCGAACGCTGCGACCCGCCGAAGAGCTTCGCCGCGACGTGGGAGTTCGGCGGCAACGTCAGCTGGATCGAGGTCCGCCTGACCCCCGAGGGGTCCGGGACGCGGTTCGAGCTGGAGCACGTCGCGCACGTCGACGAGCGCTGGGACGAGTTCGGCCCGGGCGCGGTCGGCATCGGCTGGGACGGAGCCCTGGTCGGCCTGGCCCTGCACACGGCCAACCCGGGCTCGGCGGTCGACCCGGAGGCGGCGATGGCCTGGATGATGTCGCCCGACGGCATCCGGTTCATGACGGCGTCGGGCGAAGCCTGGTACGCGGCCGACGTCGCCGCGGGTGCCGACCCGGAGCAGGCCCGCGCGGCGGCCGACCGCACGCTGAAGGCGTACACGACCCCGCCGGAGGCCTAACGCTCGTTCGCCTTGACCGCGGTCAGGGTGATCACGGCGTCGGGCGCGACCTCGGTGCCGGCGGCCGGGTCCTGGCCCGTCTGGACCCAGTTGCGGTCGATGACCAAGGCGCGGCCCTGGCCGGTCCCGTCGACCTCACGCAGGTTGTAGAGGCCGGCCTTCTGCATCGTGTTCTGGGCGTCCTGGTGGTTCATGCCGGCGACGTCCGGGACCTTGATCCGCTTCGCGGCCGCCGAGGCCGAGGTGTCCGCCTTGGGTGACGTCGACGGCGTGCCGGCGTCCCCGGGCGGCGCGCCGCACGCGACCAGGGCGAAGGCAAGGGCTGCGAGCAACGTGACCATGCGTCCGGACATACCGGTGGGGTACCCACGCACCCGCCCGCCGATCGGGTGAAGCCGGATAGGGTCGGCGCATGGATCAGGGCACCGAGCACACCGACCCGCGGGCGGGCCGGCGCGACCCCGTGGCGAACGTCGGCGGGTTCACCGACCTGGCGACCAGCCCGTTCCGGATCGACCGCGACCGGATCGCCGCGTCGCCGTTCTTCGCCCGCCTCGGCGGGGTGACGCAGGTGGTCAGCGCCGGCGGCGCCGGCCTGCTGCACAACCGGCTCACCCACAGCCTGAAGGTCGCGCAGGTCGCCCGCGCCGTCGCCGAGCGGATCACCGCCGGGGACGACGCCGAGCTCGCCGCCAAGCTGGGCGGCTGCGACCCGGACGTCGCCGAGGCCGCCGCGCTCGCCCACGACCTCGGGCATCCGCCGTTCGGGCACCTGGGGGAGCAGACGCTCGACCGCATCGCCCGCCACCGGTTCGGCCTCGCCGACGGCTTCGAGGGCAACGCGCAGTCGTTCCGCATCATCACCACGACCGACGTGCGCGGCCCGTCGGCGATCGGGCTCGACCTCACCGCCGCCGTGCGCGCGGCCGTGCTCAAGTACCCGTGGCTGCGGCTGCACCACCCCGCGCCGCACCCGTCCGGGATGGCGGTGCCGCCGCGCGGGGCCGGCGAGCCGGACGACCACCCGGGCACCGGCGCGGCCAAGTTCTCCGCCTACGCCACCGAGCTCGACGATTTCGAACAGGCCCGCGCGGCGTTCGCCGGACGCGTCGAAGGCTGGCAGCAGACGGTCGAAGCGTCCGTGATGGACACTGCCGACGACATCGCCTACGCCATCCACGACCTGCAGGACTTCCACCGCATCGGCGTCCTGCAGCACGCGCCGGTCGCGGCGGAGCTGGGGCAGTGGCTGGAGCACGCGGACGAGCTGGCCGCGCTGGACGACGAGACGCTGCACGCGGGCCTGCGCCGGCCCGGCCGGTCGCTGGAACGCCTCCGCCGTCGCATGCACGCGAAGGACGCCTGGATCGTCGACGACGACGCGTTCGCCGCCGCGGTGGCGCGGGTGCGCGCGGAGCTGGCGGACGGCCTGCTCGCCGGCGAGTTCGACGGCTCGATCGAGGCCGAGCAGGCGACGGCCGCGTTCTCCGCGAACTGGACGGCGCGGCTGGTCGACGGCGTGTACGTGGTCGCCTCGCCCTCGACCCGCAGCGGGCACGTGTCGCTGCGGCCCGCGCAGTGGCACGAGGTCCAGGTGCTGAAGTTCGTGCACCGCCGGTTCGTGCTGCTGCGGCCGGACCTCGCGCTGCACCAGCGCGGCCAGGCGGGGGTGGTGGCGAGCCTGGTCGACGCGCTGGACGCGTGGCTGCTCGACCGCGACGAGGTGTCCCGGCTGCCGCGCCGGCTACACGACCTGGTCGAGCTGGCGCGCGCGGAGTACTCGGAGCTGGCGCGCTCGGCGCCGGAGCTGCTCGTCGGCGCGACCGGAGAGCCGGTGACGGGCGCGGACGCGGTGCGCGGGCTGGCGCGCGGGCGGGCCGTGGTGGACTTCGTGGCGTCGCTGACAGACAAGCAGGCGGTGACCCTTTTGGACGCGCTGTCCGGGCGCGCCGCGCAGCCGTGGTCGGACTCGTTTGTCCTGTAGCTGTCCGGTGGGAAATTCACGGTTGGACTGAACGGCCTACGACCTCTGGCCGGTTCGGGAAATTATCCGTCCTTTGTCACTCGAACGGCGGGTTTTTACGGAGAACTCACCGTACTTGACTGGGTCTCGCCGGTGATCACCGGCGATCGGTCAGCGTGAGTCGGGGCACGCGCCTGGAGATAATCGGAGGGCGCACGTGCGTCGTACCCGTTCCACGAGATCGAGATCCACCGTGCTCACTGCCGGGGCCGCGGCGTTGCTCGCCGCCCTCGGCCTCGTGTCGCCGCCCGCCGCGGGCGCCGCCACCGCGTCCACACCGGACACCTTCAGCGAAGTCGCACAGCAGCAGATCGCCGCCCTGCAGGCGGTCAAGGCCGGGCGCACCGGCGCCGAGTCCAAAGTGGACAGCAACCTGCTCGCCGCCCAGAAGGGCGTCACCAAGCAGCTGAACGCGCTGCAGTCGGGGGCCAAAGTCTCCCCGGCCGGGACCGTCCTGGTCGACATCCGCGCGAGCAAGGTCTCGCCGGACCTCATCGCCGGGCTCACCAAGGCCGGGGCGGGCATCCGCGCGGTGTCCGACCGGTACGGCAGCGTCCGGGCCGAAGTGCCGCTTTCCGCCGTGGACGCGATCGCCGCGCGCGGCGACGTCAAGCGCGTCGAGCAGGCCGACCAGGCCATGACCGCGCGCGAGCTGGCCACCCCGGCGACGACGCCGGTCAAGACCGAGACCAAGCAGCAGAAGGCCGACCGCATCGCCGGTGAGCTGCAGAAGGCGGTGGCGAGCAAGTCGCAGCGCAGCGCGGCCGCCGCCGCGACCCTGACCAGTGAGGGCGACCGCGCCCACAACGCCGACATCGCCCGCCAGCAGTTCGGCGTCACCGGCGTCGGCGTCAAGGCGTGCGCGCTGTCCGACGGCGTCGACTCCCTGGCCACCTCGCAGGCCAAGGGTGAGCTCCCGCCGAACGTCGACGTCATCGCCGGCCAGGAGGGCAGCGGCGACGAAGGCACCGCGATGCTGGAGATCATCCACGACCTCGCGCCCAACGCCGCGCTCGGCTTCGCGTCGGCGTTCAACTCCGACGCCAGCTTCGCGGACAACATCCGCAAGCTGCGCTTCGAGTCGCACTGCGACGTCATCGTCGACGACGTCATCTACTTCAAGGAATCCCCGTTCCAGGACTGGATCATCGCCCAGGCCGTGAACGACGTGACCGCCAACGGCGCGCTGTACTTCTCCTCGGCGGGCAACGAGGGCAACGTCCTCGACGGCACCGCCGGGCACTGGGAGGGCGACTTCGTCGACTCCGGCAAGTCGGTCGGCAAGTTCGCCGGCGCCGCGCACAACTTCGCGGGCTCCGCGGGCAACCAGATCTACGAGCCCGTTTCGGACGCGTCTTCGGCCGGCGTCCCCGTGACGCTGCACTGGTCGGACCCGCTGGGGCACTCGTCGAACGACTACGACCTCTACCTGCTCAACTCGGCGGGCGCGGTCGTCAGCTTCAGCCAGAACGTCCAGGACGGCACCCAGGACCCGTACGAGATCCTGCAGACGCCGGTCTTCGGCGGCACCGGGCTGCGCCTGGCCGTCGTGAAGTTCTCGGGGCAGGCCCGGTACCTCTCGCTTTCCGCGCTGCGCGGGCGGTTCAAGGACTCGGCCGACGGCCTCAAGGCCTACAACACCCCGGGTGTGACGGTCGGCCACTCGGCCGCGCGCGACGCCTTCAGCGTGGCCGCCACCCCGGCGGCCGCGGCGTTCGGCCGGCCCCTCGAGCCGGGCGACCCGGCCAACCCGACCGGCCCGTTCCCGGGTTCGTTCAGCGGCACGTCGAAGGCCGAGCGGTTCAGCTCCGACGGCCCGCGGCGCGTGTTCTACGAGGCCGACGGCACCCCGATCACCCCGGGCAACGTCTCCTCGACCGGTGGTGAGGTCCGGAACAAGCCGGAGATCACCGCGGCGGACGGCGTGAAGACCAGCGTCACCGGCTTCAACCCGTTCTTCGGCACCTCGGCCGCGGCCCCGCACGCGGCGGCGATCGCGTCGCTCGTGCTTTCGGGCAACCCGGGCCTGCCGCCGGCGGACGTCCGCGAGGCGCTGATCAACACCGCCGTCGACATCGAAACCCCCGGCCGCGACAACGTGACCGGCTCGGGTGTCATCCTCGCCGACAAGGTGCTCGCCTACACCGGTGCCAGCCCGCAGCCGCTCGCGGTGGCCAAGCAGCCGACGGTCACCCCGGCCGACGGCGGCTCCGCGCTCGACCCTGGTGACACCGCCAAGGTGACCCTGCCGGTGACCAACGACGGTGACGGCGCGGCCGTCTCCACCAGCGTCGTGCTCACCAGCCCGACCCCGGGCGTGACCGTGGCGCCGCGCTCGAAGTCCTACGGCACCATCAGCCCGGGACAGACCGGCGTCAACGACTTCACCATCACCGTCCCGGCGAGCCAGCAGCTCGGCGTGCCGGTGGTGCTGAACGCCAAGGTCACCTTCGCCGGCGCCCACTCGCCGACGACGTCGACGTTCTCGCTCCCGGTCGGCACCCCGTCGCCGGTCGCGCAGGACTTCGCCTACACCGGCGCGCCGGTGGCGGTGCCGGACAACAGCCCGGTCGGCGCTTCGGTGACCATCCCGGTCACCGGGGTCGGCCGCGCGTCCAAGGTGACGTTCTCCGTGGACGGCACCGCGTGCAGCACCGACCCGACCTCGACGACGGTGGGCCTGAACCACTCCTACGTCGGTGACCTGGTCGGCACGCTGACCGCGCCCTCGGGCGCCAAGGCGACGGTGTTCCAGCGCAACGGCGGCTCCGGCAAGAACCTGTGCCAGGTTGTCTTCGCCGACAACGCCGCGGCCGCGTTCAGCACGGTGACCTCGGCGAACGCGCCGTTCACCGGCTCGTGGCGGCCGACGCAGGCGCTGACCGGTGGCCTCACCGGCGCGGCCGTGGACGGCACGTGGACCTTCGGCGTGGTGGACGCGGCCGGCGGCGACGTCGGCTCGATCCGCTCGGTGGCCCTGCACATCAACGGGTTCGTCCAGCCCCCGGCGGCCGGCGCGCCGTCGAACGTGCGGGGAGTGACGAACAACGGCCCCGTGCACCCGCTGTGATGGCCTGACAGTGAATTGAACAACCCGAACGGGGCCGTCGCGGTGACGCGGCGGCCCCGTACCGTTTCTCCCATGGCGAAGCCCCGGCAGGTCGCGGGCGGCGGCCGTGCGGTGGAGGTGCCGCCCGACCGCCTGGCCGGCTGGTTCGACCGCTTCTCCGCCCGGCACGAAGGGGTCGTGACGACGGAGGTCGCGGAGCGCGCGGTGCACGTGGTGGCCGTCGACGGCGCCACGGCGACCGCGACCGTCCCTTTCGGACCGCTCGAAGCGCCGCCCGGGACGTTCGACGGTATGGTCGTCGACGCGCTCGTCGCCCACGCGCTGGTGCCGAGGCGGGTCGCGCTCGTGCTGGCGCGCCTCGGCGGGCACAGCGTCGGGGTCGCGTGGGACGGCCGGATCGAGGTCTCCCGCACCGGCCGGCACCTCGTGCAGGGCCGGTCCGCGGCGGGCGGCTGGTCGCAGCAGCGTTTCGCCCGGCGTCGCGCGGGACAGGCGCGGCAAGCGCTGCAGGCGGCCGCCCAGGACGTCTTCGAGGTGCTGATGCCGCGGCTGTCCGAAGTGGACGCCGTGGTGCTCGGCGGTGACCGGCGGGCGCTCGACGAGCTGCGCGCGGACCGCCGGCTGGCCCCGCTGTTCGCCCGCGCCGAACCGCGGGTGCTGGAGATCGGCGAACCGCGGCGGACCGTCCTCGAAGAAGCGGCCGTGCGCGCACTGTCGGTGCAGGTCACGCTGCGCGACGGGTGAGACCGCACACGTCCGGAAAAACCGGTCGACCGCAGCCCGTACACTCGTCTCCGTGGATATCCAGCTGGAGTGACGCCGCGGCCCGCAAGGCCGCCCGAAGCTGTCCTCCGTACGCCCCCTTTCCACGGGAGTTCCCTTGATCACGGCCACCGGCCTTGAGCTGCGCGCGGGTTCGCGCATCCTGCTCGACGGCGTCACCCTCCGCATCCAGCCCGGCGACCGCATCGGCCTCGTCGGCCGCAACGGCGCGGGCAAGACCACCTCGCTGAAGGTTCTCGCCGGCGAAGGCGAGCCGCACGCGGGCGAGGTCCGCCGCACCGGCGAGCTCGGTTACCTGCCGCAGGACCCGCGCGAAGGTGATCTTTCGGTCACCGCCAAGGACCGCGTGCTTTCCGCGCGCGGCCTCGACAAGCTGATGCGCGACATGGAAAAGGCGCAGGCCTCGATGGCCGAGCTGGTCGATGACGCCGCGCGCGACAAGGCCATCAACCGCTACGCCCGGCTCGAAGAGCGCTTCGCCTCGCTCGGCGGGTACGCCGCGGAGAGCGAAGCCGCGCGGATCTGCTCGAACCTCGGCCTGGCCGACCGGATCCTGGCGCAGACGCTGCAGACGCTGTCCGGCGGGCAGCGCCGCCGCGTCGAGCTGGCGCGGATCCTGTTCGCCGCGGCCGAGGCCGGCGCGGGCGGCAAGTCCGAGACGATCCTGCTGCTCGACGAGCCGACCAACCACCTCGACGCCGACTCCATCAACTGGCTGCGCGGGTTCCTCAAGCAGCACGACGGCGGCCTGGTCGTGATCAGCCACGACGTCGAGCTGCTCGCCGACGTCGTCAACAAGGTCTGGTTCCTCGACGCCACCCGCGCCGAGCTCGACCTGTACAACATGGGCTGGCAGCGCTACCTCGACGCGCGCGCCACCGACGAGAAGCGCCGCCGCCGCGAACGCGCGAACGCCGAGAAGAAGGCGTCGGCGCTGCAGCAGCAGGCCGCGAAGCTCGGCGCGAAGGCGACGAAGGCCGTGGCGGCCAAGAACATGGCGCGCCGCGCGGAGCAGATGCTGTCCGCGCTCGAGGACACCCGGCAGGCCGACAAGGTCGCCCGGATCAAGTTCCCCGACCCCGCCCCCTGCGGCCGGACCCCGCTCACCGCGGAGGGCCTGTCCAAGTCGTACGGCTCACTGGAAATCTTCACCGGCGTCGATCTCGCGGTCGACCGCGGTTCGAAGGTCGTCGTACTCGGCCTGAACGGCGCGGGAAAGACCACTTTGCTCCGGCTCCTCGGGGGAATGGAAACCCCGGATACCGGTGAGATCGTGCCGGGTCACGGAATGCGTTTGGGCTATTACGCACAGGAACACGAAACTCTTGATCATGATGCGTCGGTGTGGGAAAACATCCGACACCTCTCGCCGGACACCGGCGCCCAGGAGTTGCGGAACCTGCTCGGCTCGTTCCTCTTCACCGGCGAGCAGCTCGACCAGCCGGCCGGGACGCTTTCCGGTGGCGAGAAGACCCGGCTCGCGCTGGCGGGCCTGGTCTCCAGCGCTGCCAACGTGTTGCTCCTGGACGAGCCCACGAACAACCTCGACCCGGCCAGCCGTGCGCAGGTCCTGGACGCTTTGCGGAGCTTCGCCGGCGCCGTCGTCCTGGTGACGCACGACCCCGGCGCGGTCGAAGCGCTGGAGCCCGAGCGGGTCATCCTGCTGCCCGACGGCACCGAGGACCATTGGTCGGCGGACTATCTGGAACTTGTCCAGCTAGCGTGACCGGTGCGTCCATTCGGGTGCAAGATCACGGCCGCCGGGCACTGGAATGGCCCAATGTGATCGCAGTTTCGGCCGTTTTACGTCTGTCGTCTGGCATTCCGGCGCTCAGTGTTCGATCATTGCCCCGGCAGGGGCCGATATGTGGCCCAGAACACTCTCGGCGGGAAGGCGATCGACGTGGCTGATCTCAAGAAAGGCGCGCGGATCACCGGCAACACGCGCGACAAGCTGGCCGCTGACCTGAAGAAGAAATACGAGAAGGGCCAGAGCATCCGGGCGCTGGCGGAGTCCACCGGGCGCTCCTACGGGTTCGTCCACCGGGTCCTGTCGGAGTCCGGGGTCCAGCTGCGGGGGCGCGGCGGGGCCACCAGGGTCAAGAAGAAGTAGTCGCGGACTGCTGCGCGGGGGGCGCAGCGGGAGCTTCGGCCACGCGGAACACCAGGTGGGCCCCGAGCAGGACCAGCGGGTACACCAGGTAGCCGTAGCGGGTGGCCGGGGTCAGCAGGATCAAAGCGCCGAGTCCGACGGCGATGCGCAGCACTGCGTCGGAGCCGTTCGCGGGGGGCCGGCGCACCAGCCAGACCAGCATGGCCACGGCCGCGACGCCGACCAGCGCGAACGCCGCCACCTGGCCGAAAACGCCGGTCTCGGCGATCAGGTGGCCCGGGAGCGGGCTGGCCGCGGGTGAGCGCACAGCACCCATCCCGAGCGGGAACCGGAAGACGTGTTCGACGAACGCGGCCGGATCCACCAGGTACACGGGCAGGTGCACGGCGGCCGTCGTCGCGACGAGCGCGGCCGCGAACCGCCCGAGCGCGGGCCAGCCGAGCCCGTCTTTGCGGCCGTCCCGGCGTACCAGCACGAACACCGCCAGGACCGCGGCCGCCGGCGCGACGATGAGCTTCGCGCTGATCACCAGCGCCAGCACCAGTCCCGACCAGGCGATCTTCCCGGTCGCGGCCAGCGCGCACGCGAGCACCAGCAGGCCGACGATCGCGAGGTCCGGGCCGGCGACGGCCCAGGTCAGCGCGGTGAGCGGGCAGGCGAGCGCGAGCTGCGCGGCGCCGACCGGAACCTTCGGCCACTTCAGCAGTTTCAGCGTGCCCAGCACACACGCGCACGCGGCGAGGGCGAACATCCAGCGCGCGTCGGTGAGCGCGTTCGCCGGCGGAGAACCGCCGAACAACGCCCGGGGCAGGCCGAAGACGGCCATCACCGGACCGTACGGCGTGTAGTCGTTCACCTCCGGCGCGCGGCCGAGCGCGGTGACGTCGACGTACGGGGTTCCGTGGTGCAGCAGCAGATCCGCGGACCGCTCGATCACCCAGACCTCGGGCTGCGCGGCCCACGAGCCCGGCGTGACCAGCCAGTCCACTCCGGTCAGTCGGCGGATCACCAGGAGTGCCAACGGAAGGATCATTGCCAACAGGCCGACCGCGGCGATGGCGCACCAGCGGGAACCGAGTGCGCCGGTCGGCGTACGGCCCTTGCGTGCGGACAGCAGCAGCCAGCCGCTGTGCAGCGCGCCGAGCGCGTACGCGACCGTCGCGAAGTTGCCCCAGACGCGGTAGCCGTAGAACTCGGACTTCAGCGCCGTCGGCAGCGCGAAGGCCAGGCAGCCCAGGTAAAAGACCAGGTCCCAGCGCAGCGCCGGGAGACCGGCGAGGTACGAAGGCGCGGTGAACAGCCGTGCCGCGCGCCGCCATGCGGGCGCCCGGCCCACCTCCGTTTCCACCCCGTCAGGCTACCGACGGCGCTTTGGTCCGCTTCAGCCGACGTCTCGCAGGCGGGGGAGCAGCTTCGCGGCGGCTTCGGCCGCCTTGACCACGTTGTCGTGGCCGGTCGGCATGAGGACGAGCTCGGTGAACCCGGCGTCGACGTAGCTCTGCGCGAGGCGCAGGGCACTGTCCGCATCGGACGGCAGCCGGAACTGCACGGCCCGGCGGATTTCCGCCGGATCGCGGCCCACCGCCGCGCAGTGGCGGTCGAGGACGGCGGAAAGCCGTTGCAGCTCGGCGGTTTCCGTGCCCGGCAGGGCCGCGTTGAGCCAGACGTCGGCATGCTCGGCGACCACGCGCAGCCCACGCTTTTCGCCGCTGCTGCCCAGCCACAGCGGCGGTTTCGGTACCTGCACGGGCTTCGGGTCACTGATCGCGTCGGTGAGCGTGTAGTGGCGGCCGCGGAAGCCCGCACTCGGCCGTGTCCACAGCAGACGGAGGATTTCGCAGGTTTCTGCCAGTCTTTCGACACGTTCGACCGGTGCCGGCGTCGGCGTGCCCATCATCCGGTCGGTGAGGGTGTCGCCGCCCGCGCCGAGGCCGACGTCGAGCCGGCCGCCGGAGAGGTGGTCGACGGTCGCGGCGATCTTCGCGAACGTGCCCGGGTGCCGGTTGGTGTTTCCGGAGACGAGGCAGCCGATGCGGACCCGTTCGGTCGCCTCGGCCATCGCGGCCAGCAGGCTCCAGCCGTCGAAGACGTCGCCGGTGCGGTCCGGGCCCATCGGCGCGAGGTGGTCGAACACCCAGCAGCCGTCGAAGCCCGCGTCGTCGGCGATCGTCCAGACCTCGCGGAGGGCGGTGATGCCGAGGTGCTGCTGGGGCGGTTTGATCCCGACGGTCGTCATGGGGAGCTCCTGATTATCAGTTTAATAGATCGTCAGCAAGACTGACGATCAGGCTAGGGGTAGAGTCCTCGCGTGTCCAGCGACCTCGATGCCCCGCCTGCCGTCACCCGCCGGCTCGGGTACCTGCTCAAGCACGCCCAGCTGCGGCTCGCGGAGCTGGCCGAGCCGCGGTACGCGCTGCTCGGGGTCACCGGGCGGCAGCTGGCGCTGCTGACGCTGTTCGGGGACGGGCCGGCGCAGTCGCAGCAGGACGGCGCGGCCCGCCTGGGTGTCGACCGGACGACGATGGTCGCGCTGGTCGACGAGCTGGAGGCCAAGGGCCTGGTCGCGCGCGAGGTCGCGCCCGGCGACCGGCGCAAGCGCCTGGTCCGGCTGACCGAGGCGGGGGAGCGGGTGCGGCGGGCGGGCGAGGAGGCCACGCGGGAGGCCGAGGCGGACCTCCTGGCACCCTTGGCGCCCGAAGACGCGGACCGGCTGCGCGCGGCTTTGCTCCGCGTTGTTCGCACTGAGTGAACGGTCGCGGGAAGCAATCGGACGGCGACCGCGTTGTCCAGGTCATATCCGAAGAAAACCTCAGCTATGGTAGAGGTTTTGGAACTGGGGGTCTCCCGTGGACAACACCTGGGCGCTGCTCAGCTCGGCGATGCGCGCCAACGACGTCCCGAAAGGGCTGACGCGGGGCACGTTCAAGCGCGTCGCCCGCTTCGCCCGTCCGCACTGGCGGCGGCTGCTGGCGTTCCTCGTGCTCACCGTCATCTCGGCGGTCCTCGCAGTGTCGACGCCGGTGCTGGCCGGCAAGGTGGTCGACGCGATCGTCGGCGGGCACGACCTGCCGCTGGTCATCTGGCTCGCGGTCGTGATCGCCGGGCTCGCGGTCGCCGACGCCGGGTTCGGCCTGGTCGAGCGGTGGCAGTCCGCGCGCATCGGTGAGGGCATCATCTACGACCTGCGGCGCGCGGTGTTCGAGCACGTGCAGCGCATGCCGATCGCCTTCTTCACCCGCACCCGCACGGGCGCGCTGGTCTCGCGGCTGAACAACGACGTCATCGGCGCGCAGCGGACGTTCACCGCGACGCTGTCCGGCCTGGTCACCAACACGATCCAGCTGGCGCTCTCGCTGGCCGTCATGCTGACGCTGTCGTGGCAGGTCACGCTGCTCGCGCTGGTGCTGCTGCCGATCTTCGTGCTGCCCGCGCGGCGGCTCGGCCGCCGGATGGCCGGGCTGCAGCGGGAGTCCGCGAACCTGAACGCGGGCATGACCACGCAGATGACCGAGCGGTTCTCCGCGCCGGGCGCGACGCTCGTCAAGCTCTTCGGCCGGCCGGTCCAGGAGGCCGACGACTTCGGCCTGCGCGCCGGGCGCGTCCGGGACATCGGCATCCGGACCGCGATGCTGACCCGCTGGTTCATGACCAGCCTGACCCTGGTTTCGGCGTTGGCGCAGGCGCTCGTGTACGGCCTGGGCGGCTACCTCGCGCTGACCGGGGTGCTCGCGCCGGGCACTGTCGTCGCGCTGGCGCTGCTGCTGACCCGGCTGTACGCGCCGCTGACCGCGCTGGCCAACGTCCGCGTCGACGTCATGACGGCCTTGGTGTCTTTCGAGCGTGTCTTCGAGGTCCTCGACCTGAAGCCGATGATCGAGGAGAAGCCGGCCGCGCGGTCCCTGCCCGCGGCGTCCGAGGGTGTCTCGGTGGAGTTCTCCGACGTCCGGTTCGGGTACCCGGCGGCGGACCGGTACTCGCTGGCGTCGCTGGAAGACGTCGCGACGCTCGACCACCGTGGTGGTGAAGAGGTGCTGCACGGGATCTCGTTCCGCGCCGAGCCGGGGCAGATGGTCGCGCTGGTCGGGTCCTCGGGGGCGGGGAAGTCGACGATCGCTTCGCTGCTGCCGCGGCTCTACGACGTCGACGCCGGGTCGGTGCGACTGTCCGATGTGGACGTCCGGGACCTGAGTTTCGCGTCGCTGCGGGAAACCGTCGGGGTGGTCACGCAGGACGGGCACCTGTTCCACGACACGATCCGCGCGAATCTCGCTTATGCGCGTCCCGGCGTCACCGACGACGAGATCTGGGCGGCGCTCGAGCAGGCTCGCCTGGGTGAGCTCGTGCACTCGCTGCCCGACGGCCTCGACACGACGGTGGGGGAGCGCGGTTACCGGCTCTCCGGCGGCGAGCGTCAGCGGCTGACGATCGCACGGCTGCTGCTGGCGCGGCCCAAGGTCGTCGTCCTCGACGAGGCGACCGCGCACCTGGACTCCGAGTCCGAAGCGGCGGTCGGCGAAGCCCTGACCCACGCCCTGGCCGGCCGCACGGCCCTGGTCATCGCGCACCGCCTCTCGACGGTCCGCGCGGCCGACCAGATCCTGGTCCTGGAGCACGGCGAGATCGTCGAACGCGGCACGCACGAGGAGCTCCTGGCCGCCAACGGCCGCTACGCGACCCTCCACGCAACCCAGTTCACCGAAGAAGAACCCGCCATCGCGTGATCAGCCAGGCATCACGCGTGATTGGCGGGGCATCACGCCGATGCCCCGCCAATCACGCGTGTGTCCCCTGCAGACACGCGTGATGCCCCTCTGATCACGCGTGATGCCCCTCCACGCACGTGTAGAGGGCGGCGACCAGGGCCATTTTTCGGGGGTCGTCGCGGATCAGGGGGCCGAGCTGGTTGAGGGTGTAGCCGAAGGCGATGCCGTTTTCCGGGTCGGCGCCGCCGGTGGAGCCGCCGAGGCCGTCGTGGCCGAAGGCCGCCGGGTTCGGGCCGAAGCCGCGGGCGTCGCTGCCGAGGTAGAAGCCCAGGCCCCACTCGTTCGGCAGGCCGAGCACCGCGTCGACCTCCTTGCCCTGGCTCTCCCGCGCCTTGGCCAGCGTCGGGGCGGACAGGAGCGTTCCGTCGACGAGCCCGCCGTAGATCGTCGCGATCGCGCGGGCCGTGCCGTGGCCGTTCAACGCCGGCATGACGGCGTGGCGGAAGGCCGGTTCGTTCGCGTGGTGCCCCGTGAGCCGCGGGTTGGTCAACGCCGCCTGCGCGACCGGGCCGGCCGCCGCGAACGCCGTGGCCAGCGCGTTCGCCATCTCCTCGGTCATGACCGGGTCGACGAGCGTCGCGCACCGCTGCAGGTCGGCGTCGGGCGCCAAGCCGATCGAGAAGTCCGCGCCGAGCGGTCCCGCGACCTGCTCGGCGAAGAACTCGCGGATGCCCTGCCCGGCGATCCGCAGGACGACCTCGCCGACGAGCCAGCCGTAGGCCAGCGCGTGGTAGCCGCCCGCGGAACCGGGTTCGTACAACGGTTCCTGGGCCGCGAGCAGCGACGTCATCAGGTCCCAGTCGTAGAGCTCCTCGACGGCGACCGGCCGCTCGAGGCCGATCCCGGGCACACCGGAGCGGTGGGTGAGCAGCCAGCGCACCGGGACGCCGCCCTTGCCCGCCGCGGCGAACTCGGGCCAGTACTTCGCGACCGGCGCGTCCACGTCCAGCTCGCCGGCGTCGACGAGCTTGTGCGCGCAGATCGCGGTCATGCCCTTGGTCGTCGACCAGACGTTGGCCAGGGTGTCCGCCCGCCACGGCCGCGCGCGGTCCGGACCGGACCAGCCGCCCCACAGGTCCACCACGACCTCGCCGTGCCGGATCGCGGTGAACGCCGCGCCCAGCTCGCCGCGCTCCCGGAAGTTCGCTTCGAAGGCCTCGCGCACCGGCTCGAACCCGGGGGCGCACTCGCCGTGCACCGTCGCCGTGGGAACGTCCATGAAGACCTCCTCCGACCGCCCGACCGGACCACACCGACCAGTCGGTATGCCGACGCTAAAGCGGCCGGGCACGCCCGTCAAGACGTGCCCGGCCGGAGCTTTTTCACCAACAACTACTTCAGCTGCGGCACGATTTCGCCGTACTTCGCCAGCAGCGCCTCGTTGGCCTGGTCGCCGCCTTCCACATTGGAGCTGCGCCACAACGGGACGTCGAGCCCCTCGGCCGTCCCGCGGTCGTAGACCTGCGCGAGCACCAGGTTCCACAGGAACGCGTTGACCACAGTGGACAGCGGCGCGGTGCGCGGGGCGTCCGGCGGGTAGCTCGCGTCGCCCGGGACCACCAGCGAGTCCAGCACGACCGTGCCCTGCTCGACGAGGGTGCTCGACGACCGCTTCGGCGCCGCTGCCACGCACGCCCGCGACGTGATCGCGATGACCGCCGCGCCGCGCTTGCGCGCCTCGATGCACAGCTCGACCGGGTACGGGTTCGACCCGGACGTCGAGAACACCACCAGCACGTCGGCCGGCCCCGGCGCGCGCTCGGCCAGCACCTCGGCGGCCAGCCCGCTGCGCCGCTCGGTCTTCGTGCTGCTCACCGCGCCGTGCAGCGGCAGCAGCTCCGGGTGGTACAGCGGGTAGACGCAGGCCAGCCCGCCGGCCCGGTAGAACGTCTCGGCGACGGCCGCCAGCGAGTGCCCGGCCCCGGCGGTATAGACCAGTGCGTCGGCCCGGATCACCCCCAGCACCAGATCCGCCGCTTCGCGCACTGCTTCGGCGTTGGCCTGCTCGACGTCGGCCAGCTGTTTCGCGACGCTGCCCGAGATGTCCGTGGCGCTCACCACACCCACCCTTCCGTAGGGGATCGGGCGCCGAATCTACCGCGAAGATGGTGGTGCGCGGTGGAATAGGCCGGTGGGCGGTCGCGGTTGACCCGGATGCGGGCGAGGAGGAGGACGCGGGTGAGCGAGGCGGAACCGGCGGTGTCGGTGTGGCCGGCACGCGGGCGGACCGAAGCGGTCGTGCTCGTGCTGCACGGCGGCACCGAGCACAGCACGAGCGGAGTGCCGCCCTGGAGGCTGGCCTACCTGCGGATGGTCCCGATCGCACGCGCCCTGCACAGCGCCGGCCGCAAGGCGGGTGTCGAGGTGCGGCTGCTGCGCAACCGCCGCTACGGCTGGAACGCGCCCGCCCTCGACCCGGTCCGGGACGCCCGCTGGGCCCTCGACCGCATCCACGCCGACCACCCCGGCGTGCCGGTCGTGCTCGTCGGTCATTCGATGGGGGGACGCGTGGCGCTGCGCGTCGCCGACGACCCCGCCGTGCGCGGGGTCTGCGCCCTGGCTCCCTGGACCCCGCGGGGCGAGCCGGTCGAAGCCGTCGCGGGCCGTGCCCTGCTCGTCGTGCACGGCATCCGTGACCGCATGACGAGCCCGGTCGAGTCGCACGCCTTCGCCGAACGGGCCGAAGGTGTCGCGGCCCGGGTCGCGCGGTTCGAGATCGCCGGCGAAGGCCACGCGATGCTGCGCCGCTCCTCGGTGTGGACCCGGCTCACCGTTGCTTTCACACTGGAAGTGCTGGCCGGGAACACCGGCGACGAGTTGCGGGAGGCGTGGGCCGCACCAGGGCCGCAGCGGCTGCGAATACCCGTGTGACACCGCCCCGAACAGGGCATATTGCGAAGCGCGCCGTGGGGTGCGGCGACTAAGATCGATCACCGGCGAAGCTGGCCGGCCGGAGGGAGAACCGTGACCACCTCGAGTGTTGACCGCGCGTCGGCCCAGGACGTCCCCGACGAATCCCGGTGGCCGGGCCTGGCCACCCCACCGCACTCCGCGCTGCGGGCGCGGATCGCCGCCACGCTGTTCCGCCGCGCGGTCCGCCCGCTCGACGTGCGGGTGACGTTCCCGGACGGCACCGTGCTCGGCGCCGGCGGCCCGGAGTCGCCCGAAATGCGTATTTTGCGGCCGGAAGCCTTTTTCCACCGCCTGGGTGTCGACGCCAAGATCGGCTTCGGCGAGTCCTACATGGCCGGTGACTGGACCGCGTCCGACCTGGCCGAGGTGCTGACGCCGTTCGCCGAGCGGATGGCCACGCTCGTGCCGCCGGTGCTGCAGAAGTTCCGGAAGATCGCCGAGCGCACGCAGCCGCCGTCCGAGGAGAACAGCCTCGAAGGCGCGCGGGCCAACATCCACCGGCACTACGACCTGTCGAACGACCTCTTCGGCACGTTCCTCGACGAGTCGATGATGTACTCCTCGGCCCTGTTCGGCCCGGCCGACGACCTCACCGCCGCCCAGCACCGCAAGATCGACAGCGTGCTCGACTACGCCGGGGTGCGCGCGGGCAGCGAGGTCCTCGAAATCGGCACCGGCTGGGGTGAGCTCGCGATCCGCGCCGCCGCCCGCGGGGCGAACGTGACGTCACTGACCATTTCGGAGGAACAGCGCGCGCTGGCCACCGAGCGCATCGCCGCGGCCGGGTTCGCCGACCGCGTCGACGTGAAGCTGTGCGACTACCGCGAGTCGAGCGGCCAGTACGACGCCGTGGTCAGCGTCGAGATGATCGAGGCCGTCGGGGCGTCCTACTGGCCGACGTTCTACGCCACGATCGGGGAGCGGCTGCGCCCCGGCGGGCGGTTCGGCCTGCAGGCCATCACGATGGACCACGACCGGATGATGGCGGCGTCGCGCGCCTACACCTGGATCCACAAGTACATCTTCCCCGGCGGCATCATCCCGTCCGTTCGCTCGATCGAGGACGGCCTGCGCGCGAACACCCGGCTCAAGCTGGCCGGGATGCGCGAGTTCGGCCAGGACTACGCGCACACGCTACGGTTGTGGCGCGAACGGTTCCTGCACCGCTGGGCCGACATCGCCGGGTTCGGGTTCGACGACGTCTTCCGCCGGATGTGGGAGTTCTACCTGGCCTATTCCGAGGCGGGGTTCCGCTCCGGGTACCTGAAGGTCCACCAGTTCGGTTACGAGGTGACCGACAAGTAACCTCGGGCGGCCAACCCGACCCCGGTCCCGCACGTCCTCCTTTCGAGGGCGTGCGGTGTACTGAAGACGACACTTTTGTCCGGATCGGGATTGGGTGATGGTGATGACGTACCGTGGCGACGACGGCGGGCGCCGGATGCCGCCGCCCCGGCCGCCCACCGGCCGCCCCCGGGAGCACCAGCGCGCGCAGATGATGCCGCTGCCCGGGCGGGGCCGCAGCCCGTACGACGAGCGCACCCGCCCGATGGGCGACCCGGAGCCCCAGTACGCGCCGCCCCCGCCGCCGCGCCGTGACCCGCCCCGGCCGGACGAGGACTACCCGCCGTCCCGGCCGCCGCGCCGGCGTCGCCGCTGGGGCTTCGGCCGGGTCCTGATGACGTTGTTGCTGGTCTTCGTGGTGTTCCTCGCGGGGATCTGGGTCTACCTGGAGTTCTCCATCAAGCGCGTCGACGCGCTGGCCGACTACGACGGGCGCCCGGTCGCCGCGGCCGGGACCAACTGGCTGATCGTCGGCTCCGACAGCCGGGAGGGCCTGACCGCCGCGGACGAGGAGCGCCTGGCCACCGGCGACGTCGCGAACGCGGGCGGGCAGCGCACCGACACGGTCATGGTCGCGCACATCCCGGACAACAGCACCAAGCCGACGCTGCTGTCGCTGCCGCGCGACTCGCAGGTGACGATCCCCGGCCACGGCAAGAACAAGATCAACGCGGCGTTCTCCCTCGGCGGGCCGGCGCTGCTGGCGAAGACCGTCGAAGGCGCCACCGGGCTGCACATCGACCACTACGCCGAGATCGGCTTCGGCGGGTTCGCGAAGATCGTCGACGCGATCGGCGGCGTCGACATGTGCATCGACAAGGACATGAGCGACACCTTCACCAACATCACCATCAAGGCCGGCTGCCAGTCGCTCGACGGCCGCTCGGCGCTGGGCTTCGTCCGGATGCGCCACAGCGAGGCGACCCCGCGCTCGGACCTCGACCGCGTCGCCAACCAGCGCAAGTTCATCGGCGCGCTGGTCAGCCAGATCGCCAGCCCGGGCACGCTGCTCAACCCGTTCCACTTCTTCCCGCTGCTGTCCTCGGGGCCGGACGCGCTGACGCTGGACTCCGGCGACCACGTGCACAACCTGGTGGGCCTGGCGCTGGCGATGCGCGGCATCTCCTCCGGCGGAGTCGTCACGACGACGGTTCCGGTGACCAGCGCGTCGGCGGAGAACTGGGACAAGAACAAGTCGAAGCAGCTGTTTGACGCGCTGAAGAACGACTCGGAGATCCCGGACAGCGTCATCGTCAATTAATTCGGGAGCGCTCGAACACCCGGCCGGGGCACCATGGAAGCCATGGAGACCCCGGCCGAGGTGTATGCCCGTGACGAGTTCGTGCTGACCCGGTGGACGCTCGCCGACGCACCGGCGCTCACCGCGACGGTCGCCGGGTCCCTCGACCACATCGGCGCCTGGATGATCTGGGCCGCCGACGGTTACACCGCCGAAGACAGCGCCGAGTTCCTGCGGCGCACGGGAAAGAACTGGGAGACCGGCGAAACGCACGACTTCGCCCTCCGCGTCGACGGCTCGATCGCCGGCGCCATCGGCACGATGGCGCGCGAGGGCGGGGTCGAGATCGGCTACTGGCTCACCCGGGAGCACATCGGCCGCGGCCTGGTCACCCGCGCGGCGGAGCTGCTTACGGAGGAGGCGTTCCGGCTCGGCGCGGGGTACGTCGAGATCAAGCACGACGTGCGGAACGTCCGAAGTGGAGCGGTGCCCGCGCGCCTGGGTTTCACGAAGGTGCGTGAGGAGCCGGTCGACGAGCCCCTGCCCCCGCGGTGTGCGGGCACGAACCACGTGTGGCGCAAGGAGAAACCGTGAAGGAGACGTATACTGGGGACGGGTTCACCCTGACCCGCTGGCTCGCGTCGGACGCCGCCGCCGTGCAGGCGGCCGTTTCGGGGTCCGGCGCGCACCTGGCCGACTGGATGTTCTGGGCCGTCGGCAGCTACACCGACGAGGATGCCGCGGCGTTTCTCAAGCGCACCAACGAGCAGTGGGAATCGGGCGGTGCGTACGAGTGGGCGATCCGCGTCGACGACGCGCTCGCGGGCGGCATCGGTGTGATGACCCGCGAGGGCGGGGTCGAGATCGGCTACTGGCTCGCCCGGGAGCACACCGGCCGCGGCCTGGTGACCCGCGCCGCGCGGCTGGTGACCGAGGAGGCGTTCGGGTTCGGCGCGGGGTACGTCGAGATCAAGCACGACCGGGCGAACGTCCGAAGTGGAGCCGTCCCGGACCGGCTCGGGTTCGTGCTGGTGCGCACGGAGTCCGCGGACGCGGATCGCGCGCCGGCGTGCACCGGCACGAACAACGTGTGGCGCAAGGAGAAGCCGTGACACAGGTCTTTGCCGAAGTGACCCAGCCGAGCCAGCGCTGGCTGTGCGAGCGACGGGGTTTCCCCAACCGCGCCGCCAAGCGTGGGACCCGTGCGGAAGCGCACGAGTACCCGGTCGGACGACGGCGTCGGCGTGACGGCCTGAGAAGGTGGCAGGCGGCCGGCGCGCGAGTGCGCCGGCCGCGGCCGTGGCCGCCCCGCCGGTGACGGTCAGGACACCTTGTTGCGCTCCCGCAGCACCTTGAGCGCCTGGTCGGCGTGGAGGGTGAAGTTCAGCTCGCTCTTGATCTTCTCGAGCACCCGCCGGTCTTCGCCGATCACGAACGTCGCGCGCTTGGTGTGCAGGGGGATGAGCTTGCGCCACACGCCGAACTGCTTGGCGACCTCACCCTCCACATCGGACAGCAGCGGGTAGTCGAAGTCGTTGGCCGCGGAGAACTGCCGCTGCTTGGTGACCCCGTCCGGGCTGATCCCGACGCGGTGCGCGCCGACCTCCGCGAACTCCGCGGCCAGGTCGCGGAAGTGGCAGCTCTCCGCGGTGCAGCCGCCGGTCATCGCGGCGGGGTAGAAGAACAGCACGACCGGCCCGGTGGCCAGGAAGTCCGAGAGCTTGCGCTCACGGCCCTGGTCGTCGGGCAGGCTGAAGTCGGGGGCGAGGTCTCCGGCGTCCATGGACGTCCCTTCTCGTCGGCAGCAGAACCCATCCTGCCGGGTCTTCGGAGCCACCCCGCCACCGGCTTGGTCAGCCGCCCGGGTGACGCGCGATCAGCTCGTCGACCTCGTCCCCGGTCGCCGACGCGCTCACGAACTCCCCGCGCGCCGCCAGCACCCCGAGCTGCCGCAGCCGCGCCGCCTGGTCGTGCGTTCGCACGCCCTCCGCGCCGACACGCAGCTGCAGCTCGCGGGCCCGGGTGATCAGCTGGGTCAGGTGCCGCAGGTCGGTCTCGGCCGGCTCGTCGGTGTCGAGCGCGTCGACCACCGGGCCCGAGAGGATCACGTGGCGGACCGGCAGATCGTGCTGGGGGATCAGCTCCAGGTCGGCCGAGCCCGAGATCGTCAGCACCAGCTGGGTGCCGAGGTCAGCGAGCACCGTGAACGACTCCAGGACCTCGCCGGCCGGGTCGAGGACGGACTCGCGGTCCGTGCACAGCCGCAGCGCCTTCGGGGGCAGCTCGTGCTTGTCCAGCTGCTCCTTGACCAGCAGCACCAGGTCCGGGTCGATGGCCAGCCGTGCGGGCAGCCGGACGCAGACGTCCGGGGCCGCGTCGCCGAAGCGGGAGCGCCACCGGGCCGTCGCGGCCAAGGACTCGGCCAGCAGCCAGCGCCCGAGCGGCACCGTCATGCCCGTCGTCTGGGCCAGCGGGTAGAACTCGGCCGAGTCGAGCTCGCCCTTCTCCGGGTGGTTCCAGCGCAGGCCGGCGTTCACGGCGGCGAGCTCGTCGGTGCGGGCCAGCTTGACCGTCGGCTGGTAGACGAGCGAGAACTCGCCGTTCTCCAGCGCACCGGCGATCACCGCGCCCAGCTGGTAGCGGCCGCGGTCGCGGGCGTCCAGCTCGGGGTCGAACAGCATCCACTGCGCCTTGCCGGCCTCCTTGGCCCGGTGCAGCGCGATCTCCGCCGCCCGCAGCAGCTCGGCCGCGCCGCCTTCGACGGCCGCGCGCACCACGATGCCCGCGCTCGCGCTGACGCCGATGCCGTGCCCGCCGAGGTAGATCGGCTCGTTGAGGTCCTCCAGCGCCCGCTCGACGAGCTCGACGACCTCGGCCGGGCTGAGCTCGCCCCGCAGCAGCACCGCGAAGCCGTCGCCGGACAGCCGCGCGACGAACCCGTCGTGGTGGCCGGTGAACACGGCCGAGAGCTTGCCGGCGATCCCGCGCAGCACCTGGTCGCCGACGCCGGCGCCGAGGCCGTCGTTGACCACCTTGAAGCCGTCGACGTCGAGGTAGACCAGCGCGATGTCGTCGCGCGCGCCGGCGCCGAGCGCGGCCTCGAGCTTGGTGGTGAACGACGACGCGTTGGGCAGCCCGGTCAGCGGGTCGTGCACGTTCTGGTGCAGCAGCCGCTCCTGCAGCAGGTGCAGCTCGTTCGCGTCGGACACCATGAGCACCGGGTAGATCGAGCCCGGCCGGTCGCCGGGCAGCCGGGCGAGGGTGACGTCGGTCCAGAGCTGCCCGTCTTCGGTGTGGTCGAGCAGCATCCGCTCCTGGTAGCGCTCACGCCCCAGGCGCACCTGCTCGAGCCCGGCCTTGAGGCGCGAGACGTCGTGGTCGGTCGAGCCGAGCTCGGTGAGGTGCCGGCCGCGCAGCTTCTCCGGTGAGCAACCGAGCAGCTGGCCCAGCGCGAGGTTCGCTTCGACGATCTCGCCGTCCGGGTCGGCCAGCGCGATCCCCATCGGGGACGCCGCGTAGAGCGCGGTGAACCGGTGCACCGCGCCGTCCGGTCCCGGCGCGACGTGGCCGACCGCGTCGTGCGCGATCTCGAGCAAGAGTGGTTCAAGCTCCTCCGGGGGAAGTGTTACTCCTTTGGTGTCGGCCAACGTGGCCGCCCACCTGCGCGCCACGTCCAGCAGCCCCGGCGCGGCACCGAGCTCAGGCACACTCCACCTCTTCACGCACAGGTCAGCCCAGTTCAGACACGGTGTCGGGGATCATGAAGCCACACTAGGTACCCCTCGGCATCGATCGATGCCACGCCATCATGCGCGTAACGGGGTGTCTACCGGCTGAACGAGTGAACGAATCTCCACATGTGGTGACCTTTTGTCACCGCGTGTATGCAGTGGTGGACAGTCCCGCGTCAACGCGGCGTCAGGCGCACCGGGAGACCGTCGGCGGGGACCGGCAGCGAGACGTAGTCCCAGCGCGCGGTGTAACTCTCCGGAACCGACCAGCGGTACGCGCGCAGCATTTCGTGCATCAGCAACTTCACCTCGAGCCCGCCGAAGTGGAGCCCGATGCACTTGTGCGCGCCGCCGCCGAAGGGCATCCACGCCATCCGGTGCGACTTGTCCTCGCGGCGCGGTTCGGCGAACCGCTCGGGGTCGAAGGTGAACGGGTCCGTCCAGCACTCGGGCGAGAAGTGGTTCACCGTCGGTGAGACGCCGACCAGTGTGCCCTCCGGGATGTAGTGCCCGAGGACCTCGGTGTCCTTGACGGTCTGGCGGGTCAGCGTCGGCACCGGCGCGACCAGCCGCAGCGCCTCCTTCATGACGAGGTCGAGCGTCTCCAGCCGGTCGATGGCGGTGATGTCGAGGACGTCGTCGCCGAGCGCGAGGGACTCTTCGCGCGCCCGCTCCTGCCACTCCGGGTGCTTGGCGAGGTAGTAGGCCATGGCGCTGCTGGTGATGGTCGTCGTGTCGTGCGCGGCCATCATCAGGAAGATCATGTGGTTGACGATGTCGGTGTCGCTGAACCGGTCGCCGTCCTCGGTGGTGGCGTGGCAGAGCGCGGAGAACAGGTCGTCACCGTCGGCGGCGCGCTTGGCGGGCAGGTTCTCGCCGAAGTAGCGCTCCAGGACCCGCCGGCCGTGCAGCCCGGCCGCCCAGCGGCCGCCGGGCACCGGGACGCGCACGAGCGCGGTGCCGGCCCGCACGGAGCTGACGAAGGCGCGGTTGATCCGGTGCGCGTCGGCGCCGCTGCGCATGCCCATGAACACGCGCGTCGCGACGTCGAGGGTGAGCTGCTTGAGCGCCCAGTACAGCCGCGGCCGGTCGGTCGCTCCCCAGGTCGCGACGCCTTCACGCAGGGCGGGGCCCATCTCGTTGACGTAGCCGGTGAGCCGGTCGCGGGTGAAGGCCTCCTGCATGATCCGGCGGTGCAGGTGGTGCTCGCCGAAGTCCATCAGCATCAGGCCGCGCTCGAAGAACTTCTCGATGAAGAACTTCCAGCCCTCCTGCGAGAACGCCTTGTCCTTGTTGACGAGCGCGATCTGCGTCGCCTCCGGCCCGGACAGCGCGACGATCCGCCGGCCGAACCCGCTGGTCCACGACACCGGGCCGTAGAGCTCGTAGCGGCGCAGGCCGAAGGCGGGGCCGAAGCGCATCATCTCGAGCATGTGCCCGACGACCGGCGGGCCCTCGTCACCGAGAACGGGCTTGAGGCCGCTGCCGGCGGGCGGGGTCGCGAGCTCCTGGACGGGCCAGCGCGACTGCAGCCAGCGCTCGTCGACTTTGCGCGGCAGGGGGAGGGCGGTGAGGGGCGGCACCCGTTCACGCAGTGCTTCGGCGGCTCGGCCCACGGTGCTCGTCAAGGTGACCATCTCCCCGTCGAGATCGGCTACCCCTCCACGATGCACCCTTGTTGACGACCTGACAACAGGTTGGGGTGTCCTCTTTTCGGGTGGTCCGTGCCGTGCCTTCCGCACAAAACAGCTCGGCCACGCCCTGGCGGACCAAGGCGTGGCCGAGCTGAGCGCGAGACGTCAGTCCCAGTCGAGGGCGCCGCCCGACTGGTACTCGATGACGCGGGTCTCGAAGAAGTTCTTCTCCTTCTTCAGATCCATCGCCTCGGACATCCACGGGAACGGGTTCTCGGTCTCGCCGAAGATCGGCTGGAGGCCGATCTGCTGCGCGCGCCGGTCGGTGATGAAGTGCATGTACTGCTCGCACAGCTGCGCCGACAGGCCGAGCATGCCGCGCGGCATGGTGTCACGCGCGTACGCGACCTCCAGCTCGCACGCCTCCTTCAGCATCCCGCGCACCTCTTCCTGGAACTCCTCGGTCCACAGGTGCGGGTTCTCGATCTTGATCTGGTTGATGCAGTCGATGCCGAAGTTCAGGTGGATCGACTCGTCGCGCAGGATGTACTGGTACTGCTCGGCGATGCCGACCATCTTGTTGCGGCGGCCGAGCGAGAGGATCTGCGCGAAGCCGGTGTAGAACCACATGCCCTCGAAGATCACGTAGAACGCGACGAGGTCACGCAGGAACGCCGTGTCGGCCTCCGGCGTCCCGGTCTCGAAGTCCGGGTCCTCCAGGTGCTGGGTGTACTTCAGCGCCCACGCGTCCTTGTCCGAAATGGACGGGACCTCGCGGTACATGTTGAACAGCTCGCCCTCGACCAGGCCGAGGCTCTCGCAGATGTACTGGAAGGTGTGCGTGTGCACGGCCTCCTCGAACGCCTGGCGCAGCAGGTACTGGCGGCACTCGGGGTTGGTGATCTGCCGGTACACCGCGAGCACGATGTTGTTGGCCACCAGGGACTCCGCGGTCGCGAAGAAGCCCAGGTTGCGCTTGAGCATCTGCCGCTCGTCCTCGGTGAGGCCGTCCTTCGACTTCCACAGCGCGATGTCGGCCTGCATGGCGACCTCGGTCGGCATCCAGTGGTTGTTGCAGCCGGCCAGGTACTTCTCCCAGGCCCAGGTGTACTTCATCGGCAGCAGCTGGTTGACGTCGGCGCGCGCGTTGATCATGCGCTTGTCGTCGACGTTGATCCGGGCGGCGCCGACCTCGATCTCACCGAGGCCGGTCGCGCCGGTCGTCTCCACGTTGGTCATGTTCCTCGGGTTCCTTACTGGCAGGCTTCGCAGTCGGGGTCGTCGATGCGGCAGGCGGCGCCTTCGGTGGCGACGAAGTCGACGTCGGTCTTCGGCATTTCCTTCGACTCCGGCTTCGGAGCCGGGGTCACCGGGACGGCCGGCACCGCGGCGGCGGGCGACGGGGACGGCGCGGGCGTCGGCGCGGGAGCCGGGGCCGCCGCGGGAGCAGCGGGGGCCGGGGTGGCCGAGACGGCGTTCAGCTTGCCGTCGGTGCCGCGCAGGGTGCTCTTCTCCACGTGCGTCGCGGACCGCGCCCGCAGGTAGTACGTGGTCTTGAGGCCCTTGTGCCACGCGTAGCGGTACAGCTCGTCGAGCTTGCGGCCGCTCGGCGCCGCGATGTAGAGGTTCAGCGACTGCGCCTGGTCGATCCACTTCTGGCGCACCGAGCCGGCGTCGACGATCCACTTCGACTCGATCTCGAACGCGGTCGCGTACAGCGCCTTCAGGTCGTCCGGCACGCGGTCGATCTGGCCGAGGGAGCCGTCGAAGTACTTGAGGTCGCTGACCATGACCTCGTCCCACAGCCCGCGCGCCTTGAGCGAACGGACCAGGTGCGGGTTGACGACGGTGAAGTCGCCGGACATGTTCGACTTGACGAACAGGTTCTGGAACAGCGGCTCGATCGACTGGCCGACACCGGAGATGTTGGAGATCGTCGCGGTCGGCGCGATCGCCATCACGTTGGAGTTGCGCATGCCGACGGTCTTGACGCGCTCGCGCAGCGGCGCCCAGTCCAAAGTGGACGAGGTGTCGACGTCGAGGCCGTCACCCTGGCGGGCGTCGATGAGCAGCTGCAGCGAGTCGATCGGCAGGATGCCCTTGCTCCACAGCGAGCCCTCGAACGACTGGTACTGCCCGCGCTCCTCGGCGAGGTCGGTCGACGCCGAGATCGCGTAGTAGGAGAGGTGCTCCATGGAGACGTCGGCGAACTTCACGGCCTCGTCGGAAGCGAACGGGACGCCGATCTCGAACAGCGCGTCCTGGAAGCCCATGATGCCCAGGCCGACCGGACGGTGGCGCAGGTTGGAGCGGCGCGCCTCCGGGATCGTGTAGAAGTTGATGTCGATCACGTTGTCCAGCATGCGGACGGCCGTGCGCACGGTCTTCTCGAGGCGCTTCGTGTCCAGGCCCTCGGGGGTGACGTGCTTGAGCAGGTTCACCGAGCCGAGGTTGCAGACCGCGACCTCTTCGCTGTTGGTGTTCAGCGTGATCTCGGTGCACAGGTTGGACGAGTGCACGACGCCGACGTGCTGCTGCGGCGAGCGCAGGTTGCACGGGTCCTTGAAGGTGATCCACGGGTGGCCGGTCTCGAACAGCATGGTCAGCATGCGGCGCCACAGCTCCACCGCGCGGATCTTGCGGAACACCTTGATCTCGCCGCGCTCGGCCATCGCCTCGTACTCGCGGTAGCGCTCCGAGAACGCGTTGCCGTAGAGGTCGTGCAGGTCCGGGGTCTCGTTCGGCGAGAACAGCGTCCACTGCGCGTCGGCCTCGACGCGGCGCAGGAACTCGTCCGGCACCCAGTTCGCGGTGTTCATGTCGTGCGTGCGCCGGCGGTCGTCACCGGTGTTCTTGCGCAGGTCGAGGAACTCCTCGATGTCCACGTGCCACGTCTCGAGGTACGCGCAGGCCGCGCCCTTGCGCTTGCCGCCCTGGTTGACCGCGACGGCGGTGTCGTTGGCGATCTTGAGGAACGGGACGACACCCTGCGACTGGCCGTTGGTGCCCTTGATGTGCGCGCCGAGGCCGCGGACCGGGGTCCAGTCGTTGCCGAGGCCGCCGGAGTACTTGGCCAGCAGCGCGTTGTTCTTGTACGCCTGGAAGATCGAGTCCAGGTCGTCGTCCACCGTGGTCAGGAAGCAGGACGACAGCTGGGCGCGGGTGGTGCCCGAGTTGAACAGGGTCGGCGTCGACGCCATGAAGTGGAACGTCGAGAGCAGCTCGTAGAACTCGATCGCGCGGGCTTCGCGGTCGTCCTCGCGGATCGCCAGGCCCATCGCGACGCGCATGAAGAACGCCTGCGGCAGCTCGAAGCGGGTGCCGTTGTGGTGCTGGAAGTACCGGTCGTACAGCGTCTGCAGGCCGAGGAAGCCGAAGTCGAGGTCACGCTTGGCCTCGATCGCGGCGGTGATCTTGTCCAGGTCGAACGACAGCAGCTCGCCGTCGACCAGCTCCAGCTCGACCGCACGGCGCAGGTAGTTGCGGAAGTACGCGGGGTACTCGGCGGCCATCTCGTCCTGGCTGGCCAGGCGCGGGCTCTTCGCGAGGTAGCTCAGGGCCTCGCCGCGCAGCTTGTCCAGCAGCAGGCGGGCGGAGACGTAGGAGTAGTTCGGCTCCTGCTCGACCAGCACGCGAGCGGCCATGATCTGGGCCAGGGCGAGCTCGTCGGCGCTGATGCCGTCGTAGAGGTTGCGCTTGGCCTCGGCCAGCACCGGCTCGGCGGTGACGTCCTCGAGCCCGGCGACGGCCTCGCCCACGACGTGGGACACGCGCGCCCAGTCGAGCGGGCGCAGGACGCCGTCGACACCCTTGACGTTCAGCGCGACCTCGGTCGTGGCCGGCTTGGCGGCCTCACGGGCCTTCATGCGCTCGTCGCGGTAGAGGACGTACGCGCGGGCGACCTTGTGGTGCTCGCCGCGCATCAGCGCGAGCTCGACGATGTCCTGGATCTGCTCGATGTGCAGGGCGGTCTCGGGGCCGGCGTGGCGCAGCAGGGTCGTCTCGACCTGCTGGGTCAGCTCGGCGACGACGTGGTGCACGCGGGAGGACGCGGCGGCGTCGCCACCCTCGACCGCGAGGAACGCCTTCGTGAGCGCGACCGAGATCTTCCCGGCGTCGAACGGCGACACGCTGCCGTCCCGCCGGATGACCCGGATCGCGGTGGGGGTGTCGGCGGCGGCGGGCGGCCGCTGACCGGTTTCGACGGACATGCGTGTCTCCAAGCTTTCGGGCGCGTTCGATCGCCACACGGCCTCACGAGGCCGTGCGCTGCAGGTTCTTCAAAACGGCCCGGCAGTACTCTGCAGCGGTCTCCCCGTCGCTGGGCCCTGCCGGTCACCAGAGACTACATGTAGGGGTCGTTGCCCGCACGGGACCCCAGATGGCGTGTCGTACGCTTAACCCTGGCGGGTTAAGTGATCACCCAGAGAAGCAGTTCGGGGTGCGCCCGGGACGCCCCGGGGGTAGGTTTCGACGCCGTTCGGCCGGGTCAGGCGCCGAAGCGCAGCTGCGAGCCGGGCAGCTCCAGGCTCGCCACCGGGCGCCGTCCGGACAGGTAGCCGAGCGGGCCCGCCGGGTTGAAGCTCCAGTCCGCCGCCGCGGCGCGCGGGCTGATCTTCGCCGAAACCGGCGTCCGCAGCAGCGTGCCGTCGAGCAACTGCGCAACCTCGAAGACGGTCGGCAGGCGCAGCGGCAGCCCGCCGCGCCGGCGGAACGCGGCCGTGGCGATCCAGTCGTCGGAAGTGGCCGCCGTCGCCGTGAACGAGCGGTCGCCGGTGAAGCCGAGGGTCGCCAGGCCCTTCGGGATGCCCCACAGCTCGCGCCCGCCGGCCAGGGAGACCTCGCTGTCGACCCAGATCTCGCTGATCGAGCACGAGACGCGGCGGCCCTTGACCGCCGTCGCGGCCAGCAGCTCGTGGTAGGCCAGCTGACCGGGCGGGGTGTAGTCGATCCACGCCGTGAACACCGACGCGTGCCCCGCGACGAGCAGCGGCTCGGCCGCCAGTTCGGGCAGGTCGGCCGCCGGGACGCGCCAGACCGACACGCGCGCGTCCGCGACCAGGTTCCAGGGCTGCGGGGGATAGGCGGTCATGCGTCCAGCCAGGGGAGGTACGGCGGCAGGTCCTTGTCCACCCGCAGACCCCACGACGGCGGCCGTTTCTGCAGGAACGACATGACCCCTTCGACGGCGTCCGCGTTGGTGCCGAGCCCGCCGATCAGGCGGGAGTCGAGTTCGTGGACCGGGAACGGCGAGTCCGCGCTCGCCATCCGGTAGAGCAGCTGGCGGGTGACGGCGACCGACACCGGCGCGGTGTTCGTGATGAGCTCGTGAGCGAGCTTGTAGGCCTCCTCCAGCACCGTGCCGGTGGGGAAGACCTGGTGCACCAGCCCCTTCGCGAGGGCCTCGGCCGCGGGGAAGACCCGGCCGCTGATCATCCAGTCGAGTGCGGTGCCCATCCCGACGAGCCGGGGGAGGAACCACGCCGACGCGCCTTCGGGGTAGATGCCGCGGCGGGTGAAGACGAATCCGAAGCGCGAGTCCTCGGAGGCGAGCCGGTAGTCGCAGGGGAGCGTGATCGTGCTGCCCGCGCCGACCGCCGCGCCGTGCAGGGCCGCGATCACCGGCTTGTTCATCGTGAAGATCCGCTTGGAGCACCGGCCGGCGGGTTCCTGCCACGACGCGTCCGGGCCGGTCGCCGGGTCGAAGTCGAAGCCGCCCTGTGAGAGGTCGGCGCCGACGCAGAAGTCCTTGCCGGCGCCGGTCAGCACCACCACGCGGACGTCCTCGTCGCGGTCGGCGCGGTCCATCGCGGCGCCGAGCTCGTCGGCCATCCGGATCGTGTAGCCGTTGCGCGCCTCGGGGCGGTTCAACGTCACCGTGGCGATCCGGTCCGCGACGGCGTAGGTGGTCTCGGCCATGCGACGAAACTAAGGCAGTCCGGCACTACTGGCAAGATGTCAATAGTGCGTCCGCAGCGTCCGGGGCGAAACAATCAGGCGTGCTTGATTTTTCTCGGGGCCGGTGCCACGCTGGGCGCCAGTACGCAAGGAGGCGGCGATGGCGGACCTCGGCGTGATCCTCGGGGATCTCGACGCGGAATCACGGACGATCGACGACGTGGTGGCGGACCTGCCCGCGTCGGACTGGGCGCGGGAAACCCCCGCCGAGGGGTGGACGATCGCGCACCAGATCGCGCACCTGGCCTGGACCGACGGGAAGGCCCTGATCGCGGCGGCCCACCCCGAAGACTGGCAGGCCGAGGTGGAAAGCCTGCTCACCGTCGGCGAGCACTACGTCGACGAAGCCGCGGCCGAAGGGGCCCAGGCGTCCCCGGAAGAGCTGCTCGAACGCTGGCGGACCGGCCGGGAGCGGCTGGCCGAGGCCCTCGCCGCGGTGCCGGACGGGCAGAAGCTGCCCTGGTACGGGCCGCCGATGAGCGCGGCGTCGATGGTCACCGCGCGGCTGATGGAGACCTGGGCGCACGGTCAGGACATCTACGACGCCCTCGGCCTGACGCGCGAGCCGACCGCGCGGCTGTGGCACATCGCCCGCTTCGGCACCCGCACCCGCGACTTCGCCTACCTGCTCAACTCCCTCGCGCCGCCGGCCGAGGAGTTCCGCGTCGAGCTCACCGCGCCCGACGGCACCACCTGGGCGTTCGGGCCCGAAGACGCCGAGCAGAAGCTGACCGGCAGCGCCGTGGACTTCTGCCTGGTCGTCACCCAGCGGCGCCACCCGGCCGACACCGACCTGGTGGCGCACGGCGCCGACGTCGAGGAGTGGCTGACCGTCGCGCAGGCCTTCGCCGGCCCGCCCGGGGAAGGCCGGAAACCGGGGCAGTTCGCCCCGCCGACGCACTCTTCTCCGCGGAGGCGGCAATGACATCGCCGTATCGCATCGGCAACGCGTCCGGCTTCTACGGCGACCGCTTCTCCGCGGTGCGCGAGATGCTCACCGGCGGCCCGCTGGACGTCCTGACCGGCGACTACCTCGCCGAGCTCACCATGCTCATCCTCGGCCGCGACCGGATGAAGGACCCGAACCGCGGGTACGCCAAGACGTTCCTGCGGCAGCTGGAGGAGAACCTCGAGCTGGCGCGCGAAAACGACGTCAAGATCGTCGCCAACGCCGGCGGGCTCAACCCCGCCGGGCTCGCGGACGCCCTGCGCGAACTGGCCGACAAGCTCGGCCTGGACGTGAAGATCGCGCACGTCGAGGGCGACGACCTGGTCGCCCGCGCCGACGAGCTGTCGCTGGGGAAACCGTTGACCGCCAACGCTTATCTCGGCGCGTGGGGCATCGCGGAATGCCTGAACGCGGGCGCCGACGTCGTGGTCACCGGGCGTGTCACCGACGCGTCGGTGATCGTCGGGCCGGCCGCCGCGCACTACGGCTGGGCCCGCGACAACTACGACGCGCTCGCCGGAGCGGTCGCGGCCGGGCACGTCATCGAGTGCGGCGCCCAGGCCACCGGCGGCAACTACGCCTTCTTCACCGAGCACTCCCTGGGCGTGCCGGGCTTCCCGATCGCCGAGATCGAGGCCGACGGCTCCAGCGTCATCACCAAGCACCCGGGCACCGGGGGAGTGGTGAACGCCGGGACCGTCACCGCGCAGCTGCTGTACGAGATCACCGGCGCCCGCTACGCCGGGCCGGACGTCACGACCCGGTTCGACACGCTGTCGCTGACCGAGGACGGGCCCGACCGCGTCCGCATCTCGGGGGTTCGCGGAGAGGCTCCGCCGCCGACGCTGAAGGTCGCGCTGAACACCCTGGGCGGGTTCCGCAACGAGACGACGTTCGTCCTCACCGGACTCGACATCGAGGCGAAAGCCGCGCTGGTGAAGGAACAGCTCGAAGCCGCGTTGAAGGACCGGCCGCCCGCCGACGTCAAGTGGACGCTGGCCCGGACCGACCACACCGACGCCGACACCGAGCAGACCGCGAGCGCGCTGCTGCACGTCGCGGTCAAGGACGCCGACCCCAAGGTCGCGGGCCGGGCGTTCACCGGCGCCGCGGTCGAGCTCGCGCTGGCCAGCTACCCCGGGTTCCACGTCACCGCGCCGCCGTCGGATGCCTCGCCCTACGGCGTCTACACCGCGGCCTACGTGGACGCCGGTCTGGTGCCGCACATCGCGGTGCTGCCGGACGGGATGCGTGTCGACATAGCTCCTCCGACGTCCACTGTGGAGCTGTCCGATGTGGACGAGCCCGCGCTCCCCGACCCGCTCGACCACGGGCCGGTGCGGCGCGCGCCGCTCGGCCGGGTTGTCGGGGCCCGCAGCGGGGACAAGGGCGGCAACGCCAACCTCGGCGTCTGGGTGCGGTCCGAGGAGGCCTGGCGGTGGCTCGTGTACCGGCTGACCGTCGCCGAGTTCAAGCTGCTGCTGCCGGAGACCGCGGACCTGCCGGTGACACGTCACCTGCTGCCGAACCTGCGGGCGGTGAACTTCGTCGTCGAAGGCATTCTCGGTGAAGGCGTCGCCTCGCAGGCGCGGTTCGACCCGCAGGCCAAGGCCTTCGGCGAGTGGCTGCGGTCCCGTGAGATCGACATTCCCGAGGTGCTCCTGTGACCGATCCTTTTCGGACGCCCGAACGGGCGGAGCTGCGCAAGACCGTGCGGAAGTTCGTCGAGCAGGAGGTCCTGCCGCACCTCGACGACTGGGAGCGCGCCGGTGAGCTGCCGCGCGACCTGCACCGCAAGGCCGGCGACCTGGGCCTGCTCGGCGTCGCGTTCCCCGAAGAGATCGGCGGGGGCGACGGCAACTATCTGGACGCGCTCGTCGTCGCCGAGGAGATGCACTACGCGGGTGGGTCCGGCGGGCTGTTCGCTTCGCTGTTCACCTGCGGCATCGCCGTCCCGCACATCGCCGAGGCCGCCGACCCGGTGCAGATCGAACGCTGGGTGCGCCCGACCCTCGCCGGGGACAAGATCGGCTCCCTGGGTGTTACTGAACCGGACGGCGGTTCCGACGTGGCCGGGATCCGGACCACCGCGGTCCGGGAGGGCGACGAGTACGTCATCAACGGCGCCAAGACCTACATCACCTCCGGCTGCCGCGCCGACTTCGTGACGACCGTCGTGCGCACCGGTGGTGACGGCGCCCACGGGCTGTCGCTGATCGTCGTCGAGCGTGGGACGCCCGGGTTCACTGTTTCCCGCAAGCTTGAGAAGATGGGGTGGCTCTGCTCCGACACTGCCGAACTGTCCTACGTGGACGTCCGGGTGCCGGTCGAGAACCTCGTCGGCGCCGAGAACAGCGGGTTCGCGCAGGTCGCCACCCAGTTCGTCACCGAACGGCTTTCCCTGGCCGTGCAGGCGTACTCGCACGCCCAGCGCGCGCTCGACCTCACGTTGGACTGGTGCCGGCTGCGCGAGACGTTCGGGCGGCCGCTCATCTCGCGCCAGCTCGTGCAGCACAAGGTGACCGAGATGGCCCGGCGGGTCGACGTCGCCCGCACCTACGCCCGGCAGGCCGCGATCCGGCACGTCTCGGGCGAGGAAGTCATCGCCGAAGCCTGTTTTGCCAAGAACACCGCCGTCGAGGCCGCCGAGTGGGTGGTCAACGAGGCCGTCCAGCTGCACGGCGGGCTCGGGTACATGCGGGAGGCCGAGGTCGAGCGGCACTACCGCGACGTCCGGATCCTCGGCATCGGCGGCGGCACCAACGAGATCCTCACCGGCCTGGCCGCGAAGCGATTGGGATACACCTCATGACGACCCTGAGGTCCACAGTGGACACGCGGGCCGCCGAGTTCGGCGCGAACCGCGAGGCGATGCTCGAGAAGCTCGCCGAGATCGACACCGAGCAGGCCAAGGCGGTGGCCGGTGGCGGGGACAAGTACGTCGAACGGCACCGCAAGCGTGGCAAGCTCCTGGCCCGCGAGCGGATCGAGCTGCTGCTCGACGAGGACTCGCCGTTCCTGGAGCTGTCGCCACTGGCGGCCTGGGGTTCGGACTACCGCGTCGGTGCGAGCCTGGTGACCGGCATCGGCGTGGTCGAAGGTGTCGAGTGCCTTGTGTCGGCCAGCGACCCGACGGTCAAGGGTGGTGCGAGCAACCCGTGGACGGCCAAGAAGTCCTACCGGGCGGCGGACATCGCCGCGCAGAACCGGCTGCCGACGATCAACCTCGTCGAGTCCGGCGGCGCGGACCTGCCGACGCAGAAAGAGATCTTCATCCCCGGCGGCCGGATCTTCCGCGACATCACGCGGGCGTCCGCCGCGGGCTGCCCGACGGTTGCGCTGGTCTTCGGCAACTCGACCGCCGGCGGCGCGTACCTGCCGGGCATGTCGGACTACGTCGTCATGGTCAAGGAACGCGCGAAGGTGTTCCTCGGCGGGCCGCCGCTGGTCAAGATGGCGACCGGTGAGGAGTCCGACGACGAGTCGCTCGGCGGCGCCGAGATGCACGCGCGGACCTCGGGCCTGGCCGACTACCTGGCCGTCGACGAGCAGGACGCGATCCGCCTGGGCCGCAACATCATCAAACGTCTCAACTGGACCAAGCAGGGGCCGTCGCCCAAGCCGGAGTACGACGAGCCGCTCTACGACGTCGATGATCTGCTCGGCATCGTGCCGCCCGACCTCAAGGTGCCGTTCGACCCGCGCGAGGTGATCGCCCGGGTGGTCGACGGCTCCGACTTCGACGAGTTCAAGCCGCTGTACGGCTCGTCACTGGTGACAGGTTGGGCGAGCATCCACGGTTATCCGGTCGGCGTGCTGGCCAATGCCCAGGGGGTGCTGTTCGGCGAGGAGTCGCAGAAGGCCGCGCAGTTCATCCAGCTGGCCAACCAGATCCACACCCCGCTGGTCTTCCTGCACAACACGACCGGCTACATGGTCGGCAAGGAGTACGAGCAGAGCGGCATCATCAAGCACGGCGCGATGATGATCAACGCCGTGTCGAACTCGAAGGTGCCGCACCTGTCCGTCCTCATGGGAGCGTCCTACGGCGCCGGGCACTACGGGATGTGCGGCCGCGCCTACGACCCCCGCTTCCTGTTCGCGTGGCCGAGCGCGAAGTCCGCGGTGATGGGCCCGGCGCAGCTGGCCGGCGTGCTGTCCATCGTGGCCCGCGCGGCCACCGAGGCGCGCGGCCAGGAGTACAGCGAGGAGAACGACAAGGCCATGCGCGCCATGGTGGAAGGCCAGATCGAAGCCGAGTCGATGCCGATGTTCCTCTCCGGCATGCTCTACGACGACGGCATCATCGACCCGCGCGACACCCGCACCGTGCTGGGGCTGAGCCTGTCCGCGATCCACAATGGACCAGTGAAGGGCGCCGAGGGCTTCGGCGTCTTCCGGATGTGAGTGAGCGATGATCCAGAACCTGCTGGTCGCCAACCGCGGCGAGATCGCCCGCCGCGTCTTCCGCAGTTGCCGCGACGCCGGGATCGGCACGGTCGCCGTGTTCTCCGACGCCGATACCGCCGCGCCCCACACCCTCGAAGCCGACGCGGCCGTCCGGCTGCCCGGCAACGCGCCGTCCGAGACGTACCTGCGTGCCGAACTGCTGGTGAAGGCCGCGGCCGACACCGGGGCCGACGCCGTCCACCCCGGTTACGGCTTCCTGTCCGAGAACGCCGCGTTCGCGCGGGCAGTTATCGACGCCGGGCTGACCTGGGTCGGGCCGCCGCCGGAAGCCATCGAGACGATGGGCTCCAAAGTGGAGTCGAAGCGGCTGATGGCCGCCGCCGGGGTGCCGGTGCTGTCCGAACTGGACCCCGCGTCGGTCACCGAGGCGGATCTTCCGTTGCTGGTCAAGGCGTCCGCGGGCGGTGGCGGACGCGGAATGCGCGTGGTCCGCGAGCTGTCCGAACTCGCCGAAGCGGTGGAAGGTGCGAGCGCAGAGGCCGGGTCAGCGTTCGGCGACCCGACGGTGTTCTGCGAGCGGTACCTGGAGACCGGGCGGCACATCGAGGTCCAGGTCCTGGCCGACCAGCACGGCACGGTGTGGGCGGTGGGGGAGCGGGAGTGCTCGATCCAGCGCCGCCACCAGAAGGTCGTCGAAGAAGCGCCCTCGCCGTTTGTCGACGAAGCGATGCGCGCCGAGCTGTTCGACGCCGCGCGCAAGGCCGCCCAGGCGATCGACTACGTCGGCGCGGGCACGGTCGAGTTCCTCGCCGGGCCCGACGGCCGGTTCTACTTCCTGGAGATGAACACCCGGCTGCAGGTCGAACACCCGGTCACCGAGAACGTCACCGGCCTGGATCTGGTGGCCTTGCAGCTGCGCGTCGCGGATGGGGAACGGCTGCCCGCCGACCCGCCGCCGACCGTCGGGCACTCGATCGAAGTCCGGCTCTACGCCGAGGACCCGGCGGCGAACTGGCAGCCGCAGAGCGGCACGCTGCACACCTTCGAGGTGCCCGATGTGGACCGTTCATTCAGCCACGGACCGGGCCTGCGGCTCGACTCCGGCTTCGAGACCGGTTCGGTCGTCGGGGTCCACTACGACCCGATGCTCGCCAAGGTGATCACCTGGGCGCCGACCCGCGCCGAGGCCGCGCGACGGCTCGCCAAGGCGCTGGCCGCGACGAAGATCCACGGTGTGGTCACCAACCGCGACCTGCTGGTCAACATCCTCCGCCACGACGCCTTCCTCGCCGGGGAGACCGACACGGCGTTCTTCGACCGCCACGGTCTCGACACCCTGGCCGCGCCGCTGGCCACTGTGGACACCGAGCGCGTCTCCGCGCTCGCCGCGGCGCTGGCGGACGCGGCGGGCAACCGCGCGACGGCGGCCACGCAAGGACGGCTGCCCAGCGGCTGGCGCAACGTCCGCTCGGCCGGGCAGCGCAAGGTCTTCTCGGTGAGCGACCGCGAGTACGAGGTGGTCTACACACTCGGCCGGGACGGTTTGCGGGCCGAGGGTTACGACGCTGAGGTGGTGACCGCCAAACCCGGCCGGGTCGTCCTGGACGTCGCCGGGGTGCGCCGCACCTTCGACGTCGCGAGGCACGACGGTGTGTCTTATGTGGACTCCGCGCTCGGTTCGGTGGCGCTCAAGGCCGAGCCCCGGTTCGCCGATCCGGACGCCGCGCTGGCCGCGGGGTCGCTGGTCGCGCCGATGCCGGGCACCGTCGTCCGGCTCGCCGTGCAGGCCGGGGACCCGGTCAAGGCGGGCGATCCGTTGCTGTGGCTCGAAGCGATGAAGATGGAACACCGGATCGCCGCCCCCGCCGACGGGGTCGTGGCGGAACTGCCGGTGACAGTGGGACAGCAGGTCGAAGTGGGCACGATCCTCGCGGTGGTGGGAGAAGCAGAATGAACGCGATGAACTTCGTCGAGCCGGAGGAGCGGATCGCGCTCCGCAAGGCCGTCGCCGAGCTCGGCGCCAAGTACGGGCACGAGTACTACGCGCGCAAGGCGCGGGCGGACGAGAAGACCCACGAGCTGTGGGACGAAGCCGGCCGCCTGGGCTACCTCGGCGTCAACATCCCCGAGGAGTACGGCGGCGGGGGCGCGGGCATCGCCGACCTCGCCGCGGTGCTCGAAGAGCTCGCCGCCGCCGGCTCGCCGCTGCTGCTCATGGTCGTCTCACCGGCGATTTGCGGCACCGTGATCTCCCGCTTCGGCACCGAAGAGCAGAAGAAGCAGTGGCTGCCGGGCATCGCCGACGGCACCAAGCGGATGGTCTTCGCGATCACCGAGCCGGACGCCGGGTCGAACTCGCACAAGATCACCACCACCGCCAAACGGGACGGTGACGGGTGGGTCCTCAGTGGACGCAAGGTCTACATCTCCGGCGTCGACGAGGCTGACGCGGTGCTCGTCGTCGGCCGCATGGAGGACGCGAAGACGGGCAAGCTCAAGCCCGCGCTGTTCATCCTGCCGACCGACACCGCCGGCTTCGAGTACACGAAGATCCCGATGGACATCATCGCGCCGGAGAACCAGTACTCGCTGTTCCTCGACGACGTCCACCTGCCCGCCGAGGCGCTCGTCGGCGAGGAGGACGCGGCGATCGCGCAGCTGTTCGCCGGCCTCAACCCGGAACGCATCATGGGCGCGTCGTTCTCCCTCGGCATCGCCCGGTACGCGCTGGCCAAGGCTGTCTCCTACGCCAACCAGCGCCAGGTCTGGGGCACCCCGATCGGCGCCCACCAGGGCCTCGCGCACCCGCTCGCCGAGATCAAGGTCGAGCTGGAGCTGGCCAAGCTGATGACGCAGAAGGCCGCGTCGCTCTACGACAACGGTGACGACTTCGGCGCGGGGGAGTCGGCCAACATGGCCAAGTACGCCGCCGCCGAGGTGGCGATCCGCGCGACCGACCAGGCCGTGCAGACCCACGGTGGCAACGGCCTCGCCACCGAGTACGGCCTCGGCACGCTGGTCACCGCGGTGCGACTCGGCCGGATCGCGCCGGTCAGCCGCGAGATGGTGCTCAACTTCGTCGGCCAGCACAGCCTCGGCCTCCCCAAGTCCTACTAGGAGCGTCGCCATGTCTACTTTGGACGGCAAGACGATCATCATGTCCGGCGGCAGCCGCGGCATCGGCGAGGCGATCGCGCTCCGGGCGGCTGCCGATGGTGCGAACGTCGCCCTGTTGGCCAAGACCGCCGAACCACACCCGAAGCTGCCCGGCACGATCTACACCGCCGCGGAGGCGATCGAGAAGGCGGGCGGGCACGCGCTGCCGATCCTCGGCGACGTCCGCGACGACGACGGTGTCGCGGCGGCCGTGGCGAAGACGGTCGAACAGTTCGGCGGCATCGACATCGTCGTGAACAACGCCAGCGCGATCGACCTGACGCCGACCGAGCAGGTCAGCATGAAGCGCTACGACCTCATGCAGGACATCAACGCGCGCGGTACTTTCCTGCTATCCAAACTGGCCATTCCGCACCTGCGCGCGTCGGCGAACGGGCACATCCTCACGCTGTCGCCGCCGATCAGCCTCGACGAGAAGTGGTTCACCGCCGGGCACCTCGCCTACAGCATCGCGAAGTACTCGATGAGCCTGGTCACCGTCGGGCTCGCGGCGGAACTGAAGGCGGACGGCGTCGCCGTCAACTCGCTTTGGCCCCGCACGACGATCGACACGGCGGCGATCCGCAACGTCGTCGGCGCGGAGCTGGCCGACCGCAGCCGCACGCCGGAGATCATGGCGGACGCGGCGTACGCGATCCTCACCAAGCCGAGCCGCGAGGCGACCGGGAACTTCTTCCTCGACGACGAGGTCCTGCGCGCGGAAGGCGTCACCGACTTCGCGAAGTACCGCATCGGCGGCTCGGAGGAGGACCTCCAGCTCGACTTCTGGGTCGATCCGGCTTGACCGGCGTCCGCGAACCCCAGCAGGAACGCAGCCGCACCACGCGGCGGCGGCTGATCGAGGCCGCGCTCGACAGCTTCGGCGAGCGCGGCTGGCACGGCGTCACGGTGGCCGGGATCGCCGAACGCGCGGGCGTCTCCCGGGGCGCCGCACAGCACCACTTCCCGACGCGGGAGGACCTCGTCGCGGCGGCGGTGGACCTCCTGGGCGAGGCGCAGATCGACGAGCTCCGCGCCCAGGCCGCGGACCTGCCGACCGGCGCGTCCCGCATCGAGCGGGTCGTCGAGATGGTGCTGAACCTCTACACCGGGCCGCTGTTCCGCGCCGCCCTGCAGCTCTGGTCGGTCGCGGCGACCGACGAGGCCCTGCGCGCCGTGCTCGTGCCGCTCGAGGCCCGGGTCGGGCGGGAGGCGCACCGGGTGACCGTCGAGCTGCTCGGCGTCGACGAGTCCCGCCGGGGCGTGCGGGAACTGGTCCAGGCCACTCTCGACCTCGCCCGCGGCCTCGGCCTGGCCAACCTGCTCACCGACGACACCCGGCGCCGCCGGCAGATCGTCCGGGAGTGGGCCCGCACCCTGGAACTGCGGCTCGCGGGCGGCTGAGGCCGGGCCGCTCGTCGCACCGGCCGCGACCTGTGGGCGCAACCGGGCCGCCGTTCGCCGTGCCCGCGCCGCCGGGCTCCTTACCGGAACCGACCGGGTCTAGTAAACGTCCTAGTGCGGTAGCTAACACAATTGGCGCAATGGACGATGACCCGTAGTAGCAGGTTCGAAGAGGAAGGCAGTCCGGTGTCCGGTACAGGAGTCGAGCTCACCCACCGCGCGATGGCGATGCTGAGGGCGGTGGGAGCCGGCCGCGCGCAGATGTCGTGCAGCTGCGAGCCGGACCTCTTCATCGACGGATTCGCGTGTTGTGATCAGATCACGGCCCACGCCCTGGCCCACGGCGGCTACCTGAAACCCGCGGCCGAAGGAGCGACCGGGCGAGTCCCGGCCGAGCTGACCGAAGCGGGGCGCGCCGCTCTGGAGATCAGCCTCGCCGCCTGAGCACCTGAACGTGCGTTACGCAGTGTGGTCGGTTCGCTCGCGCGTTCGGTGCCGGGGCGCGGCGGCGGACGTGGCCCGCCGAACGTGGTGAACTGCCCGGCACCCGGTCCCGCCCGTGGCACTGACCTGGCAGTCTGTCCTCATGGCGGAGCACCCCCCACCGGCGGACGACCAGGCGACGGTCTTCCTCCCCAGCGAGCTGCGCGGCCCCCACTGGCCCACTCGCGACCTCGACGTCTCCCGGCGGCCCTACGACGAGTTCGCCACCCAGATCGTCGCCCGGCCGCCCGCCTCGCCGGTCAGTGCCGGCCGCGGTGAAGGCGCCGGCTCGTCGCTCGCTCGCTCCAGTGGCCGGATGGCCGTTGCCTCGACCGTCAGCCGGATCACCGGGTTCGTCGCGAAGCTGCTGCTCGCCGCCGTGGTCGGGACCGGGGTGGTCAACGACTCCTTCACCGTCGCGAACACGCTGCCCAACATCGTGTTCGAGCTCCTCTTCGGCGGGGTGCTGGCCAGTGTCATCGTGCCGCTGCTGGTCCGCTCGCAGGACGACCCGGACGGCGGCCGCGCCTACACGCAGCGGCTGATCACGATGGCGCTGGTGCTGCTCACCGTCGGCACGGCCGTCGCGGTGGCGATCGCCCCGCTGTTCACCGCGCTCTACGTCGACAAATCGTCTCCGACGGCCAACCCCGGGCTGACCACCGCCCTGGCGTACCTGCTGCTGCCGCAGATCCTCTTCTACGGCCTCTTCGCGCTGCTGTCGGCGATCCTCAACGCCCAGAACGTCTTCGGCCCGCCGGCCTGGGCGCCGGTGCTGAACAACGTCGTCGTCACCGGCACGCTCGTCGTGTTCGCGGTGGTGCCGGGGGAGCTGACGCTCGACCCGGTCCGGATGAGCGACCCGAAGCTGCTCGTGCTCGGCCTCGGCACCACGCTCGGCATCGTCGTGCAGGCGATGGTGCTGATCCCCGCGTTGCTGCGCACCGGGTTCCGGTTCCGCTGGCGCTGGGGCTTCGACCCGCGGATGAAGGAGTTCGGCGGGCTGGCCGCGTGGATCCTCGGCTACGTCGTGGTGAGCCACGTCGGGTTCGTCGTCACCACGCGCGTGCTGACCGGCGGCACCAGCGGCGGGGTCACGGCCTACAGCTACGCGTCCCTGCTCTTCCAGCTGCCCTACGGCATCCTCGGCGTCTCGCTGCTGACCGCGCTGATGCCGCGGATGAGCCGCGCCGCCGCGGACGGCGACACCGTGTCGCTGGTCGGCGACCTCTCGCTCGCCTCCCGCATCTCGACGGTGCTCTTCCTGCCGATCTCGGCGGTGCTCGCGGTGGTCGGCGCGCCGGTCGGCATCGCGATCTTCACGCTGGGCCGCGGCACCCTGGACGACGCCGAGCGCCTCGGCCAGACCCTCGCCGTGTCCGCCGCCGGGCTGCTGCCGTTCGCGCTGGTGATGCTGCAGCTGCGGGTGTTCTACGCGATGAAGGACGCGCGCACGCCCACGCTGATCATGCTCGTGATGACGGCGGTGAAGATCCCGCTGCTGCTGCTCTGCCGCGGGCTGCTCGACGGTGAGCACATCGTCTACGGCGTGATGCTCGTGAACGGCGCCGGGTTTGTCGTCGGCGCGGTGCTCGGCCAGGTCTGGCTGTGGGTGCGGCTCGGGCACCTGCGCAGCAAGCGTTCGCTGCGGGTCGGGCTGATCACGCTCGGGGCCAGCGCCCTCGGTGTCGGGGCCGCGGTGCTCGCCGGGTACGCGGTGCCGGGCTCGCTCGGCACGATCCCCGCCGCGTGGGTGAAGCTGCCGGTCCAGACTTTGCTCGGGATGGCTGTGCCGTTCGGGTTGCTGGCGGTGCTGAAGCTGCCCGAGTTCACCCCGGTGACCCGGCGCGTGGGCGGTCTCCTGCGGCGGCTCGCGCCTCGTTGACGACTACGGCCGGAAAGCCGGTCCGGATGTCTCGAAACGGTAACGAGAGCGCTGCGATCAGCGCGTTTACAATTCCGGCGCGGCTTCTTAGTATCCAGCGGGATCAGCGATGGGGTGGAGGTCGTGCATGACGCGCAGCGCGCGCAGGCGGCGGGACAGGGTGACGGTCGACGAACTGCTGCGGGAAGCCGGAGCGCGGCCGCGGAAACCCGGCTCACGGTCGGCCGAAGCGGCCGCTCGGCGCGGTCCTTCGCCCCAGCCGCGCGGCGCGGGCGGCCGGCTGGCCCTGGCCTCGGCGGTGCTCGTGGTCCTGGGCGGTTTCGCGCTGGCGCTGGCGACCCGGCCGGAGCCGGTCCCGGGGACCACGCGGTTCCCGCAGCTGCAGCCGGCCACGGGCGCCCCGACCTCGGCGATCGCCGTGCCGACCCGGACGACGACGCCGTCGCCGGTGGTGATGCACGCCCGGCAGACGCCCACGCCGACGCCGACGGTCACGATCGAGCTGCCGCCGCCGTCGGATCCGGTGACGACCGTGGTCGTGCCCCCACCGTCCACAACGGACTACTACCGGTGTTATCCGTACGGGTGCCGCGGGCACGGCACCCCGGTGCGCTGAGTTCCGCGGTCCAGGGAGGAAAGCGGTTCCCGGTGACCGGAACCCTTACCGCTCACCGGAACCCGCGAAGACCCCCTCACCGGCCCCGATGCCGGTGAGAGGGCCTCCGACAGCCCCACTACGGGTCTGTGTCAGCCGGTGTAGCCGGCGACGATCTTGGTGAACGCGTACTTGTCCTGCGAGATGCCGGAGCACTCGCCGCCGCCGCTGCAGTCGCGGTTGGTGGCCCAGAACGTGAAGCGGGCCAGGTGGTGGCTCGTCGCGTAACCGCGGATGGAGGTGAAGTTCGCGACCGTGACCGTCTCACCCGCGTTGTCGGTCTTGCCGTTCATCGAGGAGAGGCCGCTGTGCCGGTAGGCGGTGTCGTCGTTCCAGCCGAACGTGGTCTTGAGCTGGTTCTTCAGCCCGTCGACCGCGGACTTCGTCATGGCGGCCATGTCGCCGCCGCTGGAGAAGTCGAACGGCATGACCGACCAGACGTCGACGCCGGCGCCGATCGCCTTGGCCTGGTTGATCAGGCGCTTGCCCCAGGAGTCGGGGCCGGTCGTGGTGGTGCCGATGGTGATGACGACCTTGAGGTTCGGGTTCTTCTGCTTGGTCAGCTTGACCGCGTTGAGGATGCGGTCCTGCACGGTGTTGTTCTGGAACTCGTCGGTGTTCTCGATGTCCAGGTCGATCGCCTTCAGGCCGTAGGCGTCGATGACCTTCTGGTACGCGCCCGCGAGCGCCGAGGCCGACGTGCACTTCGAGCCCAGCTTCGTGCCGGACCAGCCGCCGAAGGAGGGGATCACGTCCCCGCCCGCGTTGCGGATGTTCTGGATCATCGTCTTGTCCGAGCCGGTCAGCGAGCGGCTGCCGTCCCACTTGGGGTTGCAGGTGCCGTCGGACAGCACGAACGCGAGGGTAAACGCTTTCACGCCGGATGCGGACATCGCCGCGGTCGGGCTGGTCTGCCCGCCCCACTGGTACAGGTACGGCGATGCGAGCACCGGGTCCACCGCGGCCATGGCCTGCGGGGCGAGACCCACGGCCGTCGCCATCGCGGCTCCGGCCGCGACCGCGAGGGTCACCAGACGGCGCACTGATTTCATAGGGGGGTCCTCCAATTGTGAGTGGAGCACCTCCGGTTTGAGGCGGCGGGATCATCCCGGGAGGAGCGCTGTGTGCCCCCACACAGTGGACTAGACCAATGTTGCGTGTCAACCCTTCTTCGGTCGGAAAAATGACCCACTGTGTGCGTTCGGCTCCCGAGCGTCCCGTCGCTCAGGGCGATGTGAGATTCCCCTGAAGGCGGAGTGACACGACGCCGCGTACCGGCTACTTTGCCGAAATGGTGGGGGATTCCACGGTCGCAGCCGGCGGGGGACGCCGCCCCGGCCGGTTCCCGCCCGCCGTGCTCCTGCAGCGGTGGGCGCTGTGGCGGCTGCCGCGCCGCGGCCAGGTCTGCTACCTCGTCCTGATCGACGTCCTCGCGGTCGCCGCCGTGGTCCTCGCCGCCGTCCGGTTCCCGCCGCTGACCACGATGCTGACGCCGTTCGCGCTGCTCCTGGCCGGGATGCTCGCCTCGGCGGAGCTCGCGCGCCCGGTGGAACGCCACCGCGAAGAGACCCTCCTCGGCCCCGGCGTCGACACGGCGTGGATCTTCGCCGGCGTCGTTGTGCTCCGGCCGGGTCTCGCCGTCGCGCTGATCGCGCTCTCGGCGCTGCACCAGTGGGTCCGGGTCCGGAGAAGACCCGTCTACCGGCAGGTGTTCGGCGCCGCGGCGACGGCGCTGGCCGGTCTGGTCGCCGGGGCGTTCCTCACCGCGACCGGCGTCCGGCCGTTCGGCACGGTCCTGGACACCCGCGCGGTCGCCCTGCTCGTCGTCGCCGGGGTGGTGTTCCTCGCCGTGAACGCCGCGCTCGTGACCGCCGCCGACGGCCCGCGCGGCCCCCGTGAAGCCCTGCCCGGACACGCTTTCGACGCCGCGATGACGACGTTCGGCCTGCCGCTGGCCTGGGCCGCCACCGCCGCGCCGCTGCTCGTGCCCCTGCTGGCCGGCGCCACCGTCGTGCTGCACCGCGGCGGGCTGGGCCGCGGCCGCCGCGAGCACGTCACCGTGGATCCCGGCACCGGCGTGCTGACCTCCGCGTCGTGGCGCGGCGCCGCCGAAGCCGAGGTCACGCGCCTCGGCCGGCACGGCCCCGGCCAGGCCGTGCTCCTGCTCGACCTCGACCACTTCCGCCAGCTCAACGACCGCTACGGCGCCCGGATCGGCGACGCGGTGCTGCGCGCGGTCGCCGACACCCTGCGCGACGAGGTCCGCGCCGCCGACCTCGTGGGCCGCTCCGGCGGTGAGGAGTTCGCGGTGCTGCTGCCCGGCACCGGCCGCTTCGACGCGATGGCGATCGCCGAGCGGATCCGGCTCCGGGTCGCCTCGACGCTGGTGGCGCTCAAGGCGTCCGGCGACGGGCCCCAGTTCGTCGGCGTGACGGTGTCGATCGGCGTGGCGGGCTGCGCGGCCGACGAGCCCCTGGCCGACGCGCTCCTGGCCGCGGAGGCGGCGTTGCTGCGGGCCAAGGCGGCGGGCCGCAACCGCACGATCTGCGCGGAGCCGGATCCGGGCTAGCTCATGGTGATCGCGTCGAGCTTCTCCCGCAGGTAGTCCGCCGCGATGACCTCGGGGTAGATCCGCCGGCCCAGCGGCGGCGCGAGCGAGGTGATCCGCGCGTCGTGGTCGGTCTCGTAGAAGAAGACCAGCGACATCAAGTCCTCGTCCGGCGCCGTCGCCGCCGGCGGGAGGACGCGGTGGCGGGTCGAGCGCCAGCGGTCACCCGTCCAGCGGGCCATCAGGTCGCCGATGTTCACCGTCAGCGCGTCGGGGTGGAACGGCGCGTCCTCCCACTCGCCGGCGGTGTAGACCTGCAGGCCGCCGACGCCGGCCTGGCGGTCGAGCACCGTCACGGTGCCGAAGTCGGTGTGCGGGCCGATCCGGAACTGGTCCGGCTCGGGCGCGCCGACGCGGGTCATCGGCGGGTACCAGTTGATGTTGAACGTGTACGTCGGGTGCGCGGTGTGCCGCGTGAAGTGGCTCTCGGCCAGGCCGAGCGCCGCCGCGAAGATCTCCAGCAGGTGGTCCGACAGCGCGCGCATCCGGCGCATGTACTCGGTGGCCGTCTCGGCGAGGCCCGGCACCTCGTCCGGCCAGACGTTGGGCTGGAACCAGAACCCGTCGACCTCGGCGACGCCGATCCGGGTGTCCGCGCCCGCCGAGTAGGACTCCTTGAGGTCCGGCGGGGTCTCGGTGCCCTCGGCGTAGCCGTTGGCCTCGACGCCCGGGGGCAGCCAGCCGCGGCCGCCGACGGTGACGGCGTAGCGCTGCTTGACGTCCTCCGGCAGCGCGAAGAACCGCCGGGCCAGGTCCCGGGTCCGGCGGCGCAGGTCGTCCGCGACGCCGTGCCCGGTGACCAGCAGGAACCCGGACTGCCGCAGCGCGCGGTCGACCTGCCCGGCCACCTCGGCCCGGCCATCGGAGGTGCCCGCGAACCACGGCGAAAGGTCCACGAGCGGAACGGATGACGGCATACCGGCTCCTCGCAAGCGCTGTGCTGGAAAGCACTGTCCTATCCGGACTTTTCGACCCCGATGTCCTCGAACCACAGGTCCGGGCGCGTGCTGATGAACTCCGTCATCAGCGCCGTGCACGCGGGGTCGTCGAGCAGGGTGATCTCCACGCCGAGGCCGGCCAGCCAGTCGTGCCCGCCGTGGAAGGTTTCCGCTTCGCCGATGACAACGCGCCCGATGCCGAACTGACGGACGAGCCCGGAGCAGTACCAGCACGGCGAGAGCGTGGTGACCATGATCGTGTCGCGGTAGTGCGGGCGCCGGCCGGCGTTGCGGAACGCCGAGGTCTCGGCGTGCATCGACGGGTCGTCGTCCTGCACGCGCCGGTTGTGCCCGCGGCCCAGCAGGGTGCCCGCGGTGTCGAAGAGGGCGGCCCCGATCGGCACGCCGCCCTCGGCCTTGCCCAGCTCGGCTTCTTCTCGGGCGACGGCGAGCAGGGCGCCAGGGTCGATCGGCATGCGCCACTCTTTCCGCCGGGGGCGGTGCCTGGCAAGTCTTTGACCGCACGGCTGCACCATCCGGCCGATCGAGGACCGGAACTGTCCGCGATGTCTGGCACACTGCCGACCATGTACGGCACTTCGGAACGCCTGCTCAGGCTGCTGTCACTGCTGCAGGCCCGGCGCGACTGGCCCGGCGCGGACCTCGCGACGCGCCTCGAGGTCGACGTCCGCACGATCCGCCGCGACGTCGAGCGGCTGCGGTCGCTCGGGTACCCGGTGCACGCGACACCGGGGGTGGCCGGCGGGTACCGCCTCGGCGCGGGCGCCGCCCTGCCGCCGCTGCTGCTGGACGACGACGAGGCCGTCGCGGTCGCGGTCGGCCTGCGCACGGCCGCGAGCGGCACGGTCAGCGGCATCGAGGAGACGTCGGTGCGCGCGCTGGCGAAGCTCGAGCAGGTGCTGCCGGCCCGGCTGCGGCCGCGGGTGGGCGCCCTGCAGGCGGCGACGGTGTCCCTGCCCGGCGGCGGGCCGACGGTCGACGCGTCGGTGCTGACCGCGATCGCGGCGGCCTGCCGTGACCAGGAGCGGCTGCGCTTCGGCTACGGCGACCGCTCCGGCGCCGAGACCGAGCGGTCGGTGGAGCCGCTGCGGCTGGTCCACACCGGACGGCGCTGGTACCTGGTGGCGTTCGACCTCGATCGCGACGGCTGGCGCACGTTCCGCGTCGACCGCATCACCGGCGTCCCGGCGCCGAGCTTCCGGTTCACCCCGCGCGAACCCCCGGCCGAGGACCTCGCGGCGTACGTCTCGCGGCAGATCTCGTCGGCGCCCTACCCGCACCAGCTCGTGCTGCGGGTCGCCGCGCCGGCGGAGGTGCTGGCCCAGCGCGTCCCGCCGACCAGCGGCGCGGTCGAGCCGATCGACGAGCACAGCTGCCGCGTGCGGACCGGGGCGAGCTCGCTCGACGCCGTGCCGTACTACCTCGCCCAGTGGGGTTACGACTTCGTGGTCGAGGAGGCCCCGCCCGGGCTGGTCGAGCGGCTGCGGGAGATCGCCGGCCGCTTCGCGCGGGCGGTCGGCTGAAAACCGGATGCCCTCGTCCCGGCCGTGGTGTGTGATCGGGGGCATGGGGATCTTCGTGGACGAGCCGGCCGTCGGAGGCCTGCGCGAGGCCGTGGCCGCGCTGCGCGAGTGGCAGGACGACGCGGCGCCGATGCAGCTGCACCCGGGAGACATCGGCTGGTTCTGGCGGTTCGGCGCGGAAGCGACGGCCGCGGCGGTCCGGACCTGGCGCTGCGACGGCCGGATCGTCGCCGTCGGGCTGCTGGACGAGCCCGGGCTGCTCCGGGTGACGTTCGCGCCGGACGCGCGGGGCGACGAGGACCTGGCGCGGCAGCTGGCGGACGTGCTGCCCCCGGGCAAGGTCAACATCGAGGCGCCGCGGGACGCGGTCGTCCAGGACCTGCTGCCGGCGGCCGGGTGGCAGGCCGACGAGCCGTGGACGCCGCTGCGTCGCTCCCTCGCGGAGCCGGTGGACGAGCCGGGCGTCCGGATCGAGGTGATCGAACCGGCGCGGGCGGGGGCGCACGCCGCGGTGGTGCGGGCGGCGTTCGCCAAGTCGACGTTCACCGAGGAGCGCTGGCACGCGATGGCGTCGGGCTCGCCGTACGCCGAGGCCCGGAGCCTGGTCGCGCTCGACGGCGGTGACGCGGTCGCGGCGGTGACGGTGTGGTCGGCAGGCGCGGGCAAGCCGGGGCTCGTGGAGCCGATGGGCGTGCATCACGACCACCGGGGGCGCGGGCACGGCAGGGCGATCACGCTCGCCGCGGCGGCCGCGCTGCGGGAGCTGGGCTCGTCGAGCGCCCTGGTCTGCACGCCGAGCGCCAACGTCGGTGGGGTCGCGACCTACGTCGCTGCGGGGTTCGAGCCGCTGGCCGAGGTCCGCGACCTGCGCCGGGACGCCTAGGTCTTTTCGATCCGCACCTGGTCGCTTTCGCCGTCGGACAGGAACTTCGCGAGCTCGGCGCCCTCCTCCGCGACGGCGCCACGGTCGGCCCGGCCGAGACGCCCCAGCGGCGTGACAGTCACGGTTCCGGCGTCGGTCTTCCACGTCGCGGCGACGCGGCCGTCGACCAGGACGACCCGCTCCCCGGCCACCGAGAGCAGGCGATGGGCGTCGTCGATGATGCGGCCGCGGTCGTCGTAGCCGAGGATCGCGTTGTCGAACGCCGGCAGGAACCGCACCGGGGCCGGGGTGTCCGGGTCGGGGCGCGGCGCGTCCGGCAGGTCCAGGAGCTCGCGGCCGCGCTCGTCGCGGAAGGCCACCAGCTCCTCGCGCACCGCCTTCACCGCCGCCGGCAACCCGGCCAGGCCGCTCCAGGCCCGCAGGTCCGCCGTGGCCGCCGGGCCGAACGCCGCCAGATAGCGCCGCACCAGGGCTTGTCCGACGGGGTCGGCGCCGTCCGGGGCCGGCGGGTCGACGTCGCGGCCGAGCCAGGCGGCCAGCGGCAGGTTGCGCACGCCGCCCTTCGTGCGCCACAGCCCGCGGGGCGGCAGCTGGGCCGTGGGGATCAGCGCGGCGATCAGCATCTCGCCGAGCGGCCGCGGCCCCGGCTCGGGCCAGCGGTCGCCGACGGCCCGCGCGATCTCGCCCATCGAGCGCGCCTCACCGTCGGCCAGCACGGCCCGGCCCGCCGCCGCGAGCTCGTCGAGGTCGACGCCGTCCAGCTCCCGGCGGTAGGTGCCGAGGACACGCTGGCGCAGCATGCCGTCGAAGCGAGAGCGCCAGGTCAGGACGTCGTCGGCGGTGAGCAGGTGGACGGTCCGGCGCATCAGGTGGGTCCGCACGACGCGCCGTCCGGTCAGCAGCTCCGACAGGCCAGCCGGGTCGAAGGCGCGCAGCCGGGACCACAGCCCGGCGAAGGGTTCCTGCGGTTCCTGCGCCTGCAGGCCGCAGAGGTGCGCGACGGCGTCGTGCGCGGACAGGTCGGCGCGGTCGAGCAGCAGCTGCCGGGCGAGCGTGGCGCGGTTGAGCGCCCGGGCGTCCAGAACGCTCACGTCGACTTCTGGCCGTCGAGCGTCTCGCGCAGGATGTCCGCGTGCCCGGCGTGCTGGGCGGTTTCGGCGATGACGTGCATCAGCACCCGGCGCACGCTCCGCTCTTCGTTCGGCGGGCTCCAGGGCGCCTCCGGCAGCGGGTGCTTCGCGGCCAGATTGGGCAAAGCGGTGATGATCTCCTCGCTGCGCTTCGCGACGTCCTCGTAGCGTGCGACGATTTCGGCCAGGGTTTCGCCGGGCAGCATCCGGAAGTTGTTCTGGTGGTCGATCGCCCATTGCGGGACCTCGCGAGCGGTCCCGGCAGCCATGTCCGCCCAGGTCACGCCGTCGGGGAGCGCAAAACTCAGCGCGGCCGGGCCGTCGACGACGAAGCGCAGCCAGCCTTCCTCGATGGCCGCGACGTGCTTGACCAGGCCGCCCAGGCACAGCGCGCTGACCGTGGGCCGGGCGCCGGCCTGCTCGTCGGTGAGCCCGTGCGTCGTCGAGATCAGGGCGGTCCGGGCAGTGGCGAGCTCGGCGATCAGGTCGGCTCGCTCGTCTTCGTTGTTCGGCATACGGCCACTGTGTCAGGAGAAGCGGGCAGGGTGTGTCCGCTATTGCGGGGGCGTCGCCGGAACCTCCGGGCTTCGCGGGTTCGACGCCGTGACCGACCGCTCAGTTTGTGACCTGAGTCTCAGGCTTCGCACCGAGCATCCGCAGCACGAGCTCGCCGTACTCCTTGCCGAGCGCGGTCGGCGTCTGCCGGGCCCGGTCGGTGTACCAGCGGGCGACGTCGACCCCGAGGGAGAGCACCGCGCGCGCCGAGATGTGCGGGTCGGAGACGGTGAAGACGCCATCGGCGGCGCCGGCGGTGATGACGTCGCGCACGATCCGCTCGATCCGCCGCCGCAGCTCGGCGACCACCTCGAACTCCTGCTCGGGCAGGGCCTGCAGCTCGTACTGCACGACCCGGGCCACGGTGTGGCGCCGGGCGTGCCAGGCCACGAAGTCCTCGACGATCAGCCGGATCCGCTCAACGGGATCCGACACCTTCGCGACAACGTTCTCCACTAGGGCGAGGGTCTGCTCGTGCCCGTACCGGCTGATGGCGAACAGCAGCGCGGCCTTGGACGGAAAGTGCACGTAGAGAGCGGCCGGGCTCATCCCCGCGGCGCCGGCGATGTCCCGCGTGGTGGTGGCGTGGTACCCCCGTTTGGCAAAGGCTTCGACGCCGGCCAGCATCAGCCGCCGAGCGGTCTCGGGCTGAACGTCCGGCCACAGTTCGGCCGACAGCGACATCGTCATCCGGTGATCCTCCCAGATCGCACCGCCCCGAGTGCCGGGCACGAGGGCCAGCCCCGATCGGCCCATTGTAAGCGGTTGCTTTGTACGCGAGTCTGGGGACATATCCCGGAAACGGGGATGTCATGCCGAAGAGGATAGCGCCGACCGGCCACGCTCGGTGACATCACGGGCCGGCAGCGTGTCGCCGACAAAGGGACCCGTCGCACGACACGGCTGGGGACTTGAGCAGCTCAGCTGACGGCAGTCTGGCCTTCCGATGGCTGCTCCGGCGCTTTGCCGGAATCGGCGGGATCCTGGTTTTCCGTTGGCTTCGCGGACGTGTCGCCGGGTTCAAGGAGCCACCACGCCTCGAACGATCCCGACAGCAGCAACCACACGCACGTCCCGGCGAGAAGCTGGAGTCCCCAGCCGCTGAACGAGCACCATGACGAGCCCCAGACCGCCGGCCAAGGCGGCACCGAGCCGCCACGGGTGATCGCCCATCGCCGTGATCATCGCGGTGAGAAGGGGAACGAAGAGCTCCAGCAGAGCAGCGACCGCGGCGACGCTCAGCAGAGTTCTGCCGCGCCACACCGATGATTTGACCTGCATCGAGAGGAACATGATCGAAAAGGCTGTGACAGCGACCTGAGCGGTGGTGGTGAAGAAGGTGTTCCAGTCAGGTGACATGCGGACCTGCGACGCGCGGCTGGTACGGAAAACGGCCGGCGAATGTGTGGTCCGGTCCACATCGCCGACTTCAGCGGCGCATCGCTGACATCTTCCTCGGGGATGTGCGGTTCGCAGAGATCAGACTGCGACTATTCGTCGCTGCCGTGCTCGCTCCTGGCGGCGGAGCTCGCTGTCTCTTGACCAAGGCTTTCAGCGCGAGAGGTTGCCGATGACCAGCGAGGCCACTTTTTCCGCCGCGCCGCGGGCGTCGTGGCTCCATGGCCCGGCGGGGTCGGGAGTGGAGTAACCGACGTAGACGTCGATGTCGATGAGGGTGTCGTCCCGGGCGCCGAGTTCGATGCTGCAGGTGTCCGTCCCGGTGCGGATGGAGGGCGGTGACTCGACGACGTAGGTGACGACCGCCGGGTAGGTGTCGATGGTGATGGGATCGAAGCGGTTCAGGCCGCCGGAGTGGCCACGCGCGCGCTCGGTGTAGAGGAATTTCAGCGTGGCGCCGTTGATCCAGACGCCGACGGAGGTCGTTTCGTCGAAGCGCGCGATGCAGCGATAACCGTTTTCGACCTGTTGCCGGCCGCCGACGAACCCGATCTCGTGCAGCTGGTCGAGGGAGAGTGCCTTGCACGGGTCGGCGTTGAGCCCGGCGACCTTCAGGCCGAAACCGGGGATGGGCGGCACGGACACCGACGGTTCGGGCGGCGGCGCGGGCCGAAGCTTCGGTGTGCAGGCCGCGGTGCCGGCGAGCAGCAGGACGGCGAGGACGGTGAGGTGTCGGCGGGTCACTGGTGGTCGGCTCCTGGCTTGACCCGGTAGCGGGCGGGGTCGTCGACGACTTCGGTGGTGGAGGCGAGGTCGGGGACTTGGGCGAAGTTCCTGCTGACCGCTTCGAGCGTGAAGATGGTGCTCGTCTGGGCGGCGATGCTGCTGAGCATCGACCCGAGGAGGGCGGAGCAGTCGTCCCAGAAAGTCTTGAAGGCGCTGTTGATGTCCTCGGCGATGTCGCTGAGCTTGAAGGGTGCGATCGGCGGGACGATAGTGGTCTCGAGGAAGGAGATCACGATCGAGCCCCCCAGCCTGGCGAGGTTGGACGCGCACCGCGCCAGGGCGAGCAGCAGATCCTTGTAGTTGTTGATGATCACGGTGGCGATCCGGGCGGTTTCGTCCATCAGCGCCTTCAGCGACGTCTGGTTCTGGCCGAGGACGGTCACGGCCATGCTCGTGTAGGAGTTGAACTGGTCGGCGGCGTCGCCGTGCCATCGCGCCTGCAGGTCCAGTTTGGCTTCGTTGAGCAGGTCGACTGCTCGGGTGATGGCATTGTTCTGGGCGAACTTGTCCCCGATGAGCAGGACTTTGCCGATGTCGCCGCCGATGAACACGCGCAGCGTGTCGAGCAGGTGGGTGATGCCGTGGGCGCCGATCAGCTCCGCGTACTGGCGGACCTGGGCGTCGGTGTCTTCGGGGTAGTGCAGGTTGTTCAGGTCGTCGAGGGTTTTCTGCAGTTCGGGGCTGGTCACCGGTCACCGCCTTCCAGCTTCTTGAGCCGTTCGAATTCGGCCTCGTCGCGGGTTTCGTAGTAGGTCGCCGCGGTGGCGAGGGCGTCGGCGAGGCGCTGGATCCGGTCGGCGTTGGTCGAGGTGGTGGAGCGCATCGCGCCGACGGCTTCGTTGAACTCGTGCACGGTGCCGCGGCCTTGGCGGCCGGGCATGAGCACGGTCAGGGTGCCGGGCAGCCCGAGGTCGTATTCGCCGAGCGCGGTGTCCTGCAGGTCGCGGTCAGCGAGAGCTTTCAGCAGGCCGGCGGCTTCGGCGACCTTGGCCGCGGTGGAGCGGAGCGCTTCGGGATAGACGTGGTAACCCTTGCCGGGCCCGGGGTCACCGGGGTTGACCGGGGTGATCGGGTCGAAGGTCATCGCAGGTGCTCCTTCGCGATCGCCGCGTCGAGAGTGCTCCGACGCCGCTGGGCGGCGTCGCGTTCGGCCTGCCGGATGCCGGTCAGTAGTTGGCGGGCGAGCGCTTCAGCGGAGTAGTTGCGCACCTCGTCGGGTTCGAGGTCGATCCGGCGCAGCTCGCCGGCGCCGCTGACGGTGATGGTGCCGAGCTCGCCCGGCAGCCGGATCTCGACGGGTGACGTCGCCACCCGCGAGGCGGTGGCGCGTACTTCGCCGACGGCCTCGTCGATCTCGCGGGCGAGGTTGTAGAGCTCGTCGTCGGTGCTCACCAGCGCCCCCGGTCGTCTTCGTCCTCGTCGGTGAGGAAGTCCAGCTCGGCGAAGTTCTCGTCGTCGACCGCCGCGCGCGACGGCGCGGGCGGGGGAGGCGGCGTTGGTGGCTGGGCGGGTGAGGCCGGCTGCCACTCGAGTTTGTCGTCGAGGACGGCACGCACCTGCGGTGCGGCGGATTCGAGGGCGGACCGCCGAGCCGCGGTGACCGCGATGACGACGAGGTTGCCGACTTCCTGTGGATGTGGGCCGCGGACGGCGGACTCGTCGATCGTGAGGTCGACCAGCTCGCCGTGCCCGGTGACCACGGCCTTGACGGTGCCGTCGGGTGATTTCCCTGGGTACCGGGTTGCGCCCAGCTGGGCGTCGAGTTCGGCGGCTTGCGCGCGCAGCTTGGTGACGTTCAGCGCCACGTTCGGTCCTCCCCTGACCACGGTGTGCTCCCCTTGCGGTGGTCATCCTAGGACGTCGTGGCTGCTCGGGTCGGTTCCGTGGTGCGGTGAGGCCGGTCCCGGTTCACTCGATCGGATCGACGGAGCTGTCGCGCCTGTCGTGATTGCCGAACGGGCCGTACTTCCGGAAGGACACGAGATCGCGGGCCAGGCCCGGCGGGCATTCGTCGGCCGGGACGATGCGGAGGGTGATGTTCCCCCGGTCGGCTTGCGCGCGGAGGTGCCTGACCTGCTCGGTTCGCAGCGAGGACGGACAAACGCCGAGCGCGGTCTCGCCGATGAGGAACGTATGGCGGCGTTGAAGGTCGGCGAGTGCGGTGCGTCGCGTGGGAGCGGTGAGGAAGCGCGCTTCGGCTGCTGCGGCATCGACGAGGGCGTGGTTGACCAAGGCAAGGTCGTATTCAGGGATGCGCAGGACGTCGGGGATGAGCGCTGGCGCCCAGCGGATCGTCTCGGAGGCGAGTTCCTCGTAGAAGCGGGCGAGAGCGACGTGGTCGGCGGGGCGGGCGTCGACGAAGCCGGGTTCTTCGGCGTGGCGGGCGAGGTTGAGGATGTCGGCAGACGTGGCGTTGCCGACGCGAAGGGCTCCCAGCGCCCGGACGACGTCGGTGACCCGCGCGGTGCGTCGCCGTTTTCCCAGGCCGAGAGGAGCTGTACTTCCGCAGCGCGAGCCCGACCGCGAGGGCCGCGGGAGCCACGATGTTCGATGACCGGCCCGAGACCTCGAACCCAAGCGGCACGGACCAGAACGGCCGCCGCGCGCACATCGACACCTACCGGATTCAGGCCCGCTAGTCGACCAAATATCGACCATATGCAGAGGGTTTCAGTTAAAGTGTCTGCTTATGCAAGGTTTACAGGTGTCCATTTGGGTTCCGATAGCTGTGGGTATCCTTGGAGTTATTGGCGTTCTGCTCGGGCAAGCAATCAACGTTTGGCGCGAAAATCGTAAGGTCTTACAGGAAGACTTACTCAAGCGAGCAGCCGGCTGGCGTGAGAAAAAGCTCGATATATACATTGACATACTCAACCTCTTTCAAGTCAGCGAGGATCTTGCGGATGAGATCGTCGGCAAGGCGGCTCTACATGAGGACGCCTTGACGGAAACCGATGTATTCCTCAGGAATATTGACCGAGTCAACGAGTTTCGCACGCAACTAAGTCTCTTCGTGCCGATTTCCGTCTATGAGTGCCACTTGGATGCGGGTAATTCACATGTAAGTTTTATCCGAAAATTTGTCTGGAAAATCGAAAATGCGAATGATTCTCACGTTGACCTCAGTGGGGAAATTTCCGAGATGAAAAAGGCGTACAGGCGCTTGCTGATCGAAATGCGAAAAGACCTCGGTATTACCGATCCGACTCGATGGGAGCTGTGGCGCGACCGCGCATAGATAACGCCGCTTCGCGGCTGTCAAACCTCTTGGAGAGCACCGACGACAACACTGAGGACGATTCGATCAACGACGCGCCCTGACCCCGGCCAGGAGTTCTTCCGCAAGGCCGCACGTAAGGTCGGGTTCTCGGCAGACGGGCATGTGCGGCGGTTCCGCCGGGACGGTTCACCGGATACGCGTCCGAGGGATGCGCGCAGGTGAAGAACTCGAGCCGGAGATCGGAGTCTGCTACGCCGACGCCGGTTGCTGCTTTGACCGCGAGCGCCGCGCGCCGCGCGCCGGAGAGTGTCAGCTGTCCGCTGACCGATGTCACCAGGTCCGGGTGCGGGACAACGAGCAGTGCTTGCGCAGCCAAGCCGGCAATGTCGGTTCTTGGCGGTTGCCGGTCGGCTGGGAGGCCAGGTTGCCGGGTCGGTCTACTGGTGCGTGCCGAGACGATCCCGGCGGAACCGGCAGGCGCTCCCGCTGCCGCGGCAGCGCCTGCTCCGGCCGAGGTCCTCGGGATGTCTCCGGCCGCGTGGGACGACCCTGCTGGGGTTGGTCGACGTGGTGTGTGCGGAGCTCGTCGGCCAACCGGATCGCGGGGCGGCGCGGCCGAAGCTGACGCTGGAGGCGATCCGCCGGTCGATCACGGCGGCCACGAACGCTCTGGAGAGCATCGGGTTCGTCGTCGACGAACCCGGCATCACCGTGCGCACCATCGGTGCCCTGCAAGACTGGCTCGGCACCAGGTGCCGGCGATCTGTGCGACCTGGTACGACCTGCGGCGCCCGGGGGTGTCCTCGCAGCGGGTTCCTCGCGCGACGCTCAGCACGCCACCGTCATTCGCGACGCGATGATCGCGGTGACATTTGCCATCGTTAACTGCCGCCCTCCGGATCTTGGTGTCCCTGGAGTCTGCTGATGTCGTCGCTCCACAAACTGCTAAGAGGAGTTTCCGTGCGGGACCTGCTTGCGTCAGCTGCCCGGCGCGACCAGAACTCGGCCTCGTCGGCGTCGCCTCGCGTGTGCAGTAGCACGCCGAGGTTGTGCATCGCGTCGGGATGGCCGGCATCGGCTGCCCGGCGGTACCAGTGTTCCGCCTCGATGACGTCGCCGCGCTCCCGCAGCACGCCACCGAGGTTGGACATGGCGCCGAGGTGCCCCGCGGCGGCTGCCTGCCGCCACCAGCTCTCGGACTCCGCGACTGCGTCACCGCGCTCGCGCAGTAACACTCCGAGGTTGTACATGGCGTCGAGGTTGCCGGCACTGGCTGCCCAGCGCGACCAATGCTCGGCGTCGGCGGTGCGTCCTTGCGCGTGCAGCACTATCACGAGATTGTGGGTCGCGTCGGCCTGGCCGGCATTGGCTGCCTGGTGATACCAGTGTTCCGCCTCGGTGACGTCTCCGTTGCGCCGCGCGTGCCACTCGCCCACGGCCCGCACGGGATCGCCGTTCTCGGCCACGTCCGTGGAGACGTAGCGCCGGCCGTAGTAGAGGTCGTCGTCGACTACGAGCGCGTGGAGTTGGACCGGTTTGAAGGCGGCGTTGCCCGCGCTCCGCTTCGGGTTCGACCGGGTTTCCGGCGAACGCCTCGACTTCCGCCTGGATCCGCAGCATCGTCTCGGCGATCTTCTCCGACGCCCACGGGTCGTTCATGGACGAGTTGAGCATGTAGTGGTCCGCGGTGAAGATCCCGTCGTAGCCGGCCAGCCGGCCGGTCGCCACCTGGCCGGCCAGGTGGCGGGTGTAGCCGCAGTAGAACTCCGCCGGCAGCGCCCGGCCTTCGGTGATCGGCTGCTGGTCGTCCGGGACGATCACCGGCAGCGCCCCCGCAGCACGCCCAGCACGGCCGCGCCCGGGTGCTCGGACCGCCACCGCGCGATGCACGCGCGCCGATCACGTGCCGCCGCCACCAGCCGGGACAGAGCTGCCGCGTCAGGATCCCGCGGTTTGGTAAAGGCTCCAGGTTGCGTCGTCGAAGTAGGGGCCGATGACCGCTGAGTCGTCGGTCGTGCTGGGGATGGAGCTGTTGACGCTGTTGACGGTGCCGAGCTGGGCTTGGACGTTGTAGCCGTCGAACCAGGGGCCGCCGCTGGCTCCCGCGGGGTAGCCGGCACAGTCGATGATGAGCTGGGTGTAGACGACGGGGAATCGCCGGCGGGACTGCCCGGTGCACGCGTGCTGGTGGATGCCGACGTAGGCGATCACCATCCGGCTGGCTTCGTAGTCCTGGTTGACCTCAAAGCCGTTGGAGCCGACCGCGTCCTGTACCTGTACTCCGTTTTCGTTCGGCTTGAGGACGACGAACCCGTAGTCGTAGTCGAGGTCCTGCTTGTAGGCCCAGCCTTCGTTGACCCAGCCGCGCACGCCCTCGAACTTGCCGTAGGGTGGCGGCGGCGGTGTCGGCAGCGACGGGGTCCAGCCCGGGACGAAGATGAAGCCGGTGTTGTAGGAACTCGCGCCTTTTCCCCACACGCAGTGGCCGGCGGTCACGACCACGTTGTGCTTGGGGCTGGTCACCACCGCCGCGGAGCACCTGCCCGTGCCGCCGCCGGGGGTGTCGTACAGCAGGACGCCGACCGTGCGGGCCGGCTCGGCGGCTGCCGCCTTCCCAGCCGGCATCGGTCCGCCCGGTCGTGTCGGCGCGACGCTCTTCGGCGTTCCGGGCGACGCGGAAACGGGGGCCGCGCCACCGATCGGAGCCGCGTCGGCGCCTCCGGAAAAGCCGGTCAACCCCAATGTGATCGTGATTGTCGCGGCAGCAACGGACAAAATGCGTTTTCTTTGGTTCAATTCTTCCCCCTGGATCGCGATGACCAATGAAGGCTATCAACGCGAAGAGTGAGCTCAAGGCCAAACGCTCCCAACGGCACCAAAGGCTGCACCAAAGTTCGCCGGGCCCTGCCTGCTCAAGCGCAGTCCTGACACCAGCGCAAGGCTGCGTGCCAGGTCGCGATCAAGGCCTCGTCGTCGGCGAAGCTGGGGGAGGCGCCGAGCGGGAGCCACGTCTGCTTCACCGGCTCGTTGTCTTCCAGGTGGATCACGCAGATTCCGCGATAGCGCAGAACCTCGGCGCCTCGTTCGTCGGAGATGCTGACTTCGCGGCTGGTGGGCACCAGCCGCGCTCGCCGTTCGCTCGTCACGCGCCTCCCTCTGCCCAGTTCATCGTCTACAGGAACATCGTGTACCGACCGTCACCTGTAACAGGTTTCCAGCGGTTGAAAGGCGCGTCTACCCCGGGTGAGGGATGGCCGGGCGGAGTCGCCGCGTCGCATGATCCTGTGGCCCGTGGTGTGAACGACTGCGATGTCCGACCTGCCGGAGCTGCTTCGAGCGGCGGTACGATCACCTGATGATCAGTCCCTCGACGGAGAACGATCTTCTGCTGGCGATGGTGGAGACGCTGGCCGGCGTCGATGTGGATGTGGAGCCGGCCCGGATCGCGTTCGAGGGAACGCGGGGCGACTTCGCAGTCCGGTTCGCCGCGGCGGTCGAAGCCCAGGCCGCGAGGCTGGCGAAACCCGAGGTGGTCATCGACATCCCGGACCGTCCGGAGGAACTGACCAAGAGCCAGCTGGCAGAGCTGGTCAGGCCGGCCAGGGTGGGGTTTCTGAAGTCGTATCCCACCAAAGCCGACCTTCTCGAACACCTGCGGCAGATCAGACGCCGCCAGGAACGCCGCCCGGCGTGGGTTCCCACCGTGGACCTCGCCGGCCACCCGATTCCAGCTGAGCCGGCTGAGGCCGACGAGTCCATAGCGCCGTTGACCTCGTCAACCGTCACGGGCTTCCCGGAGCTGGGCGAGGTCACCGTCGAAGTGCCGACGGATGGTGAGGACCGGCCGGAGCTCGCCGTCGTGCCTGGAGGCGTAGGCGAACTCGAGATGGTCCTGCACGCTCTCCTGGGCATCGGCGGCGGGGAGGGCGCCCGCGGGCACGTGCGGATCGACGCAACGGCCAACGAGGCACTCGTGCCGGATGAGGTGTGCTGGTGGCCGCGGGAGGCGACCGAGCCCGTTGCCGCCGTCGACGACACGGGCGTGGCCAGCGAGATGCTGGCCACCAGCGCGACTCTGGGCGGGGTGCCGGTGCTCGAGGGCTCGGTCGAAGCGGTCGCGCGGGCGTTGGCATCGGCGGGGGACTGGCGGTTCAGCCGCCAGTGGCGGCTCGAGAGCTGGGATCCGTCCGTGGATGCCCGGGTGCTGGCGACCGCGCGCGCCGCACTGGCCGGCTGGGCGGACGAGGAAGGCAGCGGATTGGTGCTTCATGTGGGAGGCGGAGGATTCCACGCTCACGAAGGAGTTCTCGGAGAGCCTGGGGTTCTCCACGGCTATCTCCTGTGCGTCATCAGATCCGGCAGGGGGAACGACACGATCGACACCGTGCACCGGGTGACACTTTCGTGTCCGGGTGAGTTCTGGTGCCACCGTGGCGGCTGCACCGAGGACGACGTGCCGGAGTTCGACTCGTTGCTGCTGTCGCTCGCCGAAGCCGGGAACACGGCGGACGCCGCAACGAACGCGGATGACGTCCGGGCGGACTACCTCCGGTTGTACGGAGCCGTGGGGTTCGCCGAGTACGCAGATGCCGTGCTCGACGTCGCGGGCATGACGCTTTCCGCCATGGGCTGGATCGAGCTCGATCGCTCGACGTGGGAGGGCGGCCTGGAGGAGATGCTCCTGCGCAAGGCTAACCACTGCCTGACCGTGCTGTACGACCCGGTCACCCGCCGGCTGCGACTGGCCGACGGCAAGCCCGGCCTGGAGTCCACCCTGGATCTGCTCGCCGATGACGGCGTGCTCATCAGCGATGACGGCATGGAACGGGTGGATACGGGCGCCGAAGCGGTCGAGCGGTGGGACGACGACGTGCTGACCGCCGCGCAGGATCTTCTCCGGGGTGCGATCAAGGAGCTGCCGCAGCCGGACGAACCGGTCGAAGGCACCGTGCTCGGTCTGCACCCGCACGCAGACGGAAACCTGCGCGGGCCTGCCGCGGCTACCCTGGCGGAGAAACAGGTCACCATCCTGCTCCGGACGATGGGGCTGCTCGACGATGCGAAGCCGGTGGCGCGTGCGGAGGCATGAACGACCGCGCCCGGCGTCGGGAGGGTGACCGCGAGGAGGACGCACGTGTTCGGACTCAGCCTGGATCACCTGCTGATCCTGCTGGTCGCCGGCCTGTTCATCGTCGGACCGGAACGGCTTCCGGAGTTCGCGCGCTGGCTTGCCCACCTTTACCGTGAGTGCCCAGGAACGGCTGCAGGACGAGCTCGGCCCGGAATTCACGCAGCTGCGTAAACCGCTGCAGGATCTGCAGTCCGGCCGATGTCGCTGATCGAGATCATCTTCAGGGCGATGCCGTCCGGCAGCGGCAGCCTCAGCACGATCGTTCCGTCCTCCAGGCTCGGCGCCATCACGGTCGCGAAGTTCTCCATGAAGGCGGCCGGGCGAATCATCGTGGCCCGCAGGCCGGAAACCGAGTTGAACACGACGTGCGGCACGTGTGCCGCGGCCGCCGCATCGACGAGGGCGGTGCCCCGGATTTCCTCCTCGAGGCTGTTCGCCTCCCCAACGGGACACCCGCGGCACGAAGACGCGCTCGTGTCGTATCGGCGAGCCACGACGGTGCATGAGGATGCCGTTGTCCTGGATCGGCCGGCCCGGTCGCTCGACGGAACCGGCGCGACGTTCCGGGAACTGGGCCGCCCGGCCGGCGCCATTCCGTTCCCGCCGGCAGGCGGTCAAGGTGGCCCGCGACAGCGATTCGCCGTGGTGTCAGGGGTGGTTCTCGACCACCTCGCCGAGTCGTTGACGGCAGCAGGCGAGTACGCCGAGGCCGTCGAGGTCCGGCGGGCGGCGGCCGGTCAGCTCGCTCGCCTCGGCTACGTGAAGCCACCGGCCTTCCCGGCTCGAGTGTCGTGACCACGGGCCGTGATGCGTCGGGCGCTGGTCTGCTGATGCTGTTCGGTCACCGACGACCGTCAAAAGCTGATGTTGCCGTGAATGTCACCGGCCTGCACCACATTGCCGGTGACGGTGCCCGCACCTGGTTGTCTACACCACCGTGGGTGATCGACAGCTTCTGCCACTCCTGGCCTGGTCGCCGGACTCGTGTGGAACACGCGAAGCACCCAGCGAAGGGGAGCCGTGGAACCTCACCGGCGTGGACGAAGCCCAGTGCGGATCTTGATGGAGCCTGCCGCCTTTCGCGGACGTGGGGGCGTGGGCCAAAGAGCGTCTCGACCGCGAAGCTCAGGCGTGGTCGCAGGGATGTGCCTCCGTTGCAAAGGAAGATGCGTGGTGCTGAGCTAACGAGCGATGACGAGCCTTCCTCGTCAGTGCGGTTGCGTGGCCTGCCAGAAGTCGCACTGGTGGGTGGCCGAGGTGTCGTTGGCGCGGGTTGCGTTGGGTGCCAGGGCGAGAACGGAGCTGGAGTCCGGTGTCATGGCCGGCATATCCGGTGCACCTGGCGCGGTCGGCACGCCGGTGCGGGCGAAGCTGCTCCAGTAGCCGATCATCGTGTCGGCCAGCTGGGCCTTCGCCGGGTCGGTCACCAGGTTGCGTCCGCCGAGGTCGAACAGGAACGGCAGGTCCGTGGCGTGGGCGGCGCCGCCCTGGGGAAGGCCGGGGACGACGTTGCCGTTGATGTTCGGCGGGTTCGGGTCGGCGAACTCGTAGCCGTACACCTTCGTCTTCGCGGCCATCGCGCGGTTGCCGGACAGCGTCTGGCAGCCCCAGGTGCTGTCGGAGGTCACCTTGGCCCAGGCCGCGGGCGCCGACGGGAACCTGCTCAGCGGGTAGCGCGCCAGCACCTGCGGCGCCGCCGCGCCGTAGGCGGCCTGGACCAGCGCCGGGTAGGTCGCCGCGGTGATCGTCGTCGGGTCGGCCGCGATGTCTCCGGCTACGAACGCGTTGTGCTCGTCGCGGTTTCCGCCCGACAGCACCGGAACGTCGGCGACCTTACCCGCCCGCAGCGCGTCGGCGGGCGCCTCGGGCAGCAGGTCCGTGCCGTAGGTCAGGCCGTTGGAGAAGTCCGTGTTGAGCTTCGTCAACGCGGACACCGGCTGCTTGCGCAGGCACTCGATCGGATCGGAGCCGGTGCAGCCCAACGTCTTCGCGGCCGCGTCGCCGCGTTGTTCGGTGACGGCCAGCGGCTTGTACGGCGTGTCGGCGGGCAGTCCCGGGTAGATGACACCGGCGGGCCAGTTCAGCAGGCACGAGCCCGAAGAGATGGCCACCCGTTGCGCGAGGCCCTTGGCCGCCGGGGAGGTCAGGAACGCGCAGGCGGACATGCCGCCCGCGGATTCCCCGAACACGGTGACGTTGGCGGGGTCACCGCCGAACGCGGCGGCGTTCTGCTTCGCCCACCCGGTGCCCGCGATCTGGTCGGCGAGCCCGAAGGTGCCGGAGCCGGCGAGGCCGGGCAGTCCGAAGTAGCCGAACACGCCGAGCCGGTAGTTCACCGTGACCACGATGACGTTGCCGCGTGAGGCGAGGCGTTGCGCGTCGTAGGCGGCACCGGAGCCGGAGGTGAAGCCGCCGCCGTGCCACCACACCATCACCGGCAGCTTCGCGCCGGCCGGCATCCGGCGGGGTGTCGTCACGTTGAGGAACAGGCAGTCCTCGGCGGTCGAGGGTTCGGCCCCGGGCAGCGTGGACGCCTGCGCGCACGCCGCCCCGGGTTTGGTCGCTTCGACGACGCCCGGTGCCGCAGGCGCGGGTTGGGGTGCCTGCCAGCGCAGCGCCCCGACCGGGGGCTGTGCGTAGCGCACACCGAGAAATTCCCTGGCGGTGGGTGTGTTCAGGCCGTGCAGGCTGCCGCTGGTGGTCTGCACGGTCAGCGGTGAGTCCTCGGCGGCCGGAGTGTCGGGAGTGGACGAACACGCCGCGAGTGTGCTCGCCAGCGCGGCCAAGGCTACGGAAAAGGGTGCGGTGGTGCGTTTCACGTGTCCTCCTTGCGGGTGGCGGCATCCAGCGTGCGCAGCAGTTCGCCGCGTACGTGGTCAGCTCGGCTGCCTCGGGAGAGGTGTCCCGCAGCTGCGTCGAGCGCCGCGCGGACGGTGGACGCCATGAGGTCGGCGTCGAAGTCACGGAACTGACCGTCGCGTTGTCCCGCGAGCAGGACCTCCCGGACGTCGGTCATCTCCTGGTTGTGCGCCGCGGTCTGCGGACGGGTCGGAGCATCGGTGTGCCGTGCGGCGCCGAAGATCTCGCCGAGCGCGGCGACGTGGTTCGGGTAGGCGGCGTAGAAGTCCACGCTGCCTCCGATGAACGCCAGCAAGGCGTCCCGCGGGCTTTCCGCGGCGGCAACGGCCGGTCCCACCTCGCGGACACCGAGCTCGTACACGGTCTGCAAGACCTGGTCGATCAGGTCGGCACGGTCCCGGAAGTGGTGGGTCAGCACGCCTCTGCTGACGCCCGCGTGCTGCGCGATCACGACCGTGGAGGCGTTCTCCAGGCCGTCACGCGCGATCACCTCGATCGCGCACTCGACCAGCTGGGCCCGCCTGGCCGCGCGGATGAACGAGGGCCGCTTGGTGCGATCGGTCGGCTCGCCGGCTGCTGCCATGGGCTCACCATACAGGCCTATTCGGAATCGAACAGCCCTGTTCGTAATCTCGTGTCCCCGGCGGGAGCTACGTCAGGCCCGCGGGGGAGCGCACCACGGTGAGAGTCGCGGGACCGACTCGCAGGATTCCGTCATCGAGAGGGGCGCAGCGCACGCCGCCGCGCCCGCGGAGGCCGCGGAACGCGCCGGGCGCCAGCACCACGTCCATCCAGGCGCACGGGTGGGCCGGGCGGTAGGCCTGGAAACGGACTTCGCCCGCCCCCGAGTCGAGGCCGAAAACGGCTCCGGTTCCGCCACGCGGCGCGGCCAGCTCGTCAACGGGAAACCCGCGAACGACGATGTTGCGTCGCGCCAGGTGCGGATCGGGCACCACGTCGAGCCCGAGGACGTCGAGCGACTCGGCGGCGAAGAGGGTGACGGCGGCGCGGCGGTGGGCGGGCTGGTTGAAGTACCGGTCGCCGACGATCCCGAGCGTCGCGCGCACGGCCACCTCGGTGCGCTCGACGGGTTCCGGGTCGGGCCGCGGGCCGTCCGCAGGACGGCCTTCGAAGGCGTGTGCGGAGGAGACCAGCAGCGCGACGATCTCCACCGGGGCCGAGATCGTGCCCGGCGTCCTCACTGCCCGTCGGTGTCGCTGGTGAACAGGGTGCGGTAGTCGCCGTAGCCCGCGTCTTCCAGGTCGTCGAGGTGGATGAACCGCAACGACGCGGAGTTGATGCAGTAGCGCATTCCGCCCTGGTCGAGCGGGCCGTCGTCGAAGACATGGCCGAGGTGGCTGTCCCCGTGGAGTGAACGGACCTCTGCGCGGATCATCCCGTGGCTGAAGTCCTCCCGCTCGACGACGTTCGACTTGACGATCGGCTTGGTGAAGCTCGGCCACCCGGACCGGCTGTCGTACTTGTCGACCGAAGCGAACAGCGGCTCGCCGGACACGACGTCGACGTAGATCCCCGGCTCGTGGTTGTCCCAGTACGCGTTCGCGAACGGACGTTCCGTGCCGTCCTGCTGGGTCACGCGGTACTGCTCCGGAGCCAGCTGCGACACGGCGTCCGGACTCTTGTGGTACTTGGCCTGCTGGGACACAGCTCTCCCTTCCCCGCCTTGCGGCGCGAAGCTGGGGCGCCAGGTGAAACGCACCTGGACGCACAGCTGTACAGACGTGCGGCGTACCCGCTCTATTCCGACAGGCGGCCGTTCGTCACCAGGCCCTCCCCGCCGCACCGGGCGTCCGGGGACGCCCGGCCGGGTGTTCCCGGACGGACGCCCCCGCGCCCGAACGGCCCGTCGCCTGGGATGAACGGCGAGCCGTCGGCTGGGAGGCCGGTTTTCCGGCGGGTGTCGTCAGTTCCGTTCGTACGCGCCGATGTCGTAGCCCGCGCCCGCCGGGCGGTTGTGGTCGGCCGTGAACGGCCCGGCGACGACGTTGTTGCGCAGCACGTTCGTCCGGCGAACCGGTCGGCATCGATCACGAGGGATCTTTTTGCCTTGCCGGTGGAGAGGTTGTCGAAGACTCGCACCGAGGACGGCAGCCGGCCTTCGGAGTAGTCCTCGACCGCGAGTCCGATGCCCGCCTTGGTCTTCTCCCGGTTCCTCCCACCACGTTGGCGTAGACGTCCACCGTGGACGATGAGTCGACGTAGGTGTCGGGGCCGCGACCGTCGAAGCCAGGACCGCCACGCTTCGCGTCACCAAGTCGATTCCCACCTCGCTCCGCCGGGCCGCCGGTCTCATTCTCTTCTTAGCGGAACACCGTGGGGACCGGTCCCCGGCGGCGAGGGTCACGGTCCGGACGGTGGCGGACCGGGCACGCGCCGGGCGACCGCGCCCACGGACACGATGAACAGGCCCAACTGCAGACCGGTCGCCCAGCGGTTCCGCTGCCGAGCGCGTCAATCACCGCGGGGAAACATCACCCGGGAACAGCCGTGATGACGATGTTGTCCCGGTAGCTCCTGACTGCGCGGTCGAAGGAACCGCCGCAGGTGAACAGCGTGACGCGGGGACTGCCGGAGGTGGCGAAGTACGGCTGCAGGTCGATCTTGTCCTTGGGGATCTGTTCGCGGGCGACGACGACGAACGAACGGGTCACCCCGTCCTCGCCGGTGAGCGACAGCGTTGTCCCCGGGTCGAGCTCACGCAGCCGGAAGAACGCGCCGGGTCCGGTGGCGGCGCTGTCGACGTGGCCGCCGATGACGAGCGAGCCGGCCGGGCTGTCGAGTGCCGGCCCGAACCGGTACCAGCCGACGGTGTTGATGCTCGGCGGGACCGAAAAGGCGCCGGTCCGGTCGACCCCCGCCGGTGTGACCTTCGCCGTGACGCCGATCCGGGGGATGGTCAAGCGCACCGGCCGCACGGCCGGTTTCCCGGGAGCGGCCGGCCGTGGGGATTCGGTCGGTGGTGGCGCCTCCAGCCGCGTCACGATCGGGGCCGGGGAGCCGGGTGAGTCCGTCCGGTTGCCCAGCAGGGTGCCGGCCACGACCGCCAGCACACCGGCGGTGATGAGGGCGACAGCCGCGGGGCGGTGCGTCCCGGGGAACCGGCGGGACGCACCGCTCCGTCGATCCCGGTTCACCGGGCCGGGTTGCCCGCGCGTCGCCGGAACAGCAGGAAGACGCCGAGGAGCACCAGCAGGACACCGCTCACGGACAGCGCCGACCACCAGGCGCCGGCGTCGCCGGCGGCCAGTCCGCCGGTGCCGGTGGGCATCGAGGAGGGTGCACCACCCAGGTCCTTGATCGTCTGCGCGGCGAGCGCGAGCGTCTTGGCGTCGGCCGAGCCGATCGCGTAGACGATGGTCGAAGTGCCCGCCGCGAGGTCCAGGTCCTTCGGGCCGAGCACCACGGTGCCGGTCCCGGCGAGCGTCACGTCGGCGCTCACCGTTCCCGCCGGCAGGTCGGCCATCACTTCCTTCGGGTTGGTCAGACCGGGGAACACCGGCTTGCCCCCGGCCCGGACGTCGACGGCGGGGGCGGCGGCCGTGTGCCGGACCACGAGCCGGGCCTTGCCCGCGGCGATCATCGCGGTGTCGTTGACGAACGCGGTCAGCGCGGGCTTGCCCGCGGTGTCGAGGTGCGCAACCAGGCTGAGGTTCTTGCCACCCGGCACCGCCAGGCTCTTGTTCTCCAGGATCGCGCTGGTCGCCGCTTCGCCCGGTTTGGTCAGCGCGACGTCATACGTGCCGGCGGCCAGGCTCAGCGGTCCGGCGACGGCGGCCGGCTGGAAGTTGTCGAGGGTCTTCTTCCCGTTGACGTAGACGTCGACCGGCTGACCGGGAATGCCGTGCACCACCGACACCATCGACTCGCCGGCTGCCGCCGCCACCCCGGGCGAGACGGCCGAGAGCGTGGCCAGAATCCCGGCCGAGGCCAGTAGGGTGAGTGAACGCAGAGCGGAGTTCATCAACTGCTCCTTCGAGGCCGACGTTCCAGGTGCTTGTCGATTCGTCCGGAACCGCCCGGCCGGATGCAGTGACGATCGACGGTGTCGCCTCACCTCCACCGGCGGCTAGGGTGTCGTCCGTGTCCGAAGATGCCGTGACGAGCGGCACAGCCGACGATCTCGCGTGGCGGTTCGCCGCGGGCGAGCCGGATGCGTTGCGCGCGGTTTTCGACCGCCACGGACCCGCGGTGCAGCGCCTGGCCAGGGCGAGCCTGCGCGATTCCGCCGACGTCGACGACGTCGTGCAGGCGACCTTCGTCTCGGCGTGGCGCGGCCGTCACACCTACGACCCGGACAAGGCGGGGTTGCTGGCCTGGCTGCTGGGGATCACGCGCCGGCGCGTCGTCGACCTGCTGCGTGCCCGTGGCCGCCAGCAGCGGGACAGTGCCGCGGTCGCCGCGGTCGCACCGACGGAGGAGGCCGCGGCCGAGTCGCCGGAACGCGTGCTCGACCGGCTGGTCGTCGTCGACGGCCTGACCCGGCTGCCCGACCCGCAGCGGGAAGTCCTCCAGCTCGCCTTCTACGCTGATCTGACCCACACTCAGATAGCCGAGCAAACCGGACTGCCGCTGGGCACGGTGAAGAGCCACCTCCGGCGTGGAATGCAGAACCTGCGCTCTCAGCTCGACCGCACCCCGGAGGAGGTGAACGATGTCGCACCCGGATCCCGATCGGCTCGTGCTGCTCGCCCTTGACGAACAGCACCTCGAACCGGAGGACACCGCCCACCTCGACGGCTGCGCCGAGTGCCGCGACGAGATCGAGTCGCTGCGTGCCGTCGCGGGGCTCGGCCGCGAGACGATCACGGAAACGTCATTGCCGCCCGTGCGGGAAGCCGTCTGGGATCGGATCGCCGCCGAAACCGGTCAGGCGAGCCGGCCACCGTCGAACGAAAATGGCGGACAGGTCCTCTCGCGCCGGCCGGCGGGCGTCGAACGCGCGAGTGGCCGCCGGATCTCCCGCGGCGCGCGCTATACGGTCGTCGCGGCCGCCGCCGCGGCGATCGGCGTGGCCGGCACCCTGATCGTCGTGAACGCCGGTGGCGAGGACGACCGGATCGTTGCGGAAGCCCGGCTGAGCCCTCAGGAGTCCGCCCCGCCCGGCGCGTCCGGGCGGGTCCGGATCGTCGACACCGGAACCGGCTCGCTGCGGCTGCAGGTCCAGCTGACCGGCATGCCGGCTCCGGCCGGGCTGTACGAAATCTGGCTGTACGACGGCGCCAAGACGATGATTCCCCTCGGGGTGACTGCGGGCACCGAAGCCGACGTCTCCGTGCCGCCCAACCTGGCCTTGAGCAGTTATCCCGTCGTCGACGTTTCCGTGCAGGAGCTCGGCCAGCAAGAGCACGGCGTCAGCATGTTGCAGGGAAAACTCGGCACCTGAGCGGGGGATGTGCCGGCCGGCGAAGAAAGATCATTCGTCGGCGAAGTCAGTGGATTCCGCCAGTTCGCGCCACTGCGCGAGCTCGGTGGCCACCGTGGCGAGCTTGTCTTCCACGAGCCGCAAGCAGTCGCTGCCCAGCTGCAGGCGAAGCGGCGGTTCCGGTGCGGCGACCAGCTGCCGGACGGCCGTCACCGCCTTGGCCGGGTCGCCGGGCTGACGTCCGTCACTCGCATCGATCGCGGTCTGCAGCCGGCCGACTGTGCCGGCATAGCCGGGGATACTGGTGGCCGGACGGCGTTTGCTGGTGCTGGTCAAGAAGTTCGTGCGGAACGAGCCGGGCTCCACGATCGTGACGTGGACGCCCAGCGGGGCGAGTTCCGCCCGCAGCGCCTCGCTGATCCCTTCGACGGCGAATTTCGAGGCACTGTAAAGGCCGCGTCCCGCTCCGGACGCGAAACCGGCGCTGGAACCGAGGTTGATGACGTGTCCCGCCCGTTGAGCTCGCAGCGTCGGCAGTACGGCGCGGGTGACGTTGAGCAGGCCGAACACGTTGGTGTCGAAGAGATCCCGCACTTCCGAGCCGGAAGCTTCCTCCACCGCGCCGAAGAGTCCGTAGCCGGCGTTGTTGACCAACACGTCGATCCGGCCGAAACGCGCTACACCCGCAGCGACGGCTGCCTCGGCCTGAACGGGGTCGGTGACGTCGAGCGGCACAGTCAGCAGCGCGCTGCCGTGCCGTGACAGGTGCCCGGCGACGGCCGCGGGATTTCGGGCTGCTGCCACGACTTGGTCGCCGTGGACGAGCGCCGCCTCGGCCAGCGCACGACCGAGTCCGCGCGACGCTCCGGTGATGAACCACACTGACATCTCTGCTCCACAGTGGATCGTAACGACTTGGAATGGCTACTTCGGCGCAGGGCCACTCATCGATGAGCTGGCCAGGAGCTCCAGAGAGCGTTCAGCCGGACTGCCCGGCTCCGCGTGGTAGACGACGAGGTGCTGGCCCGGCGCGCTGGTGACCGAGAGATTCTCGAACCGCAAGGTCAGCTCGCCGACGCCCCGATGCACGAAGTGCTTGGTCGTCGCGGTCTTCGCTCGCACGTCGTGCCGGCCCCACAGCCGGGCGAAGTCGCCGCTGCGGACCGACAGCGCGCCCACGAGGTCCGCGAGCCGGGGGTCGTCCGGATCGGGGTTGGCCGCCCGGAGCGCTGCGACGCAGCCCTCCGCGATCCTCGGCCAGTCCCGGTAGAACGACTGCGCCTGCGGGTTCAGGAAGATGCCGCGCAGGAGGTTGGGCTCGCCGTCCAGCCAGGAGAACAACGCCTCGCCGAGCGGGTTCACGGCCAGGATGTCGAAGTAGCGGCCGTAGAGCAGGGCAGGAGTGGTGGTCCACGCGTTCAGCAGCGAGACGAGCTCCGGCGCCGCCCGTTCCGGCCGTGTCCGCTTCGGTTTCGCGGGCGTTGCCAGGCCGCGGAGGTAGGCGGTCGCTTCTTCGTCCAGGAGCAACGCGTCAGCGAGCGCCTGGACGACCCGCGCCGAGGGATGCCGGTCCCGGCCCTGTTCCAGCCGGACGTAGTAGTCGGTGCTCACCCCGGCCAGCATCGCGACCTCGTCGCGGCGAAGTCCTGGTGTGCGGCGCTCGCCGACCGGAATGCCATGGTGTTCGGGCCGGGCCAAGGCTCGCCGCGCCCGGAGAAATTCGCCCAAACGAGGAGCTATCTGCCGTTTTGTCATGTCGCGACCTCCTCCGCACGCCGTTCCTGCCGCAGCCGACGGTAGGCCGCCCCCTCGGCGGCCGGGTAGCTCTGCGACACCCACCTTCCGAAACGTCTCGCCGCAGCCAGGACCGGGGTGGCCGCGAAGGTGGCCGCGGCGCCCAGCGGGGTGTCGGTGGCCAGAATCCACCGCACCGGCTTCATGGCCGTGGTGAGGACTTCACTTCCGCGGGCCCGCATGGCTGCCTCGAACAGGCTGATGGACACGGTCAGAGTGGCCGAGCCGGCGGAGACCTTTTCCAGGTGTTCGACCAGGCTGGCGGCGTCGCGAATGGCAGCTCCCGCACCCATGCCGGCGGTGGGGGGAGTCGCGTGGACGGCGTCGCCGAGAGCGGTGATCGCACCGGCGGGCCACGGGGCCAGGTCACGGGCTCGCGTCGAGGCGGCGTTGAACCGGAACGCGGCCACACTCCCCGGATCGGCGCGGGTGATCACCTCGAGTGCGTGCCCGCGCCAGCCCAGCTCGCGGAACCTGGCCGCCAGCGAGTCCCGCAGGCCGGCGTCGCGAAGGTCGCGCAGCGAGTCCGTGGCCGGGGACTCGGGGAACATGGCGCCCCAGATGTACGTGGGCCCGGTGGTGACCGCCATCCGCAGGCCGGGCGCGTCGAGCACCGCGTTGCCGGCAGGGTCGAGGAAACCGACGTAGAGCGCCGCTCCTCGGGGGCCGATCGCCAGCCCCGATCGGCGTCCGAGCCGCCGCTGCTCGCCCGGGCTCAAAGCCTCGAAGGACGTTCGCCCGGAAAAGCCGACGATGCCCGCTGGTGCGTTGGTGGGGCCGCCTGCCAGGTAACGAGCCACCAGGGAGTGGGTCCCGTCCGCGCCGACCAGCAGGTCGCACGGAACGGCCGGGGCGCCGGCGAACCTGGCCAGGGGCGTGCCGTCTTCGGCGCGATCGACGCCGGTGACCTCGTGGCCCAGGTGGAGGTCTTCGCCGACGGCCTCGGCCAGCAGAGTCCGCAAGGTGACGCGGTCGATGTCCACACCGGACTCACCACTGAGGTCAGGGCCCTCTCCCAGCAACCGCCCGCGCCGGTCCCAGAACGCATCCTTGTCCCGCAGGCGCAGTGCGGATGCGGACGCCAGCAGCCGCTCGAAGATCTGCGGTGCGATCAGCTTCCGCAACGCCGACTGCGCGCGCTCGTCCAACGTGATGTGGTACCCACCGGTCGCCGCCACCTCGAGGTCGCGATCGAACACCGTGACCCGGAACCCCCGGCGACGCAGACCTGCACCCAGGGCAAGGCCACCGATCCCGCCCCCGACTACGACAACACGCATCCTGTTTCGACTCCCTCTTGGTTGCTGCCCCTCAGCGGCGACTCTCGCACCAGTAGTGGACACCGAATGGCCTCGACCGGGCATGATGGGTCTCGTGGCGGACACTTCACGGCGGGCGTTGCGATTGCTGTCGCTGCTCGCGGCCCGCCGGCAGTGGTCGCTCGGCGAGCTCGCCGGCCGGCTCGGCGCCAGTGAACGCACCATCCGGCGTGACATCGAGACGCTCCGGCAGCTGGACTATCCGATCACCACCGTCCACGGTCCCGCCGGCGGCTACCGGCTCGGCGCCGGTCACGCGCTTCCGCCGTTGCTGCTCGACGACGACCAGGCCCTCGCGGTCGCGGTGGCCCTGCAGACCGCACCCAGCACGGTGTTCGGTCTCGGAGACGACGCGGCCCGGGCACTGGAGGCCCTCAAGCAGGTCATGCCGGCCCGGCTGCGGGCCGCGATGGAGTCCCTGCGGCTGACCAGGCTGCCGAACTACTGGGAGTTCCCGGCTCCGCCCATCGACTCGGACGCGCTCAAGGCGGTGGGTGATGCGGTGCGCCGCCGCCGCGTGCTGACCGTGGAGGAACTGCGCGCCGACGGCTCACGCGCCGAGCCACGGGATGCCGGCTTCACGCCTGCGCTCCGGATCGAGCCGCACCACCTGGTCGTGTGGGCCGGGCGGTGGTACCTGGTCGCCTACCACCTCGCCGACGAGCGGTGGCGCGTCCACCGAGTCGACCGCCTTCACGCTCGCGCCACGACACGCTCCTCGTTCGCCGCGCGGGAGCTCCCCGGCGGCGACGTCGCTCACTTCGTCATGACGAGCCACGAGCGGGGCGACACGCCGGCCGCCTGGCAGTGCACCGGCACCGCGCACCTGAACCTGCCCGCCGAGACCGTGGCCCGCTGGGCTCCCGGCGGATCGGTCGTCGAACACCTCGACGCGCGGCATTGCCGGGTCAGCATCGGCGCCTGGTCGTGGGCCGGCATCGCGGGAATCCTCGCCACCTTCGACGCCGATCTCACGCACGTGCAGCCACCGGAGCTGGTCCAGGCCTGCCACCGCCTGATGCAGCGATGGAGGGCTGTCGCGGCGGACGCGGACTCGCCGGGTTAAGTCGCTTCGGCCTGCATCCGTTCGAGGTGCTCCTGGCGTATCCCTCGTGTCCAGGAAGCAACGAGAACGGAGTCATCATGCGCCTTCGCATGCTCGGGGTGTCCGTCGTCGCCGCGGCCGCCATGGCCGGTGTCGCCGCGGCGCCGGCCCAGGCTGCTCAGCCGGTGACCGCGTCTTCCCACGCCGTCTCGCACCACCACTTCGGCAAGGGCCGGACCGACCTCACGCTGGACGCCGCCGCGGCGAAGGCGCTCACGTCGCTCGGCGTCAAGGTGTCGCCGGTCTTCGCCAAGGTCAGCCATCCCGGCGGGAAGACCGTCTTCGGGTTCACCATCGTCGGCAACCCGAACGACGGGACGATCGAGCACGTGGGCGGCCTGCTGCTGCGTGCGGGTGGCAAGTGCCTCTACCTGACGAGTTACACCATCGACCTCAAGCGGGGAGTGCTCAGCGGGAAGATCAACTTCGGGGCGCGCGCCGACCTGTTCACGATCGGCGCGGCCACCCCCGCCGGAGTCACCCTGGCGCTCACCGCGCCGGCGGCTGCGTTGCTGAACAAGACGTTCGGCGTCACGGCGTTCGCCCGAGGTCTGGTCATCGGGTATGGCAACCCGATGATCCGCAAGTAACCGCTCCGCCGGAGGTGGCCCGAGCGGCCACCTCCGGCGGCCCGCCGTCAGCGAGCCCATGGTCGGCATCTTCGCGCGGTTCGGCTGGCCGCCGAACCGAATGTGGGCCCGTCGAGCGTGCTGGCGTCGCCTGATCGATCTTGGCGCCGACACGGGACGCCCTTACTTCAAGGTGTGTACAAACGGGCGTCCGGCCGCCGTTCGGCGCTTTACAGCTCACGCCGACGGTCCTACGGTGCGCTCGCACCCCACGCGGCCGGTCCATGCCGACCACGGCTGAAGGAGGTCAGGTGTTCCGCAACCACAGACGCAGTACCCGCTCCACCGTCACGGTGCTCGCGGCCGCGGCCCTGCTCGCGGTTCCCACGTTCACCGCCAGTAGCAGTGCCGCCGTCGACCTGGGCGCCACGCCCTGGCTGGACACCCACCGCCCCGTGCCGGCGCGGGTGGAGGCCCTGCTCCACGCGATGACGCTGCCCGAGAAAGTCGGCCAGATGGACCAGCAGCTGGTCAGCACGCTGACCGACGCCGACGGCACGCGGTGCGGGAACAACGGTTTCAACCTTCCCAATCCCGATTGCATGCGAAAAATCCTGGTCGACTCCAACGTCGGTTCGATTCTCGCGGGCGGTACCGACAATCCGGTCGACACCACGGGCAAGGGCGGCGTGGGCAACACCGGCTACGACTGGGCCACCGAATACAACATCATCCAGCAGTTCGCGATCAAGAACTCGCGCCTGCACCTGCCGGTGGTGTTCGGCGTCGACGCGGTGCACGGCTTCGGCCACCCGTGGCAGGCGCCGCTGTACCCGCAGTCCATCGGCATGGGCGCCACCTGGGACCCCGCGCTCGCCCAGGCCGGGGGCAAGGCGACCGCCGACGCCCTGCGCGCGACCGGCTGGAACTGGAACTTCGCCCCGGTCCAGGACATCGCGCGCGACAACCGGTGGGGCCGCACCTACGAGACGTGGGCCGAGCAACCGGCCCTGGCGGCCGCGATGGGCGCCGCGAACATCAAGGGCATGCAGACGCCCGGCAGGCGCGGTGAGCTGAACGTCAGCGCGACGGTCAAGCACTTCGCCGGCTACTCGCAGTCGATCAACGGCCACGACCGGGCCGAGGCGCTGCTGCCCATGAACTACCTGCAGACGACGATCCTGCCGCCGTACGCGGCCGGGATCGACGCGGGCGCCGGGACGGTGATGGTCAACTCCGGTTCGATCAACGGCGTGCCCGCGACCTCGTCGCACTACCTGCTGACCGACGTCCTGCGCGACCAGATGCGCTTCCAGGGTGTCGTGATCAGCGACTACCAGGACGTCTCCGCGTTGCAGACCGCCTATCACATCGCGGCCGATCTCCCCGGTGCCATCGCCGCCGCGGTGAACGCGGGTGTCGACATGAGCATGCAGGTCTCCGACGCGGCGGGGTGGCAGGCCGCGATCCTGCAGGCCGTCAGCACGGGCAAGATCTCACCCGCGCGGATCGACCAGGCCGTGCGCCGCATCCTCACGCTGAAGTTCCAGCTCGGCCTGTTCGACCAGCCGTGCGTGGCCGACCCGGCGAAACCGTGCGTGAACGCGAACGCCGCCAACGCCGCCGTCACCGCGGGCCGTGACCAGACGGCCAAGGCCGCGCGGGAGTCGATCACGTTGCTGCGCAACGAGAACAACGCGCTGCCGTTGCCGGCCGGCGCGAAGGTCGTGGTGACCGGTCCGAGCGCGGACTCGATGACCAACCAGCTCGGCGGCTGGAGCGTGAGCTGGCAGGGCGTGGCGGGTGCCGGGCACGTGTGCTGCATGGGCCCCGAGAACCAGATTCCACCGGGTACCACCGTGCTGGGCGGTATCCGGGCCGCGGACCCGGCCGCGGTCTACGCGCCGGACCAGGCCAGCGCCGTCGCGGCCGCGGCGGGCACCAGTGCCTATGTGGCGGTGGTGGGGGAGAAGGCCTATGCGGAAGGGCTGGGCGACAACCCGGCGCCGGCCCTGGCGCCCGACCAGCAGGCCCTCGTCACGGCGCTGGAGGCGACCGGCAAACCGGTGATCGTCGTGGTCGTCGCGGGCCGGCCGGTCGGGCTGGGCCCGGCGGAGAAGGCGAACGCGGTGCTGATGGCCTACCAGGGCAGCACGGAAGCCGGCGCGGCCGTCGCGGATGTGGTGTTCGGCAAGACGAACCCCGCGGGCAAGCTGCCGATCAGCTGGCCGTCCGACGCGCCGGCCGTCGGCGGCGACTTCGCCGGCACGGCGCCGTCCCCGCTGGGAGACCAGCCGAAGTTCTTCGACCAGCTGCCCAGCACGGCGTCCGGTCAGGGGAACGCGTACAACCCACAGTTCCCATTCGGTTACGGCCTGTCGTACACGACGTTCACGCACACGAACCTGGCGGTGACGCCGAAGATCGCGCGGGGCGGCACGGCCACCGCGACGTTCACCGTCACCAACACCGGAACCCGCGCCGGCACGGACATCGTGCCGGTCTACGTGGCTCAGCCGGTGAGCCCAGTGGTAGTCCCGCCACAACGGCTGGTCGGCTTCGCGCGGGTGACGCTCGACCCGGGCCGGTCACAGGTCGTGCGCGTGTCCTTCCCGGCGGCCGCGCTGGCCGAAAGCGCGCCGGACATCAACGCGTCCGGCCCGCCCGCCGTGGTGCCGGGCAGTTATGTGCTGCAGCTGGACAAGAACGGCACGACGCCGTACGAGGTGGACGTGTCGGCGCCGTTCCTGATCCGGTAGCCCGGGGTCGAGTGCGGGGCGACGCCGGCGCGTCGCTCCGCACTGCCGGTCCAGGCTCTGGTCCTCTTGCTCCGGTTCGGCGATGGTGACCTTGCGGATCTCCTTGCCGATTTCGGCGCAGCCAGCCAGGACTTCGGCCTGCCCTCGGTCCGCGGCGGACGGTGCTCGAACCACGCCCAACCCGTTTTCCGGCGTCGAATGAAGGCTTCACTACGAGGAGACGAGTCGCAGCCGTGGCGCGGCCACCGGAGAGCCGAGATCGACCGGTCGAATGCGTCTGCGGCAACACCAGCTGCGAGGCCGAGATCTCCGGTTAAGCGGTCTTCCAGATCGCGTGGTCGAGTTCCCAGGGTGTCCGGCCCAGCTCGGCGGCGGCGTCGGCGAGCAGCCGCCGTGCGGCCGGGATGGTGACCGGGTGGCCGAGGTGGCGAATCAGCCAGCGAAGCACCTTCCGGTCCGGTTTCACCTGCTCGTCGGTGCCGGCCAGCATCCAGAGGTAGCGGAGCCGGATGTCGTGCGTGCCGTTGCCGGGGATGGCTCGCAGCCGGCTTTCCACGGCGTCGAGCCGGGTGAGGTCTGCTAGGAGCGTGGTGACGTCGCCGAGGGTGTGCACACCGGAGCCGGCGAGGACTTCGGCGTAGCGCACTGCGGCTTCCGCCTTGAGCACGCCGCCTCGTGTGCTGGTGCGGCCCCGGTTCTCCAGGACGTCGGTGGCGAACCGGTCCGATCCCAGCCGGCGGCCCAAGGCCGCCAGCGCGTCGACGGGCTGCTCGGCAGTGGTGCCGGCCACGGTGGCGAAGTCGGCGACGTCGACCAGATGGGGCACCAGACCCTGGTGCTTCGCGTACCGGTCGCAGACCGCGATCGTGCTGGTGTATCGGGCGTTGATCGAGAACACCGCGTCGAGCACGCACACCGGCAGGTGCGCCCACCGTCGGGCGCGGGGCCGGATGTCGAGCCCCGTGGCGGCTTCGACCAGGCGATGGACGTCCGCGGCCGTGGTCATGGCCGCGCTTCGACGGGGCGGAGGCGGAACATCGTCAGCGGGAAACCACTGTCGATGAGGCTGCTGGCGTGACGGCCGCCGTGGGCATCGACGAATTCCAGGGCCGCCATGTGGTCGCCGGACAGGAAGGCCCCTTCGATCGCGCTCGCGTCGCCCTCGCGGGCGATGCGCGTCGATAGTTGCTGGCCCAGGTATTGCGCAAGGCTGTTGTGGCGGCCGGTCTCGGCGCCGCCGATCTCGAAGCCCAGCTCATGGGCGACTTCGGGGTACCTCGTGTGGAGCGCGATGGCCAGCTGGTAGGCCGTGGCGTACGGGCGGCCGAGGTGGTGACCCGGCGGCTCTGGGGTCACTTCACGCAGGACCTCGACGACCTTCTCCAGCACCGACAGTCGGTTCCACACACTCGGCACAGCCGCCCCTTCCGCGTTCCGATCGGACGTCGGCAAGTCGCGTGCGGCGGCTGCGCTGTTACTCGCGCAGGTACGGCTACGTGCAGACATCGCGCCGGGCACCTTGGTGTCCCCCGTTGCCCGCCAGTGGCTGGACCGCTTCGCCGACGCCCGAGGCATTCACGAAGACGAAGGTGTCACCCACCGCAGCCTCAGGAATCGTGCCTCACGGGGCGATCGCGTAAACGTCGGTGACGAACTGCGCAATGGCCCGGCATGCCGTCGAAGTCGGCGGCGATGGCCGTGGTCAGTTCATAAGCGCCGGTCGTCGAAATGACGGGACGCGAGCGATCGACCGGACGGAATGGCTGCTCAGCCGCGGCGAGGATCGGCTGTGACGGCCAGCCGGTACTCCTGGTTAAGCCGGGCGAACCTCAGCGGGTCGACGGCGGCCGGGTCGGTCGGCAACGCGATCACCGCCGCGTTGCCGGGAGTGCGGCGGATGTCGGCGCCCAGTTTCTCGGTGATCGGGGGCAGCAGCCGGTAGTGGTCTGCGTCGATGTAGGTCCACCAGCTCAGCCAGTCCGGCCAGGCACCCCACGGTGGCGGGGTGCCGCCCGAGAGCGGGTCGGGCAGCTCGGACCAGATCTGCTCCAACGACCATTCGTCCTCGACGCGGCCGAACAGCGCACCGGTCTTGTCCGCGATCGTGATCCACAGGTCGGTGAGCAGCCGGTGCAGCTGCCGGAACGGTTCGGCGTGGGCACCGGGGGTCCGTGGGCAGTGGGCCGAGTCCAGCGCCAGGTGCAGGGAGTCCCAGCCGCGTCCGTCGTCGGGCTTGGTGGAGAGCCAGATGTCCACTTCGGTCCCGGTCCACAGGTTGGTCGACCACGATCCCGTGGCGAGGCTCTGCACCAGCTGTTCCCGATTGAGCACCCGGTGTTCGCCTTCGCGGCCCGGCGCGTTGTCGAAACCGTTGATCCCGCCGTCCGGCCGGTACGGCGACAGCCCGGCGTTGCCGGCCAGGGTCAGCAGCAGCTCTACCGTCGTGGGGTTCACCGTTCCGCTGGGCAGTGACAACGTCCAGTTCCAGTCCGAGCCCATGGCCGGCATCTTCGCACGGTCCGCCCTGCGGCTGTCACTCCGGACGAGCGACCTGGATCTCGACCCGGTGCCGGAGGTAGTCGTCACTCGACGTGCGAGCGATCCGCACGGCGTCGGCCACCAAGCCGCGCAGGTCGTCGGGATACAGCCGCTCGTCCAGTCGCAAGCCTGGGAGGATGCATCGTCGGACGTCGAGATCGGGCACCTCGACGAAGCGGCGCAGGGCGGCATTGCGGTATCGCTCGCGTAGGTCGCTGAACGCCTCGTACTCGGCGAGGCTCTGCGCCGTAGGGGTGTCGGACCCGCGCGGGTAGGTCAGGGCAACCTGCGTCCAGTACCAGGCACGCGCGGCACCCGCGATGTCGGCAGCGGTGCTGGATTCGAGGTGGTCGATGAGAGTGAGCTGCACCCGACGGCGACCGAACGCCGTTACGGCGGGCTCGACGAGTTGCCGATTGAAGCTCGGGTTCGGCTCGTGAATCGCGCAACGCATCAACGGCTCGAACCATTCCTCGGGAACGGGAGCCGCTTTCGCGCGGCGCGTGACGATGTCGCCGATCGACCTGCGGGCATCGTGGTACCACCGCGAATGAACGTCGGTCTCGTCCGCGGCCGGAAGGTCGGCGCCGACCAGCTCGAGCAGCTCCCGCAGCAGGGAGAGATAGGCGGCCGAGCGGTCGGTCGTGCGCCCCGGCAGCGGCTGGAGCAGGATCGGCTCTTCGTCCTTCGACGTCACAAGCAGCAAGAGTATCGAGCGGCAACGCCTCGGTCGTCGGCAGGAGCGGACGTCCGGCGTTGCTGCCCCGGCTGCGTTCTGCTTGCTACCGTGTTCAAGAACCGTGCGAGCCGGGTATCCGCTGAGTCGAGTCACCTCCCGTGCTTGGCGGTGATTCGGCGACGGCGTCGGTTCAGCAGCGAGCCGGCGCCTTCGTGCGTCACCGGTCCGGCGCGGCCAAGGCGGTCTCGACGAAGTCGTGGGCGATCTCGCGGAGCTTCGCGTTCCGCTCCTGCGACGCCTTGACGAGCAGCTGGAAGGCGTCGTCGGCCGGGATGCGGTGCAGGGCCATCAGGATGCCCTTGGCCTGGTCGATCACCGCGCGGGAGGTCAGCGCCGTGCGCAGCTGCTCCATGGTCTCGCGGGCGGTTTGGTGCCGGCGGGTGCTGCGAAGAGCGGCTTCGGCGGCGGCGGTGTAGAGCTCCAGCAGGGCCGCGTCGAGCGCGCCGAAGCTGTTGCCGCCGGTGTCGTACAGGTTGAGCGAACCGTGGTACTGGTGGTCGACGAACAGCGGGGCGGACAGGTAGGCGACGATCGAGGACTCGCCCGCTGCCGCGGCGAACTCGGGCCACCGCGGAGCCGCCTCGGTCACCTTGACCCGCTGGAGCTCGCCGGTCCGGGCGGCCTCCAGGCAGGGGCCGCGCCCGGCGGCGTACTGCGCCTGGTCGACGTGGTGCGCGCTGTCCCCGGTCGCCGTCGCGGTGTACGGGGCGCCGTCGCGCAGCAGCGTGATGCTGGCGATCTCCGCGTCCGGCACCGCGTGCATGACCTGCCGGCACACCCGGTTCAGGACCACCAGCAGGTCGTCTTCCTCCGCGAAGGTGCCGGCCAGCCGGTCGAGTGCGGCGGTGACGTCGTCCACTCTCCGCGCGGCGTCGCGCTCGTGCAGCAGGTTGTCGTCCATCGGGCGCTCCCTCGGGTGGCTGTGTCCGGTCGTCGGTTGCAGCCTGATTTCCCAAGGTGGGGTTCCCGCCAAACGGTTTCAGCCGGCCCGTAGTGGGTAAGCGCGGGCGCGCCCCTTTCACGCACATCGGCGGGCTGCCGGTCGCCTCTGGCAGCGTTGTGACAGTCAGGGCTCCGGCGGCGACTCTCTGGTGTGCCTTCTTCTCGTCCTCCTCGCGATGCCGTCGGCCGCTCGCGGTCACGAATGTTCTCGCTTCGCTCGCCGCGCAGTCGTGGTTGGGGCGGCCGGGTCGGTGTCTTCACCCAGGCCGCCACGGCGCTCGCGGCCATCGGCGCGCTGATCTTCACCGGGCTGTCCGTGTATGTGACCAGTAACCAGAACGCCGCGCAGAACGAGCTGGCAGCGCAGAGCCAGTACACGGACCGCTACACCAAGGCCGTCGACCAGCTCGGCCAGCAAGGCGCCGACCGCCTTCAGATCCGGCTCGGCGGGATCTACGGACTCGAGCGGCTCGCGCGCGACTCCCCGCGTGACCAGCCCACCATCATCGAGATCCTGTCGGCGTTCATCCGCAGCACCCGTGCGCCGGTCGTCCAGGGCGTCGCGTGTCAGAAGCAAGAACTCCCCGTCGACGCCAAAGCGGCCCTGTCCGTCCTGAACCGACGTGACCGCAGCCGCGATGAACACACCGGTATCGATCTCAGCGGAGTTTGTTTTACCGGCGTGAACTTTTCTGCTTTCCATCTGGAAGACGCAAAACTCGAGGGCTCCGACTTTACGGAGGCTGCCTTTGTGCTCGCTGGTCTCGATCACGCGAGACTACGTGACGCAACCCTTCGTGGTGCCCAGCTCGACCGGGCGGATCTCACCGGGGCGGATCTCGGCAGTGCAGATCTTCGAAGCGCGTCCCTGAGCTCCGCCAACCTTAACAGTGCCTCTTTCGTTCTAGCCGATCTTGGCGGCGCTGACCTGACTGCGTCGGATCTGAGTAGCGCATCCCTCAACGGCGCGAACCTTCGCGGCGCGAGCCTTCTTCGATCCACCTTGTCAGGAGCTGACCTCAAGGGAGCGGATCTGAGGGGCGCCAATCTCGGAGACGCCCACCATGATGATCGCACCAGCCTCCGAGATGCGCTGAAAGACGAGCACACGGTCGGCGCCTGGTGATGCCTGGCCCGTGCGGATGTCACGACGGGTGAATGAGGCGGCTCTCATAGGCGAAGACCACGGCCTGGATCCGGTCGCGGAGCTCGAGCTTCAGCAGGATCCGTCCCAGGTGTGACTTCACGGTCGCCTCCGCGAGGTGCAGCCTGGCGGCGATCTCGGAGTTGGACAGGCCGGCTCCCACCTGGACGAGCACCTCGTGCTCGCGGGCGCTGAGCCGGCTCAGCCGCTCGTGGTGTTCGGTGCTGCCGCCGGGCAGGTGCGGGCGGAACTTCTCCAGCAGACGGCGGGTGATCCGCGGGGAGACCACCGCGTCGCCCGCGGCCACGTGACGGATCGCCGTGAGCAGTTCCTCGGGCCTCGTGTTCTTCAGCAGGAACCCCGACGCTCCGGCCTCGAGCCCGGCGAAGGCGTACTCGTCCAGGTCGAACGTGGTGAGGATCAGCACCCGGGTCTGCGGACAGGTCCCGACGACCTGCCGGGTCGCCTCGATGCCGTCGGTGCCGGGCATCCGGACGTCCATGAGGACGACGTCGGGGCGCAGTTCCCGGGCGAGGCGGACGGCCTGGGCGCCGTCTTCGGCTTCGCCGACCGGTGCCATGTCGGGCTGGGCCTCCAGGACCGTGCTGAAAGCCATGCGCAGCAACGCTTCGTCGTCGGCGACCAGGATGCGGATCGTCACGCGGACGCCACCGCGCTGCCGGCGAGGACGAGGCGCGTGTGGACACCCCAGCCGCCGCCCGGGAGCGGGCCGGCGCGCAACGTTCCCCCGTAGGAGGCCGCGCGCTCTCGCATGCCGGTGATGCCGTGGCCGGGCCGGACTTCGGTGGGGGACGGCGTGCGGGCGCCGCTGTCGGTGACGTCCACGGTGACGGTTTCGGTCGAGCACTCGATCCGGACCTTCGCCTCGGTGCCGGTGGGGGTGTGCTTGAGCGTGTTGGTCAAGGCTTCCTGCACCAGGCGGTAGACGGTCAGCTGCGCGGTGGCCGGGATGTGCGCGTGGCCGCCGTCGACTTCGATTCGGGTCGACAGCCCGGCCGCGCACATCTGGTCGGCGAGGGTCTTCAGCTGGGCGATCCCGGGCAGCGGGTGGCGCAGCGCCTCCGGTTCGCCGGTGCGCAGGATGCCCAAGGACCGCCGCATGTCGGTCAGGGCCTGCCGGCCCGTTTCGGAGATCTGCAGCATCGCGGTGGTGGCCTTGCCGGGCGAGCGATGCTGCGCGTAGACGGCGGCGTCGGTGAGCGCGACCATCACGGACAGGTTGTGCGTGACGATGTCGTGCATCTCCCGGGTGATCCGGGTCCGCTCTTCGGCGACGGCCACCCGCGCCTGCTGGTCGTGTTCCCGCTCCAGGCGCCCGGCCCGTTCCTCGACGGCCGCGAGGTAGGCGCGGTGGGTCCGCACGTGCACGCCGAGGACACCGACGGCGACGATGATCGCGGTGACCGCGACGAACGGGGTCAGGAACGCGCCGTCGGTGGCCCAGCGCAGGCAGGCCAGCAGGCCCCCGGTCGCCAGGACGGCCCCGGCGACCAGCGTGCCGCGCAGGCCCGAGTGCACGGCCACCGCGTACAGCGCCACCAGCAAGGCGATGTCCGCCGGCAGCTGGACGTCCAGCAGCCACTGCAGCGCGGCTACGGCCACCACGGCGGCGAACACCGTGCGCGGCGCCCGGTGCCGCCACACCAGGGGCAGCGTGAGGACGACGGTGAGGGTCACGGCCACGGGCAGCTCTCCCGGCGGCCGCGTGGTCACGACGTTGAGCAGAAGAAGTGCCGGCAGCAAACCACCCCGCACCACCGGCGGCAGCTGGAAAGCCCGGCGCGCGACGGCCCTTCCGAGCCGAGCCGCTCGTCCTGTCCGGTGGTCGCCGGGCCCGGCAGCCGCCTCGGTCATCGCACGTTCCTGTCGATCCAGCCCCGGTACAGGGCGCGTCCCGTCATGCTAGGCCGAGGGCACCGCTCCGCACATGAGCCCGGCGTCTGATCCCACCCGGCCGGGATCCGACCTGAGGAGGAGCGCCACCCCCTCCTGCGGTCGCAGACGAGTCCCCGATCCGGCCGCGCCGAGTGCCACTCCCGTCGCATGCGACGTGCTCGGGATGGCGACCGGAGAGCGATGTGGCCGCGCCTCCCCGGCGCCGAGGATGGCCGGGTGACCGAGATCATCACGGGACTGAACCTGTCCCTCCTGGAAATTCTGGTGGTGCTGGGCGCCGTCGCACTGGTGGTGGCGCGCTGGCTTCCGGCCGCCGTCCGCTCGCGCGCCACGATCGCGGCGGGGGCGGTTCTCCTGGCGTCCGTGATCGCGCTGGGCGTGACGGGGTTCCGCTGGCAGTTGCTGCCGGTGCTGGCCGGCGCTGCCTTCGCGGCGCCGTTCGCCTTCTCCCCGGTGCTGCGACGTCGTACCGGCCGCCCGGCACGACGGGCCCGCTGGTGGCTCGCGCTGCCGGGAACGGCGGCCTGCGTCGCGCTGATCGCCGCGGGCGTCGTGGCCGCCTGGGCCTTTCCCGTCCCCGTGTTCCCCGGCCCCTCGGGGCCGTTCGCGGTCGGCACCCGCGTGCTGCAGTGGACCGACCCGCTCCGGCCCGAGACCTTCACCGCCGATCCGGGCGACCGCCGCACGGTCGTCGTCCAGCTCTGGTACCCCGCGCAGGACAGCACCGCCGACGCGCCGCGGGCCCCCTACCTCGGACGCACGGAGGACGAAGCGCGCATCGTCTCCGGCGCCCTCGCCACCGGAACCGGCCTGCCGGGGTTCCTGCTGGACGACGTCCCGCGCGCCCGCACCCATTCGGTCTTCGACGCCCCGGTGGCGCGCGACGGAGGACGGTTCCCGGTCGTGCTGTTCTCGCCCGGGTCCGGCGGGGTGCGCACCCAGAACACCGCGTGGGCGGAGGAGCTGGCCAGCCACGGTTACGTGGTCGCCGCGCTCGACCACCCGTACGACTCCGCCGCCGTCGTCCTGGCCGACGGCCGGACGGTCACCACCGAAACCGTCTCCAGCGGCGACCGCGACACCGACGAAGTTCTGGCGGCCGGCTGGACCGCGGTCCGGGCCGCCGACCTCGGCTTCGTCCTCACCCGGCTGACGGGTCTGGACCGGGGTGACGGCGCCGACCCGCTGGCCGGGCGCCTGGACACCGGCCGGGTCGCCGCGACCGGTCACTCCCTGGGCGGCGCCGCCGCCCTGCAGGCCGTCCGGGAGGACCGCCGGTTCGCCGCCGTCATCGACCTGGACGGCTACCCGCACGGCCCGGTGACGCCGGCCTTGGCCCGGCCCGCGCTCGCCCTGACCCAGGCCATCACCCCGGCAACCGATCCGCGCTACCTGCCGCGCCTGACCGAGGTGCTCGAGGGCAGCACCGCGACGAGCTACCGGCTCACCGTTCCCGGCGCGGCCCACCTCACGTTCACGGACGGGCCGCTGTACCTGCCACCGGTGCCTTCGATCGTCGGTTCCCTGGGCCGCACCGACAGCCCGCGGGTCGTGGCCGCGGCCACGCTCGCCTTCCTGGACACCGTTCTCCGAGGTGCTTCCACCGATCTGGCCGGCGTGTTGCCGGCTTACGGAGATCTCAGCGTCCACCACCCGGGCACCCGCCGCTGACCGGCTAGCGCTCCGGGGATCCCGGCGGTCACCGAGGGCTGACTCAGAAGAATCCGTCGCGCCCGGCACCCGGCGGGACCTGGTGCCCGAGGTCGGCACTGATCCGCGCGGCCGTGCGAACGACCAGCGGCACGACCTCCTGGCGCAGCTTCCCGACGTCGAACCGGCCGCTCGACGTCGACGACGCCAGTGCCGCCACCACCGCGCCGGTCTGGTCGCGCACCGGCGCCGACACCGACAGCAGGCCCTCCTCCAGCTCCTCGGCGACCAGGGCCCAGCCCTGGTCCGCCACCGTGCGCAGGGCCTGGCGGAACTCGGCCTCGCCGGTGATCGTCCGCGCGGTCAGCCGGGGCAGCCCGGCCGCCACCACCTCGTCCACCAGGGCCGGCGGGGCCCACGCCAGCAGCGCGCGGCCCATCGACGTCGCGTGTGCGGGCACCCGGGTGCCGATCGAGACGTTGATGCTCATGATCCGCCGCACCGGCACCCGCGCGATGTAGACGACCTCCGGGCCGTCGAGCGCGGCGAGGGACGCCGATTCGCCGGTCTCCTCGGCGAGGCTCAGCAGCCGCGGCTGGGCGATCTCGATCATCGCGTGGGACGCCGAGTAGTGCTGGCCGATGCTCAGCACGCGCGGGGTCAGCGACCACCGGCCGCCGCTGCCGTCGACGTACCCGAGTCGTTGCAGCGTAAGCAGAATCCGGCGCACGGCCGGGCGGGACAGCCCGGTCGCGCCCGCCAGCTCGGCGAGCGTCGGGTTCGTGCGGTCGGCGTCGAAGGCCATCAGCACCGCGAAACCGCGCTCGATGCTCTGGATGAAGTCGCGGTCGCCGCCCGGTTCCTGCTCCATCGCCTCATCCTTCCGCATCGGCCGTCTTGACAACGCCGGGCACGCGGGGGACTCTCATCAACGTGTCCGCATAGCGTGCAAAGTGTACGCACAGCGTACAGGAGGTGAGAGCGATGACGCTCGACCAGCGTGCAGTCCGCACCGCTTTCGGCCGGTTCGCCACCGGCGTCACCGTCGTGACCTGCCGCAACGACCGGGGCGAGCCGCACGGCGCGACCGTCAACGCCTTCACGGCCGTTTCGCTGGAACCGGCGTTGTGCCAGGTCACGCTCACCCGCCGGTCCAAGGCCTGCGCCTACCTGGACGGCGCGCCGTTCGCGGTGAACGTCCTCGCGGCGGACCAGCTCGACACGGCGTGGCACTTCGCCGGCCGCCCCCAGGACCGGGCCCCGGCCTGGGCCGAGGGCGTGCTGGCGCCGGTGCTGACCGGCACGGCGGCCACCATCTCCTGCCGCCCGTGGCGCACCTACGACGGCGGTGACCACCTCATCGTCGTCGGCGAGGTCGAGCACCTCGACACCAGCGACGCCGACCCGTTGCTGTTCTTCGCCGGCGGGTTCCGCGAGCTCGGCCCGCGCGGCCACGACCACTGGTCGGCCTCGGTCGACTGCCCCGACCTCGGCTGGTTCGGCTCCGCCACGGAGTTCGCCCCGCTGACCACCGCTTCCTGACGACCATTCACCGACGAAGGGTTTGCCGATGACCATCCAAGAGGACGCGCCGGCGAAGGTGCGCACGACCCGGCCGATGACCGGCGACGAGTACGTCGAGTCCATTCGCGACGGCCGGGAGGTGTTCATCGACGGCGAAAAGGTCGGTGACGTCACCACGCACCCCGCGTTCCGCAACTCGGTGCGGATGACCGCGCGGCTCTACGACGCGCTGCACGACCCCGACCGGCAGTCCGTGCTCACCGCGCCGACCGACACCGGCAGCAGCGGCTTCACCCACCCGTTCTTCCGCACGCCGCGGTCCAAAGAGGACTTGTTCGCCGACCGGGACGCGATCGTCGCCTGGGCCCGGATGACCTACGGCTGGATGGGCCGCAGCCCGGACTACAAGGCCGCGTTCCTCGGCACGCTCGGCGCGAACTCCGACTTCTACGAGCCCTTCGCCGACAACGCCCGGCGCTGGTACGCCGAGTCGCAGGAGAAGGTCCTCTACTGGAACCACGCGATCATCAACCCGCCGGTGGACCGCGACCGCAACCCCGACGACGTCAAGGACCTGTTCATCCACGTCGAAGAGGAGCGCGACGACGGCCTGATCGTCTCCGGCGCCAAGGTCGTCGCGACCGGCTCGGCGATCACCAACTACAACTTCATCGCCCACTACGGCCTGCCGATCAAGAAGCGCGAGTTCGCGCTGGTCTGCACGGTCCCGATGGGCGCGCCCGGGATGAAGCTGATCTGCCGCAACTCCTACGCGAAGGTCGCGGACGCGACGTCGGGCCCGTTCGACTACCCGCTCTCGAGCCGGTTCGACGAGAACGACACGATCTTCATCCTCGACAGGGTGAAGATCCCCTGGGAGAACGTGTTCATCTACGGCGACGCCGAGAAGGCGAGCACCTTCTTCCCGGGATCCGGGTTCCTGCACCGGTTCACCTTCCACGGCGTCGCGCGGCTGGCCGTCAAGCTCGACTTCATCGCCGGGCTGCTGATGAAGGGCGTGGAAGTCACCGGCACCAAGGACTTCCGCGGCATCCAGACCCGCGTCGGCGAGGTCATCGCCTGGCGCAACCTGTTCTGGGCACTGTCGGACGCGATGGCCGCCAACCCCGACGAATGGAAGAACGGCGCGGTGCTCCCGCACCTGGACTACGGGCTCGCGTACCGCTGGTTCATGACGCTCGGCTACCCGCGGGTGCGCGAGATCATCATGCAGGACCTCGGCTCCGCGCTGATCTACCTGCCGTCGTCGGCGAAGGACTTCCAGTCGCCCGAGATCCGGCCCTACCTCGACCAGTACGTCCGCGGCTCCAACGGCTACGACTCCGTCGAGCGGGTGAAGCTGATGAAGCTGATCTGGGACTCGATCGGCAGCGAGTTCGGCGGCCGCCACGAGCTGTACGAACGCAACTACTCCGGCAACCACGAAGGCGTGCGCGCCGAGCTGCTGTTCGCGTCCCAGCAGTCCGGCTCGGCCGCGGCGATGAAGGGCTTCGCCGAGCAGTGCATGGCCGAGTACGACCTCGACGGCTGGACCGTCCCCGACCTCTACAACCCCGGCGCCACCTCCCTTTCCCGGTGACTCGAAGGACTTCCGCGATGACCACCACCGAACACCACATGCCCACGGCCGCCGGTTCGGGCAGCTCCGCCAGCGAGGCCTTCCGCGCCGCCGCCCGGGAGACCGGCGAGGTGCCGCCCGAGCGTGTCGACGAGGTCGCCCGCGCCGTGCTGCGCGGCGTGCACCAGGCGATCCGCGAACACGACGTCACCTACCCCGAGTTCCAGGCCGCGAAGCAGTGGCTGATGGATCTCGGCGAAGGCGGCGAGTGGCCGCTGTTCCTCGACGTCTTCGTGGAGCACGTCGTCGAGGAGGTCGCCGCCCGGACCCAGGACGGGACGAAGGGCAGCATCCAGGGCCCGTACTACCTGCCCGGCCAGGAAACCCTGCCGTGGCAGAGCACCCTGCCGATGCGCGGCGACGAAAAGGGCACGCCGCTGGTGTTCGCCGGACAGGTCCGCGACCTGGACGGGAACCCGGTGGCCGCGGCCGAGCTCGACGTCTGGCACGCCGACGACGACGGCTACTACTCCGGCTTCGCTCCGGACATCCCGGCCGGCAACCTGCGCGGGGTTGTGGTGACCGACGGGCAGGGCCGGTTCGAGATCACCACGGTGCAGCCCGCGCCGTACCAGATCCCGACCGACGGCCCGACCGGCAAGCTCGTCGCCGCGGCCGGCTGGCACGCGTGGCGCCCGGCCCACCTGCACCTGATCGTGCGGGCGCCGGGGCACCGCACGATCACCACGCAGCTGTACTTCCAGGGCGGCGAATGGCTCGACAGCGACGTCGCCGAGGCGACCAAGCCGGAGCTGGTGCTGAACCCGGAGCCGCGCGAGGACGGCAGGCTCGGCGTGACGTACGACTTCGTGCTCGAGCGCGCCTGACGTCCCGCCTGCCCTTCACCCGAAACGAGGATTCATGACCGACCTGGGGATCGAGCGCGTCGAAACGGTGTTGCTGGACGTGCCCTTGCGCCGTGCGCACCGCTTCGCCCGCACCGGCATGTCAGCCCAGCCCGTGCTGCTGGTGTTCGTCCACACCCGCGGCGGCGCCGTCGGCGTCGGTGAAGGCGTGGTGCCGGGCGGGCCGTGGTGGGGCGGCGAGTCCGTGGAGACCATGCGGCTCGTCGTGGAGCGGTACTTCACGCCGGTCCTGCTCGGTCGCCAGGTGGACGACGTCGCCGGGATCCTGCGTGATCTCGGCGACGTCGTCGCGGCCAACCTCTATGCGAAGGCGGCGGTGGAGGTGGCGCTGCACGACGCGTGGGCCCGCGCGCTCGGCGTCCCGGTGCACACGCTGCTGGGCGGCCTCGCCCGGCGGTCGGTGCCGGTGACCTGGGCGCTGGGCACCGAACCGGCGCCGGTCGTGGTCGACGAGGCCCTCGCCAAGCTGGATTCGGGGCAGCACCGCAGTTTCAAGCTCAAGATGGGTGCTCTCGAACCGGCCGACGACGTCGCCCGGGTGTGCGCGGTGGCGGAGAAACTCGTGGGGGTGGCGGGCGTGCGGGTCGACCTCAACGCGCGCTGGGACCTGCTGACGTCGCTGACCTACCTGCCGCGGCTGGCGGACGCCGGGGTCGAGCTGGTCGAGCAGCCGGTGCCGGGCGCGGAGTTCGAAGCGCTGGCCGAGATCAACCGGGCCCTGCCGATCCCGGTCATGGCCGACGAGAGCCTGCGCACGCCGGGCGACGCGTTGCGGCTGGCCCGGACCCGCGCGGCCGACGTCTTCTCCCTGAAGACGACGAAGTCCGGTGGCCTGCGGGCGACCCGCGCGATCGCGGAGGTCGCGGCGGCGGCCGGGATCCCCTGCCACGCGGGGACGTCCATCGAGAGCCCGGTCGGCACCGCGGCGACCCTGCAGCTCGCGTGCACCGCTCCGGTGGTGACGTGGGGGAGCGAGCTGTTCGGGCCGCTGCTGATGAGCGAGGAGCTGCTGACCGAGCCGTTGCGCTACGCGGACGGCGAGCTGCACCTGCCGGACGGCCCGGGCCTGGGCGTCGACCTGGACCCGGCGGCCGTCCGCCGGTTCACGAGGAGCTGAGATGTTGTTCCACGTGCGGATGGACGTGACGATCCCACCGGGCCTCGACGTCGCCGACCGGGTCGCCGAGGAGAAGGCTCGCGCGCTGGAGCTGCAGCGGGCGGGGGTGTGGGTGCACCTGTGGCGGATCGTCGGGCGGTACAGCAACTTCAGCGTCTTCGACGTCGAGTCGAACGACGAGCTGCACGCGCTGTTGTCGAGTTTGCCGCTTTACCCGTTCATGCGGATCGAGGTCGTTCCGCTGGCGAAACATCCGTCGGACCTCGCGGGCTAAACCATGAAGTGGATCTACGCGTGTTCGCCTCGTAGGCAGTCAGCTGACGCGGCGTCGCAGGGCGCCGTGTCTTCAGGGAGGAGACGCATGCCCGAGGAGTATTCGAACCCGGACCGCACTCGGCCGGACGAGCGGGGTCGGGCACGGTGGGCCACCGCTGTCGGGGTCGCGGTGATCGCGGCCGGCGGGGTGCTGGGTGCGGCATCGACGGCGACGGCGAGCACTCCGGACTCCGGCATCCACGTCGTGGCGCGGGGAGAGACCGCGGATGGTGGCTGGGTGGCGTTCACCGGCGTCGGTGAGGTCAAGGTCGGCGGGGCCACCGGCGGCGCGCAACCGCGGGGCGTGAAGGAGGTCGGCGGGGGCACCTGGTCGTACGGGGCGTCGGTCAACGCGATCGGGCAGAAGGTCTGCTACTCGCAGTACGAGCACCTGCAGGTCAAGCACGGCGCGTCGGTGAAGATGAACGGCAAGGCGGACGCGGACAACGGGGTCGCGCCGGGCGGGCTCGCGGCCGCTTCGCTCCACGAGTACACGACGGCAACCTGCTACACGTACTGGAACAAGAGCTGACCGTCGCGCAGCTCCGATCACGGGAGTGATCGGAGCTGCGTGGTCGCCGCCGAGGTCAGTGGCGACGTTCGATGAGGACGTTCGCCAGCTCGGTGAGCATGGCGGTGCCCGCCGGGCTCAGGTGGTCCGAGACACTCGACAGCGCGTCGATCGCCTGAGCCGAGTGAGCCGCAGCAGCCTGGCGCGTCACTTCGAGGCCGCCCGTTTCCCGGACGACGCGGACCGCCATGGCCGCGGCGGCGCGGTCTCCCTGTCGCAGCAGCGTGCGAAGGGCAGGACGCTCGCGGAGCGCGTGCACCACCGGCAGCGTGTAGACGCCCTCGACGATGTCGTGCCCGGCCGGCTTTCCCAATGCCTCGGCCGACGACGTGACGTCGAGCAGGTCGTCCACCAGCTGGAACGCCAGGCCCAGGTGATGGCCGTAATCGGCCAGGGCGTCGGCGGCGGCCGCGGGCAGGCCCGCCGCCATTGCTCCGAGCCGGCAGGCTGCCGCCAGCAGCGCTGCCGTCTTGCCGGAGATCGCTTCGAGGTAGGACTCTTCGGTCCGGTCCACGTCGAACAGTGCGGCGGACTCGCGGGCCTGGCCTTCGCAGAGCCGGCTGAACGTGCGCGCCGCGATCGCGCCCTCCTCCGCGCCGAGGCGGGCGCCGGCCAGCAACCCCTGGGCCAGCAGGTAGTCCCCGGCCAGCACCGCGCGGATGTTGCCCTCGCGGATGTTGACGCTGTCGACGCCGTGGCGGGTCGCGGACTCGTCCATCACGTCGTCGTGGACCAGGCTCGCCAGGTGCAGCAGCTCGACCACCGCGCCGGCCTCGACCGCCCGGTCCCGCGCCCGCGGTGCCAGCGGTGTCGCCGCCGCGTAGGCCGTCGCCAGCGTGAGCAGCGGGCGCAGCCGCTTCCCGCCCCCGAGCATGCGGGTGACCACGTCGGAGACGATCAGCGGCTCGGCGGCCGCGACCTCGCCGATCCGGCCGAGGCAGCCGGCGAGGTCGGCGGCGAGGACGTCCGGGCCCGCCAGCTTCGCCACGATCCGATGCGGCGCGGACGTCATCACCCCGGCGACGTTCGCGCCGGGGGAACCTGTGTTCAGCGCAGTGCTCATGACGCCTCTTTCGTCTCGTGCGCCACCGGACATCCGGTGGGCGCGGCCGGCGGCGCGAACCGGTCGGCGACGCGGGCGACGGGTTCCGGCACCATCGGCAGCGGGCCGGTGCCCAGCGACGCCTTGGGCGCGGTGCTGATCCGGTGACCCGGCACCGGCCGCAGCCGCCACCGCGCGACGGTCGCCGCCAGCGTCAAGGTCGTCTCGGCGATGCCGAAGTTGTCCCCGATGCACTTGCGGTTGCCGTGCCCGAACGGGAGGACGGCGTTGCGCGGCAGGTGTTTCGCCCGCTCCGGCAGCCAGCGGTCGGGGTCGTAGCGGTCGGGGTCCGGGAACATCTCCGGGTTGCGGCCGAGGAGGTAGGAGCTGTAGAAGACGGGCGTGCCGGCGGGAAGCCACTTTCCGGCGATCTCGACGTCGCGGGTCGTCGTGCGGGACAGCAGCCACGCCGGCGGGTACATGCGCAGCGTTTCGGTGAGCACACGGTCGGTGTACTGCAGTGCCGGCAGATCGGCGATGGTGGGCAGCCGCCCGCCGAGGACGGTGCGGACTTCCTCCTGCAGCCGGTCCTCGATTTCGGGATGGGTGGCCAGCAGGTGGAACGTCCAGGCCAGCGTGTTCCCGGTGGTCTCGGTGCCCCCGATGAGCACCGTCATCACCTGGTCGTGGATCTCCTGGTCGCTCAACCCCAGGCCGGTGTCCTCGTCCCGCTGGTTGACCAGGATCGACAGCACGTCGCCCTGGTCGACGCCGGCCCGCCGGTATTCGGCGACGGTGTGCGCGATGACCTCTCGCATCCGCGTCTGGGCCTGTGCGAAGGCGCGGTTGCCCTTGCTGGGGATCTTCTCGATCAGCGACGTCGGCGAGATCATCCGGTGGTAGACGCCCCGCATGATCACCGGCATGCACTCGGTCACCGCCCGCACGGCGTCATCGCCGATCCGGGTGGCGAACATGGTGCGCGCGGTGATGCGCAGCGTCAGGCCGTGCGTGATGTCGCTGACGTTGAACGCGGTCCCGGGACGCCACGACGACAGCTCGGCGTCGATCTCCTCGGTCATGAGCTCGGTGTAGTGCGCCATCCGCGCGCGGTGGAAGGCCGGCTGCACCAGCCGCCGCTGCCGCCGGTGGCTCTCGAACCCGGAACTGACCAGGCCGTCACCGACCAGCAACCGGGCCTTCTCGAAGAGCGGACCGCCCTTGTCGAACGTCCGCGAATCGTTCAGCAGCCGGGTGACCAGGTCGTGGTGGCAGGCGATGTAGGCGAGCCGCGGCCCGAGCCGGAACGCCACCAGGTCGCCCTGGGCCGGCAGTGAGGTGAGAAAGTCCAGCGGCTTGCGCCACAACAGCGGCACATGGCCGAGAAGCGGGACGCGGCCCGGCGCCTCGCCGACGGTGTAGGTGGGCGAGTTCTCTTTGACGATGGTCACTTCCACTCCCAGGTCCGGTCGTTCGCGGGGGCCGGACGGAACCGGGCCACCGGTGCGGTGAGGTCGAGCCAGCCCGACGTCGTGCCGTCCCACACCGAGCCGTCGCCGAAGTACCGGGGCGTGAGGTACTCGAACTCCTGGCTGCCGCCGATGAGCAGGTCCATGCCCTTGAGGTACGCGTGGACGTCCGCGCGGTGCCCGAGCGGGCCGGCCAGGACGCGGTCACGCGCGGCGATGTAACCACGCTCGTGGTGCTCGACGAGCTCGCAGAGGCGGTCGACCGCGGCCTGCAGTCCGCGGCCCTCCTTCTGCCACAGCACACGCACCGCGGTCATGGTGTCACCGTCGGCGTGTTCCTTGCGCCAGGAAAGGAGGTCGTTGACCAGGATCATCTGCCGCATGGAGTGCGTGTGGATTTCGGCGAATCCGGGCGTTTCCCGCAGCTCGGTCATGTCGACGCCGGCGGCGTACTCGGTGAACAGCTCCAGGAAGTCGCAGCCGAAACTGTCCTGGCGGACGGCCATGCACGTTTCGTAGTCGGGGATGTCGTCGGTGAGCTTCGACTCGATCTCCGTCGCGCAGCCGCGCAGGAACGCCTCGAGGCTCCCGACCAGCCGCTTCACCTGGTCCGGCGCGAGGCCTGCACTGATGCGCAGCCAGAGGTCGCGCGCCGCACGTCCGTACGGAAGCTTGCTGGCCAGCGCGTCCGCGTCGTCCACATCGGCCAGGATCGCGGCGAAGACCTGCCTCGCGTTGTCGTGGCTGGCGCCCAGTGCCGTCCGGTCGGAGACGAAACTGTCGATGACGGTGACGAACTGGTACCAGTCGGCGATGTTGCGCGCGCGGTCCTCGTCGGCGTGCGGCACGGTCATCGGGCCGTAGATCCCGTTGCGCTGCCGGAGAAAGTACAGCAGCGACTCTTCGTCGGCGAAGCATTCGCCGAGGAACTTCCGCACCCAGCCGTTCGACGCGATCTCGATCTGCGCGGCCTTCGGGTGGTAGGCGTACGGAAGAAGTCTTGGCAGTTCAGGAAGATGGAACTCCTGCACCCCGGAAACGGTGGATGTCGCAGTCATACGGTGGACCCCCATGCTCAGACAGCACGCAGACTGGGCCTGCTCGATGCCGACCGATTCTGCTGACGTCGGCCGAACGGGTCCACTCCGAGCGTGCTTCCCGGAAAGGATCCGCATAGGACAGAAACCTTTCCGCGCAACGGCGACCGGGGAGAGGGCCTCGGGCACGACGGGAGTGGACGCGACTCACTCGAATGCGCGAAGGTGGATGGACGCGGACAGCCGCGAACTGGGGCGTTGTCTTTCGTGAAGCTACCGTGCGCCGCACTGACTCGCATCCTCCTGACGCCGAGGCGAGGACCGAACCGCATGAACACATCGTCCACTGGGCTTTCCGCGGAACGTCGTGCTGTGGGAAGGAAAATCATCCTCGCCGAGCCTCGCGGCTTCTGCGCCGGAGTGCGACGCGCCATCACCACGGTCGAGCGCGCACTGGATCTTTACGGCGCACCGGTCTACGTGCGCAAGCAGATCGTGCACAACCGCCACGTCGTCGACTCGCTCGCCCGGCGTGGCGCCGTGTTCGTCGAATCCGAAAACGAGGTCCCTCCGGGGAGCGTGTGCGTGTTCTCCGCGCACGGCGTGTCCCCGGCAGTGCGGGAAAACGCTGCCAAGCGCGAGCTTCGGGTGATCGACGCGACCTGCCCGCTGGTGTCCAAAGTGCACCAGCAGGCCCGCCGCGACGTCCGCGACGGCAGGATCCTGGTGCTGATCGGGCACAACGGACACGAGGAAACAGAAGGTACGCGAGGGGAATCGCCCGACAAGACGCTCGTCGTCGAGACCGTGGAAGACGTCGCGCGGCTCGACCTCGACGACGACACCCCGCTCGCCTACCTGACCCAGACGACACTTTCCGTCGACGACACCGTGGACATCATCGCGGCACTGCGCGCACGGTTCACCGACCTTTCCGGGCCGCCGGACACCACGATCTGCTATGCCAGCCAGAACCGGCAGACCGGTGTCAAGTCGATGGCCCTGCGCAGCGACCTGATCCTGGTCGTCGGCGCGGAGAACTCCAGCAACTCGGTCCGGATGGTGGACGTCGCCATCCAGGCGGGCGTCCGCGCCCATCTGGTGCCCGAAGTGTCCCAATTGGACGAAGCCTGGCTCGAGAACGTGGACACGGTCGGGGTCAGCTCCGGCGCCAGCGTGCCGGAAGTACTGGTCCAGCAGGTACTCGACCGCTTGGCCGACGCCGGCTTCTCCGATGTGGAGATCGACTTGACCGCCGAAGAGGACGTCGTCTTCGCCACGCCCTCGGCGCTGCGATGAAGGCCAAGCCAGCGAAGGAGGAGATGTCCGTGCTCGAATCCATCCGCTGCCCCGCGGACGTCCGCGCGATGCCCGCGGAGCGCCTGCCCGCGCTCGCCACGGAGATCCGCCGGTTCCTGATCGACAAGATCACCCGGTCCGGCGGGCACCTCGGTCCCAACCTCGGGGTGGTCGAGCTGACCATCGCGCTGCACCGCGTCTTCGACTCACCGCGGGACCGCATCGTGTGGGACACCGGTCACCAGGCCTACGTTCACAAGATCCTCACCGGTCGCGCGGGCGAGTTCGACGGCATGCGCAAGCGCGGGGGTCTGTCCGGCTACCCTTCGCGGGCCGAGTCCGAGCACGACGTCGTCGAGAATTCTCATGCCTCGACCGCTTTGTCCTATGCGGACGGACTGGCCAAGGGGTACCGGCTGCGCGGGGACGACCGCGCCGTCGTGGCGGTGATCGGCGACGGCGCGTTGACCGGCGGGATGGCCTGGGAGGCGCTGAACAACATCGCCGCCGCCCGGGACACCCCGGTGGTGATCGTGCTCAACGACAACGGCCGGTCGTACGCGCCGACCGTCGGGGGACTGGCCCAGCAGCTCGCGGCCGCACGGATCTCCCCGGACTGTTTCCCGAAAGGTGGCGAGGACGCCTCGGCGCCGCAGGTCATGTTCGAGGAGCTCGGGTTGACCTACCTCGGCCCGGTGGACGGGCACGACCTCGAAGCCGTCGAGGCGGTGCTGCGCCAGGCGGCCCGGCTCGGCGGCCCGGTGGTCGTGCACTGCGTGACCAGCAAGGGGAACGGTTACGTCCTCGCGGAGAACGACGAGGCCGACCGGTTCCACGCGGTGTGCGGGATGGATCCGGAGACCGGCCGGCCGCTCGTGGCCGCGCCGCCGTCGTGGACCTCGGCGTTCGGTGCCGAAATGGTGAGGCTGGGGGAAACCCGGACGGACGTCGTCGCGATCACCGCGGCGATGCTCCGGCCGACCGGGCTCAGCGCGTTCGCGAAGCGGTTCCCGGAGCGCGTGTTCGACGTCGGCATCGCCGAGCAGCACGCGGTCACCTCGGCCGCGGGACTGGCGATGGCGGGCATGCGACCCGTTGTCGCGGTGTACGCGACCTTCCTCAACCGGGCCTTCGACCAGGTGCTGATGGACGTGTCGCTGCACCACTGCCCGGTGGTGTTCGTCCTGGACCGGGCCGGCCTGACCGGTGACGACGGCGCGTCGCACAACGGAATGTGGGACCTCTCCCTGCTGAACCTCGTACCCGGCCTGCGGATCGCCGCGCCCCGCGACCACGCGACACTGCGGCGGGCGCTCGACGAAGCGATGGCGGAAACGAATGCGCCGTGCATGATCCGGTTCCCGAAGGGTGCCCTGGGTGAGGACATCGCGACGATCGGCGTACACGGAGGCATGGATGTCCTGCGCGCCGGCGCCCCTGCGGACGTGCTGATCGTCTCGGCGGGCGCGCTCACCAGGCTGTGCCTGGACGTCGCCGACCGGCTCGAAGCGCAAGGTCTCGGTGTCGACGTGGTCGACCCCCGCTGGCTCAAGCCGGTCAACCCGGGCCTCGTCGCCATGGCGGCGGAGTACCGACTGGTCGTGACGGTCGAAGACGGCCTGCGCGCCGGCGGCTTCGGCTCGGCGGTCGCGGCGCGGCTCAGCGAGGAGAACGTGGCCACCCCCGTGCTGCGCTTCGGTGTGCCGAGCCGGTTCCTCGGCCACGGCAGCCGTGCCGAAGTCTTGGCGGAGTGTGGCCTCACCCCGGCGGAGATCGCCGGCGCCGTGGGTGAACGCATGTCGGAACTGCTGTCCTGGCGGGGCGGCACGAGCTGGGAAATGAGCGACAGCGCATCATGAAGATCGACTTGGGAACTCCCGCTTTCGCCCCGACGGTGCTGGGCAAACGCCGCAAGACCCGCCAGCTGCAGGTGGGCCCGGTCGGTGTCGGCAGCGAGCACCCGATCTCCGTCCAGTCGATGACCACGACGCTCACCTCCGACGTCAACGCGACGCTGCAGCAGATCGCGGAGCTGACCGCGGCGGGCTGCGACGTCGTGCGGGTGGCGTGCCCGTCGGCCGATGACGCCGAGGCGTTGCCCGCGATCGCGCGCAAGTCGCAGATCCCGGTGATCGCCGACATCCACTTCCAGCCGAAGTACGTGTTCGCCGCGATCGAGGCGGGCTGCGCCGCGGTGCGGGTGAACCCGGGCAACATCCGCAAGTTCGACGACCAGGTCAAGGAGATCGCGCAGGCGGCGAAGGACCACGGGACGCCGATCCGGATCGGCGTCAACGCGGGTTCGCTGGACAAGCGGATCATGGACAAGTACGGCAAGGCGACCCCGGAAGCGCTGGCCGAGTCGGCGTTGTGGGAGGCGTCGTTGTTCGCCGAGCACGACTTCCACGACATCAAGATCTCGGTGAAGCACAACGACCCGGTGGTCATGGTCCGCGCGTACGAGATCCTCGCGGAGCAGTGCGACTATCCGCTGCACCTCGGCGTGACCGAGGCCGGTCCGGCGTTCCAGGGCACGATCAAGTCGGCAGTGGCGTTCGGCGCGCTGCTGCGCCAGGGCATCGGCGACACGATCCGGGTGTCGTTGTCGGCGCCGCCGGTCGAAGAGGTCAAGGTCGGCATCCAGATCCTGCAGTCGCTGAACTTGAAGCAGCGGAAGCTGGAGATCGTGTCGTGCCCGTCGTGCGGGCGCGCGCAGGTCGACGTCTACACCCTGGCCGAGCAGGTCACCGCGGGGCTGGAGGGGATGGAGATCCCGCTGCGGGTGGCTGTCATGGGCTGCGTTGTCAACGGCCCGGGCGAGGCCCGCGAGGCTGATCTGGGTGTCGCGTCCGGTAATGGCAAGGGCCAGATTTTCGTGAAGGGCGAGGTCATCAAGACCGTGCCGGAGCACGCGATCGTCGAGACGCTGATCGAAGAGGCCATGCGCATCGCCGAGGAGGCCGGGGAGTCCCTCGGCCAGGGCGAGCCCGTGGTCACCGCCGGCTGAGCTTCGTCGCGGGCGGGATCCGCAGGCTTTCCCACAGGACCGTCAGGACGAACAGGGCGAACCAGGCGAGCATCACGACCGTGCTCACGATGAGGACGGCGCCCGCGTCGGTGAGCAGGATGAGTGTCAGGCCGCTGAAGCCCCCGAAGAACGTCGTCACGGTGCCGAAGCCGATCAAGATGACCGTGAGATTGGGCGAGCCGACCGTGGTGCGGGGCAGGACCGGCACCGCGAGCAGGTTCACGGCCAGCGCCAGGACGTTCAGCACGGCGATCGCCCACAGAGTCCACAGCACCGGCACGACGCCTCCCCGGTTCGGTCGTCCCAGGATGTGCCGATCCGGACACAGTGTCAAGACACAGTGTCCGGACTTGCTGTCCGGCTACGATGCGGGTGATCACCACTCGCACGGGGAGACGTTGATGCCCTCTGTCACCCGGCCCGCCGCCGGCAAGCGCCAGGACCGCCGCGACGAGCTGGAGCGCCGCCTGTTCGCGGCCACCGAGCAGCTCGTCGCCGAGGGGGCGAGCTTCACCGAGCTGAGCGTCGAGCGCCTGGCCGCGGCGGCCGGCATCTCCCGCTCGACGTTCTACGTCCACTTCGAGGACAAGGGCGACCTGGTCCGGCGGCTCGCGACCACCGTGCTGACCGAGCTGCGCGACGTGGCCGGCTCCTGGTGGGCGACGGCGGAACACGGCGGCCGAGCCGGCCTGACCACGGCCATCACGGCGATCGTGGACGTCTACCGTCGCAGGGCGCCGGCCTTCACGATCATCACCGAGACGGCGGCTTACGACCCGGCGGTCTCCGCCGAGCTGCGCAGCCTGATGGGATCGATCATCAACGCCACCCGCGAGGCGATCGAACGCGGCCAGGCCGCGAAGGTGATGCGCCCGGTGGTGCCGGCGGAGACGGCGGCGGTCCTGACGTGGATGGTCGAGCGGGCGGGCTACCAGCTGGTCCGCGAAGCCGACCCGGCCCGCGACGCCGTCGTCACCGAGGTCCTCACCGACATCATCTGGACGACGCTGTACACGACGGCTCCCCGAACCTGACAGAAGCCGGTTGATCCCCGACGTCAGCTGGTTCATGATCACGCCGTGGAACTCGACTGGGGCTATTTCCGCCGGCTGTACGAAGGGGTGCTCGAGCACGATGACGGCGCCGGAGGGTGCCGGGCGTACCTGAGCGGTCAGCGGCCGACGGCGGCCGAGCATCTGGCCGAGCTGGAGCCGTTGCGGAAACGCGAGCGAATTCCGGCCGGCGGCTACTCCGGGGACGACGAGCAGCTGTGGCGGATCATGAAGCTGTACGGGCTCAGCCGGGTCGGCGACTACCTGATCGAACGGTTCTGCCCGCCGGGGCTCGCGGTGCACACGGAGTTCTTCTCGGGTATCGGGCTGACTCCGTTCGACGACGCCGAGGCGTTCTCTCCGTTCCACCACGAGGTCGTCGCCGTGGTGCAGGACCCGTCGGCGACGAGGGTGACCGTGGAGGAGGTGGTGTGGCCCGGCCTGTGGTTCGGTGATCTGCTGTTCAGCCGCGCCGGTGTCCGGGTGCGGGCGCCGCGGGACCTCGTCGACGCCAGGGTGGCCACGACCTCGACGCTGTACTTCACGTTCCGCCGCGGGTCGCGTCCGACCGACGACCTCTCGCATGGCTGGGGTTCGAACTCGCAGTGGCGGACATCGTTCATTCGGTTCTACTCCGACGAGGAGGGCCTGCACTTCAACTGGGACGGCGAGGTGGACATCGCGGCCGATCCTCCGGCGTTGCGGGCCGGTTGGTCGGAGGACGAAGTCGAGCCGCTGGACCAGCGCCGGGAACTGGTGCTGCACCGCTGTTTCGTCCGAGAGCCACTGCCGGCCGACGAGAGCGACCGATACCCCTATGGTGATCGGCTCAGCGTGACTGCCGCGGAATGGCCGTTACGTCCGGAGTCGCTCGTGCAGGTGCCGTGGACGAAGTAGGACGCGCTGTGCGCGGACGTCGAACGCCGTGTCGATGCCGCGGCCTTCAGGCCCCGAAGATGGGCACCGACGTACAGGCGTTGCCGTTCACGCCCTTCCACTTGGTGAAAGAGCCGTTGGCGTTCTTGCGCCAGAACGACACGCAGATCAGTGAGCCGTTCGGGAAGTTTCGGTTCACGGTGAACGTGTGGTCGACCTCCTGGTCGGTGGGGCCGGTTAGCTTGTAGCCGTTGGGGCCGAAGACCTCGAAGAATCCCGTTGCCCCGGTCTCGCTGAGCTGTCGCCACGCGTAGACCGTCGCCACCTTGGCGCCGCCGCCGGTGGAGCGGTTGCACAGTGCGTTTGCGTAGCAGATGACCTCGGTGTCGGTGGTTCCGGCGGCCGCCGGGCCGACGAGCGCCGAGGTTGCCGCGACGATGATCGCGGTCAGCGTTGCGCCGCGTTTTCCAGGTCCCACGGTTTCTCCTCCTCGCCGTCACAATGCGCAGCTGAAACGGCCGACCGTGAACGCGGGTTGACGGTTCTCGCGGCATTCACCCGAATGGGGCAGCGGCGCGAAGCTACTCGAACACCCCGTAACCCGCGACGGCGTGGGCCCGCACCCCCGCCATGTCCAGCTCCACGCCGATCCCGGGCGCGTCGGGCAGCGTGATGTACCCGTCCTTCACGATCGAGCCGCTGCCGTCCGGGGCGTGGACGTAGCTGTCCCACACCGCGCGCTCCTCCAGTGCGTGCCACTCCTGCACCAGGAAGTTGGGGATCGCTCCACACTGATGGGACGTCGCCATCGTGCCCAGCGGGGTCGACACCAGGTGCGGGGCGAACGGGACGTAGTGCAGCTCCGCGAGGTTGGCGATCTTCTTCGCCTCCGCGAGGCCGCCGCACTTCGGGACGTCCGGCTCGATCACGTCGACGGCCCCGCGCTCGAGCAGTTCGCGGAACCCCCAGCGCAGGTACAGGTTCTCGCCCGCGCAGATCGGCGTTCGGGTCTGCTCCCGCACGCGCACCAGCGCGTCGACGTTCTCCGCCGGCAGCGGCTCCTCCAGCCACATCAGGTGGAACGGCTCGAGCTCCCACGCGATCCGGCACGCGCTCGGCACGTCGTAGCGGGCGTGGAGATCAATCGCCAGATCGACGTCCGGGCCGATCGCTTCCCGGACGGCCGCCACGCGCTCGACCATCGAGCGCAGCTCGGCGGTGTTGATCGTGTGGTTGAAATCGTCGAACTTGGCCGGGTGATGCAGGTTGTCGATGTCGAACTTGAGCGCGGTGAAGCCTTCGGCGACCATCCGCTGAGCGCGGTCGACGCAGCCCGCGACCGAGCCCGCCGGGTCGTCGCCGTCGCCGCAGTCGGCGTAGAGGCGGATGCGGTCGCGGAACTTGCCGCCGAGCAACCGGTACACCGGCTGGCCCGCGGCCTTGCCCGCGACGTCCCACAGCGCCAGCTCGATCCCGGACAGGGCGATCACGAACACCCCGCTCTGGGCGCCCGCGAAAACCTTGCTGCGGCGCAGTTTCTCCCAGCACCGCTCGACGTTGCGCGGGTCCTCGCCGACCAGCAGCGGCGTCAGGGCGCGGATCATCCCGACGACCGCGCCCGCGCCGGCGTCGGGGTTGGCCTCGCCGAACCCGCTGACGCCCTCGTCGGTGTCGATCCGGACCAGCGTGGCTTCACCGTGGTAGGCGACCACCGCCGTCGTGACGTTCACGATCCGCATTGCTCTCCCGCCACACCAACTTGTCCGATAAGCTGATGACATGCAAAGGAGACAAGAGTCTCCGGACGCTGTCAAGGTCCGGACTCTCCCGGTGCAGGTGGCCGCCCGCCTGACCCGGCGCATCGTCAGCGGCGACATCGAGGACGGCCGCGCCCCGTCGGAGCTCGAGATCTCGAGTGAGTTCGGGGTTTCCCGCGTCGTGGCGCGGGAGACGCTCAAGATCCTCGCCTCGCTCGACATCGTCGACGTCGCGCAGGGCCGCCGGGTCGTCGTGCGCCCCCGCGCGGAGTGGGACTACCTGAGCCCGTTGCTGATCGAGTGGCTGCCCCCGGAGATCGTCGACGAGCTGCTGCGCGAACTGCACCAGATGCGCGCGCTGCTCGAGCCCGAGCTGGCCGCGATGGCGGCGGCCAGCATCTCCGACGAGACGCTGGCCCGGCTCGGCGACGAGATCGAGCGCATGGCGGCGCTCGAAGCGGATCCGGAGGCCTACCTCGAGGTCGACCACGAGTTCCACATGGAGATCTGCCGGGCGGCCGACAACCGCATCCTCGACCGGATCATGTACTCCGCCCGCTGGCTGGGCACGGCCAGCCGGCGCGTCACCAACGAGGCGCAGGCCGGGCTGCGTCGCGCCACCGCCCAGCACACGGAGATCTACGAAGCGCTCGTGGCGCGCGATCCGGAAGCGGCTCGCGCGGCGATGCGCGGGCACCTGAGCAACAACTACTCCACGCTCGTCGCGGAGAAGCAGCAGCGAAGCAAGCGGGCCGCCAAGCGGCGTTAGGACACCCTGGTTCCGGATCCGATGACGAGGACGGACGAGGCATGGCAGCACCTGCGATCGCACCGATCCGCCTGGGGCTGATCGGCACCGGCCTCGCCGTCGAAAAGCTGCACTGGCCGGCCTTGCGCGGCCTGGCCGACCGGTACGCGGTCACCGCGTTCACCGACTCCTCCGCCGGGCAGCGCACGAAGTTCGCCGGCTACAGCGGGGTCGACCCGGCCCGGGCCACCGCCGACCGGGCCGCGTTGCTGGCCCGCGACGACGTCGACGCCGTGCTGGTCTCGGTGCCGATCCCGCACCTGTACGAAGTGGCGCGAGACGCCCTGGCGGCCGGCAAGGACGTGCTCTGCGAGAAGCCGGCCGGCGCCGACGCCGAGCAGGCCGCGGCCTTCCTCGCCCTGGCGGCCGGGCATCCGGACCGCACCTTCATGGTGGGGGAGAACTACTTCTACCGCGACGACCTGCGCTACGCCCGCGCCCTGCTCGACAGCGGCGCGATCGGCCGCCCGCACCTGATGGCGTGGCGGTACGCCACGCGGTCGGTGCCGCGGGCCGGCGGGTTCACCGGCACGCCGTGGCGGCAGCGGCCGCGGTACCGCGGGGGCGTGCACCTCGACTTCGGCGTGCACCACATCGCCCAGATCCGGCTGCTCTGCGGCGACGTCGCGCGCGTGCACGGCGCCGTGCGAGCGGCCAACAGCACGATCGACGCACCGTCGGACCTCACGCTCACCCTCGTCTTCACCGGAGGCGCCATCGGCAACTACACCGCGTCCTTCCCCGAGATCCCGGTGCCGCCCGAACCCAACGACATGCGGCTCTACGGCACCGAGGGTGTGCTCGTGCTCGGCGGGTCCGAGGCGGAGCGCCGCGTGACGCGCAGCGGCTCCGACGCCACCACCCACACCACCGTCTTCCGCGGTAGTGACAACGGCTACCGCGCCGAGCTCGTCGACTTCGCCGACGCCGTCCAGTTCGGCGTGCGGCCGGTCGGCAGTGTCGCCCAGAGCGTGGCCAACACGATGGTCGTCCAGCGGGCGCTCGACTCCGCGGACCAGGCGGCTGCACTGGCGCTCGACCCCGTGCCCGGCGCGGGCCCGGTGCCGCTGTGGCGGCCCCGCGGCTCGGCGGGGCTCTTCGACGGGCTGCCCGGACACCGCATCAGCAGTTCGGCGTCTTTCGCCGCATGAACGACCCGCAGCGCGGCACTCGCCGCGCTGTCCCGCCGGTTGCACCGTCGCCCCCGTCGGTACGAGGAGTTGTCATGGAACAGAAAACGGACCTCTCAAGGCGCACCTTCCTCGGGGTGAGCGCGCTGGGCGTGCTCGGCCTCGCCGGGTGCGGAGGTGATCCCGCCCCCGCGCCGCAGGTCGACGTCCAGGTGCCGAAGGCGCTGCTCGACCAGGCGGCGTCGCTGCGCGGCGGGTCGGTGGGGATGCTCTCGCAGAAGCTGTATTCGGAAGCCGCCAACAAGGCGCTGGACAAGTCGCTGCAGGTGTTCGCGCAGGCCACCGGCACCACGATCCGCAACGACCTGGTCTCCGGCGACGCCGGGGACATGGTCGCGAAGATGGACGCCGAGGTGAAGGCGGGCACCAACCGCGATCTGGCCTTCATGAGCGACCGGCGGTTCGTCGGCCAGCTCCACAACCTCGGCGCCCTGACCGACGTCACCGACGTGGTCACCGAGATGAAAGCGCTTTACGGCGAGCCCGCGACGGAGGCGACCAACTACTGCGTGTTCGACGGCCGCTGGTTCGCGATCCCGTACCACTTCATCGCGACCGGGATGTACCTGCGCAAGGACTGGTACCAGGAAAAGGGTCTCCCGCTGAAGCCCTACTACTCTTGGGAAGAGCTGCGCGACAACGCGTTGGCGGTTTCCGACCCGGCGAAGCGGCGCTTCGGCTGGGGGCTCACGGTGAACCGGTCCGGGGACGCCAACGGGTTCATCCAGAACGTCATCAACACCTACGGCGGGGCGATCGCGGACAACACGGGCACCAAGGTCGTGTTCAACTCGCCGGAGACCGTCGAAGCCGTCACGTTCATCGGCGACATCTACACGAACCCGAAGTACCAGCCGATGCTGCCACCCGGGATCGGCAGCTGGACCGACTCGAGCAACAACGAGAACTGGCTGGCCCAGATCCTCGGGCTCACGCTCAACCAGTTCAGCGTCTACGCCGATTCGAAGACCAAGAAGAACCCGGTGTACGCCAACACCCACCCGTTCAACGGCGCGACGGGACCGGCGCTCGACCGGCCGCTCGCGTACGGCGAGTCGAATTCGTTCGTCGTGTTCAAGGGAGCGAAGAACCCCAGCCTCGCCAAGCTCGTCGCGAAGTTCATGGCCGGCGGGAGCGCGCTGCTCGGCGTCGCGAAGGAGGCACCGTGCCTGGTGAATCCCTCGTGGGACAAGGTGTGGGACTCCGACCCGTACTACACCACCGGTGACCCGGCCTTCGCCGCGCTGCGGGAGCAGACCCGCGTGCCGCTCCCGGTGAAGACCAAGACCGGCTACGCCTTCCCGCAGCCCCCGAGCCCGGGCGAGCAGGCCGCCATCGCCGCCTACCTGCTGACCGACATGATGCAGTCGGTCATCCAGGGCACCCGGCCCGCCGACGCCGTGGCCGCGACCCACACGCGGATCGTCCAGATCTTCGAGCAGCAGGGCTATCGGCAGTGACGCTCCTGCGGCCACGCCCGGCGCCGGCCCGTCCGGCGCCGGGCGGATCGTCTTCGCTGACGCCGACCCAGCGGCGGCTCGGGCGCGACTGGCGCCTCGCCGCGGTGTTCATCGGGCCGACGCTGGTGCTGGTCGCCGGCCTGATCCTGGTCCCGATCATCGGCTCGATCTTCACCAGCGCGACCGAACGCCACGGCGAGGCGACGGTCTTCGTCGGGCTGGACAACTACACCGCCCTCATCGGCGACACGCTGTTCCACCACGGCGTGCTCAACTCGTTCGTCTTCACCGCCTACGCCGAGATCTTCAAGGTGACGTTCGGGCTCATCGCGGCGTTGATGCTGCACCACATGCGCCGCGGCCGGGCGGTCCTCGCCGGGGTGATCCTGCTGCCGTGGGTGATCCCGACGGTGGTCACGGCCTTCACCTGGCGGTCGCTGCTCGACCCGATCTTCGGCAGCGTCAACGTCCTGCTCACCGACTCCGGGATCGGGCCCGGCCTCGCCGCGGTCGGGCTCGTCGACAAGTGGCCCGCGGAGTGGCTGTCCGATCCCGCGCTCGCGATGCCGGCGGTCATCCTGGTCAACGTCTGGAAGGGCATCCCGTTCTTCACGGTGACGTTCCTGGCCGGGCTCAAGGCCATCGACAGCGGTCTCCACGAGGCGGCGATGGTGGACGGCGCGTCGCCGTGGCAGCGTTTTGTGCACATCACGCTGCCGGGGCTGCGGCCGGTCATGATCGTGACGGTGCTGCTGTCGTCGATCTGGACGTTCAACAACTTCGACCTGATCTGGCTGATGACCCAGGGCGGGCCGGGGGATGCCACCGCGCCGTACGTGATGGTGGCCTATTCCAAGGCCATCCAGCAGCTGCAGCTGGGCGCGGGCGCCGCGGTCACGCTGGTGATGCTGCCGATCATCGCCGTCCTCGTGGTGATCCTCGTGCGGATGATGCGGCGCAGCGACCAGCCGGGCGCGGCCGATCTGGGACGTCGGCGGCTGAGTCCCGCCCAGCGCCGGGCGCTGCCGTGGGTGATCGTCGTGGGCTCGGTGCTCGTGCTGGTCTGGGCGTCACCGCACATCGTCTGGAAGGCCGCGGTGGTGCTGGGTGTGTTCGTGGTGCTCGCGGCCGCCGTCGGCCGGGCCGTCTCCGCGCTCGCGTCGAGGGGAAACCGGCTGGCCGCGCGTGTGGTCGGCGGCACCGGCTCGGGGGTCGCGCTCGTGGCGCTGCTGGCGTTCGTGCTCGCGCCGCTCTACTGGATGACGGTCACGGCCTTCAAGTCCGACGACCAGATCGTCGCGCGCACCGACGACCTCTGGCCGACGCCGTGGAGCACCGAGCAGTTCACGAACCTGTTCGAGGGCCGGGCGTTCGGCACCTGGTACGTCAACACGATCCTGGTGTCGGTGGCGTCCACGGTGATCGCCCTGGTCTGCGCGGCGCTGGCCGGTTACGCCCTGGCGCGGCTGAAGTTCCGGGGTTCGGAAAGCTTCACGGTGACGATCCTGCTCACCTATGTGATGCCGGGCGCGCTGTTGTTCATCCCGCTGTACCAGCTGATGAGCGGGATCGGGCTCAACGACTCGCTGTGGTCACTGGTGCTCGCCTACCCGACGTTCACCCTGCCGTTCGCGACGTGGCTGCTCGTCGGGTACTTCAAGTCGATCCCGGCCGACCTCGAGGAGGCCGCGCTGGTCGACGGCTGCACGCGGTTCGGGGCGTTCCGGCGGATCGTGCTGCCGCTGGCCAAACCGGGCCTGCTCGCGGTCGCGCTGTTCACGCTCACCAACGCGTGGAACGAGTTCCTGTTCGCCTTCGTGTTCATCACCAAGGACGAGTACAAGACGCTGCCGGTCGGCATGCAGTCGATGATCTTCGGCGACGTCGTGCCGCAGGGACAGCTGGCCGCGGCGTCGCTGCTGGTCAGCATCCCGGTGGTGCTCATGTACGGCTTCGGGCAGCGGTTCCTCACCGAGGGCCTCACTGCGGGAGCGGTGAAGGGATGAGCGAGGAGCACGTCGCGACGGCGTCCCGGTCGAGCAAGCTGCGCATCACCGACCTGCGGGTGGCGAACCTGGCCGGGGTGCCGTTCCGCTCGTCGATCATCCGGATCGACACCAACCAGGGGCTTGTCGGCTACGGGGAGGTGCGCGACGGGGCCAGCGCCACCTACGCGCTGATGCTCAAGAGCAGGCTCGTGGGCGAGAATCCCGGCAACCTGGACAAGATCTTCCGCAAGATCAAGCAGTTCGGGTTCCACGGCCGGCAGGGCGGCGGGGTTTCGGGCGTCGAGATGGCGTTGATGGACCTGGCCGGAAAGGCGTACGGCGTGCCCGCGTACGCGCTGATCGGCGGCCGGTTCCGGGACGAGATCCGGTGTTATGCGGACACGCCGTCGCTGCCGGACCCGCACACGATGGGCCTCCGGCTGCTGGAACGCAAGCAGCGCGGGTTCACGATGTTGAAGATGGACGTGGGTGTCGACCTGCTGTGGGACGTCCCGGGGGCGCTGATCGCGCCGCCGGGCGCCCGCTCGGACGTGACGACGATGCATCCGTTCACCGGAATCCAGGTCACCGTCAAGGGTGTCGACCACCTGGTGTCCTATGTGGACATCGTCCGGTCGGTGGTCGGTTACGACATCGCGCTCGCCGTCGACCACTTCGGCCACATCGCGCTCGACTCCGCCATCCGGATCGGCCGGGCGCTGGAGCCGTTCACACTGGCGTGGATCGAGGACCTGATCCCGTGGCAGCTGACCGACCAGTGGCGGCAGCTCACCGAGGCCGTCGCCGTCCCGACGTGCACGGGGGAGGACATCTACCTCCTGGACGGCTTCCGGCCGCTGCTGGACGCCGGTGCTGTCCGGGTCGTGCACCCCGATCCGGCGACGGCGGGCGGGATCGCGGAGACCAAGCGCATCGGCGACTACGCGCAGGAGCGCGGGATCGCGATGGCACTGCACCTGGCGGCGTCACCGATCGCGACGATGGCGTGTGTGCATCTGGCTGCCGCGACGGAGAACTTCCTTGCACTGGAACACCACGCGGCTGATGTGGAGTTCTGGGGCGACCTCGTCACCGGGCCGGTGATCCAGGACGGTTACATCGCGGTGCCGGACACGCCTGGGTTGGGATTCGGGGATGTCAACGAGGAGCTGCTGCGCCGCCACTTGGATCCGCGCGATCCGGTGTTCTTCGCCGAGACGACGCACTGGGACAAGGAGTCGAGCCACGACCGGTTGTGGAGTTAGGCGCGGCTCAGCGGTATTCTTGCTGACGGCGGCAATCCCGATGCCGCACAGACGGGCGATCGGGTGCCGGACATCGGGAGTTTCCGTCACCCGCGCCCGTACCAGGCTCTAGGCGCGGCCCTGTTCGGCCCGCCACCGTTCGTACTCGGGCCGGGCCTCGTCGGACAGCGGGTAGTACCGCCGCAGGTCGCCGCCCTCCGCCAGGCGGATGCGGGAGAACTCCTCCCACTCCGCGTGTTCCTGGGCGTGGGCCACCAGGGCCGGGGCGAGCTTGACCGGCACCACGACCGCCCCGTCGTCGTCGGCGACCACGATGTCGCCCGGCTCGACGAGCGTGCCGCCGCACGCCACCGGGACGTTGACAGCGGCCGGGACGATGCCGGTCTGCGTGTGGAAGTTCGGGGTGGCGCCGCGGATCCACAGCCCGAGGCCGAGCTTCTTGGCCTCGCCGGTGTCGCGCAGGCAGCCGTCGACCACCACGCCGGCGCCGCCGCGGCCCTTGAAGTAAGTCAGCATCATCTCGCCGAACACGCCGCTGTTCATGTCGCCGCGTGCGTCGACGACGATCATGTCGCCGGGCTGCGCGTGGTACATGACGTGCCGGTGCAGCTGCTTTTCCGGTTCCTCGTATTCCTCGACGGGGTAGAGGTCTTCCCGTTTCGGCAGGAACTGCAGGGTCAGCGCCGGACCGGCCACACGCACGCCGGGCGTCACCGAAACCGGGCCGCTGATGAACGCGCTGCGGATGCCCATCCGGCTGAGCTCGCCGCTGGCCGTCGCGCTGCCGATGGCCGCGAGCGCCGCGCTGAGCTCGGCGGGCGGGCGAACGATGTTGTGCGTTTCGACCACGTCGACAGCTCCCTCGGATCCGCGATGACCGTGGAGAATCCCCGGTTCGAGCCTACCCGGTCCGGTGATCACCGCGGATTCTGTCTCGTGGACAACCTGGGAGAGACGGAGGTGCGCTGCTAGAATTCTTGAAACGTTTCAAGAGGCTGTGGATGGAGCGTTCATGTCCGGTCACCGGCTCGTCGTTGTTCTCCTTTCCACGGTGCTGGCCGTGGTGTTCGCGGCCTCACCCGGCAGCGCGACGGGGCGTGATTCGGCGCAGGCCTTCGACTTGCGGGTGGACAACGTCGTCAATCCGCTGGCAGCGAGCACCGCGCCGAAGCTGAGCTGGAAGCTGCGCCCCGGCGACCGGCAGACGGCGTACCGGATCCTCGTCGCCAGCAGTCCCCGGCTGCTGGCCGAGAACCGGGCCGACGTCTGGGACAGCGGCAAGGTCGCCGGCGCCGATTCGGTCGCGGTGCCCTACCGCGGACCCGCGGCGGGGAAGCGGAACTACTGGACCGTCCAAGTGTGGGGTGCCCGCGGGGGCGCCCCGGCGAAGGCCGACACGGCGTGGTGGGAGACCGGACCCGACTGGGCGGGCGCCGAGTGGATCACGCCGGACACCGGCGGCGCCTACGCGTGGCAGGACTTCACCCTGGACGTCGACTTCACGATCAAGGCCGCGGCCGCGAGCGTCGTCTTCCGCGCCACCGGCTCCGACGACTTCCTGATGTGGCAGGTGAACGCCGCCACCACCCCGGGCAAGGTGCTGCTGCGGCCGCACGAGAAGAGCCACGGCTCGTTCGCGCTGCTCGGGGAGACCGACCTGAGCCCGGTCCTCACCCCGCAGAACGCCGGCGCGCCGCACCACCTGCGGATCGAAGCCCGGGGAAGCACCGTCGTCACGGTGCTCGACGGGACCGAAGTGGACTCCCGCACGGTCGACGCGGTGCGCGCGGGCACCATCGGGTTCCGCACGTCGGTCAGCCAGGGCACCCCCGAGGCAGCCGCCTACGACAACCTCGCCGTGCACGGTCTCGACGGCACACCGCTGTTCTCCGACGACTTCTCGGCCACGCCGGACGCCCGGTTCCCCGGCACCACGGTCACCGACGGGCAGCTCGAGCCGCAGGGCGACCCGCTCCTGCTCGCCCAGTCGCCGGACGCGCCGTTGCTGCGCCACGAGTTCGTCCTGGACAAGAAGGTCGCCTCGGCGCGGGCGTACGTCTACGGCCTCGGCTTCTACGAACTGCACCTCAACGGCGGCAAGGTCGGCGACCAGGTACTGGCCCCGGCGAGCACACCGTACGACCGGCGAAACCTCTATGACTCCTTCGACGTCACCAACCAGGTCCACATCGGACACAACGCCGCGGGACTGTGGCTGGGCAACGGGTACGGACCGCGGTTCAGCCAGTACGGGTTCCGCTGGACCGGGCCGAAACAGGGGATCGTCGCGCTGGTCGTCACCTTCGCCGACGGCACCAGCCGGACCATCACCACCGATGACTCCTGGCGGTGGTCGGACGGCCCGGTGACGGCCAACGACCTCTACGCCGGGGAGAGCTACGACGCCCGCCTCGCCCAAGACGGCTGGGACCGGCCCGGCTTCGACGACGCGGCCTGGCACCCGGTGCGCCCGGCCGCCGCGCCCAGCACGACGCTGACCGCCACCACCGCGCCGCCGATCCGCGTGGTGCAGACCCTGCGGCCGGTGGCGGTGAAGCAGCCGCGTCCGGGGGTGTACGTCTACGACTTCGGGCAGAACTTCGCGGGCTGGGCGCAGCTGCGTGTCGCCGGGCCGGCCGGGACGACCGTGCGGCTGCGCACCGCCGAGGAGCTCAACGCCGACGGCACGCTCGACACCACCACCAACCGCAACGCCGCGTCGACCGACTCCTACACCCTCGGACCGGCGCGCGGGGTCCAGGTCTACGAGCCGCGGTTCACCTACCACGGCTTCCGCTACCTGGAGCTCACCGGCTACCCGGGCCAGCCGGACCTCGGCAGTGTCGCGGGCCGGGTCGTGCACGCCGACGTCGCCGCGACCGGGCACGTCGAGACGTCCGATCCGCTGCTGAACACGATCTGGGCGAACAACCGGCGCGCGGTGCTGAACAACTCGATGAGCCTGCCGACCGACAACCCCGTGCGCGACGAGCGGACCCCGCCGGGCATGGACGTGCAGGCCTACCACGACGCGTCCGTCCTCGACTTCGGCATGGCCGGCTTCTACGGCGAGTACCTGCTCGACCTGCCGCCCGGCACGGCGCTGCCGAGCGACGCGGGCAACGCGCAGCTGCCGGACATGGGCGGCGGCTCGGTCGACCTGGCCTGGTCGCTCTACGAGCAGTACGGCGACCTCGGCCGGCTCGCCGCGGCCTACCCGGCGATGAAGGCGTTCGTCGACACCAACGCCACCGCCTACCCCGGCCGCATCTGGCCGGACGACCGCGGCTTCGGCGACTGGTGCCCGCCCGACCGCGGCCCGAACGCCAACGGGGGACAGGGGAACCCGTCGGCGGGCGACTGCTTCAGCGAGCGGTCCGTCGTCAACACGGCGTTGTCGTTCCGGCAGGCCGAGGACGTCGCGAAGGCCGCGCGGGCCCTGGGGAACACCGCCGACGCGGCGCACTTCACCGAGCTGGCGACGTCGATCGCGGACGCGTTCAACGCCCGCTTCCTCGACGCCTCGGGCACCATCTACGGCGACGGCCGGCAGACGACCAGCATCCTCCCGCTGGCGTTCGGGATGGTGCCGCCGGACAAGGTGGCCGGGGTGGGCGCGAAGCTCGCCGACACGATCCTGACGAAGAACGGCGGGCACCTCGACACCGGGATCTTCGGCACCCGGTACCTGCCCGAAGCGCTGGCGAAGGCCGGCCGGATCGACGTCGCCCTGACGGTGCTGCGGCAGCGGACCTACCCGGGCTTCGGGTACGAGATCGGCCGCGGCGCGACCACGCCGTGGGAGCAGTGGACCTACGAGTCCGGCATGGAGACCCACGACCACGCGATGTTCGCCGGGATCAACGCCGCCTTCTACACGCAGTTCGCCGGTATCACGCCGGCGGCCCCGGGGTACGCGTCGATCACGATCGCCCCGCAGGTACCGCCCGGCCTCGGCCACGTCGCGGCGTCGATCAACACGGTCCGCGGGGTGGTGGCGTCGGAGTGGACGCAGACCGGCTGCCGGTTCGACCTCACCGTGACTGTGCCCGGCAACTCGACCGCCACGGTCACCCTGCCGACGGGGACGCGGACCCAGGTCGGTTCGGGGGTGTCGAAGTTCAGCGCCCGCCACGGATGTTAAGCGGCACCGGGGAAAGTTGTCACGCGGCGGCGCTCCGGTAACACGCCGATGTTCCGGAGGAAACCGTCCGGAAATGGTTTGCCGGTGCACTGATCGGCATGAACCTCCAGCTCGACGGCCTGCACCGGCCGGTGATCGTGGTCGGCGGCGGCCAGGCGGGACTCTCGATGTCCCACTGCCTGACCTCCGCCGGGGTCGGGCACCTCGTGCTCGAACGCGAGCGCGCGGGGCACGAATGGCGGACCCGCCGCTGGGACAGTTTCTGCCTGGTCACCCCGAACTGGCAATGCCGGCTGCCCGGTTTTCCCTACGCGGGTGACGATCCGGACGGGTTCATGGTCCGGGACGAGATCGTCGCCTACCTCGAGTCGTACGTGAAGGACTTCGACGTCCCGCTGCACGAGGGTGTCGAAGCCACGCGGCTGCGGCAGCTGCCCGGCGGCGGGTTCCGGCTCACGACGTCGGCCGGCGAGCTGACCGCCGACCACGTCGTGCTGGCCACCGGCCCGTACCAGGTGCCGCTCAAGCCGCGGCTGGCCGAACGGCTGCCCGAGCACGTCGTCCAGCTGCACTCGGCCGAATACCGGAACCCCTCGCAGCTTCCCGACGGGGACGTCCTGGTCGTCGGCACCGGGCAGTCCGGCTGCCAGATCGCCGAGGACCTGCACCTCGCCGGCCGCCGGGTGCACCTCGCCGTCGGGTCGGCGCCGCGGGTCGCCCGGCGCTATCGCGGGCGGGACGTCGTGGCGTGGCTGGACGACATGGGGTACTACGGCCGGGGAATCGACGAGTTCGCCGACGCGGACGCCGTGCGGTTCCGGGCCAACCACTACGTCACCGGCCGCGACGGCGGCCACGACATCGACCTGCGTGCGTTCGCCGCCCAGGGCATGCAGCTCTACGGCCGGTTGTCCGGCATCCGCAACGGTCGGCTGGAGTTCGCCGACGACCTGCGCCGCAACCTCGACGCCGCGGACGCCGTCTCCGAAGGCATCAAGGACTCGATCGACGGGTTCATCACCCAGCGGGGGATTCCCGCGCCCCGGGAGGAGCGGTACAGGCCGGTCTGGGAACCCGTCGACGGCCCGCGCGGTCTCGCCGCGGAAGCGCTCTCCGCGGTCGTCTGGAGCACCGGCTTCGGTCGCGACCACCGCTGGATCGACGTCCCGGTCTTCGACGGCAAGGGGTATCCGACGCACCACCGCGGGGTCACGAGCTGCCCCGGCCTGTACTTCCTCGGCCTGCCGTGGCAGCACACCTGGGGCTCGGGCCGGTTCTGCGGTGTGGCCGCGGACGCCGAGTACCTGGCCCGGCGGATCACCGGCGGCGGCCGGGGTGACGTCCGATGGCTCTCCGGCACGCCGGTGAGCACGTACCCGGCCGACGACGACTGGGTCGCACCGAGGACGGTCGCATGAAGTGGACGAACGACGCCCACCGCCACCTGGGCGTCCTCCCGGCGTTCCCGTTCTACGGCGGCCCGCCGGTCGCGCCCGCGATCGGGAGCCGCGCGACGATCGGCGAGCTCCTGTCCGATTTGGACCGCGAGGGCACCGAACGTGCTTTGGTGATCCCGAACTACGGCGTCCCGGATCCGGCGATCGCCTTCTCCTTCAACGAGCTCTGTGTCGAGGCGGCGGGCAAGGACGACCGGATCAGCGCCGCGCTGTGGGTGTCGCCGCGAGCCGAAGACGCCGAGCGCACCGACGACGCGCTGAAGCTGGTGGGCGAGTCAGGCGTCCGGGCGTTGAAGCTCAGCTTCCTCTTGGGCGGCAAGGCATCCGACCCCGCGTGCAAGCCGCAGCTCGACAAGATCTTCGCCACGGCAAGGGAACACGACCTCGTCGTGCACGTCCACACCTCGCCGGGCGCGGCGTCGGACGTCGACGAGGTCGGCAAGCTCGTCGACGCCTACGCCGACGACGTCAAGCTGCACCTCGTCCACTTCGGCGGCGGCATGAGCGGGCACATCAAGCTCGTCGGTGGCCGCTTCTTCGACTGGATCGCTGCCGGGAAGCAGGTCTACACGGACCTGTCCTGGGCGATCGGTTTCACGCCCCGCTGGCTCGTCGAGGAGATCTCACGCCGGGGCCTCGGCCACGACCGCGTGCTGTTCGCCTCCGACGAACCGTGGGGCGATCACGAGGGTGAACTCGCCAAGCTGGCCGCCGCGGCCGGCGACGGTGAGCTCGCCGACCTGGTTTTCCGCGGCACGTTTGACGTGCTGTACGGACCGAAGAAAGGGAAATAGACCGATGGCAGAGCTGACCGACACCGAAAAGACCAGCCTCGACGAGATCCCGCACCCGTCGCTGCCGCAGGGGTCCAACCTGTACGGCGGGACCAAGGTCTTCCCGGACTACCAGGCCGAACCCGGCCAGAGCTACTTCACGCTCGTGCACGGCATCGCGCACGAGTCGTCGGTGAGCTTCGTCGCGATCCTGCAGGCGACGCGCGCGCTGCGGAAGGGCTTCGAAGCCGCGATCTACTTCTACGGCCCGGGTTCGCTGAACTGCCTGGCCACGCGCGGCTTCCCGACCACCGGCAACGCCGCGTTCCCGGGTGAGCTGAACATCAACGACCAGCTCAAGACGTTCATCAGCGAGGGCGGCAAGGCCTACTGCTGCCGCTTCGGGCTGTCGCTGCACGGCGCGCGCGAGGAGGACCTCATCGAGGGCGTCATCCCGACGCACCCGCTGGACGTCCAGGACGCGCTGATCCACTACGCGCGCAAGGGCGCGATCATCAACTCCACCTACATGTTCTAGGAGCGGTCCGTGCGCGTTGGCATCGAAGAGGATTTGGAGACCCGCGCCGACATCGCCGTCCGCGGGGTGCGCGTGGACGCACCTGTGCAGCGCAGCAAGGGCGCGGGGCCGAGCGACGACGGCCACCTGGTGGTCGACGGTGCCAACGCCACGCTGCCGCTGAACCCCGACAGCCCCTACGAGGTCCGCGACGGCCGGATCCACCGCGGCCGGGTCGACCTCGGCCTGAGCGTCGCGCCGGTCGGCCGGCCGCGGTTCTACGATCTGTCCACTTCAGACGGTGTGCCGTACCGGAAGATCGCCCTGCTCCACGGACAGGACGTCCTCGCGACCACCGTCGTCCAGACGTGCATCCGGTACACCGAGGACCAGCGCTGCCGGTTCTGCACCATCGAGGAGTCGCTGCGGGCGGGGTCCACCGTGGCCGCGAAGACCCCGCAGCAGCTCGCGGAGGTCGCCGAAGCGGCGGTGCGGCTCGACGGCGTCCGGCAGATGGTGATGACGACCGGCACGACGTCCGGGCCCGACCGCGGCGCCCGGCACCTCGTGCGCTGCGTCCGCGCGGTGCTCGACGCCGTGCCGGGCCTGCCGATCCAGGTGCAGATCGAGCCGCCGGGCGACCTCGGCGTCCTTCAGGAGCTGCGGGACGCCGGGGCGACGTCGATCGGCATTCACGTCGAGTCCCTGGACGACGACGTCCGGCGGCGCTGGATGCCGGGCAAGTCGACCGTGCCGATGGCGGAGTACGAAGCCGCGTGGGCGGAGGCGGTCCGGGTGTTCGGCCGCAACCGCGTCTCGACGTACCTGCTGATCGGCCTCGGCGAGGACCCGGACTCCCTTGTGGACGGTGCCGGGCGGCTGATCGACATAGGCGTTTATCCCTTTGCCGTGCCGATGCGGCCGATGGTCGGCACGCTGGCCCGGCGGGACGGGGCGACCGCGCCGTCACCCGCGCTGGTCGCCGACGTCACCGGCCGGATCGCCGCGCTGCTGCGGGCGGCCGGGATGACCGGCGCCGACCAGGGCGCGGGCTGTGCCGCGTGCGGCGCGTGCGGCCTGCTCAGCGCGGCGGGAGGCTGACGTGGACCACGACATTCTCGCGTTGCTGGGTGACGTCCGCAGTGTCGCGGCGCGCCCGGCGTTCGGCATCGGCGAAGCCGACCACAGTGGACTGACCGCCTATCGCACCTTGCGGCACGAAGCTTTTGTGGCCCGGCAAGGACTTTTCGCCGGGCACGACTTGGACGACCACGACACCGACCCGCGCACCCTGGTCCTGGTAGCGAGGGACACGGCAGGCGAAGTGCTCGGCGGTGTCCGGCTCGGCCCGGCGACCGACGGCCCGGACCTCGGCTGGTGGAAGGGCGGCCGCCTGGTCGTCGCGCCCGGGTCACCACCGGGGATCGGCTCGGCCCTGGTCCGCGCGGCCTGCGCACGAGCCGAGGCCGAAGGCGCGCTGCGGTTCGAAGCAACCGTGCAGACCCGCACCGAAAAGCTGTTCACCCGGCTCGGCTGGCAGCGCGTCCGGCCGGTGACCGTCGCGGGCCACGACCACGTGCTCATGCGGTGGCCGATCGGCCGGATCGCCGCGCTGGCCCGCTCGACCAAGGCCGCGCTCGGCCCGCTGTTGCAGGGAATGACCGGCGTACCCGGCTTTGTCGGCGACGACGGCGTCCCGCTGCCCGGCACCGACGTCGTCGCGGCCTGCGACGCGATCATCCCGTCCATGGTCGAGCGCGACCCGGAGTGGGCGGGCTGGTGCTCGGTCCTGGTCAACCTCAACGACCTGGCCGCGATGGGCGCCACCCCGACCGGCCTGCTCGACACGCTGGGTGCGCGAGACGCGTCGTTCGCCGCGCGAGTCCTGAGTGGACTGCGCAAAGCGAGCGAGGCGTACGGCGTCCCGGTACTCGGCGGCCACACCCAGTTCGGCGTCCCGGCTTCGCTGTCGGTGACGGCGTTGGGGCGCACCGAAGACCCGGTGCCCGGCGGCGGTGGCCAGCCGGGTGAGCGCGTCTGGCTCACCGCCGACCTCTGCGGCGGCTGGCGGCCCGGCTACACCGGACGGCAATGGGACTCGACTAGCTTCCGCCGCACACCCGAGCTGCGCGCCCTGCTCGGCTCGGTCGCCGCGGCGCGACCGAGCGCGGCCAAGGACGTCTCGATGGCCGGGATCGCGGGCACCCTCGGCATGCTCGCCGAGGCGTCCGGCTGCGGCGCGGTGCTGGACGTCGGCGAGGTGCCACGGCCGCGCGAAGCGTCCACAGGGGACTGGCTGACCTGCTTCCCGGGGTTCGCGATGCTCACGGCCGGAGCGCCCGCACCCGCGGGCCCGGCGGTGACCGCGGACTGCGGCGAGCTGGTCGCGGGCGCCGGCGTCACGCTGCGCTGGCCCGACGGCGAACGGACGCCCGCCATCGACGGCGGCGTCACCGGATTGGGGAACTCATGACCACACTCAGGATGGCCGCGGCCGCCGCGCCGTTCGACCGCGACCTCGAAGGCGACTTCGCGCGCATCGAGAAGCTCGTCGGCGAGGCGAAAGCCGAGGGCGTGCGGCTGCTGGCCCTGCCCGAGGCGGCGCTCGGCGGTTACCTCGCCAACCTCGACGGCGGCGCCGAGGGCCCGCCCGCGCTGGCCGTGGACGGCCCGGAGATCAAGCGGCTGGCGGCCCTCGCCGGTGACCTCGTCCTCACGGCGGGGTACTGCGAACTCGCCGGCGGCCGCCGCTACAACTCCGCGGTCTGCGTCACCGGCGACGGTGTCCTCGGCAACCACCGCAAGGTCCACCAGCCCCTGGCCGAAAACGCCAGCTACGGGGCCGGGCGCGGGTTCGCCGCCTTCGACACGCCGGTCGGGCGCCTCGGCATGATGATCTGCTACGACAAGGCCTTCCCCGAGTCGGCGCGGGCACTGGCCCTCGACGGCGCCGAGATCGTCGTCTGCCTGAGCGCGTGGCCGGGCAGCCGGACCAACGCGGCTCCCGACCTGGCCCAGGACCGCTGGAAGCGGCGGTTCGACCTCTTCGACCGGGCGCGGGCGCTGGAGAACCAGATCGTCTGGCTCTCGGCCAACCAGTCCGGCGCCTTCGGCGACCTCCGGTTCGTCGCGAGCGCCAAGGTCGTCGACCCCGGCGGCGAGATCGTCGCCGACACCGGCGTCACGGAAGGACTGGCCGTCGCCGAGCTCGACGTCCAGGCGGCGCTCGCGACCGCGCGGCGGTCGATGGGGCACCTGGCGGACAGACGGCCCGACGCCTACCCGGTTAGTGTCCCGTGAATGGGGCAGATCCGCATCGCCGCCGTGGCCGCGCACTTCGGCCGCGACCTCGACTTCGACCTGCAGCGCATCGCGACGCTGATCGACCACGCGCGCTCGTCGGGCGCCGCGCTGCTGGTGCTGCCGGACGCGGCCCTCGGCGGGTACCTCGCCGACCTGCGCCACCCGGACCCGGACGCCCTGCCCCCGGCACTCGACCCCGGCTGCGCGGAGCTGAAGACGATCGCCGCGCTCGCCGCGGAGATGGTCGTCTGCGTGGGCTACTGCGAGGCGGACGGGCCGCGTCGTTACAACTCCGCGGTCTGCGTCACCGGCGACGGTGTGCTCGGCCGGCACCGCAAGGTGCACCAGCCGCCGGGGGAGAGCGTCGCCTACGAGCCGGGTGACGCCTTCGCCGCGTTCGACACGCCGGTCGGGCGGCTGGGCATGCTGATCGACTACGACAAGACGTTCCCCGAGTCGGCGCGCACGCTGGCGGTCGACGGCGCGGAGGTGCTCGCCTGCCTCAGCGCGTGGCCGACCAGCATCACCAACCGCGCGCCGCGGATGGCGCAGGACCGCCAGTCGCGCCTGTTCGACCTCTACGACCAGGCTCGCGCGGCGGAGAACCAGGTGGTCCTCGTCTCGTCCAACCAGACCGGCGCGATGGGCGGGATGCGGTTCCTCGGCCAGGCCAAGGTGGTCGGGCCCGGCGGTGACATCCTCGCCCGCACCTGGTCGAAGGCCGGCATCGCGGTCGCCGAACTGGACGTCGGCCAGGAGATCGCGAACGCCCGGCGTGTGCTGCACCACCTGGGGGAACGCAAACCGTCGGTGTACCGGGAGGCTTGATGCGCATCGCCCTGCTGAGCTACTCCACCAAGCCGCGCGGGGGAGTGGTGCACACGCTCGCACTGGCCGAGGCGCTGGCGGAGCTCGGCGAAGACGTCACCGTGTGGACGCTCGGCCGCGGCGGCGACGCCGGGTTCTTCCGGCCGGTCGACCCGCGGGTGCGGCTGGCGATCGTCCCGTTCCCGGACGTCGCGGGGGAGTCCGTCGGCGCGCGGATCCTGCGCTCGATCGCGGTGCTGCGGTCCGCGTTCACCCCGGCCGACTACGACGTCGTCCACGCGCAGGACTGCATCAGCGCCAACGCCGTCGACGCGTGCGTGCGGACGATCCACCACCTCGACACCTTCACGACCCCGGAGCTGGCGGCCTGCCACGAACGCGCCATCGTCCGGCCGTACGCGCACGTCTGCGTTTCGGCCTCGGTCGCGGCGGAGGTCCGGGCCGGCTGGGGCATCGAGGCGACGGTGATCCCCAACGGCGTCGACTACGACCGCTTCGCCACCGCGGCCCGGTCACCGGAACGCGGGCGGTACGTGCTGGCGGTGGGCGGGATCGAGCCGCGCAAGGGGTCGCTGGACCTGCTGGAGGCGTACGCGCTGCTGGCCGAGCCGGACCTCCGCCTGCTGATCGCGGGAGGCGAGACGCTGTTCGACTACCGCGAGTACCGGACGCGCTGGGAGAAACGCGCGGCCGAGCTGGGCGTCGCGCCGGTCGTGCTGGGCCCGGTCGCCCACGACGAGCTGCCGTCGCTGACGGCTTCGGCGGCGGTGTTCGCCTTTCCCTCCACCAAGGAGGGTTTCGGGCTGGCCGCGATGGAGGCCCTGGCCGCCGGGGTGCCGGTGGTGACCCGCGACCTGCCCGTGCTGCGCGAGGTCTTCGGCGGCGCGGCCCGGTTCGCGGCCGACCCGCCCGGCTTCGCCCGGGAGCTGCGAGCCGCCCTCGACGACACCGACCCCGCGCCCGGGCGCGCGCTGGCCCGCCGCTACACGTGGGTTGCGGCCGCCGAAGCCCACCGGGACTTCTACCGCGCGTTGTGATCGGTTCCCGCGATCAGCCGTCGATCAGGTCCCGGCAGCCGGCGGCCGTGAACGCGGCCTTGATCTTCGGGTCGACCTGGGCCAGACCCTGAAGGTCGGCGGTGCTGATGTCGTCCGCGGCGGGCACGCCGGTGCGCGGGAGCCGGTCCGCGCCGTCGCGGGCACCGGTCAGGTTCTTCACCACGGGGGAGTAGTCCACCTCCAGCTCCTGCCGGGCGGCGACCGCGTGATGGCGCGGCGGAAGACGTGGCAGCGGGGTTCGACGTGGCGGGTCCGGCCGGATCTTCAGTATGACCTCGCCGAAGCGCCCGCGCCCACCGTCGGAAATTTCCGAAGATCGAAGCAACGTCGCCCGCTATATATCGTCTTCTGATATATGTGGACCATGGCGGAGCGAAGCATGTCCGAGCAGACGTTCCTGGTGCTGATCGCGCTCGCGGACGAGCCGCGGCACGGCTACGGGGTTGTCCAGCGGGTGGAAGAGCTGTCCGAGGGACGGGTGCGGCTGCGGGTCGGCACCCTCTACGGCGTGCTGGACCGGCTGGTCGCCGACGGCTGGGCCGAGCACGACCGGGAGGAGGTCCACCAGGGCAGGCTCCGGCGCTACTACCGGCTGACCGGCGCGGGCAGCACGGCACTGGCCGAGCAGACCCGGCGGCTGGCCGCGAACGTCGACATCGCGAGCACCGTGCTGCGAGCCCGCGGCCAGTGGCCCGGCGCGGCGGAGGTGCGCGCGTGAGCGACCCCGGGACGCACTACCGCGCGCTGGTCCGGGTGCTCCCGGCGTGGTACCGCGCCGAACGCGGCGACGAGATCGTCGGCACCCTGCTCGACCTGCACGGTGCGCGAGCCCGGGCGGCACTGCGGACCGAACTGTGGGCGCTGCTGGCGCTGGGTGTGCACACGCGGCTCGCGGGCCGGGCGGCACCCGCCCGCACGCTCGCGCTCGGCGACCTGGCGCGGGTGGGTGTGCTGCTCGGCCTGCTCTGGGGCGTGCTCAGATCCGCGTCCCACGCCGGCGACAGACTCTGGATGATGATCGCGTGGCGGGGCGGAGACCTGCCACCGTTCGTCTACACCTCACTGAGGTCCGCGCTGGTCAGGGACCTCGTCCTGCTGGCGGCGGCCCTGGTCCCGCTCGTGCTGCTGGTGGACGGCTGGCGCCGCGCGGCGCGGGTCGCCGCGGGGGCGGTGCTGGCCGCCGGGGCGCTCTGGGGGTTGACCAGGTACTCCCTCGAGCTCTTCCCGGACCTGGTCGTGCACTACGCCCCGCAGTGGCTTCCGCTGGTGCTGCTGCCACTGGCCTTCCACGCCGCCGCCCCGCTGCCGCCCGCGCGGCCGTGGTGGTGGGCCGTCGGCGGAAGCCTGGTCTTCGCCGTGACGGCGGGGTACGTCTTCGCGAGCGACCTCAGCGGCCTCGCCGGGCTGTCCCCGCTCGTCTGGCTGTGCACGATCGCGGGTGCCGGATTCCTGCTGCTGCGGCGCCGCATCGGGCGCCGCGCTGCGCCGTGGGCGGTGGCGCTGGCCCTGTGCATCGCGCTGGCCGTGGCGCAGCTGCTGGTGGTGAAGCGCGGGATCGTCGTTTTCGACGGGCTCGTGGTCGTCCAGATCGGCCTGGCCGGGCTGGTGGTGGCGGCCCTGACCGTCGCCGGAATCCTCGACTACCGCCGCACCGTCGCGCCTCGCTGATTCTTCTCCGTCAAGAAAAGGGTTTTCTTTCTCATGGACACCATTCCCGTCGCGCCCTCGCGCGCCCTTTTGCCCTCGCTCGAGGCGCCGTCGTCGCGGGCGAGAACCCGCTGGAACGGCCTGCTCGCACCGGCCGCCGCGGTGCTCATCGCGGTGCTGGGCTACCTGACTCGCTGGATCTGCGACGACGCGCTGATCTTCACCCGGATCGTCGAGCAGATCCTGGCCGGGAACGGCCCGGTCTATTCCGCGGGAGAACGCGCGGAACCGTCCACGAGTGCGCTCTGGCAATGGCTGCTCGCCCTCGCCGGGTTCGTCTCCGGGCACACCGACACGTCGGCGATCTCCTGGGTGCTCGGGCTGACGCTGACGGCGGCCGGCTTCGCTCTCGCGGTGGCCGCGACCCGGCGGTTGCACGACCGGCCCGGAACCTGGCTGCTGCCCGCCGGCGTGCTCGTCCTGCTCGCGGTGAACCCGGTCTGGCAGTACGCGACTTCGGGCCTGGAGACCGGGCTCAACACCTTCTGGATGGCGGCGTGCTGGTGGCTTCTGGTGCGGCTGCGGGGAACCACGTCGGCCCGGGCGATCGCCGGCGCGGCGGCGGTCATCGGGCTCGGCCCGCTCGTCCGGCCGGAACAGGCGCTGGTCGCCGCGGTCTTCCTGATCGCGCTGTGGCTGCTGGTGCGACCGGGACCCCGGGTGACACTCGCGGCGGCCTCGGCGGCGGCCGCACTGCCGCTGGGCTACGAGATCTTCCGCGTGGGTTACTACGGCGTCCTCGTCCCGATGCCCGCGATCACGAAGAACGCCGACGCGTCGAGGTGGGCCGCCGGGTTCGCCTACGTCACCGACTTCGCCGGCCCGTACCTGCTGTGGATCCCGCTGGTGCCGGTGACGGTGGGGCTCGCGTGGCTCCTGCGGCGGTCGCGCGCGGACCGGACCGGCCTGCTGGTGACGCTGACCCCGGTGGTGGCGGGCCTGCTGCTGCTGGGGTACGTGCTGAAGGTCGGCGGCGACTACATGCACGCGCGCATGCTGCTGCCGTCGCTGTTCCTCGTGCTGCTGCCGGTACTGGTGCTCCCGCGGTCGCGGACCACGGGCGTGCTCGCGCTGGTCGTCGCGGTGTGGGCGCCGCTGTGCGCCGGGGCGGCCCGCTACCGGGAGGCGCCGGCGGCGGTGCACTCGATCGACGACGAGCGCGCCTACTACCAGGCGTGGACCGGCCGCGAGCACCCGACGGAGTCGGCGGACTTCACGCCGCGACAGCGGAACCTGCGGGACGCGGTGGACTCCGGCGGCCGGGTGCTGGTCTACCAGGGACCGCGCGGCGAGATCGTCACGGCCCCGTTGCGCGCGGACGCGCCGGGCCGGGCGGCGGTGGTCGGCGTGTACCTCGGCACGGTCGGCGTCCTGGCGCCCGTCGACGTCGGGATCGTCGACTTCTGGGGGCTGAGCAACCCGATCGGCGCCCGGTTCGCCTTCCCGGACGGCAAGCCCGGGCATGCGAAACCGCTGGGCAACGCGTGGCTCCTCGCGGACTACGCGGAGCCGGAGGCACCGGTCTCACCCGCGGGCAACTTCGCCGTCCAAGGGGAGGTCACGCCGGAACAGGTGGCGGCCGCCCGGCACGCACTCGCCTGCGGTGACCTCGCGGAGATCCAGCGGTCGACGCGGGAACCGCTGACGTTCACCCGGTTCTGGACCAACCTGACCGGCGTGTGGCACCGGACCGGGGTCACCGTCCCGCCGGATCCCTTCGAAGCGGAGCGAAAGTTCTGCGGACGGCCGTGAACCGGAGATGATCCCCGCCGGCAAGGGAAACCGGTGACCTCGTTCGCCGCATCCCCCGGACGGGCACGGCGCCGGTCAGGTGGTGACGAAGGCGGTGCCGGTGAGCTGCTCGGAGACCTGCCAGACGAACACCGTGCGCAGTCCGTGGTCGGTGCCCGCGATCCGGATCATCGCCGCCCGCAGCTTTTCCCGGTTCACCGGCACGTCCCGGCGGGCCCGGACCTGGGCCGGCGCCGGCGCGGTCGACGCCGAAGACCCGGTACCGCCCGCCCGGGAGCGGCAGCACGGTGAGGGTGCCGCGATCGGCGGCCCAGAAGTGCGGCTCGGCCGGGGGACGGCGGAGTTCGACGTCGCCGACGAACCGCACAACGTCGGGCCGGTGCCGGGAAAGCCGACGCCCAGCTCACGGCGCACCGTGCTCCGGGCCCCGTCGGCGCCGACCGCGAACCGGGACACGACGGTCCGCTCCCGGCCCGCGTGCCGCACCACCAGCCGGACCTCGCCGGCGTCCTGGGCGAGCCGGCGCAGCTCGGTCCCGCGGCGGACCGGAACCCCCCCCGCCCGGCGAGGTGGCCGGCCAGAATCCGTTCGGTGCCGGCCTGCGGGATCATCAGCACGGGCAGCAGGCCGAAGTGCGTCGCGGGCAGCTTCGTCCCGGCGGCCACCATCAGGTCGGTGACACTGCCGGCCCCGACGACGCTCACCTCGGCGGTCACGAGCCGAGCCGGCGGCGTTCGAGGGCGTAGGACAGCGCGTTGACGAGCAACGCGGTGCCGGCCACGACCGTCTGGGGACCGCGCCACCGCGGCGGCGCCGTCCGTCCGGTGCCTGGCCGGGCCCGGTCGAACAGCGCCGTGCCCGGGTACAGCGTGGCGGAAAGCTGCGTCACCCAGTAGACCGACGCGGCCGCCGTGGTGACCTGCAGGCGTTCCTTCGTCCAGGCGCCGCGCCGGCCCCACAGCAGGTACGTCGCCGTGGCGCCCAGGACGGCGCCCGTGCTCATCGTCTGTGCATTGTGGAACTTCGCGTGGGGCGGCCAGTCCGGGTTGTGGATGTGGGTTTCGTTCCAGTCGAAGCGGTACGACCCGCACGCCGACCAGACCGAGCTGAGCGTGAGCAGGACCTTGCCGACACTGACGTCCATGGTCTTTTCCTCCGTCAAGGGAATCAGGCGAACGAAGCCGCGTGCTCGGCCGCCCACCGGGCGAACGGCAGCGGTTCGCGGCCCAGCACGCGTCGTGCGGTGGTGGTGGCCGGGGACTCGCCGGCGGCCGAGCCGACGATGAAGTTGATGATCGATTGTGCGACCTCGGGTGTTTCGAACCGCTCGAAGTGCTGCTGTGCCTGGGAAACCGAGAGTTCTTCGACCCGGACGGGCCGCCCGGTGGCTTCGGCGAGCAGTTCGACCTGACGCCGTTGGGACAGCAGTTCGCCGCCGGTCAGCAGCTCCGAGACGCCGTCCGTGCCGGGATCGAGCAGCGCCGTGACCGCGACGGCCGCGATGTCGCGTTCGTGGATCGGCGCGGTCGCGGCTTCCGGGTGCAGCAGCCGGACCACTCCCTCCGTGCGGACGGAGTGCGCCCAGTTGAGCGCGTTGTTCGCCAGCACCAGAGGCCGGACCGGCGTCCACGGCACGCCGGAGTCCGCGAGGATCCGCTCCACCTCCCGGTGGTGCTCGGTGATCACGTTCCCACGGGTACCGGGGAGCAGCACGCTGCCCGAGGACATGAGCACGACGTGCTCGACCCCGGCGTCACGCGCCGCCCCGGCGAAGGCCGCGGTGCCCGTCGCGGTGGCGTACAGGAACACCCGGCGCACGCCGGCCAACGCGGCCTTCAGCGTTTCCGGGGCGGCGAGGTCGGCCGCGACCACCGGAACGTCCGGCGGCAGCCCGGCTTTCGCCGGGTCGCGCACCGAAGCGCGCACGGCCTCGCCCACGGCCGTCAGCCCGGCCAGGACATGGCGGCCGACTCCGCCCCGGGCCCCGATCACCAGCGTCGTCACGGTTTTCCTCCTTGTTCGGCTTCTTCACCGAGCATGTCCGACCGGCGCGATGCGGGACCATTCAGAACCCGGAAGACGTCACTTAATGCCGTGTGATCGGCATTCGTGCGACACTTCCGGCATGTTTGACGCAGTTGACCTGCAGATCCTCCACGCGCTGCAATGCTCTCCCCGGGCGCCGTTCCGGCGGATCGGGCAGCTGATCGGGGTGTCCGAGCAGACGGTCGCCCGCCGGTACGCGGCGCTCCGCAGCGAGGGAGTGCTGCGGGTGCTCGGTCGGAGTGCGCCCGCCGCGGGCCGGCACGACGAGTGGGTCGCGCGGATCCGCTGCCGGCCCGACCGCGTCGACACCGTCGCCGACGCGCTCGCCCGGCGTCCGGAGGTTTCGTTCGCCCACATCACTTCGGGCGGCGCGGAGGTCATGTGCCTGTTGCGCGCCGGCAGCGGATCGGACGGCAACGACGTGCTGCTGCGGCAGCTGCCGAAGTCCGTTTCCGTGCTGGGCGTGCGCATCGACCTGCTGCTGCACCGGTTCGGGCCGCGCGGCGCGTCGGACTGGACCGGGTACGACGGCCGGCTGAGTCCCGCGCAGGAACGCGAGCTCCGGGACGAGCTGCCCCCGGTCGCCGGACCGCCCGTCGAACCGTCCGCCGAGGACGCCGGGCTCCTGGCCGTGCTGGCGTCGGACGGCCGCGCGACCCACGCCCGGCTCGCCCGCGAGACCGGTTCGACCAAGGCGCGGGTGGCGCGGCGGCTGGCCGCGCTGGAGACGTCCGGCGCGCTCTACTACGACGTCGACCTGCTGCCCGAGCGGCTCGGCTACCACTCCCACGCGACCATCTGGATCCGGGTCGCCCCACGGCACCTGGAAGAGGTCGGCGAAGAGCTGGCGCGGCACGACGAGGTCGCCGTGACGCTCGCGGTCAGCGGGCCGGACAACCTGATGGCGGTGGTGGCCTGCCGCGACCCCGAGGCGCTCTACCGCTACCTGACGACCCGCATCGCGAAGATCCGGGCGATCGACGGCTACGAGGTCAGCGTCCGCGTGCGGCCGGTGAAGCAGGCGGGTTCCCTGGTCGCGAGCGGCCGGCTCCTGGCGGCGACATCCCTGTTCCGTATCGAATGAAACCGTATCACTCGACGCCCTTGGGGTAGGGTGCTCACATGACCGCCAAGCCCAGGACCCGCGCCACCGACCGCCCGGGAGACGCGTCCCCGTTCGCGTTGGGGTTGCTGCTGCGCCGGGCGCACGCCCGCGCCGCCGGGGCGATGGCCGCCGCGATGCGGCCGCACGGGCTGGAGCTCCGGCACTTCGCCGTGCTGCTCATCCTCGTGGACCGCGGGCCGACGATGCAGCGGGACCTGGTCGAGGCGACCGGTTCGGACAAGGCCGGGGTCATGCGGGTCGTCGACGACCTCGAAGCGAAGGGGTTCGCGGTCCGCAACGCCGTGCCGGGGGACCGGCGGGTGCGCGAGGTCGAGATCACGCCGGCCGGCCTGAAGGTCTTCGACGCCGCGCACGACGACGCGCTCGCCCCGGCCGAAGAGCTGGTTTCGCACCTGCGCGCCGGTGAACCGGCGAAGCTGATGGACCTGCTGACCAGGTTCACCTATCCGCCCGGCGGCGAGGGTTAGGCCGGTCGCGCGGCACCTCCTCAGGGGACCGGGAACAGACGCTGTTTGACCGGCGGCAGGGCTTCGGCGAGGCGCAGGACCGTCCGGAAGGCGTGCCGCGGCAGGCGGGAGGTCGTCGCCGCGCCGCGGGCGTTGCGGGTGGACAGCGCCAGTGCCGCGTTGGCGTAGCCACGCATTTCGGCTTCGTAGCCCGGCACGCCGCCGTCGCCGGCCAGGTGGCGGCACAGCGTGTCGGCGTCCCGCAGGGCCGTGTTGGCACCGATCCCGGCCATCGGAGTCATGTTGTGGATCGCGTCGCCGAGCAAGGTGACGGTTGTCGGCGCCCAGTCCGGGAGCTGCGGCATCGTCTTGAGCGGGATCGCCGCGACGGTCGCGGGATCGGTCTCGGCGATGATCCGCCGGAGCGGGGACGCCCAGGCGGCGGTCCGGTCACGGACCAGGTCGAGCAGGTCCGTGGCACCGAGGTCGCCCGGGTAGGTCGAGCGGTCGGCGGCCCACGCCCACACCAGGTACCGCGCCTCGGCGCTGTCGTCCCAGGTGGACAGGAACAGCCAGCCGGGCCGGGCGGGCACGACGTTGTTGACGGCGCCGTCGACAAGCGTCGCCGGCAGCGCGCTCGCGAGCTCGGGGGTGAGCCGGACGCGGCCGGCGACGTTGACGATGCCCAGGTCCTGACGCCGGAGATCGGGCAGCCGCTGCTCGCGGACGCGGGAGTTCGCGCCGTCGGCGCCGACGAGCAGGTCCGCGTCGATCGAGTGGCCGTCGGCGCTGTGCACGCGGACGCCGTCGCCGGTGTACTCGAAGCGGTCGAACGCGGTGCCCCAGCGGACCACGCCGTCGCAGCCGAGGAGCAGGGTGTCACGCAGCGCGTCGCGGCTCACCGCCCGCCGGCGCGTGACGGGATCGGCGTTGGCCGGGGTGCCGGTGTGGTCGCGTTCGGCGAGCACCCGCAGGTCCTGGTCGTGGAAGCGGACGATGTCCGGTGCGGGCGTGGACGTCTCGACCAGCCGCGCCCAGTTCTCCCCGGGGAGACAGGCGTGCAGGGCGTGCAAGCCGTCGGCGTTGAGGTGGATGCCGTAGCTGGCGGGCCGGGCGTGCGGGGTCGGGTGGCGTTCGAGGACGACGACGTCCACGCCGGCCCGGCGCAGCCCGTGAGCCAGGCACAGGCCGCCGAGCCCGGCGCCGGCGATGACGACTCGCATGAGGGTTCTCCCTTGTCAGTGTCAGGCTTCGCCGGGAAAGGCGAGCTGAGTCAGCAGGTGCAGCAGGAGCCGGACGTCGCCGAGTCCTTCGCTCAGGCGCGCGGCGACAGGCTCGGCGTTCCGGTGGGCGGTGTCGAACACGGCAGTCCCGGCGGAGGTCGGGGTGATCGTGTGCACGCGGCGGTCGCCGGGCCGCGGATCGCGGGTGACGAGCCCGGCACGTTCGAGGTCGTCGACGACGCGGACCATCGTGGCCTTGTCGCTGCCGATGGCGCCGACGAGCGCCTGCTGGCTCATCGGGCCGCCGGTGTGGAGCGCGACGAGCACGATGAAGTGCCGGAACTCCAGCCCCAGCGGCCGCAGGACGGCCAGCAGCTCCGCGGCGACGCGGTCGTGGGCGCGCCGCAGCAGCAGGCCGAGGGCGTACGGGGACTCGTCGCCCGGCCGGTCCGTCGCTCTCGCTGTCTCCAGCCGCATCGTCATGACCGAGAACGTATCAGTCGATACAACCTTGCGCAAGAACGTTTCATGTGAGACGTTTCCGGTGTGAACACGAACCAGGAAGTCCTCGCCCCGCCCGAACACGCGGCCTCGCCGCGGAAGAACCGCTGGGAAGGCATCGCGGTGACCGCCGCGCCGACGGTGGCCTTCGTGGCGGCCAACGCCGCCGGTGACCTCACCGCGGGCCTGGTGTCTGCCGCGGTGACCGCGATCGCCGCGTTCGGCTGGCGGCTGGGCCGGCGTCAGCCGGTGCGCCAGGCCGCGCTGGGCCTGTTGCTGGTCGCGGCGTGCGCGGTGGTGGCCGCCGTCACCGGTGAGGCGCGCGGGTTCTTCCTCATCCCGGCGCTCATCCCGTTCGCGGTCATCGCCGTCTGCGTGACGACCGTCCTCATCGGACGTCCGCTGACCGGGCTCCTCCTCAACCGGGTGGCCGGCGGCCCCGCTAACTGGCGCTCGGTGCCCCGGCTGCGGCGGATCCATACGGTTTCGACGCTCACCTGCGCGGCGGTCAACGTCGTCAACGGTGCGCTCCAGGTGGTCTACTACCGCGGCAACCAGCCGCTGGTCCTGGGGGTGGTGCACATCGCGACCGGCCCGGTGTTCGCCGTCATCGTGGCGGTGACGATCGCTTGCGTCCGCCGCCGTCCCTGACCGTTGCGCGCGGCGGCCTACGAGTTCCGGCGGATCGCCAGCAGCACCGTGTCGTCCGCGTACACGACGACGTCGTGCATCCGGGCGACCACCTCGCCGGGCAGCAGCGTCGCCGGATAGCTCGTGTGCGTGCTGGCCACCTCCAGCAAGCGGGCCTGGCCTTCGTCGACGTCCTTGCGGGATTCGACCAGCCCGTCGGTGTAGAGCAGCAGGGTGGCGCCCGGCTCCAGGTCGACGTCGACCAGGCAGGGGCTGCCGGGGTTCGGGAAGCCGACGCCGCGGCCGACGCGGGCCGGGCGGAGGAGCCTCGTTGTTCCCGCGCTGTCCGCCAGGACGGGCTCCGGGTGGCCGCCGTTGGCGAGCTGGGTGTGGCCGGTCGTGGGGTCGATGCGGGCCAGCAGCACCGTTGCCATCAGCGTGGGGGCGATCGTGGCGAGGGCGCGGGACGCGCGCGCGATCAGGTCGGCGAAGGGGCGGCCCTCCAGGGCCAGCGTGCGGATCGCGTGGGTGACGGTGAGCGCGTCCCTCGTCGAGGTGACGCCGTGGCCGACCGCGTCGACCAGGGTCACGTGCAGGTGGCCGTCGGGGAGGACGAACCAGTCGTAGAGGTCGCCGCCGGTGGGGGAGTCCGGTTCGGTCGGGGAGTAGCAGACGCCGAGCTCCAGCCCCGGGACCTCCGGCGGCGGCGGGCGCAGGGCGCCTTCCAGCTCCTGGAAGATCCGGGCGTGGGCGTTGCGGAGCTGCTCGTCGCGTTGCTCGAGCTCGACGTACATGGCCAGCACGCCGCTGTTGGTTTCCGCCAGCTCGGTGCGCAGGTCCTGCTGCTCCCGGGCCTGCGCGTCCGCGGCGGCGACCAGCGCGAGCATCTCCTGCCGGGTTGCCCGCTCGTCGTCGGCGGGCGCGGGGACCGGTCGGTGCCCGGTGGCGACCTGCCAGCCGACGGTGCCGTCGGCGCCGGCGACCGCCGGCAACGGCAGGTCGTCGAGGACCGGCCGGGACGCGGTCTCCGGCAGCCGGACGGCGACGGTGAGGACGTCCTCGGTGACGGCGGTCGTGAGGGTGACCACGCCGTCGTCACCGAGCGCCGGCTCGGTGACGAGGGTGACCGCCAGGACCAGCCGGGCACGGTCTTCGACCGGAACCCCCGCTTCGCCGCACGCGTCGCGGACACGACGGCGCAGCGAAGCGGCGGTTCCGGCCTGCTTCAGGTCGAGTGCGGCAAGCTTCCGGTCCGGAGCCTGCTCCGGACGAGACAGAGCCACCCCTGCACTCTGGCATCCCGCCGCCGAACCGGCAGAACGGATTCAGGCGATCACGGTCACGCCTCCGGGCGCGCGGACGCCGGGCCGAGCTGCAGCACGACCGCCGTCCACGTCATGCCCACGCCGATGCCCAGCAGCAGCACGTGGTCGCCCGGACCGGCCTCACCCGTGCGGAGCAGGTGCTCGAGCGCCACGATCTGGTCGCTGGCGCCCAGGTGGCCGACCCGCAGGCCCAGCTCGGTCATCGTGCGGTGCTCGGGGATGCCGAGCGGGCGCAGGATCTGCGTGTGCACCAGGCGGCGGCCGTAGTGCGGGGCGCAGATCCGGGTGATGTCGGGCAGGTCGACACCCGCGTCGGCCAGCGCCGTCTTCACGACCGCCGTGACGCCGTCGGCGTTGCGGCTGTCGACGTGCGCCGGCCCGCCGTGGCGGCCGAGCCACTGGCGCTTGCGGCTGCGGATGTCGAGGGACCGGTGGGCGGTGATGCTGGCGGAGCGGAACGGTTCGTCGCCGCGTTGCAGGCCTTCCAGGGACGGGTCGGTGTAGGAGGCGACCGCGCGGACCCGCGCCAGGCCCGGCCGGCGGGACAGCACGACCGCGCTGCCGGCGTCGCCGTAGACGATGCCCGTGTCGGTGGTCCAGTGCGGGAAGCCGGGGCCGCCGAACCGGTCGCCCGCGGTGATGAGCGCGGCCTCGTGGTCCGGGCGGCCGCGCAGCACGCTCGCCGCGACGTCCAGGCCGGCGACCAGGCTGTTGCTCATCGCGCCGAGCTCGAGCGTGAGGCCCGGACCGGCGCCGACGCCGAGCTGGTCGCGCACGTAGGACGCGGCGTGCCAGAAGTCGATGCCGGGGTGGTAGATCCCGGCGTGCAGGCACAGGGTCGGCCACACCGGCTCGCCGCTCGTGGTTTCCGCCTGGCGCAACGCTTCCCGCCCCGCGCGCACGGCGAGCTCGGGGCCGGGCAGCCCGGCGACGGCGGTGGAGAGCTGGCCGGTCCGGCCGGCGTCGGCGGCGGTGAACTCGCCGGCCGCCAGCGAGACGGCGACCGGGGTCAGCGCGCCGACCTCGACGCCGATCCCGGCGAGGTGCAGGTCGTCAACGCGCATCGGCGGCCACCTCCGGCAGCGCGGCTTCGATCTCCGACAGGGTGTCGTCGAGGTGGAGCGGGGGAGCGGAGACGCACCCGGCGGCGGCGAGCTCGGCGGCGACGGCTCCGGGGCTTCCCGCGGCGAACCGGTGGAAACCCGCGAAGCGGGCCGGACCGGCGCCCGGAACGGCGATGGCCAGGTGCGCCCAGCCGGTTTCCCGGTCCCACCGCACGACCAGCCGGGTGGACCCGGTGGTGGCGGGCTCGCTGAGCACCTGTGTCAACGTCGTGGCGGTCAAGCAACTTCCTTTCGGCACGGCAAAACAGCCCGCACCACGGGGCGCGCGCTGGCTGGGGGGATGGCGGGGACGCGTCGTCGGGCCCCTGTGAACGGCGAGAAACCTACCGTGATGATCATGCGACACTTGTTGCCACCCCGATACACAGAGTGATCGCACCGACTGCTACGCGATCGGATTTGCCGAAGTCAACTCGGTTTCACCGGTTGGTGATCATGAGGATTCTTCGGGTGTTCGTCACTCTGAGTAGTAGCCGCGCGCTGAGGAAGCCCCGCACGACCGGCGCCACCCCGGCGGCCGCCGCCGGACCTCCCGGCCGGCGGCGGCCGTCGGCTCAGCCGCAGTGTTCCGTGCGCTCCTGGTCGGTCATCGGGGCGGTGTGCTGGGTGATGTCGCCGGTCGAGCCGGGGACCGGGCCGTCCGCGTCGAAGTCCTGGTACCAGATGTAGTGGTCGTAGAACCGGTCCGGGAAGTGCATCTCGTAGGTGCCGTGGACCTTCTGCATCTTCGGCGCGCGCTCCACCCAGCCCTTTTCCCCGGGCCGGACGTCGACGTTGGTCGCCTGTCCTTCGGTGTGCGAAGACTCCCACGTGTGCTGGTAAGACGTCTCGATGGACACCTTGAACACTTCCGAGAACCCGTATTCGGCCGAAAGGGAGACGCCGAAGCTGTTCGACTCGCCGGTGGTGTCGGACCAGTTCACCGTGCTGCGCTGCAGATCTCCGGTGCAGTTGTAGGCCGCCTCGCCGACCTGGTGACCGGCCCCCGTGTGCTCCTCCGGCGGGCCCGCCGGGTGGAACACGCACGAGTCCGTGCCGTTGTCGCACTTGTCGAGCAGTTCCCGTGCGGTGGGCTGGCCGTCGGCCGACGCGCCGGGTGCGGAGAGCACGAGCCCGGCCGCGGTCAGCAGGCCGAGGCCCGCCGCCGTCCATGCGGTGCGCTTGCTGGTCATGGTGGTCACTCCTTCGCTCAGCTGAAACCGATGGACTGGGTGCGGTCGTCCATGAAGGACCCGACGTTGCCGGTGTTCTCCTTGAACGGGCCGTCGCGGTCACCGCCGAGATTCGGCTCCGGGTAGAGCCAGATCCAGCAGTCGCCCCACGGCTGCACGGACGAAATCTTGTTCTTCCAGTCGTCGCCCAGGTCGAACTGCCAGTTGACCCAGCCGTCCTTCTTGCACAGTTCGGGGCCGGTGATCGTGAGCGAGTTCCCGCTGTAGTCGGGACCGTCGAAGAAGGTGCCCTGCACGACCTGCCCGTCCGCCTCCGCGTCGGCCACCGAGCGCTGCGTTCCCGTGGAACAGTGCTGCACACCGGTTTCCGAGTTCAGCACGCAGTGCCGGGTGACGTCCGCGGCCGCGGCGGGAACGGCGCCGAGCAGGGAAACGGCCGATGCCGCCGCCGCGGCCGTCATGGCTGTTCTGGCCCAGGTGTTCGCCATTGTGGTTCCTTTCTCCGGAATCGGAAAAGAATCTTCGTCCTCGAAAGTACGTCGAGGCGGACGAAGCGTCGCGACCATTGCCCGCCGGACCTTCCGGGTCTGCCCCATTCCCCTGAGGACACTGCCGCCGGACTGCGCGCGAAACGTGACCGGGGTACGCTGCGCCGGCCGGGTGGGCCTCCTAGGGGTTTTTGCAGACTTCCGCCGCCGAAGCAGGATCCGGGCGGGCGGCGCGGTAGAACCGGTGCATGGTGAGTACGGAACCCGGCGTCGTCGACTTCCCGCGGCGGGCGCCCGGCCAGGTCACGCCGCCCGATGGCTACGCGGATCTGCGGGCCCGGCCCGGGCTCTGCCGCACGATGCTGCCCGGTGGCACTCCCGTCTGGCTGGTCGCGCGGCACGAGGACGTGCGGGCCGCGCTGACCGATCCGCGGCTCAGCTCGGATCCGGCGAAGCCCGGTTTTCCCGCCACCGGCGGGGCTCCCGAGGCGCTGCCCGGGTGGTTCGTCGCGATGGACGCGCCCGAGCACACGCGGTTCCGGAAGCTGCTCATCCCCGAGTTCACCGTGCGGAAGGTGCGGGACCTGCGCCCGGGCATCCAGCGGGTCGTCGACGAGCGGATCGACGCCATGCTCGCCGCCGGGAACTCCGCCGACCTCGTGTCCGCCTTCTGCCTCGTGCTGCCCTCGCTCGTCATCTGCCAGCTGCTCGGGGTGCCCTACGAAGACCACGAGCACTTCGAGTCGCGCACGCGGGTCCTGGTCAACCTGGCTTCGACCGCCCGGCAACGGGAAGTGGCGCTGGGCGAGATCAACACCTACCTCACCGAGCTCATCGCGGCCAAGCGCGAACAGCCCGCCGACGACCTCATCAGCCGGCTGCTCGCCGGCGGCGCGCTGGACGACGCCGAGCTGCTCGGGGTCGCCATGCTGCTGCTGGTCGCCGGGCACGAGACGACCGCCAACATGCTTTCCCTCGGCGTGGTCACGCTGCTGAACAATCCACAGTGGATCGGCCACGACGGCGTCGTCGAAGAGCTGCTGCGGTTCTACTCCATCTCCGACGTCGTCAGCCTGCGCGTCGCCACCGAAGACCTCGAGATCTCCGGCCAGCTCATCCGCCGCGGCGAAGGGGTCGCGCCGCTCGGGCTGGCCGCCGGGCACGACGGCACCGTGTTCGAAGACGCCGGTGAGTTCTGCCCGGCCCGCTCGGCGCGCCACCACGTCGCGTTCGGGTACGGGATCCACCAGTGCATCGGGCAGAACCTGGCGCGGCTGGAGATGGAGGTCGCCCTGGACACGCTGTTCGCGCGGGTGCCGCGCCTGCGCCTGGCCGTGCCGTCCGACGAGCTCGAGTTCAAGCACGACGGAGTCCTCTTCGGACTCTACGGGCTGCCGGTGCGCTGGTAGCTCAGGCGGTCCGGACGTTCACGCCTTCGCGCTCGATCTCGGCGGCGACCGTCGAGTCGATGCCGCCGTCGGTGATGAACGTGTCCACTTCGGACAGCTCGGCGAAGCGGGCGAAGTGGTCGTTGCCGACCTTGGTGTGGTCGGCCAGCAGCACCACACGGCGGGCGCCGGCGATCGACGCGCGCTTCACCATGGCTTCCGCCGGGTCCGGGGTGGTCAGGCCGCGCTCGACGGACAACCCGTTGGTGGCCATGAAGGCGACTTCGACGAACGTCTCGCTGAGCGAGTGCAGGGCCCACGAGTCGACCGACGCCAGCGTGCGCGCCCGCAGGCGGCCGCCGACCAGCATCACCGTCAGGTTGGGCCGTTTGGACAGCGTCAGCGCGATGTTCACGGAGTTGGTGACCACGGTGAGGTTGCAGTCGATCGGCAGCGCCTCGGCCAGGTGCGCGGTGGTCGTGCCCGCGTCGAGCAGGATCGCGCCCTCCGCCGGGAGCTCGGCGAGCGCGGCCTTGCCGATCCGCTTCTTTTCCCCCGTCATCACGCTTTCGCGAGTGTTCAACGCGGGCTCGAAGCCGAGCCGCTCGATGGGGATCGCCCCACCGTGGACGCGGCGCAGCGACCCGTGGCGCTCGAGGGTGGTGAGGTCGCGGCGGATCGTTTCCGTCGTCACCGCGAACTCGCCGGCCAGCTCGGCCACGTCGACCCGGCCGTTGGAGCGCGCTCGCTCGAGGATCAGCTGCTGACGCTCTTCCGCGTACACCCGCGACCCCCGCCATGTCGTTCTGTGTGGTTGGTGATGTTACTTTATGTTGAATCACGCCCGGAGTGCAATGCCGCGGCGGGAGCGGTGAGGGCGTGCAGCTCGCGTTCGATCTCGGCGTTCACCGCGCTCTGCTGACGGGCCAGGAAGAAGTGTCCGCCGGGAAACGCTTCCAGCCGGAAGCCGCCTTCGGTGTGCTCGCCCCAGTTCCCCGCCTCCTCGGCGGTCACCTTCGGGTCGCGCTCGCCGATGAGGACGGTCACCGGGCAGCGGACGCGCCGGTCCGCCGGGCAGCTGTAGGTTTCGATCGCCCGATAGTCGGCGCGGATGGCGGGCAGCGCCATCCGCAGGATCTCGTCGTCGCCGATGACCGTTTTGTCCAGCCGGTTGAGCTCGCGGACCTCGTCGAGGATCCCGTCGTCGTCCCGTTCGTGGACCCGCTCGTCGCGGAAGGTCGACGGCCCGCGCCGGCCGGACGCGATCACCGCGCCGGGCGCCCGGACCCCGCGCCGTTCGAGCCGCCACGCGGTTTCGAAGGCGAGGACCGCGCCCATGCTGTGTCCGAAGAAGACAGCCGGTTTGTCCGACAGGGCCGCCAGTTCGTCGGCGACGAGGTCCGCGAGCGCGGCGATGGAGTCGAGGTTCGGCTCCCGCCGCCGGTCCTGGCGCCCCGGGTACTGCAGGGAGACGACGTCGACGGCCGGGGCGAACCGGGCCGAGACCGGGTGGAAGTAGCTCGCCGAGCCACCGGCGTGCGGGAAGCAGACCAGCCGGGTCCCCGCGCCGGGGGCGGGGTGGTACCGGCGGATCCACGACGTGGTGGCGTTGTCCGCGATGTTCACGAGAGCTCTTCCCTTCGACGCGGGTTCAGATCAGCCAGTCAACGCCGCTCCCGGCCACGGATTCCCTAGTGTTGCCGCTCACACCCGCCGGACCGCCGCGAGGTCCGGGGTTTTCCGGGTGCGAAGGCCCCTAACGTCGGCGGGGCACGCGGTCCGGCCGGGCCACGGCCACCTGCTCTGCCCTGCCCGAGAGGAGCCCCGATGACTGCCGACGCGCTCACCGCCGCCCGGCGCAAGGCGACCGAACTGCGCCGAGCCATCCAGTCGCTGCACCGGATCCACGGTGACACCCCGCCGATGCGGCGCCTGATGAGCGACCTCGGCTGGATCGAAACCGGGCTGGGGGAGCTGCCCGTGGTCCCGCTCGGTGTGGCCACCGACCGGATTCCGGTGCCCGACGCGCCGTACGCGCGGGAAATGTGGCACGGCGCCGACGACGAAGGACTGGGCGGCCGCCGCCTTCCGTGAAAGTGGGGTGAGGATGGCGGAGGTGACGGCTGTCGCCGGCCGCGTGGTGGGCCGGCGGCGGGAGCTGGAGGTCCTCGGTTCGGCGTTCGCCAACGCGCGGGCCGGTTCGGCGACCCTGGTGCGGGTGCGCGGGGCGACCGGCACCGGCAAGACGGCGCTGCTGGCGGAGTTCGCGCGGGTCGCGGGTGACCGCGCGACCGTGCTGTCGGAAACCTGCCGTCGTCCCGGCGGCAGCGCCGGGAACGCCGTCGAAGGGCTGCTCCCGGACGCCGGGGGCCGCTACGGGATGCCGGTGGCGGTGCTTTCGCGGCGGCTCGGCCGCCGCCTGGCCGAGCTGACCGCGACCGGCCCGGTCGTCGTCCTGCTCGACGACTTCCACCACTGCGACGAGGCCTCCGTGCGGGTGCTGGCCCACCAGGCGCACCGGGGGGCCGAGCAGCCGCTGCTGGTCGTCGTCGCGCAACGGCCCGCCGACCGGCCGCTGTGGCCGCCGATGACCCTGCCGCCCGGTGACGTCGCGACCGTCGACCTGGGCGCCTTCAGCGAGCCCGACGTCGCCGAGGCGGTCGCCGCGTGGTGGCCGGAGCGGCCGGGGCCCGGCTTCACCGCCGAGCTGGCCGAGCTGACCGGCGGCAACCCGGCCCTGCTCGGGGAGATCTGCGCCGCGCTGCACCTCGACGGCTTCGCCCCTGAGGAAGCGGCTCTGGCGCGAGCCCGGGCGCTGGCCCCGGCCGCCCGCGCCCGGCTGGTCGAGCGCGTGCTGGCCGGCCGTCCGGAGCACGTGCGGCGGGTGGCCGAAGCCGTGGCGGTGTTCGGCAAGCCCGACGTGGAGCTCGCCGGCCTGCTCGGCGGGGTGCCCGAACCACTCGCCGCGGACGCCCTCGGGGTCCTGGCCGCCGAACACGTGCTGCGCGCGGACGGGCGCGAGCTCGCCTCCGCCGCGGTCCGCGACGCCGTGCTGGCCGGCGTGCCCGAGCGGCGGCTGGACCCGCTGCGGCTGACCGCGGCCCGGCTGCTCAACGACCGCGGCCGCGCCCCCGAAGACGTCGCCGGGCACCTGGTCGGGCGCCGCCGGCTGCCGGAGCGCTGGATGCGGGACGTGCTCGCCGAAGCCGCGCGCACCGCCGAGCGCGCGGGCCGGCCGCACGACGCCGCGCGCTACCTCGGCGTCCTCGTCGCCGACCGGCCCCAGGACATGCCGGTGCGCATCGAGTTCGCCCGGCTCGTCGGCGTCCGCGACCCGCTGGCCGCCTACGCGACGCTCGCCGGGATGTCCGGGCTGGCCGAAGACACGGGCAGCCGCGCGCGCATCTCGCTGCAGTTGGCCATCGCCGCGCTTTCGGCCGGCGAAGCGGCCGAAGCGACCAGCCTGCTGACCGGCGCGCTCGAGCAGCTCGACGCCGACCCCGCCGGGGACGCCGGCCGGGTCCTGCGCACCGAGCTGGAGGCCGCGCTGCTGGCGGTCGCGTTCGAACAGCCCGGCACCCTCGAGCTCGTCGGCGCGCGCCTGCCGTCGATGTCCGGGCTGACCGGCCAGACGTCGGCCGAGGTGAGCGTGCTGGCCCTGGCGTCGCTGGCGCACATGATCCGCGGCGCCGACCGCGACCTCGCGGTCTCCTGCGCGCGCCGGGCCCTGGAACGGCCGGAACCCTCGGTGCGGTGGGCCTGCTCGCTGGCCGCCTTCGTGCTGTTCGCCGCGGACGAAGTCGACGAGGCACTGGCCGCGCTGGGCGGGCTCTCGCCCGGGCCCGTGCGCGGCGACACCGGCTGGACGGAAGTCGTGACGCTGACCGCGCATTCGTGGCTGACGTGCGGCGCGGGCGACCTTTCCCGTGCCCTGTCGGACGCTTCGGCGGCTGTGCGGGCGGCCGAGCGCGACGACCGCGCCGAGCTCGCGACCGCGCCCCTGGTCGCCCAGGCGCTCGCCCTGCTGCAGCAGGGTGACACCGAAGGCGCGGCCGCGGCGCTGGCCCGCGCCGACCACTTCGGCCTCGACGGGTCCGTCCTGCGTTTCCCCGCCCACCTGCTGGCCCGCGCGCGGCTGGCCGAGGCGCGCGGCGACCTCGAAGGCGCGCTGGGCCACGCCCGCCGCTGCGGCGACGCACTGCGGGCGGAAGGCGGGGCCAACCCGCTGTTCGTCCCGTGGTGGCTCGACGGCGCCCGCGTGCTCGTCCGGCTCGGCCGGCGCGACGAGGCCGCCGGGCTCGTGGCGCACGGCGAAGAACTGGCCCGGGCGTGGGGAACCGCGTCCGCGCGTGGCCTCGCGCTGCTGGGCCGCGGGCTGGTGGCCGAAGGCGGCGCCGCCGTCGACGGGCTGACCGCCGCGGCCGAGGTGCTCGCCGGCACCGCGGCGTCCTGGCACCTGGCCGAGGCGGAGACGGCGCTGGGCCGGGCCCTCCTGCGCGCCGGTGACCACCAGGGCGCGCGCCGGCGGTTCCGGTCCGCTGTGGACCGTTCGGTGCGGTCCGGGTTCTGGGGCCGGGCCGAGGAGGCTCGGGCGGGCGTCACGGCGGCCGGCGGGCGCAACTACGCGGTCACCGGCAGCGTCACCGACGTGCTGACCCTGGGCGAACGGCGGGTCGGGGAGCTCGCCGCGACCGGCGCCACCAACCGGACCATCGCGGACGCGCTGCAGCTGGCCGTGCGGACCGTCGAGATCCACCTGACGAGCGTCTACCGCAAGCTGGGGGTCACCGGCCGCGCCCAGCTGCAGGAGCGGTTCCCCGGCGGCCTGCTCGCGCCGGAACCGGCGCTGTGACGAGGATGCGGCCGCACGGGGGCCGCACGCGCCCGGTGGCGCACGGAGAACCCGGGGGAGCGCCATGCGTCCGGTGCCCGGGCTAGCGGTGGTCGTCGACGACACCGGCGTGCTCGAAATGGTGCTGCCCACCGGGGAGCACCGCGTGCTCGCCAGCGGGCTCGGCGCGGCGATGTGGATCGCGCTGGCCCAGCACGACTGGGATCCCGCGGCCGCGGCGGGCGCGCTCGCGCCCACCTGCGGTGTCGAACCGGCGGAGCTGACGGGATCGCTGCGCGCGTGGATGGGCGACCTCGCGGCGCTGGGCGTGCTGCGCGCCGATCCGGGCGCGGCCGGGCCGGACGGAAAACCCTAGAGTTGTCGGCGGTTCGTTGACCGCTGCCACCGCCGTGCCCGACGCTTCCTTGGCACCAGGGAAGAATCCCGGAGACTCAGGAGGCGCGGTGGGCGGGCAGGCGCAGGATCGGCCGGCCGTGATCGGCGGCGGGGTGATGGGCTCGGCCATCACGGCGATGGCACTGGGACACGGGGTTCCGGTCACGCTCGTCGAAACCGACGGCGAGGCGGTGGAATCCGCGAAACGGCGGGTGGCGCAGCAACTGCGGCACGGCCGCCTGATGGGCGCGTTCCCCGACGTCGCCGAAGGCGAGCTGACCGCGACGACCGGCTTGGGCGCGGCGAAGGACGCGACGGCGGTCATCGAAGCGGTCATCGAAGACGACAAGGTCAAGGCGAGCGTGCTCGGCGAGCTGGCGGCGCTGGTCGCCCCGGGGACACCGTTGATCACCAACACCTCCGGCATCCCGGTGGACGAGCTGGCCGACGCTCTCGAGCGGCCCGCGGACCTGCTGGCGACGCACTTCATGAACCCGGCCTACCTCATCCCGAACGTCGAGGTGGTCCGCGGTCCGCGCACCGGGCAGTCCACTCTGGACTCGGTGCTGGGCCTGCTGGAACGGCTGAGCCGCCGCCCGATCGTCGTGCGCGACTCGCCCGGGTTCGTCACCAGCAGGCTGCTGCACCCCATGATCAACGACGCCGCGCGGCTGGTCGAAGAGGGCACCGCGTCGGTGGAGGCGGTCGACGAGCTCATGCAGGGCTGCCTCGGCCACCCGACCGGCCCGCTGCGCACCGCCGACCTGATCGGCCTGGACAACCTCGCGGACGCGCTGCGGGCGCTCGCCGAACGCACCGGCGACCCGCGGCACCGGCCGTGCGCGCTGCTGCAGTCCAAAGTGGCCGACGGCCACCTCGGCCGGAAGACCGGACGGGGCTTTTACGAGTACGGGAAGGTGTTCTGAGTGAACGACGTCTCCACCACCGCAACCCCGGCACGCACGCCGGAGGCCGTGACGCGGGAGATCCGGGAGTTCCTGACCGGGCGCGTCAAGCAGGACGTGCCGGTCGACCAGGACCTCTTCCGCACCGGGCTGGTCTCGTCGATGTTCGCCATGGAGCTGGTCGTGTTCCTCGAGCAGACCTACGGCATCGCGATCGTCGGCCCGGACCTGAAACTGGACAACTTCCGCACCGTCGAGGGCATGACCTCGCTCGTGGGGCGTCTGCTCGATGAGTGACAACCCCCTCGAGGCGGCCGCCGCCGAGCTGACCGCGCGGGTCGGCGACCGGGCGGCGGCCTGGGACGTCGACGGCCTGCTGCCCGAGGACCTGCTGCGCGCGCTGGGCGCCCGTGGCCTGCTGTGCGCCGAGGTGCCCGCCATGTTCGGCGGCGTCGGCGCCAGCAGTATCCACAGTGGACAGTTCACCGCGCACGCCGGCTCGCTGTGCAGCTCGCTGCGCAGCGTCATGACCTCCCAGGGCATGGCGGCCTGGACGATCCAGCGCTTCGGCGACCGGGCCCAGCGCGCCCGCTACCTCGGCCGGCTCACCTCGGGCGACCTCGCCGCGGTGGCGTTCAGCGAACCCGCCGCGGGCAGCGACCTGTCCACAGTGGCCACGACGGTCCGCGCCGACGGCGACGACGTCGTGGTCAACGGCGAGAAGGTCTGGATCACCGCCGCGGCCTACGCGGACCTGATCGTGGTCGTCGGCGAGCTCGACGGCCTCGGCACGGCCGTCGTCGTCCCGGCGGACGCCGAGGGCGTCACCGTCGAGCGCGTCCCGTACCCCAGCGGGTGCCGCGCCGCCGGCCACTCGACCGTCCGGCTCCACGACGTCCGGCTGCCCCGCTCGGCGGTGCTCGGCGGCGGCGGGGTCGAGCTGTCCATGCTGGTCACGACCGCGCTGGCCTACGGCCGGATCTCGGTGGCGTGGGGCTGCGTCGGCATCCTGCGGGCCTGCCTGGCCGCCGCCGGCGCGCACGCCACGCGGCGGCACCAGGGCGGCCTGCCGCTGGCCGACCGCCAGCTCGTCGCCCGGCACCTGGCCGACCTGTACGCCGACGAGCAGGCCGCGACGCGCGTCTGCGAGCACGCCAGCCGCGCGTGGGACGAGCGCTCACCCGAGATGGTGGTCGCAACCGTGCTGGCCAAGTACGTCAGCTCGACCGCGGCCGCCCGCGGCTCGGGCGCGGCGGTGCAGGTGCTGGCTTCGGCGGCGGCGCAGGACGGCCACGTGGTCGCCCGCGCGCACCGCGACGCGAAGCTGATGGAGCTCATCGAAGGCAGCAACGAGATCTGCCAGCTCATCCTGGCGGGGCACACCCGTGTCCTCGTGAATTCCGGCGACTGAGGAGGAGTCCGGTGGCTAGCACGACCATGGTCAAGTGCCTGGTGTGGGACCTCGACGACACCCTGTGGAACGGCACGCTGCTGGAGGACGGCTCGGTCGAGGTGGCCCCCGCGGTCCGCGAGCTGGTGAAGACCCTCGACGCGCGCGGCATCCTCCAGTCCGTCGCGAGCAAGAACGACCACGAGCACGCCTGGGCGCGGCTGGAGGAGCTGGGGCTGGCGGAGTACTTCGTGCTCCCGCAGATCGGCTGGCACCCGAAGTCCCGCTCGGTCAAGGCGATCGCCGACGACCTCAAGTTCGCCCTCGAGACGATCGCGTTCGTCGACGACCGCGACAGCGAGCGGGCCGAGGTGACCTACCACCACCCGCAGGTGCGCACCTACCGCGCCGAGGACGTGCTGGAGCTGGCGGGCCTGCCGGAGTTCAGCCCGGCCACGGTCACCGTCGACTCGCGGCGGCGGCGCCAGATGTACCAGGCGTCGTTCCGGCGTCAGGAGGCCCAGGCCGGGTTCGCCGGTCCGGACGAGGACTTCCTGCGCTCGCTGGACCTGCGCATGACGATCCTGCCGGCGACCGACTCCGAGCTGTCCCGCGTCGAGGAGCTGACGCGCCGCACGAGCCAGATGAACGCCACCGGCATCCACTACTCCGACGAGAAGCTGCGCAGCCTGCTCGACGACCCGTCGCACCGCGTGCTGGTGGTCAGCATGCAGGACCGCTTCGGCCCGCACGGCGCGGTCGGGGTGATCCTGCTCGAGACGTTCGACGAGTTCTGGCACCTGAAGCTGCTGGCGACGTCGTGCCGGGTCGTGTCGTTCGGCGCGGGCTCGATCATCCTGCGCTGGCTGGCCAACCAGGCCGCGACCGCCGACGCGCACCTGGTCGCCGACTTCCGGCCGACCGACCGCAACCGGATGATGGAGATCGCCTACCGCTTCGCCGGGTTCGCCGACGACGCGTGCGCGTGCGCGGCCGTGCTGCCCGACGGCGAGGCGCCCGGCCTGCAGCGCCTGCACCTGGAGCCGGCGCCGCAGGAGGAGCCCACGACGGTCACCCTGGTGGCGCCCGACCTCACCGAGCCCGCCGGGGTGCGTTGAGCCGTTTCACCCCAGAAGCCCGTCTCGCGACCCGCGAGGCGGGCTTCTGCGTTTCCGTTGTGCGGGCAGGGAAAAGACCGCCACGGGTCGGGCGTGGCGGCCTCTTTCGCTTGCGGGGGTTCAGTTCGCCCGGCGGATGAGCGTGATGCCGTCGGCCATCGGCAGCAGCGAGATCTCCACGCGCGGGTCGTCGCGGACGAAGCGGTTGAACTCGCGGATGGCGACCGTGTCGGGGTCCTGCGCCTCGGGATCGGTGACGCGGCCGAAGAAGAGCGTGTTGTCGACGACGATGAGGCCGTCCGGCGCGAGCAGGCCGAGCGCGGCCTCGTAGTAGGCGGCGTACCCGACCTTGTCGGCGTCGATGAAGACCAGGTCGACGGTGCCCGGACTGTACTCGTAGAAGAGCGTGTCGAGCACTGTGATGGCGGGCGCGATCCGCAGGTCGATCTTGTCCTCGACCCCGGCCCGCCGCCAGTAGGGCCGGCCGAAGGCGGGCCAGCGGTCGGTGACGTCGCAAGTGATGAGCAGGCCGTTGTCGGGCAGGGCCCGGGCCAGGCAGAGGGAGCTGTACCCGGTGAAGGTGCCGACCTCCACCACCAGCTGCGCCCGGGTGAGCTTGACCAGCATCGCGAGCAGCCGGCCTTCTTCCGCGGACACCTGCATCGCCGCCCCCATGGGCAGCGCCGCCGTCTCGTCGCGCAGTTCGCGCAGGATCTCGTCCTCGGCTTGCGAATGCTCGCTGACGTAGCTCAGTACGTCGGAGGACGCCAGTAGTTGGGTCGCCATGCCCCGAAGCGTAGGTTCGCCCGTTCCTGGAAGTGTCTAGTTCACAGCCGGAGCAGACCCTGGTGAACGCGGTGCAGCAACGCGAGCGGCGGCCGCCCGGCAACCCCGAGCTCGGCGGCCGCGGCGACGAGCAGCCCGGCGTCCACGCCTTCCCGCACGAGCGCGCGGGTGTCGTCCAGCGACCGCAGCAGGTAGGCGGAGACCTCGGCGATCGAGGTGGGGATCTGGCACATCCGGCAGACGGCGGCGAGATCGGGCGCGAGCACCCCGGCCCGCCGGTGCCGCCCGGTGGCGCTGACGATGACTTCGGGCGGGAGGAGGTCCCGGGCCGGCGGAGGCGGGGGGATGCTGCCGCGGATGTAGGGCGGGAGCGGGGTCGGGCGGGTTTCGGCGGGGGATGCGGTGCGGCCGGGGGCGGTCCTGCGGTGTGTGGGGGTGCCCGCGGCCGGGGTGTGAGCGGCGGGTTCGGCGGTGCGGTGCGTGGGGGTGCCGCGGCTTGGGGTGGGGGCGGCGGTTTGGCCGGGGGTTGTCTTGCTCCGGGGGGCGGCGGTGCGGTCTGCGGTCTTGCCGGGTGTCGCCGTGCCTCGGGGAGCGGCGGTGCGGTCGGCAGTCTTGCCGGGTGTCGCCGCGCCTCGGGGAGCGGCGGTGCGGTCTGCGGTCTCGCCAGCTGTTGCCGTGCCTCGGGGAGCCGGGCCGCGGTCGGCGACCTCGCCGGGCGTTGTCCTGCCTCGGGGAGTGGTGGCGCGGTCGGCCGCATCGCCGGGCCTGGTGTTTCCGTGCGCGGGAGTGCCGCGGCTTGGGGTGTGGCCGGCGATCTCGCCGGATGCCGTCTTGCCTCGGGGCGTGGTCGTGCCGTCGGCGGCCTTGCTTCGGGGAGCCGGCGTGCCGTTGCCAGCCCTTCCCGCGCTTCGGGGACCGGCGGCATCGTCCGCGCGCAGGGCGGCTTTGCCCCGGCCCCGGGTGCGGTCACCGTCGCGGGAGCCGGCGCTCTCGCCGGGCCGGCGAGCCCGGGCCGGTTCGTCGCCGCGCGGCTGCCGGCGCCCGCCTCGGGCGGCCGGCTCACCCTCGGTGGCCCCGGCCCCGGCTTCCTCGCCGCGACCACGCCGCTCGGCCGGCTGAGCCGGAACGTCACCATCCGGTTGCGCACCGTTACCATTCACCTGCGGCGTAGGGCTGGACTTGGGTTTGGGTGTGAATCCATGTTCGGCCCACACCGTGTAGTCGCCCCAGCCGCCGAAGGACAGGGCCGTCGCCGGGCTGGTTGCGACGCGGCGATCGTGGGACTTTTTCATGTTCGCGGCCTCGAAACGGATCCGACAGGGCTGGTGAGTCACCTTCACCGACCGCCCTGCCCGGGTGTCAAGCTCGCGGTCCGGAATGTAGGGGTTTCTGGGTCTACGTGGGTAGTGCGTTGACGCTGGGGGTCAAGTACAGACAAAACGAAGGCGCCGGACTTGTTAAACCAACATTCATCGTCTTAGGCTGCATAGCCACGTCACTCGTTCGTGAACTCCGGGTGACGGGCCAGAAACCGCTGCGGGCGGAGGGTGATGGTGGTGCCCGGACCAGGTAGAGCCGGATCGGCGTTGCCGGTCGCGCCTGTCCTGCGCACTTCCGGACGGCCCGCCCTCCCGGTCGCCGCGCCGGTGCTGACCGTGCCGTGGCTCGGGGAGCGGGACGACCGCTCGCGCCGCAGCGCCGGTGGCCGGCTCGTCGAGCGGGACGACGAGCTCGGTGTGCTGCGCCGTGGCATCCGCGGGCTGCTGGCCGGGCGGTCCGGTCAGGTGACCGTCGCCGGGCCGCGTGGCACCGGGCGCAGCGCGCTGCTCGACGCCGTCGTGCGCGAGGCCAGGACCGCCGGGGTGACCACCGCCTTCGCGTCCTGCTCGCCGGGGGAGTCCGCCGTGCACCGCGGGGTGATCAACCGGCTCTTCGCCGACCTCGCCGACGCCGACTGCCGCCTCGACGGCGGGGCCCGCTCCTGCGGCCGCGCCTCGGCCGACCGCTCGATCCCGACCCTGTGCGGCGACTTCGTGGGCGTCGCGAGCCAGGGCCCGCTGCTGATCGCCGTCGACGACGTCCAGTGGGCCGACCCCGGCTCGACGGCCTGGCTCGAAGCGATGGAACACCGGCTGCAGCAGGCGCCGATGCTGCTGGTCCGGTCGGTGCTGGCCACCGGCGAGCCGCCGGCCGCGCCCGGCGGCGAGACCGCCGTCGTCCGGCTGCTCACCGAAGACGGCCTGCGGGAGCTGGTCGCCGGCCGCTTCCCCGGCAGCCACGCCGACCCGCGGTTCACCGCCGGGCTGCACGAGGCCACCGGCGGCCGGCCCGCGCTGGTCGCGCCGGTGCTCGAACGGCTGGCCGCCGCCGGGCAGGACCCGGTCGCCGCGCACCTGCCCGCCGTCACCGCGCACCTGGCCGACGTCCGCGCCGGCGAGCTCGCCGTGTCGATCGCGGCCCTGCCCGCCGACGCCCTGAACCTGCTCCGGGCCATCGCGGTGTGCCGCGGCCTGCTCGACTTCGACCTCGTGACGACGCTGGCCGGCCCGCTCGCCGGCCGTGTCGGCGACGCCCTGCGCCAGCTGGTCGGCTTCGGCCTGGTGCGCGAAGACGCGCCGACGCGCATCGCCGACGACGCCACCGCCGACGCGGCGCTCGGCTCGCTGAGCGCCGCCGACCGCGGTGAGCTCGCCACCCGGTGCGTCGAACTGGCCTACCGCGCCGCCGTGCCGGACGACCAGCTCGCCGAGCTGCTCGCCACCGTGCGCCCGGTCGGCGCGTCGTGGGCCGTCGCGACCCTGCGCCGGGCCGCGGAGCAGCGCCGGGCCCTCGGTGACGACGCCGGCGCGGCCCGGCTGCTCGGGCGGGCCCTGCGGGAGCCGGTCAGCCCGGCCGAACGCCGGAAGCTGATGCTGGGCCTGGCCCTGGCCGAGATCGCCGACCAGCCGGAGCTGAGCGACCAGCGCCTGCAGCGCGTCCTGCTCGACACCGGTCCCGAGGTCTCCGGCGCGATCCTGCTCGAAGCCGCCGACCACCTGCTCGCCCGCGGGGACACCCGCACCGCGCACCGGGTGATCGCCGCGACCTGCCGCCGGCGCAGCGCGTTCGCCGCCGGGACGGCCGCGCTGGCCGCGCTCGGCCGGCTGGCGCAGGACGACTGCTCGGCGGGCCCGGTCGTCCCGGTCCCCGGGTTCGACGCACCGGAGTCCGCGCCCGGCGACACCGATCCCGTGCGCGCGGCGACGTACGCGGTGCGGCTCGCCCGCAGCGGGCGGCGGCCCGGCCGCGCGCGGGAGCTCGCCCGGCTGGCGCTCGAACCGGGCGCGAGCCTCCCGTACACGCTGCGCCTGCAGGCCGCGTGGGTGCTGCTCTGCGCCGACGAGCTTTCCGAAGCCGTGCTCAGCCTCACCGACGTCCACCAGGACGCGACCCACGCCGGGGCGCGCGCGGCCGCGGCGAACGCACTGCTGCTGCGGGCGCGCTGCGAGGTGCGGCGCGGCAACCTCGGCCAGGCCGAAGCCGACCTCGACGCCGCCGTGGCGCGGCTGCCGGAGCGGGCCTGGCACCCGCGGGCGCTGCCGGGCCTGCTGGCCGTGCGCGCGGAGGTGGCGCTGGCCGCGATGCGCGTCGACGAAGCCGAACGCGCGGTCGGCACGGTGCTCCCGGCCGGCGCCGACGACGGCTCGGCGGCCGGATACCTGTTGGTGCAACGCGGTTTCGCGCACCTGGCCAAGGGAGACGCGCGGGCCGCGCTCGAAGCCTTCACCGCGGCCGGCCGCGGCGCCGCCGGGCGGCGCGAGGGCAACCCCGTCGACCTGCCGTGGCGGACCGGCGCGGCGCTCGCCTCGGCCCGTTCCGGCGCCGACGCCGGCGAACTGGCCCGCGAAGCGCTCGACCGCGCGGAAACCTGGGGGGTGCCGGGCGCCCGCGGCGCCACGAGCCTGCGGCTGGCCGAGATCTTCACCGGCGCCGAGCGCCGGGCGCACCTCGAACGCGCCGTGACCCTGCTGGAGGGCACCGCCCGCCGCGTCGACTTCCTGACGGCCGTCACCGAGCTGGCCGCCGCACGGCTCGAAGACGGCGACACCACCGAGGCCGCCGCGCTGCTCGGGCGGGTGGCGACCCTGCGGCCGCAGCTGCTGCCGGCCGGGCTCGCGGAGAAGATCCGCGAGGTTTCCGGCGGGCTGGCCCGCCACGGCTCCGACCCCGGTTTCCGGCCCGCGCCCGGCGCCCCCGCCGGCGCCCTGTCCGAACAGGAGGCCCGGATCGCCGCGCTCGCCGCCGCGGGCCGCACGAATCCGGAGATCGCCCGGGCACTGCAGCTGAGTGGCCGGCTGGTCGAGCTGCGCCTGACCCGGATCTACCGCAAGCTGACCGTGACCGGCCGGGGGCAGCTCGCCGAGCTGATGAGCCCCGGCACCGCGGCGAGTTGATGACCGGTGCTGCTGGAGCGTGACGCCGAACGGGCCGCGATCGCGACCGCGTTGAACGCGGCCGCGGGCGGTGACGGCTCGCTGCTGCTGATCAGCGGCCCGGCCGGCAGCGGGAAGTCGGCGCTGCTGCGCGACACGACGGCCGCGGCGCTCGGCGCGGGCGCGCGGGTGCTGCGCGCGGACGCCACCCGGCTGGAAGAGGACTTCGCGTTCGGCATCGCCCAGCAGCTGTGCCGCCCGGTGCTCGTCGCCGCCGGCGAGGCCGAACGGGACCGCTGGTTCCAGGGCGCGTCCGAGCAGATCCTGCGCGCGCTGACCGAGGAACGGCTCATCACCAACGGCCACGAGCACTACCTCCCGACCGAAGCCGTCCTTTATGGACTGCACACGGTCGTGCACGCGATGTCCCACGACGACCTCGTCGTGGTGATCGTCGACGACCTGCAGTGGGCCGACCAGGGATCGCTGCGGCTGCTGGGGTACCTCGCCAAGCGGCTGAGCGGGTCGCGGATCCTGCTGGCGCTGGCGCTGGCCGACGAGTGCGAGGCGCCGAAGTACCCGCTGGTGCACGAGCTGGTGACGGCGGCCGCGCGGATCGTGGTGCCCGCCCCGCTTTCGGCGTCCGGGGTCGCGTCGATGGCCGAAGTCGCCTTCGGCGAGCGCGCGGAAGAGCCGTTCACCGCGATGCTGCACCGCGTCTCCGGTGGCAACCCCGCCGACGTCGCGACCGTCCTCACCGGACTGGTCGCCGAGGGGCTGCGGCCGATCGCCGCGCAGACCGCCGCCGCGGAAGCCGAAGCGGTGCGGGTGCTCGACCACCGCGTGCTGATGTCGCTGGGGTCGCAGCCGCCCGCGGTGCTCGCGCTGGCCCGCGCGGTCGCGGTGCTCGGCGACCTCGCCGAACCCGGGCTCGCCGCCGACCTCGCCGGCCTCGACGACGTGGAGTACTCCTCGGCGGTGCAGCACCTGGAACGGCTGCGCCTGGCCGACCGCCGGGACGGCCGGATCGGGTTCGTCACCACGAGCGTGCGGGACGGCGTCGAGTCCGCGATCCCGGTGGAGCTGCGGGAAACCCTTTACCGGCGCGCCGCCCGGCTGCTCTACGACCACGGCCGCCCGGCCGAGCGCGTCGCCGAAACGCTGATGAAGGTCGGCACCGCCGAAGACCCCTGGGAAGTGCGGATCCTCAGCTCGGCCGCGGTGACCGTGCTCGAGCGCGGCGCGGGTGAGCTGGCGGCGCGCTACCTGCGCCGGGCGCTGCTGAACACCGCGCCCGACAGCGAGGAGCGCGGCCGGCTGCTCGTCGAGCTGGCCGCCGCGGAACGCGGGTTCGACCTCGTCGCCGCCGCCCGGCACCTGTCGCAGGCGTTGTCGCTGCTGCCGGCCGGGCCGCAGCAAGCCGAAGCGGCGCTGTGGATCCCGCCCGCGTTCGCCGCGTCGGCGCCGAGCCTCGGCGCGGCCGTGCGCGCCGCCGTCGAACCCGCGTTGCGCGCGGGCGAACCGGTCGAGCTCGCGCTGCGGGCCGAGGCGCGCAGCTGGTACCCGGGGATCGGGCAGCCGCCGGGTGGCGACGCCGCGCTGGCCCGGCTCACCGAGCTCGACCGGGCCGAACGGCTGGACTCGCCCGCGGGCCGCGAGCTGGCGGTGGTGCTGCTGCACGCCGCGGTGCTCTCGGGCAGCGTCGCGGCCGACGACGTCGAGACCGTCCTCAAGCGACTGATCAGCGAGGAGCCGCTCGACCCGCGTCACGCCTACACGTCGTTGCCGCTGCTGGTGTCCACGACGGTGCTGGCCGACCGCGCCGCGGTGCTCGAGCCCGCGCTGACCGCGGCCGCGCAGGCGGCCCAGGAACACTGGCCCGGCACCGCGCCGCTGATCGCCGCCGAAACCGCGGAAGTCAAGCTGGCGCAAGGGGAGCTGGCCAAGGCCCGGCGGATCGCGCTCGGCGTGCTCGAAGGCGCCGGCCACGAAGCCTGGCCGGACGCGCTCGCGCGGTCGGTCACCACGCTCGCCCAGGTCGCCCTGGAAACCCAGGACCCCGAGCTGGGGGAGCGGCTGCTGGCCGTGCCGATGGACAGCACCGACCACCGCGTGTTCGCCGCCCGGCGGCTGACCCGCGGGATGGTCGACCTGGTCCGCGGCGACCCGGCCACGGCGCTGGGCCGGTTCCTCGACTGCGGCCGCCGGCTGGAGCGCGAGGGCTGGGTCAACACCCCGCAGTACCCGTGGCGGATCTGGGCCGCACTGGTGCGCCAGCGCCTCGGCGACCTGGCCGCCGCCCAGGCGCACGCGTCCGAGGAGGACCAGTACGCGCAGCGCTGGGGGACACCGCTCAGCGTCGGGCGTTCCCTGCGCCTGCAAGGCATGCTGACCGGCGGCGCCGAGGGCATCGCGCTGCTGCAGGAGGCCGCCGGCATCGTCCGCGAGTCGGAGAACGTCGTCGAACGCGCCCGCACCGCCGTCATCCTGGGCACCCGCCTGCTCGACGCCGGGCTGCCGGAGGCCGAGGAGCTGCTGGCCGAGGGCCGGGAGCTGGTCAAGCTGATCGGCGCGTCCTGGTTGGACGGCAGCGGGGAGACCGAGCTGAACGGCCCGGTGCTGCGGCTTTCCGGTGACAGCATGGGGAACCTGACGAAGACCGAGGCGACGGTCGCGCGGCTCGTGGTGCGCGGCTGGACGAACCAGCGGATCGCGGACTCGCTCGGCGTCACCCGGCGGGCGATCGAAAAGAACCTGACCGGCACCTACCGCAAGCTCGAGGTGAGCGGCCGCTCGGAGCTCGTCGAGCGCCTCGGCGCGCTCGAACCCGAGAACTGATTTCCCTTGCCGCACCGCGGGGTGCGGGGTCCGTACCACCCGGCGTGCGGACCGGTGCGGGTCCGCACCACGGTTCGGAGCCCGGTGCGGCGCGCGGGGTGCTGGTTCGGACCCCCTTTTCCCAGGCGGAAAGTGCGAAAGGGCAGCGATTTTGCCCGTGCGGTACGGGGTTCGGTACCGCACCGCACCCCACCGCCCTCCGTACCTCCGTACCCCCGCCGCCACCGCACCACAGTGTTAAGACCAGGTGTCCGGATTGTGTTGCCGGTGATAATCAAGCGTGCATAACATGATCTGCATCACCCCGGAGAGCGGCTCACACGGTCACCGAGACCTTCCCCGCCGCCGGCCTTTTCGCCCCGGGTGGTTCAGCTTCCAGCCGGAGAAAGGAATGCCTTCATGAGTGCGGACGTTGCGGATCTGGCTGCGGGTGTCGGTGTCGTCCTGGTGGACCGGGGCGCCCGGACCGCTCCGCGCAAGCCCACGCTCCACGCGGTCACGCCCGAGATGTGCATGGTGAACCTCGACCACCGCCTGCGCGTGGTGTCGGCCAGCATGGAGTTCTTCCGGGTCTTCGAGCGCAGCTCGGACGCGGTGACCGGGACCAGCCTGTGCGACCTGCTGCACCCCAGCGTGCGGAGCAAGGTCGAGAACCAGCTGCGGCTGCTGGCCCGCGGCGAACGGCGCCGGTTCGTCGAGCGGATCCTCGTGATGCGGGAGAACGGCACGACGCTCTCGGGCGAGTTCATCGGCTCCACGGTGCACGGCCTCGGCGACCGGCTCGACAGCCTGACGGTCGTCTTCCGGCCGGACAAGAACGACCGCGGCCACCAGGTCGCGTGCCACAAGAAGAAGGTCCTGTCCGAGATGGACGCGCGGATCCTCGAAGGGGTGGCCTCCGGGGTCTCCACGATCCAGCTGGCCGCCAACCTGCACATGAGCCGGGGCGGCGTCGAGTACCACGTGACGACGCTGCTGCGGAAGATGAAGGTGAAGAACCGGCCGGCGCTGATCTCGAAGGCCTACTCCATGGGCATCTTCGGGGTCGGGTCGTGGCCTCCGCGCGCGCTGCCGGACTTCGTGCGGTGACCCCGGTGGTGGCCGCCCGGCGGACCGGCCGGAGCGGTGTGACGTGCGGGAACTCGGCGGCGGGCCGGGCGTCCTTCCGGATTCCGGAGGGTCACCCGGCCCGCCTTGCCGTACCCGGCGGCGGTGGTGGCGATATTGCTTTGTGTTGGTTTTTGACTTCACCGTGTGTGCGGAGTTCTTCCAGGCCAGGGCGGGAAGATCACGATCTCCCGATGATAACGGTTGAACTTTGGGTGAAGTCGGGTCTTGCAAACGAAGATGAACACAGGCAATATCAACCAAACCAACGAGGACCCCGGTGGAGGTGTGCTGAAGTGTTCGTGACCCTGACGGCGAACCCGAGCGTCGACCGGACGGTCGAGGTCGACCGGCTCATCCGGGGCGAGCTGCACCGGGCGACGGGTGCGCGCGTCCAGCCGGGCGGCAAGGGCATCAACGTGGCCCGTGCGCTGGTCCGCAACGGACTCAAGGCCCGGGCGGTCGTGCCCGCCGGTGGCGCCGACGGCGACCACCTGATCGGCCTGCTGCACGACTACAACATCGACGTCGTCCGCGTGCGCACCGCCGAACCGGTGCGCAGCAACATCAGCGTGGTCGAGCCGGACGCGACCGTCACCAAGGTGAACGAGAGCGGCCCGCACCTGTCGGGTGCGGAGCTGGAGACCCTGTGCGACACCCTGATGTCCCATGTGGACGACGCGGAATGGGTGGTGGCGGCGGGAAGCCTGCCGCCCGGCGCCGGTGACGACTTCTACGCCGACCTGATCGCGCGCCTGGCGACGACCGGCGCCAAGGTCGTCATCGACACCAGCGGCCCGGCGTTCCGCGCCGCGGTCAAGGCCGGCCCGGCCCTGGTCAAGCCGAACCTCGACGAGCTCGAGGAAGCGGTCGGCCGGCAGCTGGGCACCGTGCGCGACGTCGTCGACGCCGCCCAGGAGCTTCGCGCCCTCGGCGCGGGGAAGGTACTCGCCAGTCTCGGCAGCAAGGGCGCCGTGCTGGTGGAAGACGCGGGAGTCTGGTGCGCCAACGCATCGGCCGAACCGCGGAGCTCGGTCGGAGCCGGCGACGCGATGCTCGCCGGGTTCCTGGCGGCAGGGGGGAGTGGCCCGCAGGCGCTGGCCACAGCCGTCGCCTGGGGAGCGGCCGCGGTGTCGCTGCCCGGGAGCACGATGCCGGGTCCCGAAGACGTGGGGGCACGTCGAGTGCGGGTGGACCCGCGTCCGGAGTGGGACGAGAAAGTGCGCGAATAGCACCGCCTTCGTCCCGCTCGACGCCATCGCTGGATGGCAAAACCCTCCAAACCCTTTTCCAGAGAAGGAAGCCAACGATGACTACCACTGCGGAGCGCGAAGAGGAAGCAACTCCGTCGAGGGCCGAACGCGCACGGGTCACCATCCAGCGATTCGGCGGCCATCTCGCCGCCATGGTCATGCCCAACATCGGCGCGTTCATCGCCTGGGGCCTGATCACCGCGCTGTTCATCCCGAGCGGGTGGACGCCCAACGCGCACATCGCCGAGCTCGTCGACCCGATGATCAACTTCCTGCTGCCGGTCCTGATCGGGTACACCGGCGGCCGGATCGTCCACGGCCAGCGCGGCGCCGTCGTCGGCGCGGTGGCCACGGTCGGCATCGCCGTCGGCGCGTCGATCCCGATGTTCCTCGGCGCGATGATCGTGGGCCCGCTGGGCGGCTTCCTGATCAAGCTCTGGGACGACAAGGTCGGCAGCAAGACCGCGCCGGGCTTCAAGATGCTCGTCGACAACTTCAGCGCCGGCATCATCGGCGGCACGATGGCGGTGCTGGGCATGCTGGGCATCGGCCCGGTCGTGCAGGGCATCACCAAGGGCCTCGGCAACGGCGTGCAGGCCCTGATCGACGCCCACCTGCTGCCGCTGGTCTCGATCATCGTCGAGCCGGCCAAGGTGCTGTTCCTCAACAACGCGATCAACCACGGCGTGCTGAGCCCGCTGGGCGTCGCCGACGCGCTGCGGGACGGCAAGGCCATCCAGTTCCTGATCGAGCCGAACCCCGGCCCCGGCCTGGGCATCCTGCTGGCGCTGACCTTCTTCGGCGCCCGCAGCGCGCGGGCCACCGCGCCGGGCGCGATCGTCATCCAGTTCCTCGGCGGCATCCACGAGATCTACTTCCCGTACATCCTGGCGACCCCGCGGCTGATCCTGGCCGCGATCGCCGGTGGCGCGGCGGGTGTCGCGACGTTCAGCATCTTCAACGCGGGCCTGACCGCCACGCCGTCGCCGGGCAGCATCATCGCGGTCCTCGCGGTGACGCCGAAGGGCGGCTACCTGGGCGTGATCGCCGGGGTCGTGATCGCGGCGGCCGTGTCGTTCATCATCGCGGCGGTGCTGCTCAAGTTCGGCCGGGACGCCCGGAAGGAAGAGCGCGAGCTGGCCGTGGCCAACGGCGGGGCCGTGGCGTGACGATCACCGTCGATCGAAGGAAGGAAGCACGGGAATGAGCAGCATCGAAGGTAAGGAAGTCAAGAAGGTCATCATCGCCTGCGACGCCGGGATGGGCAGCAGCGTGATGGTCGCCTCCCAGCTGGCCAAGCGGCTGAAGCCGTACTCGGTCAAGGTCGAGCACACGCCGGTCAACGAGATCCCCGGCGACGCGCAGGTCGTGCTGTGCCAGTCCACTTTGGTCAGCCGGGCGCGCAAGGCGAACACCACCGCCGTCATCCTGGGGTTCCAGAGCTTCCTCGGCGACCCGGTGTTCGACCGCGTCGAACAGGCGATCCGGGACGGCGGTTCCCTTGCCGACTGACGCCGTCATCCTCGGGCCGGAGTCCGTGCTCATCGGCCGCACCGCCCCCGACCAGGCCGACGCGATCGCCCAGGTCGGCCGGAAGCTCCTGGAGCTGGGGGCGGTGGAGCCGGAGTACGTCGACGCCATGCACGAGCGCGAAAAGTCCGTCTCGACCTACCTCGGCGAGGGGGTCGCGATCCCGCACGGCACCGACGAGTCCCGCAAGTTCGTCAAGCGGACCGCCCTGGCGATCCTCCAGTTCCCCGACGGGGTCGACTGGGACGGCAACGACGTCCGGCTCTGCGTCGGCATCGCGGCGAAGGGTTCGGAGCAGGTCGGGATCCTGTCCTCGCTGGCCCGGATCCTGATGGACGCCGACCAGGTCAAGGAACTGCGCGAAGCGCCGGACGCCGAAACGATCCTGCGACTGTTGAACGAAGTGGACGAGGAGTTTTCCCGATGAAGGTGGCACGTTTCTACGCGCCGGGCGACCTGCGGGTCGAAGACGCGGACGAACCGAACCCCGGCCCGGACGAGATCAAGATCCGGGTGCACAACACGTCGACGTGCGGTACGGACCTGAAGATCTTCCGGCACGGGCACCACCACATCGACCCGCCGCGCGTGATCGGCCACGAGATCGCCGGCGAGGTCGTGGAGACCGGCTCGAACACCTCGGGCTGGGCGCCCGGTGACCGTGTGCAGGTCATCGCGGCCATCCCGTGCGGCGAGTGCAAGCAGTGCCGCAAGGGGCTGCAGCAGGTCTGCCCGAACCAGCTGTCGATGGGTTACCACTTCGACGGCGGTTTCGCCGAGTACATGATCGTGCCGAAGCAGGTCCTCAAGGTCGACGGCGTCAACCGGATCCCCGAGGGCGTCAGCTACGCCGAGGCGTCGGTGGCCGAGCCGCTCGCGTGTGTCCTCAACGGACAGAACTTCGCGCAGGTCGGCGAGGGTGACGTCGTGGTGGTCGTCGGCGCGGGCCCGATCGGCTGCCTGCACGTGCGGCTGGCCAGGGCCAAGGGCGCGGCCGCGGTGTACCTGGTCGAGCTCAACCGCCACCGGCTGGACCTCGCGGCCGACCTCGTCAAGCCGGACGTCGCGATCTGCGGCAGCGAGGTCGACGTGGTCGAGAAGGTCCTCGAGCTCACCGGGGGCGACGGCGCCGACGTGGTCATCACGGCCGCGGCGGCGGGCAAGGCCCAGGAGGACGCGCTGAAGATGACCGCGCGCCGCGGCCGGATCAGCTTCTTCGGCGGCCTGCCGAAGGACAACCCGGTCATCGCGTGCGACTCGAACCTGGTGCACTACCGCGAGCTGACCATCTACGGCGCCAACGGGTCCAGCCCGGACCACAACCGCCAGGCGCTCGAGCTGATCTCCTCGGGCAAGGTCCCGGTCGACGACCTGATCACCCACCACCTGCCGCTGTCGGACGTGCTGAAGGCGATCGACGTCGTCAGCAGCGGCGAGGCGATCAAGGTGACGATCGAGCCGGGCGCCGTCCCCGCGTGAGCGGGCGGTGCGGACCCTGAGGAGGCGACCCACGGTGGTTGACCAACTGCGCGGCAACCCGGCCAGCCCGGGTGCGGCCGCCGGCCCGGTGGTGCGGCTGACGCCGCCCCCGGTGCTGCCCGAGCACTGGGACGCGCCGTCGGCTCCCGAAGCGGAGCTGGCGGCGGCGGGCGAAGCGCTCGACACCGCGGTGGCGGACCTGGAGAAGCGCGCGGCTTCGGTGTCGGGCGAGTCGAAGTCCATCATGGACACCCAGATCATGATGGCGCAGGACCCGTCCCTGCGGACCGGCATCGCGGACGCGGTGACCAACGGCCGGCCGGCCGCCTGGGCGATCCGGGACGCGTTCGGCAAGCACGTCGCCGCGCTCGAGGCCATCGGTGGTTACCTCGGCGAGCGCGCAGCGGACCTGATCGACATCCGCGACCGCGCGATCGCCGCCGCGCTGGGCCTGGCCCAGCCGGGCATCCCGGCCGTCGAGGGCGCGTTCGTGCTGGTGGGCCAGGACATCGCGCCCGCCGACACGGTGCTGCTCGACCCGGCGAAGGTGCTCGGCATCGTCACCGAGAAGGGCGGGCCGACCAGCCACACGGCGATCGTCGCCCGGGCGCTGGGCATCCCCGCGGTGGTCGGCTGCGCCGGCGCCGCGGGGCTGGCGGACGGGACGCGGATCGCGGTCGACGGCACCCGCGGCACCGTCGCGGTCGACCCGGACGACGACCACGTCCGCCGGATCGAGGCGGAAGCGTTGTCCCTGAAGGAAAAGCTCGCGGCGCACAGCGGTCCCGGCGCCACCGCGGACGGCCACCCGGTCAAGCTCCTGCTCAACGTCGGCAGTGCCGGCGGCGCGGGGTCGGACGCGGCGGCCGACTCGGAAGGCGTCGGGCTGTTCCGCACCGAGTTCCTGTTCCTGGACCGCACGGAAGCCCCGACGGTCGAGGAGCAGCGGGCGGCCTACGGCGAGGTGCTGCGCGGGTTCGGCGGCCGTCCGGTCGTCCTGCGCACGCTCGACGCCGGGGCCGACAAGTACATCCCGTTCGCCAACACCGAAGATGAGCCGAACCCGGCTCTGGGAGTGCGCGGGTACCGCGTCGGCGTCCGCAACCCGGGTCTGCTCACCGCGCAGCTGAAGGCGATCAGCCTGGCGGCGGCCGACCACGACGCGGACGTGCGGGTGATGGCGCCGATGATCGCCACCCCGGCGGAGGCGGCGGCGTTCCGTGAGCTGGCGCGGGAGCACGGGATCGGCAAGATCGGCGTGATGATCGAGGTGCCGGCCGCGGCCATCCGGGCGCGGGACATCCTGGCGGAGGTCGACTTCGTCAGCATCGGCACCAACGACCTGTCGCAGTACACCTACGCCGCCGACCGCATGCTCGGCGAGCTGGGGGAGCTGCTGGACCCGTGGCAGCCGGCGCTGCTGGCGCTGGTGGCCACCGTCGCGGCGGCGGCGAAGGCGGCCGGCAAGCCCGCCGGCATCTGCGGGGAAGCGGCGAGCGACCCCGGGCTGGCGCCGGTGTTCGCGGGGCTGGGGATCACCAGCCTCTCGATGTCGGTGTCCGCGGTCCCGGCGGTGCGGGCCGCGTTGAAGGACTACACGCTCGAGCAGTGCGAAATCCTGGCCGGCGAGGTGCTGGGGGCCCCGGACGTGCCGTCGGCGCGCAAGGTGGTCGAAGAGTTCTCGGCCCGATCGGTCGACTGAGCGTTCACGAGATGGGAAGTTCCTGATGTCCAGTAGGAAAGTGGTGATCGGCTCGCCCGTCGGGCTGCACGCGCGACCGGTGAAGCTGCTCGTCGAGCTGGCCGGGCGCCAGCCGGTCCCGGTCAAGATCGGCCGGGACGAGAGCAAGCTGGTCGACGCGTCGAGCATCCTCGGGGTGATGGCGCTGGGTGTCCGCGGCGGCGAAGAGGTGCTGCTGACGGCGGACGGCGAGGGCGCTGAGGAAGCGCTTTCGGCGGTGGCGGACCTGCTGGCCCGCGACCTCGACTCGGCGGAGCAGCCGGCGAGCTGAGCAGCCTGCCGCGGCCTGTCGTGAGTGGTAATTGGGGTTCTAACCCTAATTACCACTCACGACATCTTCTCCAGACTTCCGGCGGGCTGTCCTGGTCACTGCGCGGACGGCCCGCCGGATCCCCACCCACGAGAACCGCCCACCGGAATCCCGGTGGGCGGTTCTTCGCGTCAGCGCACCCCGTAGAACTCCCGGACGCGGTCGGCGATGTAGTCCTGGTCCGCTTCGGACAGTCCCGTGTGCGTCGGCAGGCACAGGCCCTCGGCGGCGAACCGGGCGGCCTTCAGGTCCGTCCAGGACTCGCGGAAGTACATCGGCTGACGGCTCATCGGCGGGAAGAACGGCCGGGTGTCCACCCCTGCCGACGTCAGGTGGGCGCGCAGCTCCTCACGGTCGTCGGCCAGCAGGTCGTACATCCACAGCACGTCCCGGCCCGGCATCCGCGTGACACCGGGGAAGTCGAGGCGCTCGTCGTAGCGCTTCTCGATCTGGGCGCGCAGCTCGAGGATCTCGTCGAAGCGCTCCACCTGGGCCAGCGCCACCCCGGCCTGCAGGTTGGTCATCCGGAAGTTGTACGCGAGCTGCTTGTGGACGAAGTCGTGGGCCTTGCCGGCCGCCATGCCGCGCAGGTGCGCCATCTGGGCGGCCAGCCGCGGGTCGTTCGTCAGGCAGATGCCGCCCTCGCCGGAGGACACGATCTTGTTGGCGTACAACGAGAAACACGCGACGTCGCCGACCGGGCGGACGCCGTGCGCCTCGGCGGTGTCCTCGACGACGCGCAGGTTGTACTGGAACGCCAGGTCCATCACCGCGTCCATGTCGCAGCGGCGGCCGTGCACGTGGACCGGCATGATCGCCTTGGTGCGCGGGGTGATCGCGGCCTCGGCGAGCGCCGGGTCGAGCGTGAGGTCGCTCAGGCAGTCGACGAACACCGGGGTCGCGCCGGTGTAGGTGACCGCCCACGCCGAGGCCACGTAGGTGAACTCGGGCACCAGCACCTCGTCGCCCGGGCCGATGCCGAGCGCGCGCAGGGCGAGCGTCAGCGCCGCCGTGCCCGACGAGCAGGCGACGCCGTGCGCCTGGTCGTTCCACGCGGCGAACGCCTCCTCGAACCGGCGGACGAACGGCCCCTGCGCGGAGATCCAGCCGGTCTCGACCGCTTCGGTGACGTAGTCGATCTCCCGGCCCGTGAGGTACGGCTGGGAGACGGGGTAACGGATGGCCATCGGGTCCTCGCAAGCCTTCGGGGATACCGGAAAGCTGCAGGATGGGCCGGAACGGCAAGGGAAATCACCAGTGATCGCCGCGGAACCCGGGCATTGTCGAGTGTTTTCCCGAGTCGGCGGGGCGTCCAATGATGGCGATCAACGGCAGTCTCGGGTAGCCGTGGGCGTGGCCGGCCGGTGGACGTGGGAGAACCATGACAAAACGAGCATTGATCACGGGCATCACGGGGCAGGACGGCTCCTACCTCGCCGAGCACCTGCTCGGCCTGGGGTACCAGGTCTGGGGCCTGGTGCGCGGCCAGGCCAACCCCCGCAAGTCGCGCGTGAGCCGGCTGGCCGCGGAGCTGAACTTCGTGCACGGCGATCTGCTCGACCAGGCGAGCCTCGTCGCGGCGGTGGACCTCGTCCAGCCGGACGAGGTGTACAACCTGGGCGCGATCTCGTTCGTCCCGATGTCCTGGCAGCAGGCGGAGCTCACCACCGACGTCAACGGCATGGGCGTGCTGCGGGTGCTCGAGGCGATCCGGATGGTCTGCGGGCTCGACAAGTCGCGGGCCGCGCCGGGCGGGCAGATCCGCTTCTACCAGGCCTCGTCGTCGGAGATGTTCGGCAAGGCGGCCGAGACGCCGCAGAACGAGCTGACGATCCTGCACCCGCGCAGCCCGTACGGCGTCGCGAAGTGCTACGGCCACTACATCACCCGCAACTACCGCGAGTCGTACGGGATGTACGGCGTCTCCGGCATCCTGTTCAACCACGAGTCCCCCCGCCGTGGCATGGAGTTCGTCACCCGCAAGATCTCCAACGCCGTCGCGCGGATCAAGCTGGGTGTGCAGGACGAGCTGCGGCTGGGCAACCTCGACGCGGTCCGCGACTGGGGTTTCGCCGGCGACTACGTGCGCGCCATGCACCTGATGCTGCAGCAGGACGAAGCCGTCGACTACGTGATCGGCACCGGCCGGATGCACACGGTCCGCCAGGCGGCCGAGCTCGCCTTCGCCGCGGCCGGGCTCGACTGGCGCGACCACGTCGTCGTCGACCCGGGCCTGGTGCGCCCGGCCGAGGTCGAGGTGCTCTGCGCCGACGCGACCCGCGCCTACGCCGGGCTGGGCTGGCGGCCGACCGTGTCGTTCGAAGAGCTGATGCGGATGATGGTCGAGTCCGACCTCACCCAGACCAGCCGTGAGCTGGACCTGGGCGAGGCGCTGACGGCCGCCGTCTGGTAGGCACGCGCTTTTTCCCGAGAGGGACACCAAAGACATTCGCGCCCCGGGCGGCAGGCCGCCGGGCGCCGGGTTGGGCGGAGCAGCAGCCGTCCCGGGGCGCACCGCTCGCCGTCGTGTCGGGATGGGTTGCTGATTCATGGACAACGAACAGAAGCTCCGGAGCTACCTCAAGCGGGCGAGCGCGGACCTCGTGCGCACCCAGCAGAAGCTGGAGGAGCTGGAGAGCCGCGCGGCCGAGCCGGTCGCGATCGTCGGGGTCGGCTGCCGCTACCCCGGCGGGGTCGCCGGGCCCGAGGACTTCTGGGAGCTGCTGAGCTCCGGGCGCGACGGCGTCACCGGGCTCCCGGCCGACCGAGGCTGGGACCTCGGCGCGCTCGCCGCGGACGGCGGCGAGGCGGCGATGTCCGGCGGCTTCCTGCTCGACGCGGCCGAGTTCGACGCGGGCTTCTTCGGCATCTCGCCGCGGGAAGCGGCCGAAATGGACCCGCAGCAGCGGATCCTGCTCGAGACCGCGTGGGAGGCGGTCGAACGCGCCGGGATCGTGCCCGCGACGCTGAAGGGCACCCGGACCGGCGTGTTCGTCGGGGCGATGGCCCAGGAGTACCTGACCGGCGCGGCGGGCCCGTCCGAAGGCTTCCTGCTGACCGGCAACACGAACAGCGTGCTGTCCGGCCGGCTGGCCTACGTCCTCGGTCTGGTCGGCCCGGCGGTCACCGTGGACACCGCGTGCTCGTCGTCGCTGGTCGCGATCCACCTGGCCGCGCAGTCGCTGCGCACGGGGGAGTCCGAGCTGGCTCTGGCCGGCGGGGTCACGGTGATGTCCGCGCCGACGACGTTCGTGGAGTTCAGCCGCCAGGGCGGGCTGTCCCCGGACGGCCGCTGCCGCTCGTTCGCCGACTCCGCCGCCGGCACCGGCTGGGCCGAGGGCGCGGGTGTGCTGGTGCTGGAAAGGCTTTCCGACGCCCGCCGCCACGGGCACCCGGTGCTCGCCGTGGTCCGCGGCAGCGCGGTCAACTCCGACGGCGCCACGAACGGCCTCACCGCGCCCAACGGGCCGTCCCAGCAGCGCGTGATCCGCGAGGCGCTGAAGGCGTCCCGGCTCGCGCCCGCTCAGGTCGACGTCGTCGAGGCGCACGGGACCGGCACCACGCTGGGCGACCCGGTCGAGGCGCAGGCGCTGCTGGCGACCTACGGGCAGGACCGGCCGGCGGCGCTGCTGCTCGGTTCGGTGAAGTCGAACTTCGGGCACACCCAGGCCGCCGCGGGGGTCGCCGGGGTGATCAAGGTCGTGCTGGCCATGCGCGCGGGCCTCGTGCCGCCGACGCTGCACGTCGACACACCGTCGTCCCATGTGGACTGGACCGCCGGGCGCGTCGAGCTGGCCACCGCCGCGACACCGTGGCCGGAGACCGGCGAACCGCGCCGCGCCGGCGTTTCGTCGTTCGGGCTGAGCGGCACGAACGCGCACGTGATCGTCGAGCAGGCCCCGGCCGCCGAGGAGCCGGCTCCCGAGCGTGTCACGCGGCCGGTGCCGATCGTGGTCTCGGGCCGGTCCGAGGACGCGGTGCGCGCGCAGGCCGCGCGGCTGGCCGAGCTGCTCGACCGGGGCGCCTCGCTCGCCGACGTCGGGTTTTCGCTCGCCACCGCGCGCACGGCGTTCGACGTCCGGTCCACTGTGGTCGGTTCGGAGGCCGCCGCGGTCGCGGAGTCCTTGCGGGAGCTGACCGCGTTCGGCGCGCCGCGGGTGAAGGGCCGGACCGCGTTCCTGTTCACCGGCCAGGGTTCCCAGCGGCCCGGGATGGGCCGCGCGCTGCACGCCGCGTACCCGGTGTTCGCGACGGCGTTCGACGACGTCCTCGCCCGGCTCGAGCCCGGGCTGCGGGACGTCGTGTGGGGTGACGACGCCGCGCGGCTCGCCGACACCGCCCAGGCCCAGCCGGCGATCTTCGCCGTCGAGGTCGCGCTCTTCCGCCTCCTGGAGTCGTGGGGTGTGCGGCCCGCCGTGCTCGCCGGGCACTCGGCCGGCGAGATCGCCGCCGCCCACTGCGCCAGTGTGCTCTCCCTCGACGACGCCTGCGCGCTGGTCTCGGCGCGCGCCCGCCTGATGGGCGCGTTGCCCGCCGGGGGCGCGATGGTCGCGGTGCGTGCGTCCGAAGAGGACGTTCGCGCGTCTCTTGTCGACGGTGTGGACATCGCCGCGGTGAACGGACCTTCGGCTGTCGTCGTGTCCGGTGTGGAGGATGCGGTCCTGGCGGTCGCCGCGCGGTTCGAGCGCACGACGCGGCTGCGCGCCTCCCACGCGTTCCACTCGCACCTGATGGACCCGATGCTGCCCGCGTTCCGCGAGGTGGTCTCGGCGCTGACCTTCACCGAGCCGTCGGTCCCGCTGGAGACGACGGGCGACGTCACCGACCCGGAGTTCTGGGTGCGGCACGTGCGGGACACCGTCCGGTTCGGCGACGTCCTCGCGCGGCTGGCCGGGTCGGGGGTGAACCGGTTCGTCGAGGTGGGGCCGGAAGCCGCGCTGACGCCGCTGGTCGAGGTGCCCGGCGCGCTCGCCGTGCCGGTGCTGCGCAAGGACCGCGACGAGACCACCGCCGTCGCCGAGGCGCTCGGCCGGCTGCACGGTGACGGCGTCGCCGTGGACTGGACCGCGTTCTTCGCCGGCACCGCCACCCGGGTCGACCTGCCCACCTACGCCTTCCAGCGGCAGCGGTTCTGGCCGCGCGACACCGGCCGCGGCCGCGGCGACCTGCGCTCGGCCGGGCTGCGCAGCGTCGACCACCCGCTGCTGGGCACGGCGGTCGAGGTCGCCGACGCCCGCGGCCTGCTGCTGACCGGCCGCCTGGACGTGGGCACGCACGCGTGGCTCGCCGACCACCGCGTCGGCGGCGCGGTGGTCGTGCCCGGCACCGCGCTGCTGGAGCTGGCCGTGCGCGCCGGCGCCGAGACCGGCTGTCCGGACGTCGAAGACCTGACGCTGACCCGGCCGCTGGTGCTCGGCGCGGAGCGGATCGTCGTGCAGGTCTGGGTCGGCGCCCCCGACGAGCAGGGCTGCCGGCCGGTGGCCGTGCACTCCCGCCCCGACGGCGAGGTCAGCTGGACCTCGCACGCCGTCGGCCGGCTGGCCGAACGCCTCGACGTCACAGCTTCGGCTCTCGAGACCTGGCCGCCCGCGGACGCCACGGCCGTCGACCTCACCGGCTTCTACGACGAACGCGAATACGGCCCGGCGTTCCAGGGCCTGCGGGCGGCCTGGCGGGCCGGCGACGACGTCTTCGCCGAGGTCGCGCTCCCCGACGACGTCGAGGCCGAGACCTTCGACCTGCACCCCGCGCTGTTCGACGCGGCCCTGCACGCGGCGGCGCTCTTCGGCGGCCCGGGCGGGGTGCCGTTCTCGTGGCAGGACGTCGCCGTGCGCGCGGTCGGCGCGACCGCGCTGCGCGTCACGCTGCGCAAGACCGGCGACGAGACCCTGGCGCTGGCGCTGACCACACCGGACGGCGACCTCGTCGCGACGGCCGGGTCGCTGACCGTGCGCCCGATCGTGACCGAGGCCCCGGTCACCGGCGGCGGGATCCACCGCGTCGACTGGACCGAGCCCGTCACCGGCGTCACGGACGCCGACGCCGACGTCGTCACCCTGTCCACTCCGGACGGCCCACCACCCGAAGCGGCTCGCGCGCTCGCGGAAGAGGCCCTGGAGCTGCTGCGCGAACGGCTGACCGAGGACGCGCGCCGGCTGGCCCTGGTCGTCCCGGCTGGGCTGCCCGGGGCCGCCGTGCGCGGGCTCGTGCTGGCCGCGCAGCAGGAGCACCCCGGCCGGTTCGTGCTGGTCGAGTCGGCCGAGCCGGTCGCCGAGGACGTCCTCGAGACGGCTCTGACGACCGGTGAGCCGCGGCTCCTGGTCCGTGACGGGCGGATCCTCGCGCCCCGGCTAGTGCGCACGACGACCGGCGAGCCGGGGGAGTGGAACCCGGACGGGACCGTCCTCGTCACCGGCGGCACCGGCGAGCTGGGCCGCGCCCTCGCCGGGCACCTCGTGCGCGACCACGGTGTCCGGCACCTGCTGCTGGTGAGTCGGCGCGGAGCCGCGCCCGAGGGCCTGGTCACCGAGCTGGCCGGGCTGGGCGCGGCTGTCACCGTCGCCGCCTGCGACGTGAGTGACCGCGACGCGCTGGCCGCGCTGCTGGCCGGGATCCCGGCCGCGCACCCGCTCACCGCCGTCGTGCACACCGCCGGTGTCCTCGACGACGGGCTCCTCGACCGCCTCGACGCCGGCCGCCTCGCGACGGTGTTCGCGCCGAAGGCCGACGCCGCGTGGCACCTGCACGAGCTGACCCGCGACCTCGAGCTCGACGCGTTCGTGCTGTTCTCCTCCCTCGCCGGCACGCTCGGCGCGGCCGGCCAGGCCAATTACGCCGCAGCCAACGCGTTCCTGGACGTCCTCGCCCAGGAACGCCGGGCCGCGGGACTGCCCGCGGTGTCGCTGGCGTGGGGCCCGTGGGGCGGGGACGGCATGGCGGGCGCCGCCGGTGGCCGCTTCGCCCGGCTGGGCATTCCGGCGCTCACCGAGGCCGAGGGGCTCGCCCTGTTCGACGCCGCGCTGGCGGCCGGGGAGCCGGCCGTCGTGCCGGTCCGGTTCGACCTGCCGGTGCTCGCCGCCCAGCCGGACCCGCCCGCCCTGCTGCGCTCGCTGGCCGGCGGCCGCCGCGCGGTGCGAGCCGCAGGAGGCGCCGGCCGGCTGGCGCAGCAGCTGTCCACATTGGACGACGCCGGCCGGGTCGCGCGGGTGACCGACCTGGTCCGCCGCGAGGTCGCCGCCGTGCTCGGCCACGCTGGTGCCGCCGCGGTCGAGCCGTCGCGCTCGTTCGCCGAACTGGGCTTCGACTCGCTGACCGCCGTCGAGCTGCGCAACCGCCTCGACGCGGCGACCGGCCTGAGGCTGTCCGCGACCACGGCGTTCGACTACCCGACCCCGGCCGCCCTCGCCGACCACCTGCGCGACCGGCTGCTCGGCGCCGACGCGGGCGCTCCGGTCCGCACCCGGACGGCCGTCGCCGACGACGACCCGATCGTCATCGTCGGCATGAGCTGCCGCTTCCCCGGCGGCATCACCTCGCCGGAGGACCTCTGGACGGCGGTGGCCGAGGGCCGCGACACAACGTCGCCGTTCCCGGTCAACCGCGGCTGGGACCTCGGCGCGCTCTACCACCCGGACCCCGACCACCCCGGCACGTCCTACACCCGCGAAGGCGGTTTCCTGCACGACGCGGGCGAGTTCGACGCCGCGTTCTTCGGCATGAGCCCGCGCGAGGCCGAAGCCACCGACCCGCAGCAGCGCCTGCTGCTGGAGGCGTCCTGGACGGCGATCGAGCGCGCCGGCATCGACCCGCGCACCCTGCGCGGCAGCACGACCGGCGTGTTCGCCGGCGTGATGTACCACGACTACGGCCTGGTGCTGGCCGGCGGCGACTTCGAAGGCTTCCAGGGCAGCGGGACGGCGGCCAGCGTCGTGTCCGGCCGCGTCGCCTACACCCTCGGCCTCGAAGGGCCCGCGGTCACCATCGACACCGCGTGCTCGTCGTCGCTGGTGGCGCTGCACTGGGCGGCCCAGGCGCTGCGCTCAGGAGAGTGCTCGCTCGCGCTCGCCGGCGGGGTGACGGTGATGTCCACACCGAACTCGTTCGTCGAGTTCTCCCGCCAGCGCGGCCTTTCCCCCGACGGCCGGTGCCGGTCCTATGCGGACGACGCCGACGGCGTCGGCTGGTCCGAGGGTGTCGGTGTGCTGGTGCTGGAGCGGCAGTCGGACGCGCGCCGGCACGGGCACCGCGTCCTGGCCGTCGTGCGCGGCTCGGCGGTGAACTCCGACGGCGCGTCCAACGGCCTGACCGCGCCGAACGGGCCTTCGCAGCAGCGGGTGATCCGCGCCGCGCTGGCCACCTCCGGACTGTCCACTTCGGACGTCGGCGTCGTCGAAGGCCACGGCACCGGCACCACGCTGGGCGACCCGATCGAAGCCCAGGCGCTGCTGGCGACCTACGGGCAGGACCGCTCGACGCCGTTGCTGCTCGGCTCGGTGAAGGCGAACATCGGGCACACGCAGGCCGCGGCCGGCGTCGCGGGCATCATCAAGATGGTCCTCGCGATGGAGCACGGCACGGTGCCGGGATCGCCGCACGCGGGCGAGCCGTCGTCCCATGTGGACTGGACGGAAGGCGCGGTGTCGCTGGCTTCGGCCACGACGCCGTGGCCTTCGTCGGACCGGCCGCGACGCGCGGGTGTCTCGTCGTTCGGCATCAGCGGCACCAACGCGCACGTCGTGCTCGAAGCGGCCCCGGCCGTCGAGCAGGCGGCCGTCGACACGCTCGAAGACGCGCCGCTGGTGCTTTCGGCGCGGACCGCCGAGGGGCTGCGGGCGCAGGCCGCGAACCTGGCCCGGCTCGACTTCCCGCGCGGTGACCTGGCGTGGTCGCTGGCGACAACACGGACGGCGTTCGAACACCGGGCCGTGGTGCTCGGCGCGGACCGTGTGTCGGCACTGGCCGCGTTGGCGGCCGGTGCCCCGGCGCCCGGCGTGGTGAGCGGCGTCGTCACCGGCGGCGGCCTCGCGTTCGTCTTCCCCGGCCAGGGCGCGCAGCGGCTCGGGATGGGCCGCGAGCTGGCCGCGCGGTTCCCGGTGTTCGCCGACGTGTTCACCGACGTGCTGGACCGGTGCGACCCGGGTCTCCGCGACGTGGTCTGGGGCTCGGACGCGGCCGCGCTGGAGCGGACCGGGAACGCGCAGCCGGCGCTGTTCGCGTTCGGCGTGGCGGCGTTCCGGCTGCTGGAGTCGTGGGGCGTGCGCCCCGACGTCGTCGCGGGTCACTCGGTCGGCGAGATCGCGGCCGCGCACGTGTCGGGAGTGCTGTCGCTGGACGACGCGTGCACGCTGGTGTCCGCCCGCGCGCGGCTGATGGAGGCGCTGCCGGGCGGCGGGGCGATGGTCGCGGTGCGCGCGTCCGAAGAGGACGTTCGCGCGTCCCTTGTGGACGGTGTGGACATCGCCGCGGTGAACGGCCCTTCGGCCGTGGTGCTGTCGGGGGTCGAAGAGGCCGTGCTGGCGGTCGCGTCCCGCTTCGGCAAGTCGACGCGGCTTTCGGTGTCGCACGCGTTCCACTCGCACCTGATGGACCCGATGCTGCCCGCGTTCCGCGAGGTGGTCTCGGCGCTGACCTTTTCCGCGCCCTCGCTGGCTTTCGTCTCCCACGGCGACGTGTGTTCACCGGAGTACTGGGTCGAGCACGTGCGCGCGACAGTCCGGTTCGCGGAGACGGTCGAGGACGCGGCGTCGACGTACCTGGAGCTGGGTCCGGACGGCACGCTGTCGGCGCTGCTGGACCGGCCCGGAACGGTGCCGCTGCTGCGCAAGGACCGTCCCGAGGCGGAGTCGGCGGTGTCCGCGCTGGCGACCCTGCACACGCGCGGCTACCCGGTGAACTGGCGCGAGTACCTGGGCGGCGGGCGCGTGGTCTCGTTGCCGACGTACCCGTTCCAGCGTGAGCACTATTGGGCTTCGGCTGCCCCGCGGGTTGCGGAGCAGCCGGAGGGCCCGCTGTGGGAGGCGATCGGCCGCGGCGACGCGTCGGAGCTGGCGGGGTTGCTGGACCTGGGGGAGGAGCAGCGGTCATCGCTGGAAACGCTCCTCCCGGCGTTGACGGGCTGGCGCGACCGCCGGGCGGCCGAGGAGATCGCGAAGTCCTGGCGGTACCGGACGGAGTGGCACCCGTTCCGGACGGCGGAGACCCCGGTGTTGAACGGCCGTTGGCTGCTGGTGACGGCATCGGCGGAGGAGGGAGCCGAGCTCGAGGCCGCACTGGCCGCCCACGGCGCAACGGTGACCCGCATCGTGACGGCGGATCTCACGGCCGGCGACCCTGCAGCCATCGAGACAGCCGGCGCCGTGCTGCCCGCCACGCCCGGCGACCCTGTGGCCACCGGGCAGCCCGAGGCTTCGGTCGGCGGGCAGCCTGCGGCCGACCCCGCGGCCACCGGGCACGCAAGCGAGCGGCTTGCGGCCGAAGCCCGCGCGGTTCCGGCGGTCGGTAACCCTGCCGCCACCGGGCAGGCAGGCGAGCGGCTTGCGGCCGAAGCCCGCGCGGTTCCGGCGGCCGGCAACCCTGCCGCAACCGGGCAGCCCGCGGCCGGCGATCCCGCAACCGGGCAGCCCGCAGCCGAAGCAGTGTCGGCGGCCGGCGGCCCCGCAGCCACCGAGACCGCCGGCGCCGTGCCGTCCGGCGACCACTCCGCCGTCGACCGCGCCACCCTCGCCGCCGCGCTCGCCGCTGCCGGGCCCGCCGAAGGCGTCATCCACCTCCCCGCCGCCGATGACCGCGGCCTCCGCGATCTCCTCACCCTCGTCCAAGCGCTCGGCGATGCCGACCTCGATCTCCGCCTCTGGTGCCTCACCACCGGCGCCGTCGCCACCCTCGGTGATCACGCCCCCGATCCCGTCACCGCGCGCCTCTGGGGCTTCGGCCGCACCGTCGCGCTTGAACAACCCGCGCTCTGGGGTGGCCTCGTCGACCTGCCCGCCACCCTCGACCTCCCCACCACCCGCCGCCTGGCCGCCGTCCTGGCCGGCACCGGTGAAGACCAGATCGCCCTGCGGGCCCAAGGCGCCTTCGGCCGCCGCGTCGTGCGGTACCGGCCGGTCGAGGCTCCGGGCCGGTTCCGGGCGCGCGGCACCGTCCTGGTCACCGGGGGCACCGGCGCCCTCGGCGCGTCCGTCGCGCGGTGGCTCGCGAACGCCGGGGCCGACCACCTCGTGCTCGTCAGCCGCCGCGGCTCAGACGCGCCCGGTGCGGACGAGCTCGAACAAGAACTCACCGCCGCCGGGGCGCGCGTCACGATCGCGAAAGCCGACGTCGCGGATCGCGCCGCCGTCGAAGCCCTGCTCGAGCAGCACCCCGATCTCACCGGCGTCGTCCACACCGCCGGGGTCGCGCAGGCCATGGACCCCGTGCACACCACGGACTTCGCCGAGCTGACCCGCGTCACGGCCGCCAAGACCGACGGCGCCGCGCACCTCGATGCCCTGCTCGCCGGGCACGACCTCGACTTCTTCCTGCTCTTCGGCTCCGTCGCCGGCGTCTGGGGCAGCGGGGGCCAGGCCGCCTACGCCGCCGGCAACGCCTACCTCGACGCCCTCGCCGAAGCACGCCGGAGCACCGGCCGCCGCGCCACCTCCATCGCTTGGGGCGCCTGGGCCGAAGAGGGCATGGCCACCGACGAGCACGTCGCCGGTCAGCTGAGCCGGCGCGGCCTCGGCTTCCTCTCGACCGAAAACGCCCTCGCCGAGCTCGAACGCGCCCTCGTACGCGACGACACCACCGTCGTGGTCGCCGATGTCACCTGGGACACCTTCCTGCCCGTCTTCACCGCCACCCGCCCCACCCGGCTCTTCGACGCGTTCGCCGAGGCCCGGCCCGAACCGGTGAGCGCCGTCGTCAGCGCGTTCGCCGCCCGCTTCGCCGGGATGTCCGAGGACGAACGCGACCGCGCCCTGCTCGACCTGGTCCGCGCCGAAGCCGCCGCCGTGCTCGGGCACGTCACCGCGGACGCCGTCGCCGAAGAACGGGCTTTCCGCGACCTCGGCTTCGACTCGCTCACCGCCGTCGAGTTCCGCCGTCACCTCGCGGAAGCGACCGGCCTCGCCCTGCCCGCGACGCTCGTCTTCGACCACCCGACCCCGCTCGCGCTGGTCGCGTTCCTGCGGGCCGAGATCGACGGTTCGGGCACCGCCGACACCGTCGTCGCGACGACCGGCGCCACCGACGAGCCGATCGCCATCGTCGGCATGGGCTGCCGCTTCCCCGGCGGGGTCACCACGCCCGAAGAACTCTGGACCCTGGTCACCGGCGGGGTGGACGCGATCTCGTCGTTCCCCGGCGACCGCGGCTGGGACGCCGCCGGCCTGTTCGACCCCGACCCCGAACGCGGCGGCAAGACCTATTCGACGCTGGGTGGTTTCCTCGAGAACGCCGCCGAGTTCGACGCCGGTTTCTTCGGCATTTCGCCGCGCGAGGCGCTGTCGATGGACCCGCAGCAGCGGCTGCTGCTGGAAGTCTCGTGGGAGGCGTTCGAACGCGCGGGCGTCGACCCGGCGGCCGTCCGGGGCAGCCGGACCGGCGTCTTCGTCGGCTCCAGCTTCCAGGACTACGGCGTCGCCACCGGCGACGGCACCGAGGGCCACCTCGTCACCGGCACCATCCCGAGTGTCCTTTCCGGACGGTTGTCGTACCTGTTCGGTTTCGAAGGCCCGTCGGTCACCGTCGACACGGCGTGCTCGTCGTCGCTGGTCGCGCTGCACCTGGCGTGCCAGTCGCTGCGCTCCGGCGAATCCGAGCTGGCCATCGCCGGCGGCGTCACGGTGATGGCGTCACCGGATCCGTTCGTCGCGTTCAGCCGCCAGCGGGCCCTCGCCTTCGACGGCCGCTGCAAGGCGTTCTCCGACGAAGGCGACGGCATGTCGCTCGCCGAAGGCGCGGGGATGCTCGTGCTGGAACGGCTTTCCGAGGCCCAGCGGCTCGGTCACCCGATCCTCGCCGTAGTTCGCGGCACCGCCGTCAACTCCGACGGCGCGTCCAACGGCCTCACCGCGCCCAACGGCCCGTCGCAGCAACGCGTCATCCGCCAGGCGCTGGCCAACGCCGGGCTCGAACCGTCCGAAGTGGACGCCCTCGACGCGCACGGCACCGGCACCGCCCTCGGCGACCCCATCGAAGTCCAGGCGCTGCAGGCCACCTACGGCCGGGACCGCGAGCGGCCGCTGCTGATCGGCTCGGTGAAGTCCAACATCGGGCACACCCAGTCGGCCGCGGGCGTCGCCAGCCTGATCAAGATGGTGCACGCCATGCGCCACGGTGTGCTGCCGCGCACCCTGCACGTCGGTCGGCCGTCCACGAAGATCGACTGGACGGCCGGGGCGGTCGAGCTGCTCGCCGAGGAGACGGCCTGGCCGGAGACCGGGCACCCGCGCCGCGCCGGCGTTTCGTCGTTCGGCATCAGCGGCACCAACGCCCACGCGATCATCGAAGCGGCGCCCGCTCTCGATGCGGCGCCGGAGCCGTCGCACTCCGGAACGGTCGTGTGGCCGCTGTCGGCGAAGAGCGCGCCCGCGTTGAAGGCGCAGGCCTTGCGGCTGCTGGACTTCCTCGACGACGAGCGTCCGGTCGACGTCGGCTGGACCCTCGCCCACGCCCGCGGGACGTTCGAGCAGCGGGCCGTGGTCGTCGGCGAAGACGCCGCCGACCTGCGGCGCGGCCTGACCGCGTTCGTCGGCGACACTGCCGATCCTGCGCTTGTGCAGGGCGTGGCCAAGCGGTCGGGCGCGCCGGTTTTCGTTTTCCCCGGCCAGGATTCGCAGTGGCCGGGCATGGCCCGTGAGCTTCTGACCTCGTCCCCGGCGTTCGCCGCCCGGCTGGCCGAGTGCGCCGCCGCGCTCGAGCCCTTCGTCGGCTGGTCGCTGGGGGACGTGTTGCACGACGACACGCTGACGAGCGTGGACGTTGTGCAGCCGGTGCTGTGGGCCGTGCTGGTGTCGTTGGCGGAGCTGTGGCGTGCGCACGGCGTTGAGCCGGTCGCCGTGATCGGGCATTCGCAGGGGGAAATCGCCGCTGCGTGTGTCGCGGGTGCACTGTCCCTTGAGGACGGTGCGCGGGTGGTTGCGCTGCGGTCGAAGCTGATCGCGGAGCGGCTGTCGGGGCACGGGGCGATGCTTTCGGTCGTCGCGGGCGGCGACGAAGTGCGGGCGCTGATCGGCGACCTGGCCGACCGGATCGCCGTCGCCGCGGTGAACGGGCCGCGTTCGGTGACGGTGTCCGGCGAGCCCGCCGCGCTGGCGGAGTTCGAGGTCCGGCTGGCCAAGGCCGGGCTGATGCGCTGGCGGCTGGACGGGGTCGACTTCGCGGCGCACTCGCCGCAGGTCGACGGGATCGCGGCCGAGTTGGCCGAGCTGCTGGCCCCGGTTGCCCCGCGCGACACCGGCGTCCGATTCTACTCGACGGTCACCGGCGGCCTCGTCGAGCCGGGGGAGCTGACCGGCGACTACTGGTGCCGCAACCTGCGCGGCACGGTCGAGTTCGCGGCGGCGCTGGCGGCCGCGGTCGCCGACGGGCACGCGGTGTTCGTCGAGTCGAGCCCGCACCCGGTGTTCGGCATGGCGATCGGGGAGCTGGCCGAGACGGCCGGCGTCCCCGTCACGGCGCTCGGCACGCTGCGCCGCGACGACGGCGGCGCCGGCCGGTTCCTGAAGTCCCTCGCCGAGGCGCACACGCGGGGGGTGGCGGTCGACTGGGCGGACACGCTCACCGGCGGCCGCCGCGTGGACCTGCCGACCTACGCGTTCCAGCACGAGCACTACTGGGCGATCGACGAAGCTCCAGCTCCCACCGCGCCGGCCGACGACGAGCTGTGGCAGGCCATCACCCGCGACGACCGGGCGGGGCTGACGAACCTGCTCGACCTGGACGATCGCCAGCAGTCCGCTTTGGACGACCTGCTGCCGGCGTTGTCGGCATGGCACGCCCGCCGCGACGAAGAGTCCACGGTGGACGCCTGGCGCTACCGGATCACATGGCGCCCGGTCCGCCCGGCCGGGACGACACTGTCCGGCACCTGGCTGGTGCTCGGCACCGGCGAGGAGGGTGAAGAGGAGATCGCCGAGGTCCTGCGCGGCCACGGCGCCGAGGTGCGCACGGTGCTGCTCGGCGCGGACCAGATCGACCGTGAGGATCTGGCCGCGGCGCTTGGTGCGGGTGGCTTGGGCGGTGCCGGGGATGTTGCGGCGCTCGGAGGGCTCGGCTCGCGCGGCTCGGCCGGTTCCGGAGATCCCGCGCCCGGGGATCTCGAAGGTATCACCGGCATCGTCTCCCTCCTCTCCACCGACCACACTCCGACCGACCACCCCGGCCTCGACCGCGGCCTCCTCCGCACCCTCTCGCTCGTCCAGGCCGTCGCCGGGAGCGAGCCCGCTCCGCGCGTCTGGGCACTGACCCGCGGGGCCGTCTCCACCGGGCCCGCCGACCCCGTCCGCGATCCCGCGCAAGCCCAGGTCCACGGCCTCGGCTGGTCCGCCGCCCTCGAACACCCCGCGCAGTGGGCCGGGCTCGTCGACCTGCCCGAAACCCTCGACCCCGCCGCCGCGCGGCGGCTCGTCGCGGTGCTAGCCGGGGCCGGGGACGAAGACCAGCTCGCCATCCGCGCAGGTGGCGTCTTCGCGCGGCGGCTCGTGCCCGCCCCGGTCAAAGACACGCCCCGGCGGGCCTACCGCGCCCACGGCACCGCCGTCATCACCGGGGGGACCGGCACCCTCGGCCCGCACCTGGCCCGCTGGCTGGCCGCCGAGGGCATCGAGCACCTCGTGCTCACCGGACGCCGCGGTCCCGACGCGCCCCACGCCCAAGCGCTCCGAGACGAGCTCGGCACCTCGGCCGAGATCGTCTCGCTCGACGTCACCGACCGGGACGCCGTCGCCGGCCTGATCACCAGGCTGAAGAGCGAGGGCCGGCGGATCACCACCGTTGTGCACACCGCCGCCCACATCGCGCTCGCCCCGCTCACCGGCACCACCCCGGCCGCCTTCGCCGAGGTCCTCGACGCCAAGGTGACCGGCGCCGCCAACCTCGACAGCGTCCTCGACGAGCTGCTCGACGAAGGCGAGCTCGAGCACTTCGTGCTGTACTCCTCGACCGCCGGCCTGTGGGGCAGCGGGGACCACGGCGCCTACTCCGCGGCCAACGCCCACCTCGTCGCGCTCGCCGAGCAGCGGCGCGCCCGCGGGGTGCCCGCCACCACCGTCGCCTGGGGCATCTGGGCCGACGACCGGGAGCTGGGCCGGGTGGACCCCGGCCGGATCCTGCGCAGCGGCCTGCGGTTCATGGAACCCCGGCTCGCGCTCGCCGGGCTCAAGCGCGCGCTTGCCGACGACGAAACCTCCTTGCTCATCGCCGACCTCGACTGGGACCGCTACCACCCGGTGTTCACGTCGGTGCGGCCGAGCCCGCTGTTCTCCGAGCTGCCCGCGGTCCGGCGGCTCGCCGCGACGGCCGACGACACCGCCGACGCCTCCGCGTTCGCGAGCCGGGTCCGGGCGCTGCCCGCGGCCGCCGGCCGCCGGCTCGTCGTCGACCTCGTGCGGGCCGAGGCGGCCGCCGTGCTGGGGCACACGAGCGGGGACGCCGTCGAGGCCGACCGCGCGTTCCGCGAGCTGGGCTTCGACTCGCTCACCGCCGTCGACCTGCGCAACCGCCTCGAGGTCGTGACCGGCCTCAGCCTGCCCAGCACCGTGGTGTTCGACTACCCGAACGCGGCCACCCTCGCCGGCTTCGTCCTGTCCACAGTGGATGGTCCGGTGGCGGGGGAGACCGTCGTCGCGGCCACCGCCGTCGACGAGCCGATCGCCATCGTCGGCATGAGCTGCCGGTTCCCCGGCGGCGTCACCTCGCCGGAAGCGTTGTGGGAACTGGTCATCGGCGGTGGCGACGCGATCTCGTCGTTCCCGCCGGACCGCGGCTGGGACGCCGCCGGGCTGTTCGACGCCGACCCGGACCGCAGCGGCAAGACCTACTCGACGCTCGGTGGGTTCCTCGACGGCGTCGCGGACTTCGACGCCGGGTTCTTCGGCATCTCGCCGCGTGAGGCGCTGTCGATGGACCCGCAGCAGCGCCTGCTGCTGGAAGTCGCCTGGGAGACCTTCGAACGCGCCGGGGTCGACCCGGCCACGGCGCGGGGGAGCCGGACCGGCGTGTTCGTCGGCGCCAGCTACCAGGACTACGGCTCGACCGTGCTCAACGCGGCCGAAGGCTCCGAAGGCCACATGATCACCGGCGCGGTGTCGAGTGTCCTTTCCGGCCGGATCGCCTACCTGTTCGGGCTGGAAGGCCCGGCCGTCACACTCGACACGGCGTGCTCGTCGTCGCTGGTCGCGCTGCACCTGGCCTGCCAGTCGCTGCGCTCCGGGGAAAGCTCGCTCGCCCTCGCGGGCGGGGTCACGGTGATGGCCACGCCGGCGCCGTGGATCGGGTTCAGCCGCCAGCGCGCGATGGCGCCCGACGGCCGCTGCAAGGCCTACTCCGACAACGCCGACGGCATGAGCCTCGCCGAGGGGGTCGGGCTGGTGCTCGTCGAGCGCCTGTCCGACGCCCAGCGCAACGGCCACGAGATCCTCGCGGTCGTCCGCGGCTCGGCGATGAACTCCGACGGCGCGTCCAACGGCATGACCGCCCCGAACGGCCCGTCCCAGCAGCGCGTGATCCGCCAAGCGCTGGCGAGCGCCGGTTTGTCTACTTCGGACATCGACGCGGTGGAGGGCCACGGCACCGGCACGCCGCTCGGCGACCCGATCGAGGTCCAGGCGCTGCAGGCCACCTACGGCCGCGACCGCGAGCGGCCGCTGCTGCTCGGCTCGGTCAAGTCCAACCTCGGCCACACGCAGATGGCCTCGGGCATCGCCGGGGTGGTCAAGCTCGTCATGGCGATGCGCCACGGCGTGCTCCCGAGGACCCTGCACGCGGGCACACCGTCGTCGCACATCGACTGGTCCGGCGGGGCGATCCGGTTGCTCGACGAAGCCGCCGACTGGCCGGAGACCGGCGCACCCCGGCGGGCCGCCGTGTCCTCGTTCGGGCTGAGCGGCACGAACGTCCACACGGTACTGGAGCAGGCTCCCGAGCCCGTTGTCGCCGAGGAGCCGAAACCGGTGGTGTCCGGGACCGTGCCCGTGGTCGTCTCGGCCCGGACCCCGGAAGCCCTGCGCGCCCAGGCCGCCCGCCTCCGGGCGTGGCCGGCCGAGCCCGCCGACCTCGCCTTCACCCTGGCCACCGCACGCGCCGACCTGAGCCACCGCGCGGTGATTCTCGCCGCGACGGCCGAGGAGGTCCGAAGTGGACTCACGGCGATCGCGGAGGACGAACCCGCCGCGCACGTCCTGCGTGGCACCTCGACCGCCCGGCCCACGACGGCGTTCCTGTTCACCGGCCAGGGCAGCCAGCGGCCCGGCGCCGGGCGCGAGCTGTACGAGCGGTTCCCGGTGTTCGCCGAAGCCCTCGACGACGTCCTCGCGCACCTCGAGCTGGACCGGCAGCTGCTCTTCGCCGAGCCGGGCACTCAGGAAGCCGCGCTGCTGAACGAAACCCGTCACGCGCAACCCGCGCTGTTCGCGATCGAGGTCGCGCTGGTCCGGCTCCTGGATTCGTGGGACGTGCGGCCCGACCACGTCGCCGGGCACTCCGTCGGTGAGATCGCCGCCGCGCACGTCGCCGGGGTGCTGTCCCTGGCCGACGCGGCCACGCTGGTGCAGGCCCGCGGCCGGCTCATGCAGGCCCTCCCGGCCGGCGGCGCGATGGTCGCGGTCCGCGCGACCGAGGCAGACGTCCGCGCTCAGCTCCCTGACGACGTCGACATCGCCGCGGTCAACGGGCCCGAGTCCATTGTGGTCTCCGGGCCCGAGGACGCCGTGCTCGCCTTCGCGGAGCGGTTCGAGAAGACCCGCCGGCTGACCGTCTCCCACGCGTTCCACTCCGCGCTGATGGAGCCGATGCTGGCCGAGTTCCGCGCCGCCATCGCCGGGCTCACCTTCTCCGCGCCGGAACTGCCGTTCGTCTCCACCGTCGCCGGTGCGGACCTCGCCGACGGACCGGACTACTGGGTCCGGCACGCCCGGGAAGCCGTGCGGTTCGCCGACGCGGTCACGACCCTGGACGAAGCCGGCGTCACCGCGTACGTCGAGCTCGGACCGGACGCGGTGCTGTCGGCGATGACCGACGCAAAACCGCTGCTGCGCAAGGGCCGGCCGGAGGAGGAGACCGTCGCCGCGGTGCTCGGCGACCTGCACACGCGCGGGTACCGGCCCGACTGGGCCGCGTTCTTCGCCGGGACCGGCGCCCGCCGGGTCGACTTGCCGACGTACGCGTTCCAGCGGTCCCGCTACTGGCCGGAGCCCGCGCCCGCGGCGCCGGAGGCCGACACCGGTTTCTGGACCGCGCTGGAAGCGGCGGACGTCGAAGAGCTGTCGTCCACCTTGGACGTCGACCGCGACGCGCTCGGCACGGTCCTGCCCGCGCTCACCGCCTGGCGCCACCGCGTGCGCGAAGAGTCCGAAGTGGACGACTGGCGCTACCGCGTGGTCTGGCGCCCGGTCCGCACCGAGCCCGCCGCGCCGAGCCGCGTGCTCGTCGTGGCCCACGACGACCCGTGGGCGCACTCGGTTGCCGAAGCCATCGGTGGTACCCGTGTCGAGCCGGGCGCCGAGCTGACCGAAGCCGACCACGTGCTCTCGCTGCTGACCGACCCCGCCGAATCCCTGCGCCTCGCGCAAGCGGTCGGCGACCGGGCCCCGCTGTGGTGGGCCACCCGCGGCGCCGTCAGCACCGGCGCGGCCGACCCCGCGCCCGACCCGCGCGCGGCGGCGCTCTGGGGCCTCGGCCGGGTACTGGGCCTGGAACAACCGCACCGCTGGGGCGGGCTCGTCGACCTCCCCGAAGTCCTCGACACCCGTGCGGTCGGCCGCCTCTTCGCCGTCCTGCGGGGGATCGGCGACGAAGACCAGGTCGCCATCCGCCCCTCGGGCGTCTTCGCCCGCCGCCTCACCACCGCACCCGCGGGCCGTATAACGGACTACACCCCGCGGGGCACGGTGCTGGTCACCGGCGGCACGGGCGGCCTCGGCGCGGAGGTCGCGCGGCAGCTCGCCGACGCGGGCGCCGAGCACCTCGTGCTGCTCAGCCGTCGCGGCCTGGACGCACCGGGGGCAGCCGAACTGGCCGCCGAGCTGAATGCGACCGTCAAGGCCTGTGACGTCTCCGACCGCGACGCGCTGGCCCGGGTCGTCGAGGCGATCCCGGACCTGACCGCCGTGGTGCACACCGCCGGTGTGGTCGACGACGGCACCACCGGCTCGCTGACCGCCGAGCAGTTCGAGACCGTGTTCGCGGCCAAGTGCCGCGGCGCGGAGCACCTCGACGAGCTGACCGCGGACCTCGACCTCGACGCGTTTGTGCTGTTCTCCTCGACCGCCGGCACGTTCGGCGCGGCCGGGCAGGGCAACTACGCGGCCGCCAACGCCCACCTCGACGCGCTCGCCGCGCGCCGCCGGGCCGCCGGCCGGGTCGCGACGTCGATCGCGTGGGGCCCGTGGGCGGGCGCCGGCATGCTCGGCGGCCAGGCGGGGGTGCAGGACCGCGTCGGCCGCGGCGGGCTCGCGCTGCTGCCGCCGGACCGGGCCGTCGCGGCGATGCGGCGCGCGATCGGCGCCGGCGACACCGAGATCCTCGTCGCGGACATCGACTTCACGCGGTTCGTGCCCGCCTTCACCCTCGGCCGGCCGTTCCCGCTGCTGGCCGAACTGCCGCGCGCCAAGGCCGTGCTCAGCGAGGCGCGGGAAGCGGGGGAGCGCGGCGACCTGCGCGGCACCCTGGCCGGGCTGCCGGCCGCGGACCGCGAGAAGCACCTGCTGGGCCTGCTGCGCACGCAGGTCGCGATGGTGCTCGGCCACGCCGACGTCGGCGCGGTCGCCCCGGACGCCGCGTTCGCCGACCTCGGGTTCGACTCGCTCACCGCGGTCGAGCTGCGCAACGGCATCGGCGCGGCGACCGGGCTCACGCTGCCGTCGTCGCTGGTGTTCGACCACCCGACCCCGCGGGTGCTGACCACGTTCCTGCTCGGCGAGCTGCTCGGCGCCGACACGCCGGTCCCGGTTCCGAGCACCACCCGCGCCACCGCGGACGACCCGATCGTGATCGTCGGCATCGGCTGCCGCTTCCCCGGCGGCATCACCTCGCCGCGCACCTTCTGGCAGCTCCTGGAAGACGGCGGTGACGCGATCGGGCCGTTCCCGGCCGACCGCGGCTGGGACCTGGGGAAGCTCGGTGACGGCCACGGCGGGTTCCTGCCCGACGCCGCCGGGTTCGACGCCGGCTTCTTCGGCATCTCCCCGCGAGAAGCCCTGGCGATGGACCCGCAGCAGCGCCTGCTGCTGGAGACGTCGTGGGAGTCGCTGGAGCACGCCGGCATCAACCCGGCGAGCCTGCGCGGCACCGACACCGGCGTGTTCGTCGGCACCAACGGCCAGGACTACACCGGACTGCTGCTCAACTCCGACGCAGACGTCGCCGGGCACATGGCCACCGGCACCACGGCGAGTGTCCTTTCCGGACGGTTGTCCTACACCCTCGGCCTGGAGGGCCCCGCCGTCACGGTCGACACGGCGTGCTCGTCGTCGCTGGTCGCCCTGCACTGGGCGGCCCGCGCGCTGGCCGACGGCGAGTGCTCCCTGGCGCTGGTCGGCGGGGTCACCGTGATGACCAGCCCGTTCTCCTTCACCGAGTTCGACGCCCAGGGCGGCCTCGCCGCCGACGGCCGCTGCAAGGCGTTCTCCGAAAACGCCGACGGCACGGCCTGGTCGGAAGGCGCGGGGGTGTTCGTCGTCGAGCGGCAGTCCGACGCGCTCCGGCACGGCCACGAGATCCTCGCGGTGGTGCGCGGGTCCGCGATCAACCAGGACGGCGCGTCCAACGGCCTGACCGCCCCGAACGGCCCGTCGCAGCAACGCGTGATCCGCGCGGCACTGGCCGACGCCGGTCTGTCCACTTCGGACGTCGACGTCGTCGAGGCGCACGGCACCGGCACCACCCTGGGCGACCCGATCGAGGCCCAGGCGCTGCTGGCCACTTATGGGCAGGACCGCGAGACGCCGGCGCTGCTGGGGTCGGTGAAGTCCAACCTCGGGCACACCCAGGCCGCCGCGGGCGCCGCGGGCGTGATCAAGATGGTGCTTTCCCTCGGCCGCGCCGTGGTGCCGAAGACGCTGCACGTCGGCGCGCCGTCGTCCCATGTGGACTGGACGGCCGGGTCCCTGGACCTGGTCACCGAGGCGACCGCGTGGCCGGAGACGGCCCGCCCGCGTCGTGCGGCCGTGTCGTCCTTCGGGGTCAGCGGCACGAACGCGCACGTCATCCTGGAAGCCCCGCCCGCCTGGGATGCGGTCACGGGGACCGCGCCCGCGGTGGTGCCGTGGCCGGTGTCGGCGCGGTCCGAGACGGCGCTGGACGAGCTGCTGTCCACTGTGGATGGCGAGATGCTCGACACTGGGTACACCCTGGCCACCGGCCGGGCCGCGCTCGACCACCGTGCCGTGCTGGTCGGTGGCGAGGTCGTGAGCCGGGGAGTGGCTCGCGAGCGGGTCACCGCGTTCCTGTTCTCAGGCCAGGGCGCCCAGCGCCTGGGCATGGGCCGCGAGCTGTACGCGCGGTACCCCGTGTTCGCCGACGCCTGGGACGAGGTCTGCGCACACCTCGGGATGGCGCTGGGCGACGTCGCATGGGGCGAGGATGCGGCCGAGCTGGACCGGACCGGCTGGGCCCAGCCCGCGTTGTTCGCGTTCGAGGTCGCCGCTTTCCGGCTCCTGGAGTCGTGGGGTGTGCGCCCGGACTTCGTCGCCGGGAACTCGATCGGTGAGGTCGCCGCCGCCCACGTCGCCGGGGTGTTCTCGCTTGAGGACGCCGCCACGCTGGTCGCTGCCCGCGCCCGGCTGATGCAGGAGCTGCCCGAGGGCGGCGCGATGGTCGCGCTGCGAGTGTCCGAAGAGGACGTTCGCGCGCGGCTGACCGACGGCGTCGCGATCGCCGCGGTCAACGGCCCGGAGTCCGTCGTGCTCTCCGGCGAGGAAGACGCCGTGCTCGCGGTGGCCGAGATCTTCGGCGGGGGACGGCGGCTCAACGTCAGCCACGCCTTCCACTCGCCGCTGATGGACCCGATGCTGGACGGCTTCCGGGCCGCCGTCAGCGGACTGCGGTTCGCACCGCCGGTCCTCCCGCTGGTCACCGGCGGCGACGTCACCGACCCGGAGTACTGGGTGCGCCACGTCCGCGAGACCGTCCGCTTCGGCGATGCCCTCGACCGGCTGGCCGAGGTGTCGCTGTTCGTCGAGGTCGGGCCGGACGCCGTTTTGGCGCCGCTGGTCGAACCGGCCGACGACCGGGTGGTCGTCCCGCTGCTGCGTCGTGGCAGGTCCGAAGAGGACAGTGTGGCGACGGCGCTGGGCACGCTGTTCACCGCGGGCGTGAACCCGGACTGGGCCGCGTGGTTCGCCGGCACCGGCGCCCGCCGCGCCGAGCTGCCGACCTACCCCTTCGAGCACGAGCGCTACTGGCCCGAGGTGGTCACCGGCGGCCCGGCCGACGACGGCTTCTGGGCCTCAGTCGACCGCGCCGACACCGCCGGGCTGGCCGAGCAGCTCGCCGTCGACCCCGCCGCGGTCGACGCGGTCCTGCCCGCCCTCGCCGCCTGGCGGCGCAAGCAGGCCGAAGCGGCCGCGGCCGACAGCCTGCGCTACCGGATCACCTGGCAGCCGGTCACCGTCGCCGAGCTGAAGCCCGCGAACATCGTGGTCGTCCCCGGCGACGACGCCGAATGGGCCGAGCGGGTCACCGAAGTCCTCGGGGCCGGCCGCGACCTGGCCGGCGCCGACCTCGTCGTTTCGCTGCGGGAAACCGTTGCGGGAACAAGGGAACTGCTCGCCGAGGTCGACGTCCCGGTCTGGTGCGTGACGCGCGGCGCCGTCGCCGTCACCCCGGCCGAGCGCGTCGGGGGCCCGGCCGCGCTGTGGGGCTTCGGCCGGGTCGCGGCCCTGCACGACCCGATGCGCTGGGGTGGGCTCGTCGACGTCCCGGCCACTTTGGACACCCGCGCCGCGGCCCGGCTGCGCGCGGTGCTCGGCGGGGACGAAGACCAGGTCGCCGTCCGCGCGGCCGGGGTCTACGGCCGCCGCCTGACCCGCGCCACCGCGGGCGGGGAACGCTGGGAGCCGCGCGGCACCGTGCTCGTCACCGGTGACGGCCCGGCCGCGCTCCTCGCGGACCACCTGCCCGGCGTCGACGTCGTCCGCGATCCGGCCGCGCTCGCGGGACCGCCGGACGCGGTCGTCCACAGTGGAAGCCTCGAAGAGGCCCGGCGGTATGCCGAGTGGCCGCTCGAAGCGTTTGTCCTGCTCACGTCGGTCGCCGGGGTCTGGGGTGTGCGTGGCCGCGGGGACGAAGCCGCCGAGGCCGCCGAGCTGGAAGCCTTCGCCCGGCAGCGGCGGGACCGCGGGGAACCGGCGACCGTGGTCGCCTTCTCGGCCTGGGCGGGCGCCGGCGAGGACGAAGCCCACCTGCGGGACAGCGGGCTGCCGGTGCTCGACCCGGCCGCCGCGACCACCGCGCTGCTCGCCGTGGTGCGGTCGGCCGACCTCACCACGGTTGTCGCCGACGTCCGGTGGGACCGCTTCGGCCCGGCGTTCACCGCGCCCCGCCCGAGCCCACTGCTGTCACCGCTGTTCACCCCGGCTCCGGCGACCGGGCCCGGCCTGCGCGACGTGCCGCCCGGCGAGCGCTCCGACGTCGTCCTGGAGCTGGTCCGGACGGCGGCCGCGACCGTGCTGCGCCACACCGGCACCGACCGGATCGAAGCCGACCGCGCGTTCTCCGCGCTGGGCTTCGACTCCCTCACCGCGATGGACCTGCGCACGGCCCTGAGCGCCGAGACGGGGCTGCGGCTGCCGGCGACGCTGGTCTTCGACCACCCGACGCCGCGCGAGCTGACCACGTTCCTCCTCGCCGAGCTCTTCGGCGACGAAGAAGAAGTCACCACCGAAGCCGCCCCGGCGGCGCTCGGGGACGACCCGGTCGTCATCGTCGGCATGAGCTGCCGCTACCCCGGCGGCATCGGCTCACCCGAGGATCTCTGGCGGGCGGTCGTCGACGAGCGCGACGTCGTCGGCGGCTTCCCCGCCGACCGCGGCTGGGACCTCGCCACGCTGACCGGGGACGGCCCCGGCAGCAGCGCCGCCAAGGAAGGCGGCTTCCTGCACGACGCGGCCGAGTTCGACCCCGGCTTCTTCGGCATCGCACCGCGCGAAGCGATCGTGATGGACCCGCAGCAGCGGCTCGTCCTCGAAGTGGCCTGGGAGGCGTTCGAACGCGCCGGCATCAACGCCACCGGGCTGCGCGGCGGTGACACCGGCGTGTACATCGGCGGCGGCTCGGGCGACTACACCCCGCCCACCGACACCCCCGGCCACCAGGCCACCGCGCAGGCCGCCAGCCTGCTCTCCGGCCGCGTCTCCTACACCTTCGGGCTGGAAGGCCCGTCGGTGAGCATCGACACCGCGTGCTCGTCTTCACTGGTCGCGCTGCACCTGGCCGCCCAGGCGCTGCGGGCGGGGGAGTGCTCCCTCGCCGTCGCCGGCGGGGTGATGGTGATGTCGAGCCCCACCGGGTTCGTCGAGTTCGGCGAGATGGGCGCGCTGTCGGCGGACGGGCGCTGCAAGGCCTTCGCCGACGCCGCCGACGGCACCGGCTGGTCCGAAGGTGTCGGCATGATCGTGCTGGAACGCCAGTCCGACGCACGCCGCCACGGGCACCGGATCCTCGCCGTGGTGCGGGGTTCGGCGGTCAACTCCGACGGCGCGTCCAACGGGCTCACCGCGCCCAGCGGCCCGGCCCAGCAACGCGTGATCAAGCGCGCCCTGGCCGTGTCCGGGCTGGCGCCGTCCGAAGTGGACGCCGTCGAAGCGCACGGCACGGGCACGAAGCTCGGCGACCCGATCGAGGCGCAGGCCCTGCTGGCCACCTACGGCCGCGAGCGCGAGCGGCCGCTGCTGCTCGGCTCGGTCAAGTCCAACCTGGGCCACACCCAGGCGGCGGCCGGCGCGGCCGCGGTGATCAAGATGGTGCTGGCCATGCGGCACGGGCTGCTGCCGAAGACCCTGCACGTGGACAAGCCGTCCGAGCACGTCGACTGGTCGGCCGGCCGCGTCGCGCTGCTCACCGAAAGCACCCCGTGGCCGGAGACCGGGCACCCGCGCCGGGCCGGGATCTCCGCGTTCGGCGCCAGCGGCACCAACGCCCACCTGGTGCTGGAGCAGGCGCCGCCGGCCGAGCCGCGCCCGGCCGGCGCCCCCGCGACCGTGCCGGTCCGGCTGTCCGCGCGCGGCGACGACGGCCTGCGCGCCCAGGCCCGCGCCCTGCGCGACCACCTCGTCGCGCACCCCGAGCTCGCGCTGTCCGACGTCGCCTTCTCGGCGGCGGCGACCCGCGCCTGGTTCGAGTCACGCGCGGTCGTCGTGGCCGGGGACCGGGAAGAGCTGCTGACCGGGCTCGGCGCGCTCACCGCCGGGACGCCGTCGCCGCTGGTGCACACCGGCAAGCCGGCGACCGGGAAGCTCGCGTTCCTGTTCTCCGGCCAGGGTTCGCAGTACCCGGGCATGGGCCGCGACTTGTACGAGCGGTTCCCGGTGTTCGCCGCCGCGTTCGACGAGGCCTGCGCACACCTGGACCTCGAGCTGCCCGGCTCGCTGCGTGACGTCGTCTTCGGCGACGACGCCGACCTGCTGGCGCAGACCCGGTGGTCGCAGCCGGCGGTGTTCGCCGTGGAGGTCGCGCTCTACCGGCTCGTCGAGTCGTGGGGCGTGCGGCCCGACCACCTCGCCGGGCATTCGATCGGCGAGTTCGCCGCCGCGCACGCGGCCGGCGTGCTGTCGCTGGCCGACGCCTGCACGCTGGTCGCCGCCCGCGGCCGGCTCATGCAGGAGCTGCCCGGCGGGGCGATGGCCGCGCTGCAGGTCACCGAAGCCGAAGCGGACGAGCTGATCGCCGGCCGGCCGCTGTCGATCGCCGCGGTCAACGGGCCCGAGGCGGTGGTCGTCTCCGGCGACACCGACGCGGTGGCCGAGGTCGCGGACCTGGTCGCGGCCCGGGGCCGAAAGTCTAGACTTTTAAGGGTCAGCCACGCGTTTCACTCGTCGCATATGAACGGGATGAGGGACGAGTTCGGGCGGATCGCCGCGGGGGTGCAGTTCGCCCCGCCGGCGCTCCCGGTCGTGTCCACCGTCACCGCGTCGCCGGTCACCGACGAGCTGGGCACCCCGGAGTACTGGGCCGACCACGTCCGCCGGCCGGTGCTGTTCGCCGGCGCCGTCGCCGCGCTCGACGGCCTCGGTGTCACCAAGTACCTCGAACTGGGCCCGGACAGCACCCTCGCGGCGCTGACCCGGACGCTCACCGGCGAGTCCGCCACCGTCACCGCCGCCCTGCGCGCCGGCCGTGAAGACGCGCCGACGCTGGTCTCGGCCCTCGCGCGGCTCGACGTCACGGGCACGCCGGTCGGCTGGGCGGGCCTGTTCGACGGGGCGCGCCCGGTCGACCTGCCCACCTACCGGTTCCACCACGAACGCTTCTGGCCGGACACGCCGGCGGTCACCGTCACGCCGGACTTCCTGACCGGCCTGGACGCCGACGTGCTCGCCAAGGAGATCGACGTCGACCCCGCCGCGCTCGACGCCGTGCTGCCCGCGTTGCTGGACCTGCAGCACCGGCGCGCGCAGCAGTCCACTGTGGACGAACTGCGGTACCGGGTCGCCTGGAAGCCGCTCGGCGGTGCTCCGGGTGCGGTGCCGGACGGGACGTGGCTGGTCGTCGTGCCCGCCGGCTTCGCCCAAGACCCGTGGGTCGCCGGAGTCGTCCAGGCACTCGGCGCCGAACTGGTGGAGTTCACCGGCCCCGAGAGCGTGGAACGCGCCGATGTCACCGGCGTCGTTTCCCTGCTGGGCCTGGACGAGTCCACCCCGACCGCGGGCGCCGCGGCCACCACCGCGTTGCTGCAGGCCCTCGCGGGCACCGGCAGCGCGGCCCGGCTGTGGTGCCTGACCCGCGGCGCGGTCACCGCCGTGCCGTCGGACCGGGTCACCTCGATCGCGCAGGCCGCGCTGTGGGGCCTGGGCCGCGTCGCCGCGCTGGAGCAGCCGCAGCGCTGGGGCGGTCTCGCCGACCTGCCCGCCGACCTCGACGACCACGCTTTCGCCCGGCTGGGCGCGGTGCTCGCCGGGACGGAGGACCAGGTCGCGGTGCGGGCGGCGGGCACCTTCGCCCGGCGCCTCGTGCGCGCCCCGGCCGGACCGCCGGCGCGGGCGTGGCGGCCGCGCGGCACCGTGGTCGTCACCGGTGGCACCGGCGCGCTCGGCAAGCACGTCGCCCGGTGGGTGCTCAGCGAGGGTGCCTCGCGGGTCGTGCTCACCGGCCGCCGCGGCCCGGACACTCCTGACGCCGTCGCGCTGCTGGCCGACCTCGGCCCGCGGGCTTCGGTCGTCGCGTGCGACCTGACCGACCCGGCCGCTGTCCGCGAGCTGCTCACGCCCGACGTCACCGCGGTCATCCACGCGGCGGGCGTGCTCGACGACGGCGTGCTCGAAGGGTATGGCCCGGACCGGTTCGACACCGTGTTCGCGGCGAAGGCCGAATCCGCGCTGGTGCTCGACCAGGTGTCCCGCGACCTGGAGCTCGACGTCTTCGCGTTGTTCTCCTCGGCGTCCAGCTCGGTCGGCAACGCCGGCCAAGCCAACTACGCCGCGGCGAACGCCGTGCTCGACGCCGTCGCCGAACAGCGGCGCGCGGACGGCCTGCCGGGCACCTCGATCGCCTGGGGCGCTTGGCGGGCGGGCATGGCCGAGACCGCCGACGCGACGGCCCGCGCCCAGCGCACCGGCACCCGCCCGGTGCCGCCGGAGCTGGCGCTCACCGCGTTCGCGCAGGTCGTGCTCGCGACCGACGCGGCCCCGGTGGTCGCCGACATCGACCACGCGACGTTCCTGCGCGCCTTCACCGCGGCCCGGCCGGCCCCGCTGCTGACCGACCTGCCGGAGTACCACCGCCTCACCGCGGAAGCGCCGGTCACCGCGGGCGCGGTGCTGCGGGAGCGGCTGACCAAGCTGCCGGTGTCGGACCGCGAGAAGGCCGCGCTCGACGTCGTCCGTACCCAGGTCGCCGCCGTGCTCGGGTTCTCCGGGCCGCACGCGGTCGACCCGGAGCGGCCGTTCTCCGGGCTCGGGTTCGACTCCCTCAGCGCGATCGAGCTGCGCAACCAGCTCGCCGCGGCGACCGGGCTCGACCTGCCCGCGACCCTCGTGTTCGACCAGCCGTCCCCGGCCGTGCTCGCCGCCGACCTGGTGCGGCAGCTCGCCGGTGAGCAGGACCCCGGCGACGTCGACACCGAGCTGCGGGCCCTGCTCGCGGCCGTTTCCCCGGCGCGCCTGCGGGAAAGCGGCGTGCTGGACACCTTGCGCCGCCTGGCCGGGCCCGACCCGGCCGGGGACGAGGCCGCCGACTTCGACGGCATGTCGGTCGACGACCTGGTCCGCGCGGCACTCGACGGCGAGGCCACCTGACCCCCGATGAACCTACGGAGCTGACACATGTCCACCCCGAGCGACCGGGTCGTCGAAGCACTCCGTGCCGCGATGAAGGAGTCCGAGCGGCTCAAGCGGCAGAACCAGGAGCTGCGGGCCGCCGCCACGGAACCGATCGCCATCGTGGCCATGGGCTGCCGGTTCCCCGGCGGCGTCCGCGGCCCCGAAGCATTGTGGCGGCTCGTCGAGGACGGCGGGGACGCGATCGGGCCGTTCCCGGCCGACCGCGGCTGGGACGTCGAGGCGGTCACCGGCGCTCGAGTCGACGAGCGGGGCATGGGCGTCAGCCAAGCCGGTGGGTTCCTCGACGGCGTCACGGACTTCGACGCGGGGTTCTTCGGGATCTCGCCGCGCGAGGCGGTGTCGCTGGACCCGCAGCAGCGGCTGCTGCTGGAGGTGTCCTGGGAGGCGATCGAACGGGCCGGGATCGACCCGCGGCGGCTGCGCGGCAGCCGCACCGGCGTCTTCGCCGGGACGAACGGGCAGGACTACGCCTACCTGATGGTCCGGTCGCTGGCCGACGCCGACGGCTCGGTCGGCACCGGCATCGCGGCGAGCGCGCTGTCGGGTCGGATCGCCTACACCCTCGGCCTCGAAGGCCCGGTCGTCACGGTCGACACGGCGTGCTCGTCGTCGCTGGTCGCGGTGCACCTGGCCGCGCAGGCCCTGCGCGCGGGGGAGTGCACCCTCGCGCTGGCCGCGGGCGTGAACGTGATGTCGACCCCCGGGTCGCTGCTGGAGTTCAGCCGCCAGGGCGGGCTGTCGGCCGACGGCCGCTGCAAGGCGTTCTCCGACGACGCCGACGGCACCGGCTGGTCCGAGGGCATCGGCGTGCTGGTGCTGGAGAAGCTGTCGGACGCGCACCGCAACGGGCACGAGGTGCTCGCCGTGGTCCGCGGCACCGCGGTGAACTCCGACGGCGCGTCCAACGGCTTCACCGCGCCGAACGGTCCTTCGCAGCAACGTGTGATCCGTGCCGCGCTGGCCTCGTCCGGACTGTCCACTTCGGACGTCGATGTCGTCGAGGCGCACGGGACCGGCACCAGGCTCGGCGACCCGATCGAAGCGCAAGCCCTGCTGGTCACCTACGGCCAGGACCGCGAGACGCCGCTGCTGCTGGGGTCGGTCAAGTCCAACATCGGGCACACGCAGGCCGCCGCCGGCGTCGCCGGGATCGTCAAGGTGGTCGAGGCGATCCGGCACGGGGTGGTGCCGCGGACCCTGCACGCCGAGACGCCGTCGTCCCATGTGGACTGGAACGCCGGCGCGGTCCGGCTCGCCACGGAGAACCAGCCGTGGCCCGCGGTGGACCGGGCGCGCCGCGCCGGGGTCTCGTCGTTCGGGGTCAGCGGCACGAACGCCCACGTGCTGGTCGAACAGGCGCCGGCCGCGCCGGTCGTCCCGGCCGAACGCACGCCGGTTCCCGCACCCTGGCTGGTTTCCGGACGGACCCCCGCCGCGCTGCGCGCCCAGGTCGCCCAGCTCGCCGGTGTGACGGCCGACCCGCTGGACGTCGCGTTCTCGCTGGCCACCACCCGTTCGGCGTTCGAAGAGCGGCTGAGCGTCTCGGGGCCGGACCCGCGCGCGGCGCTGACCGCCTGGCTGGAGACCGGGGACGCGCCCGGCGTCGTCACGGGATCGGTCGACCAGCCGCCCGCTCTCGCGTACGTCTTCACCGGCCAGGGCGCGCAATGGCTGGGCATGGGCCGGGCGCTGGCCGCGCGGTTCCCCGTCTTCGCCGACGCCCTCGCCGCGTCGCTCGACCGGCTCGACCCCGCTGTCCGCGAAGTGCTGCAGGGCACCGACGCCGCCGCGCTGGACCGGACCGGGCACGCGCAGCCCGCGTTGTTCGCGGTCGAGGTCGCGCTGTTCCGGCTCCTGGAGTCCTGGGGGATCCGGCCCGACTTCGTCGCCGGGCACTCGGTCGGCGAGCTCGCCGCCGCGCACGTGTCCGGGGTGCTGTCGCTGGACGACGCCTGTGTGCTCGTCGGCGCGCGGGCCCGGCTGATGCAGGCGCTGCCCGCCGGCGGCGCGATGGTCGCCGTCCGCGCGAGCGAGGCGGACGTCCGGCCGTACCTGGGTGACGACGTCGCCATCGCCGCGGTGAACGGGCCGCGGTCGGTGGTGCTGTCCGGGACCGAGGACGCCGTGCTGGCCGCCGCCGCGCACTTCGAGCGCCCGCGCCGGCTGTCGGTGTCGCACGCGTTCCACTCGCCGTTGATGGACCCGATGCTCGACGACTTCCGCGCGGTGGTCGCCGGGCTGACGTTCGCCGAGCCCGTGCTGCCGTTCATCGCCTCCGGGGACGTCACCACGGCCGAGTACTGGGTGCGCCACGTCCGCGAGCCGGTCCGGTTCGCCGACTCAGTGGCGAAGCTCGCCGAGGCCGGGGTCTCGGTGATCGCCGAGCTGGGCCCGGACGCCGCGCTCACCCCGCTGATCGAGGACGTCACGGCCGTTCCGGTGGCCCGCCGGGACTCCGACGAGCCCGCGGTGCTCACCGAAGCGCTGGCCCGGTTGCACACCGCCGGGGTGCGCGTCGACTGGACGAAGTTCTACGCCGGAACCGGCGCCCGCACGATCTCCCTGCCGACGTACCCGTTCCAGAGCCGGCGTTTCTGGCCGTCCACTGTGGACGTCGCTGCCGATGCCACCGGGCTCGGGCTCGACCCGGTCACGCACCCGCTGCTCGGCGCGTCCGTGGCCCCGGCCGGGTCCGACGGGCTGCTGCTGACCGGGCGCGTCTCCGCGCGGACCCACCCGTGGCTCACCGACGGGGTGTTCCCGGGCACCGGGTTCGTCGAACTCGCTCTGCGCGCCGGCCTCGACCTCGGCTGTGACCTGGTCGAAGAGCTCACCCTCGGCGCTCCGCTGGAGCTGGCCGCCGACGAGGCCGTCGACCTGCAGCTTTCGGTGGGGGAGCCGGACGAGACCGGTCGGCGCCGGCTCGACATCCACACCCGGGCCGCAGGCAGCTGGGTTCGCCGGGCGGAGGGTGTTCTCGCCACCGGCGCGCACCACGAAGACTTCACCGACTCGGACCTCGAAGTCGCGTTCGGTGAGGACGAAGCCGAGACGGCGCGCTTCGGGCTGCACCCGCGGCTCCTCGCGGACGTCTTGCAGGCGGCCGGGATCACCGGATACCCCACCCGGTGGAGCCGGGTCTCGCTGCATGCGGCCGGCGCTGCTCGCGTTCGCGTCCAGGTCGGTGCCGGCGGGGCGTTGGCGCTCACGGACACCGCCGGACAGCCGGTCGCGTCGATCGGTTCGGTGCGCTCGGAAGCCGTGGCCGCACAGTCCGATGTGGACTCGCTGTTCGAGCCGCGCTGGGTGCCGGTCGTGCTGCCGCCGGAGGCCGCCACCGACGTCACCCTCGTCCGGCTCGGCGACGACGGCGGCACCCTCGACGGCCTCACCTCGCTGACCACCCGCGCGCTCGAACTGGCCCAGAACTGGCTGACGGACGGTTCCGCGACGTCGCGGCTGGTCTTCGTGACCGAAGCCGGCGACCTCGCCGCCGCGGCCGTGTGGGGCCTGATCCGCACGGCCCAGGCGGAAAACCCGGGCCGCTTCGTCCTGGTCGACACCGACACCGAGACCACCGACGACGTCGTCCGGCGTGCCCTCGCCCTCGACGAAACCCAGCTGCGGCTGCGCGCCGGCACCGCCCACGCGCTCCGCCTCGCCCGTGCCAACCCCGAGCTTTCCCGGGAAAGCGCGGGGTTCGACGCCGAGGGGACCGTCCTCATCACGGGGGGCACCGGCGGCCTCGGCGCCGAGCTCGCGCGGCACCTCGTGCGCGAACACGGCGTGCGGCACCTGCTGCTGCTCAGCCGCCGCGGCCCGGACGCGCCCGGCGCACGGGAGCTGCGCGACGAGCTCGGCGCAGACGTCGAGATCCGCGCCTGCGACGTCGCCGACCGCGAGGACCTCGCCGCCGCGCTCGCCGCGATCCCGGCCGAGCACCCGCTGACCGCGGTCGTCCACGCGGCCGGCGTGCTCGACGACGGTGTGGTCACCGCCCTCACGCCCGACCGGCTCGCGCCGGTCCTGGCCGCCAAGGCCGCGGCCGCGTGGCACCTGCACGAGCTGACCCACGACCTCGCCGCGTTTGTGCTGTTCTCCTCCGTCGCCGGGATCATGGGCGGCGCCGGCCAGGGCAGCTACGCCGCCGCCAACAGCTTCCTCGACGCGCTGGCCGCCCACCGCCGCGCCGCCGGCCTGCCCGGCCTCTCCCTGGCCTGGGGCTCCTGGACGGTCGGCATGGCCGGCTCGCTCGCCGACGCCGACCGCGCGCGGATGGCCCGCTCCGGCATGCCGCCCCTCGAGCTCGAGCACGGCCTGGCGCTGTTCGACACCGCCGTGACCCGGCCGCAGCCGGTGGTCGTGCCGGTCGCCGTCGACCTCGCCGCGCTGCGCCTGCTCGACGAGCTGCCGCCGATCCTGCGCGGGCTCGCCGGCGGCATCCGCCGCTCGGCCGCGACGACGTCCGCGGCCGCCGCCGACCTCGCCGGCCGGCTGCGCGTCCTGAGCGACGACGAACGGCTCGCGCAGGTCACCGACCTCGTCCGCGGCCGCGCCGCGACCATCCTCGGCCACTCGGACCCGGCCGCCGTCGGCGCCACGAAGTCGTTCTCCGAACTGGGTTTCGACTCGCTCACCGCGGTCGAGCTGCGCAACCGGCTGGCGGCCGTGACCGGGCTGCGGCTGCCGTCGACGCTGGTGTTCGACCACCCGACACCGGCCGCGGTGGCCCGGCTCGTGCTCGCCGAGCTGTTCGGCGCCCCCGGTGCACCCGCCGCGGTGACGTCCGGCCGGCGGGACGACGACCCGATCGTGGTCGTCGGGGTCGCCTGCCGGTTCCCCGGCGGCGTGGAAAGCCCCGAAGACCTCTGGGACCTCGTCGCCGACGGCCGCAGCGGGGTGTCGAGCTTCCCGACCGACCGCGGCTGGGACGCGGCCGCGCTCGCCGCGTCCGACACCCGCGCCGGCGGGTTCCTCTACGACGCCGCCGAGTTCGACGCCGGCTTCTTCGGGATCTCGCCGCGTGAGGCCGTCGCGATGGACCCGCAGCAACGGCTGCTGCTGGAAGTGTCCTGGGAAGCGTTCGAACGCGCCGGCCTCGACGCGACGGGTCTGCACGGCTCGCGCACCGGCGTGTTCGTCGGCACGAACGGCCAGACCTACTCCGACCTGTTCCTCACCGGCGACGTCGAGCTGCGCGGCCAGACCGGCACCGGCATCGCCGGCAGTGTCGTGTCCGGCCGGCTGTCGTACGTGCTCGGGCTCGAAGGCCCGGCCATGACGATCGACACGGCGTGCTCGTCGTCGCTGGTCGCGATGCACCTCGCCGCGCAGTCGCTGCGCGCGGGGGAGTGCGACCTCGCGCTCGCCGGCGGCGTGACCGTGATGGCCACGCCGGGCGGGTTCGTCGGGTTCAGCGGCCAGAACGGCCTCGCCCCGGACGGCCACTGCAAGGCGTTCTCCGACAACGCCGACGGCACCGGCTGGTCCGAAGGGGTCGGTGTGCTGGTGCTGGCGCGGCAGTCGGAGGCGCTGCGGGCCGGGCACGAGATCCTCGCCGTCCTGCGCGGCTCGGCCGTCAACCAGGACGGCGCGTCGAACGGGCTCACCGCGCCGAACGGCCCGTCGCAGCAACGGGTCATCCGCGCGGCGCTGGCCGACGCCGGTCTGTCCACTTCGGACGTCGACGTCGTCGAAGCGCACGGCACCGGCACGACGCTCGGCGACCCGATCGAGGCGCAGGCGCTGCTGGCGACCTACGGGCAGGACCGCGAGACGCCGTTGCTGCTGGGCTCCGTCAAGTCGAACATCGGGCACACCCAGGCCGCCGCCGGGGTCGCCGGGGTCATCAAGGTGATCGAGGCGATGCGCCATGGGATCGTGCCGAAGTCGCTGCACGTCGGTCAGCCGTCGTCCCATGTGGACTGGGAAGCCGGTGCCGTCGAGGTGGTCGCGGAGGCCGTCGAGTGGCCCGAAGCGGACCGAGTCCGCCGCGCGGGCGTGTCCTCGTTCGGGATCAGCGGCACCAACGCCCACGTCATCCTCGAAGCCCCCGAGCCGCGCCCGGCCGAGGCCGCGCCCCGGCCCGAGCTCCCGGTCGTGCCGTGGGTCGTCTCCGGCAAGACCGAGGACGCCCTCACCGCCCAGATCGAGCGGATCACCGCCGCCGGGCTCGACCCGCTCGACACCGGGCACTCCCTGCTCACCACCCGCGCGGGCTTCCCGCACCGCGCGGTGCTCCTGGCCACGCCGGACGGCGTCCGCGAAGCCGCGCGCGGCACCGGGGACGCGCCGTCGGTCGGGTTCCTGTTCACCGGCCAGGGTTCCCAGCGGCTCGGCATGGGCCGTGAGCTGTACGCCGTGTCGAAGCCGTTCGCCGACGCCCTCGACGAGGTCCTCGCGCACCTCGATCCCGGCCTGCGCGACGTCCTCTGGGGTGACGACCCGAGCCTGCTCGCCGAGACCGGCTGGGCGCAACCCGCGCTGTTCGCGCTCGAGGTCGCGCTCGCCCGGCTGGCCGAGGCGCACGGCGTCCGGCCGGCGCGGGTCGCGGGGCACTCGGTCGGCGAGATCGCCGCGGCCCACCTCGCCGGGGTGCTGTCCCTGGAAGACGCGGGCACGCTGGTGACCGCGCGCGGCCGGCTGATGCAGGCGCTGCCGCGCGGCGGCGCGATGGTCGCGGTCGAAGCGTCCGAAGAGGACGTTCGCGCCCGGCTGGCCGACGGCGTCGACGTCGCCGCGGTCAACGGCCCGCGCGCGGTGGTGCTCTCCGGCACCGAGGCCGCCGTGCTGGCTGTGGCTTCGCACTTCGAGAAGACCAAGCGGCTCACCGTCAGCCACGCGTTCCACTCGCACCTGATGGACCCGATGCTCGACGAGTTCCGCGCGGTCGTCGAGGGGTTGACCTTCACGCCCCCGCGGATCCCGGTCGTCACCACCGGCGACGTCACCGACCCGGAGCACTGGGTCCGGCACGTCCGCGACACCGTCCGCTTCGCCGACGTCCTCGCCGCGCTCGACGTCACGGCGTTCGTCGAGGTCGGTCCCGATGGTGTCCTTTCGGCGATGGTCGACGCGCCCGGCGCGCTCGTCACGCCGCTGCTGCGCAAGGACCGCCCGGAACCGGAGGCGTTCCTCACCGGGCTGGCTCGGCTGCACGTGGCCGGCGCGGGTGTCGACTGGACGCCGTGGTTCCCCGGCGCCCGGCGGATCACCCTGCCGACGTACGCCTTCCAGCGCCGGCACTACTGGCCGCGGGTCACGCCCGGCCGCGGCGCCGTCGAGCGCCTCGGGCTCACCCCGGCCGGGCACCCGCTGCTGGACTTCGCCGTCGACCTCGCCGACTCCGGCGGGGTGGTGCTGTCCGGGCTGCTGTCGACCGACACGCGGCCGTGGCTGGCCGACCACGTCGTCGGCGGGCACGTGCTGTTCCCCGGCACCGGGTTTCTCGACCTCGCCGTCCGCGCGGCGGACCAGGTCGGCTGTGCCGCCGTGCAGAGCCTGTCCATCGCCGCGCCGCTGTGGCTGCGCCCGGAGGAGCCGGTGCTGCTGCAGATCGCCGTCGGCGGCCCGGACGACGCCGGGCGCCGCGAGCTGACGATCTCCTCGCGCGGCACCGGCCCGCACGCCGGGTGGGTGCCGCACGCGGCCGGCTTCGTCGCCGTCGGCGAGCACCCGGCCGCGCCCGGGAGCGACTGGCCGCCCGCCGGCGCCACCGAGCTCGATGTGTCCACTGTGTACGACGAGCTGGCCACGACCGGCCTGGCCTACGGGCCCGCCTTCCGCGGCCTGACCCGCGCCTGGCTGGACGGCGACACGCTGCTCGCCGAGGCGGAGCTGCCCGGCGACCCCGACGGCGACTACGGCCTGCACCCGGCCCTGTCCGATGCGGCCCTGCACGCCCTCCACCGCCTCGACACGGTCGCGGGCGGTCTTCCGTTCGCCTGGTCCGGGGTGTCGCTGCACGCTTCGGGCGCGACGCGGATCCGCGCCCGGATCACCCCGGTGGACCGCGAGTCGGTGGCCATCGCCGTCACCGACGAGACCGGTGCGCCGGTCCTGACGGTCCAGTCGCTCCAGCTGCGCGAAGCGGCCCAGCGCGACGCCGACGACGACTCCCTGTTCCAGCTCACGTGGGTCCCGGCGGCCCTGGCCAAGGACGCCCCGGCCGGAACGTGGGCCCTCCTCGGCGACGACCCGCAGCTGGCGAAGGTGGCCCGGCCGTGCGTCGACCTCGACGAGGCCCTCGCCCGCGAACCGGACGTCCTGCTGGTCCCGATCGGCGCAGGGGACGACGACCTGCCCACCGCCGTCCGCGCCGTCACCGCACACACGCTGACTGTGCTGCAGAACGCCGACGAGCGCGCCCGGCGGGTCGTCTTCGTGACCCGCGAAGCCGTCGCGGTCGAGCCCGGTGACCGGATCGCCGATCCCGCCGCCGCGGCGGCCTGGGGGCTCGTCCGCTCCGCGCAGTCCGAGCAGCCGGACCGGTTCGTCCTCGTCGACCTCGAAGCCGGCGCCGCGCTGCCCGGCACCGGGTTCGTCGTCTCCGGGGAACCCCAGTTCGCCGTGCGCGGCGAAAGCGTCCGCGTCGCCCGGCTCGGCCGGCTGGCCGGCAACGGCGACCTCCTGCCTCCCGCGGGACCGGCGTGGCGGCTCACCGCCGGCCCCGCGGGGATCGACGACCTGGGCGCCGAGGCGTGCCCGGACGTGCTCGACGACCCGCCCTCGGGCCAGGTCCGGGTTCGCCTCGAAGCGGCCGGGCTCAACTTCCGCGACGTCCTGTCCGTGCTCGGCATGTACCCGGGCAAGCTCGGCGACCTCGGCGCGGAAGGCGCCGGCGTGATCGAGGCGGTCGGCCCCGGCGTCGATCCGGCCCGCGTCGGCGAACGCGTCTTCGGCATGCTGCCCGGCTCGTTCGGCACCCACAGCGTCGCCGACCCGCGCTACCTCGCGCCGGTGCCCGCCGGGTGGTCCGCGCGCACCGCCGCGTCCGTCCCGCTGGTGTTCTTGACCGCCTACTACGCGCTGGTCGACCTCGCGGACCTCAAGCCCGGCCAGAAGATCCTGATCCACGCGGGCGCGGGCGGTGTCGGCATGGCCGCCATCCAGCTCGCCCGCCACCTCGGCGCCGAGGTCTTCGCCACGGCGAGCGCGGGCAAGCAGCACGTCCTGCGGGAGCTCGGGGTCGACGGCGACCACATCGCCTCCTCCCGCTCGCTCGAGTTCGAAGCCGACTTCCGCCGCGTCACCGGCGGCTCGGGCGTCGACGTCGTGCTCAACGCGCTGGCCGGCGAGTTCGCCGACGCCTCCCTGAACCTGCTCGCCGACGGCGGCCGGTTCCTCGAGATGGGCAAGACCGACATCCGCGACGCCGCCGCGCTGCCGCGGGTCCGCTACCGCGCGTTCGACCTCGGCGAGGCCGGCCCGGACCGCACGGCCGAGCTGCTCGGCGAGCTGCTGCGGCTCTTCGGCGACGGCGTCCTCACCCCGCTGCCGATCCGCAGCTGGGACCTGCGCCAGGCCCCGGCCGCGTTCCGGCACATGAGCCGCGCCAAGCACGTCGGCAAGATCGTGCTGACCCTGCCGCCGCGCTGGGAACCCGACGGCACCGTGCTCATCACCGGCGGCACCGGCGGGCTGGGCCGCGAACTGGCCCGGCACTTCGTGCGCACCCACGGCGTCCGGCACCTCCTGCTCACCAGCCGCCGCGGCCTCGGCGCCCCCGGCGCGGCCGAGCTGCGGGCCGAGCTGGGCGACGGCGTCACGATCGAAGCCTGCGACGTCGCCGACCGCGGCCAGCTCGCCGCCGTGCTCGCCCGGATCCCGGCCGCGCACCCGCTGCGCGCCGTCGTGCACACCGCGGGTGTCCTCGACGACGGCGTGGTCGCCTCGCTCGACCCCGCGCGCCTGGACACCGTGCTGCGGCCCAAGGTCGACGCCGTCGTCCACCTCGACGAGCTGACCCGCGACCTCGACCTGTCCGCGTTCCTCGTCTTCTCCTCGGTCGCCGGCACGGTCGGCTCGGCGGGGCAGGGCAGCTACGCCGCCGCCAACGCCTTCCTCGACGCCTTCGCCCAGCGCCGCCACCGCGAGGGCCGCGCCGCGCTGTCCCTGGCCTGGGGCGGCTGGGAAACCGGCATGGTCGGCACCCTCACCGACGCCGACCGCGAGCGGATGGCCCGCGGCGGGGTGCCGCCGCTGACCGTCGAGCAGGGCATCCGGCTGTTCGACCGGGCGACGCGGTCGCCGAGCCCCGTCGTCGTGCCGATGCGCGTGGACATGGCGGCCATGCGCGCCCAGGGCGAGCTGCCGTGGCTGCTGCGCCCGGTCGCCAAGCCGGGCCGCCGCCGCGCGGGCGGCGACGCCGAGCACGTGCGCGGCTCGCTGCGCGAACAGCTCGCCGGGATGCGCCCGGCCGAGCAGCTGCGCCTGCTCGTCGGCCAGGTCGCCACCGAGGCCGGCGCCGTCCTCGGCCACGCGCCCGACGACGTCGAGCCGACGCGGGAGTTCCGCGAGCTGGGCTTCGACTCGCTGACCGCGGTCGAGTTCCGCAACCGGCTCGCCGCGGTGACCGGGCTGCGGCTGCCCTCGACGCTGGTGTTCGACTACCCGACCCCGGGCGCGGTCGCGGAGTTCCTGCGCGGGGAGCTGGTCGGCTCGGCCGGCGCCGGCGCCGCCGTCGTGGTGGCCGGCCCGGTGTCCGACGACCCGGTCGTGGTCGTCGGCATGGCCTGTCGGTTCCCCGGCGGGGTCACCGGTCCGGACGGGCTGTGGGACCTGGTCGCTTCGGGCGGCGACGCCGTCTCCGGCTTCCCGGCCGACCGCGGCTGGGACGCGGCCGCCCTGGCCGCCAGCGACACCCAGGCGGGCGGGTTCCTCTACGACGCGGCCGAGTTCGACGCCGCGTTCTTCGGGATCTCGCCGCGTGAGGCCGTCGCGATGGACCCGCAGCAGCGGCTGCTGCTCGAAGTGTCCTGGGAGGCCTTCGAACGCGCCGGGCTCGACGCGACGCGGCTGCGGGGTTCGCGCACCGGCGTCTTCGTCGGCACGAACGGCCAGACCTACTCCGACCTGCTCATGACCACCGACGCCGACCTGCGCGGGCAGACCGGCACCGGCCTGGCCGCGAGTGTCGCCTCGGGCCGCCTGTCGTACGTGCTGGGCCTGGAGGGCCCGGCCATGACGATCGACACCGCCTGCTCGTCGTCGCTGGTGGCGCTGCACCTGGCCGCGCAGTCGCTGCGCGCGGGGGAGTGCGACCTCGCCCTGGCCGGCGGGGTGACCGTGATGGCCACCCCGGGCGGGTTCATCGGCTTCAGCGGCCAGAGCGGTCTCGCCCCCGACGGCCGGTGCAAGGCGTTCTCCGACGACGCCGACGGCACCGGCTGGTCCGAGGGCGCGGGACTCCTGGTGGTCGAGCGGCAGTCCGACGCGCTGCGCCACGGGCACCGGATCCTCGCCGTGGTCCGGGGTTCCGCCGTCAACCAGGACGGCGCGTCCAACGGGCTCACCGCGCCGAACGGCCCGTCCCAGCAACGGGTTATCCGCGCGGCGCTCGCGAACGCCGGACTGTCCACTTCGGACGTCGACGTCGTCGAGGCACACGGCACCGGGACGACCCTGGGCGACCCGATCGAAGCCCAGGCGCTGCTGGCGACCTACGGCCAGGACCGCGCGCGGCCGCTGCTGCTCGGCTCGATCAAGTCCAACATCGGCCACACCCAGGCCGCCGCCGGGGTCGCCGGGATGATCAAGGTGATCGAGGCGATGCGCCACGGCGTCGTGCCGAAGTCGCTGCACGCCGGCGAGCCGTCGTCCCATGTGGACTGGGAAGCCGGTGCGGTCGAGGTCGTTTCCGAAGCCGTCGAGTGGCCCGCGGTGGACCGTGTCCGCCGGGCCGGGGTCTCGTCGTTCGGGATCAGCGGCACCAACGCCCACGTCATCCTCGAAGCACCCGCGGTCCGCCCGGAAGCACCCCGCGAGGAGGCCGCCGCGACGCCGGTGCCGCTCGTCGTCTCCGGCCGGACCGCCGACGCGCTGCGCGACCAGGCGGCCCGGCTCGCCGCCCGGCTCGAATCGCCGGGCCGGCTGCTCGACGTCGCCTTCGCGGCGGCCACCACCCGCGCGAGCTTCGCGCACCGGGCCGCGGTTGTCGCCACCGAGCCGGAAACGGCGATCCGTGAGCTGCGGGCGCTGGCCGGGTCCACCGAGACCGGCCGCCCGCCGCGGCAGGCGTTCTTGTTCACCGGTCAGGGCGCGCAACGGCTCGGGATGGGCCGTGAGCTGGCCGAGGCCTACCCGGTCTTCGCCGCCGCGCTCGACGAGGTGTTCGCCTTCTTCGAGCCCGGCCTGCGGGACGTCGTCTGGGGCTCGGACGCCGACGCGCTGGCCCGGACCGGGCACGCGCAGCCCGCGCTGTTCGCCATCGAGGTCGCGCTGGTGCGGCTGCTGGAGTCGTGGGACGTGCGCCCGGACTTCGTCGCCGGCCACTCCGTCGGCGAGATCGCCGCCGCGCACGTCGCCGGGGTGCTGTCCCTCGAGGACGCTTGTGTGCTGGTGTCCGCGCGAGGCCGCCTGATGCAAGCGCTTGCGCCCGGGGGCGCGATGGTCGCCGTCGAAGCGTCCGAAGAGGACGTTCGCCCGCTGCTGACCGGCGAGGTCGACCTCGCCGCGGTCAACGGGCCGCGCTCGGTGGTGCTCTCGGGCACCGAAGACGCGGTGCTGGCAGTGGCCGCGCGGTTCGGGAAGACCAAGCGGCTCAGCGTCAGTCACGCGTTCCACTCGCACCTGATGGACCCGATGCTCGACGACTTCCGCCGCGTGGTCACCGGGTTGTCCTTCGCCGAGCCGGAGATCCCGGTCGTCACCGCGGGCGACGTCACCGATCCCGGCTACTGGGTCGGGCACGTGCGCGCGACCGTCCGGTTCGCCGACGCGGTCGCCGGGCTCGCCGAGCGCGGCGTGACGGCGTTCGTCGAGGTCGGGCCGGACGCGGTGCTCACCGGGCTGGTCGACGTCCCGGGCGCGGCCGTCGTCCCGGTGCTGCGCCGCGATCGCGACGAGCGTGCCGCCGTCGCCGCGGCGGTGGCCGCCCTGCACACCGCCGGCACCCGGATCGACTGGGCCGCCTGGTTCGCCGGCACCGGCGCCCGCGGCACGGACCTGCCCACCTACGCCTTCCAGCGCCGCCGCTACTGGCCCGAGCCCGCCGTGCGAACCGCCGCGGACGACTCGTTCTGGTCGGTCGTCGAGCACGGCGACCTGGCCGAGCTGGCCGCCGACCTCCAGGTCGACGCCCCGGCGCTGGCGTCGGTCGTCCCGGCCCTGTCGGCCCTGCGCGCCCGCCGGCAGCGACAGTCCGTTGTGGACGGCTGGCGCTACCGCGTCGAATGGCGGCCCCTCCCCGCCACGACCGCTTCGACCGGCGACCGGCTGGTCCTCGTCCCGCCCACGGACGACCCGTGGGTGCGCGAGGTCGCGGCCGCGCTGGGCACCTCGCTGACGGTGTCCACCGTGGATCGCGCCGAGCTGGCCGACCTCCTGCGTGACCACCTCGCCCCGGTGGTCGTCTCGCTGCTCGCGCTCGACGGGACCACCGCGCTCGTCCAGGCTCTGGACGACCTCGGCGCCGACACGGCGTTGTGGTGCGTCACCCGGGGTGCGGTGTCCACCGGCCCGGCCGACCCGCTCACCGCGCCCGCCCAGGCCGCGATCTGGGGCCTCGGCCGCGTCGCCGCGCTGGAGTACCCGCGCCGCTGGGGTGGCCTCGCCGACCTCCCGGCCGACCTCGACGCCCGTCTCCTCGCCCGCTTCGCCGGAGCCCTCGACGGTGACGACGACCAGATCGCCGTCCGCGCCTCGGGTGTCTACGGCCGCCGCCTCACCCCGGCCGCCGCCGCGACCACGCCGTGGCAGCCGCGCGGCACCGTCCTGGTCACCGGCGGCACCGGCGCGCTCGGCCGGCACGTCACGAAGTGGCTGCTCGGCCAGGGGGCCGACAGCGTGGTGCTGGCCAGCCGCTCCGGCGGTGAACCCGGCCCGGACGAGCGGGTCGTCGTCGCGCGCTGCGACGTCGCCGACCGCGTCCAGCTCACCGAGCTCCTCGAAACCCACCGGCCGGACGCCGTTGTGCACGCCGCCGGGGTCCTCGACGACTGCGTCCTCGGCAGCCTCACCCCGGACCGCTTCGACGCCGTGTTCCGCGCGAAGGTCGACTCGGCCCTGCTGCTCGACGAGCTGACCGGCGATCTCGACGCGTTCATCCTGTTCTCCTCGGTGGCCGGCGCCGTCGGCAACCCCGGCCAGGCCAACTACGCCGCCGCCAACGCGGTGCTCGACGCGCTCGCCGAAGCCCGGCGCGCCCGCGGGCGGGCCGCGACGTCGATCGCCTGGGGCGCCTGGGCGGGCGACGGCATGGCCGCCGGCCTCGGCGGCGGCCTGGACCCCGACCTCGCCGTCACCGTGCTGGCCGACGCGGGCGGTGCGGCCGCGCAGCTTGTGGTCGCCGACATCCAGAACGCCGACGTCCTGCGGCCGCTGCTCAGCGTCCGCCGCAGCCCGCTGCTGGCCGACCTGCCGGTCGTCCGCCGGGTGCTCGCCGAGCTGGCCGCCGAACCCGCGGCCGGCGGCGCACTGGCGACGAGGCTGCTCGCGACCCCGGCCGCCGAACGCGCGAGTGTCCTGCTGGAGGTGGTCCGCGAGCACGTCGCGACGGTGCTCGGGCACGCGGGCACCGCCGAGATCGGGGCCACACGGGCGTTCTCCGACCTCGGGTTCGACTCGCTGACCGCGATCGAGCTGCGCAACCGGCTCGACGCCGCGACCGGGCTGCGGCTGCCCGCGACGCTGGTGTTCGACCACCCGAACCCGCTCGCCCTGGCCGAGCTCCTCCTCACCGAGGTCCTCGGCGGTGACGCCCCGGTGACCGCCGTGGCGGGCCCGGCGAGCACCACCGACGACCCGATCGTCGTGGTCGGCATGAGCTGCCGCTTCCCGGGTGGCGTCCGCTCGCCCGAAGACCTGTGGGCGCTGCTGGCCGAGGGCCGCGACGCGATCACCGGCTTCCCCGGCGACCGCGGCTGGGACATGTCGGCCCTGGCCGGCGAAGGCCGTGGCAGCAGCTACGTCGACCGCGGCGGGTTCCTGCCCGACGCCGCCGACTTCGACCCCGAGTTCTTCGGCATCTCCCCGCGTGAGGCCCTCGCGATGGACCCGCAGCAGCGCGTGCTGCTCGAGACGTCGTGGGAGGCCGTCGAGCGCACCGGCATCGACCCGACCGGGCTGCGCGGCAGCCGCACCGGCGTGTTCGTCGGCACCAACGGCCAGGACTACGCCGGGGTGATCGTCCGCTCGGCCACCGACGTCGAGGCGCACGCGGGCACCGGCGTCGCGGCGAGCGTCGTGTCCGGCCGGCTGTCCTACGTGCTCGGTCTCGAGGGCCCGGCGATGACGATCGACACGGCGTGCTCGTCGTCGCTGGTCGCCCTGCACCTCGCGGCGCAGGCCCTGCGCGCGGGGGAGTGCGACCTCGCGCTCGCCGGCGGTGTCACGGTGATGGCCACGCCGGTCAGCTTCGTCGGCTTCAGCCGGCAGAACGGCCTCGCGCCGGACGGGCTGTGCAAGGCGTACTCCGACTCCGCCGACGGCACGAGCTGGTCCGAAGGCGCCGGTGTCCTGGTCGTCGAGCGGCTGTCGGACGCACGGCGGCACGGCCACGAGGTCCTCGCAGTGGTCGCCGGTTCGGCGATCAACTCCGACGGCGCGTCCAACGGCCTCACCGCCCCGAACGGGCCGTCCCAGCAGCGCGTGATCCGGCAGGCGCTGGCGAGCGCCGGGCTGCGTCCGTCCGAAGTGGACGTCGTCGAGGGCCACGGCACCGGCACGACCCTCGGGGACCCGATCGAAGCGCAGGCGCTGCTGGCCGCCTACGGGCACGACCGGCCGGCCCCGCTGCGGCTCGGCTCGATCAAGTCCAACCTCGGCCACACCCAGGCCGCGGCGGGCGTCGCGGGTGTCATCAAGATGATCCTGGCCCTGCACCGGGAACGGATCCCGGCGTCGCTGCACGTGACCGAGCCGTCGACGCACGTCGACTGGACCCCGGGCGCGATCGAGCTGGTCACCGAGGCCGTCGACTGGCGGGAGAACGGGCGCCCGCGCCGGGCCGGCGTCTCGTCGTTCGGGCTGTCCGGCACCAACGCGCACGTGATCATCGAGCAGGCTCCGGCGCTCCCCTCGGCACCGCGGGAGCGGGCGGTCACGCCGGGTGTGGTGCCGTGGCTCGTGTCAGGCCGGTCCGAAGCCGCCCTTGAAGCCCAGCTAGCCGCCCTGCCCGAGGGGCTCGACCCGCTCGACACCGGCTTCTCGCTCGCCACCACCCGCTCGGCGTTCGAACACCGCGCCGTGCTGGTCGACGGCACCCCGGTCGCCCGCGGGACCGCCCGCGAGCGGACGGTCGCGTTCCTGTTCACCGGCCAGGGTTCGCAGCGGCTCGGTATGGGCCGGGGGCTCTACGAGCGGTTCGGCGTGTTCGCCGACGCCTTCGACGCGGTCTGCGCGCACCTCGACCCCGCTCTGCCGCGTCCGCTGCGCGAGGTCGTCTTCGGGGACGACGCCGCGCTGCTCGACGAGACCGGCTGGGCCCAGCCCGCGCTCTTCGCGCTGGAAGTCGCGCTGTTCCGCCTGGTGCGCTCGTGGGGGGTGCGGCCGGCGTTCCTCGCCGGGCACTCGGTCGGCGAGATCGCCGCCGCCCACGCCGCCGGGGTGCTGTCCCTGGCCGACGCGTGCACGCTCGTCGCGGCGCGCGCCCGGCTCATGCAGGCGCTGCCGTCCGGCGGGGCGATGGTCGCCGTGCGCGCCACCGAAGACGAGGTCCGGCCGCTGCTGACCGGCGACGTCTCGCTCGCCGCGGTGAACGGGCCGTCGTCGGTCGTGCTGTCCGGCGCCGAGGACGCCGTGCTGGCCGCGGCCGCCGGCTTCGAGCAGACCAAGCGGCTCACGGTGTCCCACGCCTTCCACTCTGCGGCGATGGACCCGATGCTCGACGACTTCCGCGCGGTTGTCGCCGGATTGACCTTCGCCGAGCCGGAAATCCCGGTGGTCGGTGACTTCACCTCGCCGGAGTACTGGGTGCGGCAGGTGCGCGACACCGTCCGCTTCGCCGACACGACCGCGAACCTGCTCGAAGCGGGGGTCACGGCGTTCGCCGAGCTCGGCCCGGACGCCGTGCTCACCGCGCTCGTCGACGGTGAGGTCCTCGCGCCCGTGTTGCGTGCCGGGCGCGACGAGGAGACCACCGCCGTCACCGCACTCGCCGCGCTGCACGTCGCCGGCGTGCCGGTGGACTGGGCCGCCCTGTTCGAGGGCACCGGCGCCCGGCGCGTCGCGCTGCCGACGTACGCGTTCCAGCGGCAGCGGTACTGGCCGCGGCTCGTCCCGGGCGCGCACCAGCTCGGCATCACCGCGGCCGGGCACCCGCTGCTCGGCGCGGTCACCGAGGTCGCCGGCTCCGGCGAGGTCGTCTTCTCCGGCCGGCTCTCGCCGTCGTGGGTCGAGGACCACGTGATCGGCGGCCAGGTGCTCTTCCCCGGCGCCGGGTTCCTCGAACTGGTGGTGCGGGCCGGCGACCAGGTCGGCTGCGGCCGGGTGGAGGACTTCACGGTGGCGGCGCCGCTGGTGCTGTCCGGCGCGACGCTCGTGCAGGTCGTCGCCGGCGCCCCGGACACCGACGGCCGCCGCGAGGTGAGCGTGTCTTCGCGTGCTGACGCCGAGTGGGTCCGGCACGGGACCGGCGTCCTGGCCCCGGGCACGCTCCCGACCGGCTTCGACGCGGGGGAGTGGCCGCCCGCCGGAGCGTCCGAAGTGGACTTGACTGGGTTCTACGACACCTTCGCCGAGGCGGGGTTCGCTTACGGGCCCCAGTTCCGCGGCCTCCGCCGGGTCTGGCTGCGCGACGGCGAGGTCTTCGCCGAAGCGGAGCTGCCCGGCGACGACGCCGCGGACTACGGCCTGCATCCGGCCCTCCTGGACTCCGTGCTGCACGCCATTTCCTTCGCCGATTCGGTGCTGGGTGGGCTCCCGTTCTCCTGGGCGGGTGCGGAGCTGCACGCGACGGGCGCCGGCCGGGTCCGGGCGCGGATCGCGCGGCTCGGCGACGACTCGGTGTCCCTGGACCTGGCCGACGAGACCGGCGCACCGGTCCTGTCGGTGGACTCGCTCACGCTGCGAGCGGCGACACCGGTCGAATCCGGCCCGGTGGCGCTGTTCCGCCTCGACTGGCTGCCGGTGCCCGGCGCGACCCCGGACGGCGCCTGGGCGGTGCTTGGCTCCCGGCTCGCCGAGCTCGGCACGCCGTATCCGGACCTCGAAGCGGCACTGGCCGCCGAGCCGGACGTGCTGCTGGTCCCGGTGCACGGCGACGGCGACGTGCTCGCCGACGTCCGCCGGGTCACCGCCGAGGTCCTCACCATCCTGCAGACCCCGAACGAAACCACGCGCGTCGTCTTCGTCACCGAGGGCGCCGTCGCCGGGGAAGACCTCGCCGCCGCCGCGGTCTGGGGGCTCGTCCGCTCCGCGCAGACCGAAAACCCCGGCCGGTTCGTGCTCGCCGACGTCGACGACGCCTCCCTGGCCGGGCTTCCGGCCGCCGTCGCGACCGGGGAGCCGCAGCTGCTGCTCCGGGACGGCACCGCCCGGGTCGCCCGGCTCGGCCGGGCCCCGCGGGCGGCCGGCCGTCCACAGTGGAATCCGGACGGCACCGTCCTCGTCACCGGCGGCACGGGCGGCCTCGGCCGCGTCTTCGCCCGGCACCTCGCCGCCGAGTACGGCGTCAAGCACGTCCTGCTCGCCAGCCGCCGGGGCGGGAACGCCGACGGGATCGTCGAGCTCGTCGCCGAGCTCGCCGCGCACGGCACCGAAGTCACCGTCGCCGCCTGCGACCTCGCCGACCGCGACGCCGCCGCGGAACTGCTGGAGGGCATCCCGGCCGACCGGCCGCTGACCGCCGTCCTGCACGCCGCCGGGGTGCTCGACGACGGGGTGGTCGGCTCCCTCGACGCCGAGCGCCTCGAGACCGTGCTGCGCCCGAAGGCCGACGCCGCCTGGAACCTGCACGAGCTGACCGACGGCCTCGCCGCGTTCGTGCTGTTCTCCTCGGTCGCCGGCACCATCGGCTCGCCGGGGCAGGCGAACTACGCCGCCGCCAACGCCTTCCTCGACGCGCTCGCCGCCCACCGGCACGCCCGCGGCCTCGCCGCGACGTCGCTGGCCTGGGGCGCCTGGGAGACCGGCATGGTCGGCACGCTCACCGACGCCGACCGCGAGCGGATGGTCCGCGCGGGCATGCCGCCGCTGCCGGTCGAGCAGGGCTGCGCGCTGTTCGACCGGGCCGTCACGCTCGCCGAACCCGCGCTCGTCCCGGTGCTGGTCGACCTGCCGCGCGTCCGCGCCCTGCCCGAGCCGCCGTGGCTGCTGCGCCCGGTCGGCCGGCCGGGCCGGCGCGGCGCGAGCCGGGCTACCCCGGCCGCCAACGCCCTGCGCGAACGGCTTTCCGGCCTGCGGGAGAGTGAACAGCACAAGGCGCTGCTGGAGGTCATCCGCACCCAGGTCGCCACCGTCCTCGGTTTCGACGCCGCGAAGGTGGACGTCGAACGCGAGTTCCGCGGCCTCGGCTTCGACTCGCTCACCGCGGTCGAGTTCCGCAACCAGCTCGCGACCGCGACCGGCCTGCGCCTGCCCGCGACCCTGGTGTTCGACCATCCGACCCCGGTGGTGCTGGCCGGTTTCCTGCGCGGCGAGCTCGCCGGCGAGGACGTCCCGGTCGCCCGCACCACGGTCCGGGCGCCGGTCTCCGACGACCCGATCGCCATCGTGTCGATGGCCTGCCGCTACCCGGGCGGGGTGACCTCGCCCGAAGAGCTGTGGCAGCTCGTGCTCGACGGCGGGGACGGCGTCGGCCCGTTCCCGGCCGACCGCGGCTGGGACCTCGCCGGGCTCTTCGGCGCCGACCGCGGCCGTTCCTACACCCGCGAAGGCGGTTTCCTCGGCGAAGCCGGGATGTTCGACCCCGGCCTGTTCGGCATCTCGCCGCGGGAGGCCCTCGCGATGGACCCGCAGCAGCGGCTGCTGCTGGAGACCTCCTGGGAGGTGATCGAACGCGCCGGTGTCGACCCGCTTTCGTTGCGCGGCAGCAGGACCGGCGTGTTCGCCGGGGTGATGTACCACGACTACGGCCAGGGTGTGCAGTTCCCGGAGGAGGCCCTCGGCTTCCTCGGCATCGGCACCGCGGGCAGCGTCATGTCCGGTCGCGTGGCTTACGCGCTCGGCCTCGAAGGACCGGCCGTCACGATCGACACGGCGTGCTCGTCGTCGCTGGTCGCGATGCACTGGGCCGCCCAGGCCCTGCGGGCCGGGGACTGCGAGCTGGCAATCGCCGGCGGTGTCACGGTGATGGCGACCCCGGGTGCCTTTGTCGATTTCTCGGCTCAGGGCGGCCTCGCCGCCGACGGCCGGTGCAAGTCGTTCTCCGACTCCGCCGACGGCGTCGGCTGGGCCGAAGGTGTCGGGGTCGTGCTGCTGGAGCGCCTTTCCGACGCGCGCCGCAACGGCCACGAGGTCCTCGCCGTGGTGCGCGGGTCGGCGGTCAACCAGGACGGCGCGTCCAACGGCCTCACCGCCCCGAACGGTCCGTCGCAGCAGCGGGTGATCCGCCAGGCCCTGACGGTCTCGGGGCTCACGACGTCCGAGGTGGACGTCGTCGAGGGCCACGGCACCGGCACCCCGCTCGGCGACCCGATCGAGGCGCAGAGCCTGCTGGCCACCTACGGCCGCGACCGGGAGACGCCGCTGCTGCTGGGTTCGGTGAAGGCCAACATCGGCCACACCCAGGCCGCCGCCGGTGTGGCGGGGGTGATCAAGATGGTGCAGGCCATGCGCCACGGCGTGGTCCCGAAGTCGCGGTACTCGGCCGAGCCGTCGTCCCATGTGGACTGGACCGAAGGCGCGGTCGACCTGGTCCCGGACACCACCGCGTGGCCCGAGACCGGGCGGGTCCGCCGGTCGGCGGTGTCGTCGTTCGGGATCAGCGGCACCAACGCCCACGTCATCCTCGAGCAGCCGGCGGACCGGCCCGCGCCCGGGCCCGCCGCGGCCGAGGCCGGCCCGGTGCCGGTCGTCGTCTCCGGCCGGACACCCGAAGCCCTGCGCGCCCAGGCCGCCCGCCTGGCCGAGCACGTCGAGGCGAGCGGCGACCCGCTCGCCGACCTGGCGCACGCGGCCGCGGCGACCCGGGCGGCGTTCACGCACCGCGCCGCGGTCGTCGGCAGTGAACCCGCCGAAGTCGTCGACGGGCTTCGCGCCATCGCGGCCGGGAACCCGACCGTGCAGGGCGAAGCCCGGGTCGCCCCGCCGGTCGCCTTCCTCTTCGCCGGCCAGGGCGCGCAACGAGTCCACATGGGACGCGGCCTCGCCGCCGCGCACCCGGTGTTCGCGGCCGCGTTCGACGAGGTCCTGGCGCTGCTCGACCCCGAGGTGCGCGCGGCGCTGGCCGACGACGAGCGGATCGACCGCACGGAGTTCGCGCAGCCGGCGCTGTTCGCGTTCGAGGTCGCGCTGTTCCGGCTGCTGGAGTCGTGGGGGGTGCACCCGGACTTCGTGACCGGCCACTCGGTCGGCGAGATCGCCGCCGCGCACGTGGCCGGCGTGCTGTCCCTGCCGGACGCGTGCGCGCTGGTGTCCGCGCGTGCCCGGCTGATGGGCGCGCTGCCCACCGGTGGTGTCATGGTCGCGGTGCGGGCGTCCGAAGAGGACGTTCTCCCGTTCGTCGGCGAAGGGGTCGACGTCGCCGCGGTGAACGGCCCCGGCTCGGTGGTCCTTTCCGGACACGAAGAAGCCGTTGTCTCCGTCGCCGCGAAGTTCGCCAAGCACCGGCGCCTGCGGGTCTCGCACGCCTTCCACTCCGTGCTGATGGAACCGATGCTCGCCGAGTTCGGCGACGTCGTCGCGAAGCTGGCGTTCGCCGAGCCGCGGGTGCCGGTCGTGTCGGCGGGCGACGTCACGTCCCCGGCGTACTGGGTCAGCCAGATCCGCGACACCGTGCGTTTCGGCGACGCGATCGGGCGGCTCACCGAGGCCGGGGTGACGGTCTTCGCCGAGCTGGGCCCGGACGCCACGCTCACCGCGGTCGTCGACGAGCCGGCCGCGCACGTGATCCCGGTGCAGCGCAAGGACCGCGACGAAGCCGCCGCGGTCGCCGAAGCCCTCGCGCGGCTGCACGTCGCCGGGGTCGCCGTCGACTGGGCCGCCCGGTTCCCGAAGGCCCGGCCCGTCGCGCTGCCGACGTATGCGTTCCAGCACGAGTGGTTCTGGCCGCTGCCGGCCGCCGGGGGTGACGCCACCGGCCTCGGCCTGGCCCCGGCGGGGCACCCGCTGCTCGGCGCGACGCTCGCCCTGGCCGACTCGCCGGGTGTGGTGTTCTCCGGACGGCTGTCCGCGGCCACCCAGCCGTGGCTGCGCGACCACGTCGTCGGCGGCACGATCCTGTTCCCCGGCGCGGCTTTCCTCGAGCTGGCGGTCCGCGCGGCCGACGAGGTCGGCTGCGCGGCGGTCGAGGACCTGACCCTGGCCGTGCCGCTCGTGCTCGACCCGGACGGCGCCGTCGTGCTGCAGCTGGCCGTGGGCGAGCCCGGCGAAGGCGGCCGCCGGGAGCTGACGATCTCCTCCCGGGCCGACGACGACTGGACCCGGCACGCGACCGGCACGCTCGTCCCGCGGGCGGTGGCGGCCGAGCCGCTGCCGGACGTGTGGCCGCCCGCCGGCGCCGTCGAAGCGGATCTCACCGGCTTCTACGCCCAAGCGGCCGAAGCCGGGTTCGCCTACGGGCCCGCGTTCCAGGGGCTGCGGCGCGTCTGGCGCTCAGGCGCCGAGGTCTACGCCGAACTGGCCCTGCCCGACGGCGCGGAAGCCGACCGGTTCGGCCTGCACCCCGCGCTGCTCGACGCGGCCCTGCAGGCCATCGGGTTCGGTGAGGGCGCCCCGGCCGGGCTGCCGTTCGCCTGGACCGGCGTCACCCTGCACGCGTCCGGCGCGAGCCGGGTCCGCGTCCGGATCACCCCGGCGGGCGGCGACTCGGTGTCCCTGGCGCTGGCCGACGACGCCGGGAAGCCGGTCCTGACCGCCTCCGGTGTCACGCTCCGCGCGGCCGAAGCCCCCGCCGAGGCCGACGCGCTGTTCCGGCTGCGCTGGACGCCGGTCCCGGTGCCCGAGCCGGGCGCCGAAACGTGGGCGGCCGTCGGGGACGAGTTCGCCGCCGCCCTCGGTGTCGACGCCCACCCGGACTTCGCGGCCGCACTGGCGTCCGGCGCGGACGTCGTCGCGATCCAGGTCACCGGCGGTCCCGACGCGGCGGCTTCGGCCCACGCGCTCACCGCGGAAGTGCTGACCTATCTGCAAAGTCCCGCACCGCGGCTGGTGTTCGTCACGCGCGGCGCGATCGGCGGGGACGACGTCGCCGCGGCCGCCGTCTGGGGCCTGGTGCGCTCGGCGCAGTCCGAGGAGCCCGGCCGGTTCGTCCTGCTGGACGTCGACGAGCCCGACGGCGACACCCTCCGCGCGGCCCTGGCGACCGGCGAACCCCAGCTCCTCCTGCGCGACGGCACCCTGAGCGTCGCCCGCCTCACCCGAGCCGAGCTTTCACGTGAAAGCTCGGGCTGGGACCCCGAAGGCACCGTGCTCATCACGGGCGGGACCGGAGGACTGGGCCGGGTCTTCGCCCGCCACCTCGTGGCCCAGGGCGCGCGCAAGCTGGTGCTGCTCAGCCGGCGTGGTCCGGCCGCCGACGGGATTGACGAGCTGGTCGCGGAGCTGGCCGGGGCCGACGTCCGGGTGGTGGCCTGCGACGTCAGCGACCGGAGTGCCCTCGCCGCCGTGCTCGCCGATGTCCCCGACCTGACCGCCGTCGTGCACACCGCCGGTGTGGTCGACGACGGGGTGCTCGCGTCGCAGTCGCCCCAGCGGCTCGAGACGGTGTTCGCGCCGAAGCTCGACGCGGCCTGGCACCTGCACGAGCTTGTCGGCGACCACGCGGCGCTCGTGCTGTTCTCTTCGGTGGCGGGCACCATCGGCACCCCGGGCCAGGCGAACTACGCGGCGGCGAACGCCTTCCTCGACGCCCTCGCCGAGCACCGCCGCGGCCGGGGGCTGGCCGGGGTGTCGCTCGCCTGGGGCGCGTGGGACACCGGCATGACCGGCGACCTGACCGACGCCGACCGCGAACGCATGGTCCGCGGCGGCATGCCCCCGCTGGCCGCCGAGCAGGGCACCGAGCTGTTCGACCGCGCGGTCGGCGGCGACGTCGCGCACCTCGTCCCGGTGCGCGTCGACCTGCCGACGCTGCGCACCCGCGGCGAGCTGCCGTGGCTGCTTCGCCCGGTGGGCCGGCCCGGACGCCGCAGCGCGGCCGCCGGTCCGGACCGGGCCGCCGCGGCCGACCTGCGGGCGCAGCTGGCCGGGATGCGGGACAACGAGCAGGAACGCACACTGCTTTCCCTGGTGCGCACCCAGGTTTCGGCGGTGCTCGGGCACCCGGCCGAGCAGGTCGGGGCCGGGCTGGAGTTCCGCGAGCTGGGCTTCGACTCGCTGACCGCGGTCGAGTTCCGCAACCGGCTCACCGCGGCGACCGGGCTGACCCTGTCGGCGACGCTCGTCTTCGACTACCCGACCCCGGCCGGGCTCGCCGGGCACCTGCGGGCGGAGCTGGCGCCGGCGCCGGCCGCCGCGACCTCCCTGCCGGACGGGCTCGACCGGCTCGAAGAGCTGGTCGCCGCGGGCACCGCGGGTGAGCTCGCGGAGGCGGACGTCGCGGCCCGGCTGCGCCGGCTCCTGGCGAAGATCGCCGACGCCGAGCCCGCGCGCGAAGACGTCTCCGAGCGGCTCGACGCGGCCAGCACGGACGAGGTCTTCGCCTTCATCGACCACGAACTGGGCCGGCTCGGCGACGGGTCCGGACTCGAGCAGGAGGGCTGAGGCCGTCATGACCGAGGACAAGAAGCTCGTCGAGTACCTGAAGTGGGTCACCGCCGACCTGGCCAAGACGCGCAAGCGCGTCGAAGAGCTGGAGGCGGCGGAGCCGGAACCCGTGGCGATCGTCTCGATGGCCTGCCGCTACCCGGGCGGGGTCACCTCGCCCGAGGGACTGTGGGACCTCGTGCTCGACGGCGGTGACGGCATCGGCGCGTTCCCCGAAGACCGGGGCTGGGACCTGGGAGGTCTGTTCGGTGACGAAAGAGGACGTTCGTACGTTCGTGAAGGCGGTTTTCTCGACCGCGCGGGCCGCTTCGATCCTGGGCTCTTCGGCATCTCCCCGCGGGAGGCGCTGGCCATGGACCCGCAGCAGCGCCACCTCCTCGAGGTCTCCTGGGAGGTGATCGAACGCGCCGGCATCAACCCGCTTTCGCTGCGTGGCAGCAAAACGGGCGTGTTCGCCGGCGTGATGTACCACGACTACGGCCAGGGGGCGCAGTTCCCCGAAGAGGCCCTCGGCTTCCTCGGTGTCGGCACCGCGGGCAGCGTGCTGTCCGGGCGTGTCTCCTACACCCTCGGCCTCGAAGGCCCCGCGGTCACGGTCGACACGGCGTGTTCGTCGTCGCTCGTGGCGATGCACTGGGCCGCGCAGGCCCTGCGCGCCGGGGACTGCGAGCTGGCCCTCGCCGGCGGGGTCACGATCATGGCGACCCCGGGGTCCTTTGTGGACTTCTCGGCCCAGGGCGGCCTCGCGCGGGACGGGCGGTGCAAGTCCTACGCCGAGTCCGCCGACGGGGTCGGCTGGGCCGAAGGGGTCGGTCTCGTCCTGCTGGAGCGGCTGGCGGACGCGCGCCGCAACGGGCACGAGGTCCTCGCCGTGCTGCGGGGTTCGGCGGTCAACCAGGACGGCGCGTCCAACGGCCTCACCGCCCCGAACGGCCCGTCGCAGCAGCGGGTGATCCGCCAGGCGCTGACGGTCTCCGGGCTGACGGTGTCCGATGTGGACGTCGTCGAAGGGCACGGCACCGGCACCCCGCTCGGCGACCCGATCGAGGCGCAGAGCCTGCTGGCCACCTACGGCCGTGGCCGTGAGACACCGCTGCTGCTGGGTTCGGTGAAGTCGAACATCGGGCACACCCAGGCGGCCGCGGGCGTCGCGGGGGTGATCAAGATGGTGCAGGCGATGCGCCACGGCGTGGTGCCGAAGTCGGTGCACCTCGACGAGCCGTCGTCCCACGTGGACTGGACGGCGGGCGCCGTCGAGGTTGTCACCGAGCACACGCCGTGGCCCGAGACCGAGCGCGTCCGCCGGGCGGCCGTGTCGTCGTTCGGCATCAGCGGCACCAACGCCCACGTCATCCTCGAACAGCCGGAGCCCGTCGAGCGGACCGCCACCGAGGCGCGTCCCGGGGTCCGCGCGTTCGCCGTCGCCGGACGCACCGAAGCCGCGCTCGCCGCCCAAGCCGCCCGCCTGCGCGAGCACCTCGACACCGCCGGCGCCGAACCGGCGGACGTCGCGTGGTCGCTGGCGCACTCCAGGGCCGCGCTCGAACACCGCGCCGTGATCGTCGCCGAGGACCCGCGCGAGGACCTCGCCGCTTTGGCGGCCGGTACCCCCGGCCCGGCGGTCACCACCGGCGTCGCCGACGTCGACGGCCGGGTCGTGTTCGTCTTCCCCGGCCAGGGCGCGCAGTGGGCCGGTATGGGCGCCCGGCTGCTCGACGAGTCGCCGGTGTTCGCCGCCCGCATCGCCGAGTGCGAAGCCGCGCTGGCGCCCTACCTCGACTGGTCGCTGACCGACGTCCTGCGGGGCACCGCCGCGCTCGACCGTGTCGACGTCGTGCAGCCCGCGTCCTTCGCCGTCATGGTCGGGCTCGCCGCGTTGTGGCAGGCCCACGGGATCACCCCGGACGCCGTGGTCGGGCACTCCCAGGGCGAGATCGCCGCGGCCTGCGTGTCCGGCGCGCTCAGCCTTCCCGACGCCGCCCGCGTGGTCGCCCTGCGCAGCCAGGCCATCGCCCGCCGGCTGGCCGGCGCCGGGACGATGCTGTCGGTCTCCGTGCCCGCCGCCGACGTCGAAGCCCGGCTCGCCCGGTTCGAGGGCAAGCTGTCGGTCGCCGTGGCCAACAGCCCGTCGTCCGTCGTGGTCGCCGGCGACCCGGCGGCGGGGGAGGAGCTCCTGGCCGAGCTGACCGAGGCCGGCCTGCGGGCCCGCCGCATCGACGTCGACTACGCCTCGCACTCCGCGCACGTCGAGCTGATCGAAGACGAGCTGGCGACCGCGCTCGCCGGGCTGAAGCCGCGTCCGCCGGAGATCCCGTTCTTCTCCACTGTGGACGGTGAGTGGGTCGACACCGCCCGGCTGGACGCCGGCTACTGGTACCGCAACCTGCGGCAGCGCGTCCGGTTCGAAGAAGCCATCCGTGAGCTGCTTTCCCTGCAGTACCAGGCGTTCCTGGAGATCAGCTCGCACCCGGTGCTCAACGTGCCGCTGCAGGAGATCGCCGAGGACGCCGGCGCCCGCGCGGTCGTCACCGGCACCCTGCGCCGCACCGACGGCGGCCTCGACCGGTTCCTGACCTCGGTCGCGAAAGCGCACGTCCGCGGGGTCAGCCCGGACTGGGCGAGCTTCCTGGCCGAGGGCGCGACGGTCGTCCCGTTGCCGACCTACGCCTTCCAGCACGAGAACTACTGGCCCGAACCCGCGCCGGCGGGCACCGCGGACCCGGCGGAGGCCGCGTTCTGGACCGCGGTCGACGACGCCGACTTCACCACGCTCAGCAGCACCCTCGACGTCGAAGAGGACGCGCTCACCCGCGTGCTGCCCGCCCTGTCGTCGTGGCGCCGCCGCCGTGATGAACAGTCCGTTGTGGACGGCTGGCGGCACCGCGTCACGTGGAAGCCGGTGCCCGCCGGGACTTCCGCGCCCGGCCGCTGGCTCGCGCTGGTTCCCGAAGGCCTGGACCTCGCGCTCGACGTCGACTGCCTGGTCGTGGCCCCGGACGCCGACCCGGTCGAAGTGCTGCGGGCCGGACTCCCCGGCGAGTACACGGGCGTCGTCTCCTTCCTGGAACTCGACGGGACGACGTTCGCCACGACCGCGGCTCTGACCGAGTTCCTCGCCGAAGCCGACCCGATGCTGCCGCTGTGGGCCGTCACCCGGGGCGCGGTGTCCGTCGGCCGCTCGGACCCGCTCGCCGACCCCGCGCGGGCGGCCCTGTGGGGCGCCGGGCGTGTGCTGGCCCTGGAATACCCGCGTGCCTGGGGCGGGCTGATCGACCTGCCCGAGACCCTCGACGAACGCGCCGCCGCCCGGTTCGCCGCCGCCCTCGGTGGCGCGGAAGACCAGGTCGCCGTCCGGGCGTCCGGGCTCTTCGGCCGCCGGCTGGTGCACGCCGCGGCCGGGGGCGCCGCCGAACCGTGGCGCCCGCACGGCACGGTGCTGGTCACCGGCGCCGGCGAGGGCTTCGGCGCGCGTGTCGCCGAGTGGGTGACCGGGTGTGGCGCCGAGGTCGTGACCGGCGTCCCCGAAGACCGGCCGCTGACGGCCGTCCTGCACACCGCCGGGATGACCGGCGACCCCGACGCGTGGGCCACCGCCGTCGAGCTGGACAGGACCCTCGCCGACACCGAGCTGGAAGCCTTTGTGCTGTTCACGTCGGTGAGCGCGGTGTGGGGCGCCGAAGGCCAGCGCGACCGCGCCGCCGTCGACACCGGTCTCGAGGCACTCGCCCGGCACCGCCGTGACCGCGGCCGCGTGGCGACCGCCGTCGCCTGGAGCGCCTGGGCCGACACCGGCGTCGCCGAAGACGAAGAGACCGCCGGGTTCCTGCGGGCTCGTGGCCTGCCGCCGTTGCCGGTCGAGCAGGCGCTGCTCGCGCTCGGGCAGGCCGTCGCCCACGACGACACCGCCGTGGTGCTCGCCGACGTCCGGTGGGACCGGTTCGTCCCGGCCCTCACCTCCCGCCGGGACGGCACGCTGCTCGACGAGCTGCCCGAGGTCCGCGCGCTCGCCGACACCGGTTCAGGCGACGTCACGGCGACGTCGGGGCTGCTGGCCCGGCTGCGCGAAGCCGACCCGCGAGAGCGGGAGAACCTGCTGCTGGACCTGGTCCGCGAACAGGTCGCCGGCCTGCTCGGGTACGCGGGCGCGGCCGCGGTCGAGCCGCGCCGTCCGTTCAAGGAGCTGGGCTTCGACTCCCTCACCTCGGTCGAGCTGCGCACCCGGATCAACGCCGCGACCGGCCTGGCCCTGCCGGCCACCCTCGTCTTCGACCACCCGCGCCCGGACGCCGTCGCCCGGCTCCTGGCCGCCGAGCTGCTCGGCGACGAGGAGCAGGCCGTCGCGCCCGCCGCGGCCGGGGTGCTCGACGGCGACCCGATCGTCGTGGTCGGCATGAGCTGCCGCTACCCCGGCGGGGTCCGCTCACCCGAGGACCTGTGGCGGCTGGTCGCCGACGGGACCGACGCGATCACGGAGTTCCCCGGCGACCGCGGCTGGGACCTGCTCGGTCTCCAGGGCGGCGCGTCCTACGTCCACGAGGGCGGCTTCGTCGACGGCGTCGCCGACTTCGACGCCGGGTTCTTCGGGATCTCACCGCGGGAAGCCCTGGCGATGGACCCGCAGCAGCGGCAGCTCCTGGAAGTGGCGTGGGAGCTGTTCGAACGCGCCGGTGTCGACCCCGAAGGCCTGCGCGGCAGCACGACCGGCGTCTACGTCGGCGGCTCCGGCAACGGTTACTCGCCGCCGCCAGAACTGGCCGGGCACCTGCTGACCGGGGCCGCGACCAGTGTCCTGTCCGGCCGGATCTCCTACCTGTTCGGGCTCGAAGGCCCGTCGGTCACCGTCGACACCGCCTGCTCGTCGTCGCTGGTCGCGCTGCACATGGCCGCGCGGGCGCTGGCTTCGGGCGAGTGCTCGCTGGCCGTCGCCGGCGGGGTCACGGTGATGGCGACGCCCAGCGCGTTTGTCGAGTTCAGCTACCAGGGCGGGCTCGCCCCGGACGGCCGCTGCCGGTCGTTCGCCGAGACCGCGGGCGGCACCGGCTGGTCCGAAGGCACCGGCCTGCTCCTGCTGGAACGCCTGTCCGACGCCCGCCGCAACGGCCACCCGCCGCTGGCCGTGCTGCGCGGCACCGCCGTCAACTCCGACGGCGCGTCCAACGGCCTCACCGCCCCCAACGGCCCCTCGCAGCAACGGGTGATCCGCGCCGCGCTCGCGAACGCCGGACTGTCCACTTCGGACGTCGACGCCGTCGAGGCGCACGGCACCGGCACCTCCCTCGGCGACCCGATCGAAGCCCAGGCCCTGCTGGCCACCTACGGGCAGGACCGTTCCGAGCCCCTGCTGCTGGGCTCGGTCAAGTCGAACCTCGGGCACGCCCAGTCGGCCGCCGGGGTCGTCGGGGTGATCAAGATGGTCGAGGCGATCCGCCACGGCGTGCTGCCCCGGACCCTGCACCTCGACGAGCCGACGTCCCAAGTGGACTGGACGGCGGGCTCGATCGCGCTGCTGACCGAAGAGCGCGCGTGGCCGGAGACCGGCCGGGCCCGCCGGGGCGCCGTCTCGTCGTTCGGGGTCAGCGGCACCAACGCGCACGTGATCCTGGAACAGGCCGAGGAGACCGAGCCGGTTCCCGCCGCGGTCACCGGCCCGGTGCCGGTGCTGCTGTCGGCGCGCACCCCGGAACGGCTCGCCGCGCAGGCCGCGCAGCTCGCGGACTTCGTCACCACCCACCCGGATCTCACCGATCTCGCGGCCGCGCTGGCCACGACCCGCACCCACTTCGACCACCGCGCCGCGGTTGTCGCCGCCGACCGGGACGAGCTGCTCGCCGGGCTGCGCGCGATCGACGGGCCGACCCTCGCCGGGCCGGACGGCAAGCTCGCGATCCTGTTCGCCGGGCAAGGGAGCCAGCGCCTCGGCATGGGCCGCGAGCTGGCGGCGACGTACCCGGTGTTCGCGGACGCGCTCGACGCCGTGCTCGCGCACCTGGACGTCGAGCTCGACCGGCCGCTGCGTGAGGTCATGCACGGCGACGACGCGGACCTGCTCAACCAGACCCAGTACGCGCAGGCGGCGATCTTCGCGTTCGAGGTCGCGCTGTTCCGGCTCCTGGAGTCGTGGGGGATCACCCCGCACCAGCTGGCCGGGCACTCCGTCGGCGAGATCGCGGCCGCGCACGTCGCCGGCGTGTTCAGCCTCGCGGGAGCGTGCCGGCTGGTCGCCGCGCGCGGCCGGCTGATGCAGGCCCTCCCGGCCGGTGGCGCGATGCTTTCCGTGGTGGCGAGCGAAGAAGAGGTCGTCCCGCTGCTCGGCGACGACGTGGTGGTCGCCGCCGTCAACGGGCCGCGCTCGGTCGTCGTCTCCGGCGCCGAAGCCGCGGTGCTCGCGGTGGGGGAGCACTTCGCCAAGACACGCCGGCTGGCCGTCTCCCACGCCTTCCACTCACCGCTCATCGAACCCGCGCTCGCGGAGTTCGGCCGGGTCGTGGCGGAACTGGAGCTGGCGGCGCCGTCGATCCCGATCGTCTCGACCGTCGGCGGCGACGCCGACTTCACCTCCCCGGAGTACTGGGTGCGGCAGGCGCGGGAAGCCGTGCGGTTCGCCGACGCCGTGACAACTTTGGCCGATTCGGGGGTGACCGCGTTCCTCGACGTCGGCCCGGACGGCGTCGCCGCCGCGATGGCGGCCGAGAGCCTCACCGGCGGCGAGGTCGTCGTGGGCGTGGACGCCGGACCGCGGTCGCTGGTCACCGCGCTGACGAAGCTGCACCACGCGCGTGTGCCCGTCGACTGGGCGGAGTTCTTCGGCGGCGGCCGCCCGGTCGCGCTGCCGACGTACCCGTTCGCCCCCGACCGCTACTGGCCCGAGGGTTTCCACGGCGCGAACGGCGACCTGCGCCTGTCCGGCCTGCACTCCGCCGAGCACCCGCTGCTCGGCGCCGGGGTCGCGCTGCCGGAGTCCGGCGGGTTCCTGTTCACCGGCGCGCTGTCGCCGCAGCTGCAGCCGTGGCTCGCCGACCACACCGTCGACGGCGTGATCGTGTTCCCGGAGGCCGGGTTCGCCGAGCTGGCCGTGCGCGCGGGTGACGAGGTCGGCTGCGACCTCGTCGAGGAGCTCACCGTCGAGGTCCCGCTCACGCTGCCACCGGTCGGCGGGGTGCACGCACAGGTCGTCGTCGGGCCGGAAGGTCCGGCGGGGACACGGGAGCTGACCGTCTGGACCCGGCCGGAAGGCGCGGGGGAGCAGCCGTGGACGCGGACCGCGGCCGGCCGGCTCGCGCCCGGCGCCCCGGAACCCGCGGTGGACCCGGCCTGGCCGCCCGCGGCCGTGGAGCTCGAGCTCGACGGCTTTTACGAGGAGCACGCCGAGATCGGCGCGGCGTTCCGCGGCCTGCGGGCGGCGTGGCGCTCGGGTGACGACGTCTACGCGGAGATCGAGCTGCCCGCGGCCCGCCGGGACGACGCGGCCAAGTTCGGCCTGCACCCGGCGTTGCTGGACGCGGCCCTGCAGACCGTGACGCTGCTGGACCTGCCCCGGCGCCCGGCGACGGGCTGGACGCGGTTCGCGCTCCACGCCGCGGGCGCCGCCGCCGCGCGGGTCCACCTGCGCCGGGACGGCGACACGGTCACGCTTGTCCTGACCGATCCGGGCGGTGCGCCGATCGCGTCCGCGGAAGCCCTTTCGTTCGGGGAAGCCGCCGCCGCGCCGCGGCAGGGGCACGACTCGCTGTTCCACCTCGAGTGGACGCCGCTGCCGGAGGTGGCGCCGTCGGGCAAGCGGTTCGTCGTGTTCGGCGAGGACATGACCGACCTGACCGGCAATGCCGTGGTCGTGGTGCCGGTGGACACGAGCGGCGACCCGGTCGCCGCGACCCACCGGGCGACCACGCAGGTCCTCGACCAGCTGCAGTCCTTCCTGGCCACCGACGACGTCCAGGTCGTGTTCCAGACCGGTGACGGCCCCGCGGCCGCGGCGGTGCAGGGCCTGGTCCGGGCGGCGCAGTCGGAGAACCCGGGCCGGTTCCTGCTGGTCGAGGGGGACGCGGTCGACGTGGTCGACGCTGCCGTCGCTTCTGGGGAACCGCAGATCTCGGTGCGTGACGGCGTCCCGCACCGCGCCCGGCTGGTCCGGGCGCCCGCGGCGGACCGGCCGGAACCCGGCTTCGGCGACCCGGACGGCACGGTGCTCGTCACCGGCGGCACGGGCGGGCTGGGCCGGCTGCTGGCCCGGCACCTGGTGAGCCACCACGGAGTCCGGCACCTGCTGCTGGCCGGCCGGCGGGGCCTCGGCTCCGCCGGCGCCGCCGAGCTGGTGACCGAGCTGAAGGGCCTGGGCGCGGACGTGCGCGTCGCGGCGTGTGACACCGCCGACCGCGACGACGTCGCCGACCTGCTGTCCGCCGTGCCCGAGGCGCACCCGCTGACGGCGGTCGTGCACGCGGCCGGCGTCCTCGACGACGGCGTGGTGGGGTCGCTGACCCCGGCGCGGCTGAGGAAGGTGTTGCGCCCCAAGGTGGACGGCGCCTGGCACCTGCACGAGCTGACCCGGGACCTCGACCTGGCGGCGTTCGTCCTGTACTCGTCGGCGAGCGGTCTGCTCGGCGGTGTCGGCCAGGGCAACTACGCGGCGGCCAACTCGTTCCTGGACGCGCTGGCGGCTTCCCGGCGGGCGGAAGGGCTGCCGGCGGTGTCGCTGGCGTGGGGCCCGTGGGCGCAGGCGGACGGCATGGCGGGCACGCTCGCCGACGTCGACGCGCAGCGCCTCGCGAAGTCGGGCATGCGCCGGTTCACCCCGGAAGAGGGCCTGGCGCTGTTCGACACGGCGGTCGCGTCGCCGGCGGCGATGGTGGTGCCGGTGGGGCTGGACCTGGCGGTGCTGCGCGGCCACATCGTCCCGCCGGTGTTGGGCGAGCTGGTCCCGAAGACCCGCCGCACGGCCCGCATCGACGCCGACGGCGTCCGCTCGTTCGTCCCGAAGCTGGGCGAGCTGGCCCCGGAGGCGCGCGGCCGCGAGCTGCTGGAGCTGGTCCGCGAGCTGGCGGCGAGCGTCCTGGGCCACGGCTCCCCGGCGGCGATCGACGCGGACACGGGCTTCACGGAGATCGGCTTCGACTCCCTGACGGTGGTGGAGCTGCGCAACCGCCTGGGGTACGCGACGGGCCTGACCCTGCCGGCGACGGTGCTGTTCGACCACCCGAACCCCCGGGTGCTGAGCGCGCACCTGCTGTCCCTGCTGAGCCCGGAGCCGGTGGACCCGGCGGCCCGGGTGCTGGACGAGCTGGGCCGGTTCGAGCAGCTGGTGGCGGACCCGGCGCTGGCCCCGGAGACGGTGATGTCGGTGACAGCGCGGTTGCGGACCCTGCTGGACCGCCTGGGCGGCGACGAAGAGTTCCTGGAGTCCTTGGACTCAGCCGGCGACGGTGAGCTGTTCCGCCTGATCGACTCGGAGCTGGGCGCGGACTGAGCCCCGGCGCAGCACCGCCTTTGCACAGACACACAAAAGCCGGGCCGGGGAATGAATCCCCGGCCCGGTTTCGTGTGTACGGTCAGGCAGCAACCGCCTGGAAGGTGCGCGAGTTCCACCGCACCGCCAGCGCCGCCAGGGTGATGATCACCGCCGCGCCCAGCAGCGTGGGCACCAGCGGCAACGTCTCGCGGAAGCTCGCCCGGCTGATGTCCACCACGTACGCCAGCGGGTTGAACCGCGACAGCACGTACAGCCACATCGGCGCGCGGTCCGGGGTGATCGGCAGCAGGATTCCCGACAGCAGCGTCAGCGGGAGGATCACGATGTTCACGATCGACGTGAACGTGTCCTCCTTCCGCAGCTTCAGCACGATCGCGTCCGCGCAGCAGGCGATCGTCAACGCTGTCAGGGCCGTGATCAGCAGGACCAGGACCACGCCCACCACGCTCAGCGCCACGCCGAACACCAGGCTCGCCAGCAGCAGGATGATCACCCCCTGCACGAGCGACAGCGTCACCGACGGCAGCGCCTGCCCGAGGCTCAGCGCGGTGCGGCTCACCGGGGTCACCCGCAGCCGGTCGACCGCGCCCGCGCGGATGCCCGCCAGGAGCACGAACCCGCAGTAGACGCCGTTGGTCGCCGCGATCTGGATGATCAGGGCCGGGGTCAGGTCGACCCAGGACGTCTGGGCCGGCGTGCCCGGCGTCTTGCTCACCAGCACCGCCAGCAGCGGCCCGCACAGCACCAGGTACAGCACCGGCTGGATCATGCCCAGCACCAGGTACGGCTTGTTCCGCAGGGTCACCGCGAGCTCGCTGCGGTAGACCAGGATCGCGTCACGCAGCATCGGCCGCTCCTTCGCGCAGGCCCCGGCCGGTCAGGGCGAAGAACACGTCGTCGAGGGTGGGACGTCGCACGCGCAGCGCCACCAGCGGGATGTCCTGCTGGTCGAGGGCCCGCACCAGCGGTGACAGGACCTCCTCGCTGTGCGCGACCTGGAACCGCAGCGTCTCTTCCTCGCGCCGCAGGCCACGCACGCCGGGCAGCCCGGCCAGCAGCAGTTCCGCGTGGTCGGCGCGCTCGGGCGGCACCGTCACCTCGACGCCGTCGCCGAGCAGGCGGGACTTCAGCGCTTCGGGGGTGTCCTCGGCGACGATCACGCCGTCGTCGATGACCTGGATGCGGTCGGCCAGCGCGTCCGCCTCGTCGAGGTAGTGGGTGGAGAGGAACACCGTCACGCCCTGCTCGTCGCGCAGCCGCCGGATGTGGCTCCACAGGTGGGCGCGGCTCTGCGGGTCCAGCCCGGTGGTCGGCTCGTCGAGGAACAGCACCACCGGCAGGTGCACCATGCCCAGCGCCAGGTCCAGCCGCCGCCGCTGGCCGCCCGAGAGCGACGCGGTCAGCCGCTCCTCCAGGCCGTCGAGGCCGAGCTGGCCCGAAACCTCCCGGACGCGCTCGGTGGCGTCGGCCTTGTTCAGCCCGTACAGCCGGGCCTGCAGCATCAGCTCTTCACGGACCTTGCGCTCGTCGAGCGTGCCGCCGCCCTGGGCGACGTACCCGAGGTGCCGACGCACCCGCGCCTGCTCGGTGCGCAGGTCGGCGCCGGCGATCCGGGCCTGCCCGGCGGTCGGGCGCAGCAGGGTCGTGAGCATCCGCATGGTCGTGGTCTTGCCGGCGCCGTTCGGGCCGAGGAACGCCACGATCTCGCCGGGTTCGACCCGCAGGTCGACCCCGCGGACCGCGGCGACCTCACGGCCGTCGGAGACGAAGGTGCGGGCCAGGCCCGCCGCCTCGATCACCGGGCCGACCGGACCGGCTCGGCCGCGGCGTCTTCGTCGGCGACCAGCGCCAGCAGCGCGTCGACGGCGCCGTCCCGGCCCCGGCCCGGCTCGTGCTGCAGCCGGCCCATCTCCCGCGCGCGGGTGGTGAAGGACGGGTTCTCGAGCACCTCGGTCAGCTTCGCGGTGACGTCGTCGACGTTGATGCCGTGCGAGGACTCGACGATCAGGCCGACGCCGGTGTCACGGGCGCGCACCGCCTGGTCGTAGCCGTCGACGAAGAGCGGGCGCAGCAGCAGCGGCTTGCCGAAGTACAGGCTTTCGATGTACCCGTTGCCGCCACCGTGGGTGAAGTGCGCGCGCACGTGCGGGTGGGCGAGGACGTCGAGCTGCGACGGCAGCCACTGCTCGGCCCGCAGGTTCGACGGCAGTTCCGCCGCCGGCGGCAGCAGGTGCCACGACTCCTTCGGCAGCCGCCAGAGCACGGCGTGCTTGCCTTCGAGCCGCCGCGCGACCTCGACGAGCCCCTTCACCTCGTCGCCGGTCAGCCGCACGACCGTGCCGAAACCGATGTACACGACCGATTCGTGCCGGTCGAGCCAGCCCTTGACGTCCTGCTCGTCCGGCAGCTCGGGCAGCGGCGGCACGATCGCGCCGAGCATCCGGAAGTTCGCCGGGATGTCCACCGGGTACTCCAGCTCGGCGAGCGAGTAGACGAGCACGAGCGCCGCGTCGTCGATCCGCGCGGTGTACTTCGCGGCCTGCCGGGAGACGCCGAGCTCCTTGTTGGACTTGACGTACTCGACAACCCTCTTGCGCAGCAGGGAGTCGGCGACGAACAGCGTCTTGCGGCGGAACCCGAACAGCGCGTTGGCCCGGCGCTGCTTCGGCGTCATCTCCAGCGGCAGCCCCGAGTGCGGGACGGGGAACCCCTTGGGCAGCTTGGTCAGGTGGTTGCTCACCGAGAACGGCACGCTCACCACGTGCGGGATCCGCAGGGTCACGGCGAGCTCGAACCCGGCGTGCAGCAGCGAGTCGACCACCATCGCGGCCGGCTCGACCTCGCGCACGACCTCGGTGAGCGCGCGGTAGGCCTGGTCGCGGAAGCGGGTGTCGAAGGTGTGGCGCATCAGCGCCTTGTGCGCTTTCCAGCGGGACTTCTGGGTGACGGCGTGGTAGGTCTCGTCGTCCCACGAGCCGGAGGACAGCTCGGGGATCGGCGCGCCGAGCGACCGGAACCGCACCGGGGTGCCGGTGCCGTCGGCCCCGATCGCCTCGACCTCGGCGCGGCGGTTGTCGAAGGTGGCGAAGTAGAGGTCGGGCACGCCCCGCCGGGACAGCTCCGCCGCGAGGACCAGCAGGGAGTTGACCAGCCCGCTGTCGGGTGAGCTGACGAACAGGATCGGACGCCGTTGTCGGCTCATGGGGAAGCACCTTTCCTCGGCGGGAGCACACGGCCGTCGCGACCGTAACGCCGGCCTTTCCGTGAATCACCTACATTCCGCGACCCCGCCGGCGCCGAAATCTAAGGGTTTAAGGGAGGTGGACGCGGTTGACTCACGCGATGCGGAACCCGGACCGCGGTGCCGCGAGCCCTCACCGGACGACCCCCGAGAGGCGAGGATGGCCAGCGAGAGCCAGCTGCGTGACTACCTCAAGCGCGTCACCGCCGACCTGCACCGGTCGCGCCGGCGCGTGCGGGAGATGGAGGACGCGGCCGCGGAGCCGGTCGCGATCGTCGGCATCGGCTGCCGCTTCCCCGGCGGGGTCGCCACCCCCGAGCAGCTGTGGGACGTGCTCGCGGCGGGCACCGACACGATCGGCCCGCTGCCGGCCGACCGCGGCTGGTCGGCGTTGCTGGCCGGGGTGGATCGCAGCACGATCAGCCTGGGTGACGTCGGCGCGTGGCGCGGCGGGTTCGTCGAGGCGGCGGACCGCTTCGACGCCGGGTTCTTCCGCGTGTCCCCGCGGGAGGCCCTCGCGATGGACCCGCAGCAGCGGCTGCTGCTCGAAGTCACCTGGGAAGCCCTCGAACGCGCCCGGATCGTGCCGGCGAGCCTGCGCGGCAGCCGCACCGGCGTGTTCGTCGGCACCAACGGCCAGAGCTACGGCAAGCTGCTCGCCGCGTCCGGTGAGACCGTCGAAGGGCACGCCGGCACCGGCACGACCGCGGCCGTGCTCTCCGGCCGCGTCGCCTACTCCTTCGGGTTCGAAGGCCCTTCGGTCACGGTCGACACGGCGTGTTCGTCCTCTTTGGTCGCCGCGCACTGGGCCACCCAGGCGCTGCGCTCCGGTGAGTGTTCGCTGGCGCTCGCCGGCGGGGTCACGGTGATGGCGACCCCCGAGGCGTTCGCCGAGTTCAGCAAGCAGGGCGGGCTCGCGCCGGATGGCCGCTGCAAGGCGTTCAGCGACGGCGCGGACGGTGTCGGCTGGGCCGAGGGCGCCGGGATCCTGGTCCTGGAACGGCTGTCCGACGCGCGGCGGCTCGGCCACCCGGTGCTCGCGGTGCTGCGGGGCACCGCCGTCAACTCCGACGGCGCCAGCAGCGGCCTGACCGTCCCCAACGGACCGTCGCAGCAACGTGTGATCCGCGCGGCGCTGGCCGCGTCCGGACTGTCCACATCGGACATCGACGTCGTCGAGGCGCACGGCACCGGCACGAAGCTCGGCGACCCGATCGAAGCCCAGGCGCTGCTGGCCACCTACGGCCGTGACCGCGAGCACGAGCTGCTGATCGGCTCGGTCAAGTCGAACTTCGGGCACACCCAGGCCGCGGCCGGGGTTGCCGGGATCATCAAGGCCGTCCTGGCCATCAACCACGGCGAAGTGCCGCGCACCCTCCACGCCGAGCAGCTCTCGTCCGAAGTGGACTGGACCGCGGGCGCGGTCCGGCCGGTGACCGAGCCGGCGCCGTGGCCGGAGACCGGGCGGCCGCGCCGCGCGGCCGTGTCGTCCTTCGGGGTCAGCGGCACCAACGCCCACACGATTATCGAGCAGGCGCCGGAGCCCGAGCCGGTCGAGCGCGGTCCGCGGGCCGGCGGGCCGGTGCCGTGGTTCGTCTCCGCGCGCTCGGAACCCGCGCTGCGCGCCCAGACCGCCGCGCTGCTGGCCGCCACCACCGATGACGCCGACGCAGCCGACGTCGCCTTGTCGACCGCGGTGACCCGCACGGCCTTCGAACACCGCCTCGCCGTGACCGGCCCGGACGCCGCGTCCCTGCGCGAAGGACTGCGCTCGTGGCTCGGCCAGGGGGCCGCGGCGAACGTGACCACCGGGACCGCGTCACGCGGCGAAACCGCTTTCCTCTTCTCGGGCCAGGGCGCGCAGCGGATCGGGATGGGCGCCCGGCTCGCCGAGGGGTACCCGGTCTTCGCCGAGACGTTCGCCGAGCTCTCCGCACGCCTCGGCGTGGTCACCGACGACCGGCTCGACCGGACGGAGCACGCGCAGCCCGCGCTGTTCGCCTACGAAGTCGCGCTGTACCGGCTGCTCGAGTCGTGGGGTGTGCGCCCGGCGTTTCTGGCCGGGCACTCGGTCGGCGAGATCGCGGCCGCGCACGTCGCCGGCGTGCTGTCCCTGGACGACGCCTGCACGCTGGTTTCCGCCCGCGCCCGCCTGATGGGCGAGCTGCCCGAAGGCGGCGCGATGATCGCCGTGCGAGCGTCCGAAGAGGACGTTCTCGCCGACGACGTCGACCTCGCCGCGGTGAACGGTCCGGAGTCGGTGGTGCTGTCCGGCCCCGAAGCCGCCGTCACCGCGGTTGCCGCCCGCTTCCCCGGGGCCCGGCGGCTCAAGGTGTCCCACGCGTTCCACTCGCGCCTGATGGACCCGATGCTGGACAGCTTCCGCGCCGTGGTCGCGAAGCTCTCGTTCGCCGAGCCGGAGATCCCGGTGGTCGCCGGTGGTGACGTCACCGACCCGGAGTACTGGGTCCGGCAGGTCCGCGACACCGTCCGGTTCGCCGACGCGGTCACCCGCCTCACCGGCTCCGGCGTGACGCGATGCGTCGAGCTGGGCCCGGCGGCCGTCCTTTCCGGACTCGTCGACGGCGCGATCCCCCTGGCGCGCAAGGACCACGACGAAGGGACCGCCTTGATCGCCGGGCTGGCCGCGCTGCACGTCGCGGGCGGCGCCGCCGACTGGCCGGCCGTCCTCCCCGGTGCCCGCCCGGCCGGCCTGCCCACCTACGCCTTCCAGCGCGAGCGCTACTGGCCCACGCTCACCCCGCGCACCGGCGACGCGGCCGGGCTCGGCCTCGCCCCGGTGCGCCACCCGCTGCTCGGCGCCGCCCTCGACGTCGCCGCGAGCACCGAGACCGTGCTCACCGGCACTGTCTCACCGGCCACCCAGCCCTGGCTCGCCGGCCGGGCCTCGTTCCCCGGCACGGGGTTCCTCGAACTGGCCCTGCGCGCGGCCCGCACGCTCGGCTGCGCGGAGGTCGCCGAGCTCACCCTCACCGAGCCGCTCGCCCTGGCGCCGAAGGACGTCGTGGCGCTGCAGGTGCGAGTCGGGCCGCCCGGCCCGGACGGCCGCCGCCCGGTCGACGTGTTTTCCGCGGTGGACACCCCGGCGTGGACCCACCACGCCACCGGCGCCCTCGCCGCGGACGCGGGCCCGGAACCCGCCGTCCTGGCCGAAGGCGCGTACCTGACCGACGTCTCCTTCGAAGGGGACCCGGGTGCGTTCGACCTGCACCCCCTCCTGCTCGCCGAGGCCGCGCAGGCGTGCGGCGAGGAACCGGTGGCCTGGCGCGGGGTTTCCCTGCACGCGCGGGGGTTGTCCGCGCTGCGGCTGCGTGTCGCCCCGCTCGGCGACCACGCGGTCAGCCTCGCGCTGCTCGACTCCGCCGACCGGCCGGTGCTGCTCGCCGCCGAGGTCGAGTTCGCCGGCGCCGTCACGCCCGTCGACGCCGTGCCCGCGACGCCGGTGCGCGTCCCGGCCAGCCCGGTGGCCGGCGGCTGGGCGGCGCTCGGCGAGGCCGACCGCGGCCGCGCGGCCGAAGACCTCGTGCGCACCACCGTCGCCGCCGTGCTCGGCCACGGCGACACCGGCGCGGTCGGCACCGGCGACCCGTTCACCGACCTCGGGTTCGACTCGATGATGTCGGTCGAGCTGCGCAACCGGCTCACCGCCGCCACCGCTCTCGAACTGCCCGCCACGCTCGTGTTCGACCACCCGACCCCCGCCGCCGTCGCCCGCCTGCTGCTGGCCGGGCTCTTCGGCGACGACGAGCGCGCGGGCCCGGTCCGCCGGACGCGGGCGCGCACGGACGACCCGGTCGTGATCGTCGGCATGAGCTGCCGGTACCCGGGTGGGGTCCGCTCGCCGGACGACCTCTGGACGATGGTCGCCGCCGGCCACGACGCCGTCGGCCCGTTCCCGGCCGACCGCGGCTGGGACCTCGCGACCCTCGCCGCGGGCGCGTCCGCCACCACCTACGGCGGCTTCCTCGACGGCATCGACCGCTTCGACGCCGCCTTCTTCGGCATCTCCCCGCGCGAGGCCCTCGCGATGGACCCGCAGCAGCGGCAGGTCCTCGAAACGTCGTGGGAGGCCCTGGAAGACGCCGGGATCGACCCGCTCGGCCTGCGCGCCACCCCGACCGGCGTGTTCGTCGGCACCAACGGCCAGGACTACGCGAGTGTGCTCGCGGGCAGCACCGCCGACGTCGGCGCGCACGCCGGGCTCGGCAACGCCGCCAGCGCGGTCTCCGGCCGGGTGTCCTACGTGCTCGGGCTCGAAGGCCCTTCGCTGACGGTCGACACGGCGTGCTCGTCGTCGCTGGTCGCCCTGCACCTGGCGGCACAGGCGCTGCGGGCGGGGGAGTGCGAGCTCGCGCTCGTCGGCGGGGTGCTGGTGATGTCCAGCCCCAACTACTTCCTCGGCACCAGCCAGCAGGGCGGCCTCGCGCCGGACGGGCGTTGTAAGGCCTTCGCCGACGCGGCCGACGGCACCGGCTGGGCCGAGGGTGTCGGCATGCTCGTCGTGGAGCGGCTGTCCGACGCCCGCCGCCGCGGCCACGAGGTCCTCGCCGTGGTGCGGGGGTCCGCGGTGAACTCCGACGGCGCGTCCAACGGCATCACCGCGCCCAACGGCCCGTCCCAGCGCCGGGTGATCCGGGCCGCGCTGGCCGACGCCGGTCTGTCCACTTCGGACGTCGACGTCGTGGAGGCGCACGGCACCGGGACCACCCTGGGTGACCCGATCGAAGCCCAGGCGCTGCTGGCGACCTACGGGCAGGACCGCGAAACGCCGTTGCTGCTGGGCTCCTTCAAGTCGAACATCGGCCACACCCAGGCCGCCGCGGGGGTCGGCGGTGTGATCAAGGTCGTCCAGGCCATGCGCCACGGCCTGGTGCCGCCGACCCTGCACGTCGACGCGCCGTCGTCCCATGTGGACTGGACGACCGGAGCGATCGACCTGGTCACTGAGGCGACGCCGTGGCCCGAGGTGGCCCGGCCGCGCCGGGCGGGGGTGTCGGCGTTCGGCGTCAGCGGGACCAACGCGCACGTGGTGCTCGAACAGGCGCCCGAGGCGCCCGCGCCGGCTCCGGAACCCCCGGCCGCCGTGGTGCCGTGGGTGCTCTCGGCCCGCGGCCGGCCCGCGCTGCACGCCCAGGCCGCCCGCCTGGCCGCCGCCGGCTCGCCGCTCGCCGCCACCGGGCTCGCCCTGGCCACCCGCCGGGCCGCGCTGGAGCACCGCGCGGTCGTCGTGGGCGCCGATCCCGAGGCGCTGCGCTCGGCGCTGGCGGCCGGCGACCTCGTCGAAGGCGCCGCCCGCGACGGCGGCACGGCGCTGCTGTTCACCGGCCAGGGCGCGCAGCGGCCGGGCATGGGCCGCGGGCTGTACGACCGGTACCCGTTGTTCCGCGACGCGTTCGACGAGGTCTGCGCCGAGTTCGGTGCCGAGCTGCGGGACGTCGTGTTCGGCGAGGACGCCGCCCGCCTGGACACCACCGGCTGGGCCCAGCCGGCGATCTTCGCCGTCGAAGTCGCCCTGCTGCGGCTGCTCGACGAGTGGGGGGTCCGGGCCGACCACCTCGCCGGGCACTCGATCGGCGAAATCACCGCCGCCCACGCGGCCGGTGTGCTGTCGCTGGCCGACGCCTGCACGCTCGTCGGCGCCCGCGCCCGGCTGATGCAGGAGCTGCCCGAGGGCGGCGCGATGGTCGCCCTGCGCGCGAGCGCCGCCGACGTCGAGCCGCTGCTCGGCCCGGACGTCGCGCTCGCCGCGGTCAACGGGCCGTCCTCCGTGGTGATCGCCGGCGCCGAAGCCGCCACTCTCGCGGTCGCGGAGCGGTTCGAGAAGGCCAAGCGGCTGGCCGTGAGCCACGCGTTCCACTCGCCGCTGATGGAGCCGATGCTGGAGGACTTCGCGAAGGTCGTCGCCGGGCTCGACCTGCGGCCGCCGAAGCGGTCGCTGATCTCCGCGGTGACCGGGCGGTCCGAGCACGAGCTGTTCGCGACGGCCGGGTACTGGGTGGACCACGTGCGCCGGACCGTCCGGTTCGGTGACGTTGTCGCCGACCTGGCCGGGCGCGGGGTCACGCGGTTCGTCGAGGTCGGCCCGGACGCCGTGCTCTCCGGCATGGCGGCCGAGACCGTCGAGGCGACCTGCGTGCCGCTGCTGCGCGCGGGCCGCGACGAGGAGACCACGATCGTCACCGCGCTGGGCCGGCTGCACGTCGACGGCGTCACGGTCGACTGGCCCCGGTTCTTCGCCGGGGTCGACGCGCGCGGGGTCCGGCTGCCGACGTACCCGTTCCAGGGCGAGCGGTTCTGGCCGGAGGCCGCGGCGCCGGTGGAGGCGAGCGACACGTTCTGGACCGCGCTCGAAGGTGCCGACGTCGCGACGCTGGCGGCGGAGCTCGGCGCCGACGCCGAGGAACTGGCGCGAGTGCTGCCCGCGCTTTCCGCACACCGCAAGGGACACGTCGACCGTTCCACGACCGACGGCTGGCGCTACCGCGTCGACTGGCAGCCCTTCACCGGCACCACCGCGCCGCGCCGCGAGGACTGGCTGATCGCGGTCCCGGCCGCCCTCGACGGCGACGAGCGGGTCGAGGTGCTGGTCGACGTGCTGGGCGCGGACACCGTCCGGCTGGTGGTCGACGGGCCGGACCGCGCCGCGCTGGCTGAGCGGATCACGGCGTTGCTCGAGACTTTCCCGAGCCCTGCGGGGGTGCTTTCGCTGCTGGCCCTCGACGAGGCGCCTTCGCCGGACGCGCCGTCGGTGCCGGGTGGTCTGGCCACGACGGCCGCCTTGGTGCAGGCCTTGGGCGACGCCGGTGTCGACGCCCCGCTGTGGTGCCTGACGACCGGCGCTGTCCGGACCGGCCCGGGTGACGCGGCGGGCAGTCTCGCCCAGGCCGCGGTGTGGGGCCTGGGGCGCGTGGCCGCGATGGAGTACCCCGGCCGGTGGGGCGGGCTCGTCGACGTGCCGTCGGACTTCGACCCCCGCGCGGTCACCCGCCTGCCCGGAACGCTCGCGGCGGCGGGGGAGGAGGACCAGATCGCGGTGCGCGCGAACGGCGTCCTCGTGCGACGGCTCGTGTCCGACCCGGCCGGAACGCCCACCCAGCACGTGGGCGAGGTGCCCGCCGACGGCACCGTGCTCGTCACCGGCGGCACCGGCGCCCTGGGCGGGAAGCTCGCGCACTGGCTCGCCGAGTCCGGCGCCGGGCACATCGTGCTCACCAGCCGCCGCGGCCTCGACGCCCCCGGCGCCGGCGAACTGGCCGACGAGCTCGCCGCCGCGGGCGCCCGGGTGACCGTCGCCGCCTGCGACGTCGCCGACCGGGACGCCGTGGCCGCCCTCATCGAAGGGCTGCCCGCGGAATTCCCCCTCCGCGGTGTTGTCCACGCGGCCGGGGTGCTCGACGACTGCGTGGTCGACGCCGTCGACCCGGCCCGCTTCGAAACCGTGCTGCGGCCCAAGACCGCCGCCGCGCTGCACCTCCACGAACTGACCGCCGGGCTGGATCTCAGCCTCTTCGTGCTGTTCGCTTCCATCGCCGGGACCGTCGGCGGGCCCGGGCAGGGCAGCTACGCCGCCGCGAACGCCGTCCTCGACGCGCTCGCCGAGCAGCGGGCCGCCGCCGGGCTGCCCGCGCTTTCGGTCGCCTGGGGCGCCTGGGGCGAGGTCGGCATGGCGGCTGACCCGGCCATCCAGGAACGCATGCGCCGCAGCGGCGCCGCGGCTCTCGCCCCCCGGCGGGCGCTGCTCGCGCTCGGGGAAGCGCTGCGGCGCGGGGACACCTCGGTGACCGTCGCCGACATCGACTGGACGCGCTACGCGCCCGGCATGGCCCTCATGCGCGCGACGCACCTGCTCGACGGCGTCCCGAGCGCCCGCGCGGCCATCGAAGCCGCGCGCCGGGCGCCGGACACCGCCGAAGAGCCGCTCGCCGCGCAGCTGGCCGGGATGTCCGAGCCCGAGCGCGTCAGCACGCTGTCGAAGGCCGTGCGGACGGCCGCCGCGATGATCCTCGGGCACACGTCCGGGGACACGATCGAGCCCGAGGCGAAGTTCGGGCTGCTCGGCTTCGACTCGCTGAGCGCGGTCGAGTTCCGCAACCTGCTGGCCCGGCGCACCGGGCTGAACCTGCCGCAGGGTCTGGTCTTCGACCACCCGACCCCGCTCGCGCTCGCGCGGTACCTGCGCGAGGAGCTGGTGCCGGCGGACCAGCCCGCGGCCGACCCCCTGGACGCCGAGCTGGCCGGCCTGGAGCGGGCCGTGGCGGCCGCCGACCTCGGGGAAACCCGCAGAGACGACGTGGCACGCCGGCTGAACCGGCTGCTCGACGGCCTGCGGCCGGAGCGCGCGGACGGCGAAGACGTCTTCGCGGCTTCGGACGACGAAATGTTCGACCTGCTCGGCAAGGAGTTCGGGATCTCGTGAGCACGCAGGATGGGCGAGCGCTGATGGACAACGAAGAAAAGCTCCGGCACTTCCTCAAGCGGGTCACCGTGGAGCTGCAGGAGACCCGCGCGAAGCTGCGGGAGGCCGAGACGGCCGACCAGGAGCCGATCGCGGTCGTCGGCCTCGGCTGCCGCTTCCCCGGCGGGGCGTCGAGCCCCGAAGCGTTGTGGGACCTGCTTTCCGAGGGCCGGGACGCCATCACGGAGTTCCCCGCCGACCGCGGCTGGGACGTCGAGCGGCTGCACGACCCGGACGGCGCGTCGCGCGGCACGTCGTATGTGCGCCACGGCGGGTTCCTGCACGACGCGGGCGACTTCGACCCGGCGTTCTTCGGCATCTCGCCGCGCGAGGCGCTGGTCATGGACCCGCAGCAGCGGCTGATGCTGGAGATCTCGTGGGAGGCGGTCGAGCGCGCCGGGATCGACCCGTCGTCGCTGCGCGGCTCGGCGACCGGGGTGTTCACCGGCACGAACTTCCAGGACTACATCCACCTCGCGGCGAGCGCCGCCGAAGGCGCCGAGGACTACCTTTCGACGGCCAACGCCTCGAGTGTCCTGTCCGGCCGGGTCGCCTACGCGCTCGGTCTCGAAGGCCCGGCGATCACCGTCGACACCGCATGCTCGGCGTCACTGGTCGCGATGCACCTGGCCGCGCACGCGCTGCGCCGCGGCGACTGCTCCCTGGCCCTGGCCGGCGGCGCGACCGTGATGGCCACACCGACGTTGTTCATCGCCTTCAGCCGTCAGCGCGGGCTCGCGCCCGACGGCCGCTGCCGCTCGTTCGCCGAGGGCGCCGCGGGCACCGGCTGGGGTGAGGGCGCCGGTGTCCTCGTGCTCGAACGGCTGTCCGACGCCGAGCGCAACGGCCATCGCGTGCTCGCGGTCCTGCGCGGCAGCGCGGTCAACCAGGACGGCGCGTCCAACGGCCTGACCGCCCCGAGCGGCCCGGCGCAGGAACGGGTCATCCGCGCGGCGCTCGCCGGCGCGGGGCTGACCCCGGCCGACGTCGACGCCGTCGAGGCGCACGGCACCGGCACCACCCTCGGCGACCCGATCGAGGCCCGCGCGCTGGCCGCCACCTACGGCCGCGACCGCGACGGCGAGCCGCTGTGGCTGGGCTCGGTCAAGTCGAACCTCGGGCACACCCAGGCCGCCGCCGGTGTGGCCGGGGTGCTGAAGATGGTCCTGGCGCTGCAGCACGGCGTCCTGCCGGAGACCCTGGGCGTCGACGCGCCGACGTCGGCGCTGGACTGGGACGGCAGCGGGCTCGCGCTGGTCACCGGCACCCGGCCGTGGCCGGCGACCGGGCGGCCGCGCCGGGCCGGCGTCTCGTCGTTCGGGCTGAGCGGCACCAACGCGCACGTCATCCTGGAGCAGGCGCCCGCGGTCGAGGCCGTGGCCGAGCCGGCGCCGCGGGTGCCCGGCGTGCTGAACTGGCCGGTGTCCGGCAAGAACGCCGCCGGACTGCGGGGCCAGGCCGCCCGCTTGCTGTCCTTTGTGGACTCAGAGCCGTCGCTCGTGGACCTGGCTTACTCGCTCGGGGTCTCGCGGGCCGCGCTGCCGCACCGCGCGGTCGTCACCGGGTCCACTGTGGACGACCTGCGAGCTGGACTGTCCGCGCTGGCCGAGGGGAACGGTCCTTCCGGCGTCGCGACGTCCGGAGCGGTCGCGTTCCTGTTCACCGGACAGGGGTCGCAGCGCGCCGGGATGGGCCTGGAACTGCGCGAAGCGTTCCCGGTGTTCGCCGAGGCGTGGGACGCCGTGTGCGCCCACCTCGACCCGGCGCTCACCGAGGTCGTGCGCACCGGCGCCGGTCTCGACGACACGAAGCACGCGCAGGCCGCGCTGTTCGCCCTGGAGGTCGCGCTCTTCCGGCTCGTGGAGTCGTGGGGGCTGCGGCCGGACTACCTGCTCGGGCACTCCGTCGGCGAGCTGGCCGCGGCGCACGTCGCCGGGGTGTTCTCGCTGGAAGACGCTTGTGCGCTCGTCACCGCGCGCGGCCGGCTCATGCAGGAGCTGCCGGTCGGGGGCGCGATGCTGGCCGCCGAGCTCACCGAGGCCGAAGCCCGTGAGCTGATCACCGGCCCGGAGGTCTCGCTGGCCGCGGTCAACGGGCCGGACTCCGTGGTGTTCTCCGGGGACGCGGCGGCCATCGACGCCCTGGAAACCGCGCTGGGCGACCGGCGGACCAAGCGGCTGCGGGTGAGCCACGCCTTCCACTCGGCGCGGATGGAGCCGATGCTCGGCGAGTTCGCCGCCGTCGCGCGCCGGATCTCCTACGGCGAGGCGACGCTGCCGATCGTTTCGAACCGCACCGGCCTCGTCGCGACGGCTGGGGAGCTTCAGGATCCGGCCTACTGGGTGTCCCATGTGCGGGACACTGTCCGGTTCGGCGACGGCGTGCGGTGGCTGGCCGACCGGGACGTCACCCGGTTCGTCGAGCTGGGCCCGGACGGCGTGCTGTCCGCGATGGCGAGTGGCGCCGGCGACGACGTCAAGTGTGTGCCACTGCTGCGGGCCGGACGGCCGGAAGAGCAGTCCGCGGCCTCCGCGGTCGCCGCGCTGCACGTCGCCGGTGTTCCCGTTGACTGGCGCGGGTTCTACGCCGGTGCGCGGCTGATCGACCTGCCGACGTACGCGTTCCAGCACGAGCGCTACTGGCCGGCCGCGACGCCGCCGGGCGCGGTGGCGACCGACCCGGGCGGGCTCGGCCTGACCGCGGCCGGTCACCCGCTGCTCGGCGCGGCGACCGGCCTGGCCGACGGTGAAGGCCACCTGTTCACCGGCCGGCTCTCCGCCACGGCGACACCGTGGCTGGCCGACCACGTCATCATGGGCGCGATCCTGTTGCCCGGCACGGCTTTCCTGGAGCTGGCGATGCGGGCGGGCGACAGCGTCGGCTGCCCGCGCGTCGCCGAGCTCACCCTCGAAGCGCCGCTGGTGCTCCCCGACCGGGGTGGCGTCCGGCTGCAGCTGCTCGTCGGCGCCCCGGACCACGCGGGGCGGCGCGCGTTCACCGTCCACTCGCGACTCGAGGACGAACCCGAGGACACGGCGTGGGAACGGCACGCCGGCGGTGTGCTCGCGCCGGGCGCCGCGGCCCCGGCGCCGGTCGAGTGGCCGCCCGCCGAGGCCGAGGAAGTCGACCTCACCGGGTTCTACGACGGCTTGGCGTCGGCCGGGTTCGGCTACGGCCCGGCGTTCCAGGGGCTGGAGCGCGTCTGGCGCCGCGGGACCGAGGTGTTCGCCGAGGTGACCCGGCCCGAGCAGGCCGGCGCGACCGACGCGTACGGGCTGCACCCGGCGGTACTCGACGCGGCGTTGCACGCGCTGGGCGCGGCGGACCGCGGCGAGGACGCGGACCGGCTGCTGCCGTTCGCGTGGTCGGACGTCACGCTGCACGCGCCGGGCGCGTCGGCGCTGCGGGTGCGGATCGACGCGGCGGACCCGGTGTCGGTGGCCATCGAGGTCGCCGACACGGCGGGCGAGCCGGTCGCCTCGGTGGAGGCGTTGGCCCTTCGACCGGTGGCCGCGGGCACCGGCGCGGGCCGGAAAGCCCGGCACGAGTCCCTGTTCACCGTGGACTGGGTCCCGGTCCCGGCGAGCGCGGCGGCCGGTCCGGTGGACTGGCCGGCCCTGGAAGACGCCACCGGGACGCCCTCCCACGTCGTCTACCGGCCGACCGGCGGGGACACCCCCGAAGCCGTCCGCGAGACCCTGCGCGAAGTCCTCCACACCGTTCAAGACTGGCTGGATCACTCCACGGACTCCCACCTGGTGGTCGTCGCCAGTTCGACCGACTTCGCGACCGCGCCGATCTGGGGCCTCCTCGGCTCCGCGCAGGCCGAACAGCCCGGCCGCATCACGCTCGTCGACACCGATGACGACGAGCTGCTCGCCGCGGCCGTCGGGCTGGGGGAGCCGAAGGTCGTCGTCCGCGAGGGGCGGCTGCACGTCCCGCGGCTCGGCCGGGCGGCTGTCGCACCCGCTGCCGAAGGCCGCTTCGACGGCACCGTCCTCATCACCGGCGGCCTCGGCGGCCTGGGTTCGCACCTCGCCCGCCACCTGGTCGCCGAGCACGGCGCCCGCCGCCTGCTGCTCGTCGGCCGCCGCGGCCCCGATACGCCGGGTGCGGCCGAGCTGATCGCCGAGCTGGGCGTCGACGCCACCGCGATCGCTTGCGACGTAACCGATCGCGACGCCCTCGCCCGGATCTTCGCCGAGCACGAGATCACCGCCGTTGTGCACACCGCGGGCAGGCTCGACGACGCCACCTTCGGGTCGCTGAACGAAGACCAGCTCGACGCCGTCCTGCGCCCCAAGGTCGACGCCGCCTGGCACCTCCACGAACTGGCCGAACACGCCGAGACCTTCGTGCTGTTCTCTTCCGTGGCCGGGGTTTTCGGCGCGGCCGGGCAGGGCAACTACGCCGCCGGCAACGCCTTCCTCGACGCCCTCGCCGCCCACCGGCGCGCGCACGGCCAGGCCGCCGTGAGCCTCGCCTGGGGCGCGTGGGAGACCGGCATGGCCGGCACTCTCACCGACGCCGACCGCGACCGGATGACCCGCGCGGGCACGCCGCCGCTGACCGTCGAGCAGGGCTTGAGCCTGTTCGACGCCGCCCTCGGCGCCGACGACGCTCTGCTCGCCCCGGTCCGGCTGGACCTCGACACGCTCTCGGCCGCGCCCGAGGTGCCGCCGTTGCTGCGCCGCCTGGTCCGGGGGAGCGCGCGCCGCCGGCCGCGGGCCGACTCCGGCCTCACCGCGCGGCTCGCCGGGCTCGCCCCGGCCGACCGGCAGCGCGCGCTGGTCGACCTCGTCCGCACGCACGTCGTCGGTCTCCTCGGCTACAGCTCGCTCGGCCAGGTCGAACCCGGGCAGTCCTTTTCGGACCTCGGCTTCGACTCGCTGTCCGCGGTCGAGCTGCGCAACGCCGTCCAGGCCGACACCGGCCTGCGCCTGCCCGCGACGCTCGTCTTCGACTACCCGACCGTCCTCGCGCTGGCCCGCCACCTGCACGACGAGCTGGTCGGCACCCTCGACGCCACCACGCCGACCCCGGTGCGCGCGACGCCGGTCGAAGCCGACCCGGTGGTCATCGTGTCCATGGGCTGCCGCTACCCGGGCGGCATCACCTCGCCCGACGAGCTGTGGGACTTCGTGCTCGGCGACGGGGACGGCGTCTCCCACTTCCCGGGCGACCGCGGCTGGCCGGTCGACGCGCTCTACCACCCGGACCCCGACCACGCGGGCACCAGCTACACCCGCGAAGGCGGCTTTCTCGACGACGTCGCCGGCTTCGACCCCGGCTTCTTCGGCATCTCCCCGCGCGAGGCCCTCGCGATGGACCCGCAGCAGCGGCAGCTGCTCGAAACGTCTTGGGAGGCCCTGGAACGCGCGGGCATCCGGCCGGAAACCCTGCGCGGCAGCCGCACCGGCGTCTACGCGGGCATCATGTACCACGACTACCTCGGCGCGAACGTCGAGTTCCCGGCCGACTCGCTCGGCTACCTCGGCACCGGCAACGCGGGCAGCGTGCTGTCCGGCCGGCTGTCCTACGTCTTCGGCCTAGAAGGGCCGTCGGTCACCGTCGACACGGCGTGCTCGTCGTCGCTGGTCGCGCTGCACATGGCCGCGACCGCGCTGCAGCGCGGCGAGTGCGAGCTGGCGCTCGCCGGCGGCGTCACCGTGATGGCGACCCCGGGCACGTTCATCGACTTCAGCCGCCAGCGCGGCCTCGCCGCCGACGGCCGCTGCAAGTCCTACGCCGACGCCGCCGACGGGGTCGGCTGGTCCGAAGGGGTCGGCGTCCTCGTCCTGGAACGGCTGTCCGACGCGAAGCGCAACGGACACCCGGTCCTCGCCGTGGTCCGCGGCAGCGCGGTCAACTCCGACGGCGCGTCCAACGGCCTGACCGCCCCGAACGGCCCGTCGCAGCAACGCGTGATCCGCCAGGCGCTCACCGCCGCCGGACTGTCCACTTCGGACGTCGACGTCGTCGAAGGCCACGGCACCGGCACCACGCTGGGCGACCCGATCGAGGCCCAGGCGCTGCTGGCCACCTACGGCCAGGAGCGTGACGAGTTCCGGCCGCTGCTGCTCGGCTCGGTCAAGTCGAACCTCGGGCACACCCAGGCGGCGGCCGGGGTCGCCGGCGTGATCAAGTCCGTGTACGCGCTGCGGTCCGGCGTGGTGCCGAAGACCCTGCACGTCGACGCGCCGTCGTCCCATGTGGACTGGACGGCTGGGGACATCGAGCTGGTCACCGCGACCCGGCCGTGGCCGGAGACCGGGCGCCCGCGCCGCGCGGCGGTGTCGTCGTTCGGCATCAGCGGCACCAACGCCCACGTCGTGCTGGAACAGCCCCCGGCGGCCGAGCCGGGACCCGCGTCCGCCGAGCGGCCCGCGCCGTGGCTGCTGTCGGCCCGCACCCCGGAAGCCCTGCGGGCGCAGGCGACCCGGCTGCTGGCCACCGCGGTCGGCGACCGGCCCGGTGACGTCGCCTGGTCGCTGGCCACGACCCGCACGACCTTCGAGCACCGCGCGGTGCTGACCGGCGACCCGCTCGCGGCGCTCGCCGCCCTGGCCGCGGGCGCCGAGGCGCCGGGTCTCACGACCGGCGAAGCGGTTTCCGGTGCCCGCACGGCGTTCCTGTTCACCGGCCAGGGCGCCCAGCGCGCCGGCGCCGGCCGGGTCCTCCACGACCGGTTCCCGGTGTTCGCCGCCGCCCTCGACGAGGTCTGCGCGCAGTTCGACTTTCCGCTGCGGGAAAAGATGTTCGACGCCGACGGGTCGCTGGAGTCCACCGACCTCGCCCAGCCCGCGCTGTTCGCGCTCGAGGTCGCGCTGTTCCGGCTGGTGCGCTCCTGGGGTGTCACGCCGGACCTGCTGCTCGGGCACTCGATCGGCGAGCTGGCCGCGGCGCACGTCGCCGGGGTCTTCTCCCTCGAGGACGCCTGTCGCCTGGTCGCCGCCCGCGGCCGCCTGATGGCCGCGCTGCCCGCCGGCGGCGCGATGGTCGCGATCAACGCCCCCGAAGCCGCTGTGTCGGAAGCCCTGACCGACCGGGTTTCGATCGCCGCGGTCAACGGGCCGGAGTCGGTCGTCGTCTCGGGCGACGCGGACGCCGTCACCGAGCTCGCCGCCACCTTCGCCGCGGACGGGCGCCGCACCCGCCGGCTCGACGTGAGCCACGCCTTCCACTCGCCGCTGATGGACCCGATGCTCGAGGACTTCCGCGCCGTCGCGGAGACGGTCGAGTACGCGCCCGTCGAGCTTCCGGTGGTGTCGAACCTGACCGGCGCGGTCGCCGGTGACGAACTGTCCACAGCGGACTACTGGGTGCGGCACGTCCGCGCCGCCGTCCGGTTCGCCGACGGCGTCTCGACCCTGCTCGCCGACGGCGTCACGGCGTTCCTGGAACTCGGCCCGGCCGGCGTGCTCAGCGCGCTGGCCGCGGAAACCCTGCCGCCGGAAGCGGTCGCCGTCCCATGCCTGCGCCGCGACCGCGACGAAGACGACTCGGTCGTCGACGCGCTCACCGCATTGCACCTGCACGGTGTCGACGTCGGCTGGGAGTCCTACCTGGACACCGGCCGGGCGGTCGAGCTGCCGACGTACCCGTTCCAGCACGAACGGTTCTGGCCGCGGGTGGCCCTGCTGACCGGCGGCGCCGGCCTCGACGCCGTCGCCCACCCGCTGCTGAGCGGCGGCATCGAGCTGCCCGAGTCGGACGGTTTCCTCTACACCGCACGGCTTTCCCTTGCGTCGCACCCGTGGCTGGCCGGGCACCGGATCGCCGGCTCGGTGCTGCTGCCGGGCACCGCGCTGCTGGAGCTGGCCACCGCGGCCGGCGAGCAGGCCGGCTGCCCGGCCGCCGGCGAGCTGACCCTCGAAGCGCCGCTGGTCCTGGCCGAGGAGACCGGCACGCACGTCCAGGTCGCCGTCGGCGCCCCGGGCGAGGACGGCGAGCGGCCGGTCTCGATCTACTCGCGCCGCGAAGACGCCCCCGACGAGCTGTGGACCCGTCACGCCGGCGGTACGCTGCGTCCTGCCGCCGAGCCCGCGGCCGCGGTCACCCGCCCGGCCGACGCCACCGAGATCGACCTCGACGGCCTCTACGACCGGTTCGCCGACCAGGGTTTCGAGTACGGCCCGGCGTTCCGCGGCCTGACCGCCGCGTGGAGCCACGGCGAAGACGTCTACGCCGAAGCCGAGCTGCCCGAGGACGAGCCCGCCGAGGGGTTCGGCCTGCACCCGGCGCTGCTCGACGCGTGCCTGCACGCGACGTCGTTCAGCTCCGCCGTGCGGCCGGGCGCCCTGCCGTTCTCGTGGGAGGGCGTCACCGTGCACGCCTCGGGCGCGACCGCGGTGCGGCTGCGCGTCACGCCCGCCGGCGACGACGCGGTGTCCCTGCACCTGGTCGATCCCGACGGCGAGCCGGTCGCGACCGTGCGTTCGCTCGTGCTGCGGCCCCAGTCCGCGGCGCCGGCCGTCGACCGCGACTCGCTGTTCCGGCTCGACTGGGCGCCGATCGCCGTCGGCGCGCCCGAAACCGGCCCGGTCTCGGTCGCCGGGGCCGACCCGCTCGGCGTCGCCGGGGTGTTCCCGGCCGCCGCGCGGCTTTCCGGCCCCCTCGACGCCCGGGACGGCGTTGTCCTGTGGCCGGTCGCCGCCGCCGAAGGCGCCGACATCGTGCGGGAGACCCACGAACTGACCACGCACGTGCTGGGCGTGCTGCAGGACTGGCTGGCCGGCGAGCGGCCCGCGCGGCTCGTCCTGGTCACCCGCGGCGCGACGACCGGGGCCGACCTGCCCGCGGCCGCCGTGTGGGGCCTGGTCCGCACCGCCCAGGTCGAGCACCCGGGCCGCGTCGCGCTGATCGACCTCGACGGCGCCGACGCGTCCCTGACCGCGTTGCCAGCCGCGCTCACCACCGGTGAACCGCAGCTCACGCTCGTCAACGGCGAACCGCGGGCCGCCCGCCTCGCGCGCGCCGACGCGCCGGATGCCGAAAGCCCCGGCTGGGACCCGGAGGGCACCGTGCTCATCACCGGGGGCACCGGCGGGCTCGGCGGGCTGCTGGCCCGCCACCTCGTCACCGAGCACGGCGCGCGGCGCCTGCTGCTGGTCGGCCGCCGCGGCCCGGCCGCCGACGGCGCGGCCGAGCTGGCCGCCGGCCTCACCGCGGCCGGCGCCCACGTCGACGTCGAGGCCTGCGACATCGCCGACCGCGACGCGCTGGCGGCCCTGCTCGCCGCCGTCCCGGCCGAGCACCCGCTCACCGCGGTCGTGCAGACCGCCGGTGTCCTCGACGACGGCGTCCTCGGCTCGCTCACGCCGGACCGGCTGGCGGCTGTGCTGCGCCCGAAGGTCGACGCGGCCTGGAACCTGCATGAGCTGACCCGCGACCTCCCGCTCCGAGCGTTCGTCTCGTTCTCTTCGGTCGCGGGCACCTTCGGCGGCGCCGGCCAGGCGAACTACGCCGCGGCCAACGCGTTCCTCGACGCGCTCGCCCTGCACCGCGCGGCTGAGAGCCTCCCGGCGCAGTCGCTGGGCTGGGGTCCGTGGGCCGCGGCCACCGGCATGACCCGGACCCTCGGCGAAGCCGACTTCGAACGGATGGCCCGGCTCGGCATGCCCGTGCTGCAGCCGGAGCAGAGCATCCGGCTCTTCGACCGGGCGCTCACCACCGATCGCGCGGTGCTGCTGCCGGTCCGCCTCGACCTCCCGGTGATCCGGACGCAGCCGGAGATCCCGCCGCTGCTGCGCGGCCTGGTGCGTGTCACCGGCCGCAAGCAGGCCGGCCGCGGCTCGGCCGGGCTGGTCCGCCGCCTCGCCGGCCTGACCCCGGACGAGCGGGCCGACCTGCTGCTGACGCTCGTGCGTGACCAGGTCGCGCTCGTGCTCGGCCATTCCGGCGCCACGGCCGTCTCGGCGACGAAGACGTTCCAGGAGCTGGGGTTCGACTCGCTCACCGCGGTCGACCTGCGCAACAAGCTGACCGCCGCGTCCGGCGTCGCACTGCCGGCCACGACGGTGTTCGACTACCCGACGGTCACCGCGCTGGCCCGGCACCTCGCCGAGCACCTCGGCGAAGGGGACGGCGACCGCGTCGACGTCGCGCCGGTCCGGGCCGCGGTGGCCGACGAGCCGATCGCGATCGTCGCGATGAGCTGCCGCTACCCGGGCGGCGTCACCACCCCGGAAGAGCTCTGGGACCTGGTCGCCGGCGGCACCGACGCGATCACCGAGTTCCCCGGCGACCGCGGCTGGGACGTCGACGCGCTCTACGACCCCGACCCGGACCACCCGGGCACCTCCTACACCCGCCACGGCGGCTTCCTGCACGACGCGGCCGAGTTCGACGCGGCCTTCTTCGGGATGAGCCCGCGCGAGGCGGTCGCGACCGACACCCAGCAGCGGCTGCTCCTCGAAGTCTCGTGGGAGGCGTTCGAGCGGGCCGGCATCGACCCGCGCAGCCTGCGCGGCAGCCGGACCGGCGTCTTCGCCGGCGTGATGTACAACGACTACAACAGCCTGGTCGCGGGCGCGGACCTCGAGGCCTACCAGGGCAACGGCAGCGCGGGCAGTGTCGCTTCCGGGCGCGTCGCCTACGTGCTCGGCCTGGAGGGCCCGGCGGTCACCGTCGACACGGCGTGTTCGTCGTCGCTGGTGGCCCTGCACTGGGCCGCGCAGGCCCTGCGCTCGGGGGAGTGCTCGCTGGCGCTCGCCGGGGGTGTCACGGTCATGTCGACCCCGGGCACGTTCGTCGGGTTCTCGCGCCAGCGCGGGCTTTCCCCGGACGGCCGCTGCAAGTCCTTCGGCGACGGCGCGGACGGCGTCGGCTGGTCCGAAGGCGCCGGGATGCTGCTGCTGGAACGGGTTTCCGACGCGAAGCGCAACGGGCACCCGATCCTCGCCGTGGTGCGGGGCAGCGCGGTCAACTCCGACGGCGCGTCCAACGGCCTGACCGCCCCGAACGGCCCGTCGCAGCAACGCGTGATCCGCCAGGCGCTTTCCGTCGCCGGTCTGTCCACTTCGGACGTCGATGTCGTCGAAGGCCACGGCACCGGGACCACGCTGGGCGACCCGATCGAGGCGCAGGCCCTGCTGGCCACCTACGGCCAGGAGCGCGAAACCCCGCTGCTGCTCGGCTCGGTGAAGTCGAACATCGGCCACACGCAGGCCGCGGCCGGCGTGGCCGGCGTGATCAAGATGGTGGCCGCGCTGCGGCAGGGCGTCGTCCCGCCGTCGCTGCACGCCGGAGCGGTGTCTTCGCACGTCGACTGGGCGAGCGGGGACGTCGAGGTCGTCACCGGGAACCGGCCGTGGCCGGAGACCGGCCGGGCGCGGCGCGCCGCGGTGTCGTCGTTCGGCATCAGCGGCACCAACGCCCACACGATCCTCGAGCAGGCGCCGGAACCCGTGGCCGTCCCGGAGCCGCCGGACGCCGGGGTCGTGCCGTGGCCGCTGTCGGCCACCACGGAACCGGCCCTGCGCGAGCAGGCCGCGCGCCTGGCCGGGCTCGACGTCAACCGCGTCGACGCCGGCCACACCCTCGCCACCGGCCGGGCCGCGTTCGACCACCGCGCGGTGGTGCTCTCGGAGCACCGCGGGGAGCTGGCCGCCGCGCTGGACGCGCTCGCCGCCGGCGAACCGCACCCGGCCGTCGTCACCGGCCGGGTCGCCGAGCAGGCGAAGCTGGCCGCGGTGTTCGCCGGCCAGGGCGCCCAGCGGCTCGGCATGGGCCGCCGGCTCTACGCGCGGTACCCCGTGTTCGCCCGGGCCTGGGACACGATCGCCGAGCAGCTGCCCGGCGACTGGGCCGGGATCGTCTGGGGCGAGAACTCCCGGCGGCTGGCCGGCACGGCCGCCGCGCAACCCGCGCTGTTCGCCCTGGAAGTCGCGCTCTACCGGCTCTTCGAGTCGTGGGGCGTGCGGCCCGACCACGTGCTCGGGCACTCGGTCGGCGAGATCGCGGCCGCGCACGTCGCGGGGGTGCTGTCCCTGCCCGACGCCTGCACGCTGGTGCGGGCCCGCGCCGAGCTGATGGGCGCGCTGCCGGCCGGCGGCGCGATGGTGTCGGTGCGGGCGACCGAGGACGAGGTCCGGCCCCTGCTGGGCGACGACGTCGCGATCGCGGCGGTCAACGGCCCGGACGCCGTCGTGCTCGCCGGGGCCGAGGAGGCCGTGCTCGCGGTCGCGGGCCGGTTCGAGAAGACCAAGCGGCTGACCGTGTCGCACGCTTTCCACTCGCCGCTGATGGACCCGATGCTCGCGGACTTCCGCGCGGTCGCCGAAGGGCTGACGTACGCGCCGCCGCGGATCCCGGTGGTTTCGACGGTCACCGGTGCGCTCGTCACGGAGTTCTCGGCGGAGCACTGGGTGGCCAACGTCCGCCGCACGGTCCGGTTCGCCGACGGGGTGACGGCGCTGCACGAGCACGGCGTACGGGTGTTCGCCGAGTTCGGCCCGGACGGCGTCCTGTCCGCCATGACGGCGGGTGTGCTCGCCGACGCGATCACGGTCCCGTTGCTGCGCAAGGAAAACCCCGAGCCGCGGGCGGCGCTGGCCGGGCTCGCGGGCCTCCACGTGGCCGGCGTCCGCGTCGACTGGGCGGCGGTGCTGCCCGGCGGGCGGCGCGCGGAGCTGCCGACGTATGCGTTCCAGCGCGAGCGGTTCTGGCCCCGCGGCGGCGCGACTCCCCGCGGGGACGCGACGGCGGCGGGCCTGGGCGTCGGCGGCCACCCGATGGTCGGGGCCGTGGTGCGCCCGGCCGGGTCAGACGAGGTGCTGCTGACCAGCCGGCTGTCGGTGTCGGGGCACCCGTGGCTGCGCGGGCACGTCGTCGGAGGAGCGGTGGTGCTGCCCGGGACGGTGTTCGCGGAGCTGGCCCTGCGCGCCGGCGGTGAAGCCGGCACCCCGTGCCTGGACGAGCTGACCCTGGAGGCGCCGCTGGTGCTGCCGGAGGGCGGCGGTGTCCAGCTGCAGCTGCTCGTTTCGAAGGCGCGCGAGGACGGCCGCCGGACACTGACCGTCCACTCGCGACCGGAGGACGGCGACGACCTGACGTGGGTCCGGCACGCGACCGGCGCGCTCGGCCCGCACCGCGCGTCGGCGGAGGTCTTCCCGTGGCCCCCGTCCGCGGCGCCGGCCGGCCTGTCTTCGCACTACGAAAGCCTGGCGGGATCGGGGTTGGCGTACGACGGCACGTTCCGCGGCCTGAAGGCGGCCTGGGTGTCGGGCGACGAGGTGTTCGCCGAGGTGGCGCTGCCCGCGGACGACGCGGGCGAGGCCGGCGCGTTCGGCCTGCACCCGGCGCTGTTCGACGCGTGCTTGCATGCGATCGGCCTGCTCGGCGGCGAGGCGGGGCTGCCGTTCGCGTGGGAGGGTGTGCAGCTGCACGCCACCGGCGCGGCTTCGGTCCGCGTCCGGATCGCCCGCACCGGCGCGGGGGTGTCACTGACGATCGCGGACACGGCCGGCGAGCTGGTGGCCGAGGTGGCAAGCCTGCGCCTGCGGCAGCCGGCGGAGGTGCGTTCGGGCCCGGTGGGCCAGGAGAACCTGTACCGGTTGACGTGGACTCCGTTGGCGGTGGAGCCGAAGGAGCTCGGCACGGCGGGAGTGCTGTTCCTGCCGACACCCGGCGGCGGCTCGGCGGGCTCTGGCGCGCTGGGCGGTGGTCCGGCTAGTGCGGGTCCGGACTCGGCGAGCTCCGGCGTGCCGGGTGATGATCCGGTTGGTTCGGGTCCGGCCTCGGCGGGTTCCGGTGCGCTGGGCGGTGATCTGGTTGGTTCGGGTCGGGACTCAGCGAGTTCCGGTGCGCTGGGCGGTGATCTGGTTGCTTCGAGTCCGGGCTCAGCGGGCTCCGGTGCGCCGGGTGAGGCTTCTTCAGCCGACTCCGACTCCGACCCCACGTCCTCCGCGCCCGAAACCGCCGAGCTCCTCGCCTCAGCCGGGATCTCCACCACCTTCGCCGACCTCGAAGCCGCGGCCAGCGCCGCACCCGGCCTGGTCGTCCTGCCCCTCCTCGACCCGCCGGCCGGCGACCTCGCCACCGCCGCCCTCGACCTCACCACCCGGATCCTGGACCTCCTCCAGCGCTGGCTCGCCGACGACCGCCTCCGCGAAACCCGCCTGGCCGTCCTCACCCGCGGGGCCACCGAGGGCGATCCCGTCGCCGCGGCGGTGTGGGGTCTGGTGCGCTCGGCGCAGGCCGAGCACCCCGGCCGCGTCACGCTTCTCGATCTCGACGACACCGGTGCGCACCTGGCCGCCGCCCTCGCGGCCGGTGAGCCGCAGGTTGCCGTCAAGGACGGGCGGGTGCACGGCGGTCGGCTCGCCCGGGTCGCGGTCCGGCCCGAAACGCCGGCCTTCGGCGACCCGGACGGCACCGTCCTCGTCACCGGCGGCACCGGTGGCCTCGGTGCCGTCTTCGCCCGGCACCTCGCCGCCGAACACGGGATGCGGCGGCTGCTGCTCGTGAGCCGCAGCGGGGGAGACCCCGCCGAGGTCGCCACGCTCGTCGCGGAGCTCGCCGCGCACGGCGCCGAAGCCACCGCCGTCGCCTGTGACGTCGCCGATCGGGACGCCCTCAAGACGCTCATCGACGGGCTCGAACACCCGCTGACCGCTGTGGTGCACAGCGCCGGCGTCCTCGACGACGGAGTTCTGGACTCCCAGACCGCGGAGAGCTTCGCGCGGGTGTTGCGACCCAAGGTCGCCGGGGCCTGGAACCTGCACGAGCTGACCCGGGACCTCCGGTCGTTCGTCGTGTTCTCCTCGGTCGCCGGCACCGTCGGCACCGCGGGGCAGGCCAACTACGCCGCCGCCAACGCCTTCCTCGACGCCCTCGCCCGCCGCCGGCACGCGGCCGGCCTGCCCGCCACCTCGCTCGCGTGGGGTCCGTGGGCGACCGGCAGCGGCATGACCAGCGCCCTGTCCGAAGCCGACCTCGCGCGCATGGCGCGGGCCGGCACCCCAGCCATCCCGGCCGAACTGGGCACCACGCTGTTCGACGCCGCCCTCGCCGCCGAGGTCCCGGACGTCGCGCCGGTCCGGCTCGACCTGCCCGTCCTGCGCGCCATGGGTGACGTCCCGCCGGTGCTGCGCGGCCTCATCCGGGTGCCGCTCAAGCGGTCCGCGGCGGGCGCCGAAGCGGCCGTCGGGCTCGTCCAGCGGCTCACCGCGCTCGACGCCGCTGGGCGCACCCGGGCCGTCCGCGAGCTGGTCACCACCCAGGTCGCGCAGGTGCTCGGGCACACCGACGGCGGCGCGATCGACGCCGGGCAGACGTTCCAGCAGCTCGGCTTCGACTCCCTGACCGCCCTCGAGCTGCGCAACCGGCTCGACGGCGTCACCGGTGTCCGGCTCGGCGCCACCGCCGTGTTCGACTACCCGACCGTGGCCGCTCTGGGCGAGCACCTCCTGGACGCGCTGCTCGGCTCCGGCGCCGTCGCCGCCGAGACCCCGGCGCCGGCCGCGGTGGCCGGCGACCCGATCGTCATCGTCGGCATGAGCTGCCGCTTCCCGGGCGGGGTCGCCTCGCCCGAGGACCTCTGGCGGCTGCTCACCGAAGAACGCGACGCCATCACGGCGTTCCCGGCCGACCGCGGCTGGGACGTCGGGTCGCTCTACCACCCGGACCCGGACCACCCGGGCACGACCTACACCCGCGAAGGCGGCTTCCTGCACGACGCGGGCGAGTTCGACCCCGAGTTCTTCGGGATGAACCCGCGCGAGGCGCTCGCCACCGACGCCCAGCAGCGGCTGCTGCTGGAAACCGGCTGGGAGGCCGTCGAACGCGCGGGCGTGGACCCGGTGTCCCTGCGTGGCAGCCGCACCGGCGTGTTCGTCGGCGTGATGTACAACGACTACGGCCTGACGCTCAACCACCTCGCCGACACCGACGGGTACGAGAGCAACGGCAGCTCGCCGAGCGTCGCCTCCGGCCGCGTCGCCTACACCTTCGGCTTCGAAGGCCCGACGCTGACCGTCGACACGGCCTGTTCGTCGTCGCTGGTCACCCTGCACCTCGCCGCGCAGGCGCTGCGCAGCGGCGAATGCGAGCTGGCGCTGGCCGGCGGGGTGACCGTGATGGCCACGCCGGGCACGTTCGTCGGGTTCAGCCGCCAGCGCGGGCTCGCGCCGGACGGGCGCTGCAAGGCGTTCTCCGACGACGCCGACGGCCTGGGCTTCGCCGAAGGCGCCGGCATGCTGCTGCTGGAACGGCAGTCCGACGCGGTGCGCAACGGCCACGAGATCCTCGCGGTCGTCCGCGGGTCCGCGGTCAACTCCGACGGCGCGTCCAACGGCCTGACCGCCCCGAACGGCCCTTCACAGCAACGGGTGATCCGCGCCGCGCTGGCGAACGCCGGACTGTCCACATCGGACGTCGACGCGGTCGAGGCGCACGGCACGGGCACCGCGCTCGGCGACCCGATCGAGGCGCAGGCGCTCATCGCCACCTACGGCCGGGACCGCGAAAACCCGCTGCCGATCGGCTCGGTCAAGTCCAACATCGGGCACACCCAGGCCGCGGCGGGGGTCGCCGGGATCATCAAGATGGTCCTCGCGATGCGCCACGGCGTCCTGCCGCGGTCACTGCACGCCGAAACGCGGTCGTCCCATGTGGACTGGGCGGACAGCGGGGTCGAGGTGCTCGCCGGCGCCCGGCCGTGGCCGGAGACCGGCCGGGTGCGCCGCGCGGCGGTGTCGTCGTTCGGCATCAGCGGCACCAACGCCCACGCCGTGCTCGAAGCCGGCCCGGCGCTCGCGCCCGTGCCCGAACCGGCGCAGGCGCCGCCGATCGTGCCGTGGGTGCTGTCCGGCCGGACCGCCGGCGCCCTGCGCGGGCAGGCCGAACGGCTGCTGGCGCACCTGGACGGCCAGGACGTCTCGGCGGTCGGCCGGGCGCTGTCCGGCCGGACGGCGTTCGCCCACCGGGCCGTCCTCGTCGGTGAGGACCGGGCCGGGCTCACCGCCGCGCTGACCGCGGTGGCGGCGGGCGAAGCGGCGCCGGACGTCGTGACCGGACGGACCTTCGGGACGCGCAACCCGGCCTTCGTCTTCCCCGGGCAGGGTTCGCAGTGGGCCGGGATGGCCAAGGACCTCCTGGCCGCGTCGCCGGTGTTCGCCGCGAAGCTGGCCGAATGCGCCGCCGCGCTGGCGGAGTTCGCCGACTGGTCCCTGCTCGACGTCCTCGACGACGCCGAGGCGCTCGAAGAGGTCGACATCGTCCAGCCGGCGCTGTGGGCGGTGATGGTGTCGCTCGCCGCGCTGTGGCGCGAGTTCGGTGTCGAACCGGCCGCGGTGGCCGGGCACTCGCAGGGCGAGATCGCCGCCGCGTGTGTCGCGGGTGGACTGTCCCTTCAGGATGGTGCCCGCGTGGTCGCCCTGCGCAGCCGCCTGATCCGGCAGAAGCTGGCCCGCACCGGGGTGATGCTCTCGGTGGTCGCCCCGGCCGACGACGTCCGTGCGCTCGTCGCGGAGCTCGGCGGCGAGGTCTCGATCGCCGCGGTGAACGGCCCCAAGCTGGTCACCGTCTCCGGCGACGAGACCGCGATGGCGAAGCTGGAGAAGCGGCTTTCGGCCGCCGGCATGATGCGCTGGCGGCTGGCCGGGGTGAACTTCGCCGCGCACTCGCCCCAGGTCGAGCTGCTGGAGGACGACCTGCTCGAGCTGCTCGCGCCGGTGTCGCCGCGCAGCTCGGCCGTGCCGTTCTTCTCGTCGGTGACCGGCGGGCTCCTCGACACCGCGGAGTTGGACGCCCGGTACTGGTACCGGAACCTGCGTCAGACGGTGCTGTTCGGCGAAGCGGCCGACGCGCTGGTGGCCGGCGGCGCGAGCGCGTTCGTCGAGCCCAGCCCGAACCCGGTGCTGAAGATGGCGCTCGAGCAGACCATGGACCGCACCGGCGAGCCGTTGGTGTTCCAGGAGACGTTGCACACCGGCGAAGGCGACTGGCGCCGGATGGTGACCGCGGTCGCCGGGGCGCACGCCCAGGGTGTCACGATCGACTGGGCCGCCTTCTACGAGCGCGCCGGCGTCACCGCGCGCGTGCCGCTGCCGACGTATGCCTTCCAGCGCAAGAACTACTGGCCGGAACCGGCGCCGCAGGCCGTCGCGAGCGGCGAGAGCGCCGCCGACGCGCGGCTGTGGGGCATGGTCGCGGCCACCGACGGCGAGGTGCTGGCTTCGGCGCTGGAGGTCGACCGGAGCGCGCTGGACGCCGTGCTGCCCGCGCTGGCGTCGTGGCGGGAGAAGCTGCGCACCGAGGCCGCCGTCGACCGCTGGTGGTACCGCATCGACTGGACCCCGCTGAAGCCGCCCGCCGGCAGCGCCGCGCCGGGCCGCTGGCTGGCCGTCGTCCCCGGAGACACCGGCGACACCGGCGACGGCTGGAGCGCTCGGGTGCTCGGCGCGCTGCCCGGCGACGTCACCGTGCTGACGGTGACCGACCCCGACCCGGCCGCGCTGGCCGCCCGCCTCGGGGAGCTGCCGGGACCGTTCGACGGCGTCGTCTCGCTGCTCGCGCTGAGCACGCGGAAGATCGACGCGGCGCCGACCGCGCCGCCGGGCGTCGTGCTCACCGCCGTCCTGGTCCAGGCGCTGGCCCGGGCCGAGGTCGAAGCCAAGCTGTGGTGCCTGACCCGCGAGGCGCTCCCGATCGAGGGACGGCACGCGGCCGCGGACACCGTCGGGCAGGCGGCGGTCTGGGGCTTCGGGCGCACCGTCGCGCTGGAACGCGCGGCGGCGTGGGGCGGGCTCGTCGAGCTGTCTGCCGAACCGGGCGAGGCCGACCTGCGGAACCTGCCGCACGTGCTGGCCGGGCTCGACGGCGAGGACCAGATCGCGCTGCGCGACGGCCGGTTGCTCGGGCGGCGGCTGCGCCGCACGACGGCGGCCGAGACCCCGGCGGTCACCCCGGCGCTGGCCGGTCCGGGCACGGTGCTGATCACCGGCGGCACGGGCGCGCTCGGCGTCGAGACGGCCCGCTGGCTGGCCGACGCCGGCGTCCGGCGGCTGTTGCTGACCAGCCGTCGCGGCCCCGACGCGCCGGGTGCGGCCGAGCTGGTCGAGGAGCTGACCGGCCGCGGCGCCGAGGTGTCGGTGGTGGCGTGCGACGTCGCCGATCGCGCCCAGGTCGAGGCGGTGCTGGCGGCGATCCCCGGATCGGATCCGCTGCGCGGCGTCGTCCACGCGGCCGGCGTCGCCCAGGACGGTGCCGACGTCGTCGCGCTGACCCTGGAAGAGGTCGAGGGCGTCCTGAAGTCCAAAGTCGAGGGTGCCCGGCACCTCGACGAGCTGGTCGGCGACCGGCCGCTCGACTTCTTCGTGCTGTACTCGTCGGTGTCGGGCATGCTCGGCAGCGGCAAGCTCAGCGCGTACGCCGCGGCGAACGCCTACCTCAACGCGCTGGCCGAAGACCGCGAACGCCGCGGCCTGCCCGGCGTGTCGATCGGCTGGGGCGTCTGGGGTGAGGCCGGGATGGCGCTGCAGGGCGACATGCTGGAGCACATGCAGCGCCACGGCCTGGTGCCGCTGGCGCCGGCGGAGGCGATGGTCGCGTTCGGCCGCGCGCTCGGCGTCCGCGGCGCGGTGCTGGCGGCGGACTTCGACTGGAACCGCTTCGCGCAGACGTTCACGCTGCCCCGCGAGAGCGCGTTGCTGAGCGAGCTGCCCGAGGTCCGCGAGGCCCTCTCGGCGGCGGGCTCGGAGCGCGACGCGGTGGTGGCCGAGGCGACCCTGCACGAGGAGCTGGCGGGCCTCGACCCGGCCGAGCGGCGCGACGCGCTGTTGCGGCTGGTCCGCGAGGTGGCGGCCGAGCTGCTGGGCTACGGCGAGCCGGGTGACATCGAGCCGGCGCAGGCGTTCCGCGAGATGGGCGTGGACTCCTTGGCGGCGGTGGAGGTCCGCAACGTCCTGGGCGAGCGCACCGGTTTGCGGCTGCCGTCGACGCTGGTGTTCGACCACCCGACGTCCCAGGCGGTGGCGGCCCACCTCCACCGCGAGCTGTTCGGCGACGAAGCCGACGCCCCGGCGTCGGCGGAGGAGGCCCGGGTCCGGAAGTTCCTGGCGGCGGTGTCGTTCGACCAGCTGCGGTCCCTGGGCCTGATGGAGCTGCTCTCGGAGGCGGCGGACCGTGCGGACCGGCCGGAGGAGGACGCCCGGCCGGACGAGGACGGCGACGTGGGCGACATGGACGCGGACGACCTGGTCCGCTTCGTCCTGGGCGGCGACCAGGACTGATCCTCACGCGACGAAGGCGGCACTTCCCCGGGAGGTGCCGCCTTCGTCGCGTCCAGGGCCAAGTCTGGGGGTTTCCGGGCTGGGCGTGCGGTTGACTCCCCGGCAAGTGGACGTTCGCTCGGCGCCGGTCCGTGAGGAACGCCGTCGCGGTGGCGTCACCCGGGTAAGACCACGCTCACCCTGGAGATGTCTATGCCGGCCGGGTCGGATCGAGTCGTCGAAGCACTGCGCGTCGCCGTGCAGGAGAACAAGCAGCTGCGGCGGCAGAACACCACGCTGCTCGCCGCGGCGGCCGAACCGGTCGCCGTGGTCGCCATGAGCTGCCGGTACCCGGGTGGTGTCCAGTCGCCCGAAGACCTGTGGCGGCTCGTCGACGACGGTGTCGACGCCGTCACCGACTTCCCCGACGGCCGCGGCTGGCCGGATTCGCCGCACCAGGGCGGGTTCCTGCACCGCGCCGGGGACTTCGACCCCGCCTTCTTCGGCATCTCGCCGCGCGAAGCGCTCGCCATGGACCCGCAGCAGCGGATCGTCCTGGAACTGGCCTGGGAGGCCTTCGAACGCGCCGGCATCGACCCGCACGAGGTCGAAGGCAGCACCGGCGGCGTTTTTGTCGGCGCCGGGTCCATGGGGTACGGCCGCGGTCTCGCCGCGCTGCCCGACGGCGTCGAGGGTTATCTCGTCACCGGCACCGAATCCTCGGTGATCTCCGGGCGCATCGCCTACTTCTACGGCCTCGAAGGCCCCGCGGTCACCGTCGACACGGCGTGCTCGTCGTCGCTGGTCGCCCTGCACTGGGCCGCGCGGGCGCTGCGGGCGCGGGAGTGCTCGTTCGCCCTGGCCGGCGGTGTCGCCGTGATGGCCACCCCCGGTCTCTACGGCGAGTTCGACCGCCAAGGCGGCCTCGCCTCCGACGGCCGCTGCAAGTCCTTCGCCGAGGCGGCCGACGGCGCCGGGTTCTCCGAAGGCGCCGGGCTCCTCCTGCTGGAACGGCTGTCCGACGCCCGCCGCAACGGGCACGAGGTGCTCGCCGTCCTCCGCGGCTCCGCGGTCAACTCCGACGGCGCGTCCAACGGCCTCACCGCGCCCAACGGCCCGTCCCAGCAGCGGGTCATCCGCCAGGCGCTGGAGAACGCCGGGCTGACCCCCGACGACATCGACACCGTCGAGGCGCACGGCACCGGCACGGTCCTCGGCGACCCCATCGAGGCGCAGGCCCTGCTGGCCACCTACGGCCGCGAGCGCGCGGGCGAACCGCTGTGGCTCGGCTCGTTCAAGTCGAACGTCGGGCACACGCAGTCCGCCGCCGGCGTCGGCGGGGTCATCAAGACCATCCAGGCCATGCGCCACGGCGTCCTGCCGCGCACCCTGCACGTCGACACCCCGACGTCCCATGTGGACTGGACGGCCGGCCGCGTCGCGCTGCTGACCGGCCCGCGCCCGTGGCCGGAGACCGGGAAACCGCGCCGGGCCGCCGTGTCGTCGTTCGGCATCAGCGGCACCAACGCGCACGTCATCCTCGAACAGCCCGCCCCGGAACCCGCCGAAGCGGCCCCGGTCCGCGAGCCCGCCGGCTACCTGTGGCCGGTGTCCGGCCGCACCCCGGACGCCCTGCGCGCCCAGGCCGCCCGGCTGCTGGCCCACCTCGACGCCCGCCCGGAGCACACACCGCTCGACGTCGCCCACTCGCTGGCGAGCACCCGGGTCGCCTTCCCGCACCGGGCCGTGCTCACCGGCGCCGACCGCGGCGAGCTGCTGACCGCCCTGCACGCGCTGGCCACCTCGGCCGCCGCGCCCGGTGTGCACACCGGCTCGGCCCTGCACCCCGGCGCGTCGGCGTTCCTGTTCACCGGCCAGGGTTCCCAGCGCGCCGACATGGGCGAGACCCTGGCCTTCCCCGTGTTCGTCCGCACACGCGACGAGATCCTCGGCCTGCTCGACCTGCCGGAGACGTCCACTGTGGACGACACCGGCGTCGCGCAGCCTGCGCTGTTCGCCTTCGAGGTCGCGCTCTTCCGCCTCCTGGAGTCCCTCGGCGTGCGCCCGGACTTCGTCGCCGGGCACTCCGTCGGCGAGATCGCCGCGGCCCACGTCGCCGGGGTGCTCTCGCTGCCGGATGCGGTCAAGCTGGTCGAAGCTCGCGGCCGGCTCATGCAGGCGCTGCCCGCCGGGGGCGCGATGGTCGCGATCCAGGCGGCCGAAGCCGACGTCCTGCCGCTGCTCACCGACGACGTCTCGATCGCGGCGGTCAACGGCCCCGACGCGGTGGTCGTCTCCGGCGCCGAAGACGCCGTGCTCGCCGTCGCCGCGCACTTCGCGAAGACCAAACGGCTCACGGTGAGCCACGCGTTCCACTCCCCGCTGATGGAACCGATGCTCGGCGACTTCCGCGCCGTGCTCGAGACCCTGACCTTCACCGCGCCGTCGATCCCGGTCGTCGCCGCCGGTGACGTGTCCACTGTGGACTACTGGGTGCGGCACGTGCGCGACGCCGTCCGGTACGCCGACACCGTCGCCGACCTGGTTTCCCGCGGGGTCACCACCTTCCTCGAGGTCGGCCCGGACGCGACCCTCTCGGCCATGACCGCCGAGCTGACCGGGCCCGGCGCGGACTGCATCCCCAGCACCCGCCGCGGCCGCGACGAGACCACGACGCTGCTCTCGGCCCTGGCCCGCTGGCACGTGCGCGGCGGCGGCTTCGACTGGACGGCCTGGCACGACGGCACCGGCGCCCGGGTGGTCGACCTGCCCACCTACGCCTTCCAGCGCCGCACCTACTGGCTCGAAGGCGGCACCGGCGGCGACCTCGGCCAGGTCGGGCTCGACCCCGCCGGGCACCCGCTGCTCGGCGCGGCCGTCGAGCTGCCCGAGTCCGGCGGCTTCCTCTTCGCGGGCGAGCTGTCCGCGCGCCGCCAGGCCTGGCTCGGCCAGCACGAGATCCTCGGCGCGAAACTGCTGCCCGGCACGGCGTTCCTGGAGCTCGCCGGGCGCGCGGGCGCGCAGGTCGGCTGCGCCCGCGTCGAGGAGCTGACGTTCGCGGCGCCGCTCGTGCTGCCCGCGTCCGGCGGGGTGCGCGTGCAGGTCGTCGCCGGTCCGGCGGGCGAGGACGGCGGCCGCTCGGTCAGCGTCTACTCCCAGCAGGACGAAACCTGGGTGCGCCACGCCTTCGGCCGCCTCGGTGTCGGCGGCGAGCCCGCCGCCGTCCTGCCGGGGGAGTGGCCGCCCGCCGGCGCCGAGCCGATCGACCTGGACGGCTTCTACGAGGACCTGGCCGGCCGCGGACTCGGGTACGGCCCGGCGTTCCAAGGGCTGCGCGCGGCCTGGCGGCTCGGTGACGAAGTCCTGGCCGAGGTCGCGCTGCCGACGGAGCACGAGGCCGAGGCCGCGTCGTTCGGCGTGCACCCGGCCCTCCTGGACGCGGTCCTGCACGCCTGCGCGCACCTCGACCGCGACGGCCTGCCGTTCTCGTGGAACGGCGTCGGCGTCCAGCCCGCCCGCACGACGACTCTGCGCGCCCGCCTGACCCCGACCGGCGAAAACGCCGTCGCCCTCGCCGTCACCGACCCCGCGGGCACGCCGGTGCTCGCCGCCGACTCGCTGACCTTCCGCCCGGTCGCGGCCGGGGAGCTGCGCGCGACCCGGCACGAGTCCCTGTTCCGTCCCGTGTGGACACCCGCGCCCGCCGTCGCCGTGACGCGGCCCGCCGACGACGCCGACTGGGTCGTCCTCGGCGCCGGGCTCGGCTTCTCCACGACGGCCGTGTTCGCCGACCTGGCGACCGTGCGGATCAGCGGGATCCCGGCCGTCGTCCTCGCTCCCGTGCCCCTCGGCGCGGGGGACGCGCAGGCCGCGCACGCCGCCACGGCGTGGGCCCTCGAGCTCCTGCAGACCTGGGTCGCCGAACCCGACTTCGCCCGGTCGCGGCTGGTCTTTGTCACCACGAACGCCGTCCCGGCGGCCGAGGGCGACCTCGTGGACCCGGCCGCCGCGGCGGTCTGGGGCCTGGTCCGCTCGGCGCAGGCGGAGCACCCCGACCGGTTCGTGCTGGTCGACGTGGCCGACACGGCCGAGCCCCTCGTCGCGCCGCTGCAGCGGATCCTCGACTCCGGCGAGGCCCAGGCCGCGGTGCGCGACGGCGAGATCGTCCTGCCGCGGCTGGCCCGCCTCCCGGTCGGCGACGGCCCGGCCGCGCACTTCCCGGACGGCGCCACCGTCCTGGTCACCGGCGGCACCGGCGGCCTGGGCGGGCTGGTCGCGAAGCACCTGGTCACCACCCACGGCGTCCGGAACCTGCTGCTCGCCGGCCGGCGCGGCCCGGACGCGCCGGGCGCCACCGAGCTGCGCGCGGAGCTGACCGCGCTCGGCGCCGACGTCACCATCGCCGCCTGCGACGCCGCCGACCGCGCCGCCCTCGCCGCGCTGCTGGCCGAGCACCCGGTCGGCGCCGTTGTGCACGCCGCCGGGGTCCTCGACGACGGTGTCATCGAGACCCTCACCCCCGAGCGTGTCGCGACCGTCTTCCGCGCCAAGGTCGACGCCGCCTGGAACCTGCACGAGCTCACCGGCGACCTCGGCGCGTTCGTGCTGTTCTCCTCGGCCGCCGGCGTGCTCGGCAGCCCCGGCCAGGGCAACTACGCCGCCGCCAACGCCTTCCTCGACGCGCTCGCCCAGCGCCGTCGCGCGGCGGGCCGGCCCGGCCAGGCGCTGGCCTGGGGTGCGTGGGCCGGGGACGCGGGCATGGCGGCCCAGCTCTCCGCCGCCGACCACCGCCGGCTCGCCGCGGCGGGCCTGCCGCCGCTCGACCCGGCCCAGGGCCTGGCGCTGTTCGACGCCGCGCTCGCCGAAGCGGAACCCGCCGTGCTGCCGATGCGCCTGGACGTCGCCGCCCTGCGTGGCCGCCCGGGGGTGCCCGTGGTGCTGCGCGGGCTCGTCCCCGGCGGAGCCGCCCCGGCCGCGAGCCGCGGCCCCTTCCCGGCCGACGGCGTCGACCGCGCCCGGGCGCTGGAAGACCTGGTCCGCACCGAAGCCGGGCTCGTCCTCGGGTACGCGGCCACCGACACCGTCGACGTCCGGACCGCGTTCAAGGACCTCGGTTTCGACTCGCTCACCGCCGTCGAACTGCGCAACCGCCTCGACACCGCGACCGGCCTGCGGCTGCCCGCGACGCTCGTCTTCGACTACCCGACCCCGGAGGCGCTCGCCGCGCACCTCGACCGGGAGCTGACCGGCACGACCGTCGAAGAGACCCCGGTGACCGCGCGGCCGGTGTCCGACGACCCGGTGGTCATCGTCGGCATGGGCTGCCGCTACCCGGGCGGGGTCGGCTCGCCCGAGGACCTGTGGAACCTGGTGGAGAACGGCGTCGACGCGGTGTCCGGCTTCCCGGTCAACCGCGGCTGGGACGTCGAGGGCCTCTACCACCCGGACCCCGACCACCCCGGCACGTCCTACACGCGTCACGGCGGTTTCCTGCACGACGCGGGGCAGTTCGACCCGGCGTTCTTCGGGATGAGCCCGCGGGAAGCGCTCGCCACGGACTCACAGCAGCGGCTGCTGCTCGAAGTGTCCTGGGAAGCCGTCGAACGCGCGGGTGTGGACCCGGTGTCGCTGCGCGGGTCCCGGACCGGCGTGTTCGTCGGCGTGATGTATTCGGACTACGGGATGCTGCTGCAGGGCAGCCCGGAAGCCGAGGCCTACCAAGGGAACGGGAGCGCGCCGAGTGTCGCCTCCGGCCGGATCGCCTACACGATGGGCCTCGAAGGACCGACGGTCACCGTCGACACGGCGTGCTCGTCGTCGCTGGTCGCGCTGCACTGGGCCGCGCAGGCCCTGCGGCAGGGGGAGTGCTCGCTCGCGCTGGCCGGCGGTGTGACCGTCATGTCGACCCCCGGCTCGTTCGTCGCCTCCAGCCGGCAGCGCGGCATCGCCGCCGACGGCCGGTGCAAGTCCTTTTCGGACACCGCCGACGGCGTCGGCTGGTCCGAGGGCGCCGGGATCCTCGTCCTGGAACGGATGTCGGACGCGCGCCGCAACGGCCACGAGATCCTCGCCGTCCTGCGCGGCTCGGCGGTCAACTCCGACGGCGCGTCCAACGGCCTGACCGCGCCGAACGGCCCGTCGCAGCAGCGCGTGATCCGCCAGGCCCTCGCCGCCTCCGGTCTGTCCACTTCGGACGTCGACGTCGTCGAGGCGCACGGCACCGGGACCACCCTCGGCGACCCGATCGAGGCCCAGGCCCTGCTGGCCACCTACGGCCAGGACCGGGAAACACCGCTGCTGCTGGGCTCGATCAAGTCCAACATCGGGCACGCGCAGGCCGCCGCCGGGGTCGCCGGGATCATCAAGGTCGTCCAGGCGATGCGCCACGGCACCCTGCCGCGCACGCTGCACGTCACCGAACCGTCCACGCACGTCGAATGGACCGCCGGGAACGTCGAGCTGCTCACCGACGAGCGGCCGTGGCCCGCCGAGGCCGGCCGTCCGCGCCGTGCCGGTGTCTCGTCGTTCGGGATCAGCGGCACCAACGCCCACGCGATCATCGAAGAACCGCCCGTCGTCGTCCCGGCCCGCGACGAGGTCGAGCGCGAGCTGCCGTGCGTCCCGCTGGTGCTCAGCGGCCGCACGCCGGAAGCCCTGCGCGCGCAGGCCGCCCGCCTGCTGGACGTCACCGCGGACCCGATCGACCTCGGCTACTCCCTGGCCACGACGCGCCCGGCGTTCGACCACCGCGCCGTCGTCCGCGGCACCGAGGCGCTGGCCGCGCTCGCCGAAGGCCGCCCGTCGCCGCTGGTCACCACCGGCGAGGCGAAGGGCGCGCCGAAGGTCGCGTTCGTCTTCACCGGCCAGGGCGCCCAGCGGCCCTGCATGACCCGCGGCCTCTACGACACCTTCCCCGAGTTCGCCACGGCGCTCGACGCGGTGCTCGACCGGCTCGACCCGCGTGTGCGCGAAGTCCTGTGGGGTGACGACGCCGAAGCGTTGTCGCGGACCGGGTTCGCGCAGCCCGCGTTGTTCGCGGTCGAGGTCGCGCTCGTGCGCCTGCTGGCTTCCTGGGGCGTCCGGCCGGACGTCGTCGGTGGTCACTCCGTCGGTGAGATCGCCGCCGCGCACGTCGCCGGCGTGCTGTCCCTGGACGACGCGTGCGCGCTGGTCACGGCCCGCGCGTCGCTCATGCAGGACCTCGAGCCGGGCGGGGCGATGGTCGCCGTCCGCGCCACCGAGGACGCCGTCACGCCCTACTTGAACGACGAAGTCGCGCTCGCGGCGGTTAACGGCCCGGACTCGGTGGTGCTGTCCGGGGCCGAAGCCGCCGTGCTCGCCGCCGCGGCGCACTTCGCGGACACCAAGCGGCTGACCGTGTCGCACGCGTTCCACTCGCCGCTGATGGACCCGATGCTGCCCGCGTTCCGCGACGCCATCACTGGGCTGGCCTTCGACGCGCCCACCGTGCCGATGATCGCCGAGGGGGAGGTCACCGACCCGGACCGCTGGGTCGCGCACGTCCGCGAGCCGGTCCGGTTCGCCGACTCCGCCGCGCGCCTGCGGGAAGCCGGGCTGGTCGTCGAGATCGGCCCCGACGCGGTCCTGTCCGCGATGACCGGCGGGATCCCGGTGGCCCGCCGCGGCCGCGACGACGTCGAGACGCTGGTCGGCGCCCTCGGGCAGCTGCACGTCTCCGGCGTCCGGATCGACTGGTCCGCCTTCTTCGCCGGGACCGGCGCCCGCCGGGTTCCGTTGCCCACGTACGCGTTCCAGCACGCGTGGTTCTGGCCCTCGGCCGCCGCCCCCACCGGCGAGACGGCCGACGCCGAGTTCTGGGCCGCCGTCGACCGCGGGGACGCCGCGGGACTGGCCGCGCGGCTCGACGTCGACGACGCTTCGGTGGGCGCGCTGCTGCCCGCGTTGTCCTCCTATCGCCGTTCGCGCCACGAAGAGTCCGTTGTGGACAGATGGCGCCACCAGGCGACGTGGGTCCCGGTCACCGCGGCCCGGCCCGGCACCGGAACCTGGCTCGTGGTCGTCCCGGCCGCGCTCGCCGACGACCCGTGGGTCACCACCGTCGCCGGGTACTTCGACGGCGAACCCCTGGTCTTCGACGGCACCCTCGGCGACCGCCTGCGCGACCGTGAGTTCGACGCTGTGCTTTCCCTGCTGGCCCTGGACGAAACCGGCTTCCCGGGGGTCCCGGCCGGGCTCACCGCCACCGCCACGCTGCTGCAGGCCCTCGGCTCCACGCCACTGTGGTGCGTGACTCGCGAGGCCGTCGCGGTGGCCCCCGGCGACCCGGTGGCCCGGCCCGCGCAGGCCGCCGTCTGGGGCCTCGGCCGCGCCGCCGCGCTGGAGCTCCCGCAGCGCTGGGGTGGTCTGGTGGACCTGCCCGCCGAGCTGGACGCCGAAGTGCCGCGGCGGCTCGCCGCCGCGCTGACCGGCGCCGGTGGCGAGGACCAGCTGGCGATCCGCGCGGCCGGATTGTTCGGCCGCCGGATCGTCGCCGCGGCGCCCACGAGCCGCGGCCGCGAACCCGGCGAGGGCACCACGCTCATCACCGGCGGCACCGGCGCCCTCGGCGCCGAAGTCGCGCGTCACCTGGCGAAGAGCGGCCGCAACCTGGTCCTGCTCAGCCGCCGCGGTCCTGACGCCCCGGGCGCGGACGGGCTTCGCCGGGAGCTCACCGAACTCGGCGCCGAAGTCACGATCACCGCGTGCGACGTCGCCGACCGCGACGCCCTCGCCGCCGTGCTGGCGGACGTGCCGGACCTGACCGACGTCGTGCACACCGCCGGTGTCCTCGACGACGGCGTCCTCGGCACCCTCACCCCGGACCGCTTCGAGGCGGGCTACCGCGCCAAGGTCACCGCGGCCGTCCACCTGCACGAGCTGACCCGCGCCGCGGACCTGCGGAGCTTCGTGCTGTTCTCCTCGGTCGCCGGCACGTTCGGCTCGGCCGGCCAGGCGGCCTACGCGGCGGCCAACACGACGCTGGACGCCCTCGCCGAGCACCGCCGCGGCCTCGGCCTGCCCGCGACGTCGGTCGCCTGGGGCCCGTGGGCCGGTGGCGGCATGCTCGCCGCGGACCCCGTCGTCGCCGACCGCGCCCGCCGGGGCGGCCTGAACCCCCTCGCCCCGGAACGCGCGGCCGCCGCGCTGGACCGCGTGCTCGCGGACACCACCGTCGTCGTCGCCGACATCGACTGGACGCGTTACGCGCACGTGCTGCGCCCGGGCCCGCTGCTCAGCGGCATCCCGGCGGCCGCACGCGTCGAAGCCCCGCGCGGTGACGACGAGCTGCGCGGACGGCTCGCGGCCGTGCCCGAGGACGACCGGTTCGACTTCCTGCTCGGGCTGCTGCTGGAGCAGGTCGCCCTCGTCCTCGGCCACAGCGGCGCCGGGGGAGTGGCGCCCGACCGCGCGTTCCGCGACCTCGGCTTCGACTCGCTGACCGCGGTGGAGCTGCGCAACGTCGTCGCACTGGCGACCGGGCTCGACCTGCCCGCGTCGCTGGTGTTCGACCACCCGACCCCGGAGATCCTCACCCGTCACCTGCTCGGTGAGCTGGCCGGGACGCTCGTCGAAGCCGCCGCGCCGGTGCGCGCCGCGAACGGCGACGACCCGGTCGTCATCGTCGGCATCGGCTGCCGCTTCCCCGGCGGTGTCCGCGGGCCCGAGGACTTCTGGCGGCTGCTGGCGACCGGCGGGGACGGCATCACGTCCTTCCCGGACGACCGCGGCTGGGATCTCGCCACCCTCGCCTCGGGCTACGAATACGCGCTCACCGGTGGTTTCCTCGACGGTGTCACCGACTTCGACGCCGACTTCTTCGGCATCTCGCCGCGCGAAGCGGTCGCGATGGACCCGCAGCAGCGCTTGCTGCTCGAAGTGGCGTGGGAAGCGCTGGAGCGCGCCGGGATCGACCCGGCGGCCCTGCACGGCGGGGACACCGGCGTGTTCGTCGGCACCAACGGCCAGGACTACGGGACCCTCCTGGCCACCTCCGGCGAGGACGTCCAGGGTCACCTGGCCACCGGCACCACCGCGAGTGTCCTTTCCGGACGGTTGTCCTACACGCTCGGCCTGGAGGGCCCGTCGGTCACCGTCGACACCGCGTGCTCGTCGTCGATGGTCGCGCTGCACTGGGCCGCGCAGGCCCTGCGCCGCGGCGAGTGCACCACCGCGCTGGCCGGGGGTGTCACGATCATGACCACGCCCGGCTCCTTCGCCGAGTTCGCCCGCCAGGGCGGCCTCGCCGCCGACGGCCGCTGCAAGCCCTTCGCCGACGGCGCCGACGGCACCGGCTGGTCGGAGGGCGCCGGCATCCTCGTGGTCGAACGCCTGTCCACGGCGCGGGAAAAGGGTCACCCGGTGCTCGCCGTGGTCCGCGGCACGGCCGTCAACTCCGACGGCGCGTCCAACGGCCTGACCGCGCCGAACGGGCCCGCCCAGCAACGCGTGATCCGCCAGGCGCTCGCCGACGCCGGACTGTCCACTTCGGACGTCGACGCGGTGGAGGCGCACGGCACCGGCACGGTCCTCGGCGACCCGATCGAAGCCCAGGCCCTGCTGGCGACCTACGGCCGCGACCGCGAAGAGCCGTTGTGGCTCGGCGCCGTCAAGTCCAACCTCGGCCACACCCAGGCCGCCGCCGGGGTCGCCGGGATCATCAAGATGGTCCTCGCGCTGCGCCACGGCGAGCTGCCGCGGACCCTGCACGTCGACGAGCCGTCCAGCCGGGTCGACTGGACCGCCGGTGAGGTCCGGGTGCTCACCGAGCACCGCGCCTGGCCGGAGTCCGGCCGCCCGCGCCGCGCCGGCGTCTCGTCGTTCGGCCTGAGCGGCACCAACGCGCACGCCATCCTCGAGCAGGCCCCGGCCGCCGGGAGCGCCGTCGCCGGCGAGCCGCCGGTCGTGCCGCTGCTGCTGTCCGCGCGGACGCCACGGGCGCTGTCCGCGCAGGCCGCGCAGCTGCACGCGCTGCTCAGCGACCGCGCGCCCGCCGGGATCGCCCGGGCACTCGCCACGACCCGCACCGCGTTCCCCTACCGCGCGGCGATCGTCGGCGACCCCCTCGACCAGCTGGCCGCGCTCGCGCAGACGCCGTCCGGCGCACCCGCGCGGGCCCGCGCCAAGACGGCGTTCGTCTTCGCGGGCCAGGGTGCGCAGCGGCCGGGCATGGGAGCCGGGCTGTACTGGCGCTTCCAGGTCTTCGCCGACACGCTCGACGCCGTCTGCGCACACTTCGACCAGCCGCTGCGGGACGTGCTCTTCGCCGAGGACGGCACCCTGCTCGACCGCACCGACTGGACCCAACCGGCGACCTTCGCCCTCGGCGTCGCCCAGTTCCGGCTGCTGGAGTCGTTGGGGGTCAAGCCGTCCTGGCTCGCCGGGCACTCGGTCGGCGAGATCGCCGCCGCGCACGTCGCCGGCGTCCTGTCGCTGAAGGACGCCTGCACGCTCGTCGCCGCCCGCGGCCGCCTGATGGCCGCGCTCCCGGCCGGCGGCGCGATGGCGGCGGTCCGCGCGCCCGAAGCCGCCGTCCGCGAACTCCTGGCCGACGGCGTGACGATCGCCGCGGTCAACGGCCCGGCCGCGGTGGTCGTCGCGGGCCCCGAAGCCGCCGTCACCCGGACGACCGACGCGCTCGCCGGCGCCGGGCACACCGTCCGGCGGCTCGCCGTCAGCCACGCCTTCCACTCGCCGCTGATGGACCCGATGCTCGAGGACTTCGCCGCGGTGCTGGCGGGCCTGGAGTTCGGCGAGGCGCGGCTGCCGATCGTGTCCACCGTGACCGGCGAAGTCGCCGACCTGCGCACGCCGGAGTACTGGGTCGAGCACGTCCGGCAGCCCGTCCGCTTCGCCGACGCCGTGCGCGTGCTCGGCGAGCAGGGCGCCGCGGCCGTCGTCGAGCTGGGTCCGGACGGGTCGCTGTCCGCCGCCGCGAGCGAGATCCTCGGCTCGGACGTCGCGTGCGTCCCGCTGCTGCGGCGCGACCAGCCCGAGGAGACCGCGTTCGTCACCGCGTTGGGCCGGCTGCACGTCGCCGGGGTGCGCGTCGGCTGGCCCGCGTTCTTCGGCCCGGCCGGCGGTCCCGGCCCGGACCTGCCGACCTACCCGTTCCAGCGGGAGCGCCACTGGCCGCGCACCTCCGGCGCGGTGGCCGGCGACCTCGGCTCGGCCGGCCTCGACGCCGCCCGGCACCCGCTGCTCGGCGCGGGTGTCGAACTGCCGGACTCCGGTGGGTTCCTGTTCACCGCCCGGCTTTCGCTGCGCACGCAGCCGTGGCTGGCCGACCACTTCGTGCTCGGCGCCGCCCTGCTCCCCGGCACGGCTTATCTCGACCTCGCGATCAAGGCGGCCGACCGGGCGGGCTGCGACCGGGTCGACGAGCTGACCCTCGAGGTCCCGCTGGTGCTGCCGGCCGACGGCGCCGTGCGCCTGCAGGTCGTCGTCGGCCCGGCCGGGCCCGCGGGCGACCGCACCCTGGCCGTCTACTCGAGCCCGGACGGCGGCGGCGAGCAGCCGTGGACGCGGCACGCGAGCGGCCGCCTCGGCACCGGCACGGCCACCCCGGACACCACCGCCGCCTGGCCGCCGCCGGAAGCGGAAACCGTTTCCCTGGAAGGGTTCTACGAGCGGCTCGCCTCCGGCGGGTTCGCCTACGGCCCGCTGTTCCGCGGCCTCACGGCCGTCTGGCGGACGCCGGAAGCGGTGTACGCCGACGTCGTCCTGCCCGAGGCGGCCGAGCGCGACGCGGCGGCGTTCGGGCTGCATCCGGCGCTGCTGGACGCGGTCCTGCACGCCGCCGAACACGCCGGCCTGACCGAAGTGGACGGTGGCCGGCTGCCCTTCGCCTGGAGCGACGTCACCCTGCACGCCGGGGGCGCCGCGGTCGTGCGGGCCAAGCTGACCCGGCGCGGCGAAGACTCCGTCAGGATCGAGCTGCGCGACGCGGCCGGTGACCCGGTCGCCACCGTCGGCTCGCTGGTGCTGCGGCCCGCCGCCCCGGCGCGCGCCGGGCACACCGACTCCCTGTACCGCCTGGACTGGGTCGCCGCGCCCCGGCCGGCCGAGGTGGCCGGACCGGACTGGGCCGTGCTCGACGACTTCGCGGCGATCGCCGAGGCCGCGCCCGGGGTGGTCGTCCACCACGTCCCGGCCCGCGAGCCGGGCCCGCGCGGGGTGCGCGCCGCGGCCGCCGACGCGCTGGCGTTGCTGCAGTCCTGGACGTCGACGCCGCGGCTGCGCGACTCGCGGCTGGTGTTCGTCACCGACGGGCCGGACGACCCCGCCACCGCGGCGGTCTGGGGGCTCGTGCGCTCCGCGCAACGCGAGCACCCGGGCCGATTCCTCCTGTCCGATGTGGACGGAACGCCGGAGTCGATCGCCGCCCTGCCCGCCGTCGTGGCGTCGGGCGAACCGCAGACGACCGTGCGCGACGGCGAGATCAGCGTCGCGCGCCTCGCCCGCGTGCCCTCCGCCGACGCCGTCCCGCCGAAGTGGGACGAGGGCACCGTGCTCATCACCGGCGGCACCGGCGGGCTCGGCGCGACGCTGGCCCGCCACCTGGTCACCACCCACGGCGCCCGGCGGCTGCTGCTGGTCAGCCGCCGCGGCGCGGACGCCCCCGGCGCGGCCGGGCTGGTCGCCGAGCTGACCGCGGCCGGCGCCGAGGTCGACGTCGCCGCCGCGGACGTCGCCGACCGCGCGGAGCTGGCCCGGGTGCTGGACGGCGTCGAGCTGTCCGCCGTCGTGCACACCGCCGGTGTCCTCGACGACGGCATCCTCGGCTCGCTGACGCCCGAGCGCCTCGACACCGTGCTGGCGCCCAAGTTCGACGCCGCCTGGCACCTCGACGAGCTGACCCGCGACCGGGACCTGACGGCGTTCGTCGTCTACTCCTCGGTCGCCGGCACCTTCGGCGCGGCCGGCCAGGCGAACTACACCGCGGCCAATGCGGCGGCGGACGCGCTGGTCCGGCGCCGCCGGGCCCGCGGGCAGGCCGCGCTGTCGCTCGGCTGGGGCGCGTGGTCGCGGGCCGGCGGCATGACCGCCACCCTCACCGACGCCGACCTGCGGCGGATGGCCGCCACCGGCATGCCCGCGCTGGAGCCGGAGCACGCGCTGGCGTTGTTCGACGCGGCCTGCGCGTCCGGGCTCGACACGGTCCTGCCGGTCCGGCTCGACTTCGCCGCGCTCGGCGCCCAGCCCGAGGTCACGCACCTGCTGCGCGGCCTGGTCCGCACGCCCGCCCGGCAGAGCGCGGCGAACCTGCCGCGCCTGGACGGCCCGCTGACCGGCCTCTCCGGCGCCGAGCGGTCCCGGGCCGTGCTCGATCTGGTCCGCGCCCAGGTCGCCGCCGTGCTCGGGCACACCGGCACCGCCGGGGTGGCCGCCGACCGGCCGTTCCGCGAGCTGGGCTTCGACTCGCTCACCGCGGTCGAGCTGCGCAACCGCCTCGACGCGGCCACCGGGCTGCGGCTGCCCGCCACCCTCACCTTCGACTACCCGACCCCGGCCGAGCTGGCCGCGTTCCTGCTCGGCGAGGTCGACGTCCCCGAGCCGGTCACCACGCCGGCCGCGGTGGACGGCGACCCGGTGGTCATCGTCGGCATGGGCTGCCGCTACCCCGGCGGCGTCGGCTCGCCCGAAGACCTCTGGACCCTCGTCGAGAACGGCGTCGACGCGGTGTCCGGCTTCCCGGCCAACCGCGGCTGGGACGTCGAGGGCCTCTACCACCCGGACCCCGACCACCCCGGCACGTCCTACACCCGCAGCGGCGGTTTCCTGCACGACGCGGGCGAATTCGACCCGGCGTTCTTCGGGATGAGCCCCCGCGAGGCGCTCGCGACCGACTCGCAGCAGCGCCTGCTGCTGGAGGTCTCCTGGGAAGCCGTCGAACGGACCGGCGTCGACCCGCGCTCGCTGCGCGGGTCCCGCACCGGCGTGTTCGTCGGCGTCATGTACTCCGACTACGGCCTGCTGCTGCAGGGCAGCCCGGACACCGAGGGTTACCAGGGCAACGGCAGCGCGCCGAGCGTCGCTTCCGGCCGTGTCGCCTATGCGCTCGGCCTGGAGGGGCCGACGCTGACTGTCGACACGGCGTGTTCGTCCTCGCTCGTCGCCCTGCACCTTGCGGCCCGCGCCCTGCAGAACGGGGAGTGCTCGCTCGCGCTCGCCGGCGGGGTCACCGTGATGTCCACCCCGAGCACGTTCATCGGGTTCAGCCGGCAGCGCGGCCTGTCCGCCGACGGCCGCTGCAAGTCCTTTTCGGACACCGCCGACGGGGTCGGCTGGTCCGAGGGCGCCGGTGTGCTGGTGCTGGAGCGGATGTCCGACGCGCAGCGCAACGGCCACGAGATCCTCGCGGTCGTCCGCGGCAGCGCGGTCAACTCCGACGGCGCGTCCAACGGGCTCACCGCCCCGAACGGCCCCGCGCAGCAACGCGTGATCCGCCAGGCCCTCGCGGCCGCCGGACTGTCCACTTCGGACGTCGACGTCGTCGAGGCGCACGGGACCGGCACGACCCTGGGCGACCCGATCGAGGCGCAGGCGCTGCTGGCCACCTACGGCAGTGACCGTGAAGAGCCCCTGCTGCTGGGTTCGATCAAATCGAACCTGGGCCACACGCAGGCCGCGTCCGGGGTCGCCGGGATCATCAAGATGGTGCAGGCCATGCGGGCCGGCTCGCTGCCGCGCACGCTGCACGTCGCCGAGCCGTCCTCGCACGTCGACTGGTCGAGCGGCGCGATCGAGCTGCTCACCGAGGCGCGCGCCTGGCCCGAGCGCGGCCGCCCGCGCCGGGCCGCCGTGTCGTCGTTCGGCATCAGCGGCACCAACGCCCACACCGTGCTCGAAGCGCCACCGGCCTTCGCGGTGCCGCCGCGGCCCGAACCGGCGCCGTCGGTGGTGGCCTGGCCGCTGTCCGGCCGGACCCCGGAAGCGGTGCGGGCGCAGGCTTCCCGGCTGCTCACGCACCTCGCCGGCCAGCCGGGCGACGCGGCGGACGTCGGGTTCGCGCTGGCCACCACCCGGACGCACTTCGCCGAGCGCGCGGTCGTCGTGGGGGAGAGCCGCGAGGACCTCGAGAACCGCCTGTCCGTGCTGGCCCGCGGTGGCACCACCACCGGCCTGGTCACCGGGACGGCGGGGGAGCAGGTGCCCGCGTTCCTCTTCGCCGGGCAGGGCAGCCAGCGGCCGGGCATGGGCCGTGACCTCTGTGCGCGCTTCCCGGTGTTCGCCGAGGCGCTCGACACCGTGCTCGCGCGGCTGGACCGGGAGCTGGACCGGCCCCTGCGCGAGGTGCTGTTCGCCGAGGAGCCAGGCGTGCTCGACGAGACGCAGTACGCGCAGCCCGCGCTCTTCGCCTTCGAAGTGGCGCTGTACCACCTGGTCCGCTCGTGGGGGATCACCCCGGAGTACCTGGCCGGGCACTCGATCGGCGAGCTCGCCGCCGCGCACGTCGCCGGGGTGTTCGACCTCGACGACGCGTGCACGCTGGTCGCCGCGCGCGGCCGGCTCATGCGGCAGCTGCCCGCCGGCGGCGCGATGGTCGCCGTGCAGGCCACCGCCGACGAGGTCCGGCCGCTGCTGGCCGGGCACGAGGACGAGGTCGCGCTGGCCGCGGTCAACGGGCCGTCGTCGGTCGTGGTGTCCGGGGCCGCCGGCCGCGTCGAGGAGATCGCCGCGCACTTCGCCGCCGACGGCCGCAAGACCCGGCGGCTGCGCGTCAGCCACGCGTTCCACTCCCCGCTGATGACCCCGATGCTCGACGACTTCCGCAAGGTCGTCGCCGGGCTGAACCCGGCCGCGCCCCGGATCCCGATCGTCTCGACGGTCACCGGCGACCAGGTCTCCGCCGCGACGCTGGCCTCGGCCGAGCACTGGGTCGAGCAGGTGTGGCGGCCGGTGCTCTTCGGCCCGGCCGTGCGCCGGCTGACCGAGCTGGGCGTCACCGCGTTCGCCGAGCTCGGGCCGGACACCACCCTGTCCGCCATGGCGGCGGAGTCCCTCGGCGCGAACCACGTCGCCGTCCCGTTCCTGCGCCGCGACCGGCCCGAAGCCGAAGCGGTCACCGACGCGCTCGGCCGGCTGCACGTCGCCGGGGTCACCCTCGACTGGGCGGCGGTCTCCGGGCCGGGCGCGCGGGCCGTGCCGCTGCCCACCTACGCCTTCCAGCACCAGTGGATCTGGCCGGGTGGCGGCCTTTCCCAGGCCGGTGACGTGTCCGCGGCCGGGCTCTGGGCCGCCGGGCACCCCCTGGTCGGCGCCGCGGTCGAGCTGCCGGACTCCGGCGGCCTGCTGTTCACCGGACGGCTGTCGCTGGCCGCGCAGCCGTGGCTGGCCGGGCACACCGTCGGCGGAGCCGTCGTGGTCCCGGGCACGGCGCTGCTGGAGCTGGCCGTGCGGGCCGGTGACCAGGCCGGCTGCCCGCGGGTCGAGGAGCTCACCCTGGAAGCGCCGCTGGTCGTCCCGGACGGCGGCCGCGTCGTCGTCCAGGTCGCCGTCAGCGGCGCCGGGGACGACGGCGCCCGCACCCTGCGCGTCTACTCGCGCGACGACGGCGAGCCCGGCGACGCCTGGACCCGGCACGCGAGCGGCACCCTCGTGCCCGCCCTCGACGAGCCGGTCGCGGGCTGGGCCGAGTGGCCTCCCGCCGGCGCGGAAGCCGTTGCGCTGGAAGGCTTCTACGACACGATGGCCGACCGCGGCCTCGGGTACGGCCCGATGTTCCAGGGCCTGACCCGGGCGTGGCGGCACGGCGACGACGTCTACGCCGAGGTCGCGCTGGCCGAGGAGGACCACGAGTCCGCCGCGCGGTTCGTCGTCCACCCGGCCCTGCTGGACTCGGCGCTGCACGCCGCGTCGCTGCTGCCGGTCGGCGGCGGCCTGCCGTTCAGCTGGACCGGCGCGGCGTTCCTGGCCTCCGGCGCGACCGCGCTGCGGGTCCGGCTCAGGCCGATCGACGGTTCGGTCGAGGTCACCGCGACCACGCCGGACGGCACCCCGGCCGTCGCCGTCCGTTCCCTGGCCCTGCGTGCGGTGCCCACCTCGGCCGCCCCGGCGCCGACCGGCTACCGGCTCACCTGGCCGTTGCTGCCCGAAGGCCCGGCGATCCCGGCTGCGCCGCCGGTCGTCCTGCTCCGGGTGCCCGCCGCCGACGGGCCGGTCCCGGCCGCCGTCCGCACGGTGACCGCCCAGGTGCTCGCCGACGTCCAGCGCGCGCTCGACGGTGAACCGACCCTGGTCGTGGTCACCCGAAACGGTGTCGCGGTCGAACCGGCCGAGCACGTCGACCTGGCGCACGCCGCCGTCTGGGGCCTGCTCCGCGCGGCCCAGCTGGAGAACCCCGGCCGCATCGTCCTCGTGGACTCCGACGGTGACGACGTCCCGGCGGAAGCCGTCGCGGGCGCGCTCGCCGCGGGCGAACCCCAGGTGGCCCTGCGCGCCGGTCGGCTCCACACCGCCCGCCTGACTCCCGAGCTTTCCCGGGAAAGCGCCTGGGAGCCCGGCGGGACGGTGCTCGTCACCGGTGGGCTCGGCGGGCTGGGCGCGACCTTCGCCCGGCACCTCGCCGAACGCGGTGTGCGGCACCTGGTGCTGCTCGGCCGCCGCGGCGAGGACACGCCCGGGGCCGGTGAGCTCGTCGCCGAGCTGGCGAAGCTGGGTGCGGACGCCCAGGTCGTCGCGTGCGACGTCGGCGACCGAGATGCCCTCGCGAAGGTCCTCGAAGCGGCCGAACCGACCGCGGTCGTGCACGCCGCCGGCGTCCTCGACGACGGCGTCTTCGACACGCTGACCCCCGACCGGTTCGACACCGTGTTCGCGCCCAAGGTCGACGCCGCCTGGCACCTGCACGAGCTCACCGCACCCGGCACCCGGCTCGTCTTCTTCTCCTCGATCGCCGGGACGCTCGGCGCGGCCGGCCAGGCGAACTACGCCGCCGCCAACGCCTTCCTCGACGCGCTCGCCCACCGGCGGGCCGCCGGCGGCGAGCCCGGCGTCTCGATCGCCTGGGGTGCCTGGAACTCCGGCAGCGGCATGACCGGCGCGCTCACCGACGCCGAACTGGCCCGGCTGAACCGCTCGGGCTTCCCGCCATTGTCCACTGAGGACGGTGTCGCGCTGTTCGACGCCGCGCTCGCGTCCGGCCTGCCCGCGGTCGCGGCCCTGCGCCTCGACCTCGCCACGCTGCGCGGCCAGGACCCGCTCCTGCCCGCCCTGCGCGGCCTGGTGACCGCGACGCCCCGCCGCGCGGCCGCCGTCGAACCCGGCGGTGACCTGGCCGCCCGGCTGGCGCCGCTGCCCGCCGAGGACCGGCTCCCGGTCACGATCGGGCTGGTCGGCAAGCAGGTCGAGGCCGTGCTCGGCCACGACGGCGCGGTCGGCGCCGACGTCGGCTTCACCGACCTCGGCTTCGACTCCCTGACGTCGGTGGAGCTGCGCAACCGCCTGGAGGCCCGCACCGGGCTGCGGCTGCCCGCGACGCTGGTCTTCGACCACCCGACGATCACCCGGGTCGCCGAGTTCCTCGTCGCGACCGCGCTCGGCGACGGCGCGGCCGCCCGCCCGGCGCTGGCCGAGATCGAAAAGCTGGAAGACCTGCTGGCCGCCGTCGCCACCGACGACGACGCCCGCGCCGCGATCACCGTGCGGCTGCAGGCCCTGCTCGTCAAGTGGACCGGCCCCGGCGACACGGGGGAGACCCCGGCCGCCGGCGCGCTGGGCGCCGACGAGCTCCTCGCGTTCATCGACAACGACTTGGGGGTGAAGTGACCCGTGGCGACCGAAGCCGAGCTGCTCGACTACCTCCGCCGGGTGACCGCCGACCTGCAACGCACCCGTGAGCGCCTGGTCGCCGCGGAGTCCGCGGGTGACGAGCCGATCGCCGTGGTCGGCATGAGCTGCCGCTACCCCGGCGACGTCGACACCCCCGAAGCCCTGTGGCGGCTGGTCGACGACGGCGCCGACGCGATCGGCGGTTTCCCGGACGACCGCGGCTGGCCGCTGGCCGACCTGCTCGGCGACACCGGCGGCCCCGGCACCTCCGCCACCGCCGAGGGCGGGTTCCTGCACGGCGCCGGCGGGTTCGACGCGGCGTTCTTCGGGATGAGCCCGCGCGAGGCGCTGGCCACCGACCCGCAGCAGCGGCTGCTGCTGGAAACCGCTTGGGAGGCCTGCGAAAGCGCGGGCATCGACCCGCTTTCCCTGCGCGGCAGCGCGACCGGTGTGTTCGTCGGCGTGATGTACAACGACTACGCGATCGCGCTGCAGGGCGTCACCGAGGACCTCGAGGGGTACCAGAGCAACGGCAGCGCCGGCAGTGTCGCTTCCGGGCGCATCTCCTACACCTTCGGCTTCGAAGGCCCGACCGTCAGCGTCGACACCGCGTGCTCGTCGTCGCTGGTCACCCTGCACCTCGCCGCGCAGGCCCTGCGCCGCGGTGAATGCTCGCTCGCGCTGGCGGGCGGCGTCGCGATCATGTCGACGCCGATGGTGTTCATCGAGTACAGCCGCCAGGGCGCGCTTTCGCCGACCGGCCGCTCCCGCGCGTTCGCCGAGGGCGCCGACGGCACCGGCTGGTCCGAAGGCGTCGGCATGCTGGCGCTGGAAAAGCTGTCCGACGCGCGGCGCAACGGCCACGAGGTCCTCGCCGTGCTGCGCGGTTCGGCCGTGAACTCCGACGGCGCGTCCAACGGCCTCACCGCGCCCAACGGCCCGTCGCAGCAACGCGTGATCCGCGCCGCGCTGGCCGACGCGAAGCTGTCACCGTCCGATGTGGACGTCGTCGAGGCGCACGGCACCGGCACCGCGCTGGGCGACCCGATCGAGGCGCAGGCGCTGATCTCGGTGTACGGCCAGGACCGGCCCGAAGGCCGCCCGCTGTGGCTCGGCTCGCTGAAGTCGAACATCGGGCACACGCAGGCCGCGGCCGGCGTCGGCGGGGTGCTGAAGATGATCCTCGCCATGCGCAACGGCGTCCTGCCGCGCACCCTGCACGCCGAAGAGCCGTCCACCAAGATCGACTGGACCGCGGGCGCCGTCGAGCTGCTGACCGAACCGCGGCCGTGGCCGCGGACCGGGGCGCCGCGCCGGGCCGCCGTCTCGTCGTTCGGGGTCAGCGGCACCAACGCGCACGTCGTCCTCGAACAGGCCCCGCCCGCCGAACCCGCCACGGCCGCCGCGGAGCCGGTCGCGATCCCGTGGGTGCTCTCGGCGAAGTCGCCGGAAGCCCTGGCCGGGCAGGCCGCCCGGCTGCTGGCGCACCTCGACGAGCACCCCGCCCAGCCGCTGTCCGGGATCGCCCGCACGCTGCTGGCCCGCAGCCGCTTCGACCACCGCGCCGTCGTGGCCGGGACCGGCCACGCCACCCTTCGCGAAGGCCTGTCCGCGCTCGCGGCCGGGGTCCCGGCGCCGACCGTGGCCACCGGCACGGTGACGGCGGCGCCCGGCCCGGTGTTCGTGTTCCCGGGCCAGGGTTCGCAGTGGCCGGAGATGGCGATCGCGTTGCTGGACACCGAACCGGCCTTCCGCGCCCGCATCGAGGAGTGCGCCGAAGCGCTCACGCCGTACGTGGACTGGTCGCTGCTGGACGTCCTGCGCGGGGTCGAGGGCGCGCCCTCGGTCGACCGGGTCGACGTCGTGCAGCCGGTGCTGTTCTCCGTGATGGTCTCGCTCGCCCACCTTTGGCGCTCCTACGGCGTCCGGCCGGCGGCCGTGCTCGGGCATTCGCAGGGTGAGATCGCGGCCGCGTGCTTCGCCGGGATCCTGTCGCTGCCCGAAGCCGCGCGGATCGTGACGCTGCGCAGCCGCCTGATCGGCGACCGGCTGGCCGGGCACGGCGGGCTGCTGTCGGTGATGGCGTCCGAGGCCGAAGTCGGCGAGCTGCTCGGCGACTTCGAGGGAAAGCTGTCGATCGCGGCGGTCAACGGGCCGCGCACGGTCACCGTCGCCGGTGAGCCGGAAGCCCTGACCGCGCTGGAAAAGCGGCTGTCCTCGGCCGGGCTGATGCGCTGGCGCGTCGAGGGGGTCGACTTCGCCGCGCACAGCCCCCAGGTGCGCGTGCTGCACGACGAGCTCCTCGACGTCCTGGGCGAGCTGCACCCGGGCGAGACCTCGATCCCGTTCTTCTCCACCGCCGACCGGCGCTGGCTCGACGGCCCGGAGCTGGACGGCGAGTACTGGTACCGCAACCTGGAACACACCGTGCGGTTCGACGCCGGGGTCCTCGCCGCCCTCGACCGGGGCGCGCGCCACTTCGTCGAGATCAGCCCGCAGCCGGTGCTCAGCCTCGGCCTGCAGGCGCTGCTGGAGCAGTCCGGCACCGGCGCGACGGCGTCGGCGACCCTGCTGCTCGGCCACGGCGGGCCGGACCGGTTCCTGGCCGCGCTCGGCGCCGCCTTCGCCCGCGGCGCCGACGTCGGCTGGCGCGTCCCCGACGGCGACCGCGTCGCACTGCCGACGTATCCCTTCCAGCGCACGGACTTCTGGCCCCGCGGCAGCATGCAGGCGACCGGCGACATCACCGCGCTGGGCCTCGCCGCGGCGGAGCACCCGCTGCTCGGCGCCGTGACGGCGTTGCCGGACACCGAAGGCTTCCTGTTCACCTCGCGGCTCTCGGTCGCGACGCACCCGTGGCTCGCCGAACACACCTTCGGCGGCGCGGTCCTGCTGCCCGGCACCGCGTTCCTGGAGCTGGCCGTCCGCGCCGGCGACGAGGCCGGCTGCCCGGTCGTCGACGAGCTGACCCTGACCGTGCCGCTGGTCGTCCCGCCGGGGCAGGCCGTGCGCACCCAGGTGGTGCTCGGCCCGCCGACCCCGGCCGGCCGGCGCACACTGTCGGTCTACGCCCGGCCCGACGCCGGCGACGAGCCGTGGACCTGCCACGCCACCGGCGTGCTGCGGGCGGGCGAGGTCCCGGAGGCGGGGGAGTTCCCGGCCGAGTGGCCGCCCGCCGGGGCCGAGCCGATCGACCTGACCGGCTTCTACGAGCAGGCCGCCGAAAACGGGTTCGGCTACGGCTCGCTCTTCCGCGGGCTCGAAAAGGCTTGGCGGCACGGCGAAGACGTCTACGCCGAGGTCGCGCTGCCGGCGGCCAACCGGCCCGAAGCGGCCGCGTGTGCCCTGCACCCGGCGCTGCTCGACGCGGCGCTGCACGCGGCGTCGTTCACCGGCGAAGGCCGCAGCCGGCTCCCGTTCTCGTGGACCGACGTCGAGCTGTACGCGGTCGGCGCGTCCCGGGCCCGCGTGCGCGTCAGCCCCACCGGCCCCGACGGTGTCCGCGTCGACCTCGCCGACACCACCGGCACGCCGATCGTCTCCGTCGGCTCGCTGCTGCTGCGCGACGCCGGGACGATCGAAAGCGCGCCGGCCCACGGCGACAGCCTCTTCCGCTGGGAGTGGCAGCCGGTGCCGGCCCCGGAACCCGGCCGGCTCGAAGACGGCACCTGGGTCGTGGCCGGGGCCGACGAGTTCGGGCTGACCGGCGCCGTCTACACCCTCGGCCGCGCGGTCGAGACGTTCCTCGGCCTCGGCGCGCTGACCGCCGCGCTCGACGAGGGCCTGCCCGCGCCCCAGGTGATCCTCATGCCGCTGGTGCCGGTGCGGCCGGAGAACGACCGCGAAGCGGCCCGCGACCTGACGAAGTGGGTGCTCGGCGAGGTCCAGGCGTTCCTCGAAGAGGACCGGCTGCGCACCACGCGGCTGGTGTTCGTCACCCGGGGCGCCACCGAAGACGCCCTCGCCGGCGCGACCGCGTGGGGCCTGCTGCGCTCGGCGCAGACGGAGAACCCCGGCCGGATCGTGCTGGCCGACCTCGAACGCGAAGCCGACCAGTCCATCCGTGACCTGCTGCCGTTGCTGCCGGGCCTGCTCGCCTCGGGCGAGCCGCAGGTCGTGCTGCGCGACGGCGTCCCGCACGTCGGCCGCCTCACCCGCGTGCGCGGCGAAGAGTCCACTGTGGACTGGTCGGCGGCGGGAAAGGTGCTCGTCACCGGCGGCACCGGCGCGCTGGCCCGGACGGTCGCCCGGCACCTGGTCACCGAGCACGGCGTCCGCGAGCTGCTGCTGGTCAGCCGCAGCGGCCCGGACGCGCCGGGCGCCGCGGAGTTCGCGGCCGAGCTCGACGCCACTGTGGACGTTCGCGCCTGTGATGTGTCCGATCGGGACGCGCTCGCCCGGCTGCTCGACTCGGAGCCCTCGGTGCGGGCGGTCGTCCACACCGCCGGCGCCCTGGAGGACGGCGTCCTCGGCTCGCTGACCCCGAAGAAGCTCGACACGGTGTTCGCGCCGAAGCTCGACGCGGCCTGGCACCTGCACGAGCTGACCCGCGACCGCGAGCTGACGGCGTTCGTGCTGTTCTCGTCGTTCGCCGGGCTGGCGGGCAACGCGGGCCAGGGCAACTACGCCGCCGCAAACGCTTTCCTCGACGGCCTCGCCCGGTACCGCCGCGGCCTCGGCCTCCCGGCGACGTCGATCGCGTGGGGCACCTGGGCGGGCGAGCGCAGCGTGATGGCGGCCCGGCTCGACGAGACGAGCCGCCGCCGTCAGGAGCGCGGGGGAGCGCTGGCGCTGTCCGCCGAACAGGGGGTAGCCCTGTTCGACGCCGCGCTGGCCCACCCGGCCGAGCCGGTGCTCGCCGCGATCCGGCTCGACCTGGCCGCGATGCGCGCGGCCGGCGAGGTGCCGCGGCTGATGTACGCGCTCGTCCCGCCGCCGTCGCGCCGCTCGGCGGCCACGGCGGAGCAGGACGCGGGTTCGTTCGCCCGGACGTACGCGCAGCTGCCCGCCGGCGACCGGCCGGGCGCGGTGCTGGAGCTGGTCCGCGGCCTGGCCGCCGCCGTGCTCGGCCACCCGGGCGCGGCCGCGGTCCCGGCCGACGGCAGCTTCCCGGAGCTGGGCTTCGACTCGCTGACCGCGATGGACCTGCGCAACCGCCTCCAGACGGCGACGGACCTGATCCTGCAGGTCGGGGTCGTGTTCGACCACCCGACGCCGGAGGAGCTGGCCGCGCACCTGGCGGGCGAGCTGGCCACCGGAACGACGGCCGAAGTCACGAGCACGGTGTCCGTACAGGCCCCGGAGACGATCGCGGGCCTGTTCACCGACGCGCTGAAGGCCGGGCAGCAGGCGGACGCGATCGCGTTCCTGCGCGCGGCGGCGACGTTGCGCCCGAAGTTCCGCACGTCCGAAGAGCTGACCCGGCCGATCCGCCCGCTGCGGCTGGCCCGCCGGTCCCCGGACGCCGAGCCCGGCCCGCACCTGATCTGCGTCCCGGCGCTGGTGGCGATGGCGGGGGTGCAGCAGTACTCGCTGTTCGCGGCGTCCTGCCGCGGCCGCCACGACGTCTCGGCGGTCCCGATCCCGGGCTTCACCGACGGTGAAGCGCTCCCGGCCGACCGCCAGGCCCTGGTCGCGGCGGAGGCCGACGCGATCTCCGCGTACACGGACGGCGAGCCGGCGATCGTGCTCGGCGTGTCCACCGGCGGCCTGCTGGTGCACGCGATCGCGACGGAGCTGTGCCGCCGCGGCACACCCCCGGCCGGCGTCGCGCTGCTGGACCCGTACGCGGTCGACAGCGAGTTCGTCTCGAGTGCCGGCGGCGGGCTGATGCAGGGCCTGTACAAGCGCAACCAGCAGTACACCGAGGTGACGAGCGCGGGGCTGTCGGCGATGGCCTGGTGCTTCGACCTGATGGAGGGCTGGGAGCTGGGCCCGCTGCCGTGCCCGACGCTGCTGGTGCGCGCGTCGGAGCCGATCGTGGCGGCGCAGGAGTCGGTGGACTGGCGCTCGGCGTGGGCGCACGCGGACACGGTGACCGACGTCCCGGGCAACCACTTCACGATCGTGGAGGAGCACATCGCGGAAGCGGTGGCGGCGGTCCAGGACTGGCTGCCGCGGGTGTGAGGGCTCAGCCCCGGGTCGGCCGTCCGGGCTCGTCCACATCCGGATGATCTCCTCGGCCGGCTCGCCCTCGGACAGCCAAGCCGATCGGTGAACGCGAAGAACCCCGGCACCTGGGGGAGTGTGCCGGGGTTCTTCGCCGCGGGAAGGCAGCCGCGAGACTAGGGGACGGGGTCGGGGGCCGGGCGCTCCAGGACCGGCGTCTTCGTGTTCGGCGCCAGCGCCGGCGTGTGGTGCGCGGGCTGGGCGGCCGTGTTCGGCGCCGGATCCTGGGGCACGACCACCTTCGCCGCCGCGCGCTTGGCCGCCTGGCGGCCCAGCGCCTTGTAGCGGGCGCGGTGGTTGAACCACTCCGCGATCAGCAGGTTGACCACCCACGGCACCCACGACGTCAGCGTGGACACCTGGTCCTGCACCGCCGGCGGGCCGTCGACGCCCATCGTGAACACCTCGGGCTCCAGCCACAGGATGGCCGGGCCCAGCCAGAAGCGGGACGCGAGGATCGAGAAGCACAACGCGAAGCTGCGCAGCATCCACTCGCGGTGCTCGACGATCCGGCCCTGGCGCGCCCGGCGGAAGCCGATGATCGTCGTGGCCAGCCAGAGCAGGCCCAGCAGCGCGTTGCCCGCCTTCTGGCCTGGGCCGTGGGTCAGGAACGGCGTGATCGTCAGGATCGCGAGCCCGGCCGGCAGCGCGCCGCCCAGGACGTAGACGCGGCCCGAGATCCGGTGCAGCTTCGGCTTCCGGTTGCGCAGCCACGGCCAGATCTGGATCGACGCCGTCACGAACGCGACCGAGCCGAAGACGATGTGCGCCACCAGCAACGGGTAGTAGAAGGGCAGGTCCAGGCGCGTCGCCGCGGTCGACTTGCTCGGGTCGAAGCCGAGGTAGTTGGGCAACCGGAACGCGAGGAACCCGAACACCAGGAAGTAGAAGGGGATGATCCAGGGGCGTCTCAACGCCCTTCCGATGCGTGTCATGGTCGGCCTTCCTTCGGGGCATCCGGCGCGAAGAGCATGCCTCCGCCGAACCACGGAAAACCGCAGACTTCACGCGCGTTGAGCCCCGCTGCGCCGGCGCCGCTCGGCCGCCGGGCCCGCCGCCCGCGGGATGGGGAGCCCCAGTTCGCCCGGCTGCGCCGCCGAGCTTGGCGCGGGCCATCTCGTCGGACCGCCGACCTGGCCGGGGCTGCTTCAGCAAAACGTCACCTCGCCCCGGCACGCCGACCTGGCCGCAAGCGTGGCGAACATCCGTGCATAGCGTCCGCCCGGACGCCCGGCGCGATCTCTGGGGAAAAACCGGCCCGCGCGGCGGCATAGTCGCCTTCGACCTGAACCCCGGCGGTGGCTCCGGCGTCGTGAGGCGGCCGGGCGCCCGCCCGAACCGGATCACTGGGAGCGCCGCGGTGGATCGAGCCGAGCACGTTGCCCGCGAAGGTGCCGTCGCGATCGTGGGGCTGGCCTGCCGGCTGCCCGCGGCGCCCGCGCCCGGCGCGTTCTGGACCCTGGTGCGCGACGGCGCCGACGGCACCACCGAGGTCCCGCCCGCGCGTCGCGCCTCCGTCCCGCCCGAGACCCGCCGCGGCGGGTTCCTGTCCGAAGTGGACACTTTCGACGCCGCGTTCTTCGGCATCCCGGCCCGGGAAGCCGCGACGATGGACCCGCAGCAGCGCCTCGCCCTCGAACTGGGCTGGGAAGCCCTCGAGGACGCGCGGATCGTCCCGTCGCGGCTGGCCGGCTCGCCGACCGGCGTCTTCGTCGGCGCGAGCGCGGACGACTACGCGACGCTGCTCAAGCGCGGCGGCGCGAACGCGATCGGGCACCACACGCTCACCGGGCAGAGCCGCGCCGTCGTCGCCAACCGCATCTCCTACACCTTCGGCTTGCGCGGGCCGAGCCTGTCGGTGGACACCGGGCAGTCGTCGTCGCTGGTCGCCGTGCACCTCGCCTGCGAGGCGCTGCGCAGCGGCGAGGCCGAGCTGGCGCTGGCCGGCGGGGTCCAGCTCAACCTGGCCCCGGAGAGCACCATCGCCGCCGACCGGTTCGGCGGCCTCTCGCCCGACGGCCGCTGTTACACCTTCGACGAACGCGCCAACGGCTACGTCCGCAGTGAGGGCGGCGGCTTCGTCGTCCTCAAGCCCCTGGCCGCCGCCCTGCGGGACGGCGACCGCGTCCACTGCGTCATCGAGGGCGGCGCGGTCAACAACGACGGCTTCAGCGAAACCCTCACCACCCCCAGCGCCGACGCGCAGGAAGCGGTCATCCGGGCCGCGCTGCGCCGCGCGGACGTTCCCGCCGACGCCGTCCGGTACGTCGAGCTGCACGGCACCGGCACCCGCGTCGGCGACCCCCTCGAAGCCGCCGCGCTCGGCGCCGTCTTCGCACCCGGGCGCGGCGAGGAGCCGCTGTGGGTCGGCTCGGTCAAGACGAACATCGGGCACCTCGAAGGCGCCGCCGGGGTCGCGGGCCTGCTGAAGGTCGCGCTGTCGCTGTCCCACGGCGAAGTCCCGCCCAGCCGCAACCACGAGCACCCGAACCCGGCCATCCGGTTCGACGACTGGCGCCTGCGTGTCGCCGTCGACCCCGTGCCCTGGCCCGGTGGCCGGGCCTACGCCGGGGTGTCGTCCTTCGGCATGGGCGGCACCAACTGCCACCTCGTCCTCTCCGCCGCGCCCCCGGCCGCGGAGCCGCCCCGGCGACCGTCGTCCGACGCCGCCCCCTGGGTGCTTTCGGCCCGCACCCCGGGCGGCCTGCGTGGTCAGGCCCGCGCCCTGACCGGCCTCGACGCCGACCCGCTCGACGTCGCGCACTCGCTGGTCACCACCCGCGACGCGTTCCCGCACCGGGCCGTCGTCCTCGACACCGGCGCGCTGCCCGCGCTCGCGGCCGGCGAGCCGGCGGCGGACGTCGTCACCGGCACCGCGGGCGAGCACCGGCTGGCCGTCCTGTTCCCCGGCCAGGGCGCCCAGCGGCCCGGCATGGGCCGCGCGCTGTACGAGCGGTTCCCGGTGTTCGCCGAAGCGCTCGACGAGATCTGCGCGCGCTGTGACACCGAACGTCCGTTGCGGGACGTGCTGTTCGCGGAGCCGGGCTCGGCCGACGCCGCCGTGCTCGCCGAAACCGGCCACACCCAGCCGGCGCTGTTCGCCTACGAAGTCGCGCTGTACCGGCTGTTCTCGTCGTGGGGCGTCGAGCCGGAGTTCGTCGCCGGGCACTCGGTCGGCGAGATCGCCGCCGCGCACGTCGCCGGGGTGCTCTCCCTCGACGACGCCTGCGTGCTGGTCACTGCCCGCGGCCGGCTGATGGGGTCGCTGCCGCCGGGCGGCGCGATGGTCTCCGTCCGCGCCGCCGCCGGCGAGGTCGAGCCGCTGCTGGGCGACGACGTTGTGCTCGCCGCGGTCAACGGGCCCGAGTCCGTCGTGCTCGCCGGTCCCGAAGAGCCGGTGCTGACGCTGGCCGCCCGGTTCGAGGCCGACGGCCGGAAGGTGACGCGCCTGGCCGTCTCGCACGCGTTCCACTCGCCGCTGATGGACCCGATGCTGGCCGAGTACCGCCGGGTCGTCGAGCAGCTCGACCTGCGCCCGCCGCGGCTGCCGATGGTCTCGACGGTGACCGGCCGCGTAATCCGCCAGGCCCAGCTGTGCTCGGCCGACCACTGGGTCCGCCAGGCCCGGGACACCGTCCGCTTCGCCGACGCCGTCACCACGCTGGCGCACCAGGGAACCACGGCGTTCCTCGAGCTCGGCCCGGACGGCACGCTCACCTCGCTGGTCCGCGCCTGCCTCGGCAACGACCCGGTGACCGTGCGCTCGTCGCGCTCCCGGCGCCCGGAGGACTTCGGCGCGGTCGCCGCGCTGGCCGAGCTGCACGTCCACGGCGTCGGCGTCGACTGGACGGCGCTCACCGACGGCGGCCGGCCGGTCGACCTGCCCACCTACGCCTTCGACCGCGGCCGCCACTGGTTCGACGCGCCCGAGCCCGCCCCGGCCACCGTCCCGGTCGACCGCGACCTGCTCGCGCTCGTGCGGGCCGAGGCCGCCGCGGTCCTCGGCGCCGAGGTCGACCCCGGCACGCCGTTCCGCGAGCTGGGTTTCGACTCGGCGATGAACGTCGACCTCGCCGTCCGCCTCGGCGCGGCCACCGGCCGCACGCTGGCGACGACCGAGCTGTTCGACCATCCGACCGCCCGCGCGCTGGCCGGGCACCTCGCCGGGGGCGCCGCGGCGAGCGCGCCCGCCGTCACCTCGGCCGGGGACACCGACCCCGTCGTGATCGTCGGCCTCGGCTGCCGCTACCCCGGCGGAGTGGCGTCCCCGGAAGACCTCTGGCGGCTCGTCGAGTCCGAAGTGGACGCGATCGCCGCGATGCCCGCCGACCGCGGCTGGCCCGCGTCGGTGCTCGGCACCGGGCGCCCGGGCGGCTTCCTCGCCGACGTCGCCGGGTTCGACGCCGGCCTGTTCGGCATCTCGCCGCGCGAAGCCCAGGCGATGGAACCGCAGCAGCGGCTCGTGCTCGAAGTCGTCTGGGAGACCCTGGAACGCGCCGGCATCGCGCCGTCGTCGCTGCGCGGGACCCGGACCGGTGTGTTCGTCGGCGCCACCGCGCAGGACTACGGCCCGCGGCTGGCCGAAGGCACCGGGGACGCCGAGGGGTACGTGCTCACCGGCACCTCGCCGAGCCTCGTCTCCGGCCGGGTCGCCTACGTGCTCGGCACCGGCGGCCCGGCCGTCACCGTCGACACGGCGTGCTCGTCTTCGCTGGTCGCGCTGCACCTGGCCGTGCGGTCGGTGCGCTCGGGGGAGACGTCGCTGGCCATCGCAGGCGGGGTCACCGTGATGGCCGAGCCCGGCATCTTCGTCGAGTTCGCGAAGCAGGGCGGCCTGTCCGAAGACGGGCGCTGCAAGGCGTTCGGCGACGGCGCGGACGGCACCGGCTGGGCCGAAGGCGTCGGCATGGTCGTCGTCGAACGGCTTTCGCGCGCCCGCGAGCTCGGCCACGACGTCCTCGCGGTCGTGCGCGGGTCCGCGGTCAACTCCGACGGCGCGTCCAACGGCCTCACCGCACCCAGCGGCCCGGCCCAGCAGCGCGTGATCCGCGAGGCCCTCGGCGACGCGGGCCTCACGCCCGCCGACGTCGACGTCCTCGAAGCGCACGGCACCGGCACCCGGCTCGGCGACCCGATCGAAGCCCGCGCCGCGCTCGCCGTCTACGGCCAGGACCGGGAAACCCCGCTGCTGCTGGGATCGGTGAAGTCGAACATCGGCCACACGCAGGCCGCGGCCGGGGTCGCCGGGGTGCTCAAGATGGTCGCGGCGCTGCGGCACGGCACCGTCCCGCGCACGCTGCACGCCGACCCGCCGTCGTCCCATGTGGACTGGACGGCGGGCGCGGTCGACCTGGTCACCGCGGCCCGCGAGTGGCCCGAGGCGGGCCGGCCGCGCCGCGCGGCCGTGTCGTCGTTCGGCATCAGCGGCACGAACGCGCACCTGATCCTGGAACAGGCCCCGGCCGACGTCGCCGCCGGGCCCGCGCGCGAGGTCGTCGCGACCGCCGTCCCGTGGGTCGTCTCGGCGCAGTCCGAAGCGGCTCTGCGCGCGGCCGTGGACCGGCTCCGGACGGTGGCCGCCGACCCGGTCGACGTCGGGCACTCCCTGGTCACCACCCGGTCGTCGTTCGACCGCCGGGCCGTGCTGCTGGGCGGCGCCGAGATCGCGAGCGGCACCGCGCCCGCCGTCGAACCGGCCGTCGCCGCGGTGTTCGCCGGGCAGGGCACCCAGCGCCCGGGCATGGGCCGTGAGCTGGCCGCCCGCTTCCCCGTCTTCGCGGCCGCGTACGCCGACGTCTGCGCGCACTTCCCGGCCGAGGTGGCCGCGGCGGTCGGCACCGGCGACCCGGCCGTGCTCGACCGTACCGGGGTCGCCCAGCCCGCGCTGTTCGCCTTCGAGGTCGCGTTGTTCCGGCTCGCCGTGTCGCTCGGCGTGCGCGTGGAGCGGGTCGCCGGGCACTCGATCGGCGAGCTGGCCGCGGCGCACGTCGCCGGGGTGCTCGACCTGCCGGACGCGTGCGCGCTCGTCGTCGCGCGCGGCCGGCTGATGGAGGCGCTGCCCGAGGGCGGCGCGATGATTGCCTTGCAGGCCACCGAGGACGAGGTCCGGCCGCTGCTCACCGACGGCGTCGCGATCGCCGCCGTCAACGCGCCCGAGTCGCTCGTCGTCTCCGGTGACGAGGAGGCGCTGCTGCGGCTGGCGGCGTCGTTCGAGGAGGCCCGGCGGCTTTCGGTGTCGCACGCCTTCCACTCGCCGCTGATGGCGCCGATGCTCGACGACTTCCGCCGCGTCGCCGCGGAGCTGACCTTCCACGAGCCGGTGCTGCCGGTCGTTTCGACGGTCACCGGCCGCCCGGTGCGACCCGGCGAGCTGACCGACCCCGGCTACTGGGTGCGCCAGGTCGTTGCGACCGTCCGGTTCGCCGACGCGCTGAAGTCGTTGCGGGACGAAGGAACCGGTGCCTTCGTCGAGATCGGCCCGGACAGCACGCTCTCCGGGCTGGTCGCGCGCACGCTGCCCGATGCGGCGCCGGTGCCGCTGCTGCGGTCGGACCGTCCCGAGGAGACGGCGTTCGCGACCGCGCTCGGCCGCCTGCACGTCCTCGGCGTCGAGCCGGACTGGACGGCGTTCTACGCGGGCACCGGCGCGCGCCGGGTCGCCCTGCCGACGTACGCCTTCCAGCACGAACGTTTCTGGGCCACCGCCCGCCCCGCGGCCCGGCCCTTCGACCGCTCCGGCCACCCGCTGCTCGGCGCGCCCGTCGAACTGCCCGGCGAAGACGGCGTCGTGCTCACCGGGCACGTCTCGCCGGACACGCTGCCCTGGCCCGCCGGGCACGTCGTCGACGACCGGATCCTGTTCCCTGGCACCGGGTTCGTCGAACTCGCGCTGCGCGCCGGCGCGGAGGTCGGCTGCGGTGCGCTCGCCGAGCTGACCCTCACCGCGCCGCTGCCCCTGACCGGCGACGGCGTGACCGTCCAGGTCCGCGTCGGCGCCGACGACGACGGCGGCGGCCGCCCGGTCACCGTCCACTCCCGCGCCGGCGACGGCACGTGGACCGGGCACGCGACCGGCCGGCTGGTCCCGGCCGTCCCGGCGCCGGTGCTCCCCGCGGGCAGCGGGCGCGGCGAGCCGATCGACGTCGAGGAGCTGTACCCGACCCTGGCCGCCGCCGGGCTGGACTACGGGCCGGCGTTCCGCGGGGTCCGCGCGGCCTGGCACGAAGGCGACGACCTGTGCGCGGACCTCGTGCTGCCGCAGGAAGCCGGGGATCCCGCGGGTTACCTGCTGCACCCGGCCCTGTTCGACACGGCGCTGCACCTGGTGCCGTTCCTCGGGCTCGACCCGCGCCCGCGCGCCCGGCTGCCGTTCGTGTGGTCGGACGTCGGCCTGCACGCGGTCGGCGCGTCCGCGCTGCGGCTGCGGCTGCGCCGTCTCGGCCCGGACACCGTGACGCTGTCGGTGACCGACCCGGAGGGCGCGCCCGTCGCCACCGTCGGCTCCCTGGTGCTGCGGCCCCCGGCCGACGCGGGCCCGGTGGCGCCGCCCCTGCTGCGCGTCGAGTGGACACCGAAGGACCTCGGCGCCCCCGCGGAGCTGACCTGGGCCGTCGTCGGCGCCGACGACCACGGCTTCGGGGCGCTGCTGGCCGGTCGCCACGCGGTCCCGTCGTCGGCCGACGTCCTGCTCGTGCCGGTCCCGGACCCGGTGGGCCTGCCGTTCCCGGCCGGCGTCCGCCTGGCGACGTCGACCGTGCTGAGCCACCTGCGGGGGCACCTCGAAGACGACACACGACTGGTGTTCGTCACCGGCGGCGGCCCGGTCGCCGCGGCGGCCGAAGGGCTCGTCCGCTCGGCCCAGGCGGAACGGCCGGGCCGGTTCTTCCTGCTCTCCGGCGTGCCCTCGGCGGCCGAGCTGGCCGCGCTGCCGACGTCCGGCGAGACGGAGGTCCGGGTCCGCGACGGCCGCGTCGAGGTGCCGCGGCTCGCGCCGGTCGCCGCCACCGAACCCGCCGCGGTCGACTGGGGTGGCGGCGCCGTCCTGGTCACCGGGGGCACCGGCGGCCTCGGTGGCCACCTCGCGCGTCACCTGGTGACGGCCCACGGCGTGACGCGGGTGGTGCTGGCCGGCCGCCGGGGCGCCGACGCTCCCGGCGCCCGCGAGCTGGCCGACGAGCTGACCGCGCTCGGCGCCGAGGTGGTGCTGGCCGCCTGCGACGTCTCCGACCGCGAGGCGGTTGCGGCGCTGCTCGCCGCCCACCCCGTCACCGGTGTGGTGCACGCCGCCGGGATCCTCGACGACGGTGTGCTCGCCGCCCTGACCCCGGACCGGCTCGCGCGCGTTCTCGCGCCGAAGGTCGACGCGGCCTGGCACCTGCACGAACTGGCGCCGGACCTGTCGGCGTTCGTCGTGTTCACGTCGGTGTTCGGCGTGCTCGGCAACGGCGGCCAGGGCGCCTACACCGCGGCCAACGCCGCTCTCGACGAGCTCGTCCGCGTCCGCGCCGCCGCCGGTTTGCCCGCCCGCGCGATCGCGTGGGGCCCGTGGGCGCGTGACGGCGGCATGACCGGCACGCTGTCCGAAGCCGCCCTGCGGCGGATGGCACGCGCCGGGCTGCCCACGCACTCGGTCGCGGAGGGCCTGGCCTGGTTCGACGCGGCGCTGGCCGGCGCCGAGCCCGTGGTGGTCGCCGCGCACGTCGACCGCGCCGCGCTGCGCGCCCTGGACGTCGTCCCGCCGGTGTTCTACCGCCTGGCGCCGCCCCGCCCGCGGCGCGCGGCCGCGGCGGCGGCCGACTTCGGCGCGCTGGTCGTGGCGACGGTGGCGAACGTCCTCGGGCACGCGTCCGCGGCGTCGGTCGACTCGTCGCTGACCTTCCGCGAGCTGGGCCTGGACTCGCTGACGTCGGTCGAGCTGCGCAACCGCCTCGCCGAAGCGACCGGGCGGCGGCTGCCCGCGACGCTCGTCTTCGACCACCCGACCCCGGACGCCGTCACGGAGTTCCTGGCGGCGGGCGACGAACCGGCCCGGCGCCCGGCCCGGGTGGCGGCGCGCGAGGACGACCCGGTGGTGATCGTCGGCATGGCCTGCCGGTACCCGGGCGGTGTGGCCTCGCCGGAGGACTTCTGGGACCTGCTGACCGAGGGGCGCGACGGCATCACGCCGGTCCCCGCGGACCGCGGCTGGCACACTCCTGGCGCCGGCTTCGAAGGTGGTTTCCTGCACGAGGCCACCGGGTTCGACGCCGACTTCTTCGGCATCTCACCGCGCGACGCGCTCAGCGCCGACCCCCAGCAGCGGCAGCTCCTCGAGGTGTCGTGGGAGGCGTTCGAGCGGGCCGGCATCGACCCCACCTCGTTGCGCGGGAGTGACACCGGGGTCTTCGCGGGGGTGATGTACCACGACTACGCGGCGCTCCCGCAGGATCCCGACGCGCGTGGCTTCGACGTCAACGGCACCGCGGGCAGCATCGCCTCCGGCCGGGTCGCCTACGCGCTCGGCCTGGAAGGCCCGGCGGTCACGGTGGACACGGCGTGTTCGTCGTCGCTGGTGGCGCTGCACTGGGCGGCGCGGGCGCTGCGGACGGGGGAGTGCTCGCTGGCGCTGGCCGGTGGGGTCACGGTGATGTCGACCCCGGCCACGTTCCTGGACTTCGCGCGCCAAGGCGGCCTCGCGAGCGACGGCCGTTGCAAGTCCTTTTCGGACGACGCCGACGGTACCGGCTGGTCCGAAGGGGTCGGCCTGCTGGTGCTGGAGCGGCAGTCCGACGCCGTCCGCAACGGACACCGCGTGCTGGCGGTGCTGCGCGGGTCCGCCGTCAACTCCGACGGCGCGTCGAACGGGCTCACCGCGCCGAACGGCCCGTCGCAGCAGCGCGTGATCCGCGCCGCGCTCGCCACCGCCGGTCTGTCCACTTCGGACGTCGACGTCGTCGAAGCACACGGCACCGGAACGACTCTGGGCGACCCGATCGAGGCGCAGGCGCTGCTGGCGACCTACGGGCAGGACCGGGAAACGCCGGTGCTGCTCGGGTCGGTGAAGTCGAACATCGGGCACACCCAGGCGGCGGCCGGGGTCGCCGGGATCATCAAGATGATCCTCGCCATGCGCCACGGTGTGGTGCCGAAGTCGCTGTGGTCGGGGACGCCGTCGTCCCATGTGGACTGGTCGGCCGGGTCGGTCGAGCTGCTCGCCGACGCGCGGGAGTGGCCGGTCGCCGAGCGGCCGCGCCGGGCCGGGATCTCGTCGTTCGGGATCAGCGGCACCAACGCGCACGTCGTGATCGAGGCGCCGGCGGCCGGTTCCGCGCCCGCGGCCGGGCGTCCGGTGGTGCCGTGGGTGCTTTCGGCGCGTTCGGAAGCCGCGCTGGACGAGCAGATCACGCGCGTCACGGGTGCTTCCCCCGCGCCGCTCGACGCCGGGTTCACCCTGGCCACCGCCCGGGCCCGGTTCCCGCACCGCGCGGTCCTCCTGGCGACCGCCGACGGCGTGCGCGAGGTCGCGCGGGGTGTCGGGGCGCCGGGGGCGCTGGCGTTCCTGTTCACCGGGCAGGGCGCCCAGCGGATCGGGATGGGCCGGGAGCTGGCCGCGGAGTACCCGGTGTTCGCGGAAGCCTTCGACGAGGTCCTGGCGTCGTTCGACCCCGCGGTGCGCTCGGTGGTGTGGGGCGCCGACGCCGAAGCACTGGCGCAGACCGGGATCGCGCAGCCGGCGTTGTTCGCGGTCGAGGTCGCGCTGGCGCGGCTGCTGGCGTCGTGGGACGTCCGGCCGGACTTCGTCGCCGGGCACTCGGTGGGCGAGATCGCGGCCGCGCACGTGGCCGGCGTGCTTTCGCTCGCCGACGCGTGCGCGCTGGTGTCGGCGCGGGGCCGGCTGATGCAGGCCCTGCCGCGCGGCGGCGCGATGGTGGCGGTCGAAGCGTCCGAAGAGGACGTTCGCGCGGCGCTGGTCCCCGGCGCCGGCCTCGCGGCGGTGAACGGGCCGCGGTCGGTGGTGGTGTCCGGCGACGAGGACGCGGTGGCGGCGGTGGCCGCGCGCTTCGCGAAGTCGAAGCGGCTCGCGGTGTCACACGCGTTCCACTCGCACCTGATGGACCCGATGCTGGCGGAGTTCCGCGCGGTCGTGGCGGAGCTGACGTTCACGCCCCCGGTCGTCCCGGTGATCGCGGCGGGCGACGTGACGTCCCCGGAGTACTGGGTCGAGCACGTGCGCGCGACGGTCCGCTTCGCCGACGCGCTCGGCCGCCTGACCGCGGCGGGGGTGACGACGTTTGTCGAGCTCGGCCCGGACGCGGTGCTGTCGGGCCTGGTCGACGAGCCGGCGGCGGTGGTGGCGCCGGTCCTGCGCCGCGGCCGCCCCGAGACCGAGACGGTCCTGGAAGCGTTGGGACGCCTGCACGTCACAGGCTCCACAGTGGACTGGACGGCATGGTTCGCCGGTTCGGGCGCGCGGGTCGTGGATTTGCCGACGTACGCGTTCCAGCATCGGCGCTTCTGGCCGGCGGCCCCGGGACACCCGCTGCTCGGCACGGCCCTCGACCTGTCCGACGGCGGCATGGTCCGCACCGGTCTCCTCACGACGGCGACCCAGCCGTGGCTCGGCGACCACACGGTCCAGGGTGTCCCGGTCCTCCCGGGCACGGCGTTCGTGGAGCTGGCTCTCACGGCGGGCGCGGACCTGGCTGTGGAAGAGCTGACGATCGAGTCACCCTTGGAGCTGACCGCGGACCACGACCTGCAGCTGCGCGTGGCAGCGCCGGACGAGGAGGGCGCACGGGAGTTCACGGTGTCGTCCCGCCCGGCGGGGGCGGACGAGCCTTGGCAGCAGCACGCAAGCGGCCGCCTGCTCCCGGAGACGGCGCTGGTCACGGGCGCGGCCGGGTCCACCTCGCCCGGCGGCGGGCAACCGGGCACGCCGGGCTTCGGGTCGCTCGCCGATGCGGCATCCGGCCCGGCCGACACCGGCCACCCAGGCACGCCGGGCTTCGGGTCGCCCGCGGATGCGGCATCCGGCTCGTCCGGCACCGGCCACCCGGGCGCGCCGGGTTCTTGGCCGCCCGCCGACGCGGCATCCGGCCCGGCCGACACCGGCCACCCAGGCACGCCGGGTTTCTGGTCGCCAGCGGATGCGGCGCCCGGCACCTGGCCCCCCGCCGGCGCCGAAGCCCTCGACCTCACCGATCTCGCCGACCGCCTCGCCGCCGACGGGCTCGGTTACGGCCCCGCCTTCCCCGGCCCCATCTTCGCCTGGCGCCGTGACCACGAGATCTTCGCCGAAGTCGCCCTCGCCGAACCTCAACGCCCCGACGCCGCCGCCTTCGGGCTGCACCCCGCTCTCTTCGACGCCACCCTCCGGCTCGTCTCCCTGCTCGACCCCGGCCACACCGGCGGCGTCCCGTTCTCCTGGCACGGCGTCACCCTGCACGCCACCGGCGCCGCCGCCCTGCGCGTGCGGCTCACCGCGGCCGGCGGCGGCCTCCGGGTCGACGCTACCGATCCGGCCGGGACTCCCGTCGTCTCCGTCGACCGCCTCGTCCTGCGCCGGCCCGGCGCCGCGAAAGCCCCGCGTCCGCTGCTGCGGCTCGAGTGGACACCCGTCACCACCCGGGAACCCGCGCCGGACTTCGACGTCCTTGCCGTCGCCGGTGACCTGGCCGACGTGCTGCGGTCGCTGCGCGAGGTGACCGGCCGCGTGCTGGCGAAGCTCCAGGACACCCTCGCCGGCGAGCGCACCCTCGTGGTCGTAACGCCGCCCGGCGACCCGGTCGCGGCCGCCGCCGGCGGGCTCGTCCGCGCCGCCCAGGCGGAGCACCCCGGCCGGTTTGTGCTCGTCGAGACCGACGGCTCTCTCGAGCCCGCCGAAGCCGTCGCGACCGGCGAACCCGTCCTGAAGATCGACGACGGCCGCGTCCTCGCCGCCCGGCTCGCCCGCGTCACCGAAGCGCCGGCCGGACCCGCCGACCGCGACGGCACCGTCCTCATCACCGGCGGCACCGGCGGTCTCGGCAGCGCCGTCGCCCGGCACCTCGCCGCCCGCGGCTGCCGGGACCTGCTGCTCGTCAGCCGGTCCGGCACCGCCGACCCGGGCTTGCTCTCCGAGCTGGGCGACCGCGTCGAGGTGGCGGTCTGCGACGTCGGTGACCGCGACGCCCTCGCCCGGCTGCTCGAAGGCCGCGACATCACCACCGTCGTCCACGCCGCCGGAGTCCTCGACGATGGCACCCTCGCCGCCCTCACCCCCGAGCGCTTCGACACCGTCCTGCGCGCCAAGGCCGATGCCGCCTGGCACCTCCACGAGCTCACCGCGCCCGGCACCGAGCTGGTCTTCTTCTCCTCCGTCGTCGGCACGTTCGGCGGCGCCGGCCAGGCGAACTACGCGGCCGCAAACGCTTTCCTCGACGCTCTCGCCCGCCTCCGCCACGCCGGCGGCCGCCCCGCCGTGAGCCTCGGCTGGGGCCCGTGGGAGTCCGGCAGCGGCATGACGGCCACACTGTCCGAAGTGGACCTGCGCCGCCTCGCCGAAGCCGGGCTGCCGCCGGTCACCGTCGAAACCGGCCTCGCCCTCTTCGACGCCGCCCGCGGCGCCGGCGAGCCCGCGCTCCTGCCGCTGCCGCTCGACCTCGCCGCCGTGCGGCGGCTGCCCGAAGTCCCGCACGTCCTGCGCGGGCTCGTCCGGCCCGGCCGCCGCCGCGCCGCCGCCGGGTCGGCGCAGGCCGGCGACCTGGTCCGCACCCTCACGCCGCTGCCCGCCGCCGAGCGGGCCGAGGCCCTCGCCGGGCTGGTCGCCACGCACGTCGCGCTCGCCCTCGGGCACGCCGACGCCGCGGCCATCGACCCCGCACGCTCGTTCGCCGACCTCGGCTTCGACTCGCTCAGCGGCGTCGACCTGCGCAACCGGCTCGCCGCCGCCACCGGGCTGCGGCTGCCCAGCACCCTGGTGTTCGACCACCCGACCGTGACCGCGCTCGCCGCGTACCTGCTGGCCGAGCTGGTCGACGCCGGCCCGCCGGCCGCCGAGGTCCGCCGCGCCGCCGCGACCACCGGCGACCCGGTGGTCATCGTCGGCATGGCCTGCCGCTACCCCGGGGGTGTCCGCACGCCCGACCAGCTCTGGGAGCTGGTCCGCGACGGCCGCGACGCCGTCTCGGAGTTCCCCGCCGACCGCGGCTGGGACCTCGACGCGCTCTACGACCCCGACCCCGCCCACGCGGGCACCTCCTACACCCGGCACGGCGGGTTCCTGCACGACGCGGCCGAGTTCGACGCCGAGTTCTTCGGCATGAGCCCGCGTGAGGCCCTGGCCACCGACGCCCAGCAGCGGTTGCTGCTCGAGACGTCGTGGGAGGCCGTCGAACGCGCGGGCTTGGACCCGGCGGCGCTGCGCGGCACCGCGACCGGCGTGTTCGCCGGGGTGATGTACCACGACTACAGCCGCCTGCTCAGCGGCAGCGAAGACGCCGAGGGGTACCTCACCAGCGGCAGCGCGGGCAGCGTGGCGTCCGGCCGGGTGTCCTATGTGCTCGGTCTGGAAGGCCCGGCGGTCACGGTGGACACGGCGTGTTCGTCGTCGCTGGTGTCGCTGCACCTGGCCGCGCAGGCCCTGCGGTCGGGGGAGTGCGACCTCGCCCTGGCCGGCGGGGTCACGGTGATGGCGACCCCGTCGACGTTCGTCGAGTTCTCGCGGCAGCGCGGCCTGTCCGCGGACGGGCGCTGCCGGTCCTTCGGCGACGGCGCGGACGGCACCGGCTGGGCCGAAGGCGCCGGGATGCTCCTGCTGGAACGGCTTTCCGACGCCCGCCGCCACGGCCACCCGGTCCTGGCCGTGGTACGGGGGAGCGCGCTCAACCAGGACGGCGCGTCCAACGGGCTCACCGCCCCGAACGGCCCGGCGCAGCAACGCGTCATCCGCGCGGCGCTCGCGAACGCCGGTCTGTCCCCTGTGGACGTCGACGCCGTCGAAGGCCACGGCACCGGCACGCCCCTGGGCGACCCGATCGAGGCGCAGGCGCTCATCGCGACCTACGGCCGGGACCGGGAAACGCCGCTGCTGCTGGGGTCCGTCAAGTCGAACCTCGGGCACACCCAGGCCGCCGCCGGCGTCGCGAGCGTGATCAAGATGGTCCTCGCGATGCGCCACGGTGTGCTGCCGCGGACCCTGCACGCGGACACGCCGTCTTCACGCGTCGACTGGGAAGACGGCGGTGTCGCCCTGCTCGGCGAGGCCACCGAATGGCCCGAGAGCGGCCGGCCGCGCCGCGCGGCGGTTTCGTCGTTCGGCATCAGCGGCACGAACGCCCACGCCATCCTCGAGCAGCCCCCGGCCGGCCCGGAGACGCCCGCCGCGCCGGTGCCCGCGGTCGTCCCGTGGCCGCTGTCGGCCAAGTCCGAGCCCGCGTTGCGCGCCTGGAACGAAAGCGCGACCGGGCTCGAAGGCAGCCCGCTCGACGTCGGGTATTCCCTCGCCGCCCGGTCCCGGTTCGCGCACCGGGCGGTCGTCCTCGCGGCCGATGGGGACCGCCGGACCGTCACCGGCGTCGCGACGCCGGGGAAGACCGCGTTCCTGTTCAGCGGCCAGGGCGGGCAGCGCGCGGGGATGGGCCGGGAGCTGGCCCGGCGCTTCCCGGTGTTCGCCGAGGCCCACGCCGCCGTGCTCGCGGAGTTCGGCCCCGAGGTGGCCGGCGCCGTGCGCGGTGACGACCAGGATCGCTTGGACCGCACGGAGTTCGCGCAGCCCGCGTTGTTCGCCGTGCAGGTCGCGCTGTTGCGGCTGGCCGAGTCGTGGGGTGTCACGCCCGACGTCGTCGCCGGGCATTCGATCGGCGAGATCGCCGCCGCGCACGCCGCGGGGGTGTTCTCCCTGGCCGACGCGTGTCGGCTCGTGGTGGCCCGGGGCGCGTTGATGCAGGCGCTCCCGGACGGGGGCGCGATGGTCGCGGTCGTGGCGGGCGAGGCCGAGGTCCGGCCGCTGCTGGGCCCGGACGTCGCGATTGCCGCGGTGAACGGGCCGCGCTCGCTCGTCTTGTCCGGACCGGCGGAAGCGGTCGCCGAGGTGGCCGCTCGGTTCGAGAAGACGCGGCGGCTCACGGTGTCGCACGCTTTCCACTCGCCGCTGATGGAGCCGATGCTCGCGGAGTTCGCCGAAGTCCTGAGCGGAGTCACCTTCTCTGCACCGCGCCTGCCGTTCGTGTCCACTGTGGAGTCCGGCGCGGATCCGTCCACGGTGGACTACTGGGTGCGGCACGCGCGGGAGGCGGTCCGGTTCGTCGACGCCGTCACGGCGTTGACGGCGTCCGGGGTGACGCGGTTCGTCGAAGCCGGTCCGGACGGTGTGCTGTCCGCGCTGGTGCCGGACGGGCTCGCGGTGCCGCTGATGCGGCGCGATCGCGGTGAGGAGATCGCGTTCACCGAGGCCGCGGCCCGGCTGTTCGTGGCCGGGCTGGACGTCGACTGGCGGCCCGCGCTGGCCGGCGGCCGGCCGGTGGAGCTGCCCACCTACCCGTTCCAGCGCGAGCGGTTCTGGCCCGCGCCGCGGCCGGTGCGGGCGGCCGGCTCGATCGCGCACCCACTGCTGGACGACGCGGTCGCGCTGGCCGGCTCGGACGAGCACGTGCTCACCGGGCGGCTGTCGACGGCCGCCCAGCCGTGGCTGGCCGAGCACGTCGTCGCGGGGACGACGCTCCTGCCCGGCACGGCGCTGGCCGAACTGGCGATCCGGGCGGGGGACGAGTGCGGCTGCCCGCGGATCGACGAGCTGACGATGGCCGTCCCGCTGGTGGTGCCGGCGTCGGTGCAGGTGCGCGTCGGCGAGCCGGACGAGCGCGGCGCCCGGCCGGTGTCGATCCACTCACGACAGTCCGAAGAGGACTCCTGGACCGAGCACGCCTCCGGCTCGCTGAGCCCGGCGGCGGCGCTGCCCGCGTCCGACCTCGGTGCGTGGCCGCCCGCGGACGCGGAACCGGTGCCACTGGACGACTTCTACGCGGACTTCGCGGCGGACGGGTTCGGGTACGGCCCGCGCTTCCGCGGCCTGCGGGCGGCGTGGCGCCGCGGCGGCGAAGTGTTCGCCGAAGTGGCGCTCGACGCCGAGCACCACGCGGAAGCGGCGGAGTTCGGCCTGCACCCGGCGTTGCTGGACGCGGCCCTGCACGCCCTCACGCTGCGCCCGGGCACCCCGGCGCGGGCACTCCCGTTCTCGTGGCGCGGAGTGTCGCTGCACGCGGCGGGCGCGGTGGCGCTGCGCGTCCACGTCCGCGACGACGGCCTCACGCTGACCGATCCCGCCGGGCACCCGGTCGCCACGATCGACGCCCTGGACCTGCGCGAACACCGTCCGACCGACCAGCGCGCCGACGCGCTGTTCACCCTGGCCTGGACCCCGGTGCCGGTGCCCGCCCCGGCGCCGTCGGCCGTCTTGTGGGGCGAGAACCCGTTCACCCTGCCCTTCCCCACCACGACGGACCTCACCTCGGCGCCCCTGGTGGTGGCGTGTTTCGCCGGTGGCGACGACATCCCGGCCTCGACGCAGGCCCTGACCTCCCGAGCCCTGGACCTGGCCCAACGCTGGGTCACGGAGTCGGCCACGGGCAAGCTGGTGTTCCTGACCCGCGGCGCGACCACGGGAGCGGACCTCCCGGCCGCCGCGGTCTGGGGCCTGATCCGTGCGGCCGAGGCCGAGCACCCGGGCCGCTTCGGCCTGCTCGACCTCGACGAGTCCGTCTCGCCGGAGCTCCTCCTGGCCGCACTGGCCGGCGAAGAACCCCAACTCGCCCTCCGCGCCGGAACCCTCCTCGCCGCCCGGATGACAACCCCCGAGCTTTCACGTGAAAGCTCGGGGTCCTGGAACCCGGAGGGGGCCGTCCTCATCACCGGGGGAACGGGCGGGCTGGGGGCGATCGTCGCCCGGCACCTCGTCACCACCGGGAAGACCCGCCGGCTGCTGTTGGTGAGCCGCCGGGGAGCCGAGAGCCCGGGGGCCGGCGAACTCGTCGCCGAGCTCACCTCGGCCGGGGCCGAAGTCGCCGTCGCCGCCTGTGACGTCGCCGACCGCGCGGCTCTCGAGCTGCTGCTGCGAGGCCGTGACATCACTGCTGTCGTCCACTCCGCCGGCGTTCTCGACGACGCCCTCCTGACCGACCTCACGCCCGAGCGCCTGGCCGCCGTCACGCGGCCCAAGGCCGACGCCGCCTGGCATCTACACGAGCTCACCGCCGACGGCACCGACCTGATCCTCTTCTCCTCCGTCTCAGGCACCCTGGGCCTGCCCGGCCAGGGCAACTACGGCGCCGCCAACGCGTTCCTCGACGCCCTCGCCCAGCACCGCCGCGCCCTCGGCCAGCCCGCAACGAGCCTCGCGTGGGGCCCCTGGGTCGCCACCGCCGGCATGACCGCCGAGCTCGGGGACACCGGCCTCGACCGGCTCGCCCGCGCCGGTTTCCCGCCGCTCGCCGTCGACCAGGGCACCGGGCTCTTCGACGCCGCCCTTGCCGTCGGCGAACCCGTCTTGCTGCCCGTGCGGCTCGACCGGGCGGTCCTGCGCCGGCGTGACGACCTCCCGTACCCGCTGCGCGGTCTGGTCCGCGCCCCGGCTCGCCGGGCGACGGCTACCGCGCACCGACGGCTGCGTGGCCGCGCGGAGGCCGCATCGGTCGTCGCGACCGAGGTCGCGCACGTCCTCGGCCACCGCGGCACCGGGCGGATCACCCCCGACCGGTCGTTCGCCGACCTCGGCTTCGACTCGCTCACCGCCGTCGAGCTGCGCAACCGGCTCACCGCCGCCACCGGGCAGCGGCTGCCCGCGACGCTTGTGTTCGACCACCCGACCGTCGGCGCCCTGGTCGACCACCTCGCCGGGGACACCCCGGCCGAAACCGCTCCCACCACGAAGGCCGTCGACGGCGACCCGGTCGTCATCGTCGGCATGGCCTGCCGCTACCCGGGTGGGGTCGCCTCGCCCGAGGACCTGTGGCGGCTGGTCGAGCGCGGCGGCGACGCCGTCACCGAGTTCCCGTCGAACCGCGGCTGGGACCTCGCCGCGCTCTACGACCCCGACCCCGCGCACCCCGGCACGTCCTACACACGCCACGGCGGGTTCCTGCACGACGCCGCCGACTTCGACGCCGGCTTCTTCGGAATGAGCCCGCGCGAGGCCGTCGCGACCGATGTCCAGCAGCGCCTGCTGCTCGAAACGTCCTGGGCGGCCGTGGAAAGCGCCGGGGTCGACCCGTCGGCGCTGCGGGGCAGCGCCACCGGGGTGTTCGCCGGGGTGATGTACGGCGACTACAGCCGCCTGCTCGACGGCGGTGAGGACGCCGAGGGGTACAAGACCAGCGGCAGCGCCGGCAGTGTCGCCTCCGGCCGGGTTGCGTACGCGCTCGGGCTCGAGGGCCCCGCGGTCACCGTCGACACCGCGTGCTCGTCGTCGCTGGTCGCGTTGCACTGGGCCGCGCAGGCCCTGCGCGCCGGCGAGTGCGACCTCGCCCTCGCCGGCGGCGTCACGGTGATGTCGACGCCGACGGCGTTCGTCGAGTTCTCCCGCCAGCGCGGCCTCGCCGCCGACGGCCGCTGCAAGCCCTTCTCCGCCAGCGCCGACGGGGTCGGCTGGTCCGAAGGCGTCGGCATGCTGGTCCTCGAGCGGCTCTCCGACGCCGAGCGCCACGGCCACGAGATCCTGGCCGTGGTCAAGGGATCCGCGGTCAACTCCGACGGCGCGTCCAACGGCCTCACCGCCCCGAACGGCCCTTCGCAGCAACGCGTCATCCGCGCCGCGCTCGCCACCGCCGGACTGTCCACTTCGGACGTCGACGTCGTCGAGGCGCACGGCACCGGCACGACCCTGGGCGACCCGATCGAGGCGCAGGCGCTGCTGGCGACCTACGGCCAGGACCGCGAGACGCCGCTGCTGCTGGGTTCGGTGAAGTCCAACATCGGGCACACCCAGGCGGCGTCGGGCGTCGCCGGGATCATCAAGGTGGTGCAGGCGATGCGCCACGGCGTCGTGCCGCGGACGCTGCACGTCACCGAGCCGTCCGGGCACGTCGACTGGACCGCCGGCGCGGTCGAGCCGGCCACCGCCGCGACGGCCTGGCCCGACGCCGGGCGCCCCCGCCGCGCCGGGGTGTCGTCGTTCGGGATCAGCGGCACGAACGCCCACGTCATCCTGGAGCAGCCCACGCCGCTCGTAGTTCCCGAGCGGCCCGAGGCGCCCGAGGTGCCGTGGCTGCTCAGCGCCAAGACGCCGGAAGCGTTGCGCGCCCAGGCGAACCGGCTCAGCGTCCACATCGGACAGCACGACCCACGCGACGTCGCGTGGACCCTCACCCACGGCCGGGCCCGCTTCGACGAGCGGGCCGTCGTGTTCGGCGAAGCCGCGCTGACCGCGCTCGCCGCCGGCCGCGAGCACCCGGACTTCGTCACCGGCGTGGTCACCCCCGGCCGGACGGCGTTCCTGTTCTCCGGACAGGGATCCCAGCGCCTCGGCATGGGCCGCGAGCTGGCCGCCGACCCGGTGTTCGCCGCCGCGCTCGACACGGTCCTCGCCGAGCTGGACCCGGCGGTCCGCGACGTCATGTGGGGCGCCGACGCTGCGGCCCTCGACCGGACCGAGCACACCCAGGCGGCGTTGTTCGCCGTCGAAGTCGCGTTGTTCCACACCTTGGCCGCGCGGGGCGTCCGCCCGGACTACGTCGCCGGGCACTCGATCGGCGAGCTGGCCGCCGCGCACGTCGCCGGGGTGTTCTCCCTGGCCGACGCGGCCCGGCTGGTCACCGCCCGCGGCCGGCTGATGCAGGCCCTGCCCGCCGGCGGGGCGATGGTCGCCCTGCGCGCGGCCGAGGACGACGTCCGGCCGCGGCTCACCGGCGGAGCCGCTCTGGCCGCCGTCAACGGGCCGCGCTCGGTGGTCGTCTCCGGTCCGGAAGCCGCCGTCGCGGCGGTCGCCGCGCACTTCGGCGACGCCAAGCGGCTCCCGGTCTCGCACGCCTTCCACTCGTCGCTGATGGACCCGATGCTCGCCGAGTTCGGCGAAGTCGCCGCCGGGCTGACCTACCACGAACCGACGATTCCCGTGGTGGCGAACGGAAGTGTCACCGATCCCGCGTACTGGGTGCGCCAGGTCCGTGACACGGTCCGCTTCGCCGACGCCCTGCGCGCCCTGCGGGCGTGGCACGTCGACAAGTTCGTCGAGGTCGGCCCGGCCGCGGTCCTCGCCGGGCTCGCCGCGGGCGACGACGACGCCCTCGTCGTGCCGGTGCTGCGCCGCGACCACGACGAACCCCGCGCCTTCCGCACCGCGCTCGCCCGCCTCTTCGCGGCCGGCCTGCCGGTCGGGTGGGACGGCCTCGCCGACGGCCGCGCGGTCCCGCTGCCGGGGTATGCCTTCCAGCACGAACGGTTCTGGCCGGCGGCACGGCAGGCCACCGGCGACGCCGCCGGCCTCGGGCTCACCGCGGCCGCGCACCCGTTGCTCGGCGGCACGGTCGACCTTGCCGACGGCGCCGGGCAGCTGTACACCGGCCGGATCTCCCCGGCCGCCCAGCCGTGGCTGGCCGACCACACGGTCCTCGGCACGACCGTGCTGCCCGGCGCGGCCTTCGCCGAACTGGCGTTGCACGCCGGCGCGGCCGTGCGCGAGCTGACCGTCGTCGAGCCGCTCGTCGTCCCGGCGGACGGCGCCGTGCACCTGCAGGTCCGCGTCGCCGCCCCGGGCGAAGACGGGCTGCGCGACTTCGACGTGTTCGCCCGGGCCGAAGGGGACGGCGGGGCCTGGACCCGGCATGCGACCGGCGTCCTCGAACCGGACACCGCCGCCACGACCGGGACCGTGGTGGTCCCGGCCGGCGCCGAACCACTCGACCTCGGTGACGCCTACGACCGGCTGGCCACGCTGGGCCTCGGATACGGTCCGGCGTTCCAGTGCCTGCGCCGCGCCTGGCGCCACGGCGACGAGGTCTTCGCCGAGCTGAGCCTCGGTGACGAGCCGCCCGCGGCTTTCGGGATCCACCCGGCGCTGCTCGACGCCGCCCTGCACGCCGTCGCCCTCACCGCCGGGCACGCCCGGCCGCACGTGCCGTTCAGCTGGCGCGGGATCCGGTTGCACAGCAAGGGCGCGTCGCTGGTGCGCGTCCGGATCACCCCGGCCGGCGAACACGCCGTCTCACTGTCCTTTGTGGATGGTGACGGCCATCCGGTCGCGGCCGTCGACGCGGTGACCTTCCGGCCGGCGACCGCCGCCCGCACCCGCGCCCAGGAGGCGCTTTTCCGCCTCGGCTGGGTCCCGGCCACCCCGGCCCGCGGCGACCGCCCGGAGCGGGTCGTGGTCACGGCCGACGGCCCCGCGCGGGCCCTGGAGCTGGTCCGCGACTGGCTCGCCGAACCCCGCGACGCCGAGCTCGTCTTCCACACCACCGGCGCCACCGACGGCTCCGACCTCGCCGCGGCCGCCGTGTGGGGCCTGATCCGGGCGGCGCAGTCCGAGCACCCGGGCCGGTTCGTGCTCGTCGACTGCGCCGACCCGGCCGACATCGACCTGGTCGCCGGGGAGCCGCAGGCCCGGGTGCGCGACGGCGTCGTCGAGGTCCCGCGGCTCGCGAAGGCCGCCGCCGAACCCGCCCCGCTGGGCTGGGACCCCGACGGCACCGTCCTCATCACCGGCGGCACCGGCGGTCTCGGCCGCCTGCTCGCGAAGCACCTGGTGACCGTGCACGGCATGCGCCGGCTGCTGCTGCTTAGCCGCGGTGGCCGGGCCGACGTCACCGACCTGACCGACGCCGGGGCCGAGGTGACCGTCGCCGCGTGCGACGTCACCGATCGCGCCGCGCTCGCCGCGGTCCTCGAAGGCCACCGGCTGACCGCCGTCGTGCACGCGGCCGGTGTCCTCGAAGACGGCACCGTCGAGACGATGACCGACGCCCGGCTCGACCGCGTCTGGCGCCCGAAGGCCGAGGCCGCGTGGCTGCTGCACGAGCTGACCGCGGACCTCGCCGGGTTCGTGCTGTTCTCCTCGGTCGCCGGCACGATCGGCGGCGCCGGGCAGGCCAACTACGCCGCCGCCAACGCCTACCTCGACGCGCTCGCCGAGCACCGCGCCGCCCGCGGGCTGCCCGCCGTCTCGCTCGCCTGGGGCCCCTGGGCGGGCGTCGGCGGCATGACCGCGGAGCTGGGCGACGCCGAGGTGGCGCGGATGGCGCGGGCCGGGATCACGGCCCTGACCGCCGAGGACGGCCTCGCGCTGTTCGACACCGCCGTCACCGCCGGGATCCCGGCCCTGGTGCCGGTCCGCCCGGCCGCCACGGCCTCGGGCGAGGTCGCCGCGCCGCTGCGTGGCCTGGTCCGCGCGACCAGCCGCCGGGCCGCCGCCGCGGGCGAGCTGGCGGCGCGGCTGGCGGAGCTGCCGGAAGCCGGCCGCCACGACGTCGTCGTCGACCTGGTCGCCACGCACGTCGCGGCGGTGCTCGGGCACGCCGACCGCACGGCCGTCGAACCCGGCCGCGCGTTCTCCGCGCTGGGCTTCGACTCGCTCACCGGGGTCGAACTGCGCAACCGGCTCGCGACCGCGACCGGGCTGCGGCTGCCCACCACCCTGGTGTTCGACCACCCGAACAGCGCGGCGCTCACCGCGTTCCTGCTGACCGAGCTGCTCGGCGGGGACGCGCCCGCGGCCGAGGCTCGCGCGGTCCGCGCCGCCGACGACGACCCGGTCGTCGTGGTCGGCATGGGCTGCCGCTACCCGGGCGGCGCGGCGTCGCCCGACGAGCTCTGGGAGCTGGTCGCCGCCGGCCGCGACGCCATCGGCCCGTTCCCCGCCGACCGCGGCTGGGACCTGGCCGCGCTCTACGACCCGGACCCGGACCACCCGGGCACGACCTACGCGCGGGCCGGCGGGTTCCTCACCGGAGCCGCGGACTTCGACGCCGCGTTCTTCGGCATGAGCCCGCGTGAAGCCGTCGCGACCGACGCCCAGCAGCGCCTGCTGCTCGAGACGTCGTGGGAGGCCCTGGAACACGCGGGCATCGACCCGGCGACGCTGCGCGGCAGCGCGACCGGGGTGTTCGCCGGGGTGATGTACAGCGACTACGGCGGCCTGCTGGCCGGCAGCGGCTACGAAGGCCAGCAGGGCAACGGCAGCGCGCCGAGCGTCGCGTCCGGCCGCGTCGCCTACACCCTCGGGCTGGAAGGCCCGGCGGTCACCGTCGACACGGCGTGCTCGTCGTCGCTGGTGGCGCTGCACTGGGCGAGCCAGGCGCTGAAGTCCGGCGAGTGCTCACTGGCGCTGGCCGGCGGGGTGACGGTGATGGCGACCCCCGCGACGTTCGTCGAGTTCGCCCGGCAGCGCGGGCTGTCCCCGGACGGCCGGTGCAAGGCGTTCTCCGACGACGCCGACGGCACCGGCTGGTCCGAGGGAGTCGGCCTGCTGGTCCTGGAGCGGCGGTCCGACGCGCTCCGCAACGGCCACCGGATCCTGGCCGTGGTGCGGGGGAGCGCGGTCAACCAGGACGGGGCGTCGAACGGCCTCACGGCCCCGAACGGCCCGTCGCAGCAACGGGTCATCCGCACCGCGCTCGCCGGCGCCGGACTGTCCACTTCGGACGTCGACGTCGTCGAAGCACACGGCACCGGCACCGCGCTGGGCGACCCGATCGAGGCGCAGGCGCTGCTGGCCACCTACGGCCAGGACCGCGAAACCCCACTGCTGCTCGGGTCGGTGAAGTCGAACATCGGGCACACCCAGGCGGCGGCCGGGGTGGCGGGCATCATCAAGATGATCCAGGCGATGCGCCACGGCGTCGTCCCGGCCAGCCTGCACAGCGGCACGCCGTCGTCCCAGGTGGACTGGACGGCAGGTGCCGTGGAGGTGGTCGCCGAAGCCCGCGACTGGCCCTCGGCGGCGCGGCCGCGGCGGGCCGGGATCTCGTCGTTCGGCATCAGCGGCACGAACGCCCACGTGATCATCGAGCAGGCCGCTGAAACCCCCGCGCCGGCCGAGGAGCCGGCCGGGCCCGTTGTCTGGCCGCTGTCCGCGCGTTCGACCGCGGCGCTGCGCGCGCATGCGGCCCGGCTTGCGTCCACAGTGGACGCACTGCCCGCGGCGGCGGTGGGCCGGGCGCTGGCCCGGCGGCCGAAGTTCGCGCACCGGGCCGTCGTCGTCTCCGAGCGGCCCGCCGCCGCACTGGCCGCGTTCGCCGCCGGGGAGCCGTCCGCCGAGGTCGTCGAAGGGGTGGCCGGCGCCGGCTCGACCGCGTTCCTGTTCTCCGGGCAAGGTGCGCAGCGGCCGGGCATGGGCCGCGAGCTGGCCGCGCGGTTCCCGGTGTTCGCGGCGGCGTTCGACGAGGTCCTCGGCCGGTTCGCGCCCGACGTCCGGGCCGCGCTCGCCGACGACCGGGTGCACCGCACCGAACACACCCAGCCCGGCCTGTTCGCCTTCGAGGTCGCCGCGGCGCGGCTGCTCGAGTCGTGGGGGGTGCGGCCGGACTTCGTCGCCGGGCACTCGGTGGGCGAGATCGCGGCGGCGCACGTCGCCGGCGTGCTGACCCTCGACGACGCCTGCACGCTGGTCTCGGCCCGCGCCCGTCTGATGGGCGCGCTGCCCGAGGGCGGCGTGATGATCGCCGTCCAGGCCGGCGAAGCCGACGTCCGCCCCTTCCTGGGCGACGGTGTCGACCTCGCGGCCGTCAACGGGCCCGCGTCGGTGGTGCTGTCCGGGCTCGAAGACGCCGTCACCGCGGTCGCGGGCAAGTTCGGCAAGCAGCGGCGCCTGCGCGTCTCGCACGCGTTCCACTCGCTGCTGATGGACCCGATGCTGGCCGGCTTCGGGGACGTCGTCGCCGGCCTCACCTTCACCGAGCCCCGCATTCCGATGGTCGCCGCGGGCGACGTGACCGACCCGGCGTACTGGGTGCGGCAGGTGCGCGACGCCGTGCGCTTCGCCGACGCGCTCGAGCGGCTCGCCACGGCCGGGGTCACGCGGTTCGTCGAGGTCGGCCCGGACGCCGTGCTGTCCGGTCTGGTCGACGTGCCGGACGCGGCCGTGGTGCCCCTCGCCCGCCGCGACCGCGCCGAGGACCGGACGTTCCTCACGGCGCTGGCCCGGCTGCACGTCTCCGGCGTCGACGTCGGCTGGCCCGCCGACGGGCCGCGAGCCGACCTGCCCGCGTATCCGTTCGAGCACCGGCGGTTCTGGCCGCCGGCGCGGGCGGCCGCGGCCCCGCGCGGGGACGGGCACCCCGTGCTCGGAGCGGCCGTCGAGGTGGCGGGCACCGGGACGCTCGTCAGCACCGGCCGGCTGTCCGCTTCGACGCAGCCGTGGCTGACCGACCACGTCGTCTTCGGGACGAACCTCGTGCCCGGCACGGTGTTCCTCGAACTGGCCCGCCACGCCGGCGCCCAGGCGGGCTGCGCGCGCGTCGGCGACCTGACCCTGCTCGCGCCACTTGTCCTCACCGACGGCGTCACCGTGCAGGTGGCCGTCGGCGCGCCCGACCCGAGCGGCCACCGCCCGGTGGAGATCCACTCGTGCGGCGACGACGGCTCATGGACCCGGCACGCGACCGGCGTGCTCACCCCGGACGCGGCGCCGGACTTCGCGGTGGGGGACTGGCCGCCCGCGGACGCGATCGCCGTCGGAGTGGCCGGTGCCTACGATGCTCTGGCCGACCGCGGGTTCGCCTACGGCCCGGCGTTCCAGGGCCTGAAAGCGTTGTGGCGGCGCGGCGACGAGCTGTTCGCCGAGGTCCGCGTCGACGACGCCGGCGGTTTCGGCCTGCACCCGGCGCTGCTCGACGCCGTGCTGCACGGCAAGCTGATTGCCGATCCGGACGCGCCGCCCGCGCTGCCGTTCACCTGGCGCGGGGTGTCGGTGCACCGGCCCGGGGCGACGGACCTGCGCGTCCGGCTGGCACCGGCCGGGCCGGACAGCGTCGCGCTGGAGATTGCCGACAGGTCCGGCGCGCCGGTGGCCTCCGCCGAGGGACTCACGGTCCGCGAAGCCGGGCAGCTGCGGGCCGCGCACCTCTACCGGCTGAACTGGACACCGGTCGCCCCCGCGCCCGCCGACGTCGTCCGGGTTTCCGGGTACGCCTTGGCCGAGCTGCCCGTGGTGGGCGAGTTCGCCGAGGTGGCCGTCCCGGCGGGAGCCGACCTGCGCGCCGTCACGGCCGACGTGCTGGCGCTCGTGCAGACGTGGCTGGCCGAGGCCCGGTTCGCCGGCTCGAAGCTGGTGCTGCGGACCCGTGGCGCGCTCGACGGCGAAGACTTCGCCGCGGCCGCCGTCTGGGGCCTGGTGCGCTCCGCGGAGCAGGAGAACCCGGGCCGGTTCGTGCTCGTCGACTCCGACGGATCACTGTCCACACAAGACTTCCTCGGGTGCGGGGAACCTGAGCTGTCCATTATGGACGGAATGGTTTCGGTTCCGCGGGTCGGGCGGGCCACGCCGGGCGAAGCCGGCGCCGAATGGGACCGGGACCGCGCGGTGCTCGTCACCGGCGGCACCGGCGGCCTCGGCGCGCTGGTCGCGCGTCGCCTGGCGGCCGGCGGGCACCGGCACCTCGTGCTGGTCAGCCGGTCCGGGCGGGCCGAGCCCGGGCTCCTCGACGACCTGGCGGAGCTGGGCGCGCGAGCCGAGGTGAAGGCGTGCGACGTCGGCGACCGCGCCGCGCTCGAGGCGGTGCTGGCCGAGCTCGACCTCACCGCCGTCGTGCACGCGGCGGGGGTGCTGGACGACGGCGTGGTCGGGTCGCTCTCGCCGGAGCGGTTCGACACCGTGCTGCGGCCCAAGGCCGACGGCGCCCGGCACCTGCACGAGCTGACGGCCGGGCGCGACCTCGCGGGGTTCGTGCTGTTTTCGTCGCTGGCGGGCACGTTCGGCGGGGCCGGCCAAGCGAACTACGCGGCCGCGAACGCCGTCCTGGACGCGCTGGCCGTCCACCGGCAGCGCCGCGGCCTGCCCGCGGTGTCGCTGGCGTGGGGCCCGTGGACGGCCGAGACCGGCATGACGGCGGCCCTGCCCGAAGCGGAGATCCGGCGGCTGGCCCGCGCCGGCGTCGGGCTGCTGGCCCCCGAAGACGGTCTCGCCGCGTTCGATGCCGTGCGGGCGGGCGCGGACCCGCTGGTGATTCCGGTGCGTCTCGACCTTCCGGCGTTGCGGGCGCTGGACGAGGTGCCCCCGGTGCTGCGGGCGCTCGTCCCGGTTCGGCGGACCCCGGCCGCCGCCGTCCCGGACCTGGCGTCCCGGCTCGCCGGGCTCGGCGGGACGGAGCGGATCGAGCTGCTGCTCACCGTCGTCGCGGACGCGGTGGCGGTGGTGCTGGAGCACGGCGACCAGGACGCCGTCGGCCCGGACCAGGCGTTCTCGGAGCTGGGCTTCGACTCCCTGACGGCGGTCGAGCTCCGCCGCCGCCTGAGCGCGGTGACGGGGCTGGCCCTGCCGGCGACGGTGGCGTTCGACCAGCCGACCCCGCGCGAGCTGGCGGGGTACTTGGCGGAGTTGTTGGCCCCGGACGACAAGCCGGAGCAGGCAATCCTCGCCGACCTGGCCCGGCTGGAGGAGGCGTTGCGCGACACGGTGATCGACGCGGAGGCCCGCGAGGAGATCACGGCCGGTTTGGATCGGGTCCGCGGCACGTGGACCGCCCGAGACGACGTGACGGAGGTCGACTTCACCGACGCCAGCGACGACGAGATGTTCGCGCTGCTGGACGAGAAGCTGGGCGCGGAGGACTGAGCGGGGTGGGTGCTCGAGCGCCCGGCTGGGCTGCGCGGAAGGGTCGGTCGCTCGCGGGCGAGTGGTCAAGAACGCGCCCAGCCGAGCTGCGTGGAAGGGTCGGTCGCTCGCGGGCGACCGCCCCCTTCCGCCCGCTGCCGGGCGAGTGTTCAAGAACGCGCCCAGCCGAGGTGCGCGGAAGGGGTCGGCTGCTCGCTACGGGCGGCCGTCCCGCTCACCCCGCGGCCGGGCTGCGCGGAAGGGGCCGGTTACTCGCGGCGGGTGACCCTCGCTTTCAACCCGTGGCCGGCCGGGTGGCGCCCAGCTGGGCTGTGCGGAAGGGGTCGGCTGCTCGCTGCGGGCGGCCGTCCCTCTCAACCCGCGGCCGGGCTGCCCGGAAGGGTCGGTCCCCCGCGGCGGCCGACCGCCCCGCTCACCCCGCGGCCGGCCGAGCGCTCAACACAGCCCCCAGCTGCGCGCGTCCATCGATCTCCAACTTGCGATACAAACTCGTCAGATGCTTCTCCACCGCGCGGCGGCTGATGCTGAGCTCGTCGGCGATCTCGGTGTTCGTGCGGCCGCCGGCGGCCAGGCGGGCCACCGTGGCCTCGCCCGCCGTGAGCTCGGCCGGCGGGCGGGGGCGGTCCGCTTGGCGGAACGTGCCGTCCTCGCGGGCTTCCAGGCGGCCCGCGCCGCAGCTTTCGGCCAGCTGCTGGGCGCGGGCCAGCAGGCGGCGCGCCGCCTCGGGGTGCGTCGTGCGCAGGCGCGTGCCCAGGTCGGCGCTGGCCTTGGCCGCCTCGAGCTCGTCCGGGGCGCCGTCGAGCAGGTCCACGGCCTCCCGCAGCAGCTCCACCGCGCGCCGCGGCTCGGCGAGGACCGCGAGGATCCGCAGTGACCGGCCGAGGATCGCCGGCGCGCCCCACGCGACGGAGTGGCGGTGGTGCTCCTCGGCCAGCTGCCGGGCCTGCTCCGCGTGGCCGAGCCGCCGCGCCAGCAGCGCCGCCGAGCCGCGCCACGCGTAGATCGCCGGGTTGCGCCAGCCCGCCCGGTCCAGCAGCCGGCCGCGGTCGAGGAACTGCGCCAGCGCCGCCTCCGGGTCCTCGCGGGCGGCCAGCATCCCGAGCAGCCCCCGGCGGACCGCGAACACCGCGAGGTCGTCGTCCTCGGGCAGCCCGTCGAGCACCTGCCGGGCCAAGTCCCTGCTGCGCGCGGAGTCCGCGACCAGCGCCAGCGTCGTCGCGGGCAGCGCCAGCACGTCGTAACCGCCCGGGTCGGCCGCCCGGAACGCCCGTTCCGCCGGCTCCCCGGCCTCGGTGAACCGCCCGCGCGAAAGCAGCGCCAGCGCGCGGTGGACGTCGACGAGCACCCGGGTCGCCGCCGTCGCCCGCGGCCCGCCCGCCGACGCCAGCCACGGCGCGACGGCGTCCGGACGGCCCGCGGCGGTCAGCACGAGCGGGACGATCCGCAGCGCGGTCCCGGCGCGGACCGTCCGCGCGGGCTCGTGGTCCAGCAGGACCGCGGCCTGCCGGGCGGCTTCGGCGGCGGTGATCCGGCCGCCGAGCGTGGCGGCCAGCAGCACCACGGCCCGCAGCTCCCGTTCACCGCCGCCGCCCGGCCGGGCCGGCAGCTCCCGCAGCCGGTCCGCGGCCGCGGCGAGCCGGGCCGGGTCCTCGAGGGCGGTGAACCACCGCCGGGCTTCCAGGCGGTGGGCCAGGTCGGAGCCGTCCGGGACGGCCGCGTCGCCGACCGTCCGGACCAGTTCGGTCACCAGCGGTCCGCGCGCGGCCGCGGTCAGCGGGATCCGCGCGACCGCCTCGGCCCGCTCTCGGCCGGCGGGCAGCAGCGGCGCCGCCTGGACCAGGTGCCGCACGGCGGCGCGGGGATCCGGCTCGGCGGCGGCCAGCTCGGTCAGCAGCCGGGCCCGCCCCGGCTGCCCGGGCGGCACGTCGAGCAGCGCCCGACGCAGGTGCCGCGCCGCCCACGGGAGAGTGCCGCGGGGCGGGTCGGCCCCGGCCACGTCCTCGGGCGGAAACCCTTGCGCTGTAAGCAAAGCCGCCGCGGCCCGGTGCGCCTCGGCGGCGCCGGCCGCGGACCACGCCTCCTCGACCACCCGCACCAGCGCGGGCTCCGGCACCAGCCGGCCGTCGGCCGCGGTGTCCAGCCAGGTCCCGCCCAGCAGGGCGCGGGCTTCGGCGCACGCGGCGTCGTCCAGCCCGGCCAGGTTTGCGACGAGCGCGGGCTCCGCGTGCCGGCCCAGCACCACCACCGCCCGCGCGAACGCCTCGACCGCCGGCTCGCGCCGGACGAGCAGCCGCAGCCGGTCGCGGTGCGCGGCGGCGCCGAGCTCGCGCAGCCGGGCGCAGTCTGCGGCCGCGCCGGTGAGGCGGTCGGCGAACGCGCGGTCCAGCAGCCGGCCCAGGTCCTTCGGCCGGCCGCCGGTGAGGTCGTGGCAGGCAGCGGCGAACTCCGCCGCGGCGCCGGCGCCGATCCGCGCGTCGGTGACAATGCGCGAGCCGGCGGGGGACAGGGGCAGCGCGCGCACCCGGCGCCGCGCGGTCCGGTCGAGCTCACGCAGGACCGGCGCCCGCGGCGTGTCCGGCAGCACGACCCCGAGCAGCACCCGCGTCCCGCGCAGCCGGCCGGCGAGGAAACCCAGCGCGCGCACCGAAAGCGCGTCGGCCCACCGCAGGTCGTCCACGACGACCACCACCGGCTCGCGCTCGGCCAGCGAAGCCAGCAGGACGTGCAGGCCGTGGAGCACGGGAACCTCGTCGACGCCGTCCGGGACCGGACCGGCCAGCGTCCGCACCATCCGCCCGGCGAGCGCGGGCAGCGCGGCCCCGCACGGGTCGTCGAGCAGCGGCAGCACGAGCTGGCGCACCACCCCGAACGGCAGGTCCCGCTCGGCGGGGGCGCCCCCGGCGCGCAGCACCCGCGCGCCGCGGTCCGCGGCCGTGCGGCCCAGCCACCGCAGCAACGCCGAGCGGCCGGCGCCGGTTTCCCCTTGCACCGCAACAACTCCGCCGGCTTCGCGCACGGCGTCGTCCAGCAGAGCCAGCTGGCTTTCGCGTTCGACCAGCACCGGATCAGCCTCCCGGCGCCCGGGTGGTCCAGCGGTCCGCGAGCGCGGTCCGGCCCTTGAGCCCGAGCTTGCGGTAGACCTTGGTCAGCCGCAGCTCGACGGTCCGCAGCGCGATCGACAGCTCCCGGGCGATCTCGCGGTTGGCGAGCCCGCGCGCCGCGAGCTCGGCGACGTCGCGTTCGGCGGGGGAGAGCGTGTCCGGCCGCTGCGGGAACCGCGGCGCGGGCAGCGGGTCGGCGGGCGGGCGCGGCGAGGGGACGGCACGGCGCGGGCCGGCGGCCGCGCGGTCGCGCAGCGCTTCGAGCGCGGCGGCGGTGCCCCAGCGCTCGGCGAGCTCGATCTCCTCGGTGACCAGCGCGACGGCCGCGGCGGTGTCCCCGAGACGGCGCAGCGCCAGGGCCGCCGTCGTGCGCCACCCGGCGACCATCGGGTTGACCCAGCCCCGGGACCGCAGCACGCGGCCGCATTCGAGGACCGCGGCGAGCGCGGTCTCGGGGTCGTCGTCGGCGAGGGCGAGCTCCGCCTCGGCGTGCAGCAGGAACGCCGTGGACACCCCGTGACCGTCGCCGCGGAGCTCCTCGGCGGCGACGTCGCGGGCTTGGTCGAGCCGGCCGAGCCGCAGCCGCGCGGTGAGCTCGACGGCGAGCCGGAACGGGACGGCGGCGGGGTGCCAGCACCGCACGGGCAGCTCCCGGTCGGCGGCGGCGAGATCGGGCAGGGCGTCCTCCGGCCGGTCGGCCCGCAGCGCGGCGGCGGCGCGGTCCACGAGGGCCCGGGCGGCGGCGGCCCGCGCGTCCCGCCGGCGCGCGGCCGCGACGACGACGGTGAGCCCGTCGACGGCCGCTTCGACCGCCCCGGCGCAGAGCAGCGCCCGGCAGGCGGCGACGCGCGGCATCAGCGGCGCGTCTTCCCGTACGACGAGGGCGTGTTCGGCGAGTTCGAGCGCGCGGGCCCGGTTTTCCCCGCGTACGGCCAGCCGGAACGCGGCGGCCCCGGCGACGGCGGGATCGTCGTCTTCGCTGCCGGGCCACTCGGGTTCGACCGCCGCGTCTGCCCGGGCGAGCCACGCGAGGGCGGCCCGGGCGGGTTCGCCGGTGACCAGCCGGTGCACTGTCTCGCCGTCACCACGGGCCAGGAGCAGGTCGGCGGCCGTGGTCGCGGCCGGCAGGTGCGGCAGTTCGGTCAGCACCTGGACGAGCCGCCGGTCGGCGTGCCCGGGTTCGCGGCGGACCACCGCCGACGCCAGCCGGAGCAGAACGGCGGCCCGGTCCGCGGGTCCGCCGGGCTCGGCCAGCGCGCGGCGCAGGGCCTCGGCGGCCGCGGGGGCGTCGCCCTGGGCCGCGGACTGTTCGGCGGCCTCGACGAGCACCGCCCGCGCCCAAGGTTCCCCGACGGGCGGAGCCCCCCACAGCAGATCCGCGGCGACGAGCGCCCCCGCCCCGCTCCGGTGAGCCAGCTCGGCCGCCCGCCGCAGCAGCGCGGCGCGGTCCGGGCCGGTCAGCTCGGCGAGCACATCGGCCGGCCGCGGGTCCTCGACAAGGCCGCCGGCGTCGAGGGCGCGCATGGCCGCGGGCACGGCGTCGGGAGCGAGCCCGGCGAGCGCCGCGGCGGCGCCGGCGCCGAGCCGCCCGGAGACGGCCATGCCCCGGAGGAGAGCCAGGGCATCGGGGGGAAGGCCCCGGCGGATCCGGGCGGCACGAGCGGCGGCCAGTGTTTGTCCGGTCGCGGCGATCCGGTCCGGGCGCCAGTGCGCGGGCGGTTCGCTCGCTTCCGCTGCCCACTTCGCGGCTGGGCGTGCGGTTGCGGTTCCGTGCGTGGCCATGCCGTGCGTGGCCATGCCGTGCTTGGTCGCCGCTGAGGCTGAGGTCGATGCCGATGCCGATGCCGATGCCGATGCCGAGGTCGCCGCTGCGGTCGATGCCGGTGCCGGTGCTGAAGTCGCCGCTGGGGTCGATGTCGGTGCCGAGGTCGCCGCTGGGGTCGATGCCGGTGCCGGTGCCGGTGCTGAGGTCGCCGCTGCGGTCGATGCCGGTGCTGGTGCCGTTGCTGGGGTCGAGGCCGATGCCGTTGCCTGTCCCGAGGTCGGCGCTGGGGTCCATGCCGATGCCGAGGCCGATGCCTGTCCTGCATCCGCCGCCCACTCGGCAGCCAGCTCCCGCAGAACCGCCGGCCGCCCCCGCACCACATCCAGGACCGCCGCCATCACCTCCGGCGGCAGCTCACCCAGCACCTCCCGCACCAGCACCGCCGTCTCGTCCTCGGTCAACGGCGCCAACGGAATCCGCCGCCCGAAAGCCAACGGCTCGTACCCCGTCGCCAGCAGCAGGATCCCTCGGTCGTGAGTCCGCTCCGCCATCGCCGCGAACCAGCGCAGCGACCACTCGTCCGCCCACTGCAGGTCGTCGAGAGCCAGAACCAACGGCCGTCCGCCGGCCAGCGACGTGAACGCGTCGCACAGAACAGCGGCCGCCCGTTCGCGGTTGTCCAAGCACTCGCTCAGCAGCTCGGCAAAACGGGCCGGCGGCCACAAAACCGCCATCAGCTGGGTCACCGCGCCGAACGGGACGCCGTCCGGGACGCAGGATGCCAGGGCGGCCGGGCGGGCCCACTCCAGCAGGGCCGTCCGGCCGGTGCCCGGGGCGCCCGAGATGCCCGCGGTCGCGCCGCGGCCGCGGGCGAGGTCCGCGACCAAGTCGCCGAGCGCGGTCGTCGCGCGTTCCCGGCCGACGAGACGCGGTTCGCGCACGGGACGACCTCCTCCGCCGGCCGGTCGACGTCGACCTGGGGCTGGACCGCAGCCTAAGCCGCCGCGGGAGCGACGGCGGCGAGCCGTCGAGCGGGGCCGGGAGCTCTGCCCGCTTGACCAGGATTCGCGGGCACAGCCGGGCAAACCGCGACCAACCGTGACTCAGTGGTCGCGCAACGCTTCCGCCAGTTCGGCGCGGCCGCCGATGCCGAGCTTGCGGTACGCGCTCGTCAGGTGGACCTCGACCGTGCGCTGGGTGATGAACAGCGACTCGGCGATCTCGCGGTTGGTCGCGCCCTCGGCCGCGCGCTGGGCGACGCGCCGTTCGCTGCCGCTCAGCGCGTCCGACGGCGAGCCCGTGCCGTGGCGCATCCGGCCGCCCGCTTCGGCCAGCGCCGGCAACGACAGCCCGAGCTGCTGCTTGTCCCGGCTGAGCACGGAAAGGTCGATCGACCGGCGCAGCCGCTCGCGCGCGCCCTCGGCGTCGCCGCGTGCCAGCAGCCGGCGGCCGAGCAGGTATTCCGCTTTCGCCTGCTCCACCTTGGCCGGTGAGTCCGCCAGCAGCCCGGCCGCCGTCCGCAGCCGCTCGATCGCCGCGTCGCCGTCGGCCAGCGCCCCGCGTGCCGTCTCCAGCATGCCCAGCGCCCGGTTCGTGCCCCAGCGGCGGACCGCCGGCTCGACGGAGTCCAGCACGGCCTCGCCCTCGGCGGTGCGGCCGAGCCCGGCCAGCAGCTCGGCCGACTCGTACCACCACGGCGCCAGCACCGGATTGCCGATCCCGTTGCCCGCCAGGCTTTCCCCGCAGGTGCGCAACCCGGCGAGCGCGCCGTCGACGTCGCCCAGTGCGGCCCGGGCCCGCGCCTTCGCCACCAGGTACCAGTGGTACTCGAGCGTGAAGTCCTCGAGCCGCGGCCGGACGATCGCGGCGAGCGCCGCCTCCGCGCCCGCCGGGTCGCCCTGGCGCACCAGCAGCGAGCCGAGCGCGGTCTGCGGCATGGCGATGCCCGGCGCCCAGCGCTCCTGGGTGATGACGTCGAACGAGTACTGCGCGTCGGCCAGCGCGTCGGCGAGGTTGCCGGAGAACTGGTGGATCAGCGAGCGGATGGTGGTGCCCAGGACGTAGGTCCAGGCCTCCCCGCGGCGCTGCGCGTGGCCGAGCACCCCGGTGATCGCGGCGAGCGCGGGCTCGGGGTGGTCGGCGAGGTAGAGGGTGAGCACGGCGCTCAGCACGGCCCAGCCACCCGGGGCGACGTCGCCGATGCGCAGCACCTGGCCGGCCTGCGCGACGACCTCGGCGGCGGGACGGCCCTGCAGCGTGCCCAGCGACGAAAGCATGCCGAGCAGGTCCCGCTCCTCGGCGGTGTCACCCGGCGGCGAGACGACGTCGCGGAACCGCTCGCCCACCGGCACGACGGTGGCCTTCTCGTCCAGGCCGGACAGCAGCAGCGCCGACTGGCTGACCATCCGGAGGGCCCGGTCGGCCGCCGTGGGCGCGGGTCCGATCACCGCCTCCAGCGCGTCGGCCACCTCGGTGGCCAGCGCGTAGGACCGCTGGGCGTTCTGCGCGCTCAGCGACACCATGACGTACTGCATCACGATCGGCACCCGGCGTCGCGGGTCGCCGACGAGCTCGAGGGCGCGCTCGAGGTGCCGCAGCGACGTCGCCGGGTCGATCTGCCCGAGCACCCGCGCCAGGTGCACGAGCACGGGCACCTCGTCCTCGTGGGCGCGCAGCACCCGGCCGAGGTAGCGGGCGGCCGCGGCCGGGGCGCCGCGGCTCTCGGCGGCCGCGGCGGCCTCCCGCAGCACCGTGACCATCCACGGCCGCGGCGGCCCGTCGAGCGCCAGCAGGTGGACGGCGACCTCCTCGCTGGAGCGGCCGCTGTCGTTGAGCAGCGTGGCCGCGCGTTCCCGCAGCCGGGCCAGCTCGGCCGGGTCCGCGGTGGCCAGCGCGGCCGCGCGGATGAGGTCGTGGGTGTAGTCCAGCCGCTCCGGCTCGAGCAGCTCGCCCTCCCGCAGCGCCCGCACGGCGGCCCCCGCCGGCCCGGGCCGCGTGCCGGCGAGCGCGGCGATCGTCTCGAGGTCTTCGCCGCCCAGCACGGCGATCGCGCGCGCGACGGCGAGCGCGCCGGGGGAGAGCCGGTCCAGCAGCGGGCGCGCCACGGCTTCGCGGCCGAGCTCGTCCACCGCGCCGACGTGCTCCGCGTCCGGGGGCACGTGGCCGCGCAGGGCGCCGATGACGCGGTCGAGCAGGAACGGGTTGCCGCCGGAGACCTCGGCCGCGCGGCGGGTGAACTCGGGGTCCGGGACCGCGCCGAACCCGCTCGCCAGGATTTCGGCGACCGCGCCGGCGGCCAGTGGCGCGAGGTCGACGGACAGGCAGTTCGCGGCGGCGCCGAGCTCGGCGAGCTCCTCCGGCCCCGGCTCGCCGGGGCCGGTGCGCTGGGCCGCCAGCACCAGCACCGGCAGGTCTTCGGCGCGGCGCAGCAGGAAACCGAGCCAGCGCAGGGAGGTCTCGTCGCACCACTGGACGTCGTCGACCGCGAGGACGACCGGGCCGCGGGCGGCGAGGCCGGCCACGAGCCAGGACAGGCCGTGCATGACCGAATAGGTGTCGGACGGGCTGTCCCCGCTGCCGGGCACGAGCGCGGGCAACGCGAGGTGGGCGCTTCCGGTCAGCAGGCCGGACTCCCCGGCGCCGCCGTCCGGCCACAGTGGAGCGAACAGCGCGCGGACCACTTCGTAGGCGGCGACGGCGTCTTCGGCGCAGGTCACGGTGAGCACGGTGGCCGCGGTCCGGCCCGGCTCGGCCAGCGCGGTCGCCAGCAGCCGCGTCTTGCCGATGCCGGCGGGCCCGCGCAGCAACACCGCTTGGCCTTCGCCGAGGGCGGCGGCCCGGGCGCGCCCGGCGAGCACCCCCAGCTCCCAGTCCCGGCCGGCCAGTCCCGGCCGGGCCGATCCCCGCAAGCCACTCCGAAGAGCCACGTCTCTCCCGTCTCCGCGCGGACGCCGGGACGAGGGGCCGTGCCGGCGCCTCCAGCCTGGCTCATCCACCCGGCGCGCGCGGCACCGGGCTCGGCGCGGGAGCGGTTCGTGCCCGGCCGGGCGGTTCCGGACCCGGTTTTCCGTGGAAACCGGCGGAATCGCTTGACAACGGCGAAAAGATTCATTGCGGGGGAAATTCCCATGAGCCGGGAATGGTGTGACGCGCGCCCGGCTCGCCGCCGGATCTTCTTCCCGTGACGTACGGTGTGTGCGCACGACGACGTGACCCTGACCGTCCGTTCCGGATTCCCGAAAGAACGAAACCCATGCCGAACGAAAAAGCGCTGCCCTTCTCCGTGTGCTCGGTGGACCTCGGCGTCCGCGCCGGAAGCCGCTGGGAAGCGTTGGCGCACATAGGGAAGTCACTCGAAGAGACCGGGTCCGTCCACACGGGATACCGTGACTCGCTGCACGCGCGCGAACGCCGGGCGTCGACGTACCTCGGGCACGGAATCGCGGTTCCGCACGCCCTGCACGTCCACGACTACCTGCTGGTGAACCCGTCCCTGTCGTTCACGCGGTTCGCTACTCCCATTCCCTGGGAAGACGAAGAAGTTTCACTCTGTATCGCGATCGCCGCGTCGGCCGCCGAGCACGTCGAAATCCTCTGCCGGATCACCGCGCTGCTCGTCCACCCCACCCACCTCGACGTCCTGCGCGCCACGGAGGACCCGGACGAGATCACCCGGATCCTCCGTGAAGCGTGAACCCGGCTACTTCAGGCGGGTGCCGGACGAACCGAGGGCTTCGCACGCCTCGACGATCCGGGCGGCCATCCCGCCCTCCGCGGCCTTCAGGTACGAGCGCGGGTCGTAGACCTTCTTGTTGCCGACCTCGCCGTCGATCTTCAGGACGCCGTCGTAGTTCTTGAAGAAGTGGTCGACGATCGGGCGGGTGAACGCGTACTGCGTGTCGGTGTCGACGTTCATCTTCACCACGCCGTAGGACACCGCCTCGCGGATCTCCTCCGGCAGCGAACCCGACCCGCCGTGGAAGACCAGCTCGAACGGCTTCGAGCCGGCGTCCAGGCCGAGCTTCTTGGCCGCCGCTTCCTGGCCGCCCTTGAGCACGTCCGGGCGCAGCTTCACGTTGCCCGGCTTGTACACGCCGTGGACGTTGCCGAACGTCGCCGCCAGCAGGTAGCGGCCGCGGTCGCCGGACCCGAGGGCGTCGATCGTCTTGAGGAAGTCGCCTTCGGCGGTGTAGAGCTTCTCGTTGATTTCGGCTTCGACGCCGTCCTCTTCGCCGCCGACGACGCCGATCTCGACCTCGAGGATGATCTTCGCGGCGGCGGTCTTGGCGAGCAGCTCCGTGGCGATCTCGAGGTTTTCGTCGAGGTCGATGGCCGAGCCGTCCCACATGTGGGACTGGAACAGCGGGTTCTGGCCGTTCTTGACCCGTTCGGCCGAGATCTCGATCAGCGGCCGGACGAACCCGTCGAGCTTGTCCTTGGGGCAGTGGTCGGTGTGCAGCGCGACGTTGACGTCGTAGTGCGCGGCGACGACCTGGGCGAACTCGGCGAGGGCGGTCGCGCCGACGACCATGTCCTTGACCTTCTGGCCCGAGGCGAACTCGGCGCCGCCGGTGGAGAACTGGATGATGCCGTCGCTCTCCGCCTCGGCGAACCCGCGGATGGCGGCGTTCACGGTCTCGGACGAGGTCACGTTGATGGCCGGGTAGGCGAACTCGCCTCCCTTGGCCCGGTCGAGCATCTCTCGGTAGACCTCGGGGGTGGCGATGGGCATCGTCGGGCTCCACTTCGGACTCGGGGGTGGGTTTCCGGCGGAACGCTAGCCCAGCGGCCGGGCCCGGCGGTGCTCGTGCGGGGTGATGCTGGGGTTTTCCCCAGTGGCGGCCGGGTAGACAGGGAGTACCGGTCCGGCCGGTGGCAGGTGACGACGTCGTCCCGGCCGTGCCGTGTTCGTCCCGCCGGCCTTCCCTGGAACCGAAGTACGACTCCGTCGTGCGCTGAGGAGAGAAATGACTGCCATCGTCCAAGTCACCGGCCGGGAGATCCTGGACAGCCGCGGCAACCCGACCGTCGAGGTCGACGTCGAGCTCGCCGACGGTTCGTTCGGACGGGCGGCGGTGCCGTCGGGCGCGTCGACCGGCACGCGGGAAGCGGTCGAGCTGCGTGACGGTGATCCGCACCGCTTCCTGGGCAAGGGGGTGTCGAAGGCGGTCGCCGCGGTGAACGGCGAGCTGGCCGACGCGGTCGAGGGGCTCGACTCGCGGTCGCAGGCCGCGGTGGACCGCGCGATGATCGAGCTGGACGGCACGCCGAACAAGGCCCGCCTGGGCGCGAACGCCATCCTCGGGGTTTCGCTGGCGGTGGCGAAGGCGGCCGCCCAGGCGCACGTGCTGCCGCTGTACCGGCACCTCGGCGGCGACGACGCGAACCTGCTGCCGACCCCGATGATGAACATCGTCAACGGCGGCGCGCACGCGGACAACGGCATCGACTTCCAGGAGTTCATGATCGCGCCGGTCGGCGCGTCGAACTTCGCGGACGCGGTCCGCATGGGGGCCGAGGTGTTCCACACGCTGCGCGGGATCCTGCGCGACGCCGGGCACAACACGAACGTCGGGGACGAGGGCGGGTTCGCCCCGCAGCTCGACACGGCCGACGAGGCACTGGGGTTCGTGGTGCGGGCGATCGAGCAGGCCGGGTACGTGCCTGGGGACGACGTCGCGCTGATGCTGGACCTGGCCGCGTCGGAGTTCTACCAGAACGGCGTTTACCACTACCGCGGCGAAGGCGTGAAGCGGTCGGCGTCCGAGCACGCCGGTTACCTGCGCGAACTGGTGGCCCGGTACCCGATCGCGTCCATCGAGGACGCGATGGCGGAGGACGACCTGGCCGGCTGGCAGCTGGTGACCCGGGCGCTGGGGGAGGAGGTGCAGCTGGTCGGGGACGACGTCTTCTGCACCAACGTCGGCCTGCTGTCCGACGGCGTCGCGCAGGGGGTGGCGAACGCGATCCTGGTGAAGGTCAACCAGATCGGCACGCTGACCGAGACGCTCGAAGCGGTCGAGGTCGCTTCCCGGGCCGGGTACGGGGTCGTGCTGTCGCACCGGTCCGGCGAGACCGAGGACACGACGATCGCCGACCTCTCCGTGGCCACGGACTGCGGGCAGATCAAGACCGGGTCGCTGTCGCGGACCGACCGCACGGCGAAGTACAACCAGCTGCTGCGGATCGAGGAGGACCTCGGGCGGTCGGCGCGGTACGCGGGCCGCGCGCCGCTGAGCCGGCAGCGCTGAGCCGGGCCGGCGCCGGGACCGCGGGTCCCGGCGTCAGGCCTGCGCCGGCGCGGCGAGCACGTCGACGAGGGCGACATGGCGCAGCCCGGCGAAGAGCCGTTCACCGAGCAGGGTCGTGATGAGCGCGGTCTCGCCGGGCCGCCGGGCCGGGCCGACGTCGTTGATGAGGGCGGCGTCGACGGCGGCGACCGCGCGGGCCAGGTCGGCGTACTCGGCGAGCCGGCCGGAGATCGCGCCGTGGTCGAGGCCGTGGCAGACGGCCAGGACGGTGACCAGGTTGGCGACGGCGGGGTCGGTGTCGTCGACCGGCGCGCCCAGCAGCTCGGCGACGCGGCCGAGCGCCCAGTCGCGCGCGGTCTCGGCGACCGGCCGGACGTGCACGCGGCCGTCCTGCGCCACACCGAGCACGACGGGAGCTTCCCGGCCGGCGTCGAGCGCCGCGAGAACGTCCGCGACCTCGGCCAGCGAGAGCCCCCCGATCTCGCGCAACGCGCAGACGAGCCGCAGCCGTTTCACGTGCTCGGGGGAGTACTGCGCCTGGTTGTGCCCGACCCGCCGCCCGGCGGGCAGCAGGCCTTCGCGCAGATAGTACTTGATGGTCGCGACCGGAACACCCGATTCCGCGCTGAGTTCAGCCATCCGCATGGTCGCCGGTACCCCTTCTCGCACCCGTTCGCACGGGAGAGCCCAGTGAACCGCGCGCGGCCCGCGATGGCCCAGCGCAGGTCGCGAAGTCTGGTGGGATGACCACATTTCGCGGCGCGCTGCAGCAGCCGGGAGGGGTCCCCGGCGCTCCGTGAGAGTCTTCTCGTCAACCCGGGTCTGGCCGAGAGGATGTCCGATGCGTCGGGTCGTGCGTGCTCGCGGTCGCTGGAGTGTGGTGCTCGCCGGCCTGTTCCTGGCCGCGAGCGTCGTCACCGCATGCGGGACCGAGGAGCCGCCGGCACGCCCGTGTCCCGGACCCTCGGAGCAACCGGCGCCGTACAACAAGGACGGTGCGTCCTTCCCCGGCCCGGGGACTCGCTTCGCCACCCTGATCAAGGCGACGTCCGGTTATCCCGACCCGCGCGACGGCCACCGGCTGCTGTGGGGCTCGTTCGCGCCGAAGCTTCCGGCGGCGTGGGAACCGGTGCCCGAACCCAGCTCGGATCCGAGCGGACGGCAGGTTCAAGACGGCCGCCACGGTGCCATCTACGCGGCGAAGGTGCAGCTGGTCGTGTGCGAGTACCCGATCTCCGTCGACGCCCGGAGCGTCGGCTACAGCTGCGGGCCGTACCAGGGCGGCGTCGGCGCGATCGCCGTGTACCGCCTGCGATACCGCTACGAAGTGCGGCAAGCGCGCACCGCCGCCCTGGTCGGCAGTTTCGAGCTGGACAGCAGCGCCTACCGCACCCCGGTCGACCTGTTCTGCCCCGACCGGGTCGACCCGGCGGCGCCGGAAGACGCCGCGGTCGCCGAGGTCGTGGCGGACGAAGACCTCGCGACGGCGTTGCGTCCCTACGTCGCCCCGTCGCGGCCCTGAGCCCGGCTGGCCAGCCGGGCGTCGATCTCGGCTTTGGTCGCCGCCAGGTCGACGGAGCTCGACGGGATTTCCTCGGCGCCGGCGGACAAGCGTTGCCGGACGTGCGTGGTCAGCAGATCCATCGGCAACGCCGGCAGTCCGCGCCGGGCCGCCGCGACGGCCGCGCGCAGGACGGCTTCCTTGATGTCCCGGCCGGTCACCCCGTCGATCTTCGCGAGGGTGTCCACGTCGACGTCCGCGGCGAGCGGAAGCTCGTCCGGGAGGTGGTTGCGCCAGAGGGCTTTCCGGGCTTCCGGCCCGGGCAGGCCGAAGTCGACGTGTGTGAGCCGGGACGAGATCGCCGTGTCGTAGCTGCCCTGGAGGTTCGTGGCGAAGATGACCAGGCCTTCGAACGAGTCGAGAGCCATGAGCAGTTCCGTCCGCATGGAGTTGATGGCACTTTCGGCCGCCTGGTCGGGCTGGGAGAACCGGCGGGACAGCAGGGACTCGGCCTCGTCGACGAACAGCACGGCGTTCTGCGTGGCGGCGGACCGGAACAGGTTCACCACGTTCTTGGGGCCGTCTCCGTGGTACTTGCTCTCCAGGTCGGACAGCCTGCTCGTGATGATGCCGCGGTTCAGCCGGTGGGCCACGGCGTGCGCCGCCATCGTCTTCCCGGTGCCCGGCGGGCCGCGGAAGTTGATCGCGACCGAAGGGTTCGGCTCGATCGACCGGAGGTTCCACCGGTCGAAGATCGTCGGCGCGACCTCGACGAAGGCGACGCAGTCGAGCAGCAGCTCGGTCGTCTCCCCGGGCAGGACCAGCTGGTCGAACCGCCACTTGGGCTGGGCGGGGGTCAGGACCGCGGCGCGGGGTTCGGTCTTCGGCGCGGCCTGGGCGCGCTCGGGCGGGGCCGGAGCAGGCTGCCGGGACCCGTATCCGGCCGTGATCGCGAAGGGGCCGGTCCGGTTCCGGCGGGCCATGGTCGAGATCAGCTCGAACAGCCGCACGCGGAACATCGCCAGGTCGGTCGGGCCGGCGTTCGGAATCGTGCCCTCGAAGAAGAAGTCGGACGATCTCGGTTCCACCTGGGCTCTCCCGTCTTCCGGACCGCGGTCAGGTCCTGATCGTGATGACATTCGTGCCACCGAAGCGGTTGTGCAGGGCCGGGTCGAGGGTCTGCGCGTCCCACGACTGCGTGGCGACCTTGACCCCGAGCGGGGAGAAGACGCCGACGACCACCTGGTACCGGCCGGTCGCCAGCCGGTTCTTGATGATTTCGGCCGAGCCCCTGGCCGCCGACCGGGACGCGATGTAACTGTCGACCGCCCGCCAGGACAGGATTTCGACGACAACGGCGGCCGCCGCGGTCCCGGCGCCGGCGAGCAGAGCGAGCAGGATGAGTGTGATCGGTTCCATTTCCCCCGGCTTTCTAGGTGAAGACGATCATTCCGTCGCCTTCGTTCGTCTTCCTGATCAGGTCCTGGTCGGAAGTGGCCGGGGAAGAGACCGCCCGCGCGTCGAGCACCGTGCCGTTTCGCCGGTCGTAGATCGCCTGCACGATCTGGGTGCTCGCGCTGGTGCGGGAAAAGACGCCCGGCACCTCCACGTAGTTGCGGTTGTTCAGCCGTTTGGCCAGGACGACCCCGATCACATCGCGGTCGCGCTGCGGGATACGCCGGCGCGCCGTGAACCAGTCGACGATCTTTCGGAGGGTCAAAACCACGAGAGCCACGACGACCGATCCGACGAACGACGCGATCGCCAAGCTGAGTGAAATGGGTTCCATCACCGTCATCCCCTTCGCCGGAACCATGACTTGAGACCGGCCAGGCTGACTCTCCTGGCGGCCCTTCTTCGTTTTGTGGTCAGCAGGAACACCAGGAACATCAGCGCCAGCGCCGCCCCGGCGCCGACGGAGATGGACACGGCGATCGTGGTTGTCGACATAGTGGTCCTATCGGAAGATGACGAGGTCGGCTTCGGCGAGCCGCCGGCCGAGCTCGGGGCCGAGGGACTTCGCAACCAGCCGCCGGCCGTGCGGATGACCGCTTTCGTCGAGGCAGATGCGGTCGGCGTCGTCGAGGAAGATCTGGAAGAGCAAGTGGCCTTTGGGAAAGGGCAGCCGGAGCAGCGCGCCCGCGGTGATCTTCGGGTCGCCCGGATGGTTCTCGACGAAGTACCGGATGATTTCCTCGAGGTCGACGACCTTGACGCTCCGCGGCCGCGGTCTGATCTTGATGCCGTCGAACATCCTGGTCAACCACCGCAAAGTCTCGTGCAGCATCGGATCGCCGACGCCGACGACCCGGTGACCACTGTCGGTCATGCTCTCTCCTTCGCCGGTCCCTGTGCTTGGTCAGAGCCGCGGGCGGCGCCGCTGATACAGGCCGGTTCGGCCGATGTAACGTTCCCGCCCGGCCGCCGACTCAGGGTTTCGAAGAAGCAGCGCGTCGAATCGTTTCCGATGATTTTCTTTCGAGGTGTGCGCCGTGAACATTACCGAGATTCGAATCCATCCCGCCATCGGTATCGCCCGGGTGGGAAACAGTGAAACCGGATTCTTCGTCGGTCCCGAACGGAAGTGGGACACCGGGGCGCCGGCGGACGGGAAATACAAGGACGAGTGGGGCCGGATCAAGCGCCAGGCCGCGCGGTTCCGGTTGTTCGCCTTCGACGAGCACCACACGGCGTTCGAGCTCGTCGCGGGGGCCGGGGTCGAGATCGAATGGACCGTGCACCTGGTCAACGCCAAGGCGGCGGCCCGGAAGTTCGATTCCGCGTCGACCCGGAACAGTGGCTATTCGGATGACGAGCTCAAGGATCTGGAGATCGACCCCGGGTCGCGAACCGTCAGGGGGACCGGGCAGGAGGCGCTCTTCGACACCGGGGTGTTCAAGCTCAAAGGCCACCGCGCCGAGCGGGTCCCGCTGGGCGCGATCCGCACCGACGAGGCGGGCCGGTTGCTGGTGCTGGGCGGGTTCGGCGCCGCCGGCTCCCCGTCCGGAGCACCGCTCGCTCCCAGCGGCGACAGCGACGACTGGTACGACGACATCTCCGACGGCCCGGTCACCGCCCGGGTGAAGATCGAGGGCAAAGCGCACGACGTGGCCGGCGCCTGGGTGATTGTCGCGCCACCGAAGTTCGCTCCGCCGGTCATCCACGCGGTCCGGCTCTGGGACGTAATGCTCCAGGAACTGGCTCCGCCGGCGGCGTCCGCCCGGCATTCCTACGTCGACGACATCTATCCGATCATCCAGGCGGCGATCGACGCGGGCGGGGTCAACGCGAGCGCGTACAGCACCGAAGACCACGGCAAGACCCGGCTGCACCACGTTTTCCGGCACCCGGTCGACGGACCGGCCAAGGCCGCCATCGCCAAGCGGGTCGACCAGATCGGGACCGGGCACATGCCGATGCTGAGGTCGAAGCTCGACCCGGCCGACCTGGACCTCGAGTTGACACTGACGCAGAAGTGCATGGTCGCGAAGTGGGCGCGGGGAGACAAGGAGGCCAGGCCCCGGTGGAACGCTGCCTGGACCGGCGGGCCGCCGGTGTCGGGTCCGGTCACCCCCGAGGGAATGGACAAGGCAGCGCTGGAGAACTGTGTCGGCGGCCCGCTCTGCCCCGGGATCGAGGCAGGAAAGTTCCTGTTGCAGCCGAAAAAGTACGAATCGGTGCGGACACTGGACGGACGGCCGTCGTTCCGGCTCCGCCAGGGCCGCGCAGTCCTGCCCGGTGAGGTCACCGCGAACATGACGTTGCCGTGGCAGGCCGACTTCGAAGCCTGCGAACACTTCTGGTGGCCCGGCGCCCGGCCGGACGAAGTCAGGGTGGCGGGCTCGCCGGCGGCGGCCCCACGCGAAAAATGGAGACGCGGGTTCAGCCGGGCGGAGTTCGTCGCCGATGGCTGGACGAAGCTGGGGTTCGTCATCCGGCAGCACGACGGCCTGGTCGAGACCGAACGCGCTCCGGACGACCGATGAAGTCCCTGGAGGTCGCGGTGGTCGGCGGCGGCCCCGCCGGCGCGGTGACCGCGCTCCGGCTGGCCCGCCGCGGTGTCGACGTCGGGCTGTACGCACCTCCGGCGGACGACCGGACGCGCGTGGCCGAAACCCTGCCGCCGTCGGTCAATCCGGTGCTGCGCGAGCTGCGGGTCTGGGCCGAGTTCACGGCGCTCGAAGCCGTGGCGTCCTACGAAACCACGGCCGTCTGGGGCGCCGACGAGGTGTCGGCCCGGTCGTTTCTCTTCTGCCCCTACGGCAACGGCTGGCACGTCGACCGGGCGCGCTTCGACCGGATGCTCTCGGACGTCGCGAAGGAGAGCGGGGTGGCGGTGTTCCCGGCCAAGGTGCGCCGGGTGTGCCCCGCGCCGGGCGGGTTCCTCATCGACGCGGCGATCCCGGCCCGGGCGGACGTGGTCGTGGACGCCACCGGGCGCGCCGCGCGGATCTCACGAGGGCTCGGCGCCCGGCAGATCCGGTCCGACCGGCTGGTCTGCGCCGCGAGGACGTTCCCGACACGGCTGGGCGAGCTGCCCGGCGACACGTTCGTGGAGGCGGTGGAACACGGCTGGTGGTACGCGGCCCCCCTGCCGGACGGCCGGCGCACGGTGGCCTGTTTCACCGACGCACCGATAGCGGCGCGGCTGGCGCTGGGCACCCCGGCCGGGTGGACGGCCGCGGCGGCGGGCGCGAGCCACGTCCGGCAGGTCGTGGCCGGCCCGGCGGCGGGTCCGGTCCACGTGGTCACGGCGGCGGCCCACCGGCTGCACCCGTGCACGGGCCCGGGCTGGCTGGCGGTCGGCGACGCGGCGCTGGCCATGGACCCGCTGTCTTCCGGCGGCGTCACCTCGGCCCTGCGGACCGCAAACGCGGCGGCGGACGCACTGCTCACCGGTGACCGGTCGGGGTATGCGGACCTGGTCGACGACCTTGCCGCGGACTACGCCCGGCAGTACTCGGCGGTCTACGGACGGGAGACCCGGTTTCCGCGCGCCGAGTTTTGGGAAGCCCGCCGCAGCGGTCACCAGTCGAGGTCGTAGGGCAGGAAGATCTCGTTCTCGGGGGCGGCCTTGCGGGCAGCCAGGACCTTCGCGGCGGACGGCCCGGCGGTCACGCGCAGCGGCGGGTTCTCCCGCTCGATCGTGTCGGCGACGACCGTCGCCACCTCCTCCGGGGTGACAACTTCACCGCGGGTCTTGACCAGCTCGTCGAACAGCGGGCCGTACGGGTCGTCGGGGGTGCGGTACGTCCTGGCCTTCGCGCCGCCGTTGGTCGTCACCACTCCCGGCTGGACCAGGCTGACCTTCACGCCGAAGTGGCCGGTTTCGATGGCCAGTGCCTCGGCCATCGCCTCCACCGCCCACTTGCTCATCGCGTACGGGCCGATGATCGGCAGCACCATCCGGCCCTGGATGCTCGACAGGAACACCAGGTGCCCGGAGCCGCGTTCCCGCATGCCGGGCAGGGCGGCCTGGACGACACGCAGCGCACCTAGGGTGTTCAGGTCGAAGAGCCGGGCGACCTCGGCGACCGGGACCGTCTCCAGCGGGGCGCGCATGGTCTCGCCGGCGTTGTTGACGACGACGTCGATCGGGCCCGCGGCCTGGATCGCGGCGTCGACGCCGGCCTGGTCGGTGACGTCGAGCCGGAGCCGCTCGGCGATCGGGAGGTCGGCCAGGCTTTCGGGATCGCGGGCGGTGCCGATGACGTGGTGACCGCGGCGGGCGAGCTCCAGGGCCGTGGCGCGGCCGATTCCCTGGGAGGCGCCGGTGATGAGGATCGAAGGCATGAAAACCACGCTAGCACGTATGTATGTCGGCCGACATAATTTGAAGACTGGCGACCGGGCGACTCGGGAAAATCAGCCGCGGGTGAGCGTGTGGGCGCGGCTCGCCAGGACGTCCCGGACCGCGTCGAACGGCTCGGGGCCGCGCAACGCGCGTGAGGTCACCAGCGCTCCCTCGACGCCCGCCACCGTCGCGTGCGCCAGCTCGCGGGCGCCGGCCGGGTCCGCGCCGAACACCACGAACCGGAGCGCCAGGGTCTCGACCATCAGGAAGAACGCGCGCCGGCTGACGGCGCCCAGTTCCTCGGAGGACTCGCCGACCTCGATCACCAGCGGGGCGATCGTGCAGCCGCGGCCGTAACCGCTGTCCTGCATGCCTTTGCGGGCCACCTCGACGTAGGCCCGGACCAGGTCCTCGGCCGTGTCCGCTTCCTCGGCGAGCCGGTTGATCAGGTCGACCTGCTCCCGGGTGTGCTCCTCGGCCGCCTCGGTGGCCATCTGCACCTTGCCCTCGGGAAAGTGGTAGTAGATCGACCCGCGCGGCGCGGCGCTGCGCTCGACCACGTCGGACAGCGCCATCGAGCTGTAGCCGTGTTCGCGGATGAGCTGGCGGGCGGCCCCGACCATGCGCTGCTTGGTGTCCGTACGTCGAGCCATGGCCGAAGTGTACTCTGCGGGCATGTATGACGGACGACATAGTCAGCGATCGTCGGCTTCCCCGGCGCTCGTCCTGGGCGGCGGTGGGCCGGCGGGGGCGTCGTGGACGTCGGCCCTGCTGACCGGGTTGCGCGCGGCCGGGGTCCCGCTGGACGACTCCGATGTGCTCGGGACGTCGGCCGGCTCGGTGGTCGGCGCCTGGCTGACGGGCGAACCGGACGGCCTCGCGGAGGTGCCGGCCCTGATGCACCAGCGCGCGGCCTGGCACGCGGGCAACACCTCGGCCGGGCGTCCGGACACCGGCCTGTTCACCACGCTCGTGGCGGGCACCCGGACGGGAGCCGGCCCCGCCGAGGAGATCGGCCGGGCCGCCATCGCGGCGATGCCGCCGATTTCCGCCGAGCAGGCCGCCGACCTGTGGCAGGCGATGCTGCCCGCGGGCGCGTGGCCGCCGCGGTTGCGGATGACGGCGGTGGACGCCGGCACCGGCCGGGTGCGGGTGTGGTCGGCCCGGGACGGCCTTCCCCTGGCCGTCGGGGTCGCGTGTTCCACCGCGGCCCCCGGGGTCGCTCCGCCGGTCGCGGTGGCGGGCGGGATCTGGCTGGACGGCGGAGTGCGGAGCGGCACCAACGCCGACCTGGTGGCCGGGAACACCGCGGGACCGGGCCGGGGGCTGGTCGCGGCGGCCGGGGACCTCGGGCGGGAAGAGGCTTTCCTGGCCGAGCGTGATCACCGGGTGCTGGTCGTGGCACCCCCGGCGGCTGGGGACCTCGGGCGCGAAGAGGCCTACTTGGCCGAGCGTGGTCACCGGGTGCGCGTCGTCGTCGCGGAACCCTTCTTCTCCGCGCCGATGGATCTGATCGATCCGCGGTTCATCGCCATCGCGGCCGACGCGGGCGCGGCGCAGGCGCGTGCACTGGCGCCGGAACTGCTGACCTGGTGGCACGACTGAGCCGGACCGGAAGCGAGTCTTACGAATCCCTGACCGCCGCCGCGGGACCGGCCGTCGCGACCCGGCATCGGCCTACGCTCGGCCGGGACAGAGGAGGTCACCCTGATCACGTTGGTGCTGATCGGTCTGGTCGGCGGGCTGATCACCGGCATCTCGCCGTGCGTGCTCCCGGTGCTGCCGGTGCTTTTCATGACCGGCGGCACGGGCGCGGCGGCGGCCGCGCCCACCCGGCGCCGGCCGTTCCTCATCGTGGCCGGGCTGGCCTTGAGCTTCAGCCTCGTCACGCTCCTCGGCACCCTCGTGCTCGCCGCGCTGCACCTGCCCGGTGACGTGCTGCGCTGGACGGGACTCGTCGTGCTGGTGGTGCTCGGGATCGCGATGATGGTCCCGCGGGTGCAGGACCTCCTGGAACGGCCGTTCGCCCGCCTGGGCCGCAAATCCGTGCCGGGCGACCGCGGCGCGTTTGTGCTCGGGCTCGCGCTCGGCACCGTCTACGTGCCGTGCGCGGGGCCGGTGCTCGCGGCCATCACCGTGGCCGGCGCGACCCACACGATCGGCGCCGGGACGATCGCGCTCACCGTCGCTTTTGCCGTCGGCACAGCGGTTCCGCTTCTCTTCTTCGCGATGGCGGGCAACCGCGTCGCCGAGCGGGTGAAGGCATTTCGCACCCGGCAACGGCAGGTGCGCGTCGCCGCGGGTGTGGTGGTCATCGGGCTCGCCGTCGCGCTCACGTTCAACCTCGCCGACGCCCTGCAGCGCGCCATTCCCGACTACACCGCGGGACTGAACCAGGCCCTCGGCACGGACAAGGTCGGCGGCGGCAGCCTGCAGGCGTGCGACCCGTCCGACGAGCTGCAGGACTGCGGCACCGCGCCGCAGCTCGCCGGGATCGGCCAGTGGCTCAACACCCCGGGGAAACCTCCGGTGCTGGCCGGAAAAGTCGTGCTCTACGACTTCTGGGCCTACTCCTGCATCAACTGCCAGCGCGCCATCCCGCACGTCGAGGCGTGGTACCAGCGCTACCACGACGCGGGCCTGGAGATCGTCGGGGTGCACACGCCGGAGTACGCGTTCGAGCACGTCCCGGCCAACGTCGCGGCCGGCGCCGCCCGCCAGCACATCACCTACCCCGTGGCGATCGACAACGACTACGCCACCTGGAACGCGTTCGGCAACCAGTCCTGGCCCGCCGAGTACCTCGCCGACGCCGCCGGGCGGGTCCGCCACGTCTCGATCGGCGAAGGCGACTACGACGGCACCGAGTCGCTCATCCGCGAGCTGCTCACCACCGCCGACCCGGCCCGGACGCTGCCCCCGCGCACCGACGTCGCCGACGACACGCCCGCGAACCCCGCGCAGAGCCCGGAAACCTACCTCGGCTCCGAACGCGCCGGCGACGGCGGCGCCCCGGTCGACCTCCACGGCGCGTGGACCACGACCCCCGAGTACCTCACCGCCGGCGACGACGCTTCCCTGACGCTCACCTACAACGCCTCGGTGGTCTACCTCGACGTCGGCGGCACGGGCACAGTCACGGCGACCGCCGGTGGTGTCACGACGGCGATCCCGGTGTCCGGCAGCCCGGACATCCACGCGGTCGTCCAAGCGCCGAATCCGCGGCAGGGCACGGTGACCGTGAAGCTGAGCAAAGGGTTGCAGGCGTATTCCTTCACGTTCGGCTGACGGTAGCCTCGTCCCGTGAAGACGGCTCTGATCGTCGGTGACCTCCAGCGGGGCATCACCGGGAACCACGACTTCGCCGCGGCCGTGCTGCCGCGGGTCGCGGACCTCCTCCCGCGAGCACGCGCCGCCGGGACGCTCGTGGTGTTCATCCGCACCGCTTTCCGCGTCAACCGCGCCGACCTGCCGGACGACGACCCGTTGTTCGCCGGGTTCTTCGACGCCGGCGACTCGTTCCACGAGGGCTCGGCCGGCGCCGAGCCGGCCCTGCCCGTGCACGAGGCGGACGTGGTCGTGCTCAAACGCCGCGCGAGCGCGTTCGCAGGCACAGACCTGGACGTCGTGCTGCGGGCGCGCGGGATCGGCGCGGTGGTCGTCACCGGGGTCGCCACCAGCGCGATGGTCGCCGCCACCTGCTACGACGCCGCCGACCGCGGTTATCGCGTGTCGGTGCTGGCGGACGGGTGCGGTGACGCCGACCCGGAGGTGCACGACCTGTTGGTGCGCAAGGTCTTCCCGGGCCGCGGCTTCACCGTAGGCGCCTGCGCGGACTGGTCGCCGGAAACCTGAGTCACCGGCTCGCCGCCGCGGGCTCGCGGGGCCGGGTCGGGTCGGGGAGGCCGTAGCGGGCGTTGAGCACCTGCATGGCCGCGCCGGCCGCCACGACGTCCGTGCCCAGCGACGTCAGGGAGACGTCCACGGTGAGCCACTCGGCGCCCGGCACCTGGGTGCGCACGGCGTGGTCGACGGCTTCCCGGTAGAGCTCGCCGTGGGGGAGCAGGTCCGCGCCGCCGAGGACGATGTGGCCGAGGTCGAGGGTCTGCAGGAGGTTGACGACGCCGGTCGCGAGCACGGCGGCGGCCGCGGCGGGGTCGGGAGCCTGCTCGTGGACGGCTTCCAGGCAGCCGTGGCGGCCGCAGGCGCAGAGCGGTCCGTCGAGCTGGACGACGGCGTGGCCGAACTCGCTGGCGTTGGTGTGCGCGCCGCGGTGGGCGGCGCCGCCGAGCCACAGCCCGGCGCCCACGCCGGCGTCGACCACGACCAGGGCCGCGTTGCGGAAAGCCGTTCCGCGGCGCCAGGCTTCGGCCGTGACCCCGGCGGTGACGTCCTTGTCCAGCACGACGGGCAGCCCCAGCCGCTGTTCGGCGAGGGCGGCCAGCGGGACGTCACGCCAGTGCCGCAGCCGGTGGGCGCCGCGGACGGTGCCGGTCGACTGGTCGAGCGGCCCGATCATGCCGATCCCGACCCCGGCGAGCTCCGGGCCGGCCAGACCGTGCCCGGCGATCATCGCCGTGACGCCGGCCGCCAGCTCGTCCAGCAGCTGCTCCGGGGTGAAGTCGGCCGGCAGCGGTGTCGCCGTCGACGCGCGGACGTCACCGGCCAGGTCGGCGAGGACCAGGCGCAGCTCGCGGCGGGTGACGTGCGCGCCGATCGCCCAGCGGCTGCCGGGGACCAGGCGGTAGACCGCCGCCGGTTTGCCCCGCGGCGGGCGTCGCACGCCGGCGGGCTCCAGCAGGCCTTCCTCGACCAGCCGGGCCAGCACCTTCGACACGGCCTGCGGGGTCAGCCCGGTGACCTCGGCGACGGTGCCGCGCTCGAGCGTGGGCACGGTCCGGGCCAGCGCGATCACCAGCGCTTCGTGGTAGTCCCGCAGGAAAGCCAGGTGCACGGCGTAACCCTACCGCCGGGCCCTGGTATTAACGCAACAGCGTTGCTAAAGTCGCCGGAATGGACGACCTCACCCGTCGGCGCCGCTGGGCGGCCCTGCTCGCCCTGGCCCTCGGCTCGGTCGCGATCGGGCTGACCGAGTTCGTGCCGGCCGGGCTGCTGCCGGACATCGCGCGCAGCGTGCTCGGCAACGCCGAACCGGACTCGGTCGCGCGGGCCGGCTGGATGATCACCGCGTACGCCCTCGGCGTGGTCGTGGGCGCGCCCGTGCTCGCCACGATCACCGCGCGGATGCGGCGCAAACGGCTGGTGCTCGGGCTGCTGGTGCTGTTCGTGCTCGGCACGGTCGCCTCCGCGGTGGCGTCGACGTTCGGCCTGGTGCTGGTGGCCCGGTTCGCCGCGGGCCTGCCGCACGGCGCGTACTTCGGGGCCGCCGGCCTGCTGGCGGCGACGCTGATGGGGCCGGGCAGCGAGGGGCGCGGGTTCGCCGTGGTGCTCAGCGGGCTGACGGTGGCCAACGTCGCCGGGGTCCCGGTGATCACCCGGCTCGGGCAGGCCGTCGGCTGGCGGCCGGCGTACCTGGTCATCGCCGGGGTCTTCCTGCTCGCGCTGGTGGCGGTGGCGGTCACGGTGCCGGACGCGCCGGCCGCGGGCGGGTCGCCGGCCGACGAGCTGCGCGCGTTGCGCCGGCCGCAGGTGTGGCTGGTGGCGGTGACGGCGTCGATCGGGATCGCCGGGTTCTTCGCCGTCGACAGCTACCTCGCGCCGATCACGACGTCGGTCACCGGGCTGTCGCCGGGCGCGGTCCCGTGGGCGCTCGTCGCGGTCGGGCTCGGCATGACGGTGGGCAACTTCCTGGGCGGCTGGCAGGCCGACCGGAACCTGCGGCGCGCCATGCTGGTGGGCTTCGCCGCGGTGATCGCCGCGAACGTCTACTTCGGACTGACCGTGGGCTCGGCGTTCGGCCTGTTCACCGGCGCGTTCCTGATCGGCGGGACGATCCTGTTCCTGGGCCCGGTGCTGCAGGCCCGGCTGATCGCGGTGGCGCCGGGCGCCCAGCTGATGGGCGCGGCGCTGAACCAGTCGGCGTTCAACACGGCCAACAGCCTCGGCGCGGCGCTGGGCAGCGTGGTCATCGCGGCCGGTCTCGGCTACCGCGCGACGGCGTGGGCCGGCGTGGTGGTGAGCGCGATCGGGCTCGGGCTGGCCGTGGTGGGGTTCGTGGTGGACCGCCGCAAGGCCGAGCGGCGGCCACCGGCCGAGTTGATGGCCGGTTGAGATTCCGTTGTGAACGGCGTGAGACGCTGCGATGATCCGGAAGGTCCCGGCGCCGGGACCGGTGGACCGACACTTGGAGAGACCATGCCGCGTCCCTACGCCAGCGGAGTTGTCGCCGCGCCCGTCGACCAGGTCTGGGCCCGGGTCCGCGCCTTCGGCGACCTGCCCGACTTCCTCGGCGCGATCGGGCACTGCGAGATCGTCGAAGGCGCCGACGGCCACGTCGGAGCCGTCCGCCGGCTGACCCTCGCGGCCGGCGGCGACCCCTTCGACGAGCGGCTGCTCGTCCTCGACGACCCCGCGCGCACCCTCACCTACGCGTTCACCGGGGCGAACCCGTTCGGCGTACGCCGCTACGTCTCGACGATCCGGGTCAGCCCGGTCACCGACACGGGCGAGTCGTTCGTCGAGTGGTGGGCGGAGTACGACGCCGACGCGGACCAGGAAGAGGCGCTCGACCGCACCTTCGCCCAGGACGTCTACGGCGGCGGCATCGCGGGCCTGCGGCAGCTGCTCACCTAGAGGTAATGCCAAGGGAGGCTGGTCGGCTGGGTGACCGGCGGCTTGCCCGCCGCGACGTTTCCCACGGGTAGAAGCAGACGTTGCCCCAGCCTTCGGCCAAGGTCCGAGGGAAGCGTTCCTGGAAAGCTCCACTTCACCTCCGGAGGCCTTCACCTGTCTGCACGACAGGACGTCTACGGCGGCGGCATCGCGGGCCTGCGGCAGCTGCTCACCTAGAGCAGGGCCCTCACCCGGGCGGGATCGGGCCCGTCCGGGCCGAGCACCACCACGGCGTCGTCGAAACCGGCCTCCGCATACCGTCGCAGCGTCTCGCCGACCGGGCCGAGATCGTCCTTTGTGGACACCGTGATGGCGCAGACGATCGCCCGCCGGCCACCGGCGGCGCGGAACCGGTCGTGGGCGGTGATGATCTGCTCAGCCGTGCGGCGGTGGGCCGCCGCCAGCCAGCCGTCGAACTCGCGGGCCGCCCGCTCGACGTTGGCGCCCCACGAGCCGAGGAGCAGCGGTGGCCGTTCGTAGCCGAGCAGGTCCCGTAGCCGCGGCACGTTCTCGCGGAAGGTGCGGAAACGCGCGGTGTAGTCCCGGTCGAGGAGGGCGTAGTCGAGGTCGGTGGACCCGGGGCTGACGCCGAGCGTCAACCGGTTGCCGCACACCGACTTCAGCGACCGGACCCGGTGGGCGAGGTCGGCGGGGTGGTGCAGCGGAACCTGCACGGTGGCCGTGCCCAGTTCCACGTCCTCGGTGGCCGTGGCGGCGACCGCCAGCGTGACGAACGGGTCCGGCACGAAGAAGCCGCGCCCGACTATCTGCGGTGTCCACAAGCTCTCGAAACCCGCGCCCGCCAAGCGTTTCGCCCACTCGGCCACCGCGATCGGCGGGCCGGGGGAAAGGCGGGCGAGCGTCGCTCCCAAACGCATGTCAGCGGGCCCGGTCCGCGGCGAACCGCGCGTACCAGCGCAGCGCGTCCGGATCGTCGACCGACGCGATGTTCGCGGCCTTCTCCAGCGCGCGTCCGGCCAGCAGCTTCTTGATCGGGACCTCCAACCGCTTGCCGCTCAAGGTGTGTGGGACGGCGGGCGCCTCGACGATCTCGTCCGGGACGTGCCGGGCGGTGAGCCGGGTCCGCAGGGTGGTGACGATCTTCTCCTTGAGCGTGTCGTCGAGTGCGTGGCCGGGTGCCGGGACCACGAACAGCCCCAGCCAGTAGCCGTCGTCGGGCCGGTCGACCCCGATCACCAAGGTCTCGGTGATCTCCGGCAGGGTCTCGAGCACGTCGTAGAAGTCGCTGCTGCCCAGCCGGACGCCCTGGCGGTTGAGCGTCGAGTCGGACCGGCCGTGGATGGAGACGCTGCCGTCGGCGTGCATAGTCACCCAGTCGCCGTGGCGCCAGACGCCGGGCCAGGTGTCGAAGTAGGACTCGGTGTAGCGGGCGGCGTCCGGGTCGTTCCACAGGGACACCGGCATCGACGGCATCGGCTGCGTGATCACGAGGTCCCCGACTTCGTCGACCACCGGCTCGCCGTCGGAGTCCCAGGCCGCGCAGTCGACGCCGGCGAGCCGCCCGCCGATGCGGCCCACCCGGACCGGGGTGTACTCGTTGGCGCCGACGAACGAGCCGGAGATGTCGGTGCCGCCACTGGTCGAGTCGATCCGCAGGTCCGGGCGGACGTGCTCCATCAGCCAGTGGTAACCGGCCGACGGCAGCGCCGAGCCGCTGACCATCACGTGCCGCAGCCGGCTCAGGTCGTGCCGGCCCCGGGGCGAGACGTCGGTGTTGGCGGTGACCACCGCGGCGCCCAGCAGCATGACGTCGGCACGGACCCGGGCGGCGACCTCCCAGACCGCGCCCGCCGGGTGGTGGGGCGCGCCTTCGTAGAGCGTGATGGCCGCGCCCTGGGTGAGCGCGCCCAGCTGCATGTTCCACAGCGCCCAGCCGGTCGAGGTGTAGGTGAACATCCGCTCGCCGGCCTTCAGTCCACAGTAGAGCCCGGACCACTTCAGCCCTTCCAGCGTGATGCCGCCGTGGCTGTGCACCAAGCCTTTCGGCAGCCCCGTGGTGCCGGAGGAGAACAGCACCCACAGCGGGTGGGAGAACTCGACCGGCTCGAACTCCGGCGGCGCGTCCTGGGCCAGCAGCTCGTCCCACGACGTCGAGCCGTCCGGGTGCGGCCGGTCGAAGACGTACGGGACGTGGACGAAGTGCCGCAGGGTCGGAAGCTCCTCCCGCAGCCGCGTGACGACGTCGGCGCGGTCGATTTCCTTGCTGTTCCAGTGGTAGCCGTCCGCCGCGATCAGCACGGTGGGTTCGAGCTGCGCGAGCCGTCCGATGGCGCCGTCGGCGCCGAAGTCGGGGGAGCAGCACGCCCACACCGCGCCGACGGCGGCGGTCGCGAGACAGGCGATCACCGCGTGCTCGGTGTTGGGCAGGTAGGCGCCGACCCGGTCGCCGGGGCGCACCCCCGCCCGGCGCAGCCAGCCGGCCGCGGCCGCCACCGACCGGCGCAGGGCGCCGAAAGTCGTCTCGCGCGCGGGCCCGCCACCCTCCTGGACGCAGACCAGCGCGGTGGTGTCGTCCGCCCCGCGGCGCAGCGCGTGCTGCGCCCAGTTCAGCCGTCCGCCGGTGAACCAGCGGGTGTGCGGCATGGGATCGGCGGTGCGCACGCGTGTCCACGGCGTGCTGAACTCGACGTCGTAGTAGTCGACGATCGAGGTCCAGAACCGGTCCAGGTCCTCGACCGACCAGGCCCAGAGTGTGTCGTGGTCGGGGAACGGCCGCTCCTCGCGGCGCTCCAGCCAGTTCAGGTACGCGCGCAGCGGGGAGTTCTCGATGCGGTCCGCCGCCGGGCTCCAGAGCACGTCCATACCGGAAACATAGAGACAGTTCGCCGCGCGCCCCGGCGCCGTTGACGGGGATTTGAGAATCGCGTGTGATCGAGTTGAGCCGGCCGGCGCACGATCCCTGGGACGACGACGTCACGAGGAGGCCGGACGCATGAAGCTCGCCCTGTACCTGCCCAACTTCCGCGACGAGGTGACGCTCAAGGAGCTCGAGGACCTCACGGCGCTGGCCGAGGACCTCGACTTCGACTCCGTCTGGACGCTCGACCGGATCGTCGTCCCCGAATCGTCCGACCGTGCCGAGCTGCAGTACCCGTTCGGCATGATGACCGACCTGCCCAACGCGCTGCCGGTGATCTCGCGCGGCAAGTGGTTCCAGGGCATGACGCTGATCCCGTGGCTCGCCGCGAAGACCACGAAGGTCCGGATCGGCATGAGCATCATCGACACGCCGTACCGCTCGCCCGGCGTGCTCGCGGCCGAGCTCGCCACCCAGGACCACCTCTCGGGCGGCCGGCTCAACGTCGGCATCGGCTCCGGCTGGATGCCCGAGGAGTTCGCGGCGGCCAGCGTCCCGCAGCTGTTCCCACGCCGGCACGCCCATGTCCGCGAGACGATCGAGATCATGCAGGGCATCTGGTCCAACGAGCTGTTCGAGTACCACGGCGAGTTCGCCGACTTCGAGCTGTCGGGCTTCGGGCACAAGCCGATCCAGCAGCCGCCGCCGATCTTCTTCTCCGGCCTGAAGGACCCGAAGCGCTCGGCCAAGCGCATCGCGAAGTACGGCCTGCAGGGCTGGATCGGCATCCAGGACACGCCCGAAGACATCAAGCGCTGGAAGGGCGAGATGGAGCGCGAGCTGGGCGAGCTCGGCCGCGGTTTCCCCGACGGGTTCGAGATGTGCAGCATGATCTGGTTCGTCATCACCGACGAGCCGATGGACCAGACCCCGGCGGGCAAGGGCACCAACCTGCTGGCCGGCAGCGCCCAGCAGATCGAGGACATCCTCAAGCGCTACAAGGAAGCCGGCCTGACGATGCCGCTGCTGTGGCCGCCGTTCCGCGACGTGCCGACGTCGAAGACCCTCGACGACCTCAAGCGGCTGACCGAGGAGATCATGCCGAAGGTCAACGCCGCCTAGCGCGGCAGCCGCACCTCGACCGTCGTGCCCTGGCCCACGACGGTCGAGACGGCGAGCCGGCCGCCCATCGCCTCGGTGAGGCCCTTCGCCAGCGGCAGTCCCAGGCCGACGCCCTGGTCGGTGTCGACGCCCAGCCGGTCGAACGGCGTGAACAACCGCGTCAGGTGCTCCGGCGCGACGCCCCGGCCGGTGTCGGTGACGGTGACGACCACGGCGTCGGCCTCGGTGCGGGTGGTGATCGTGACGGTGCCGCCGGTCCGGTTGTAGCGGACGGCGTTGCCCGCGAGGTTGAGCAGGACCTGCTTGAGCCGGCGCTCGTCGCAGCACACGGTGGCCGGCCCGCTCTCGTCGCGGAGGCGGACCCCTTCGGCGTCGGCCAGCGGCCCCAGCAGGTTCAGCACCTCGGTGACCACCGCTGCGACGTTGATGTCCGCCGGGTGCAGCTGGAGCGCCCTGGCCTCGATCCGGGCCACGTCGAGGACGTCGTCGACCATGGCCAGGATGTGCCCGGCCGCGCCGGTGATGTGTTCCAGCGCCGCCCGCCGGCGTTCCGGGGGCAGGTCGAGCGAGCCCAGCAGCTCGGTGAAGCCGGTGATGGCCTGCAGCGGTGTCCGCAGCTCGTGGCCGAGGGCGGCGACGAAGTCGGTCTTGGCGCGGCTGGCCTGCTCGGCCGCCTGACGGGCCACCTCGGCTTCGCGCCGGCCACGGCGTTCGCGCTCGGCCGCCCGGCGCTGGGTGACGTCGAGGACGTTCGCGATCAGCCGGACCGGGAGCCCGTCGGGCCCGGCGACCGGCGACACCGAGACGACGACGTCCAGCGTGCGCCCGTCCGGGTGGCGCAGCGTCGCCTCGTAGGGCGGTGCCCCGGCCGGGGTGAGCAGCTCGTCGAGCCGGGCGCCGATCAGCTCGTACTCGGTGCGCCCGAGCAGGTCCCGCAACGCTTCGTTGGTCCGGGTGACGGCGCCGTCGGGCTCGGTGATCGCCATGCCGATCACGTTGTCGTCGAAGGCACGGCGGAACCGCTCTTCGCTGTCGGCCAGCGCGCCGAAGAGCGTGTTGTGGTCGATGGCCACCGACGCCAGGTGGGTGAGGCGGTCGACCAGGTCGCGTTCGCGGGGCGCGGGCTGGTGGGTCCGCTCGTGGTAGACGGCGAAGGTGCCGACCACACCGTCCCGGCCGCGGATCGGCGTCGACCAGCAGGACCGCAGCCGGTGGGCGCCCGCGAGCGCGCGGAACTGCACCCAGCGCGGGTCGGTCGTGACGTCCTCGGCGACGACCGGCACACCCAGGTAGGCCGCCGCGCCGCAGGACCCGGCGTCGCGGCCGATGGGGAGGCCGTCGATGCCGGCGGAGTAGGCCGCGGGCAGCGACGGCGCCGCGCCGTGGTGCAGCGTCGCCGTTTCCAGGTCGAGCAGCAGGATCGAGCAGTGGCAGCCCGGCATGAGCCGTTCGAGGGCGGTCGCGACCTCGGTCAGCACCTCGGCCAGCGGCGCGCCGCCCGCGATGCGCTCCAGCACGCCGGACTGGGCCCGGAGCAGAGCCTCGGTGTCGCCGACGGTCTCTTGGACGTTCGTCATGGCTCGAGCCGGTAGCCGACGCCGCGGACGGTCCGCACGAGCCGTGGCCCGAGCTTCTGGCGCAGGCGGTGGACGTGCTCGGTGACGGTCGCCTCGCTCTGCCACTCGGCGGCGCTGGCCCAGACGCGTTCGAGCAGCTGGGCGCGGGTGAACACCTGCCGCGGGTGCGCGGCCAGGAAGGCGAGCAGGTCGAACTCCTTGGCCGTCATGGTGATCTCGCGGCCGTCGAAGAAGACCTCGCGGGCGGCGTGGTCGATCCGCAGGCCGGCGGCGGTCGTGGGCGGCGCGGGCGCGACCCGCCGCAGCACCGAGCGCACGCGGGCGGCCAGCTCGCCGGGGGAGAAGGGCTTCACGAGGTAGTCGTCGGCGCCGAGGTCGAGCCCGACGATCCGGTCGGTCTCGCCGCTGCGGCCCGACAGGACGATCACCGGCAACGCGGCGTGCACGCCGTCCCGCAGCCGCCGCAGCACGTCCAGGCCGCCGACGCCGGGCAGCGCGAGGTCCAGGATGACGAGGTCCAGCTGCTCGCGTTCGATGGCCTCCAGCGCCCGCCGGCCGTCGGGCGCCTCGGCGACCCGGAACCCTTCGGCCTCCAGCTGCCACGTCACGACGGTCCGCACCCGCGGGTCGTCGTCGACGACCAGGACGAGCCGCCCGGGGGCCGCGCGGCTGCCGGGCAGGGTCGCAGGGGCGTCCATCGAGGGCTCCTTCGCCGACGTCCGGCCGCCACACCGCGGCCGTCCTCCATGGTGCCCCACCTGCGGCGCAGTGGCCAGATCAGCGGGAGCGCAGGTCGCCGACGACCCGGCGGCACAGCCGGGTGAGGGTGGCGCGGAGGTCGTCGTCGGAGAGGTGGTGCAGGCGGCGGTTCACCACGCCGAGGTCGCTGATGAGCCAGTACGCCGCCTGCTCGTCGAGGGTGGGCTCGGGCCCGAACATCAGGTGCAGGCCGCGCTCGCTCAGCACGGTGAGCTCACGGCTGATCCGCTCGTGGCGGCGCACGATCGGGTCCTGGCGGCTCATCGGCGCCAGCGTGCGGTACGCCGTCACGACCTGCTCGACCCACGAGGTGATCAGGTAGTCGACCCGCTCGTCGCGGTCGGTGATGCGCTCGGCCGTGTCCAGCCGCTCGGTGAGCGACTCGACCGTGGGGGCCAGGAGCGCTTCGAGGATCGCGATCTTGGTCTTGAAGTAGTAGTAGACGTTGGCCTTCGTCACACCCATCGTGTCGGCGATGTGCTGCAGCGACGTGGCGTCGAAGCCGTGTTCCAGGAACAGGTTCCGCGCAGTGTCGAGCACCGCCTGCCTGGTCCGCTCGGCCTGGGCCGCCCTGGTCATCCCGCTACGTTAGCCGATCGGCTAACGGATGTGCTAGCTTGAATTCGTTAGCCGCTCGGCTAACGACGTGAGGAGGCGACCATGACCGAGACGGTGCTCGTGACCGGCGGAACCGGCTACGTGGCCGGCTGGTGCATCGCGGAGCTGCTCGGCCGCGGCTACGACGTCCGCGCCACCGTGCGCGACGAGAGCCGGGGCGAACGGGTCCGGCGCGCGGTTGCGACGGTGTCGGACCGGGCGGACCACCTCGAGTTCGCCGTCGCCGACCTGACCGCCGACGACGGCTGGAAGGCCGCGATGGACGGCTGCGCCTACGTCCTGCACGTGGCGTCGCCGCTGAGCGCGGACCCGGACGCCGGCGACGAAGAGCAGGCGCTGCTGGTCCCTGCCCGCGACGGCACCGTGCGGGTGCTGCGCGCCGCCGCGGCGGCGGGGGTCCGCCGGGTGGTGATGACCTCGGCCGCCAACACCGCGAGCCCGGCCTCCTACACCACCGACGGGGTCACCGACGAGACACTGTGGACGGACCTCTCGGCCCCGGACCTGCCCGCCTACCGGCGGTCCAAGACCGCGGCCGAGCTGGCGGCGTGGGAGTTCATGGACTCCTGCGAAGGACCGATGACGCTCGCCAGCGTCCTGCCCGGCGCGGTGTTCGGGCCGGTGCTCGACCCCGGCACGCTCGGCTCGGTGCAGATCATCGCGCGCATGCTGTCCGGCGCCATGCCGGGGATTCCCCGCATCGGCCTGGAAGTCGTCGACGCGCGCGACCTCGCCGACGTCCACCTCCGCGCCATGACCGCTCCGGAGGCCGCCGGACAGCGGTTCCTCGCGACCGGCGAATTCCTGTGGATGCACGACATCGCCGTCATCCTGCACGAGGCCTACGGCGAGCAGGTCTCGACGCAGGAGGTGCCGGACGACCTCGTCCGCGCCGCGGCCGAGACCGACGAGTCCCTGCGCGGCGTGCTGCCGGGCCTGGGCCGCCGCAGCACACACAGCACGGCGAAGGCCGAGCGGATGCTCGGCTGGTCACGCCGGCCGGCCGGGACCAGCGTCCTCGACTGCGCGCGCAGCCTCGTCGCCCACGGCGTCGTGACCGCGTGAGCAGCCGCTGAAGACCACTTACCGGATTCGAAGAGAAAGTCGGCGACATGGCGGAAGTACTGGTGACCGGCGGTTCCGGGTACATCGGCAGTTTTTGCGTGCTGGCACTGCTGGCCGACGGGCACTCGGTGCGCACGACGGTGCGGGACCTGAAGAAGGAACCCGAGCTGCGGGCGATGCTGCGGGCGGGCGGGGCCGACGACACGAAGGTCACCGTGGTGGCGGCGGATCTGCGGCGGGACGCGGGCTGGCGGGAGGCCGTCGAGGGGTGTGACTACGTGCTGCACGTCGCCTCGCCGACGTTGACGAGCCTGCCGCGGCACGAGGACGAGATGATCGTCCCGGCCCGCGAAGGTGTGGTGCGCGTGCTGCGCGAGGCCCGGGCGGCCGGGGTGAAACGAGTCGTGCTGACGTCGGCGTTCGGCGCCGTCGGCTACGGGCACCCCGAGGCCACGCGGGTGTTCACCGAGGCCGACTGGACCGATGTGGACGGTGGGATCGCGCCGTACCAGAAGTCCAAGACGCTGGCGGAAAAGGCGGCGTGGGAGTTCGTCGCCGACGGCGGGCCGGAGCTGGCCGCCGTCAACCCGGTCGGGGTGCTCGGTCCGGTGCTGGGGCGGGACTACTCGCCGTCGCTGGGGCTGGTCCAGCGGATGCTCGACGGCGAGATGCCGGCGCTGCCCCCGTTCGCCAGCGGGTTCGTCGACGTCCGTGACGTCGCGGACCTGCACCTGCGGGCGATGACCGACCCCGCCGCGGCGGGTGAGCGGTTCCTCGCGACCGCCGGGCACAGCCTGTGGGTCCGCGAGGTCGCGGCGATCCTGCGCGACCGCCTCGGCGAGCGGGCGGCGAAGGTGCCGACCCGTGAGCTGCCCCTGTGGGCAGCGCGGGGCCTCGCCCGGTTCAACCCGGGTATGCGCTCGTTGCGCCCGCAGCTGGGCAAGAACTTCGACGCCACGTCGGAGAAGGCCCGGCGCCTGCTGGGCTGGTCGCCGCGGCCGGTCCAGGACACGATCGTCGACACGGCGGAAAGCCTGCTGGCGCTGAAGGCCGCGACCGGCTGATCGTCACCGTCGAGGAGTCCCGAAGGTGAGGCCACGACGACGGCAGTCGTCGATGATGCCGGGGAGCGCGCCGAGCGTGGCGCGCCAGGCGCCGTTGCCGGTGGTGGTGTCGCTGTCGTGCAGGAGGATCGTGCCTCCGCCGCCGAGGTTGCCCGCGACGCGGCGGCGGATCGAGCCGGGTGTGCAGCCTTCGGTCCAGTCGAACCCCCAGGTGCTCCACAGGAGCGGGCGGAGCGCCAGGTGCCGGGCCGCGATCAGCGACGCCGTGCTGAAGACGCCGTAGGGCGGGCGGAACCAGCGCGGTGCCGTTCCGGTCAGGCGGTGCAGGAGATCGCGGGCCGCGCGCAGGTCGCGGTGCGTCGCCCGCGGTGACCGGGCCAGCAGGCAGCGGTGCTCCCAGCCGTGCACGCCGACCTCGTGTCCCGCCGCGGCGATGGCGCGCACGACGTCCGGGGCCTGCTGGGCCTCGGCGCCGAGGAGGAAGAACGTGGCCCGGACGTCGTGCTCGGCCAGGACCCGCAGGAACTGCGGTGTCGAGACGGGGGACGGGCCGTCGTCGAAGGTCAGGGCGACCTGCCCGGGCGCCGTCGTGCCGGCCAGGCGGGGCAGGAGAGCGCGCCGGGGGCCGGGCAGGAACGCCGCCGCCGGGGCGGCGTGGGCGGCGAGGGTGATCGTGGCGAGCGCGACGGCGGTCTTCACACGAGCTCCATCAGCTTTTCCAGCAGTGGCACGGCATCCTGGGCTTCGTCGAGCCGGTCGTGCGGACGGGCGGCGGCGAGCGCCGGTCCGAGGTCGCGGCGGCGGCGGATCCACGGGACCGCCCCGATCCGGTCGAGCACGGCGGCGTTGGCCCGGCCGTGGCCGGGCAGGCAGCGGTAGGTGAGCACCGGCAGCCCGGCCGCGAGCGCCTCGGACGTCGTCAGGCCCCCGGCGTTCTGGACCACGACGTCGGCCGCGCGCAGCAACCGCGGCATGTCGTCGACCCAGCCGAACACGTGCCGGTGCCCGGCGGCGAGGAGCTGGTCGCGCAGGGCCGTGTTGCGGCCGCACACGACGACCGGGACCGCCGTGCCGGACGCCGTGACGTCGTCGACGGTCTCGCGGACCTGCCCCACACCCCAGGACCCGGCCACCACGAGCGCCAGGCGCCCGCGTTCGGGAAGGCCGAAGGCGTGCCGGGCGCCGTGGCGTTCGCTCGGCCCCGCCCGGCGGAAGGCCGGCCGGACCAGGGGCGCCGCGACGGCGACCTCGGCGGCGCCCAGGGCCCGGGCTTGGTCCGCCGCCCGGTGGTTCGGGGCGATGTGCAGGTCGGCGCCGGGGTGCACGGCCAGCCGGTGCACGGCGGGATCGGTCAGGTAGGCCGCCAGGGGAGGTGTCTCCGCGGTCCGCAGGACGCCCAGCGCCTGCGTGGCCAGGGGGTAGGTCGAGGTGACCAGGTCCGCGCCGCGGACCAGCGCGGTCAGCCCCGGCCGCGCGAGGGTGGCGGCCCGCGCCGCCAGCCCGGCACCCCAGGCCGTCCCGAGCACGCTCAGGGTCCAGTCCCAGCTGCGGGGCGCCATCTCGAGCTGGCGGTGGTAGCAGGCGCACAAGCGGTGCCCGAGCGAGCCGGGCAGGAGGTCCAGGTAGTCGTGGACTTCGACGGCGTGGCCGGTCAACCGGTCCGCCAGAGCGTGAGCCGCTCCGTCGTGCCCGGCGCCCACGCGGGCCGAGACGATCACGATGCGCGCCATGCCCGCTCCCTTCTACGACAACTTAGTAGAAGTTCTACACGAGCGTAGATTAAGGCGGGGTTATCGGCCGGCGTTCCCGATCTGCGCGACTTCGATGCCGTCGTGCAGGTCGGCCGCGCTGTCCAGGGCGGTTTCGGCCGACAGGCCCGCGATGCCGAGGATCAACGCGCTCAGCACCACCACCGGGACGCGGCCGCGGACCCGCGGTGCGGGCGCCAGCAGCGCCGACACCCGCTGCGGGACCGGGCCGCCGGTGGCGGCGAGGGCGAAGCCGGCGTGCGCCCGCCCGGCGAGCGCGGCCTTGGCCACGGCGTGCGCGACCACCGTCCGGTCGCCGACCCGGTGGGCCGCGGTTTCGTCGGCCCACCGTTCGAGGGCGAACCGCGACGCCGTACAAAGCGGGCGCAGCAACGGATTCAGTGTCGAGGACACCGTCAGCACGATCAGGAACAGGTGGTGGCGCGAGGCCAGGTGCGCCCGCTCGTGGGCCAGCAACGCGGTCCGTTCGCGCGAGCTCAGCGCCGCCAGCATGCCGCGCGAGACCGCGATCCGGCCCCCGCGCCCGGGCGCGGCGAACGCCACGGCCTCCTCGCCCGGCAGGACGAGGATCCCGTCCCGCCCGTGCTCGTCGAGCTCGCGCGACAACCGCCGAGCCCATCGTGCGTACCGGACGGCGGTGCGCGCCAGGAGAACCAGCAGCACGCCCAGCACGACGCCGGCCGCGATCGACGTCGGGACGTCCACGCCGCTCAGCGTCCGCAGCTCCCGCGGCGACCAGTGCCCGAGGTCGGCGACGACCGGGACCAGCGACAGCCCGGAGAACGCCAGCAGGGCCAGCGCCGCGGTGCTTCCGGCCGCGAGGACGAGGCAGGCGCCGGTGAGCAGCCAGCTCGCCGGCCGCGGGGGCAGCCGCGGCGCGACCAGGCGCGCGGCCGGCCACGCGAGCAGGGGCAGCAGCAGCGGGATCAGCAGGTCGGTGGTCACGGCGAGCCGCGCAGGAGATCTCGCAGCACCGCTTCGTCCGAATCCGACAGCTGGGTGACGAAGCGCGCCAGGACACTGCCGCGGTCGGGCTCGCTGTCGAGGACCTTCGTCATCTTCCGCGCCGCCAGCCCGGCTTCGTCGTCGACGGCGGAGTAGTGGAACGCGCGCCCGTGCTTCTCCCGTGTCGCCATGCCCTTGTCGTGCAGGCGGGTGAGGATCGTCACGACCGTCGTGTACGCGAGGTCGTCCTCGAGCCGGGCCTGGACGTCGGTGGGGGAGAGGGGTTCCCCGGCGCTCCACAGCATGCTCAGCACCTCGGCTTCGAGCGTTCCCGGGGCGCGCCGCGCCGGTTCCTTCCGCATGCTTCGAATCTACACGGCTGTCGTATCAGCGGAGGGTCAGCACGGCCAGCGCGCCGGCCCCGGCGAGCACGCAGTAGAGCGCGAACGGCGTCAGCGTCCGGGTGTGGAAGTGGCGGGTGAGGAACCGCACGGCGAGGTAGGCGCTGACGAACGAGGCGACGCTGCCGACCAGGACCTGGCCGTGGATGCCGGCGCCGAGCGGGCCGAAGAGGTCCGGGATCTTGAGCACCCCGGCGGCCAGGATCACCGGAGTGGCCAGGAGGAACGAGAACCGGGCGGCGTCTTCGTGGGAGAGGCCGCGCAGCAGCCCGGCGACCATCGTGACGCCGGAGCGGCTGATCCCGGGCAGCAGGGCCAGCACCTGGGCGCTGCCGATGAGGACACCCCGGCCGAAGGACATCCGCGAAAGGCGTTCGTCCGCCGCGACGTCGGTGTCGACGGCCGCTCCGGGAGCGTCGGCGGGCACCGCGGTCGCGTTCGCCTTGCGCCGCAGGAGCTCGCCGCCGTAGAGCACGACGCCGTTGGCGATCAGGAACGCCGCGGCCGGGACCGGCTTGCCCAGTGTGGTGCGGAACAGGTGCTCCAGCAGCAGTCCGCTCACCCCGACCGGGATGGTCGCGAGGACGATCAGCCACGCCAGCCTTTCGCCGGAGGTCCGCACCCGGCGGTGCCGGATCGAGCTGAAGAACCCGCCGATGATCCGGACCCAGTCCCGCCGGAAGAACACCAGCAGCGCGGCGGCGGTCGCCACGTGCAGGCCGACGATGAACGCCAGGTACGGCGACTCCGGCGTCGACACGCTCAGGTCCTGCGCCCACTTCCCGCCGACCACCGCGGGGATCAGGACGGAGTGCCCGAGGCTGGAGACCGGGAACAGCTCGGTCACGCCCTGGAAGGCGCCGACGACGATCGCTTCGAAGTAGTCCAGCACGGTGCCTTCCCGGGGTGTATTACTACGCTGATGTAGAAATACTACCTGACTGTAGAAGTCGCCCTACTTCGCCACGACCTCCGCGACCTTGCTCAGGGGTTCGGACAGCGCGTCCACGGCGGACGCGAACGCCTTGATCTGGTCCTTCGTCAGGTCGGTGTAGAGCTTGAAGGTGTCTCCGGTGCGCTGGGCGTCGAGGAGCTTCTGGACGTCGGCGAACCGGCCGTCGATCGTGGCCACCAGCGCGGGGTCGCGCTGGGACAGGACCGGGCGCAGCGCCTGGATCGCCGCCTTGGAGCCGTCCACATTGGCCTGGAAGTCGGAGAGATCCGTGTGGGAGAAAGCTTCCTCCTCGCCGGTGATCTTCCCGGTGGCGACCTCGTCGAGCAGGCTCTTGGCGCCGTTGGCCAGGTCGAGCGCGCTCAGCTGCAGCGCGCCGGCCTTCCGGCCCAGCGTGGTGACGTCGGTGACGAGCTGGTCGGCGACCGCGGCCGAGTCCGGCTGCAGGCCGGTCACCCACAAGTCCTTCTCCAGCCGGTGGAAGCCGGTGAACTTCTGCCCGGGCTCGAGGTCGGCTTCGCGGACGTCGAGCGCGGGGTCGAGGTCGCCGAACTTGGCCGCGACCGGTTCGATCCGCTCGTAGTACACCCGGGTCCGGGCGTACTGGGCCCGGGCGCCGGCGACGTCGCCGGCCTTGACCGTCGCGGCGAACTTCTTCGATTCGTCGGCGAACGCGCCGGTCTGGCTGGTGACGTACCGCGCGTAGCCGCGCGCGGCATCGGCCAGTTCGGCGTTCACGTCGGTGCCCTTCGCCGCGCCTCCGGTGACGGTGAACGCGCCGCGGATGCCGGCGCCGGCCATGCCGGGCTTGCACGCGGTCTGGTACGCGCCGCCGCCGGCGACCTCCACGATCAGCCGGCGGGAAATCCCGGGCGCGATGTTCTCCACCTCGCCCATGATCCGGTCGCCCTCGCCGTAGAGGTAGAACTCGGTGACTTTGCTGCCCTGGTTGGAGATCTGGAACGTGATGGTCCCCGCGGGGGCCGTGCTCGCCGAAACCTGGCAGCCCGTGTCGGTCGCGGTGACCGAGATCGGCCCGCCCGGGGCGGCGGCCGGGGGCTGGGCGTCACACGCCGTCAGGAGGGCGAGTGCGGTGAGCGCGGCTCCGGTCCGCAGTGCGGTCGCCATGGTCACTCCTTCGGTTCGGCGATGACGGTGGTGGTGGCTTTGGCTCGCGCCGGGCGCAGGAAGAGCGGGAGCACGATCCCGACGTAGGCCACCCAGGCGATCGCCTGCAGGAGCGTGGTCTGCTGGGAGTAGTTGAAGATGCCCTTGAGCAGCGTGCCGTACCACGAGGTCTCCGGCAGGACGCCGGAAGCGTCGAAGGCCAAAGTGGACAGACCGGGGAGGAACCCGCCCTCCTGGAGGTCGTGCAGGCCGTAACCCAGCACGCCGGCGGCGACGAACACAAGCAGCACACCGGTGATCCTGAAGAACTTCCCGAGGTCGAACCGCAGCGCGCCGCGGTAGAGCAGCCAGGTCAGCGCGACGGCGATGAGGATCCCGATGGCGAAGCCGAGCAACGGCAGCGCGGTGTCACCCTGGGCGGTCTGGACGGAGGCGTAGAAGAAGACGGACGTCTCCAGGCCCTCGCGGCCGACGGACAGGAACGACACCAGCACAATCGCCAGTGGGCCGAGCTTCAGCGCATTCTCCATCTTCCCGCGCAGTTCCGCGGAGATGTGCCGGGCGGCCGTGCGCATCCAGAAGATCATCGCGGTGACGAACGCGACGGCGACGATGGAGAGTGTGCCGCCGACCAGCTCCTGGTGCGCGAAGGTCAGGTGGGCGGTGGTGTAGGTGAGGACCGCGCCCACGGCGACCGAAAGCAGCACCGCGGCGGCCACCCCGGGCCACACCCAGCGCAGCGCCGATCGCCGGTCGGTCTTGACGAGGAAGGCCACGAGGATGCTCACGACGAGCGCGGCCTCGAGTCCCTCCCGCAGGCCGATCAGCAGGCTGGAGAACAACAACGCGCGGCTCCTTGACGATCCGGTGACGACGGGGACCGCGCAAGCATTAGGTAAGGCTCACCTCCGAATCCAGGAACCGGCGGTAAGTTAGCCGAACTTTAGGAACGGACAAAACGGTCAGCGGTGCCGATTGTGCTGCTCGGAGCGGCTCGGCCGGCAAGCATCTTCCAGTGCCGGGCAAAGGCGGGGTTAACGGCGCTGCGGCGGGCGAACGCGGCGGCGCACGCTGGGGTCATGGGCACTTTCTGGAGGGTGGGCGCCGTCGCGCGGCGTCTCCGGCTGCTCAAACCGATCTTCCTGCGGTCCGCGCGGGGGACCGACCGGCTCGAGGCGGTACTCCTGCTCGTGGTGAGCCTGCTCGTCGTCGGGTCGGTCGCGGTGATCTGCCGCCAGGTCATGGCCGACTACGACCGGCTGGCGGCCTCGGCTGTGGTCGAGGGCCGTACGCGCCACCTGGTGACAGCGACCGTGCGCCCGGACATCCCGGTGCCGGCCGGCTCGGCGTCGGCCGGTGGTGAGCTCGTCCCGGTGACCGCCACCTGGCTCGCGCCCGGCGGCCGGCTCCGGCAAGGCGTGGTCGACGTGGGGGCCGGCCCGGCGCTGCCGCAGCACGTCCCGGTGTGGATCGACCAGTCCGGCGGGCAGGTGGTGCCGCCGCTCAGTGGCGCCGAGGCGTTCACGACGGCGATCCTCGGCGGTCTCGTCTGGGAGAGCGTGGTGCTCGTCGTGCTCGGCGGTGTCTACCTGGTGCTGCGTCGGGGGTTGGATCGGCGCCGGGCGCGCTCGTGGGACCGCGAGTGCGCGCGAGGCGGGTGGCGGTCAAAAACGACATAGGTGTAGAACTACTACGTAGCTGTCGAAGAAAGGTGGCCGATGAACCCGTTGAGCGCGACGTCGTGGTTGTCCAGCCTCGGCACGGCCGGGGTCTTCCTCGTGCTGTTCGCCGAAACCGGCCTGCTGATCGGGTTCTTCCTGCCCGGGGACTCCCTGCTGTTCACCGCCGGCCTGTTCTGCACCACCAGCGCCACCGCCACGGTGCACCTTTCGCTCCCGGCCGTGCTGGTCGCGTCGGTCGCCGGGGCCCTGCTGGGGGCGCAGACCGGGTTCCTCCTCGGCCGGCGCGGTGGACGTCCACTGCTCGCCAGGTCGCGGAACGCCCACCTCCATCGCGGCATGGCCCGCGCGGAGGAGCTCTTCGGCCGGTACGGGCACGCCAAAGCCATCGTCCTCGCGCGGTTCGTCCCGGTCGTGCGGACCGTGCTGAACCCGCTCGCCGGAATCCTCGCGGTGCCCGCGCGGACCTTCACGATCTGGCAGGTCCTGGGCGGGCTCCTGTGGGCGGTCGGCGTCACGCTCGCCGGGTACGTGCTCGGCTCCAGCATTCCCGGGATCGACCAGTACCTGCTGCCGATCGTCGCGCTCGTGGTCGTCGTCTCGCTCATCCCGCTCGCCCTGGAAATCCTGCGCGGCCGCAAGCGAAACGCCGAAACCCGCGACCGCGCTTAACTGTTCGCTAGCAATTCGATGGACTGGCTCGAACCGCGGGATCGTTACCGTGAAATATGGTCGACGTAGCCGGTAAAACCGGAGTCCCGCCCTTTCCCCGGCCGCCGGTGAAACGCCGTCGAAAGCGTTTCAGGCGAGCACTGGTCGTCTTTCTGCTGCTGATCGTCTACCCGGCCGTCACGTACGTGCAGGCGCTCACCGCGCCGGGCGCGGCGACCTTCGCCGCGCGGACGGCGGACTGGGCCCGGCAGATGGGCGCCGGTCCGGTCGTGAATGCCGTCGAGAACTGGTACTACACCCGGCATCCGCCGGGCGGCGGCAGTCCCGACGCGAACGCGCTGCCGGCGCCGGTGTCGGCACCGGTGTCGTCGGACAACACGGCGAACGCGCCCGCCGCGCTGCCCACCCCGCCCGGCGCCCTGCCGGGTGAAGGGCAGTGGGTGCCGGGCGCGCGGATGGCCGGTGGCCAGCCGGCGGACTACACGACGTTCGTCCGCCCCGACCCCGGCCACGCCAGCGTGGTCGCCGCGGTGGTGGCGTTCGACCAGAAGTGGACCGGCCTGCACCTGATCGCCGGGACGAAGGAGCCGGGCGGGCAGTGGCCCGAGGGCGCGCAGGTGCCCGACACGCTGCGCTCGTCGCTGCTGGCGACGTTCAACTCCGGGTTCAAGTTCCGCGACACCCCGGGCGGCTTCTACGCCGACGGGCGGTCCGGCATCCCGCTCAAGAACGGGATGGCCTCCCTGGTCGTCGACAAGTCCGGGGTGGCGACCGTCGGCGTGTGGGGGCGGGACGTCCACCTGACCCCGGACGTCGCGGCGGTGCGCCAGAACCTCGAGCTGGTCGTCGACGGCGGGAAGCCGGTGCCCGGGCTGTCGGGCAACCCGGCGGGACAGTGGGGGAGCGCGAAGAACCAGTTCCAGTTCACCTGGCGGTCCGGCATCGGCGTGGACGGGCAGGGCAGGCTGGTCTACGTCGCCGGGAACCAGCTCACCCTCACCGCGCTGGCGGACGCGCTGTCGAGCGCGGGCGCGGTCCGGGGCATGGAGCTCGACATCCACGGCGGGATGGTCAGCGCCAACCTCTTCCGGCCGGACCTCCCCGGCTCGTCCCCGGTCACGCTGACCCGGGACATGCCGACCGCGCCGGACCGCTACCTGGCGCCGGACCAGCGTGACTTCTTCGCGGTCACGGTGCGGGCGGGTGCGCTGCACGGGCCGACGGCAGCAGCAAGGTGAACGTCGTGGGGGCCGGGCTGCCGAGCCGCAGCCGGCCCCCTTCGGCCTCGGCCAGGTCCCGGGCGAGGGCGAGGCCGATGCCCGAGCCGCCGGCGCCGCTGTGACCACGGGTGAACATGTTCGCCACGTCCGCGGCGTCCCGGCCTTCGTCCGCGACGTCGAGGACGAAGGCGTCTCCGGCGTCGCGGGTCGTGATGGTCACCGTGCCCCGGCCGTGGATGACGGCGTTGTCCAGCAGAACGCCGAGGATCTGCCGCACGGCGGCCTCGGCCGCGCGCGGCCGGCCCGTCGCCTGAGGGTCGATCCGCAGCCGGCGGCCCCGGGCGGCGAGCAGCCCGCGCCAGCCGGCGACGACGTCGCGCAGCAGGCCGTCCGGCTCGATCACCCCGCGGTCCTCCGGCGGCCGCGCGGCGAGCATGACGAGGTCGTTGATCGTGGTCTCCATCCGGTCCGCCGTGCCGAGGGCGGCCTCGACCGCGGCGGCCAGGTCCTGACCGGGCGGGTCGAGGGCGGATTCGAGCTGCAGGCGCAGTCCGGCCAACGGCGTCCGCAGCTGGTGCGAGGCGTCCGCGGCCAGGGCGCGCTGACGGTCGAGGGCGTCCCCGATCCGGACCGCGGCCTGGTCGAGCGCTTCGGCCAGCTGGTCGATCTCGCCGATGCCGCTGACGGGCGCCCGGACGGTGAAGTCGCCGCCCCCGAGCCGCGCGGCCGCGCCGGACAGCTGTTCGAGGGGGCCCGCGACCCGGGCGGCGAGCCGGGCGGCCAGCAGCCAGGTCAGCGCGAGCGCGGCGACGCCGAGCCCGGCCATCGCCAGCCAGGAGACCGCGACCTTCTGGTACCACTCGGTGTGCGGCGTCGACGCGCGCACGATGCCCTGCAGCTGCGAGTCGTGCAGGATCGGCACGGCGACGACGAGGTCCGAGCCGACGTCGCCGGTCGCGACCTCGCCGGCCCGGGCCCGCTGCACGATCGGGTCGCCGACAGTCGGTCCCTGACCGGTCAGCAGCGTCCCGCTCGGGGTGTACAACCCGGTCGTGTCCTCTTCGGACCCCGGGAACCGCGGCAGGCTGACGTGGGTGAGGACGTCGTCGGCGATCGACAGGGCGGCCGCGTCGGCGGTGCGTTCGAGCTCGGTGCGCTCGTCCTGCGCGAAATAACCGGCGACGCCGATCGCGAGGGGCACCCCGAAGAGCGTCGTCGCCAGCAGGGCCGCGGCGACGGCGAGCAGGATGATGCGTCTGCGCATGACTTCAGTCTGCCCGCCGGGCGGCGATTTCCCGGTGGTGAAGGTTAGCGTTCGGCTAAATCCGGTTTCCGTGATCGGAAACCGGATAGAATTCGTCATGGCCGCAGTTCTCCTCGTCGAAGACGACGAAACCATCGGGAGCCTGCTCGAATCGGCGCTCCGCATGCACGACTACGACGTGATGTGGTCGCGCACGGGCGGCGACGCGCTCCGCCGGATGCAGCTCGACGAGTACGACGTCGTCCTCCTCGACCTCGGGCTGCCGGACCTGGACGGCATCGAGGTCTGCCGGCGGGCGCGCGGCATCACCCCGAACGCCCTGATCATCATGATCACGGCGCGGACGCAGGAGATGGACGTGGTGGTCGGCCTGGAGGTCGGCGCGGACGACTACCTGACCAAACCCCTGCGCCTGCGCGAACTCCTGGCGCGGCTGCACGCGCACCTGCGTCGCGGGACGTCGTCGAACGTGCTGCCGCTGCGCGTGGGGGAGCTGGTGGTTCAGGTGGCCGCCCGCCGCGTGACCCTGTCGGGCGACGAGATCGTGTTGCGGCCCAAGGAGTTCGACCTGCTGCACCGCCTGGCCCAGGAGCCGGGGTCGGCGATCAGCCGGGACACGTTGATGGCGGACGTGTGGGATACGCATTGGCGCGGGTCGACCAAGACCTTGGACGTGCACATCGTGACGTTGCGCCGGAAACTCGCCGAGGCGGCGAGTGAGGCGCCTACGATTACCACGGTGCGCGGATACGGTTATCGGCTCGAAACGCCGTGAATGTTCTTGACCCGCTCGTGTGCTGGCGGACTGACCGAGTTCTTGCGGAACGGACGTCCTGAACGCGTGAGTTCTAGGGGACCTTAAGGCATTCGGAAATCCGGGCCGGGAGGCGCTCCTCGGCGATGTCGAGGACCTGTTCAAGAGGTACGGCGAGCTCGGACGCGTCGAGGTCGATCGCCGCGGACCATGCCGCCGGCTCGTACCTGGTGAGGCTGGAGAGCCCGAGCAAGAGCGCCCACCAGAGCATGAGCGGATGCGGAGAAGGCGAGCCGGCTACTTCCGGAAGCGCATAGCCCACTTGGTCCGGAGCGCCGTGGTTCCCGTTCTCCAGGTCAGGCTCGATGATCGAAGCGAACGCGCGCGTCCTGTCCCACAGATCGCCCATGGTTGTCACCGGAGGGCAAGTCCGCCCGATGGCGGTGACCCGATCCGGCCGGTTTTCATTGCGAAACACGGCCTCCTCAGGGGCAGCCTCCTCCAGGCCATTCGGACCTTGCTTCGCCGCCGATGCGTCGCGAAGCGAAGGGTAACTTGCGATTGCTTCGGTGATGTCCTTTGCGGTGTTCCCGGGCAGGTCGACCGCCATGGCGACAAATCCACCTGTGTGAACCTCGATCGCCTCATAGCCATCGGCAGAGCCCGCCGGGGGCCGCAGGTCTCCCAGCTGAAGGACGATCGGACGACGCCAGGTCACGGAAGTCCCGGGAATCCGCACGTTCGAGAGATCCGGGTTCGCCGCCCAGAGTTCGCCGAGCTGGGCCGAACTGACCAAGACCGGAGATTGGATCGCCATGGACGTCCCGTGGTACGAGTCCTGCGAGCCCTGCAGCGGTTTCACGATGCTTTCGACGATCCGGCTCGGATTCGATCGCACCGTGAGGCCGTGCCCGCGAAGTTGCCAGGGATCTGCCAGCCGCGCGGCCGCAATCGCTCGCCCCGCCTGGCTCAAGGCGTAGAACAGCGGCAACGCCTTCGTTGCATAGCTCGCCGATGCCGCCGCTTCCGCGAGTTCCTCCGCCTGCCGCAGGGCCGCGACGAAGGTGCTTCTCCGATCCGCGTCGTGCGCCGCCTTGCCTGGCGGGGTCGCCCGTAGCGCTCGGAGGTCCTGCCAGCTCGTCAGCCGTGTCATCGGCGCATCTTCGCACGATCATGCCGGGTCAGGCGTCCGGCAACGCCGAGACCAACACGTGCGATCTCGAGTCGGCTTCGGTGACCGCCTCACGGGATTCCGAGACTGGTTGATGATGGGGTCACCGCGGCCCTCGGCGATCACTATGTCCATTGTGGCCTGCACGGTGCCTTCACCGCACGCGGCCAGATCGGTCAGGCTCGCTGCAACGCGTTCATCGCGTGCCACGCGGCGAACGTCAGTGATCGGCGAGGTCTGCCGGCTTCGCGCAATCTCCGTGGGACATGCCGCACTGTCACACGAATCGGGTAAGCGCCCGGCCAAATCAGTCCGCCGAGCGCCCACCCGCCCCATCACGCGGCTTGCCCGGCCATCGACGGCGTCGAAACCCCCGCGAGAATCCGGTACTGGCTCTCGAAAGTCGCGAGCGCGCCGTTGATGTCGTGCCGGGCGACCAGAGTCCGGGACGCCTCGCCCATCCGGGCCCGCAAGTCCGGATCCGCCGCCAGCTCGGCGATCCACCGGGAGATCGTCGTGATCGCTCCCGGTTCGAAGAGGAAACCGTTGTCGCCGTGGTGGACCAGGTGGGGCAGGGCCAGTGCGTCGGCCGCGATGACCGGGAGACCCGCCGCCATCGCCTCCATCGTGGCGAGGCTCTGCAGCTCCGCCGTGCCGGGCATGCAGAAGACGTCGGCCCGGGCGTAACGGTGGACGAGCTCGGCGTCCGGCACAAAACCGTGGAACGTCACGCGGTCGCTGACCTGCAGCTCGCCCGCGAGCGCCTCGAGCTCGTGGCGGCGGGTGCCGTCGCCGACGAGGTCCACGCGCACGTGTGGCAGCGGGGCCAGGGCGCGCAGCAGCTGGTCGATGTTCTTCTCCGCGTCCAGCCGGCCCACGAACAGGACCGACATCGGTCCTTCGGCGGGACGCGCGGCCGGTGCGGCGTAGTGCGCGAGGTCGATGCCGCAGGACACGACCTGGGCCGGCCGGTCCAGCCCGATCCCGGCCAGGACCTCGGCCGCCCGCGGGGTCGGGGTCGTGACGATGCGCGCGTCACGGTAGACGCGGACCAGGTCCTTCCACGCCCAGCGCGCGATCGCCGCCTTCACCCGGCGCGGGAACGGCGTGTAGCCGAGCAGGTTGTCCGGCATGAAGTGGTTCGTGGCCATCCCGGGGACGTCCCGCTCGGCCGCCGCCTCGAGCAGCGCGCGCCCGACGCCGAAGTGCGCCTGGACGTGGACGACGTCGGGGCGGAGCCGGTCCAGGAGCGGTCCGACTTCCTTGCGGGCGCCGCCGGGGGTGCAGAACCGGTAGTCGCCGTGGAACGGGATCGCGCGGGACCGGACGCGGTGGATCGTGTACCCGTCACGCTCTTCGGTGCGGGCCGGGCCGTCGTCGGACGGGCAGACGACGTGGACGTCGTGGCCGCGGCCGGCCAGTCCGCGCGCGAGCCGCTCGGTGAAGAACGCGGCGCCGTTGATGTTGGGCGGGAACGTGTCGGCGCCGATCAGGACGCGAAGACCGGTCGGGTGCTCGGGCACGGGGTTCTCCTCGGTGGTCGGAACGGCACCGGCGAGCACACGCACGCCGGCGAGAGCGACGACCGCGGCGATGGCGGCCGCGGGCTTCGGGGCCTCGCCGTAGGCCAGCGCGGCCACGGCGACGGCGGTCAGGGGATCCAGCACGGTCGTGGTGCCGACGACGACGGCGGTCGAACCGGCGGCGTAAGCGCGGTGCAGGAGCACACCGCCCGCGCCGAGCAGCAGCAGCGCCTGCCCGCCGAGCAGGAACGCCGTGCCGAGCGGCTGCGACGCGGCCGCGTGCACCACCGACGAGCCGAGTCCGAAGAGGACCGCCGCCGCGGCCGCCAGCGCGGCACAGCCCGCCCGGGCGAACCAGGCGAGCGCCGCGATCACGAGCCCGATGACGGCCACGGTCTCGGCCGTGCCCGCGCTGATCACCGCGGTCGAGGTTCCCGAGGCCGCGAAGGCCACGAACCCGGCGACCCCCGCGACGACGAGCACGACGGCCGTGAGCGTCCGGCGGGTGCGGACCCGGCGTCCGAACAGGACGGTCAGGACCAGGCTGACCACGCCGAGCGGCTGCACGACCGGGAGCGGGGCCAGCGACAACGCGACGACGTGCAGCAGGCTGCCGCCGACGGCCAGGGAGGTGCCCGCCCACCAGCCGGGTGAGCGCAGCAGCCGGGACAGGGTGCGCAGCCCCGGCGTGCCCCGGGTGCCCAGCCCGGTCACTTCGGCGTGCTGCCGGGTCGCGGCCAGCGCGAACAGCGCGGCGGCGAGCAGGGCGCACACGATCGCGAGCGCGGTCATCGGACGGCCTCCGGCACCCGGCGCAGGGCCGTCGCCACCGTCGCGACGATCAGGAACTCCGCCAGCAGCGCGACCCGTTCGAGCAGGCCGATCGGCAGCCAGCCGACCACCTGCGCGGTGCCGAACGCCGCCGCGGTGACGACTCCGGCGACCGCGCCGCGCCGCAACGCCGGGGCGACGCCGAGCCATCGGGGTTCGGCGCGCAGCCGGGCGCTCAGCGCCCAGGCCGCGAGCGGCAGGCTGGCGAACAGCACCGCCCCGCCGGCGCGGTGGATCTCCCCGGACACCGTGGGGTCCGCGGCGCTGAGGTTGCTGCGGAAGACCAGGACCACCACGAGCCCGGCCGTCCAGAGCAGGAAGAGGGTGCTCGCCAGCGGGCTGCGCGGCAGCGCGGCGAGGCGGGCCGCGACGGCGAGCATCGCCGCGGCGACCAGCAGGAGCACGATCGCCGCTTCGAACAGCAGCCGGCCGCCGCGGTGCCAGGCGTAGTCGCTGACCGGGTCACGCCAGGGGCTGACGTTCCCGGCGAACCCGAGGGTCAGCCCGGCGATGATCACCTGCGCGACGGCGGCCGTGACCAGCGTCAGCGTCGCCAGCGGCGTGGGCGAAAGCGCGGTCCGTGGGGTCACCCCTCAGACGGTGGTGCGCGTCCATGAGAGTTCGATGAAGATCGCGCGCGGTTTCCTTAAGAAGCGGCCAGCGGGAGCACGAGGTCGAACCGCGCGCCCCCTTCGCCGGCCCGGGCCGCCGAAGCATGCCCGCCGTGCTGGGTGAGCACCTGCTCGACGATGGCCAGGCCGAGCCCGGAGCCGGGCAGGGCGCGGGCGGCGTCGGCCCGGTAGAACCGCTCGAACACGTGCGGCAGGTCGGCCTCGGGGATCCCCGGTCCTTCGTCGTCGACGCGCACGCGTACCGAGCCGTCCGCCACGCTCATGGCGACCCGCACGGTCCCGCCGGGCGTGGACCACTTCGCGGCGTTGTCGAGCACGTTCAGCACCGCGCGTTCCACCGCGGCGGGCCGCGCGACGACGTCGGCCTGGGCCAGCTCGGCCTCGAACGTGACGGCCGGCCACCGCGACCGGGTGCGCTCGACCGCCGAGCCGACGACGTCGGCCAGGTCGAGGCGTTCGGTCTCCTCACTCGGGCGTTCGCCGGTGGAGAGGTCGACCAGCTCGCCGATCAGCGCGGTCAGCTCGACGGCCTGCGTGTCGAGGTCGGCCAGCAGCCGGGAGCGGTCTTCGGCCGACAGCTGCCGCTGGGGGTTGGCGTCGGCGTGGATGAGCAGCTCGATGTTGGTGCGCAGGCTCGTCAGGGGGGTGCGCAGCTCGTGCCCGGCGTCCTCGACCAGCCGGCGCTGCTCGTCGCGGGAGCGGCTCAGCGCGGTCAGCATCGCGTTGAACGACGTGGCCAGCCGGCCGATCTCACCGGACGCGGTGACCTCGATCGCCGCGGACAGCTCCTGCGTACGGGCGACGTTCTCCGCCGCCGACGTGAGGTCGTCGACCGGGCGCAACGCCGAACGCGCGATCGCGCGGCCGACCAGCGTGGCGCCGAGGACACCGGCGACGGACACCACCAGGAGCCAGAAACCCAGCCGCGTCAAGGTGTCTTCGACGTCTTCGGAGTCCTGGGCGACCTGGACCGCGCCGCCGTCGGAGCGCTGGGCCGTCCACACGCGGAACCGGTCGCCGTCGATGCGCCGGACGTCGGAGGCGCGCCCGGTGGTGCCTGCGGCGACCGGCGCGTCCACCGGCGACGGCGGGATCTCCGGCTTCGCTCCCGCGGTTCCGGTGACGGCTCCGGTGGCCGAGAGGAACTGCACGGTCAAGCCGCCGTTGTGGCCGAACCGGGGCCGGTCCTCGGCCGACTGCAGGGTCGCCAGCGCCTCCTCGGGCGAGGCGGTCTTCGCCGCGAGCTGGGCGTAGGACTGCAGCCGGGCGTCGAACTGGTCGTACAGATCGGCCCGGGTGATACTCCAGGACAACGCCGACACGGTGACCACGGCGACCGCGACGGCCCCGGCGACGAGCACGCCGAGCCGGGCCCGCAGGGAGAGTTTCTTCCAGCGCAGGCGTTTCACAGCGGTTCCTCGCGCAGGACGTACCCGACGCCGCGCACGGTGTGCAGCAGCCGCGGCTCGCCCTCGGCTTCCAGCTTGCGGCGCAGGTAGCTGACGTAGACGTCGAGGCCGTTGGAGGCGCTGCCGAAGTCGTAACCCCAGACGTGCTCGAACATCACGGTACGGGTGAGCACGATCCGGGGGTGCCGCAGGAACGTCTCGAGCATGGCGAACTCGGTCCGGGTCAGGTGCAGGCCGCGGTCGCCGCGGAAGACCTCCCGCGTCGCCGGGTCGAGGGTGACGTCGCCGAACCGCAGCGCCGCGGGGGCGGGCGGCGTGGCCGGGGCGTTGTACTCGGTGCGGCGCAGCAGAGCGCGCACGCGGGCCAGCAGCTCCTGCAGCGCGAAGGGTTTGACGAGGTAGTCGTCGGCGCCCGCGTCGAGGCCGGCGACCCGGTCGGTCACCCCGGTCCGCGCGGTCAGCATCAGGACCGGCACGGTGTTGCCCTCGGCGCGCAGCACCCGGCAGACCTCGAGGCCGCCGAGCACCGGCATCGTGACGTCGAGCAGCACGCCGTCGGGACTCTCGTCGCGGATCATCGTCAGCCCCGCCGCGCCGTCACCGGCGATGGAGACGCGGTAACCCTCGAACCGCAGCGTGCGCGAGAGGGAGTCCTGCACCGCCGTCTCGTCGTCGACGATCACCAAGTGCACTCCGGAGTCCCTTCACTCGGTGTTGATGACACAGGGTAACTGTAGTTGAGTTCGGCGCGACCGGGGCGAACTCTCATCGAAGATTAACGTTCGCCGGGTTTTCCGCGGTTAGCCTCGGGAGAAGTGCTTTCCCGGAACGAAAGAGGAAACGATGAGCGAGAACGCACCTGGCACGACGATGCCCGAGGGGATTCGCTGTTCGGATGCGGAACGTGAACAGGTCCGAACCGCCCTCTACGCGGCGGCCGGCGAAGGCCGGTTGACGATGGACGAGGTCGAGGAACGCCTCGGGCAGCTCGAGTCGGTCCGCTTCCGGCACGAACTGGCCACGCTGACCGCGGATCTGCCCGCGACGTCGCCGGATGCGCCGAAGGGGTGGCGGCAGATCCTGTCCGCCGCGGGCGCCGCACTGGCCGCCGACGTCGCGGTCCTGCGCGGCCGGGCCGCGGAGCCCACTCCGGGCCGCCGCCGGCTGCTGATCATCGTGACCGTCCTCATCGGACTCCTGATCGCGGCGGCGATCATCGCGGGCGCGGTGCACGGCTTCGGCGCAGAAGGCTTCGAGGGCCACGAGGTGGGCGCTCTGGAGCACGGTCACGGCGGCTGAGCTTGCCCGCCGCGACAAGCTGGACCGTCACCAGGATCGACACCGCTTCCGCGGCCAGCAGCCCGATGAGCACCAGCACCTGCGTCATCCCGGCCTGAAGCGGTCCGGCACCGCCGAGCAATACACCGACGTACGCGCCCGGGAGGGTCACCAGGCCCACCGTGCGGGTCTGGTCCAGGGCCGGGATCAGCGCGTGGCCGGCCGAGGGGCGGCAGATCTCGAGCGCGGCCGGGCGGGGGGTGAACCCCAGCGCCAGGGCCGCCTCGTACTCGCCGTGGCGGGACTTCAGCTCGTCGAGGGCCCGGCGGGCCGCCTGCGACGTCGCCGTCATCGCGCCGCCGATGATGATGCCCGCGATCGGGACCAGCGCGATCGGCTTCGGCGGGACCACGCCGGCCCCGATGACGAGCGCCAGCACCGGCGCGACGCCGGCCGCGAGGGCCGCCGCCGTCCACGGCAGGTTCGCCCAGCCGCCCACGCGGCGCGCGGACGTCACCGCCGCGATCGTGAACATGAGCAGCACGAAGAGGCCGGTGAGCGGGACCGAGCGCAGCACGGCGGTGATCACCAGCGACACGAGGGCCAGCTGCGCGACCGCCCGCACGGCCGCGACCAGCACGGCCCGGCCCTGGCCGAGCTCTCCCCAGCGCACGACGGCGGCGCCGGCGACGGCGAGCAGGACCAGCACCACCACGAGGGCCGGGCCGAAAGTGATCGCGGCGTTGTTCACGGTGTTGATTGTGGCCGCCGGTCAGCGATCGCCGCAGGCCGGAGCGGCCGTCATCCGACGAGCTGTTCGTTCGCTTCGCGTTCGTCGATGCGCTGCAGGACCAGGGCGCCCGACAGCCAAGCGGTGGCGAAGGCGAGGCTGCCGAGCACGTCGGTGGGCCAGTGCACGCCGAGGTAGACGCGGGTCCAGGCGATCGTGAGCGCGTAGGCCGCCGCGACGAGCCAGACCAGCCACCGCGGGGCACGAGCGAAGCGGCGGACGACCAGCCAGGCGATCAGGCCCGCGGCGAGTGTCGCGTCGGAGGTGTGTCCCGACGGGAAGGCCAGCCCGCCGGCGTCGACGGCCCAGTCCGCCGCCGGTGGCCGGGGCCGGGCGATCAGCTCGGAAATCGCGTAGCGGGTGAGCACGGCGAACAGCATCAGCACGAGGACGAGCACGGCTCGGTTGAGCCGGGCCCGCACCGGCCCCGGAGTCAAAACGGCGGCGACCACGAAGACCAGCGGAGCGGTGAACGCCGAGGACGCGGTCGTCGTGAGCACCGCGGCGAACGACGTCAGGCCCGCGCCGCGGTCGGTCACGAACCACCGGTGGACGGCGAGGTCGAAGCCGCCCGCCCAGGGCAGCAGGTCACTCGCCGAGGCGAGCAGCGCCAGGAACACCACCAGCGCGACCACGGCGGCGGCGAGGGGTTTCCGGGTGCTGAAGACGGCGGGCGTGGACGACACCGCGCCGACGTTAGGACCGCCGTGGTCAGCGGCCGGTTCGACGGAGGTTAAAGCCCGTTAACCCGGGGAGTCCACTGTGGATGAAGGCGACCTCGGGCAGCGCCGTGCGGCCGGGGACGCGGGCCGGCGGTGAGGCGGGCCCGGCCGTCGAGGGGGAGGGAGCGGCCGGACCCGCGAGACGGGACCCTAGCGGAATCCGTGCCGGAGAACGAGTGTTACCACGATAATCGTCGTGAATGTCCGCGGACTTCGGGAGCGCGCGCCCGGTTTCGCGGGGTGGAGGGCGCTAGCATGCTTCGATGCGGGAAAGGTTTCACGGCGAGTTGACCGAGCTGGGCGAGCGGCTGGCGTACATGTGCGGCTTGGCGGGGGAGTCGATGCGGCTGGCCAGCCAGGCGCTGCTGACCGCTGATCTGCGGCTCGCCGAGCGGGTGCTCGGCGCCGACGCCGTTCTCGACCGGGCGTGCGGGGAGTGCGAAGAGCGAGCTCAGGCGCTGCTGGCGTTGCAGGCGCCGGTGGCGGGGAACCTGCGGGCGATCCTCGCGGCGGTGTACTCCGCGGAGAAGATCGAGCGGATGGGCGACCTGGCGGCGCACATCGCCGACACCGCCCGCTTCAACCATCCCGAGCCCGCGGTTCCGGCGGAGCTCGAGGCGGTGTTCGAGGAGATGGCCGCGACCGGGGCGGGCATGGCCGACCGGCTCGGCGAGCTGATCGCCGGGGACGCGACGGGCGGGTTCGCCGAGCTGGACGACACCGACCACGCGGTCGACGCGTTGCACGCCGAGGTGCTCAGGCGGATCACCGGCGACGACTGGCGGCACGGCGTCCAGTCGGCGACGGGGTTGGCGTTGCTGGCGCGGTTCTACGAGCGGTTCGCGGATCAGGCCGTCTCGGTGGCGAAACGGCTGGAGTTCGCCGAAACGGGGACGGCGCCCTCCTGACCAGGCCGTCGGCGAGCGGCTAGTGGTACAGGTCCGCGTGCCGTTCGCGCAGCTTGTACTTGAGGACCTTGCCGCCGACCGTCTCCGGGAGGGCGTCGGCGAACACGATCGCCTTCGGCGTCTCGTACCCCGCCAGGTGCTCGCGGCAGAACGCGATCAGCTCGTCTTCCGACGCGGACGCCTCCGGGCGCGGGACCACCACCGCCGTCACCGCTTCGCCCCAGTGGGCGTGGGACAGCCCGATCACCGCCGCGCGCAGGACCGCCGGGTGCTGGTGCAGCACGGCCTCCACCCGCATGCTCGAGACGTTCTCCCCGCCCGTCTTCACGATGTCCTTGTAGCGGTCGACCATCACGCGCAGGCCGTCGGCGTCGACCACCGCCGAGTCGCCGGAGTGGAACCAGCCGCCGCGGAACGCCTCGCGCGTCGCTTCCGGGTCGCGGTAGTAGCCGGCCGTCATCACCGGTGAGCGGTAGACGGCCTCGCCGGGCACCCCGCGGACCGGCTCGCCCAGCTCGTCGACGACGTCGGACGCGAGCAGCCCGCTCGGGACACCGACGTAGTTCATCGCCGGCGCGGTGCGCGCGTGCACCTCGGGCCACGCCGACGGCCAGAACCGGTGGCAGGCAATGGCTTCCGTCTGGCCGAAGATCCCGACCGCGACGAACCCCGGCGCGGTCCGGGCCTCGAGCCGCCGCATGAGCGCGGGGGAGAGGGCGCCCCAGCCGTAGACGAGCGTCGTCAGCGAAGACAGGTCCAGCGCCGGGTCGGCGTCGACCGCGTCGGCCAGCGCGGCCGCGAACTGCGGCGAACCGGCCCACACCGCGGTGGCCCGCGTCCGCGCGAGCGTCTCGGCGACCGGGCCGGGCACCGGGCGCCGGCCGAGGACCAGCGTGCCGCCGGAGAGGAACGTCGAGTAGGTGAACAGCGCGTCGCCGACGTGGTAGATCATCGGCAGGAACGTGCAGACGCGCAGGTCGGTCTCGTGGCGCAGGCCGCGCGTGAGCGACAGCGCGAAGTTCAGCCCGGCCAGGTGCGCGTAGCTGTGGGACAGCATCACGCCTTTCGGCATCGCCGTGGTGCCCGAGGTGAACAGCAGCTGGAAGATGTCGTCGCCGTGGATCTCGACGTCGGGCTCGATGTCCGGGTGCCCGGCGAGGAACCCGCCGAACGACGGTGTCCCGCCGACCGGGCCGCCGCCGACCGTGATGGTGGCGCCGACCCGCACCCCCGGGACGCTTTCCAGCCGTGGCCACAGTTCCGCGTCGACGATGGCCAGCCGCGGTTCGGTCAGCCGCACGAGGTGCTCGAGGACGTCCGGGGCGAGGCCGGGGTTCAGCGGGACGGCGACCATGCCCGCCTTGGCGATGCCGATCTTGGCGAGGAACGCCTCGACGGTGTTCTCGCAGAACAACAGCACACGATCACCGGGCTCCAGGCCCGCGGCGGACAGGGCGTGCGCCAGCTGGTTCGCGGCGACGTCGGCCTCCCGGTAGGTGACCGACGTGAACCGCTCTTCACCGTGGGCGTCCCCGGCCGAGGCGATCGCGACCTGGTCCGGACGGCTCCAGGTGAGCCGCTCGAAGACGTCCCCGACGGACGTCCGTTCCCAGCGCCGGACCGCGCGGCGGCCGCGCAGGGTTTCGACGTCGATGGCGCTCTCGCTGGTCGTGGTCATGCCGGGCTCCTTCGCCGTCGCCGACGCGCTCAGCATGCCGTGAGCCAGGTCACCAATCAAGAGGAAAGTTATTCGCCATTCACTGACGCGAGTGGTGTCGACGGGACGCCGAGGCAGGCGTGCGCCATCTCGCCGAGCAGCGCCGCCAGCCGGTCGGCGGCGAGGCCGCTGCGGAAGAACAACGTCGACTGCACCGCGCCGATCGCCGCGTGCACGGCCAGGCGCAGCTCGCCGTCGGCGAGGTCCGGGCGCAGCGGGGCGAGGACGTGCACCCAGTCCTCGAGGTAGTGCCGCTGCAGCCGGCGCAGCCGCCGCCGGTCCTCCTCGGGCAGGTTGTGGATCTCGCGGTGGTAGACCGCCAGCACGGTCCGGTCCTCGATGGCGACCCGGACGTGGTCCCCGATCAGGCCGGACAACGCGGCCGCGTCGCCGGGCGCGTCGGCGAGGATCGCCGCGGCGCCGTCATGCAGCCGGGCCATCACGCGGTCGAGCAGCGCGACCAGGATCGCGTCCTTGTTCTCGAAGTGCCGGTAGACGCCGGATCCGACGATGCCCGCCTCCGCGCCGATGTCGGCCATGCCGATCGCGTGGAACCCGCGCCGCGCGGTGAGCTCGGCGGCGGCGGTCAGGATCCGCTCGCGCCGCTCGGGGTCGCGCCGGCGGCGGGTGGCCGGAGAGGGTGCCGTCATCTTGTGATCCTCGCAGACGGGCGCTACGGTGCGCTATAAGTGAATCAAAAATCACTAAGGAGCGTCGGCGTGGACGTGTTCGAGAGCGACGAGGCGCGCGACCTCCGGGCCGCGGTCGGCGCCGTCGCCGCCCCGTTCGGGGGCAAGTACTACGTCGAACACGCTCGTGAAGGCCGTGAGTGCACCGAGCTGTGGCACGCGCTCGGCGACGCCGGCTTCATCGGCGTCAACATCCCCGAGGAGTACGGCGGGGGCGGCCGCGGCCTGGCCGAGCTGACCATCGTGATCGAGGAGAGCGCCGCGAAGGGCGCGCCGATCCTGCTGCTGCTCGTCACCGAGGCCATCTCGGCCGAGGTGATCACCGAGTTCGGCACGCCGGAGCAGCGCAAGGAATGGCTGCCGGGCCTGGCGAGCGGCCGCGCGAAGGTCGTCTTCGCCATCACCGAGCCCGACGCCGGCTCCAACACCCACAAGCTGACCACGACCGCCCGCCGCGACGGTGACGACTGGGTGGTCGACGGCGAGAAGTACTACATCTCCGGCGTCGACACCGCCGAGGCGCTGCTGCTCGTGGCCCGCACCGGCCGCGACGCCGACGGCAGCGCCCAGCTCTCGCTGTTCCTCGTGCCCACCGACGCCCCCGGGCTCACCGTGACGCCGCTGCCGGTCGACGTCATGCTGCCGGAGAAGCAGTTCACGCTGCACTTCGACGGCGTCCGCCTGCCCGCCACCGCACTGGTCGGCGACGAGGGGGACGGCTTCCGCCAGGTCTTCCACGGCCTCAACCCCGAACGCATCACCGGCGCCGCGCTCTGCGTCGGCATCGCCCGCTACGCCCTCGACGTCGCTTCGCGGTACGCCCGGGACCGCGTGGTCTGGGACCGGCCGATCGGCGCCCACCAGGGCGTCTCGCACGCGCTGGCCAAGGCGAAGATCGAGACCGAGCTGGCCGCGCTGATGACACACCGGGCCGCAGCCCTCCATGACGCGGGTCAGCCGGCGGGGGAGGCGTCGAACATGGCCAAGTACGCCGCCGCCGAGGCCGCGCTGGCCGCGGTCGACGCCGCCATCCAGACCCACGGCGGCAACGGCGTCTCGGCGGACTTCGGGCTGCTGCCCTACTGGGGCCTGGCCCGCCTGCTGCGGATCGCCCCGGTGAACCGCGAAATGATCCTCAACTTCGTCGCGCAGCACAGCCTCGGGCTGCCCCGGTCCTATTAGGAGGACTGATGACGGATCGCACCCTCGCCCAGCGGGTGAACGTCGGCGACGCGCTGACCCGCGTCGCGTTCGCCCGCCCGGAAACGCTTGCCGTGGTCGACGGCGAGCGCCGCTGGACCTACGGCGAGTTCGACACGTGGGTCAACCGCCTCGCCAACGGCCTGACCGACCGCGGCTACACAACCGGTGACGTCCTCGCGCTCGCCTCGGCCAACAGCGCCGAGTTCCTCGCCGTCTACTACGCCTGCGCCAAGCTCGGGCTCGTCTGCGTGCCGGTCAACCTTGGCTGGCGCGGCGACGAAATCGCTTACGTGCTCGGGCATTCCCAAGCCCGCGGCATCGTCGTGGAGCGGCAGCTGTTCGGCGCGATCGCCCCTGCCGTCGCCGAGGTGCCGGGGGTCGCGGACGTGTTCCTCGCGCCCGGCACCGGCGGTGACGCCGAGGGGCTGGACCTCGACGCCGTCCTGTCCGACACCACGACGTCGCCCGAGGTCGTCATCGCCGACCGGGCGCCACTGTCCTATTTGTACACTTCCGGCACGACGTCGTTCCCGAAGGGCGTGGTCGGCACGCACCTGACGATCCACCTGGAGTCGATGTCCGCGGCGCTGGACTCCGGCTGGCGCGCCGACGACCGGTTCGTCGCCATGATGCCGATGTTCCACACCGCCCAGCTCAACGCCTTCTGCACGCCCGCGATCGTCGTCGGCGCGACGATCTTCGTGCACCGAGGCTTCGATCCGGACCGGTTCCTGACCACGATCGAACGCGAAAAGATCACGCAGGTCTTCGGCCTGCCGATGATGTACCGCGCGGCGCTGGACCACCCGTCGTTCGCCGGGCGCGACCTGACTTCGCTGCGGCGTGCGGTCTACGCGATGGCGCCGATGCCCGAGGCGCAGATCAAGGCGTGCCTCGACGGCTTCCGCTGCGACTTCGCCCTGCTGTTCGGCCAGACCGAGATGAGCCCGATCACCACGCTGTTCCGGCCCGAGCACCAGCTTTCCCACGTCGGCGCGGTCGGCACGCCGCTCACCGGCGTCCAGGTCGGGATCATGGACCCCGACGGGAACCTGCTGCCGCGCGGCGAGCAGGGCGAGATCGTCTACCGGGCGCCGTCGACCATGCAGGAGTACCTGCACAACCCGGAGGCGACCGAGGAGGCGTTCCGGCACGGCTGGTTCCACTCCGGCGACGTCGGCCGGTTCGGGCCGGACGGCGTGCTGTGGTTCGCCGACCGGTTCAAGGACGTCATCAAGACCGGCGGCGAGAACGTCGCCTCGATCGAGGTGGAGCGGGCGATCTACGACACCGAACCGGACGTCGCCGAGGTGGTGGTCGTCGGGCTGCCGCACGAGCGCTGGAGCGAGGCCATCACGGCCGTCGTCGTGCCGAAGCCGGGCACCACGATCGACGCGGACGACCTGCGGACCCGGCTCAAGGAACGGCTCGACGGCTACAAGGTGCCCAAGGCCGTCATCGTCGCCGACGAGCTGCCGCGCACCTCGACCGGCAAGATCCAGAAGAATGTCGTCCGCGAGCGGCACGCCGGTCACTACGGGGCCGCCCGATGACCGTGCTCAAGTCGCAGCTGGACGTCTCCGCCGAGGTCTACACGGCGAACCGCAAGAACCAGCTGGAGCTGCTGGCCCGGCTGGAAGAGCAGCTGGAGCTGGCCGTCGCCGGCGGCGGTGAGCGGTACACGCAGCGCCACCGCGACCGCGGGAAGCTGCCGGTGCGGGAGCGGCTGGAGCTGCTGCTCGACCCGGACAGCCCGTTCCTGGAGCTGTCCGCGCTCGCCGCGTGGGGCACGGACTTCACGGTCGGCGCGTCGGTGCTCACCGGCATCGGCGTGGTGTCCGATGTGGAGTGTGTGGTCATCGCGCACGACCCTACCGTGCGCGGCGGGGCGATGAACCCGTACTCGCTGCGGAAGACGTTGCGGGCCTTGGAGATCGCCCGCGTCAACCGGCTGCCGGTGGTCAACCTCGTCGAGTCCGGCGGGGCCGACCTGCCGACGCAGGCCGACCTGTTCGTGCCGGCCGGGCGGATCTTCCACGAGCTGACCGAGCTGTCGTCGATGGGCGTCCCGACGCTGGCCATCGTGTTCGGCAACTCGACCGCCGGCGGTGCGTACGTGCCCGGCATGTGCGACTACGCGGTGCTGGTCGACCGCCAGGCCAAGGTGTTCCTCGGCGGCCCGCCGCTGGTCAAGATGGCCACCGGCGAGGAGGCCGACGACGAGTCGCTCGGCGGTGCGGACATGCACTCCCGCGTTTCGGGCCTGTCCGACTACTTCGCGGTCGACGAGGTCGACGCGATCCGGCTGGGCCGCCGCGTGATCTCGCGGATCAACTGGCGCAAGCTCGGTCCGGGACCCACACACCGGCCGGAACCCCCGCGCCACGACCCCGACGAGATCCTCGGCCTGGTGCCGCCGGACTCCAAGGTGCCGTTCGACCCGCGCGAAATCCTCGCCCGGACCGTCGACGGCTCGGACTTCGACGAGTACAAGCCGCTCTACGGCACCTCGCTGGTCACCGGCTGGGCGAGCATCCACGGTTATCCCGTCGGCGTACTGGCCAACCACCGCGGGGTGCTGTTCAGCGAGGAGGCCAAGAAGGCCAGCGAGTTCATCCTGCTCGCCAACCAGACCGACGTCCCGCTGGTGTTCCTGCAGAACACGACCGGCTACATGGTCGGCACGCGCTACGAGCAGGGCGGGATCATCAAGGACGGCGCCAAGATGATCAACGCCGTCACCAACAGCACGGTTCCGCACCTGACGGTCAACATGGCTTCGTCGTTCGGCGCCGGCAACTACGGCATGTCCGGGCGCGCCTACGACCCGCGGCTGATGTTCGCCTGGCCCGGCGCGAAGCTCGCGGTGATGGGCGCGCCGCAGCTCGCCGGGGTGATGTCGATCGTCGGCCGCGCTTCCGCCGCGTCCCAAGGGAAGCCGTTCGACGAGGACGCCGACCGCGCGCGCACCGCGGCGATCGAAGCCCAGATCGAAACCGAGTCGCACGCCTTCGCCGTCACCGCCCGGCTCTACGACGACGGCATCGTCGACCCGCGCGACACCCGGGACGTGCTCGGGATGTCGTTGTCCGCCGTCCACTCCAACCGCGTCGAGGGCCGTCGCGGCTTCGGCGTCTTCCGGATGTGAGCCGATGATCACGAAGCTGCTGGTCGCCAACCGCGGCGAGATCGCCGCCCGGGTCATGCGCACCGCTCACGACCTGGGCATCTCGACGGTCGCGGTCTACTCCGACCCGGACGCGGGCGCGCCGTTCGCGCGGCTCGCCGATGAAGCCGTCCGGCTGCCCGGTTCGTCGCCGTCCGAGACGTACCTGCGCGGTGATCTGGTGATCGCCGCGGCGAAGGCGACCGGCGCCGACGCCGTCCACCCCGGGTACGGGTTCCTCTCCGAGAACGCGGGCTTCGCGCGGGACTGCGCCGAAGCCGGGCTGACGTTCGTGGGTCCGTCGCCGGAGGCCATCGCGTCGATGGGCTCGAAGATCGAGGCCAAGGCTTTGATGGAGGCGGCGGGGGTGCCGGTGCTGCCGGGGACGACCGTCACCGACACGACCGACCTCGCCGCGGTGGCCGCCGAGATCGGTTTTCCGGTGCTGGTCAAGGCCGCGTTCGGCGGTGGTGGCCGCGGCATGCGCGTGGTCCACGACTCCGCGGGGCTCGAGGAAGCTGTCGTGAGTGCCCGGCGGGAGGCCGCGTCGGCGTTCGGCGACGGGACGGTGTTCCTCGAACGCTTTGTCGTCGACCCGCGGCACGTCGAAGTCCAGATCCTCGGTGACACGCACGGCGAGGTGGTGCACCTGTTCGAGCGGGAGTGCTCGATCCAGCGGCGCTACCAGAAGATCGTCGAAGAGTGCCCGTCGCCGGCGGTCGACGACGCGCTGCGCGCCGAGCTGGGCGCCGCCGCCGTCGCCGCCGGCAAGGCGATCGGGTACACCGGTGCGGGCACGGTCGAGTTCGTGTTGGACTCAGACGGCAAGTTCTTCTTCCTCGAGGTGAACACGCGGCTGCAGGTCGAGCACCCGGTCACCGAGCTGGTCACCGGCCTGGACCTGGTCGAGCAGCAGCTGCGCGTGGCCGAAGGCGAGTCGCTGCCGCCGTCGGTGACGGGCGCCCGCATCACCGGGCACGCCATCGAGGTCCGGCTCTACGCCGAGGACGTCCCGGCCGGGTTCCTGCCCGCCACCGGGACCCTGCACCGGTTCCGGATCCCCGCGCTGCGCGGTGTCCGGGTGGACTCCGGTGTGGTCGACGGCTCGGTGGTGAGCCCGCACTACGACCCGATGCTGGCCAAGGTGATCGCGCACGGCGGCACCCGGCGCGAGGCCGCCCGGACCCTCGCGCGGGCCTTGCGGCAGGCCGAACTGCACGGCGTGACGACCAATCGTGACTTGCTCGTCGGGATTCTGGGGGAGCCGGAGTTCCTGGCCGGGCACACCGACACCGGCTACCTGACCCGGCACGAGCCGTCCACTTTGGGCAGTCCTGTGAGTGGCGCCCGGCAGGCGGCCGCGGCGGCGCTGGCCCGGCAGGCCCGGCATCGGCGGGACGCGCGGGTCGTGCCGGAGATGCCGTCCGGGTGGCGCAACGTCGGGAGCGTGCCCCAGCGGGTCGCGTACACCCTGGGCGCGGAAACCCTCGAAGTCGCGTATGCGCTGCGCCGGTCCGGACTGCGGCTCACGGTGAACGGCGCGCCGCTCGGCGAGGCCGTCCGGGTGGTTTCCGCCGAGCCCGAACTCGTGGAGCTGGAGATCGACGGCGTCCACCGCACCTACCACGTCCACACCCGTGGTGATATGTCCTATGTGGACAGCGCGGAGGGGTCGGCGACCCTGGCCGAAGTTCCGCGCTTCCCGGATCCGTCCGCCGCTACGGCCGCCGGGTCGCTGCTCGCGGCGATGCCGGGCGCGGTGGTGCGGGTCCTCGTCGCCGCCGGGGACACCGTCACCGCCGGGCAGCCGCTCGTGGTGCTGGAGGCGATGAAGATGGAGCACACGGTCACCGCCCCGGTCGACGGCCTGGTCGCGGACCTGCGCGTCGGCCAGGGTGACCAGGTGGACACCGGCCAGGTGCTGGCGGTGGTCTCGTGAGCGTCACCTACGAGGTCGACAACGGTGTTGCCTGGCTGACGATCAACCGCCCGGAAGCCCGCAACGCACTGTCCAAAAAGGTCTGTGACGGGCTCTGGGCAGGCACCCGGCGGTTCATCGCCGACGACTCCGCCGCGGTGCTCGTGCTGACTGGCGCGGGTGACAAGGCGTTCTGCGCGGGCGGCGACCTCAAAGAGATGGCCGAGACGGCTTTGGAAGTCCCGCCGCCGGACTTCCTGCCGCAGTTCGGCCGGAACGTCGACGTGCCGAAGCCGACCATCGCCGCCGTCAACGGCGTCGCCTACGCCGGGGGTTTCCTGCTGGCCCAGCAGTGTGACCTCGTTGTGGCCGCTTCGCACGCGCGGTTCGCGGTGACCGAGGTCAAGGTGGGCCGCGGATCGCCGTGGGCCGCGCCGTTGTCGTGGCTCGTGCCGCCGCGGATCGCCATGGAGATCCTGCTGACCGGCGACCCGATCGACGCGGACCGCGCTCGTGAGATCGGGCTCGTCAACCACGTCGTCCCATTGGCCGACCTGCGGTCTCGCGCTCAGGAGCTGGCTCTGCGGATCGCGGCGAACGCGCCGCTGTCGGTCCGCGCGGCGAAGCAGACCGCCTACCTCCAGCGCGACGACGTCTACGACCGCGCCGAGGAGATCTGGGAGCCGGTGTACCGCTCGCGGGACGCCCAGGAGGGTCCGGCGGCTTTCCGGGAGAAGCGCGCGCCGGTCTGGGAAGGACGCTGACATGCCCGTCTCGCTTGACGCCCTGCTCGACGACCTCGTCGCCGAGACCACCGACGTCGACACCCTGCTCGCCCCGCTCGACGACACGAACATCGCGCAGCCCACCCCCGCGGCGGGCTGGGATATCCGCGACCAGGTCACCCACCTGGCCTTCTTCGACGAAGCCGCGACCCAGGCGGTGGTGGATCCCGACGGCTTCCGGCGTGCCGCCGCCGCGCTCATGGCCGACGGCATGGACTTCCCGGACCGGGTGGCCGCCGAACACCGCGGGCTGGGCGCCGACGACGTCCGGACCTGGTTCGCCCGGACGCGCTCGGAGCTCGTCACGGCGTTTCGCGGGCGGGACCCGCGGGCCCGGCTGCCCTGGTTCGGGCCGGACATGAGCGTCGCGTCTTCGGTGACCGCGCGGATCATGGAGACCTGGGCGCACGGCCAGGACATCGCCGACACCCTCGGCGTGACGCGCGTGCCGACCGACCGGCTCCGGCACATCGCCCACCTCGGCGTCTCGACGACGGCGTTCAGCTTCGGGCTGCACGGGCGTCCGGCGCCGGTCGTCCCGATCCGGGTCAGCCTGCTCGCGCCGTCGGGGGAGCGGTGGACCTGGGGCGACGGGGCCGCCGCCGACCGTGTCGAAGGGACGGCGCTGGACTTCTGCCTGGCGGTCACCCAACGCCGTCGCGCCGAGGAAACCGGCCTGGTCGTGCGCGGGCCGGTGGCCGAGGAGTGGATGGGCATCGCCCAGGCCTTCGCCGGCGCGCCCGGCCGGGGACCCGCGTGAGCCGCCCGGTCCGGATCGCGAACTGCTCCGGCTTCTACGGCGACCGCCTCGAAGCCGCGCGCGAGATGGTCGAGGGCGGCCCGATCGACGTCCTCACCGGCGACTACCTCGCCGAGCTGACCATGCTGATCCTCTGGAAGGCCCGGCGGAAGAACCCGGCCGCGGGGTACGCGAAGACGTTCCTCACCCAGCTCGAGCACGTCCTGGGGACCTGCCTGGACCGCGGCATCCGGATCGTCTCGAACGCCGGCGGCCTCAACCCGCCGGGCCTGGCCGCCGAGATCACCGCGCTCGCCGAACGGCTCGGGCTGCACCCGAAAGTCGCCCACGTCGACGGCGACAACATCCTCGGCGGGCTGCCCGACCTCGTCCACCTCGACACCGGCCGCAAGCTGTCCGAAGCCGGGGTGACCCCGTTGACGGCCAACGCTTATCTCGGCGGCTGGGGCATCACCGAGGGCCTCGCCGCCGGGGCCGACGTCGTGGTCACCGGGCGGGTCACCGACGCGTCGCTGGTCGTCGGACCGGCCGCGTGGTGGCACGGCTGGGCGGCCACGGACTTCGACGCGCTCGCCGGCGCGATGGCGGCGGGCCACGTGATCGAGTGCGGGCCGCAGGCCACCGGCGGCAACTACGCGTTCTTCGACGAGATCACCGACCGGCGCTACCCGGGTTTCCCGATCGCCGAGGTCGCCGAGGACGGCTCGAGCGTCATCACGAAACACGCCGGCACCGGCGGCCTGGTCTCGGTCGGCACGGTCACCGCACAGCTGCTCTACGAAATCGCCGAGCCCGCGTACGCCGGGCCGGACGCCGTGGCGCACTTCGACACCCTGCGTGTCGAGCAGGCCGGGCCCGACCGGGTCCGGATCAGCGGAACCCGCGGCAGCCCACCCGGCGGCTCGCTGAAGGTGGCGCTGAACCACGACGGCGGCTACCGCAACACGATGACGCTGGTGCTCACCGGCACCCGCATCGAGGAGAAGGCCGCGTGGGCCGAGCAGCAGCTGTTCGAGCTGCTGGGCGGCAAGGAGCAGTTCGCAGAGGTCGACGTCACGCTGCTGCGGTTCGACCACCCGGACGCGCCGGTGAACGCCGAAGCCACCGCCCACCTGCGGATCACGGTCAAGGACCCCGACCCGGCCAAGGTCGGCCGGCGCTTCTCCAACACGACGATGGAGCTGGCGCTCGGCGGCTATCCCGGCTTCCACACGACCACCCCGCCGTCCGCGGAGAGCGCGTTCGGCGTGTACTGGCCGGCGCTGGTCCCGGCGGACGGGGTCGAGCACCGCGTCACCCTGCCGGACGGGACGGTGCGTGTCCTCCCGCACCCGCCGTCGGGCCCACCACTCGTGACGGTTTCCCCTGCCACGCAACCACCCCGCGAGTTCGGCCCGACCCGGCGCCTGCCGCTCGGCGCGGTCGCGGGCGCCCGCTCGGGGGACAAGGGCGGCAACGCCAACATCGGCGTGTGGGCCCGGGCGGACGCGGAACACGCGTGGCTGCGCGGTTTTCTCGACGAGGACCGCCTCCGGCAGCTGCTCCCGGAGTCGGCCGATCTGGACATCCGCCGGTTCGAGCTGCCGAACCTGCGCGCGCTCAACTTCGTGGTGGTGGGACTGCTGGGGGAGGGCGTCGCCTCGGCGACCCGCCCGGACCCCCAGGCGAAGGGACTGGGGGAGTTCCTGCGCAGCCGGGTCGTCGACGTCCCGGCGAGGTTCGTCCGCGATGCCGCACAATGGACCGACTGAGGAGGCGACGATGCCCGATGCGACGTTCACCCTGCCCGGAGCCGTGACGGCGTACCGGTGGGACCCGGTGGGGAAGCCGGCCGGGATTCTGCAGCTGACGCACGGGATGGGGGAGCACGTCCGGCGCTACGAGCGGGTCGCGCGCGCGTTCGCCGAGCGTGGGTTCGCCGTGTTCGGGCAGGACCACCGCGGCCACGGCGCGTCGATCACCGCGGAGCCGGGCGACCTCGGCCCGGACGGCTGGGCGGCGCTGGTGGCCGACATCGGGGTGCTGACCGCCCATGCGCGTGCGGAGTTCCCCGGGCTGCCGGTTGTGCTGCTGGCGCACAGCATGGGGTCGTTCGCGGCGCAGCAGTACCTGCTTGACCACTCGGCGGACGTCTCGGCGGTGATCCTGACCGGGACGGCGGCCCTCGACGTCCTCGAGCCGGCGCTGGACCTGGACCAGCCCCTCGACCTGGCGATGTTCAACGCGCCGTTCCAGCCGCCGCGCACGGACTACGACTGGCTCAGCCGCGACGAGTCCGAAGTGGACGCTTATGTCGCGGACCCGTTGTGCGGCTTCGGGATCGACCCGGCGAACACCAAGGCCATGTTCGTCGGCGCGCGCCGGCTGTCGGACCCGGCGGAGGTGTCCCGGATGCGGCCGGACCTGCCGCTGTACCTCGCGGTGGGGGACCAGGACCCGGTGAACGGCAACCTCGCGTTGTTCGACGTCCTGGTGCAGCGCTACCGCGACGCGGGTCTCGAGGACGTGACAACGCGGGTGTACCCGGGCGCGCGGCACGAGATCCTCAACGAGACGAACCGCGCCGAGGTGGTCGGCGAGCTGCTGGCCTGGGCCGAGCTCAAGCTTCGCTGACCCGGGCCGAGCCCGGGCGGAGGCCGTCCATCAGGAGGTTCAGCAGGCGCCCGGCCTGGGCTTCGTGCCCGGGCCGCGGCGCCACGGTGAAGATGCCGATGAGGGATGCGGCGACGTCCTCGGCGGTGACGTCGGCGCGGAGCTCGCCCGCCGCGCGGCCGGCGTCGAGGATCGTCGAGATGGCCGTCAGCAGCTCGGTCCTGGTCTGCGCGTGGGCGATCTCGCCGGCGTCGATCATCGCGACCAGGGTGTCGAGCATGCCGTTCTTGGTCGCGATCCAGTCGCCGAACAGGTCCATCCAGCGCCGCATCGCCGCGGCCGGGGCCAGCCGGGCGAGCAGGTCGCGGGCGCCGGTCGTCAGCCGCACGACCTGGTCGCGGTAGACCGCGTCGACCAGCGATTCGCGGGTGGGGAAGTGCCGGTAGAGCGTCGCGATGCCGACCCCGGCTTCGCGGGCGATGGCCCGCATCGACGGCTCGGCGCCGGCCACGAACACGCGGGTCGCCACCGCGAGCAGCTGGTCGCGGTTGCGGGCGGCGTCGGCCCGTGGCGGACGCGTCTCTGCCTCAGACAAAACGGAACACGCTCCGATTGTGCTAGGGTCGGTCGGGTAACCGGAGCATAGTCCTTTTCGACGTGCTCCCCGGGCCGAGGAGACAGGTTTCCATGCCACAAGACCAGAGCAGGGCCGTCCGGCTCGCCGTGTTCGGCGGCCCCGAGGCCCTGGACGTCCAGGAGGTGCCCGCTCCGCAGGCCGAGCGGGGCCAGCTCCGGGTGCGGGTCACCGCGGCCGGGCTGAACCCGATGGACTGGATCATCACCGCCGACGCGGACACCGCCGCCCGGTTCGGCCTGAGCCTCCCGGTCGGCTTCGGGACCGACTACGCGGGTGTTGTTGACCAGGTCGGCGCCGGGGTGACCGGCTTCGCGCCCGGCGACCGGGTGTTCGGCGGCGCCCTGTCCCGCGCGGTCGCCGACTTCGTCGTGGTCGACCTGGCCGAGGGGGCCGCGGCGAACGAGGCTCACCACACCCCCGACGGCATCGACGACCGCACCGCCGCCACCCTCGCGATCGCCGGCCGCACGGCGTCCGCCGCCCTCGCCGTGGTCGACCTGGGCCCGGAGGACACGGTGCTGATCGGCGGCGCGGCGGGCGGGGTCGGGGTGTTCGCCGTCCAGCTGGCCCGGATCGCGGGAGCGCGGGTGCTCGGGACGGGATCGGCGACCTCGGCCGGCTTCCTGCGTGAGCTCGGAGCCGAGCCGGTCGCTTACGGCGAAGGCCTGGCCGACCGGGTCCGAGCCCTCGCGCCCGGTGGCGTCACCGCCGCCATCGACCTGCACGGGACGGAGACGGTGCACACCGCGAGAGAGCTCGGCGTGCAGGACGACCGCATCTGCACCATCGCCGCGCAGGTCGACGGCGTTTCGGCGGCCAACGGCGCGAACGCCGCTCCCGGCGCCCTGGAAGAGATCGCCCGCCTGGTCGCGGAAGGCCGCCTCCGGGTGCCGATCGCGGCGAGCTTCCCGGTCGAGCGGATCCGCGACGCGGCCGAGCTCCAAGCCGGCCGGCACGTGCACGGCAAGGTGGTCGTCGACCTCTAGTCCGAAGTGGACCGGGTGGCGATGTCGAAGGTCTCGACGAGCTCTTCCGCGTAGGCGTCGAGATCGAGCTCGGGGCGGGTTTCCAGGAGGAACGCCAGGCCGTCCACCGAGCGCTGCACGAGTGATCCCATGACGAACGGGTCGAACGCCGGTCCTCCTGGCCCTCGCGCAGGATCCGCTCGACGGTGCCGATCGCGCCCTGGTCGGCGTCGGCGTCGTAGGTGGGGCTGGTGCCAGCCTCGTCGCGGAAGCTCACGAAGATCGAGGCCAGCGCGTGCATCGCGGTCCGGTGCCCGGCGACGAACTCCACCACCGCGCGGAGGTACGCCGCGAGCCGGTCGCGGGGGCCGGTCGCCGCCGCGAGCCGGGCGTCCAGGTGGTTCTGCAGCTGCTGGTACACGTGGGCCACCGTCGCGTGCATCAGCTCGTCGCCCGGCTGCCGCGCCCGCTCGTCCTGGTCACCGTCGCCGGGCTCACGCCGATCGTGTTCCTCCTGCTGCTGTTCCCGCTCGGCCACGAAGTCGGCCGCCCCGCGGTCGGCCACGGCGGCTGGGTGGCGATCCCGATGGTGGTCGCGCCGGCGCTCGCCGTCGTGGTGGGCCGGCTGGTCGGCGACCGAGGGGTGCACCGACCACCACCGGATCCTCCTCATCGGCAGCGCGCTGGTCGGGCATTCACTCTTCGCGGTCGCGAGCGGCGTGACGGTGCTGCTCCTTCAGGTCATCCGGGGATCCGCCGGTTCGAGAAGTACGGCTTCCGGAACGGCAGGTCGTGGGCCAGCCAGTGTTTCAGCGCCTCGTGAACCTTCGGGTAGTACTCGCGGTCGTACGCGTCCGGGGTCACCCACCAGCTGACGTCGACGTCGTGGTCGAGCAGGTCCTCGGTGAGCTTCGTGCGGCCGCCCATCGGGTACAGGTAGCAGCACCCCAGGTAGCCGCCCGCCGGGTCGCGCAGGACGTAGGTGTACGAGCCGCCGTCGCGGAACTCGCACTCGTGCCACACCAGGTCGACGTAGTTGTACTCCTCGGTGACTGCCTCGGTCGGCCAGCTGCCGCCGCGGGTCTGCCGGATGAGGTCGAGGCTCGCATTGATGCCCGCGACGTCGTCGGCCAGGTCGGCGCGGGTGATCGCCCGGGCGACCACGTCGCCGTGGGTCAGCTCCGCCGGGACCGTGACGCCCTCCGGCAGGACCAGTCTCTTGACGAACCCCTGGTAGTCCATCAGCGGACCTGGTAGCCGAGGATCACGATGCCCGAGTCGAGCTTGGTCACCGTGTCCAGTTCGAGCTGGGTCAGGGAGCCCTCGCGGAACAGCAGGTCCCGCGGGCCGCCCTGGCGCACGAGCAGCGGGTGGAACCACAGGCGGAGCTCGTCGAGCAGGCCGTGCTCCAGCAGCGCGTGCGTGAGCTGCCCGAAGCCGTACTGGATGATGTTGGCCCCCGGCTCGCCCTTCAGCTTCTCGATCGCGGCCACCGGGTCACCGGTGACGACCGTCGTGTTGGTCCACTCGGGATCGGTGAGGGTCCGGGAGACCACGTACTTGGGCATGGCGTTGATGTGGTCGCTCGCCGGGTCGCCCGACCGGGTCGGCCACACGGGCGCGAAGCCCTCGTAGGTGCGTCTGCCCATGATGAGCGCGTCGGACGAGAGCAGCAGCTCGGTCTGCACGGCCTCGCCCTGGCCGCCGTCGGGGCCGCTCGAGGGCCAGTGGTGCGGGCTCTCGATCACGCCGTCGAGCGAGATGTACGTCGAGTTGATGATGCGTCGCATGGGGTGCCTCCCGTGGCCGGTTCGTCCGATGGGGAGAGCCTGCGCCACGCGGCCCGTCCGGGCATCCGTGCTCACCACGGATCGGGTACGGAATCATGTCCGGGGTGGGTGCGCTGCCGTGGGGAGAGATCTCGGCCAGGGAGGTCGAGGTGCTCGCGGCCGTCGGCGAGCACCTGACGAACGCGCAGATCGCCGGCCGGCTGCACATCTCCGCCCGCACGGTGGAAAGCCACGTGTCGGCGCTCCTGCGCAAGAGCGGCGCGACCGACCGTCGCGAGCTGGCCACGCTCGCCGCCGAGGCGGCCGAGCTAGGGGCGCGGGCCGAAGACGCCGTGTTGCCGGAGGCCCGGACCAGCTTCGTCGGCCGCGAAGAGGAGCTCCAGGCCGTGCGGGCGGCGATCGACACGACCCGGCTGGTGACCCTCACCGGGCCGGGCGGGGTCGGCAAGACCCGGCTCGCCGTCACGGCGGCCGCGGCCGCGCGGTTCCCGGCCGGCGTCGTGTACCTCGACCTCGTCCCGGTCCCGCCCGGGCAGGTGGTGGCCGCCGCGGCCGCCGCGCTCGGCGTCACCGAACGCCCGCCGCGGCCGCTGCTCGACAGCGTCGCCGACCGGGTCCGCGGCCGGGCGATGCTGCTGGTGCTGGACAACTGCGAGCACGTGCTCGACGACGTCGGCGAGCTCGTCGAGGCCCTGCTGCGCGCGGGCGGACGGCTGCGGATCCTCGCCACCAGCCGGGAACGGCTCGGTGTCACGGGCGAGGAAGCGCACGCGGTGCCGCCGCTGCCGCTCGGCTCGGCCGCCGAGACGCTGTTCCTCGACCGCGCCCGCGGCGCCGACCGCACGTTCGCCGCCGCTCCCGCGCTGGTCACCGAGGCGTGCGCCCGGCTCGACGGGCTGCCGCTGGCCATCGAGCTGGCGGCCGCGCGGGCCGCCGCCCTCGGCGTCGACGGGCTTCTCACCGCGCTCGAAGACCGGCTGCGGGCGGTGGCCGGCGGCCGTGGCGGCGAGGCACGGCACCACTCGCTGGGCGACGTGCTCGGGTGGAGCTACGACCTGCTGGAGCCCGCGGAACGCGCGGTGTTCCGGCGGCTCTCGGTGTTCGCGGCGGGCTTCGACCTCGACGCCGCGGCGGCCGTCTCGCCCCGTGAGCGCCCGAGCACGGTCGCGCACCTGCTCGGCCGGCTGGTGGAGAAGAGCCTGGTGGTGCGGCGCGGCGGTGACCGCACGCGGTACCGGCTGCTGGAGACGGTCCGGGCGTTCGCGCTCGAGCACTTCGCCGCCGACGCGGACCGCGACGACGTCCTGCGGGCGCACCTGGAGTGGGCGAGCCGGGTCGCGGGGGAGCTGGAAGCCGGGCTCGACGACGACCGCGCGGCGCGCTACGACGAGGTCGTCGACGACCTGCGGGCGGCGTTCGCCCGGACCGGCGCGGAGCCGGATCCCGTGGCGCACCGGCTGGGCCGGGCGCTGGCCCACCTGACGTTCGCCCGGGGTTCGTTCGTCGAGTCCCGCGCGCACTACCGCGCCGCGGCCGACCGGGCCACCGCGCCCGCCGACGCCGTCCGGGACCTGCGCAGCGCGTCGGAGGCCGCGCAGTCGCTGGCCGACGGCGACGACGCGTTCGCCCTGCTGCTCACCGGCGCCGACCGCGCGGGTGACGAGCGGGACCGGGCCGTGCTGCTGGCGCTGGCCGTGACCCTCGCGACGCGCTTCGTCGGAGACTTCCGCCATGCGGTGCCCGCGGCCCGCCGCGCCGACCTGCTGGCGCGGGCCGAGCGGATCCCGGTCGAGGACCGTGAGCACGCGGCAGTGCTCGCCACCGCCCAGGCGTGGCACGCCGGGGCCGACCCGGCCGCCGCCGTCGAAGCCGCGCAGGACGCGGGTGATCCGACGCTGCTGCAGGGTGCCTTGGACAGCGCCAACTCGGCGGCCGCGCGCCAGGGCCGGCTGCGCGAGGCCTACCGCATCGCCCGCGAGCGGCTCGACTTGCTGCCCCAGCTCAGCCGGCACCGGCCGGCCGACGGTATCGAGATGTTCGACCTGTTCCACTCGGTCTCGGTGTGCGCGCTGGCGGTGGGCGACCTGCCGGGCGCGCTGGCCATCGCCGCCCGCGCCACGGAACAGGACCCGGTCAACGGCGACTACCCGTTCGTGTCGCGTCTCAAGTACCTGGCGCCGCTCACGCTGTCCGGCCGGTTCGACGAGGCCGTCGAGCTCGGCGAGCGGGCGTTGGCGGAGTGGCGCGCGGCGGGGGCTCCGCTCCTGGCGTGGCTGGCGCTGTCGGTGCAGGTGCTGGAGCTGGCGTCCGGTCTGCGTGGTGACCACGGGCTGTGGCGGGCTCGCACGCTGGAGTTCGCCGGTCACCCCGAGCCCCGCTCGGGCCGCCTCGCCGCCACCACGGCCTTCGTGGAGGCTCGGCTGGCCGTCCACAACGGACACTTGTCCGACGCGGATCGCCTGGTGCGCAACGCGTTCCAGGAGTTCCCGCAACTGTGGTACCGGGCGTACGCGAACGCGGCGGGTGCGGAACTGGCCGTCGTCGCTCAGCTGCCTGATGCGGAGAGACGGCTGGAGCAGGCTGAGTCGACGGCCGAGGAGAACGACTGGGCGGCGGCGTGCGTCGCCCGGGCGCGCGGCAGGTTCGGCGACGTCGCTGCTTTCGAGCGGTCCTTGGAGCTCTGGGAGCGCATCGGCGCGCGGTTCGAGCTGGAGTACACGCGGGAAGTGGCGGGCTGAACGGCCCGGGCCGCCGGCGGTGTGGTCAGTCGGATTCGAGGAGCTCCGCCAGCCGGAGGGTGTCTTCGAGGTAGCGCTCGTACGGGAACCCGGCGGCGACCAACCCGGCGCGGAACTCGTCGTAGAGCGGTTTCCCGTTGACGTGGAAGGCTTTCCGGCCGGTCTCGGTGAGCGTGACCAGTCGTCGCCGCGCGTGGGTGGGGTCGATGACGATCTGGACCAGGCCGTCCGCTTCGAGGGGGCGTAGCGCTCGGCTGATCGCCGGGTCCGACACCGACAACGCCTGCGCCAGCCGATGCTGCGTCGCCGGTTCGATGTCCTCCAGCGTGCCGAGCAGCCGGATCTGACTGTAGGTCAAGCCGTCCTGGCCGTCGGTGCGGCGCCGGGCCGCGTCGCCCAGCAGCATGACCACGCGGTGCAGCAAGTCTGCGAGTCCTTCGTCCACGGGGTCAGCCTAGCAGAGTGTTGACGCGTTAATGTTAACTATGCAAGACTCAGGGCATGGACAACTTCGGTTACATCGCCCAGTCAGCCTTCCCCCTGGTCTGGATCGTGGTCCCGGCCATCGGCGCCTACCTGCGCGCCCGCCACGCCACCTCGGCCCGGGAGCGGCTGGAGATCTGGCAGCGCTGGTGGGCCATCGGCGCCTTCGGCATCGGCAGCCTGTGGATGACGGTGGCGTTCCTCGCCTTCCCGGACGTGATGGCCACCGCGATCGGCTTTCCCCGGACGCCGTTCCTGTTCGAGATCGCCTTCGCCAACCTCGGGCTGGCCATCATGGGCTTCCGCGCCGCTTCGGCGTCCGCCCGCGAGCGCATCACCATCGGACTCGGCGGCGGCATGTTCCTGTGGGGAGCCATCATCGGCCACCTCTACCAGTGGTTCGCCAACGGCGACCACGCCCCGGGCAACACCGGCGGCGTCCTCGTCACCGACCTGCTGATCCCGGCGGTCATGATCGTCCTCGCGGTGCGGTCGCGGCGTCTGGCCGCCAGCCCCGTCGCGGTCTGAACCCGCGGGAGCCGGCCACCAGGGAAACCCGCCACGGCACCAGAACCGGCGAAGCGCGAACGGCTGACTGGCTCACCATGTTCGCCGACGCGATGACACGACCGGCGCGATGCCGGGCTCCGCACCGGCCCACGGCAAGGAGTACCTGGCCTTCGCGCTCAGGTCCCGCTGTCGTTCCTCACCGGCCGGATCCTGGGTCGTCAGCCCGCCCGGCGGGACAGCAGCGGGGCCAGGCACGCGACGGCCGCGCAGAAGAACCCGATGGCCACGTACTGCAGGAAAGCCGGCCCGGCGGTCGCCGCGACGACCGCGCACACCACCGCGACCAGCGCCAAGAGCCCGCTGACGAGATATGTCTTCTTCCGGTTCGCCGGCACCGCGGCCACCTCTCCGATCGACGGCCGGTCTCCTGGCCCGGACCGGCACGGCCCGGGCCAGGAGACCGCATGGTCACTTGTTGTAGGGCGAACCCACTGCCTTGCCCAGTTTGCCGAGGCCGAACCCGACGAGCCCGGTGGCGGCCCCGATCCCGCACCCGGCGGCGAGGTTCGACTTGTCCAGCGCGGCCGTGGCGAGGCCGCCGACGCAGCCGCCGATGACCGCCCCGCCGAGCGGGCCGAGGGGGCTCGCGCTGAGCACGAACGTCACCGCGCCACCGATCAGCGCACCGGCCAGCGAATGCAGGAAACTGTCCCCGTCGGGGTCACTGTTGTTGATCGGGTCGCTGTCGCCGTAGGCATAGGCGTTGTCCTCCTGTCCGGTGGGATCGGGCTGGGTGAAGCGGGCGTAGACGGGGCTGTAGTGCCGGTAGCCGGTGAGGTATTCGCTGCTGGCGAGCTGGTAGCTGCCGAGCCAGCGCAGCCGGTTCGCCGAGCCCGCCGTGCCGGTGATGCTGGTGTTGAACCCGTAGGGCGTGTAGCCGTAGGTGGCGGTCACCGCGCCGGTGTCGTCGACCAGGGCGACCACGCTGCCCTGGTAGTCGGTGACGGCGTTGTGGTGCTTGCCCGCAGCGTCGACCAGGCCGGTGAGCTTGCCGTCGACGTCGTGGGCGTAGGTGGTGCTCGCGCCGTTGTCCACGGTGCGGGAGATGCCCAGCGCGGTGCGGGTGAAAACGTGCGTGACGGTGCTCGAGCCCACCTGCTCCCCGACCGAGGCGGCCTGGGTCTGGTCGAGCGTGTCGTAGGACGCGGTGAACAGGGTGCTGGTCCCGGAGGTGACCGACGTCAGCTGGTTGGTGTCGCTGTAGTGGGCCTGGCCGCCGGGGTTGGTGGTCGTCAGGTTGCCGGCGTTGTCGTAGCCGACCGTGGTGCTGTCGATCTTGGTCATCTGGTTGGCGTCGTTGACGGTGTAGGTGTGCCCGTCGCCGCTGGTGACGTTGCCGACGTTGTCGTAGCCGTAGGTGCGGGCGCCGGCCTTGGTGAGGCGGCCGAAGCCGTCGTAGGTGTTGTCGGCGGTGCCGGTCGCGTCGGTGCGGGACTGGACCTGACCGGTGTCGGTGCCGTCGGGCTTGGTGTAGCGGAAGGTGGTGGAGTAGACGGTGGTCCCGGCCGGGTTCTTGACCGTGATGCCGGTCTGCCGGCCGGACTTGTCGACGCCGATCGTCTGCGTGCTCCCGCCCGGCAGGGTCGCCGAGGTGCGGTGGTCGGCGTTGTCGTACCCGTAGGTCGTGGTCTTGTTCGCCTGGTCCTTGACCGAGGTCAGCCGGTTCGCGGCGTCGTAGCCGTAGTAGACCCAGCCGGTCGGGTCGTCGACGGCGGTCACGTTGCCGGCGAGGTCGTAGTGGTAGGTCGCGGTGCCGGTGGCCGTGCCCGCCGTACGCACCACACGGGTCAGCAGGCGTCGTTCGTAGCTGTTGGTCAGCGTGGCGCCGGCGGTCTGCGAGACCGTGCGGTTGCCGGTCTTGTCGTAGGTGTAAGCGGCCAGGCCGGTGCCGTCGGCCTTGGCGACGGAGACGACCCGGTCGAGCTTGTCGTAGCCGTAGACCAGCTTGACGCCGTTGCCGTCGGTCACGCTGGTCAGCCGCGACAGCGAGTCGTACGTGTAGCTGGTCGGCCGGAGCGGCAGCGGCGGGGTGACCTTGGTCAGGTTGCCGGCGGTGTCGTAGCCGTAGGTCGTGGCGTGGCCGTTGCCGTCGGTCGCCTTGGTGACCAGGCCGGTGCTGTACTCGTACTTCGCGACGTCGGCGTTGAGCGCGTCGGAGTGGACGGTGGTGAGGTTGCCGGCGTTGTCGTAGCTGTTGTTCACCTTGTCGCCGGAGAAGTCGGCGATCTGCGTGGGCAGGTGCGGGTGGGCGGTGTCGGTGTAGCCGACGGACATCGCCGCGCCGGTCGGGAGCTTGCCGCCCTTGAGGTTGTTCAGCGGGTCGTAGTCGTAGGTCACCGAGTTGGTCAGCCCGTCGGTCAGCGACGCGACGTCACCGTGCGCCGACCACGACTGCCCGCGGCTGTGCCCGAGCGCGTCGGTGGCCTTGGTCTGCCGGCCGTCGCTGTCGAACGTGTAGGTCGTCGGGTGGCCGTTCGGGTCGGTCACGGTCGTCGTGCTGTCGCCGTAGACGTAGCCGGTGGTGCTGGCGGTGCCGCCGAAGTTCGGCTCGGCGACCTGGGTGACCCGCCCGCCGGCGTCGTAGGTCAGCGTGTAGGTCCGGCCCTCGGTCGAGGTCAGGCTCGTCACCCGGCCGTCGGCGTCGAGGCCGAACCTGGTCTGGTCGCCGGCGCGGTTGGTGATGGTGTTGAGGTGGCCGTTGCCGTCGTAGCCGTAACCACCGGCCGTCAGCCCGGTCGGGTCGGTGATCGAGGTGAGCTTCCCGGCGCCGTCGTAACCGGCGGTGGTGACCCGGCCCTGGGTGTCGGTGATCGACGCCAGCGAGCCGTCGGAAGGGTTGTAGCGGTAGGTGATCGCGTGTCCGTTGCGGTCTGTTTGCGAGGACAGCCTGCCGTCACCGGTGAACAGCTGCACGTCACCCGAGTCGTCCTGGACGAGGGTGTAGCTGCCGTTGGAAAGCTTGGTCAGGGTGGCGTGCGCGCCCGACGGCGTGTCGTAGCCGCCCGCGCCGTTCTCGTCGTAGTACTCGCAGTGGCCCGAGGCGTCCCGCACGATGACGGTGCCGGTCCGGAAGTCGAGGCTGACGTCCGGGCCGCTGGAGATGGACCAGTACGAGCCCAGCGCTCCGCCGAACAGCGTGGTGCTGTTGTAGACGGCGTCGAACGACGTGTTCAAGCCGGTGCCCTTGACGGTGAGCGCGCGGTCGGTGATCACCGCGTTGCCGCTGTCCCGGTTGACCAGCAGCTCCGTCCGGTCCGAAATCGCATAGCGGTCCATCGGGAACCACGACTGCGTCCCGACGCCGGAGTAGGTGGCACACGTGACCGACCGGGGCGAGAGCGACGCCGCCGGTCTGGACGGGACCGCGGCGGCCGGAACCCCGGTGGGGGTGCGGTTCACCTGGGACGGCGGTGTCCACGACACCGGCAGCGGAACACCACCCCGGCCGGTTCCCGGGGCCGCGACGGCCACCGCGGGCACCGCGGCGACGAGGGCGAACACGGACGTGAGCGTGATTGTGCGCAGCGCGAACCGCCGCAACGTTTTTTGGTGCATCAGAAGGTAGATCTCCCCTCGGAGCCACCGGCTCCACCCCTGGCAGCCTGGCGCCGCCAGACGTCGTCACGCTAGCGGCGGGAGCGACGAGGGCGCAGCACGGCAAAACATGACCACTCGAATGGACCTGAGGTGAATCTCAAACCTTGGTCCGATCGGCGGCGGGCACCGGTCAACCCCGGTGGCCCCCCGTTTCCCGGTCCCACAACACATCGGTCAGCCGCGCGACCGCTTTGTCCCGATGTCGCCGGAAAGTGTTGAATGACAGGTGCAGGGACTCCGCGACGCGCTCCTGGACACCGGTCGGTCGCAGGAACGTCCGATCGATCAACACACCGAGTTCGGGCTTCAAACCCGCGGCCGTTTCCTCGAGCAGCTCCCGCAGAATCTCGGCGGGCGTACGGTCGGCCCGCCCGTGCTCCCGGACCATCCGCGACCGCAGCAACGGGTTCGCCCCGAACAGCTCCGGCTTGTGCAGCGTGCGCAAGGCAGCTCGGACGGCGTCGGTGAACTCCGGCCGGGACAGCGCTTCGCCGAGGGCCTGCCGCGTCGACACGCCGATCTGGTTGGCGTGCAACAGATCCGTGTACTTCTCGAGGCCGGTCCGGCGCCAGTCGTGCGCGAACACCGGGAACCGTGAGCCGCCGACGGTGTAGGCGGCTTCGCGCGCCGCCCGGAAGTCGAGGGATTCCATCGAGGGCTCCCACAGCTCACCGTCCTCGAACGCGCCCACGAAGCTCCACGCCGTGCTGTCGCCGATCAGGAGGATGTCCAGGATCTGCCACGCGACGAACAGCGTCAGCGACGGTGACGGGCGTTGTCCGTGGTCGCGGTCGAGGAAGAAACGCCAGGCGCGGACCCGCTCGCCGGAGCGGGGCGGCCCGTGTTTCGAGGCATAGTCCCACATCGCGTCGGCACCCGGGTCCACCCCGACGTCCGCCTCGGTGACGTCCAGGCGTGCGCCGTAACCCTGCGGTTCGCCGGTCGCGGTGCGGAACACCCGGAAGGCCTCGGGCCGGCGCTCCAGCCAGTACGCCACCAGCTCGGCCTGCTCGCGCCCCTGCCACTCGGCGGTCATCGCGACGATCGGCGCCCGGTCGTCGTTGTGCAGCTCGTCGGCGTAGGCCCGCATCGTCGGCGGCAGCGACGCCAGCGCGGCGTGCGGGGACCGGGTGCCGTTCAGCACGACGGTCAGCACCGTGAGGTCCAGCTGCTCCCGCTCACTCGTCGTCGCGCGGACCTGGTCGTGGAACACGGCGAGCTTCCTGCGGTACAGCTCGGCGTACCGGCCGGGGTCGCGCCAGCGCAGGTCGGCGGTGATGGCGTCGCGGACGACGTCGTGCGGATAGAGCCCGTACGGGGTCTCCTCGACGAACGCCTGCGTCCGCAGCCAGGCGAACACCTCCCCGGCGTCCTCGCCGGTCATCGCGCGCAGCAGGTCCTCGGTCGTGACGAGCAGCAGCGCGCACACGTCCAGCGCCAGGCGATGCCGGGCGCTCGGCACCTCGTCGAGCAGCTGCGCGAGCAACGCGCCCACGCCGCCGGGCACGTCCGACAGGGTCCGCGGCGCTACACCCCGGCGCACGGCGTCCACCATCATCGACAGGGTGAGCGGGTGGCCGCGGCTGATCTTCAGCAGCCGCTCGTGCCTCTCCGCGGGGACGTCGTGAGCGGTCAGGTACGCGCATCCCTCCTCGGCCGACAGGTTGCCGAGCGCGATGACGCGCAGCAACGTCCGCCAGGCCGGGTCCGCGCGCCACCGCGGGCCGGGGCCGCGCCGCCCGGCGATCACCACCAGGCAGGTCGCCGGCAGGGAAGGCACGTAGTGCTCGCGGACCCAGTCGTCGAGCGGCTCCAGCAGTTCGTACGTGTCGATCAGCAGCACGGCGGGCGCGTCGCCGGCCGGGGCGGGCAGCGCTCCCCGTCCGAGGGTCAGGTGCCGGGCGTCCACCCGAACCGGCTCGAAGCCCTTCTCGGTGGCGATGTCGGAGAACGTGTCGAGCAACGCGCTCTTGCCCACCCCGCCGACCCCGTGCACGAAGAGCACGCCGGGAGCGCCGAGCGCGTCCCGGAACACGGCGAGCTCCTCGTCCCGGCCGGTGAAGGACCGCCGCCGCAGCTCCCGCACGGTGTCTCCGAGTGAGGTCATGCGCCCGACTGTAGCCACGACGGCTCACCGGGATGGGCACCAGCTGGGCACCGGATGGGCTGGTGGCCGCGCGCGGGCGCTGTGACGATCTTGCTGCGTCGTCCCCGAGTGAAGGAAGCGGTCATGGATCAGAGCTTTGCCGAGTTCCCCAGCAACTGGGGACGCTGGGGTGACACCGACCAGCTCGGCACCGTCAACCTGATCACCGCGGAGGCCCGCGCCCGCGGGGTTGCCCAGGCGCGGACCGGATCGACGGTCTCGCTGGCGCGGAAGACCCCGACCGCGCCCTTGATGGGCGGGCCGATGGCCGCGCTGCAGGCGGACACCACGGGTGTGCAGACCATCATGTCGTTCACCGGTTCGCCGCCGCTGGCGATGGCCGAGCTGATGCTCGTCACGACGCACCATCCCGAAGTGACACACCTGGATGCGTTGTCGCACATGGTCATGGACGGGCAGGTGTACCCCGGGATCGCGCAGGCGGACAGCTCCGGGCCCGGGGGAGTGACCCACGGCGCCGCGGACGTGTTCGCCGACGGGATCGTGACCCGCGGTGTGCTGCTCGACCTGGCCCCGGACGGCAGGCTGCCCGACGGCCACGCGGTCACGGCCGGCGACCTGGAGGCGGCCGCCGCGCGCGAGGACGTCGTGGTGGAGCCGGGCGACGCCCTGGTGGTGCGGGCGGGCTGGGACCGGGTGCCCGATCACGGCCGGGCGCTGCCGGGGATGACCTCGGGCGCGGTCCGGTGGATGCACGACCGCGGGATCGCCGTCTACGCAGGTGACATCGGTGACGCGTCACCGCCGCTGAAGGACGACTTCCCCGGCGCGCTGCACCGCCTGGGCCTCGGCCGCCTCGGCCTGGTGCTCATCGACGGCGCCCGCGGCGAGGAGCTTGTCGCGGTCTGCCGGGAGCAAGGCCGCTACACGTTCCTGTTCGTGGCCGCGGTTCCGCGCATCCTCGGCACGACCGGCCTGCCGGTGAACCCGCTGGCCATCTTCTGAGCCTGAGTTTCGAAAGGACCAACCATGGCCTCACCCGGCCGATGATCGCGAACCCGGCGAACTCCGGACAGTCCTGGAAGGATTTACGGCAGTCGCCGTCCCGAAAGGAATCCGCGTGAGGTTTCGCCGTCTCGCTGTCCTGCTGGCGCTGGTCGCGCCGGCCGTTGTCGTCTTCGCGCCCGGCGCGTCCGCCGTGATCGGCGGCTCGGTCAGCACGACCGCGCCGTGGGCGGTGCGGATGCTGGTCGACGGCAAGGGGGAGTGCACCGGCACCGCGATCACCCGGGAGTGGGTCATCAGCGCGTCGCACTGCTTCTTCGAGCAGGCCGAGCCCATCGCGGACGCGCGCATCGAGTTCCGCGTCGGCAGCCTCGACCAGCGCACCGGCACCCGCGTCCACCCCGTGCCCGGGAGCAGGCAGGGCGCCACGGAGGCGGACATGATGCTGGTCAAGGTGCCGCCGATGGCCGTCACGCCGGCGAAGCTGCCCGGCTCGGGGCCGGTGCGCGCCGGCCGCCTCGTCCGCCAGTACGGCTGGGGCGCCACCTGCCGGGGTGACGAGAACGCGTGTCAGTCGGACGTGCTCAAGCAGGCTGACCTGCGTGTCCTGCCCGTCGGCGACCGGCGGTGCGAGGGGTTCGCCGAGCCGGGCGGGACCGACTTCTGCACGGCCGGCGTCACCGGCGTTCCCGCGGGCGGCGACTCCGGCGGCCCGGTCATGGGCACCGGGGCGACGGCCGACACGCTCGTCGGGGTGTTCGACACCTCCGACCGGGAGAAGATCGCCGGCGCCGGGGACGTCTTCCGGCAGCTTCCGTGGATCCGCCGGGTCCTGCGCGGTTGATCATTTCGCGAACGGCGCTTGACCTTGACACCGTGTCAAGGTCTTCACTGGGCGCAGGAGGTGATCGACATGAAAACGCAGGACACGCGCCTGCTCGACGCGCTGGCCGCGGCGAGCTCGTCCACGCGGCTGCAGGCGGCGCTGGCGATCGGCACCAACCCCGGTCCCGGCCTCGTCGACGCGCTCGTGGCGCGGTGCGCGATCGAACCGGACTTCTTCGTGCGCGACATGCTCACCTGGGCGTTGACCCGCCACCCGGCGGAGCTCACGGTGCCCCGGCTGCGCGCGGAGCTCCTGTCCGGGCGTCCGCAGGCCCGCAGCCAGGCGCTGCACACGCTGTCCAAGATCGGCGACCGGGACGTCTGGCCCGCCATCACCCGGACCCTGCTGCACGACCCCGACGACGAGGTCGCGCGCAGCGCGTGGCGGGCCGCGGTGATCCTGGCGCCGACGCTGGAGCACGCCGGCCTGGCCGTGGACCTGGCCGCCCAGCTCGGTCGCGGCGACCGGACCGTGCAGCTGAGTCTCAGCCGGGCGCTCGTCGCGCTCGGGGAGACGGCGGTGCCGGTCCTGCGGTCGGCGTCGGCGAGTGCGGACCCGGCGGTGCGCGTGCACGCCCGCGCCACCGAACGGCTTCTGCGCGACCCGGACGCGGGGTTCGACCTGGCCGTCGACGAGGCGAAACGGGTCGTCGCGCTCGGCCCGGAGCGGGCCGGGGGAGCGGGGTGCTGATCGGCGAGGTGGCCCGGCGGTCCGGGGTGAGCACCCGGATGCTGCGGCACTACGACTCCCTCGGGCTGGTGCGGCCGACCGGCCGGACCGTGGGCGGCTACCGGGAGTACTCCGCCGAGGACATCCGCCGGATCTTCCACGTCGAGAGCCTGCGCTCCCTGGGGTTGTCGCTGCGGGAGATCGGCCGGGCGCTGGAGGATCCCGGCTTCGCGCCGGCCACGCTGGTCGGTGATCTCATCCGGCGGACCGAGGAGCGGCTGAAGCGGGAGCAGGAGCTGCTCGAGCGGCTCCGCCGGGTGGACGCTTCGGCGCCGTCGGGCTGGGAGGGCGTGCTGCGGATCGTCGAGCTGCTGCACGGGCTCGACTCGCCCAGCCCGGCGCGCCGGCAGCAGGCCGTGCTGGCCCCGGCCGAGGAGGTGCCGGTGCCCGCGGAACTGCTGGCCGGCGCGGTCCTCGCGGAGGCCGACCCGAACGTCGCCGGCGCGCTGCGGTGGGCGCTCGCACGGGCCGGTGGTGACGGGGTGGCCAGTGTGGCGTCCGGGGTGCGTTCGCCGGACGTCGACGTCCGGCGCCGCGCGGTCCGGGCGGTCGCCGGGATGCCCGGCGCCGAGGCGGAGGCGCTGCTCGCCGAAGCGCTGGCGGACGCGGACGCGGCGGTGCGCAGGCAGGCCGCGTTGGCCTTGGGCGCACGAGGCCTGGACGCGGCGGTGCCGACGCTCGTGGCCATGGTGGTCGAGGGCGTGAACGACGTCGACGCGGGCGAAGTCCTGGGCACGCTGTCGCTGGAACCCGGGTCCGCGGAAGGGATCGTGGGTGCGCTGGTCGCCGAGCTCGGCACCCCTGCGGCGGACTCGGCGGTGCGGATCCGGCTGGCCCAGGCGCTGGCCGAGCTGCCGGGAACGATCGCGCACGGACCGCTCCGGCAGCTGGCCGGCGACGAGGACCGGGCGGTCGCGCTCGTGGCGTCGGCGCTCGCGGACGTGGTCGGGGCACGCTCGACCGGCGCCTGACGTCACGGGATGATCACCCTGAGGTCGCCGTTCTCACCGGCTCGCTCAGCCGACACGACTTCCCCGCCCGCGGTGCGCAAAGCGTCCACCGGGTCGCGTTCGCCGCGAAGAACGATTCCTCGCTCCCGGCTACCAGGTAGATGCGGGGGAGCTGTTCGGCAGCACGGCGGGTGGCCGGTAGCCGCCGCCCGGGGAGGCGGAGAAGACCCCGCGCACCGCGGTGCGTTCGGCGGGCAAGGCGACGGCGAATATTCCTGGATGCGCGCCGTACACCCTGACCGCCCGCCGTCGTAGTCGAAGGTTTCGGCGACCACCCCTCAAGCGCCGTCGTGGGCGTCGGTCATCAACTCCGCCAGGTCCTCCGGGGCGAGGAACGACGGCGGGGGCGGCGGACCCCACGCGTAAAGGCTCTTCTCCCCGGCGACCACGCGCGGTTCCCAAAGCTGGTCCTCGAGAATGCAGTCGATATCCGAGTAGTACTCGGAGAAGTTGCCCGCCGGATCGCGCAGGTACCAGAAGAAGTTCGAGCCGATGTAGTGCCGGCCCAGGCCCCACGTGTGGCGCTCCGGGTGCCCTTCCAGCATCGCGGTGGCGCCGCGGCCGACCTCGTCGACGTCGTCGACCTCCCAGGACGTGTGGTGCAGGAAGCTGACCGGCGCCTGCTGCACCAGCACGTTGTGGTGGTCGGTCGAGCAGCGCATGAACGACGCGAAGCCCGGGGCCTCGTCGCTGACCTTGAACCCCAGCCCCTCGGTGAAGAACCGCTGCGTCGCGGCCTGGTCGGTGGAGCCGAACACGACGTGGCCGAGCTTGCGCGGCCGCACCGCGGACTCGCGGTCGATGCCCGGCGCGCGGGAATTCGGCCGCCGCGCCACGCCGGGGCCGTTGTAGGCCACAGGTTCCGGTGTTTCCTGGCGGATCCGTGGTGCGACCGACACGACGACGTCGAGCCCGGTGACGGGGTCCTTTGTGTACAGTGCGTCGCCGTTGATGTGACTTTCGACGTCGAGCCGGGACAGGGACGCGGTGATGCGGCCGAGGTCGTCCGGGTCGTCGGCGCCGATGCCGAGGGTGAGCAGCCGGCGGTGGGGCGTCTGCCGGAGCTCGAGCTGCTCGCCGCCGTCGGCCGTGGCGAAGCCGGACGCGGTCGGCGTGAGACCGAACTCCGTGTAGTACTTGGCGGTCTCGTCGACGTCCGGGACGCCGATGGCGATCTTGGTGAGGCGGTGCAGGCTCATGACTTGTCCCTCCGGGTCAGATGAGCGGGGTGATCTGGTCGTCGCGCCCGAGCAGGGCCTTGCCGTAGACCTCGTAGTTGACCGCGGGCAGCACGATCGCGTGCCGGGCGGCGACCGCGGAGTCGCGCCAGATCCGCTGCAGCGGGTTGACCTCGGCGAAGCTGCCCGCGCCGTGCGCCGAAAGCAGGATGTCGATCGCGCGGGTGATGTTCTCGACGGCCCACCCGGTGTCGGCGCGCACCCGCGCCCGGGCTTCGACGCCGGGGTAGTCCCCGCTCGCCGACGCCGTGTCGATGTCGTCGGCCGCGCGGTAGGCGTGCAGGTGGGCGGTGTCGATCCGCATCGCGGCCTCGGCGAGCTGCAGCTGGAACGCGACGGAGTCCGCCTGGGCCACGTAGTTCGTGTAGGAGACCGGCTTGCGCGCGGCCTTCTCCTTGACCAGCTTCAGCGCCTTGCGGCCGAGACCGAGCTGCGGCCCGGCCAGCACCAGCGTGAGCACCGGGACGAGCGCGGCGCGGAACAGGTCCTCTTCGGGCTCGCCGTTCGCGTACTGCCCGCCGATGGCCGGCGGCACCGACATCACGCGGTGCTCGGGCACGAAGACGTCGTCGGCGATCAGGCAGTTGGACCCCGACGAGCGCATCCCGGCGACGAACCAGGTGTCCTCGAAACCGAGGTCGGTCCGGGGGAGCAGGGCCATGCCCTGGTCGACGACCTCGCCGCGCTCGTCGGTGAGCGGGATGCCCAGGCCGGCCCAGTCGGCGTGCCACGAGCCGGAGTTGTAGTACCAGCGCCCGGTGACGCGCCAGCCACCGTCCACTTTGGTCGTCTCGGCGGTCGGGGCGAGCACACCGGAGACCTTTGCGTCCGGGTTCGCGCCCCAGATGTCGTCCTGGGCCTGGACGCTGAACAGCCCGGCGAGCCACGCGCAGACGTTGCTCAGCGCGACGACCCAGGCGGTGCCGCCGTCGGCTTCCCCGACCGCGGCGGAGACGTCGAGCATCGCGCGCACCGGCAACCCGTAGCCGCCGTAGCGGCGGGGCTGGGCGATCTTGAACGCGCCGGCGTCGGTCAGCGCCGTGATGCTCTCTTCGACGACGCGCCGGTCGGCCTCGCCCTGGGCGGCGTTGCGCTCCAGCAGCGGCTGGAGGTCGGCGATGCGGGCCAGAACCGGTTCGGCCGTGGGCTGTTCGGTCGCGAGGGTCATGACGGCGGTGTCCTTTCCGAAGCGGGGTCAGCGGGCGCAGGCGGCGATCTGGTCGGTGATGAGCGGGCGCGGCCGCTCGGCGAAGCGGGAGTGGGTGCCGAACGTGCGGTGGGCGTAGACGAGCGGTGGCAGGTCGGTCCGGCCGAGGTCGGTGACCAGGCCGAACAGCAGGAGATGGTCGCCGGCCTCGACGACGCGGTCGAGCGCGCAGGCCACCCAGCCGGCGGCGTCGCGCAGCCGGGGCAGGCCGCGGTCGGCGAACCACGCGGTGTCGCCGCCGAAGCGGTCGGCGCCGCGCGTGGCGAACCGGACGGCGAGGTCGTCCTGGCCCTGCCCGAGCAGGTTCACGCCGAACTTCCCCGCGTCGAGGATCTCGGCCAGCAGCGCCGAGCGCCGGTCGAACGCGACGCTCACCAGCGGCGGGTCGAGCGAGAGCGAGGTGAACGAGCTGACCGTCGCGCCGTGCGGGCGGCCGTCGGTGTCGCTCGTGGTGACAACGGTGACCGGCGCGCAGACCGCGGCCATCACCGCGCGGAACCGGTGACCGTCCACAGTGGTCATGCCGGTTCCGTGAACCGGTGGCGCAGCACGCCGATGCCTTCGATCGTGGTGACCAGCTCGTCCCCGGCGGCCAGGAACCGCTGCGGGGAGCGGGCCATGCCGACACCCGACGGAGTCCCGGTGAAGATGACGTCGCCGGGCCGCAACGGCAGGATCGCCGACAGCCGCGCGACGAGCTCGGGCACCGAGAAGATCAGGTCGCGGGTGCGGCCCTTCTGCACGGACTCGCCGTTGACCGCGCAGCCCAGTTCGAGGTTGTCGCGGTCGGCGAACTCGTCCGGGGTGACCAGCCACGGCCCGGTGGGCCCGAAGCCGGGCGCGGACTTGCCGAGGCTGAACTGCGGCGCCGGCCCGGCCAGCTGCACCGCGCGGTCCGAGAGGTCCTGGCCGGCGGTGAGCCCGGCGACGTGGTCCCAGCCGTGCTCGGCGGCAACGTTGCGCGCTTCCCGGCCGATGACGGCGACCAGCTCGACCTCCCAGTCCACCATCGGCCCGGTGAGCGCGACCTCGCCGTACGGGCCGGTCAGGCAGCTGGGGAACTTGGTGAACACGGCGGGGGAGTCGGGCAGGCCGAGGCCGGATTCGGCGGCGTGGTCGCGGTAGTTGAGCCCGACGCCGAAGACCTGTGCCGGGGTGGGGGAGGGCGCCCCCAGGTCTGTTTCGTCGAAGGCCTCGGCGTCGGCGACCGGGGCGTCGGCGGCCCACGCCGTGAACTCGTCCCAGCGGGCGTACACCGCATGGGGGTCGGCGGCGAAGCGCTGTCCGCTGGCCCGTTCGACGTCGACGGCGCCGGCTTCGGTGAGGAGGACGAGCCGGCCGGCGAGGTTGGCGATCCGCATCGGAAGACCTTTCGGTTGAGGAGTCCCGACGTCATACTCTGCCCGCGGTATGCGACTGTCAAGGAGAGAATCGATTCTTGACGGGAGAGTGTGTTACCGTCTCGGCATGGCGAAGAGAGCGGGTGGCGAGAGCCTGGCCGTGTCGGTGTACCACCGGCTGCGCTCGGCGATCCTCAACGGAGAACTGGCCCCGGGTGAGCGGGTCAAGCCCGCCGAGCTGAGCGCGGAGTTCCAGGTCAGCCTCAGTGTCGTGCGGGAGGCGCTCGGCCTGCTGGCGGCCAAGGACCTCGTGCAGGTGGACCGCAACCGCGGCTTCCGCGTCACGCCGCTGTCGCTGCAGGCGCTCACCGACCTGACCGAGGCACGCGCGATCAACGAAGGCTCGGCGCTGCGGCTGTCGGTGCGCCGCGGCGGTGTCACGTGGGAGTCGGAGGTGCTGGCCGCCCACCACCGGCTCGCCGGGCAGCCGATGATCCTGCCCGGGTCGCCGATGCGCCGCAACGAGGAGTGGGCCCGCGCGCACCTGGAGTTCCACCACACGCTGATCAAGGCGTGCGGGAACGCGGTGCTGCTCGACATCTGCACCCGCCTCTCCGACGCGGCCGAGCTGTACCGCGCCTGGTCCGGCCCGGGCGGCGAGCAGCGGCACCGCGACGTCGCGGGTGAGCACCAGGGCCTGGTGGACGCGGCGCTGGCGCACGACGCCGACCTGGCCGTCGCCCGGTTCGAGGCGCACGTCAACCGCACCAAGGAGATCCTGATGGAGTCCAGCTTCAGTGCCGAGCCGGCTTCATGACGCCGGCCGAGCTGGTCCTGCGCGAACGGCAAGGCCGGGACCGCGGCTGGTGGGACCGGATGCGGGCCTGCTACGCGCCGGACTCGGCCGTACGGCTCAGCTGGTTCCGCGGCAGCGGCGAGGAGTTCGTCGCCCGGTCGCGGGAGATGACCGGCCGCGGCGACGTCGCCCGGCATCGGCTCGGCCCGCCGGTCGTGGACGTCGAGGGAGACCGCGCGGTCGTCGAGGTGCCCGCGGCGATCGAGGTGCGGACCGTGCTCGACGGCGTCGAAGTCGACCTCACCTCGTACGCGCGGCTGCTGTACCGGGCCGAGGTCCGGAATGGACGGTGGCTGCTCACGTCCCTGGACCCGGTCTACGAACGCGACGTCCTCGCCCCGGTCGTCCCGGGCACGCCGGTGCCGTTGCCCTCGATCGAGGGACTTCGCGCGTCCTACCGCTTCCTGGCACATGTGCTCGCCACTCGCGGGTACCCGATCGCCGACGACCTGTACGGCGACGACCGGCCCGGCGAGGTCGCCGGCCTCTACGACTCGCTCTTCTCCTGGCTGCCCGGAAAGGCATCATGACCAAGACCGCTCTGACCGGCGTCCGCGTCTTCGACGGAACCGGCCTGACCGAACCCACCACGGTCGTGCTCGACGGCCCGCTGATCGGCGGCGACCCGGCCGGCGCGGAGACCGTCGACGCCGCCGGCGCCACCCTGCTGCCCGGCCTGGTCGACGCCCACGTCCACCTCCTGACCCCCGACGACCTCCGGGCGCTGGCGACGTACGGCGTGACCACGGCGCTCGACATGGCGTGCTGGCCGAAGGAGCGCGTCGACTCCTTCCGCGGTCAGGTGCCGGACATCCGCAGCGCGGGCGTGCCCGCCATCGGGCCCGGCGGCAACCACGCGAAAATGCCCGGCATGCCCGAAGAGGCGATCCTCACCGCGCCCGGGCAGGCCGCGGGCTTCGTCGCCCGCCGGGTCGCCGAGGGCTCGGACTACGTCAAGGTTGTCATCGAAGGCGATCTGCTCGACCAGGCCACGATCGACGCGGTGGTCGCCGAGGGCAAGGCACACGGCAAGCCGACCGTCGCGCACGCGTCGTCGGTCGACGCCTACCGGCGCGCGGTGCGGGCCGGGGCCGACGTGATCACGCACGTGCCTCGCGACGGTGTTCTCGACGCCGCGACTGTGGCGACGATGGCCGGGCGGGGGCAGGTCGCCGTGCCCACGCTGACGATGATGGAGGCGCTCACCACGAAGCTCGGCGTCGACGGCTATGCGTTCAGCCGGGACTCCGTCGCCGCGCTGCACGCGGGTGGCGTCCCGATCCTCGCGGGCACCGACGCGTTCTCCGCGCCGATGCTGCCGGTCCCGGTCGTGCAAGGGGTGAGCCTGCACCAGGAACTGGCTCTGCTGGTCGACGCGGGACTGTCCGAACTCGACGCTCTCCGCGCGGCGACCGACCTGCCCGCGCGGTACTTCGGCTTCGCTGACCGCGGGGCGGTGCGTGCGGGACTGCGGGCGGATCTGGTGCTCGTCGACGGCGACCCGACCCGGGACATCATGGCGACCGCGAAGATCCGGCGGGTCTGGGCGGCTGGGGAGGTGGTCGCGTGAGCGGGCTCATCGACGTCCACGCGCACTTCGTCACCCCGGAGTACGTCGAAGCGGCGATCGCGGGCGGCCACGGGTCGCCGGACGGCATGCCCGGCTGGCCCACCTGGGACGCCGGCACGCACCTCGGGCTGATGGACCGGTGGGGTGTCGCCGTGTCGCTGCTGTCGATCTCCTCGCCCGGCGTCCACTTCGGGGACGACGCGGCCGCGCGGCGGCTGGCTCGGGAGGTCAACAACGCGGGCGCCGGGATCCGCCGGGCGCACCCGGACCGGTTCGGGCACTTCGCGTCGCTGCCCCTGCCCGATGTGGACGGTGCGCTGGCCGAACTCGCTTACGCCGTCGACGAACTGGGCAGCGACGGCGTCACGATCGAGACCAACGCCCACGGCCGCTACCTTGGCGACCCGGCTTTCACTCCACTGTGGACGGAGCTGGCCCGGCGCCGGACGCCGGTGTTCGTGCACCCGACGTCACCGCCGCACGCCGGCGAGATCTCGCTCGGCCGGCCGCGGCCGATGCTGGAGTTCCTCTACGACACCGGCCGGGCCGTGAGCGACCTGCTCTTCACCGGGGTCCTCCGGCAGCACCCGGACATCCCGTGGATCTTCACCCACGGCGGCGGGGTCCTGCCGCTGCTGGCCGAACGCCTGGAGCTGTTCCGGACCGCGTTCGGCGGCGGCGGTGGGCCGACGGTCCCCGAGCAGATCGGCGAGCTGTGGTTCGACATCGCCGGAACGCCCTTCCCGCACCAGGTCCCGGCCTTCGAGCGCGCGTTCGGCACCGAGCGGCTGCTGTACGGGAGCGACTTCTGCTGGACACCCCCGGCGGCCGTCGACGCCCAGCTGGCGGGCATCACCGCCGCCGCGCAGCCGGAGGGGACTACCTGGCGTGAGCTGACCACCCGCAACTGCGCGCGGCTGTTCCCAAGGTTCGGCAGCGAGTAGGGACGCGAGCCGTCAGTTCCACTCCCACTCGAGCCCGAGCAGGCCCGGGCCGGCGTCCGAGACGGCCAGGTGGGCCGTGCCTGAGCCACCGATCCACAGCGGCTTCCCCGTCCGGCGCGGACCGTTCAGGGTCGGCTGGTGGTAGGGCAGGCACCGGGCCGGCACATCGCCGGTGAAGCCGACCTGCAGCAGGTAGTGGCCGGTGGTCCGGGTAAACCGCCGGTGGTACGACGTCAGGACCGAGCCGGCCGGGTACCGCCAGGTGTACTCGACCACCGTGCGGTCGCCCGCGGAAAGCGGCTGTTCCAGCAGGAGCTCGCAGACCGTCGCCGGGCTTTCCTCCTGGGGCCTGGTCCGGCCCTGGCGGCAGTACCGCAGGCCGGCCAGCACCGGCCGTGAAGACTCTTCGGCCCATTCGTAGACGACGCAGCGGTCGGTCCGGTCCACCGTCGCCTCCAGCACCAGCCGCGTCCGGACTTCGCGCAGTCTGCGGTCGGCGTCGACCAGGACGTGCTCGTGCACGTCCACGTAGCGCACCTGCCCTTCCGGCGGGGCCCCGATGGCCCGCAGCACCGGCTCGCACGACGGCCAGAGCCGCCGCCGGTCCACGGTGCCCGGGTCGGCGCCGCGCCCGCGGGGACGCCGTGGCCCGAGCAGTGCCACCAGCGACTCCCCGGGCAGCCCGGTCAGGTCTTCCAGCGCACGCACGGCGCGCAGCGACTCTTCACGCTCCGGACGGCTCCGGCCGCGCCGCCAGTAGCTGAGCGCGGCCCGGCTCACCCGCACACCTCGTGCGGCCAGGTGCCGTTGGACCTGCTCCAGGCTCAGGCCACGCGCGGCGAGAGCCCGGTCGAGGGCGGCCGCGAAGGTGCCGTGCCGCAGCAGCCGCCGCAGCTCGCGATCCAGCGGGACGGCCGTTCGCGCGCTCGAAGCCATGCGGCCTCCCTGCTTGTGTTCCCCGGTTCCGCGGACGGTAGGCGCTCGCGCGCACACCGTGCCAGGGCCGAAAGATCTGATCCGGGCTCTTCCGGTGAACGGGCTTCCCGCGGTGTGGACAACTGGCTACGGACCGGGCCTCCGAGCTGCGGGGAAAGGCGCGGAAACCGTCACTCTGTGAACGGAACTGAACGTTCACCGGCGTCTTTTCGGGACGCCGCCGGCGTAGTTAGCGTCCCGGGAAACCGCTCTCGCCCCGGAGGACGCACATGTCGCTTTTCCCCAGTGCGAGGAGGGTGGCCGCCGCGGCGGCCACCCTCCTCGCCACCACCGCCGCACTCGGCGGGGTGCCGGCCACCGCTCAGCCGCCGGACACCCGGGTGGCTCTCGCCGACTCCGCCTCCCCGCCGCCGGGCGCGCACCGCGACGCGGCGGTCGCCGGAGATCGCGCCGTCTCCGTCGCCGTCGCGCTCAAGCCGCACGACGAAGCGGCGCTGAACCGGTTCGTCGCCGCGGTCGGTGACCCGCGCTCGCCGGACTACCGGCACTATCTCACGAGTGAGCAGTACAACGCCCGCTTCGCGCCGACCGCGTCCGAGGTCGGCCGCGTCACGGACTTCCTGCGCGCACAGGGGTTCCGCGTCACGGCGGTGGCGGGCAACCGCCAGGTCGTCGACGCGACCGGCTCGGCCGACGCCGTGCGGTCGGCCTTCGGCACCACGCTCGGCGACTACACCGGCCCCGACGGGAAACACTTCCGCACCAACGATTCCGCACCCACCGTCCCCGCTTCGCTCGGGGGAGTGGTGCGAAGCGTGCTGGGCCTGTCCGACCGGCCGGTCGCGCACCGCGCCAACGCGAAGGCCTCGCAGGTCAAGCCCGGTCCGGCCGGCCCGAGCGGACCGGCCGGCGGGTACACGCCCGCCCAGTTCCGCACCGCCTACAGCATGACCAAGCTGGCCGGCTCCTACACCGGCGCCGGCCAGAACGTCGGGCTCATCGAGTTCGACGCCTTCAAGCAGTCCGACATCGACGCCTGGACGAAGTACTTCGGCCAGCCGTCGGTGACGCCGAAGGTCGTCCCGGTCGACGGCGGGGTGTCCAGCCCGGGCAGCAACCAGCTCGAAGTGACCCTCGACGTCGAAGCCGTCGCCGCGACGGCGCCCGGCGCGGCCCAGACCGTCTACGAAGCACCCAACAGTGACAGCGCGTGGGTCGACCAGATGGCGAAGATTGCGAGCGACAACAGCATCACCATCCTGTCCGGCTCCTGGCTCAACGGCGAGAAGTGCGAGTCCGCGCCGATCAAGGCGTCGCACGACTCCTACACGCAGATGGCCGCGCAGGGCATCACGATGCTCTCGGCGTCGGGCGACTGGGGCGCCACCGGCTGCGGGTACAACGGCGACAACAGCACGGTCCAGGCCGACTTCCCGGCGAGCGACCCGCTGTTCACCGGCGTCGGGGGCACGCAGCTGCGCACCGGCGACAGCGCGGGCACCTACCAGTCGGAGTCGTGCTGGAACCAGGGCGGCTCCGGCAACACGCGCTCGGGTGGCGGCTACTCGCAGATCTACGCGCGGCCGTCTTGGCAGCCGGGCGGCAACCAGTTCCGATCGGTGCCCGACGTCGCGCTCGACGCGGACTACGGCGCCGGCGCGCTCTCGGTGTACATGAACGGCGGCTGGCAGGACGTCGGCGGCACCAGCCTGTCGTCCCCGCTGTGGGCGGGGTACGTCGCGATGGTCGACCAGAAAGCCAAGGGACAGGGCAAGAACGGGGTCGGCGCGATGAACCCGACGATCTACGCGGTCGCCGGCTCCGCCCAGTACTCCTCGACCTTCCACGACGTCACCAGCGGCAACAACGGCACCTACAACGCCGGCACGGGCTACGACCTGTGCACCGGCTGGGGCTCGCCGCAGGGTGACAACCTCGCCGACCCGCTCATCACCGGCTCGGCCCCGGCGCCCGACAACGACTTCTCGATGACGGCGTCCCCGGCGTCGGTGAGCGTGGACCCGGGCAAGTCCGTGACGACGTCGATCGGCACCAGCGTCACCAAGGGCAGCGCGCAGGACGTGGCGCTGTCGGCGGACGGCCTGCCCGCGGGGGTGACGGCGTCCTTCGCGCCGGCCACGGTGACCGCCGGCCAGTCCTCGACCCTCACGTTCACCGCGACGTCGTCGGCTACGCCGGGCACCAAGACGGTGACCGTCACCGGCAGGGGCAGCGCCGTGAGCCACCCGGCGAACGTCTCGCTGACCGTGAACGGTTCGGGCACCGGCGATTTCTCGCTCGCCGTCTCACCGTCCTCGGCGACCGTGGCTCCCGGGCAGTCCGCCAAGACGACGGTGAGCGCGACCGCCGCGGGTGCGCACTCGAACGTCGTCGGCGGTGAAGCGACCACCGTCGAGCAGTACCCGTTCATGATCTCGATGCGCCGGGAAGGCAGCGCGTTCCCGGGCAAGCAGTCGTGCAGCATGGCCCTGGCCGGCCCGCACACGGTCGTCGGCGCGGCGCACTGCCTGCTGGAGAACCCGGGCACCAAGTGGTTCGTCTACGGCGCCACGAACCTGAACGACACCGGGTTCCGCGCCGACATCAAGGAGTCCTGGACCGACCCGGACTACAGCAGCTGGCAGACCGGGCACGACGTCGCCGTCATCACCCTCGACAAGGACGTCCCGGTGCCGGCGGGGATCACGTACCCGACCATCGCGACCGACACCTCGGTGAACGCGCCGGGCACGATGGGCCGAGGCATCGGCTGGGGCAAGACCGGCCAGAACACCTACTCGGACGTCTTGCGCACTGCGGAGTTCCCTGTGGCGAAGGACTCCGACTGCGCCCAGCACGTCGACACCTCGCAGTACTACCGATCCGACGGGTCGATGCTCTGCACCGGGTACGCCGACGGTCACAAGGGCGTTTGTGTCGGTGACAGCGGTAGCCCGTTCCTCGAGGGCAACCGGATCGTCGGGTTCTTCTCGTGGATGTCCAACGCCTGCAACACCTACGGCGTCTACGCCCGGGTGACGACGTACGCCGACGAGATCAAGGCGCACCTCGGCGGGACGACGCCGCCCCCGCCGGGCGGGATCGCGCTGAGCGCTTCGGGCCTGCCCGCCGGGGCGACCGCGGCGTTCGACCCGGCATCGATCGACACCGGCGGCTCGTCGGCGCTGACGATCACCACGAGCGCGTCCACGCCGGCCGGGACGTACCCGGTCACCGTCACCGGCAAGAACGCGCAGCAGAGCCGCACCGCGACCTTCACCCTCACGGTGCAGCCGGGAAGCTCCGGGCCGGTCAAGGTGACCGACCCCGGCTACCAGTTCGTCCACGGCCAGGCGGTGCGCCTCCAGCTCCGGGCCACCGGCGGGACGGGGACGTACACCTGGTCGGCGACCGGTCTGCCGCCGGGGCTGACGCTCGACGCCCGCACGGGCCTGATCACCGGCACGGTGACGAGAACCGGCAACTACGGTTCGCCGGTCACCGCGACCGACGGCGCCGGCTCGTCGGGCAAGCTCACCGTGAGCTGGCTGGTCTATTGACGGCCGGGTGAGGAGGGAGCCCGTGGCGGACCACCGCCACGGGCTTTCCCGCCTGCCTGAGTTTGGTTCCGCGGGCCCAGGGGAATTCTCAGGGAGCGGGGGAACCGGATCCCGGCTGCCGGCCGTGCTCCCCCTCAGCACGACCGGCAGCCCGCGAAGGTTCTGGGGCCGTACTCCTCGTGCGGCGCCAGAACCGCGGGCCCTACGCCCGGTTGGCCGCCTGCTTGACCGTCCGGATCACCGGCGCCGTCTCGATGTGCGTGATCGCGGGCAGGGCCGCCACCCGCGTGGTCAGGTACCGGTACAACGCCCGTTGGTCCGGGCACACGACGCTGGCGAACAGGTTGCTCGGCCCGGTCGTGGCCGCGGCGAACGCGATCTCCGGGTGCGTGGCCAGCTCTTCACCGGCTTCTTCCAGCCGGGCGGGGACCACCGAAAGCCAAAGCAAAGTCCGGGGACCGGTGCCGAAAAGCCGGCTGTCGACGTCGATGTCCAGGTACAGCACGCCGTGCTCGCGCAGGTCGGTCATCCGGCGCCGGACCGTGGTCGGCGACCAGCCGGTGAGTGCGGCCAGCCGGGTGATCCCGGTCCGGCCGTCGACGGCCAGCGCGGCGAGCAGCCGCCGGTCGCCGTCGTCGAGACGCACCGCGCCCGGCCGCCGTGACACCGGCGGCGGGCGCAGCCGGGCGGTCGTGTCTTCGTCCAGCCAGCCGAGCTTCGCGATGAGGCTGTCCGGGCCGCCGTAGAAGGTGTGCAGCACCGAATGCGCGGTGACCCCTTCGACCCTCGGTGTGCGAGGGAGTTTCGCCAACAGCAGGGTTTCGCTGTCGGCCGCGGTCTCCGTGCGCACCGTGCAGGTGATCTCGGTGCCGCCGGAGGTCAGGCTCACCCAGGACGTGTCGGCCCGTTTGGCCAGCGCCTCGGCGACCGGGACCGACGCGGTCGGCGCGCACCGCACCCGCAGGAACCACAGCACGGCGCCCAGCGCGGTCGGGTCGACCCCGCCGACCACCCGCACCGCTCCCGTCGCCCGCAACCGGGCGTACCGGCGGGCGATGGTGCGATCCGACACGCCGAGCACCTCGGCGATGGCGCTGAACGGGGCCCGGCCGTCGACCTGCAGCGCGTGCGCGAGCCGGCGGTCCAGCTCGTCGTAGTCGGATTCCACCGCGCTGACTCTAATCGGTGACGGATTCGGTCTCGATCACCGGCGTTTCTGGCTTGCCCGCGCCGGGCGACGCAACGTGGCTCTTGTCCTTGCAGACACAACCAGGGGAGAGCTCATGGACACCGGAGTGCTCATCGTCGGCGCGGGCCCGACCGGCCTGACACTGGCCAACGAGCTGCGGCTGGCGGAGGTGCCGTTGCTGCTCGTCGACAAGCTGCCGCGGCCCAGCGAACTCTCGCGAGCCGGTGGTGTGCAGTCACGCACGTTGACGGCGCTCGACCAGCGCGGGCTGCTGGAACCGTTGCTGGCGACCGGGAACCACCCGGTCAGCGCGGGCCATTTCGCGGGGATCGAGTTCGCGCCGGAGAGCACCGCGCACCGGCTGCCGTGGCGGTCCGTGCCGCAGGTCGTGCTCGAAGGGTTCTTCGAAAAGCACCTCGCCGAGCACGGCGTCCACGTCCGGCGTGACCACGAGCTGACCGGCCTCGACCAGGACGGCGGCGGCGTGACCGCGACGTTCGCCCACGGCGTGGTCGTCCGCGCCGGATACGCCGTGGCCGCCGACGGCGCCCACAGCACGGTGCGGTCCCTCCTGGGGGCCGGGTTCCCGGGACGCCCGGGCACCTCGACGGTCGTTGCCGCCGACGTCCGGCTGAGCGGCGCCGGGGAGGCGATGACGCACGCGCGGAGCGACGACGGACATTGGGCGGCGCTGTACCCGCTCGGCACGGACGGGCAGGGGCGGCCGATGCGCCGGCTCGTTCTGGGCGGTCCGGGGCGCTCACGGCCGCGGGACGTCCCGGTCACCGAGGACGAGCTCCGCGAAGGCCTGCGGCTCGTCTTCGGCGACGGCGTCGAGCTGCTCGAACTCCGGTACGCCCGCCGCATCACCAATGCGGCCCGGCAGGCCGAGCGCTACCGCCACGGGCGGGTCTTCCTGGCCGGCGACGCCGCGCACGTCCACCTGCCGCTCGGCGCGCAGGGCATGAACACCGGCATGCAGGACGCGCTGAACCTCGGCTGGAAGCTCGGCGCCGCGGTCCACGGCTGGGCGCCGGAGGACCTGCTGGACACCTACCACACCGAGCGGCACCCGGTCGGCGCCGCGGTGCTGCGCAACGTCCAGGCGCAGAGCCTGCTGATGGACTGGGCGGGCACGCGCGACCCGGACGTCGCGGCGACCCGGGAGGTGTTCGCCGCGCTGGCGCAGCTGCCGGAGGTCCAGCGCCACCTCGGTGACCTGCTGTCCGGGATGGCGATCCGCTACCCGACGCCCGGCGCCGGCGACCACCCGCTGACCGGCCGTCCCGCCCCGGACCCGCGGGTGGCCGACACCCGGCTGCACGAGCTGCTGCGGTCCGGCCGCGGTGTCCTGCTCGACCCCGACGACGCGTTCGCCAAGGTCGCCGATCCGTGGTCGGCCCGGGTGGACCGCGCGACCGGCGAAACGACCGCCGAGCCGATGCTCGTCCGCCCGGACGGCTACGTCTGCTGGGCCGGTGACCCGGGTGCGCTGGAACCGGCGCTGGCCCGCTGGTTCGGTGCAGCCTGAGGGCGAACCAAGAGGTCGGGGGCCGGCGGCGGTCTCGGGGAAAGCCCGCCGCCGGCCCGTGCTGTGGCGGTTGCCACGGAGTCGAAGTCGGGGCCACCGTGGTTCTGTTACGGGAAACCCGCGGAAATCCCCCTCGCCCCCGCCCGGCGGGGCGGTCACGGCTCGGGATCGGGCTCCGGCAACCGGGCGGGACCGTGACGTCCTAGCCGGGCAGCGTGGCCCGGACGTCGTTCTCGGCCGGCCGGGGACCGGCGATGTCCAGCGCGCTGTCGCGCCCTCGGCGCGGACAGCTCCGGCACCGGCTGAGGCCGGGACGGCTCCCCTGTGGACGGTCGGGTGCCCGACGGGCGCGGTGGCGGCGTCGAAGTCGATTACGCTGGGTCGGGTGGACGACGTGACCGCACGGCGGCCGGCCGCGCCGGGCGTCCCGCGCATCCTGGTGATCGAGGACGCCGAAGCGATCCGGGTGCCGGTCGAGGCCGCACTCGCCGCTGCGGGGTTCTCCGTCCGGGCCCGTCCCGACGGCGGTGGCCTGGAGACCGAGCTCGCCCGTGCGCGGCCCGACCTGGTCGTGCTGGACGTCATGCTGCCGGGGCGGGACGGGTTCGAGCTGTTGCGGGTGATCCGCCGGGTGTCGGCGGCCGGCGTCGTGATGCTGACCGCCCGGGACGGCGTCGAGGACCGGCTGCGGGGCCTCGGCGCGGGTGCCGACGACTACGTGGTGAAGCCGTTCGTGCTCGAGGAGCTGGTCGCGCGGGTGACCGCGGTGCTGCGGCGGACCGGGCGCACCCCGCCGGCCGTGGAGGTCGGCGACCTGGTCGTCGACGTCGAAGGGGGCCGGGTCCGCTACGGCGACGCCGACGTCGAGCTGACCTCCACCGAGTGGAAGGTGCTGGTCTACTTCGCCCGGCACCGGGACCGCGTGGTCTCCAAGACGCAGGTCCTGACCGCCGTCTGGGGTTACGGCGACTACGCGCCGAACCTGGTCGAGGTGAACGTCAGCACGCTGCGCCGCAAGCTGGAGGCGCACGGCCCGCGGTTGCTGCACACGGTGCGCGGGCAGGGGTACGTCCTGCGCGGCGAGCCGTGACGGGGCTGCGAACGGCTTCGCTGCGCCGCCGGGTCACCGTCACCGTGCTGGTGGTGCTGGCCGTGGTGCTGGTCGCCGTCGGGCTCGTCGTGGACACGGTCTTCCGCGCGCAGGCCGAGCGGGACGTCAACGCCGTGCTCACCGCCCGCGTCCAGCTGGCCCAGCAGCTGGCGAAGCAGAACGTCCCGCCGCAGAACCTGCTGCGGCGGCTGGAAACCCGCGGCGTTCAGGCCGCGCTTTCCTTGCCGGACGGCACTTTTCTCGGCGCGAACGACCTGCCGGCGGACGCGCGGATCCGCCAGGTGCGGGCGACGCTGTCCGGGCCGCCGCGGATCGACGGCGCGAAGCTGACGCTCACCGCGGACGAGTCGCTGGTCGCGGCCGCCGAGCAGAGCCTGCGGTGGGTGCTGGCCGGCACCGGGGTGGCCGCGCTCGTCGTCGCCGCGGTCGCGTTGCTGCTGGCCGTCCGGTTCGCGCTCGCGCCCCTGGACGCGATGACCCGCCTGGCGCGGTCGATCGTCTCCGGCGGGCGTGGTGGGCGGCTCGCCCCGGAGCGGACCGGGACCGAGCTGGGCCGCGCCGCGGCCGCGTTCGACGCCGCCCTGGACGCGCTCGAAGGCGCCGAGCGGGCGGCCCGGGCGTCCGAAGAGCGGACCCGGCGGTTCGTCGCCGACGCGGCCCACGAGCTGCGGACCCCGCTGGCCGGGGTGCGGGCAGCGGCCGAGGCGCTGGTGCAGCAGCCGGCGGACGCGCCGCGCGAGCAGCGTGAACAGCTGCAGCTGCTGGTGGTCCGCGAGTCGCAGCGGGCGGCGAAGCTCGTCGCCGACCTGCTGGACCTGGCCCGGCTGGACGCGGGCGCCGAGCTCGACCGGGCGCCGGTGCGGCTGCGGGAGCTGGTTGCGGCGCAGGCCGAGCAGGTCCGGCTGACGGCGCCGGCGGTCACGGTCGAGGTGACCGGCCCGGACGTGGTCGTGCTCGGCGACCGGGACCGGCTCACGCAGATCGTGGCCAACCTGAGCGGCAACGCGGTCCGCGCGATGGCCGGCCGGGGGACGCTGACCCTGGAGGTCACCGGCGACGGCGTCACGGTGACCGACACCGGTCCGGGGGTGCCGGGGCCGGAGCGGGAGCGGATCTTCGACCGGCTCGTGCGGCTCGACGCGGCCCGTGGCCAGGGCGGCTCCGGGCTGGGCCTGCCGATCGCCCGCGGGTTCGCCCGGGCGCACGGCGGTGACCTCTGGTGCGAGGCCGCTCCGGGCGGGGGAGCCCGGTTCCGGCTGGCGGGGCTGCCCGGGAACGTCCGATGAGCAGGCCCGGGCCGGGTCCGGTTCAGGCGAACAAGCCGGTCACCCGGCCGGCGTGCCCGGGCAGCACCTGACCGGCGTCGGTGCCGAGCACGTCCTCCACCAGGGTCGCGTAGACGTCGCGGAAGTCGGTGCCGAGTTTGAGGTCGCCGTCGTCGAGGTCGGTCAGGCTCGGCTCGGCACCGTGGAAGCCGCCCCGGACGCGGGGGCCGAGGACGAAGACCGGTCCCGCCGTGCCGTGGTCGGTGCCCTGGCTCGCGTTCGCCGCCACCCGCCGGCCGAACTCCGAGTACACCAGCACCGTGACCTGCTTGCCGCGGTCGGACTTCGCCAGCCGCTGGACGAACGGGGTCAGCGCGCCGTCGAGCTCGGTCAGCAGCCGTTGCTGGGTGCCGCGCTCGTCGGCGTGTGTGTCGAACCCGCCGAGCGACACCGAGTACGCCCGCGTCGGCACCCCCGCCTCGACCAGGCCGGCGACCACGTCGAGCTGGGCCGCCAGCTCGCCCTCGGCCTTCTCGCCGTCCTTCGTGGCCGTTCCCAGGGTCTGGGCGGCCCGGTGCAGGTCGGTCACCGACCGCGCCGCGCGCGCCTGCCAGAACCCTTCGCCGGCCTGCGCGGAGCCGAGGCCGCGGAACGCCGTGCCCAGCGCGCCCTGCGGCAGCTTCAGCCCGCCGACCGGCAAGGTCGCGGCGGCGGTGCGCTCTCCGGCCAGCAGCGGCGGGAGCACCGGGTCGACCGACACCGCGCGCAGCGGATCGTCGCCGGAGGCGTCCAGCCAGCGACCGAGCCAGCCGGTCGGCACCGACGTCTCGGGCGAGGCCGTCTGCCAGATCGCCATCGACCGGAAGTGGCTGTGGTCGGGTTTCGGGTACCCGACCCCGCGCAGGACGGCCAGCTGCCGGGTGTCCCAGAGGCTCTTGAACCCCTTCATGCCCGGGTTCAGCCCCAGCCCTTCGCCGAGGTCGAGCACTTCCTCCGGGCGGTACGCCAGCTCGGCACGGGCGTCCTGGTAGGCCGGGTCGCCCGCGGGGACGACGGTATTGAGGCCGTCGTTGCCGCCGTAGAGGGTGACGACGACGAGCACTCCCGCGTCCGGGTCGAGGGGGTCCTGCTCCGCGGCCGACATCAGCCGGGCCCAGTCGACCTGGGTGGCGCCGGCGGCGAGGGCCGCGGCGGCCGTCACCCCGGTCGCGGTGAGGAACCTGCGACGGTTCACCAGCTGCACGATCGTCACCCGCTCACTACGTATTCGGGGGCACAAGCGGCCACTGTGGACAGCTGACGCGCGTCACCGGCGACGCCGGCGAGCGCGGCGCGGGTGCGGTCGGACCAGGCGTCGACCCCGAGCAGGTCGCCGACCGCGGCGACCTTGTCCCGCGCCTTCGCCACGGCGCCGAGGTCGGCGTGTGCGACGACCAGCTGGGCCGCGTGCAGCCGGGCCAGGCCCGCCGAAGTCGTCAGCCATGCTCCGCCGGCCGCCCAGCCGCCGACGCTGGGCGGCTGGAACGGCACCTGACCCATCCCGCGCAACGCCGCCAGCAGCTGCGTCCGGGGCTTCTCGTCGAGCTTTCCGGGGCGAACGCCGAGCGCGCGCAGCAGCCCGGCGAGCCACTCGACCGGTTGCTTGACCAGCGACGTCGCGCTGTCGCGGAAGGCCGGTTCGGCGGTGACGGCCAGCAGGAGCGCCCGGATGTCGCGGCGGCTCCCGTAGGCGGCCACGAGCCGGTTGAGGGTGTCGGGCGGCGGCGGTGTCGCGGACACGAGCCGCGCCCAGATCCGGCCGGCCACGAACGGCGCCGACTCGGGCCGGCCCAGCACGAGGTCCACAAAGGACTGTGCGGTGAAGTCGCCGCTGGCGCCGAGGATGCGCTTCACCCCGTTGTCGTGCCGCTTGGCGACCAGCTGCGCGCCGGTGGCGTCCCGCTTGGCGGTCCAGCCGGTCAGCGCCCGCGCCGCCTCGCGGACGTCGTCTTCGCCGTAGTGGCCGACCCCGAGGGTGAACAGCTCCATGAACTCGCGGGAGAGGTTCTCGTTCGGCTTTCCGGCCTTGTTGCTGTTGCCGTCCAGCCACAGCAGCATCGCCGGGTCGACGACCATCGCCCGGGCGAGGTCGGTGAAGCTGCCGAGGGCGTGCTCACGCTGGGTCCGGTTCTGCGCGAGCATGAGCCGCGGGCTGCGCACCTTCTGCTCACTGGTGGCGAAGTGGCCGTGCCAGAACCAGGTGAGCCGTTCTACGGAGGCGACGTCGGCGGCGGCCATCCGGTCCAGCCACCATCCCACCGCCTGCGCGGCCTGGGCCTGCGCCTGCCGTCGGGCCTGCTGTTTCGCGGCCTTGTCGGTGTCCTTGGCCGGTTTGTCCGGGGGTGGCCCCGGATCGGGCATCGGGGTCGCGGCCGCCCCGGCGTCGGGTCCGCCACCCAGCAACCGGTCGCGGGTCTCGGCGAACCCGCGGTCCAGGTCACCGGGCCGCGGCCCGAAGCCGAGGCGGTCGTGCAGCCGCCGGACGGCCGCTCGTTCGGAGAGCACCACCATGCCCTCGATCGTGCGGCGCGCGCCGGGTGGGGCGCGAGGCCGCTGCCGCTTTCTTAAGCCGATCCACAGGAGCCGTGGTCACCCTCGCGGGGCATCTTCCGGCGGCTGCCGCCGGGCCGGGCGTGGATCGGCCGTTTCCGGGTAACCGGTCGGAGATCCGCACCCGAGGAGAGGACCCACCGGTGACCACCGTTTCGCGCACCTTCACCGTCGACCCCGCGCCGGCAGTCGTCGTTCCCTACCTGGCCGACTTCGGCCACGCCGAGCAGTGGGACCCCGGCACCGAAAGCTGCACCCGGAACGACACCGGACCGGTCCAGGTCGGCTCGTCGTGGCACAACACGTCCAAGATCGCGGGGATCGGGACCGAGCTGACCTACACGCTGGAGGAGCTCACCGGGGACCGCATCGTGTTCGTCGGGCGCAACAAGACCGCGACGTCCACCGAGACCATCGAGATCACCATCCACGGGACCGGTTCGGCCATCACCTACACCAACGACCTGGAGTTCAAGGGGGTCGCGAAGCTCGCGGCGCCGCTGGGCAAGGTGGTGTTCGAGAAGCTCGGGAACGACACCGAACGGCAGCTCACCGACGTCCTCAACGACCTGGGCCGCTGACCGGTGGTGGACATCGCCAACCTGCGCCGGGTGGCCGGGCTGTCGGCCGTGGTCGTGACGGCGGTGCAGGCCGCGACCGCGGTCGTCGCCGTGCGCAAGGGCCGTCGTGACTACGCCGACGCCGTGTGGGGGCCCGGCTTGGCGGCCGTCGCCGTGAGCAGCGCACTGGCCGGGCGCGGTGACGCCCGCCGTCGCTGGGCGCTCGCGGCGGTCACCACCGTGTGGGCGGCGCGGCTGGAACGGCAGATGCTGGCTCGCTTGCGCGGCAGTGACCGCGAGGACCCGCGCTACACCGAGTTCCTCGACGGCGACTCGACCGCGGCGGTGGTGGGCAAGGTCTTCGTCACGCAGGGGCTGAGCCAGCTGCTGGTGTCCGCCCCGGTGCAGCTCGCCGCCGCGAGCGCCGTGCCCCGCGGCGCCCGCCGGCTGCTCGCGCCCGCCGGGCTGGCCGTGATGGCCGGCGGAGCGGTGCTCGAGGCGCTGGCCGACCACCAGAAGACGGAGTATTCGAAACGGGACCGGGACGAGCGTCCGGACGTGCTCGACACCGGCCTGTGGGGCTGGTCCCGGCACCCGAACTACTTCGGCGACTCCCTGGTGTGGGACGGCGCGTGGCTCGCCGCGGCTGCCTCACCCGCGGCGGCCTGGACGCTGCCGGCGCCGGCGGTGATGAGCTACCTGCTGATGTTCGCGACCGGCGCCAAGCGCACCGAACGGCGCATGCAGGAGCGCCCGGGCTACCGCGACTACCAGCGGCGGGTCGCGTTCTTCTTCCCCCGGCGACCGGCCGCGGCCGAGGCGTCCCAGAGGGGCTTCGCGGTGAACCGGCGGGAACCGAGTCCTTCGACGAACCGGCAGCCATAGCTTTCGGCCGGGAGCGCCCAGCTCGAGGGTGCAGGCCACGTCTTGCGGCGGAGTGGCCAAGGCGCACGCGGCGGCGATCTTCTCGATCGATGCTTTCCGGACGGAACGACCCGGGTGCAGGGTTGCACGGACACTGGCCTTTGTCCGACACTCGTCCATCAGCACCGGCGGGGAGTGAGGTCACCCGTGTCGATCCTGTCGAAGCCGTTCGTCGCCGACGGAGTGGCTCGCCTGATGGCGGCCGCCGCCGCTCGCGTGATGAGGGCGCGTCCGCTGTTCCCCGAGATTCCCGGCCGCACCACCAAAATCACGATCCCCACGCGCCACGGACCGATGCCCGCGACGCTCTACCGCCCACCGGGCAAGGCAGCCGGCGTCTATATCAATGCTCACGGCGGCGGTTTTGTGCTGGGCGGCCCGATCGCCGACGATCCGCTGTGCCGCTACCTCGCCGAGCACGCCGGGGTGTTCGTGGTCAACGTCGACTACGTCCTCGCCCCACACCAGCGGTTTCCCGCTCCCTGCGAGCAAATCCTCGACGCGCTGACGTGGGCGGCCGCACCCGAACGCGAATGGGCGGGCGCCCGGCTGTGCGTCGGCGGCCAGAGCGCGGGCGGCTCGCTCGCGGCCGCGGCCTCCCGGCTCGCCTGGCGCGACGGCGGCCCCGAGATCAGGTTGCAGGTGCTGCACTACCCGCCCCTGGACCTGGTCACCCCGGCCGCGGACAAACCCGCGCGGGACAACCGGGTGGTGATCCGGCCGTGGATGGGCGAAGTCTTCAACACCGCCTACCTCCCCGACCTCGCCCGCCGCACCGACCCGTTGGCGTCCCCGGCGTGGGGCGCCAACGCCGACGACCTGACCGGCATCGCCCCCGCACTCGTGATCACCTGCGAGCACGACCGGCTGCGCGCCGAGGGGGTCGCCTACGCGGGCAAGCTCGCCGAGGCCGGTGCTCTGGTGGAGCACTACGACCTCCGCGGCGTGGACCACGGTTACGACCTCATGGACGGCGACCCCGACCTGGTCCGGCGGGTGTACACCTTCCTCGCCCGGCACGTCGAACACGCCCTCGCCCGGCCTAGCCCATGACGCTCGGGATCTTGCGGGCACGCAAGACGTACGTGTCCAGCGGAAGCTGGATCGACGCGGTGAGCTGAAAACCCGCGTCGGCGAACAACGCGCGGTAGTGGGACTCCGTGCGTTCGCGGCCGCCGACGTTGCAGAGCATGTGGATGTCCCACGGCACCGCTAAGGAGTCGACCTCGCCGCCTTCGGGCAGCAGCCGCTCGATGACCAGGAGCTCGGCGTGGTCGGGCATCGCCGCGGCACACGTCGCGAGGATGGTCCGGCAGCGGTCGTCACTCCAGTCGTGCAGGACCCGCGACAGGAGGTAGACGTCGCCCGTGGCGGGCACGGACTCGGTGAAGTCACCGGGGACCAGGGTGCAGCGGCCGGCGAGGGGCGCGAGCGTGGATTCCGCCGACGCCAAGGCGTGCGGGCGTTCCACGAGGACACCGTGCAGCTGCGGGTTGGCCGTCAGGACCCGGGCGAGCAGCTCGCCGTTGCCGCCGGCGATGTCGACGACGGTGCCCGCGGCGGAGAAGTCGACCACCAGGACCAGTTCGGCGAACACCGCGTTGCTGGCGGCCATGGACTGGTGGAACAGCCCGGCCAGCGCGGGATCGGCGGCCATGTGGTCGAAGTGGTGGGCGCCGAAGACCTTCGCGTAGGACTCCTCGCCGGTGCGGACGGCGTCGGTCAGCGCGGCGAACGACCGGTAGAACGGGCCGCCGTACATCAGCGCCAGCGGCCGGAGGGACCCGCTGATGTCCGACCGCAGCAGGGATCCGGACTCGGTGAGCGTGTAGCCGGCGGGCGAGACGCGGACGAGGCCGAGGGTCGCGAGGTAGCGGAGGAGCCGGCTCAGGCTGTCCGGGTCGGCGCCGGTGGCGGCGGCGAGGCCGGGCAGGTCGGCGACGCCGGCGGCGAGGTGGTCCGCGATCCGCAGTTCGGCGGCGGCGGTGATCGCCTGCGTGGCCCACGCCCCGGTCATCAGGCGCAGCAGCCGCGTGCCGGCCGCGGACTCGTGCCGGTGGGTGGTGAGCAGCCGGTCGTAGCGCCCCGCGCAGTTGAGCTCCAGCCGGCGGACGTCGGGAACCGGGTGGTCACCGTTGCGGAAGTACAGGACGGTGGTGTTCTCGTAGTCGTTGTACCCACCGCCGTCCGGGCTCATCCGGGTGGCGATCGCGGACCGCAGCCCGGCGAGGCTGAACGGGTCGCCGTCCGGAACGCTCAGCGCGACGTGGCACTCCCGGCCGTGCCGGCGTTCGTCGGCGGCGATGAAGGCGAGCTCCGGCGGGGTGGCCAGTGCGAAGATCTCGACCTCGCACAGCCGGCCCTCCCGGTCGCGCACCGGCGCGCGCAGGATGCCGAGCTCCAGCTCCCCGATGGGGAGCCCGTACCGGCGGCTCAGCCGGTCGCGCACCACGGTGCTCGGGGTCATCGGGCCCGTCGTGACGCCGTGCCGGGCCAGCTCCGCGGCCAGTCCGTCGAGCGTGCTCGGGAACAACAGCACCGCGGCGTGGGCGAGGGACGCGTGCCGGGCCAGCGCCACCCGGTCGGTCTCGTCCAGCGACGGCATGGCCGTGGCGAGGACCGAATCGGTGGTGTGGGCGCGGACGAACTCCGTCGCGGCGGTCAGGCGGGCGAGGTCTTCGGGCGCGAGCGCAGGGGCGATCGTCGCGGTCATGGGCAAACTCCAGGTGGTCAGATGCCGACGTAGTTCTCGGCGAAGAGGTCCTGCTGGGCCCGCGAGTCGCGCAGGAGGTCCAACCGGGTGTCACGCAGCACCTGCTGGAAGCCGGCGTCCGGATCGGTGCCGGACGGCGCGTGAAGCAGGCCGATCATCCAGTGCGAAAACTCCTGCGCGCGCCAGATCCGGGGCAGGCAGGTCCGCGAATACGCGGCGAGGGCGGCTTCGTCGTCCCGCGCGAGCGCGTCGGAAAGCGCGGTGGCGAGGACCTCCGCCTGCAGGATGGCCAGGTTGGCGCCCTTCGCGGCGGAAGGGCTGATCAAGCTGGCGGCGTCACCCGCGAGGAACAGCCGGGCGTGGTGCATCGGGTGGACGACGTCCGAGCGCAGCCGCACCGGACGGCGTTCGACGATGGGCCCTCGGCGCAGCGGGCCGAACCGGTCGGCCCGCATCCGCAGGTTCAGCTCGGCCCAGACGCGGTCGTCGGGCCACGCTTCGGGGGTGTCCTCGCGCGAAACCTGGAGGTAGTAGCGGGTCGTCTGCGGGCTGCGGGCCATGTGGCCGGCGAACCCGTTGTCGTGCATGGCATACGTGACCGCCGGCATGCTCTGCGGGGCCTGGGCGAGCAGGGCCAGCCAGGTGATGCCGTGGTCGCGGGTGTGCCGCGCGGTCCGGGCCGCGGGCATGGCCGCCCGGGCCACGCCGTTGCTGCCGTCACAGCCGACCACAAAACGCCCGCTCGCCTCGCCGGCGCCGTTTTCGTCGCGGAAGGCGACGGTGGCGGTCTCGGGGTCGACGCCCGTGACGGTGCAGCCGAACCGCAGTTCACCGCCGCGGTCGAGGAATTCGCCGACCAGGTCGGTGACGAGGTTCTGCTGCGGGTAAACCGTGTGCGTCTCGCCTCGGCCGAGCGTCGCGTAGTCCAGCTCGAACTGGCTTTCGGCGTAGCGGAACGCGCAGGTGCCGTGCTCGCGGCCGTCGCGGAGCATGCCGGCCGCGAGGCCGTGCTCGGTCAGCACCCTGGCGCTGTGCGTGTTGAGGAAACCGGCTCGGGCGCGGGTCTGGACGTGCTCACGGCTGCCGCGCTCGAGGATGAGCACGTCGATTCCCCGGGCCCGCAGCAGATTTCCCAACACCAGTCCGGCCGGCCCCGCGCCCACGACGAGCACACTGGCCCGGTTGGCCATGATCGACTTGTTCCTTCCCGGAAATGATCTTCGGGGGTGATGACTGCCGATCAAGGTAGCGGCACCGGGTGTGGTGCGCCAGGTATCGGACAGGTGACAATTCCTCGTTAAAATGATCTTGAAAGCCGTCCGAAATGGACACGGGGTTATTTCGGGCTCCAGTGGTCGCCGACGGCTCGGGTGGAGACGTCGGGAACGTAGACCGCCAAAGCCGCGACGAGCTCCCTGATGTCCCGGCGGGCCGAGTCGTCGAGGCGAGCGGTGCGGGCGACGTCGAGTTCGTTGGCGATGGTGAGCACCGCGAAGTCGGTGAGGTCGGCGCCCGCGAGGGGGATGGTCTCGCCGGTGAAGCGGTCGGTCAGCGGGAGCGGCGTCGCGCCGATGCGGGCGTAGGTCCGGCTCCGGTCGCAGGCTCCGTAGAGGTAAACGAGGGCTTCGGCCTCGTCGCCGATGGCCGCCCGCAGGCGGGCTCGCCGGTCCGGCGGCAGCAGCGGGTGCGGGAAGCCGTCGGTGCCGTACACGGCGTGGCAGAGTGCGGCAAGGCGTACGCGCGGGCTCCCGCCCCAGCTCTGCACCAGGTCCGCTACCCGCCGCAGGTGGGTGAGGAGGTCGCCGCCGGGGTGGTCGGTTCCGGCCGCGCCGAGGTCGCGCAGGAGCGCCAGCGCCGGCCAGTCGGCGGCGCCGGCGGCGATCGTCTCGGCCAGCGCTCGCGGCTGGTCCCGGGCGACGAGGTGCCCGGCGCCGGGGATGCGGGCCACCGTCGTCTGCGGAGCGAGGTGCCGCAATCCGTCGACGTCGTCGTCGGTGACGGGGGAGTGGTGGCTGCCGCGGACGAGCAGGACGGGCCGGTCGAGCCCCGCGGTGATCTCCCGCAGCCGGGGAACGCGGGTGAAGATGTCCTCGACGAGCTCGGTGTGCGCGCCGGGCAGGGGGAGGGTGGCGAGGAAGCGGCGGGCCCGCCGCGGCTCGAGCCCGGGGACGACGTCCACCAGCACGAGGCCCGCCACCCTCGTCCGCACCGCCGGATCACCCAGGGCGGCGACGGCGGCGAGCCCGCCCAGCGAGGCGCCGACGACTACGCAGCCCGGCGGCTCGGCGTGCACCATGGCGGCGACGTCCTCGCCGCAGGACGTCAGGGTTCGCGGCGAGCCGTCGCTGTCGCCGTGGCCGCGCTGGTCGTAGGCCACGCACCGGAACCCGGCGTCGACGAGGAGGTCGATGACCGGCGTCCAGACCGAGCGACGCTCTCCACCGGCGTGGAGCAGCAGCGCGGTCGGCCCGTCGCCGGCTTCCTCTCCGCGCAAAACCGCGTCAGGGCGAGTGATGCTCCGCTCCCGCGAGACGACCATGACGACCCCCTACCTTGGGGTTTCAAGGTAACGACTCGTACCTTGAAGCGTCAAGGTACGATCGCCGCCGTGACACCTCAGCGCGTGCGCCGCCCGCCCGACGAGGCCCGGCGCCTGATCCTGGAGGCCGCCGAACGGTTGCTGACCGAGGGAGGGGTGGCCGCCGTCCAGATCCGGGCCGTCGCCGCCCGTGTCGGCATGACCGACGCCGGGGTCAGCCACCACTTCGGCACCCGTGACCGCCTCTTGGAAGCCTTGCTGCGCCACGGCGGCCGGAAGATCCGGGCCGGGATGGACGACGTGCTGCGCTCCTGGCTCGACCGCGGCCCCGATCTCGGCCGGCTGGTCGAGACGATGGCCGCCTTCTACCGTCAGGGTTACGGCGCGCTCGCCGTGGCCCTGCACGCGGCCGGGTGGCGGGACGACGGCTCGGGGATGCTCGATCCGGTCGTCGACACGCTGCACGCGTTGCGCCCCGACGCCGCCACCGCCTCGGTCGAGGACACCCGGCTCGCCGTCGCGGCGCTTCACCAGGCGTTGGTCACCGAACCCTTGTACGGCCCGGCTTTCCGCCGCAGTGCCGGGATCACCGGCCGGGCGGCCACCACTCCGAACCCGCAGCTGCGCTGGTGGTCCGCCTGTCTCGCCCGCTCCCTCGGCATCGGCTGACGCGCGTGCCCGGTCACGGCAGCAGCAGGAGCTTGCCGGTGAACCGGCGCGCCTCGATGTCGGCGTGCGCCGCCGCGGCGTCGGCCAGCGGGTAGGTCCGGCCGATGACCGGGGTCAGCCGGCCCGCGGCGGCCTCGTTCAGCACGTGGACCACCCGGCGCGCGTTGTCCGGCCAGAACTCCGGGAGCTGGGCCATGTCCACCACCGTCAGCTGCTCCGCGTGGTCGACCACCGCCTGCGAGCCGCTGGACATGCCGTAGCCGGAGAACCGGCCGCCGGGCGCGAGCAGCGCCGCGGCGGCCGTGCCGACCGGGCCGCCGATCCCGTCGAAGACCACGTCGAGCCCGTGCCCGCCGGTGATCGCGCGCACCTGCTCCGGCCAGTCCTTTGTGGAGTAGTCGACGACGTCGTCGGCCATTTTTGCCGCGAGGGCAAGCTTTTCCTCGCCCCGCACGCCGGCGACGACTCGCGCGCCCGCCGCACGGGCGAGCTGGATCGCGAGGCTGCCGAGGCCGCCCAGCCCCGGTGCGATGAAGACTCGGTCCCCGGTCCGGACGGGGGTCTTCTCCAGCAGCGCGAGTGCGGTGGCGCCGTCGTCGAGCAGCGCCGCCGCGGTGCGCGGATCGACGCCGTCGGGCAGCAGGAAGGCGGAGTCGGCGTGGGCGAGCACCGTGTCGGCGTACCCGCCGCCGTAGCTCGCGGTGGACCGGGTGACGACCCGCGCGCCGAGCCAGGTGTCGTCCACTTCGGCGCCGACCGCGGTGACCGTGCCCGCGACCGCTCCGCCCGGCACGTACGGCGGCCGGACGTCGAACACCGCGGGGCCGTGGCCGGACCGGATCCGGGCGTCGAGCCACCCCACCCCGATCGCCGCGACGTCGACGACCACCTCACCGCGGCCCGGCGCCGGGGCAGGCAGGTGGACGAGCTCGAGAACCTCGGGGCCGCCGAACCGGCCGGCCATCACCGCACGCATGTCCGAAGGCTAAAAGTTCAACCGGACTCGAAGTCAAGTGCGCACCGGGTTTGAGCCGGGCGCCCTCGTGGGTACTGACGGAGTTCACCGTTGTCCAGCTTCGGAGGGTGCTCGTGCAGATCCAGGTCAACACCGACCACAACATCCACGGTGGCGAACGGCTGGCCACCTACGTGACGACCGACCTGGAAGGCAGTCTGTCCCGGTTCGGTGGCTGGTTGACCCGGGTGGAGGTGCACCTCAGCGAGGACGGCGGCGGCAAGCCGGAAGACAAGAAGTGCGTGATCGAGGCGCGGCCGGGTGGCAAGCAGCCGGTCGCGGTCACCCACCACGCGACCACTGTGGACGACGCGTACGCCGGCGCGGCGCAGAAACTGGGGCGGCTGCTGGATTCCCGGTACTCCCGCGCCCACGACCACAAGGGCAGCGACAGCATCCGCCACATGCCCGCGCCGGAGGACCCGGACCAGGTCGGCACGATCGAGGACGAGCCGCGCGACTGACCCGCCGCCGGGGGGGGGGGGGGGGGGGGGGGGGTGGTGTGGGTCTCCCGGGGGGGGGCGTCAACAGCGACCAGGGGGAAGGGGGGGAG
>NZ_JBVJOW010000004.1:0-128943 GCF_055582965.1 Amycolatopsis sp. NPDC104863
ATCACCGCCCACGCTTTGTCCGTGAGCTCACCGCGACCAACCACCCAGCACAACTACCAGAGGTCCAGCTCAACCGCTTACAGGACACGCCCTAGTCGAGGAAGCGGGACCAGAACGGGATGTACCGCGGGCCGTCCGGCGGGGCCGTGCTGATGCCGCCCGTCGAGAACTCGCGGTGCAGGTAATCCCGCAGGTCACAGCCATAAACGATGATGTCGGTCTGGTACACCGAGAGCACCGGACACCCCATCGACCCGCGGATGCCGGGCAGGTAGCGGTGCCCGCAGACCGGCACCAGCTGCGGCACGTCGGCCAGGCGCCGACGGGCCTCGCGGACCGCGTCCTCCGGGCCGACCGGGCGGGTGCCCCAGTCGGGCAGCCAGAAGCCGTTGTGCTCGACGTCGTACAGCACGCCGTCGACCGGCCACGCCAAACGTTTGCGCAGCTGCTCGGGGTTGCCGCAGCGCCAGTCGGGCCAGCGGTCGCCGATCGGCACGCCGGCGGACAGGAACGTGCGGTGGTCCGCGGCGAAGCTGAAGCCGAACCGGCGCTCGACGTCGTCGAGCTCGGCTTCGCTCAGCCCGGGACGCACCGGTTCCCGGAGGTTCTCCTGCAGGTGCCGTGCCTCCTCCGGGGTGAGGGCGCCGGCCGGCTGGACTGGGGTCATGACCCGAGCCTAAGCGGCGGCTCACCCCGCCGCGCGTTCTTTTCCGCCGTCTTCACGGGCGTGAGTTTGTTCTCTCATCAGCTGGATGGGGGGAACAGAGCGTGAGCGGGTGTAGTTCACTCTTGCCGTGACCTCACCACGACCGCAGAGCCGCGTGCGCGCCCCCGAACTGCGCGGCGACACCTGGCTGAACACCGGCGGCCGCCCGCTCACCCTCGCCGAGCTGCGCGGGCGCGTCGTGCTGCTGGACTTCTGGACCAGCGGCTGCGTCAACTGCCTCCACGTGCTCGACGAGCTGCGTCCCCTCGAAGCCGAGTTCGCGGACGTGCTGGTCACGATCGGCGTCCACTCGCCGAAGTTCCTGCACGAGGGTGAGCCCGCGTCGATCGAGGCCGCGGTCCGTCGTTACGAGGTGCACCACCCCGTGGTCAACGACCCGAAGATGGAGCTGTGGTCGCAGTACGCGGTCCGCGCGTGGCCGACGCTGGCCGTCGTCGACCCCGAGGGGTACGTCGTGCACGTCGCCGCTGGTGAAGGGCACGAAGAGGCGCTTCGCCGCGTCATCGCGGAGCTCGTGACGAAGCACGAAGCGAAGGGGACGCTTCGCCGCGGCGGCAGCCTGTACGTGCCGGCCGAGGAGCAGAACGGCGAGCTGCGGTTCCCGAGCAAGGCCGTCGCCACCGCCGAGGGGCGCGTGCTGGTCGCGGACACCGGGCACCACGCGATCGTCGAGTTCGCTTCGGACGGCGAGACCGTCATCCGCCGCTTCGGCAGCGGTGAGCGCGGCGCCCAGGACGGGCCGTTCGACGTCGCGACCTTCACCGAGCCGTCCGGCATCGCGCTGCTGCCCTACGACGTCGCCGAGCGCGCCGGGTACCACGCCGTGGTCGCCGACACCGCCGGGCACCGGCTGCGCGGCCTCGACCTGATCACCGGCGAGGTGACCACGGTCGCCGGCACCGGCGCGCAGTGGCGCAGCGGGCCGGACTCGGGCAAGGGCATCGAGGTCGACCTCACGAGCCCGTGGGACGTCGCTTGGTACGGCCCGGCCGGCGGGATCGTCGTCGCGATGGCCGGCAACCACACCCTGAGCGTGTTCGACCCGATCGGCGGCACGATCCGCCGTTTCGCCGGGACGACTGTCGAAGGCCTCCGAGACGGCGACGTCACCGAAGCGTTCTTCGCGCAGACGTCCGGCCTCGCAGTGGACGGCGAGAAGCTGTGGCTCGCCGACGCGGAGACGTCGGCCCTGCGCTGGATCGAGCCCGACGGCGACTCCTTCACCGTGCACACGGCGATCGGGATCGACCTCTTCTCCTTCGGCCACACCGACGGCCCGGCGGATCAGGCGCTGCTGCAGCACCCGCTCGGCCTCGCCGTGCTGCCCGGCGACAAGATCGCGATCGCGGACACCTACAACGGCGCCGTACGCCGCTTCGACGTCTTCACGCGCGAAGTGACCACGATCGCGACCGGGCTTCTGGAGCCGCAGGGGCTGCTGCTGCACGACGGGAACCTGCTGGTCGTCGAGTCCGCGGGCAACCGCGTCGGCCCGCTGCCCACGACCGAGCCGACGGTCGTCAGCGGCGACGCGCACGCGGTTCGCCGTCCGCCGACGGTGCTGGCCCCGGGTGAGATCGACTTTTCGGTGGTCTTCGCGGCGCCGCCCGGCGAGAAGCTGGACGACCGTTTCGGCCCGTCGACCCGGCTGGAGATCAGCGCTTCGCCGCCGTCCCTGCTGGCCGACGGTGTTGGTGCCGGCACGGATCTGACGCGCAAGATCCGGCTGGCTTCGGGTGTCGGTGAGGGTGTGCTGCAGGTGGTGGCGCAGGCCGCGAGCTGCGACGAGGGTGGTGAGCACCCGGCGTGCCGCATCACGCGGCAGGACTGGGGCGTCCCGGTGCGGCTGTCGCCGGACGGGGCGCGGGAGCTGAGCCTGGTCATGGCGGGTGAGCCGCGCTCCGGCGGGTAACATGCTGCCCGTGTCTGCCGGGCCGAAACTCGAGATCCAGATGCTGCACGACCGGGTGCTCGTGCGGCTGTCGCCGGAAGAGGGCGAGCGCCGCAGCAGCGGCGGCATCGTGATCCCCGCGACCGCGCAGGTCGCGCGCCGGCTCGCGTGGGGTGATGTACTGGGCGTGGGGAACAGCGTCCGCAACGTCAAGATCGGCGACCGAGTGCTCTTCAACCCGGACGACCAGCTCGAGGTGGAAATCCAGGGCGACGCCCACCTGGTGATGCGCGAACGCGACATCCACGCGGTGGCGACAGAGCGAACCGAGCACGGCACGGGGCTCTACCTCTAGGGCGAGCCGGCGGAGGGCGGGGGCGTGTCAGACGACGACGTGCGCAAGCGCGCCGACCCGACCAAGGCCGACGGCGAGTCGGCGCCGGTCGAGCCCGCGACCACCGGGAAGACCGCGACGGTCGAGCCCGCGACCGCCGGGAAGACCGCGACGGTCGAGCCCGCGACCGCCGGGAAGACCGCGACGGTCGAGCCTGCGCCCGCCGGGGAAACCGCGGCGGCCGAGCCCGCGACCGCCGGGAAGACCGCGACGGTCGAGCCCGCGACCGCCGGGGAAACCGCGGCGGCCGAGCTCGCGGAGCCGCCTGCCGAGCCTGAGCTGCCTCCCGAGCTCGCTGGAGAAACCGCGACAGCTGAGTTCGCAGGGGTCGCCACCGGGCCCGAGGCGATCGTGCCGACCAGCGCCGCCGGTTCGGCGCCCGCGGAGAGGATCGAGCCCGCGGAGCCAGCCAGCGTGGAGGAGCCCGCGACCGCGGCCGCGGGGGAACCTGCGACGGCCGAAACCGTAAAGCCCGAGGTGGCGGAGCCATCGGCCAAGCCCGAGGAGAAAGCGGAGGCGGCCGAGCCTGCGCCCGCCGGGGAGACCGCGACGGTCGAGTTTGGGGTGGCCGCGCCCGCCGGGGAACCCTTGGAGGCAGCGTCTGCGCCCGCCGGGGAAACCCCGGCGGCCGAGGCTGCGGAGCTGACCGCCGAAACCGAGCCACCGGCCGCGCCTGCCGAAGTGGCCGCGCTTGCCGAAGTGGCCGCGCCTGCCGACGTGGCCGCGCCGCTTCCCGAGCCGGATGCGCCCGAGTGGCCGGATGAGCCTGCGACCGTCCAAGCCGAGATCGCAGCCGCCGAAGCGCCTCCCGCGGAGGCGACCGCCGAAGCGACCGCCGTCGGTGGGGCTACCGCCGCCACCGATCTCTTTGCCGATGATCTCCTCGGGGAGCTGCTCGAAAACCCCGCGCCACCCGTTCCCGAGACTCCCGCGCGGAAGCTGCGCAAGGGCGTTGCCCACACCATGATGGCCATTGGGCTCGCTCTCGGGCTCTTCGTCATCCTCTACGCCATCGACCTCATCGCCAGCGCCGGGGACGTTCCGCGGGGTGTCACCGTCGCGGGCATCGATGTCGGCGGCCTTTCCCACGCCGACGCGGAAGCCAAGCTGCGCAAAGAACTCGAGCCGCGACTGACTCGGCCCGTTGTCATCCACGGCGGGGATGTCCAGGCCGAGCTCGTTCCCTCGAGCTCCGGGCTGGGGCTCGACTGGCCGAACACCCTCGGCCTCGCCGGGCACCAGCCATTGAGTCCGATCACGCGGATCATGTCCTTCTTCAGCAGCCGCGAGGTCGGCGTCGCCACGCGGACCGATCCCAACCAGATCAGCCAGGCCGTGCGCGCGCTCGCCGAGGGCAAGCTCAACCACGCCGCCACCGAAGGCGCCGTCGGGTTCATGCCGCTCCAAGGCAGCGATGGCGGTGTCACGCCCTACCCCGTCCTGCCCAGGCAGGGCCAGCAGTTGACCGATCTCGACGCCGCCGTGCACACCGTCACCGACCACTGGCTCGACCCCGCCGGGGTCAAGCTGACCATGGCGATCACGCCGGTGAAGGCGACCGCCGCGGGCGTCCAAGCCGCCTTCCGGCAGATCGTGGTGCCCGCGGTGGCGACGCCCGTCGTCGTGCACGGGCAGGGCAAGGACGTCCCGCTCAAGCCGGACGCCATCGCCGCGTCCTTCCAGTTCGCCGCGGTCGAGGGCGGGGCCGTCGAGGTCCGCATCGACCAGGGCAAGCTGCAGGCCGCGCTCACCGACGGGCTCGCGAGCACCGAGACCGACGGCAAGGACGCCCAGATCGTCTTCACCGGCGACCAGCCGAGCGTCGAGCCGTCCGAAGACGCGCGGAAGATCAACTGGGAGAAGACCTTCCTGCCGCTGATCGACGTCCTGAAGAAGACCGGCGGACGGGACCTCCCGGTCGTCTACAACGCGACGAAGCCCGGCGTGACCACCGAAGCCGCCGGGGCGCTCGGCATCACCGCCGTGATCGGCGAGTTCACCACCGCCGGCCTCACCGGCCCGGCCGCGACGAACAACCGCACCCTCGCCGACCGCGTGTCCGGCACGATCGTCAAGCCCGGCGAGACGTTCAGCCTCGGCGCCCGCTCCGGCCCGCGCACCGCGGACGCCGGTTACGTGCCCGCCCCGGCCGACGAAGACGGCACCGGCCCCACCGTCGTCGGTGGTGGGGTCTCGCAGCTGGCGTCCACTTTGTACAACGCCGGCTACCTCGCGGGCCTGACCGACGGCGGCCACCTCGAGCACGACCACTACCTCGACCGCTACCCGGCCGCCCGCGACGCCAAGGCCGTCAACGCCGACGGCAGCCCCGTCGAGCTCAAGCTGACCAACGACTCGCCGACCGGGATTGCCGTCCAGGCCACGGTTTCCGGCGACTCCGTCACCGTCCGGATCTGGGGCACCCGCCACTACCGCGTCGAGAGCCAGACCGGCGCCCAGGTCCCCGGCGACCCGCCCCCCGTCCAGTTCGGGGGCGTCAGCCCCTGCCAGGCGTCCATCGGCACACCCGGCTTCAGCATCACCGACACCCGCGTGCTCTACGACGTCGGCAGCGGCGCCGAAGTCCGGCGGACGTCGCACACCGCGACCTACGGTCCGCGTCCGACCATCCTGTGTTGAGTTGTCAGCGAAGGACCATGCACCCCTCCTCTTCGAACGAGCGCAACCACGCCGGCTCGCGGAAGTGCTTGTTCCACCGCAGATCCAGCTTGTCCAATTTGGACAGCTGAGCGACCGATTCCGGCAGCGAGACCAACGCGTTCTCCCGTAGGTCAAGCTGGCGAAGCTCGCTCAGCGAGCCGATCGACTCCGGCAGCGAAGTCAGCCCGTTGCCCCGGAGATGCAGCTCCCGCAACGCTCCCAGCGTGCCGATCGACGACGGCAGCTGCGTCAGCTCGTTGCGGTAGAGCCGGAGTTCCCGCAGCGAAGCCAAACCCGAGAGGTCCGCGGGCAGTGCACGGATCCGGTTGTCCGTGCAGCCCAGGTACTTCAGCCTCCCCAGCCGGCACCACGCCGCGGGAAACTCCGTCAGCTGGTTGTCGCTGACGTACAGGTACTCCGTGAGCCCGGCCAGATCACCCAGCTCGTCGGGCAGCGACGGGAACCGGTTGTGCCCCAGGTCGAGCGTGTGCACCGACGTCAGCGCCGAGATTCCGGCGGCAGCGAGGAAAGCCGGTTCGCCGCCAGGTTGAGCACCTCCAGCCCGGTGTGCTCCCACAGTGACGCGGGCACCGCCGTGAGCGAGTTCCGGTAGAGGTCGAGCCGCGTCAGACCCGCAGGCAGCGACGGCACCGAAGCCAGCTCCTGGCCGCTCAGATTCAGTGCCGTCACGACGACCTCCGCGTCGACGGCAGCAACGCCCACGTGTGCGCGTCTTCCGGTGTGGACACCTGGATCCGCAGCCCCGGCGCCTCCGACACCGCCAGCTCGGTCAGCCGGAAGTCCATCCGCCCGGCCCGCGGGTGGTGCAGCCGCCGCAGCCGCGCCCGCGGTTCGGCGACCTCGTGGCGCGCCCACAGCTCGGTGAACTCCGGGCTCAGCGCCGAAAGCCGCCGGATGTCCTCCTCCCAGGCCGGGTCGCCGAGGTGCCGGCCGTACTCGGCCCGCATCCGCGCGACCATGTGCGGGACCTCCTCGTCGTAGTTCAGCAGGAACCCCCGCGCGCTCGGCTCGGTCACGCAGCACCACAGCAGGTTCTTGTGCAGGCACGGCAGGCTGTGCCACTCCCAGAACAGCTCCTCCTGCGCCGCGTTCGACGCCAGCACGTCGAAGCGGCCGTTGACCACCGTGGCGGGCAACGGATCCAGCGCGCGCAGCACCTCGCGCACCACGTCCGGCACCGCTTCGTCCGAGGAAGGCAGCCGCGACGGCGTCAGCTCCGCCAGCCGGTAGAGGTGCTCCCGCTCGGGGTGGTCCATCCGCAGCGTGCGCGCCACGGCGTCGAGCACCTGCGCGCTCGCGTTGATCGGCCGCCCCTGCTCCAGCCACGTGTACCAGGTGACGCCGACCCCGGCGAGCAGCGCCACCTCCTCCCGCCGCAGGCCGCTGAGCCGACGGCGAGGGCCGGGCGCGAGCCCGACCTCGGCCGGGCCGATCCGCGCCCGGCACGCCTTGAGGAACCGGCCGAGCTCCTCCCGGCGGCTCGTGGGGACCTGCGTCTGGGTCATGAGGACATGGTGCCCGAGGGGTACGACAGTTTTAGGAGATTCAGCGGGCGAAGCGGGTGCTCCCAGTACCAGCATCACCAGGCTCTCCCAGCCCCAGCGCCAAAAAACCCAGAGTCGACGGCATGACACTGACCACCCCTGCCCCGGCCGCGGACCGGGAAGCCCGGCCGGACCGGCGGCCGTGGTTCATGCTGGCCGTCCTGCTGCTCGGCCAGTTCATGGCGCTGCTCGACGTCACCGTCGTGAACGTCGCCATGACCGACATCCGCACCGACCTGCACGCGTCCGGCGCCGCGCTGCAGCTGGTCGTCTCCGGTTACACCGTGGGTTACGCGATGCTGCTGATCACCGGCGCCCGCCTCGGCGAGCTGTTCGGACGGCGACGGCTGTTCGTCACCGGCGTTGTCACCTTCACCGTCTGCTCGCTGCTGTGCGGGCTCGCGCCGAACCCCGCCACGCTGATCGTCGCCCGGATCGCCCAGGGCGCCGGCGCCGCGTTGATGATGCCGCAGGTCATCAGCGTCATCCAGGCTCGGTTCACCGGCGCCGCGCGGGCGAAGGCGCTCAGCGCGTACACCGCCGTCATCTCGGTCGCGTTCGTCGCGGGCCAGGTTGTCGGTGGTGTGCTTGTCGGCGCCGACCTGTTCGGCGCGGGCTGGCGGCCGATCTTCCTGGTGAACGTCCCGATCGGTGTGCTCGTGGCCGCGCTCGCGGTCAAGCTGGTGCCCGCCGGAGCCGCGAAAGCGGGCCGTCGGCTCGACGTCGGCGGGCTCGCGATCGCCGTGCCGGCGGTGGTGCTCGTCGTGCTGCCGCTGGTGCTCGGGCACGAAACCGGCTGGCCCGCCTGGACGTTCGGCTCGCTCGCCGTCGGCGTGCTGCTGGCCGTGCTGTTCGTCTTGGTGGAACGCCGGGTGCGCGACCCGCTCGTCGATCTGGCCGTGCTCAAGATCCGTGGTGTCGCGCCTGGGCTGGCGACGCTCGGGGCGGGCGTTGCGTCCTACGGCGGGTTCCTCTTCTGCGTGGCCCTGCACCTGCAGTCCGGCCTCGGCAAGACGGCACTGGCCGCCGGCCTGGCGATGGCGCCGGGCGGCGTGGTCTTCGGCCTCTGCGGGTTCTTCTGGAACCGGCTGCCGCAGCGGGTGCACCGGTGGCTGACGCCGTGCGGTTACGTCGGTTCGGCGCTCGCGTACGCCCTGCTCGCGCTGGGTGCGGACGGCGGCGCGCTGTTCTTCGCCGCGCTGCTGCTGTTCGGCCTGTCGATGGGACCCGCGTTCGGCTCCCTGATGGTGAACGCGCTGACGCACGTCCCGCTCGACCGCGCGTCGGACGTCAGCGGTCTGCTGACCACCACGCTGCAGCTGGGCCAGGTCGTCGGCGTGGCCACGTTCGGCAGCCTGTTCCTGACGCTCGCCACGACGTCGTCCGCGCACGCCCTCACCACGACGATGACCTGCGCCGCCGTGCTGCTGCTCGTCGGCGCAGGTCTGGCCGTCAGGCGCTAGTGCGGCTGCCGCCCTTGACCCTGGCGTAGATCGCCGAGGCCGCGATGACCCCGACGACGGCGGCGGCGATCTGGAAGATGTGCCGGATCCAGTCGATGCCGTTCGTGTCGCGGACGCCGAACACCCCGGCCAGCCAGTTGCCGATGAACGCGGCCACGATGCCGACGACGATGGTCAGCCAGATCGGGATCTTCTGGTCGCCGGGCGCGAACAGCCGGCCGAGCACGCCCAGGATCAGGCCCACGATGATCGTCGAGATGATGCCCCAAAGTCCGCCGAGCACGGTCCCTCCTCGGATCGTCCAATAAGGGCCACCGTGACACCGATCCCCGCGGACCGCCCGCTTTGCCCCTCGATGGGGTGACAGAAAAAGACCCGGTCCGGCGCGCCTCGAGGGCTGCGCCGGACCGGGCCGAGATACGGGGGTGTTACCTGCTCACACCACGGCGTCCGTAAGCGCCGGCGGCGATGCTGACACCGATGGCGGCGAGGACGACCTGCGTCAGGATCTCCAGCCAGTCGATGCCGTTGGTGTCGGCGTACCCGAGACCGCGCGCGATGGCCGTGCCGATGAAGGCGGCGATGATGCCGATCACGATGGTCAGCCAGATCGGGATGCTCTGCTTGCCGGGAGCGACCAGGCGGCCGAGAACACCGATGATCAGCCCGACGATGAGTGCGCTGACGATGCCGGCGACAGTCATCACTTTCTCCTCTCAAGGATCCGCGAACCCGGCCATTCGGGTTCGTCGGACTCGGAGAGCGGAGTGCCCGCATCGGGTGACCCCGAAACGCGAAAAGGGCCCTCCTCACGTGAGGAGAGCCCTTTTCGTGACCATCAGAAGGCGGCTTCGTCGAGCTCCATCAGCGCGTTGTCGGCAGCCTCGACGATCGCGCGGCGGGCGGTCAGCTCCGGCAGCACCTGCTTCGAGAAGAACGACGCTACGGCGATCTTGCCCTCGTAGAACGGGACGTCCTTGGCGGACGCGCCCGCGTCGAGCTTGCCGATGGCGACCTCGGCGTGCTTGAGCAGCTGCCAGCCGATGAGCAGGTCGCCGACCGACATCAGCAGCCGGACCGTGTGCTGGCCGACCTTGTTGATGTTCTGCGGGTCTTCCTGCGACGTCGTCAGGTAGCCGATCAGCGAGCCCAGCATGCCCTGGGTGTCCTCGAGGGCCTGCTTGAGCAGCCCGCGCTCGTTCTTGAGCCGGCCGTTGCCCGCCTCGGACTCGATGAACTTGGTGATCTCGCCGGCGACGAAGGCCAGGGACGCGCCCTTGTCGCGGACGATCTTGCGGAAGAAGAAGTCCAGCGACTGGATCGCCGTGGTGCCCTCGTAGAGCGAGTCGATCTTGGCGTCGCGGATGTACTGCTCGATCGGGTAGTCCTGCAGGAAGCCGGACCCGCCGAGGGTCTGCAGCGACTGCACGAGCTGCTCGGTGGCGCGCTCGGAGCCGACACCCTTGACGATCGGCAGCAGCAGGTCGTTGACGCCGTGCGCGACCTTCTGGTCACCCTCGCCGGTCCACAGCTGGTCCTGGAACGACGCCGTGTAGAGGTACACCGCGCGGAGGCCCTCGGCGTACGCCTTCTGGAGCATCAGCGAGCGGCGGACGTCCGGGTGGTGGGTGATGGTGACGCGCGGGGCGGCCTTGTTCAGCATGTTCGGCAGGTCGGCGCCCTGGACGCGCTCCTTGGCGTACTCGAGCGCGTTGAGGTAACCGGTCGACAGCGTCGCGATGGCCTTCGTGCCGACCATCATCCGGGCGTACTCGATGACCTGGAACATCTGCGCGATGCCGTCGTGGACCTCGCCGAGCAGCCAGCCCTTGGCCGGGGTGCCGTGCTGGCCGAAGGTCAGCTCGCACGTCGTCGAGGCCTTGATGCCCATCTTGTGCTCGACGTTCGTGACGTAGGCGCCGTTGCGCTCGCCCAGCTCACCGGTCTTCGAGTCGAAGTGGAACTTCGGCACGAGGAACAGTGACAGGCCCTTGGTGCCGGGCTTCGTCTCGATGCCGGGACCCTCGGGGCGCGCCAGCACAAGGTGCATGATGTTTTCGCTCATGTCGTGCTCGGCCGAGGTGATGAACCGCTTCACGCCGTCGATGTGCCAGGAGCCGTCCTCCTGCTGGACGGCCTTGGTGCGGCCCGCGCCGACGTCGGAGCCGGCGTCCGGCTCGGTCAGCACCATCGTGGCGCCCCAGGCCCGGTCGATCATCAGCTGGGCCCAGTGCTTCTGCTCTTCGGTGCCGTTCTTGTTCACGATCATCGCGAAGTTCGGGCCCGCCATGTACATGAACAGCGGGGCGTTGGCGCCGAGGATCAGCTCGGACGCGGCCCACTGCACCGTGGGGGGCAGGCCGAAGCCGCCGAGGTCGTTGGTGAGGCCGAGGCGCCACCACTCGCCGTCGAGGAGCTGCTGGTAGCTCTTCTTGAACGACTCGGGGATCTTGACGCTGAAGGTCTTCGGGTCGTACACGGGCGGGTTGCGGTCGGCGTCGGCGAAGGACTCGGCGAGCGGGCCGGTCGCGAGCTTGTTCAGCTCGGACAGCACCCCGCGGGCGGTCTCCTCGTCGGACTCGGCGAGCACACCCTTGCCCAGGCGTTCCTGGACGCCGAGCACCTCGAAGAGGTTGAACTCCAGGTCTCGGACGTTGCTCTTGTAGTGGCCCATGTCGTCACTCCAATGTGTTCGGCTCCCCGGCCGGGCACATGTTCGCCTTACTCGCCGGTAACTTCAGGATATTACCTGCGGGTAACTGGAGCAAGCAGATCCGCACTTCCGAGTAACGGAAATCTACCGAAAAGTGGCCCTCTAGCTGCTTGAGCGGCTCAGCGGCCGCCCGGCAGCGCCGTTGTGTCGGCGGTCACCGGCACGTGGCCGTCCTCGGTCCGGGCGACCAGTATCCCGCCGCGGAAGGCGATGGTCACCGCGTGTGTCCGGTCCCGCGCGGAGAGCTTCCGGAGGATGCTCTTGACGTGCGTCCGGACCGTCTCGACGGACAGGAAGAGCAGCTTCGCGATCGCCGAGTTCTCGAGCCCTTCGGCGACGAGCTGCAGCACCTGGTACTCGCGCCTGGACAGCGGCATCCCGCCGCGCGGCGATGGCGGACTGTCGTGCGCGAGGTCCCCCTTCGGCACGGTCGAGCGCTTCGGCCGCGCGGTGAGCGCGGCCAGCGCCGGGTCGATGTACCGGCGCTCGCTGTGCGCCCGCCGGATCGCTTCGGCGAGCCGTCGTGAATCGATCGACCGCGGCACGATCGCGTGCGAGCCCGCCGCGATCGCGGCCGCGAGGTACTGCTGGGTGCGATTCGCGTCACGGATGAGCGTGACGATGATCAGCGCCGGGTCGCCGGCGTTGAGCAGCTTCGTCAGGTGGCAGTTCGGGTCCAGTGCCGAATCGAGCACCACGACGTCCGGTTTGACCTGTTCGCACAGCTGCAAAGCGGCGTGGTGGCTGGCTGCCTGCCCGGCCCAGTGCAGCCCCTGGCTGCGGTGGACGAGCGCGGCGAGGCCGTCTCGGTAGATCGGGACCGGGTCGACGACCGCCACGCCGAGACTGCGGCCGCCGGGTCCGATCGGCCCGCTGGGCCTGCGGGTGGGCTCGATGCCGTGCATCGTGGGCCTCCGTCTCTGCGCCGTCGCTGCTGGGACGCCGGACGCGTCCCCTCGGTTCACGCGTTCGGCACCGTCCGGTCCCCCCTGCGGGACCGGCCAGAAGTGACTCCTCCTGCTTGGTACGAGTCGCGATTGCGCAGCTCATGACGCCAGTTCCCCCTCATGGCCCAACCGTCCGGTCACAGCAAACTCTGGGTAGAAAACCCCGTCGCGACATCGGCTCGACGGGCACGGGAATGCCCGGACGGGGCGGTGGGTGCTACTGAGGGTGGCCCGCGCCGACGGGGTGCCGTGCCGTCGGTCCGGACGCCGGAACCGGCCGTGCCTCCCCTTCCTCCCGGCCTCGTTGCGTCTAACGGGTCAGACGCCGGTTGGGTGCGGATCATTACTGGTCAGCGGGTCACAACGGCATCCCGCAGTGCGGCGAACTCCACCGCGAGCCCGGCCGGCGTCCAGTGCGCGTTGAGCCCGCTCGGGTTCGGCAGCACCCAGACGCCGGTGTCGCCGATCCGGTGTTCCTGCCGCCCCACGCGTGCCTTCGGGAAGCCAAACGCGGTCCGGTACGCCGTGATCCCGACTACGGCGAGCCACCGCGGCCGGAACTGCTCGACTTTGGCCTGGAGGAGCTTCCCGCCTTCGCGCAGTTCGTCGTCGGAGAGCTCGTCGGCGCGGGCGGTGGTCCGGGCGACGACGTTGGTGATGCCGAGCTTGAGGTCGAGGAGCTCGTCCTGCTCGCTGGGCTTGAAGAGCCGCGGCGTGAAGCCGCCGTTGTGGAGAGCGGGCCAGAAGCGGTTGCCGGGGCGGGCGAAGTGCTGCCCGAGCGCGCCGGAGTAGAGGCCGGGGTTGATGCCGCAGAAGAGGACGTCGAGGTTGGCGGTGAGGACGTCCGGGATGGTCTTGTCGTGCGCGGCGGCCAGCTGGTCCTTCGTGGGTCGGGTGCTCACTCGGCCCAGTTTCCGGCACGCTCGGGGGATGGTCACCGCGGACGGCTGTCACGTTGAGGTTTATCTGCTGTTGCCCCCGGCTGGGGAGGTGGAGATCGTGCACGCGGCGGCTCCGGCCGGGGCGTCGGTTCTCGAGCTTGGTTGTGGTGCTGGACGGGTTACGCACGCGCTGCTGGGGCTGGGGCACGACGTTGTCGCTGTGGACGACTCGGCGACGGTCCGGTATTCGGCTCGGGGGCAGCGGTAGGAGCAGGAGTTCACCCGCCGCCGTTTGGTGATCGAGGAGGTCCTGACCTCGGCCGGCTTGGCCTTCGACGGCTGACTTGCGGCCGACCGGACCCGGTTCGCCGCACGCGCCATTGCGTCGGCAGCCGCGCGTGAGCCGTCCTGACCTCGGCGAACCTGATCTTCACCTCCCATCCCCGTCGCTGGGGGTAGCGGATTCACCACGAACCTGCGTACCCTGTGTGATCTCCCGCACAGCGCCGTACCGAGGAGGATTTTGTGCAGCTCCCGATCGTCCTCGGGCTGGTCGCGCTGATCCTGGCCGTCGCGGCTTTTGTTGTTGTCCTCGAGGATCGGCGGGCCGCCAAGCGGGCGGCTCTGCAGCGGAAGGCGCGGCTAGCGCGTCTGGGCGAGGTGGATCCGCTCGCGCCGGGCCGGCTGCACCTCGACCGGTGAACGCCGGACCAAAGCCAGCAGCAGCGCGCCGAACACCCAGCCGGCTCCGGCGCCGAACGTGTTGTTCATGAGGTCGTCGACGTCGAAGATGCGGTAGACGTACGGTGCCGTGCCGAAGTTGGCCGTGACCTGCGTGATCTCGATGAGCAGTGACGCCGTGAAGCCGATCAGCGCCGTGCCGACGAGGCCGCGCCGCCACAGGATCCGGGCGAACACGCCGAGCGGGACGAACAACAGGACGTTCAGGCACGCCTGCTGGAACGTCTGCGTCATGAACCACTGCGACCCGTGCTTGAGCATTTCCGTGTGGATGTCGGTGATCCACTGGAACGGGTGCAGCTGCACGACCTGGCTCAGCCGGCGCGTGCCCGGGCCGGGCAGCGGCAGGAAGACGACCGCGAGGGTCATGCACCCGTAGAGCAGCACCGCCGCGGTGGTGGCGATGCTCCGCAGCCGGAGGCCGCCGTGGCGGGCGAGCTGCGTCAGCAGCTGCGGCACCAGCACCACGGTCCACAGCGCGAGGAAGCCGATGAAGCCGTACTGCAGGGCGGTGACCTGTGCGTTCGTCATGCCCTCGACGTTATGGATCTTGACCGGGGCACTGCTTCGGTCGAAGGGCCGGACGGCCGGGTCGCCCCTCGGCCACTTGGCCGACCCGCGGCCGGGCCGATCGGTCAGTCGTCCTCGGTGTCCTCGGAGCGGTCCGCGCGCGTCGCGCTGACCAGCGTGCCGACGATGAGCAGCACCACTACGGCCAGCACGACGAGGACGACCTCGATGCCCATTTCTTCCCCCACATGTCGTAGTGCCCGGCACATCGTGACCGCGTGAAGCGTTGTTACGGCGGTGATCGATGTCATGCCGGGACGAAGCAGTCGTAACCGGATGCGGCTTGCGCTCACGCGGGAATGCCCACGACGCTCGGCACGTCGAAGTCTTGTGCGGGGCAACGAAAGGAAAGCTCATGGCACCGGTCCGGGTCGGCATCGTCGGGCTCAGCGCGAACGGCGGCTGGGCCGCGACCGCGCACGTGCCCGCGCTGGCCGCGGTGGAGGGCTACGAACTCCGCGCGCTGAGCGCGAGCAGCGCCGAGTCGGCGCGCGTGGCCGGGGAGAAGTACGGCGTGCCGCTGACCTTCGGCGACGCCGGGGAGCTGGCCCGGCACCCGGAGGTCGACCTGGTGGTCGTCGCGGTGCGGGTGTCCGAGCACCGGGCGCTGATCGAGCCCGCGCTGGCCGCGGGCAAGCAGGTGCTCAGCGAGTGGCCGCTCGGCGTGAGCCTCGCCGAGAGCCAGGCGCTGGCCGAAGCCGCGAAGAGCGGGCAGACGGCGGTCGGGCTGCAGGGGCGGTCCGCGCCGGCGTTGCGCTACCTGCGTGACCTCATCAAGGACGGCTACGTCGGCCGCGTGCTTTCGACGTCGCTGATCGCCTCCGGCGGGAACTGGGGGCCGTCGGTCCGGGCCGGGCGGGACTACCAGCTGCACCCCGAAGGCGGGGCGACGATGCTGACCATCCCGTTCGCGCACACCGCCGACGCGCTCCACATGGTGCTCGGCGGCTTCACCGAGCTGTCCGCGACCATGGCGACCGTCCGGACGCGGGTGCGCGACGAGGTCACCGGCGAGCCGGTGCCGATGACCGCGCCGGACCAGATCGGCGTCACCGGGGTGCTGGCCGGCGGTGCGGTCGCGTCGCTGCACCTGCGTGGCGGGACGTCGCCCGCGACCGACTTCCTCTGGGAGATCAACGGCACCGAGGGCATGCTGGTCGTCAACGCCGCGGATCCGCTGTTCTGGATCGCGAAGCTGACCTTGCGCGGCAGCCGCACCGGCACGCTGGAGCGGCTCTCCGTGCCGACGCGCTACGAGCTGCCGCAGCTGGCCGGGCGCAGCGCCGAGCCGTCGTACAACGTCGCGCACGCCTACGCGCGCCACCTCAAGGGCGACCTGCCGGACTTCGCGCACGCCGTGCGCGTGCACCGGGTGCTGGACGCCGTCCAGCGGTCGGCCGACACCGGGACGCGGGTTCACCCGGACGCAGAGTAACTGTTACCGGCGGTAGTAGATTTTCGCCCACGCCCGACTTACTCTCGGGTAATGGACGACGTTGTCTACGACCGCGCGGGCCGGGGCGAGCCGCTGGTGCTGATCCACGGCATCGGCCATCGCCGGCAGGCCTGGGCGCCGGTGGTTCCGCTGCTCACGCCGCATCGTGACGTCATCACCGTCGACCTGCCCGGCTTCGGCGAGTCACCCGAGCCGGCCGGCGGGTACGGCGTCGAGCCCGCGCTGGTGATGTTCAAGGAGCTCTTCACCGAGCTGGGCCTGGACCGCCCGCACGTCGCGGGGAACTCGCTCGGCGGCCTCCTGTCGCTGGCACTCGGCCAGGCCGGGCTCGTCCGCAGCGTCACGGCGTTGTCGCCGGCCGGGCTGTGGAACCGGACGCAGAAGATGTACGCGATCGCCACGCTCAAGGCCCACCGCGCGCTCGCCCAGCGCACACCGCCGCACGTCGTGCGCCGCATTGCCGCGACGGCGGCCGGGCGCAAGGCGCTGACCGGCATGATCGTCGGGAAGCCGGCACTGCTGACGCCGGACGCCGTGGTCGAGGACGCCCACGCGCTCGCGACCGCGCCGGGGTTCGAGCCGACCGCCGCGCAGTCCCGCGGGGACTTCCGCTTCACCGGTCCGGTCACCGGCGTCCCGGTGACGATCGCCTGGGCCGAGCACGACCGGATCCTCGCCCGGCCGCGCGTCGCCGACCTGCGGAACGTCGCTCCGAACGGGACGTTCCGGCTGCTTCCCGGCTGCGGGCACGTGCCGATGAACGACGATCCGGCGCTGGTCTCGCGGGTGCTGCTCGAAGGCAGCCAGTAGGTGACATTCGCTTTACGTCCGTCTTTTGACCCTGGTAGCTGACTGCTTCGCGAGGCAGAATCCTCCGCCGTGCGCCCGTTTGGGGACCTTGGGCGCGAATCGGAGGAAACACGCATGAGGCTTTCCACCCGGCTCGTGGTGCTCGCCGCGGCCGCGCTGGCGACGACCGCGGTCACCACCGCGCCCGCGTCCGCGGGTCAGCGCCCGGACCCCACCACCGACGTCCGGATCATCGGGTTCAACGACCTGCACGGCAACCTGGCGCCCCCGACCGGCTCCAGCGGCCGCGTCACGCAGTCCGACGGGACCACTGTGGACGCCGGTGGTGCCGCTTACCTGGCCACGCACGTGAAGCAGCTGCGGGCGCAGGTGCGCAACTCGTTCGTCGTGTCCGCCGGCGACAACATCGGCGCGTCGCCGCTGACCTCGGCGCTGTTCCACGACGAGCCGACCATCGACTTCCTGAACATGCTGGGCGTCAGCTCGTCCGTCGTCGGGAACCACGAGTTCGACGAGGGCTACAAGGAACTGCAGCGCATGCAGTTCGGCGGCTGCCACCCGACGGACGGTTGCCAGTTCGACAAGACGTTCAAGGGTGCGAACTTCCCGTTCCTCGGGTCCAATGTGTACTTCACCAACGGGCTGCCCGCGCTGTTGCCGTTCACCGTCAAGTTCGAAGGTGGCGTGCCGATCGGGGTCATCGGCGCGACGCTGAAGGACCTGCCGTCGGTCGTCACGCCGGAGGCGATCAAGGGCCTGAAGTTCGGCGACGAGGTCGAGGCGATCAACCGCACCGCGAACCTGCTCGACTTCTTCGGCGTCAAGGCCCAGGTCGTGCTCATGCACCAGGGCGACAGCACCGAGCTCGAGGGCCCGAACGACTGCCGGGTCCTGCCGGGCCCGGCCACCGCGATCGCGAAGGCCGTGACCCCGAAGGTCGACGCGATCTTCACCGGCCACAGCCACCAGCAGTACAACTGCGTGATCAACGACCCGGCCGGCCAGCCGCGCCCGGTCATCCAGGGCGCGTCGTTCGGCCGCCTGCTGTCCGTCGTGGACCTGAAGATCAACCTGAAGACGCGCGACGTCATCCGGTCGGCGACGCAGGCCCACAACGAGATCGTCACGCGCACGGTCACCCCGGACCCGGCCGTGGCGGCGCTGGTCGCCGACGCGACGGCGAAGTCGGGCCCGATCGCGAACAAGCAGGTCGGCACGATCACCCAGGACCTGAAGGCGGCGGGGAACGCGGCCGGTGAGTCGACGCTCGGCGACGTCATCGCCGACGCGCAGCTCGCGGGCACGACGTCGAACAACGCCGTCATCGCGATGACCAACCCGGGCGGCATCCGCGCCGACCTGACGTACGCGTCGTCCCCGGCGGGCGAAGGCGACGGCGTGGTGACCTACGGCGAAGCGTTCACCGTCCAGCCGTTCTCGAACATCATGCAGACGATCACGCTGACCGGCGCGAACCTCAAGAACGTGCTGGAGCAGCAGTGGGCGCCGGGCGTGAACCCGAAGTTCCTGCAGATCTCGAGCTCGCTGCACTACAGCTACTCGGCGTCCGCGGCGCAGGGTTCGCGGGTCTCGAACATCACGGTGAACGGCACGCCGGTCGACCCGGCGGCGACGTTCCGCGTGTCGGTGAACAACTTCCTCGCCGCCGGCGGGGACGGCTTCACCGAGTTCACCAAGGGCACCAACCTGGCCGGCGGACCGGTGGACCTGGACGCGCTGACCGCGTACCTGGGCGCCCACCCGAACCTGGCCCCGCCCGCGGCCGACCGGATCACGCAGTTGCCGTGATCCGGTTTTTCCAAGACGCCGTGGTGACAATGGAGCCATGACGACTTGGGAAGACGTCGTGCGCCTGGCCTCGGAACTGCCCGAGGTCGAGGCGTCGACCTGGTACCGCACGCCCGCCCTGAAGGTGGCGGGCAAGGGGTTCGCGCGGCTGCGCACCGAGGCCGAGGGCGGCCTGGTCGTGATGTGCGGGCAAGACGAGAAGGCCGCGTTGCTGGATTCCGGCGACGCGGCCTTCTTCACGACCCCGCACTACGACGGGTACGGCTCGATCATCGTCGACCTCGATCGGGTGGACGTCGATCAGCTGCGCGAGCTGCTCGAAGAGGCGTGGCGGCTGAAGGCGCCTCGCCGGCTTCTCACGTGAGCTCGCCCTTGAGCATGCTCATCAGGATCATGTCGTGGCGCGTGCCGTCGTCGGCGACGAACGCTTCGCGGTGACGGCCGTCTTCGGAGAACCCGACCTTGCGGTAGACGTGCCGGGCGCGCTCGTTTTCGGCGACGACCCAGAGCGTGATCATGTGCAGCCGCATCGTGTTGAAGCCGTAGCGGCACATCAGGCGCAGCGCCTCGGTGCCGTACCCGCCGCCGCCCCGGTGGTCGCCGTCGCCGATGTAGATGTCCAGCTCGGCGTTGCCGACCTCGGGCTCGGCGTCGCGGAGGTCGACGATGCCGATGAGCATGCCGTCGGCAACCGTTTCGATGCCCAGGACGACCAGCTCGTAGGAGTTGACCGGGCGTTCCTCGGCGCGCTTGCGGTACTGCGCGAGCGACCGCGGGTAGCCGTTGTTCATCCACCGGCCGACCTCGGGGTCGTTCCCCCACAAGTGGATCTTGTCGGCGTCTTCCGGCTCCAGCGCGCGCAGCCGGACGAGCTCCCCCTCGAGCACTTCTCCCCCTAGTCCCGCTTCAGCAGCAGGAAGTCGTCGACGTTGAGCAGGCCGAGGAACTGCCGGACCGGGGTCGGCATGGCCTGCCGCGACTCATCATGCACGAGCCGCGGTGAGTGCACGCGGTAATTTTTCCGCTGGGTGACGATGGTGCAACTCTCCGCGGCCAGCACGTTCTTCACCCAGTCGGTGTCAGGTCCGTAGGTGAGCGCGACGACAAAGCCGTCGTCCGTGCGGAAGACGTTCAACGGCGTGCGGTACTCCTTGCCGGACTTGCGTCCTTTGTGGACCAGCAGGCCGAAGCCCGGCGCCCAGTTCACGACGTACTTGTTGATCCGGTTGGTCACCACGCGGTTGAAGCGGGCGAGTCCCTTGGGCAGCACCATGGACCCACGATATCAACAAGCGATGAATTAATCGATCGGGTGACCCCGGCTCCCGGCGCGCACCGCGCCGATGGTGGGATATGGCGCATGTCGACCGAATGGCCGCTGCGCCAGGACCCGGAAGCGCCGGTGATCATCGCCCTGGCCCTGGTCAACGATCCGGCCGCGCTGGGCTTCGTCGTGCTCGACGACGAGGACGACTGGTTCATCAGCGACGGCACCGAGCTGTCCGACGACGTGCTCGTCAACCGCGAAAGCTTCGGCAAGATGTCGGTGCGCGAGGCGTTCGAGCTGCTCCCGCAACTGGCGGCGCTGGCCGAGCTGCCGACGGGCATGGCCGCCGACTGGGACCCCGAGCGCCGCACGTGGCTGCTCTCCTCGGTGACGGGTTCCGACGACGAGGACGAGGACATCCGGCTGCTCTCGCAGCGCCGCGCGGCCTGGAAGTTCGAGGGCTCCCCGGACGACGAAGCCCAGATCAGCACCGGCCTGACGGAGATCCCGACCGGCTCGGGCGCCCCGCCCCGCGCGGTCCGCCAGGTCGTCCGCGAGCAGGACGGCACGTGGCTGTTCGTCGGCTTCGAGGTCCCGGAGGCGGAGGACTTCGAGGTCGAGGGTCTGGAGCTGGAGCACGTCGCGAACCTGTACCCGGACGTCCGGACCGTGCTGAAGGCCGCGCCGGGCCAGGTGTACGACCGCGAGACGCCGGACTCCGAGTGGGAGCTCGTCGAGGGTTAGAGCTCGATCGGCAGGTGGAAGAGCCCGCGCGTGATCGGGCTCGGCCACCAGGTGAGGTCGGGTTCGGGCACGGCGAGCCGGGCTGTCGGCAGCCGGCGGAGCACGGTTTCGAAGGCGATGTCGGCCTGCAGCCGGGCCAAGGCCGCGCCGATGCACAGGTGCGGACCGGCGCCGAACGCGAGGTGGCGCCGATCGGCCTGACGTCGTCCCGGCCGGAAGGCGTCGGGGTCTTCGAACGCCGCGGGATCGCGGTTGGCCGCCAGGACCGAGACGAGGATCGGATCGCCGGGCCGCATCGTCTGCCCGCCGATTTCGACGTCCTCGGTGGGAAACCGCCAGGTCGCGTTCTGCAGCGGCGCGTGCAGCCGGAGCGTCTCCTCGATGACGGCGGCGAGGTGGCCGGGGTCCCGGCGCGCTTTCGCGGCCTCGTCCGGGTGGGTCAGCAGCGCGAGGGCGCCGGTCGAGATGAGCCCGACGGTCGTTTCGTGGCCGCCGATGAGGATGAGGAAGGCCGTCGACGTCACCTCGTCGGAGGTGAGCGAGCCCGCGGTTTCCTGGGCGACGAGGTCGCTGATCAGGTCGGTGCCGGGGGTAGCGCGCTTGGCGTCGACGACCTCGGTGACCAGCCGTTCCAGCACGTCGGTGGCTTCGCAGACCTTGGAGCCGTCGGTGTCGTCGGCCGAGTCGATGACCAGCGACCACTCGTGGACGTCCTCGCGGTAGCGCTCGGGCACGCCGAGCAGGTCGCAGATGATCGCGATCGGCAGCGGGTAGGCGAGGTCGGTGACGAGGTCGCCGCGCCCGCGTTCCTCGATGGCGCCGACCAGCTCGTCGGTCACCTGCTGGGCGCGCTCGCGCAGGCTCTCCATCCGGCGCGGGCCGAACGCGCCGGCGCAGGCGCGGCGCAACCGGAGGTGGTCCGGCGGATCGGTGTTGATCATGTTGGAAGCGAGCGACGGCCGGTGGTCGAGCGGCAGGCCCATACCCGAGCGCTGCCACGCCTCGTTGCCGGCGAACGGGCTCTTGAACAGGGCGGGGTGGTTGAGCGCCAGCACAGCGTCCTCGTACCGTGTGACCAGCCAGGCCCACGTGCCGGTCGGGAAGTCGAGCCGATGCGGTGGCCGTTCGCGCAGCCACGCGTACGCGGGTGACGGGTCACGATCGAAGTCCGGACCGAACAGCGCGGGCTCTCCCATGCGTCCCACCCTGCCCGGCAAACTTTCCCCGCGACAAGTGTCCTGGCGCGACACCGCCCGTTCGTCCTTACAGTAAAAGCCGGCGATCGGCGCCGGTCAGGACCCGTGAGGAGCAGCAATGCCCAAGTACGCCGCGATCATCTACGCCTCCGACATCGACCCGACCAAGCCCGAGGCCGTGGACATGATGAAGGACTACGACGAGTTCGGCTCGGCCGCGCAGGCCGTGATCCGCGGCGGCGCGGCCCTCTACCCGACGGCGACCGCGACGACGGTCCGCGTCACCGGCGGCAAGGGCGGCGACGTCGTCACCAGCGACGGCCCGTACGCGGAGACGAAGGAAGCCCTGACCGGCTTCTACCTGCTGGAATGCGCCGACCTCGACGAAGCCGTCAAGGTCGCGTCGCAGATCCCGGGCGCCTGGGACGGCGCCATCGAGGTCCGGCCGGTCGTCGACTTCGGCCGGTGACACACGCCGGGGACGCGGTCGCGCGGCTGGTCCGGGACGAGGGCACCCGGGTACTGGCCACGCTGGTCCGCGTCACCGGCAGCGTCGACCTGGCCGAAGACGCGGTCCAGGACGCCGTCGTGCGCGCGTTGGAGACGTGGCCGCGCGACGGCGTCCCCGGCAACCCGCGCGGCTGGCTGCTGGTCGCGGCCCGCCGCCGCGCGCTCGACGTCGTCCGCCGCGAGGCGAAGCGCCTCGGGAAGGAGGCGGACGCGATGCCGGCGTTCGACCCGCGCCCGGACCCGGTCTCGGTCCGCGACGACTTGTTGCGGCTCGTCTTCACGTGCTGTCACCCGGCGTTGTCGCTGGACGCCCAGGTGGCGTTGGCGCTCCGGACGTTGGGCGGCCTGTCGACGGCGGAAGTGGCCCGGGCCCTGCTGGTCCCGGAAGCGACGATGGCGAAGCGCCTGACGCGCGCGAAGCAGAAGATCGCGCAGGCCCGGATCCCGTACCGCGTGCCCTCGGCGGAGGAACTACCCGCGCGGCTGGCCGGCGTCGCGTCGACGGTGTACCTGATCTTCAACGAGGGTTACACGGGCCGCGTTTCCCTGCTGGCGGAGGCAGTCCGCCTGGCCCGGCTGCTGGCGTCGCTGATGCCGGACGAGCCGACGGCGCTGGGGTTGCTGGCGCTGGTGCTGCTGCAGGACGCCCGCCGCGCGGCCCGGTTCTCGTCGGGGGCGCCGGTGCTGCTGGCCGACCAGGACCGTTCGGCGTGGGACTTCGAGCTGATCAAGGAAGGTGTGGCGCTGGTGGGCGTCGGCCTGCGGAGGACGCCGTCGATCCCGAACCCGTACGTGGTCCAGGCGGCGATCGCGGCGTGCCACGACTTGGCCCCCTCGTACCCGGAGACGAACTGGGACGCGGTGATCTCCTGGTACGACGTGTTGTTGTCGATCCAGGACACCTCGGTGGTCCGCCTGAACCGCGCGGCGGCGGTGGCGGAGAGGGATGGGCCCGCGGTGGGGTTGGCTTTGGTGGATGCCTTGCCGGGGCTGGAGGACTACCCGTGGTGGCACGCGTCGCGGGCGGAGTTGTTGCACCGCTTGGGTTCCGCTGAGGCTGTCGACGCGTTGGCACGTGCGGTGGAAACCGGGTTGCCGGAGGCCCACGCGGACCACCTGCGTCGCCGATTGGGTCCACTTTAGACGTCCACAAGGGACTCGACGAGGATCCGGCGAGCGCCGTCCAGTAGCCGGGTCACGGTGTACCGGCCGGTCGTTCCGGCGTCGGGTGGCGCGCCGGTCCAGGCCACGACGGCCCAGACGTCGTCGAACCGCACGAAGCGCCACGGGTTGTTCCCGCGCGACGGGCTCGCCGTCGCGGTCACGGTGGTGCCGACCGGGTACCGGGCCCGGATTCCGGCCCACCGTTCGTCATCGAAAGCGCGGGTGGCCCGTGGGTTGAGCCACCGCTCCTCGAGAGGCCAGAGCCGCACCTGGTAACGGTCCTGGAGACGCAGGTGGAGCTGACCGATGACCTCGAACCGGGAGACACTCCCGACCGGCGGCCGGTTCTCGGCCTCGCGCAGGTGTTCGCTGTCGACGAAGCCCAGCACTCCAGGGCCGATGTCGACGAACAGCCCGAAGGGCCGGACGCTGCGAACGCGCCCGGAAACGTCGTCGCCGATCGGGAACCGCCGAACGACTTCGCCGACGCCGGCCCGCTCCGCCATGAAGTCCACTATGGCAGCGAAACGACCGCGGTCGAGCGCAAAGAAAAGCCCAGGTCCACAGTAGACACCGTGTGACCTGGGCTTTTCTATGAGAGCGGATGACGGGAATCGAACCCGCGTATTCAGCTTGGGAAGCTGATGTTCTACCATTGAACTACATCCGCAGTGCGCCGCAAGCATACACGGCGGCGTGATCCCCTTGTCCAGGACCCTCCCTCCTTGACGTCGGCGCGTCAAGTGACAACACTTGTTGTCGACCTCGGAGGTGAGTGCCATGGACGAGCCCGAGCTGTTCCGGCAAGGCGGGTTCCGGCTGGCCCAGCGGCTGTTCATCGACGGGGACATCCGGGGTGACGAGCGGCAGGTCGCCCGGCTCCGGGAGTTCGCCCAGGTCGAGGACCGGCTCGCCGACGACGTTGTCGCCTGGATGGCGCAGCAGCCCAAAGGGCAGGGGCGGACACTTTTCGAAGACGCGCTGAAGGGTGGCGCTCCCGCGGAAGGGCCGCTCAAGGCCTTCTTCGACGAGGTCAACGCCAAGCCCTACTGGGTCGACGACGAGCGGATCGAGCGGGGCGCCAAAGCGATCACCCGGGCCGGGTTGCTCGGGCTCTTTCCGCTCGGGGACATGTCGCTCATGGGCGGCTACCTCGCCTCGCGCGCGACAAAATCCCTGGTCGGGACCGGTGAGATCGAGTACAAGGCCACGCGCCGCCTCGTCGAGACCGCTGCCTGGTGGATCGACGTCACCACCCCCGGCGCCCTCAAGCACGGCGCGCAGGGGTACGCCTCCGCGCTGCGGATCCGGCTTGTGCACGCCCACGTGCGCGCCGCCATGAACCGGCGGGACGACTGGGACTACGCCTCCTGGGACAAGCCCGTCAACCAGGTGCAGACCGCCGGCACGCTTCTGCTCTTCTCGCTCGTCTACGTCTTCGGCACGCAGCTGCTCGGCCTCCGCTACTCCGCGCGCGAACGCGGCGACATCCTGCACCTCTGGCGCTACATCGGCTGGCTCATGGGCGTCGACGACGAGCTGCTGCCCACCTCCGAAGAGGACGCTTGGCGGCTGCTCTGGCTGCTCGCCGCCACCGAGTTCATCCCGGACGACGACTCGAAGCGGCTCGCCAAGGCGCTGATCGAGGCCAACGCCGCCGTCGGCGAAGGGCGCGGCGCCGTCGGGAAGGTGCTTTCCCACGTTTCCGTCGCCGTGCACTCGTCGATCAGCCGGCTGGTGCTCGGGAAGACCAACGCGGACTTCCTCGGGCTGCCGAACGATCCCGTCGCGCAGGCCGCGATCGTCGCCGTCGCCGGGGTGAACTTCGCCGCCGAGACCGTGCGGCGGTTCATTCCCGGGGCCACCGCGCTGCAGGAACGGATCGGTGAGGCCGGGCGCCGCGGGTACGTGAAGCGGCTCGAGAAGCTCTTCGCGCCCGACACCACCTACGCGCAGCACATGCGGGCCGCCTGAACCCACCGGATAGGCTTCGCGGCGTGCTGCTCAGTGACCGTGACCTCCGCAAAGAGCTCGAAGCCGGCCGGCTCGGCATCGACCCCTTCGACGCCGGCATGGTCCAGCCGTCCAGTGTCGACGTCCGGCTTGACCGGTACTTCCGCGTCTTCAACAACAGCAAGTACACCCACATCGACCCGCAGCTGCAGCAGGACGACCTGACGTCACTGGTCGAGAAGGAGGGCGACGAGCCCTTCGTGCTGCACCCGGGTGAGTTCGTCCTCGGCTCGACGTTCGAGCTCGTCACCCTGGCCGACGACCTCGCCGGCCGCCTCGAAGGCAAGTCCTCGCTCGGGCGCCTCGGGCTGCTCACGCACTCGACCGCCGGGTTCATCGACCCCGGCTTCTCCGGGCACATCACCCTGGAACTGTCGAACGTCGCGAACCTGCCGATCACGCTCTGGCCGGGCATGAAGATCGGCCAGCTGTGCATCTTCCGCCTGTCGAGCGCGGCCGAGTTCCCGTACGGCTCGAGTGAGGCCGGGTCCCGCTACCAGGGGCAGCGCGGCCCGACCCCGAGCCGGGCGTACAAGAACTTCCACCGCGTCGACACCTGGCGCTAGGCCGCGATCTTCTCGTCCCAGTCGATCCGGTGCTGCCACATGAAGGCGTTCGGGTCCTCGTCGAACGGCTTCGAGAACGCCCGCTTGATGAAGAAGTCGCGGACGACGCGCCCGACCGGGCCGATTACCTTGTCGTCGCCGTTGCGCTTCCCCGCCGCGACAACGGCCTCGACGCGCTCGCGCCGCAGACCCTCGTACGTGCTCAGCGCGCGCTCGATGTCCGGCACGTCCCGCAGGCATTTGCCCAGCGTGACGGCGTCTTCGATGGCCATCGACGCACCCTGGCCGGCCGCCGGTGACGTCGCATGCGCCGCGTCGCCGATGATCACCATGCGGCCGCGGTGCCAGACCGGGACCGTCGGGAAGTCGAACGTCGGCCACGCCGGGTAGACCTCGCGGGTCGCGCGGATGATCTCCGCCGCCGGCGTCCGGTCGCGCGCCACCAGGTGCAGCAGCTCCGCGCGCAGCTTCTCGCCGGCGAGCATGGCCAGTTCGGACGCCGTCGGTTCGGTCTTGCGGGCCGGGTTCGCGAACCACCAGACGCGGCCGTCCATCGGGCTGACGACGTGGCAGAAGAACACACGCTTGCCGAAGACCATGTTCAGCACGCCCGGCTCGTCCGGCAGGGACAGGCCTTCGGCGAAGCCGCCGGTGTTGAGCAGCGGCACGTACCGCGGCGACGGCGCGTCCGGGTCGATGATCGTGCGGACCCGCGAACGGAGGCCGTCGGCACCGATCAGCAGGTCGCCGTCGGCGTGTGAGCCGTCCGAGAAGTCGGCTCTGACCTGCGAAGACGTCTGGCTCGCGCCGATCAGGCGTTTGCCGTACTCGGCGTGGATCCCGCGTCGCGCGGCCTCGTCGCGGAGGGCGACGTAGAGGTCGGAGCGCAGCACGGTCTGGCTCACGGTGCCGTCCGGCAGTGCGCCGCCGAGCGGGAACTCGGCCAGCCGGGTGCCGTTGCCGAGGCCGATCGACATGCGTGGTGAGTCGAAGCCGGTGCTCTTGACGACGTCCTTCAGGCCGAGCGGCAGCAGCGCGTCCAGGCCGTTGACCGCCAGCGTGAGGAACGCGCCGACCCCCTCGGCCCCGCGGTCGTACGCCTCGAACAGCACCGGCTCGTGCCCGGCTTCGTGCAGCGCGATGGCCGTGATCGTGCCCGCGATGCCGCCCCCGATGATCAGCGCCTTGGTCATCTCGTTCATCCCATCGAAACTCTTAGAAACTAATTCGTTCTGTCGAACTAAAGAGTGGGCTAGGCTGGGCGCTGTGTCAAGTGAGCGAGCGCACCTGGTCGAAGAAGTCCTGCTCAGGTCCCGTGAGCTGTCGACGGAGACGGTCATGTTCCACACCGCGATCTCCGAGACGCGGGGCCTGTCGGCGGTCGACAGCAAGGTGCTGGACTACCTCGCGCGGTTCGGGCCGCAGACGCCGAAGGAGCTGACGCGGCTGTCCGGCCTGGCGCCGGCGTCGGTGACGGCGATGATCGACCGGCTGGAGCGCAAGGGCATCGTCAACCGCCGTCCGCACCCGGACGACCGCCGCCGGGTCCTGATCGCGCTGGACGAACAGGCCATCGCGAGCGGCATCCACCTGTGGGACCACCTCGTCAAGCGCATGTACGAGCTCTGCGACCGCTACAGCGACGACGAGCTCCGCACGGTGATCGGGTTCGTCGAGACGGCCACGGCCATCACCCACGAGTCGACGGCGAGGCTGACCGGCTCCACGGACGGGTGAAGGTAGAGGCGCCCGGCCCGCTCTCGTGCCAGGCTCCGGAAGGTCGTCTCGGCCCCGGAGGTGGCAAGGAGTGCTGTTGCCCGCAAGACCGCTTCGCCTGGTTCTCGTGCTGGCACTGGTCTTCTTGGCCTCGGCCCTCGTGCCGTCGGCGGGAGCGGCCGTCGATCCGCCGTTCAAGGTGGGCTACGACGGCGTCGTCTACGGAGACTTCCTGTACGCGGGCAACGGCGTCCTGCGCTGCCCCGTCGCGGCCGACGGCGCGCCGGCGGGCGCCGCGGTGGCCACGCCGGCCGCGTGCGCGAACACCGCGGACCGCAAGGACACCCTGGCCAACGACGACTTCTTCATGCAGTGGGCGGACGTCGACACGGACGCGGCGACGTTCGACTCGGCCAGCGCGTCGGTGCGCATCCCGCCCGGTGCCAAGATCGTTTTCGCCCGGCTGAACTGGGCGGGCAACACCACCGGGAAGACGTGCGGCTCGCGCGAGGGCGCGCCCGCGGTGCTGCCGCCGGGGACACCCGCCACGCAGAACGTCCGGCTTTCGGTCGGCAGCGCGAACCCCGTCGACGTCGCGCCGACGGGGTTCGCCGAAGAGCCGGGGCAGTACTACTCGGCGCACGCCGACGTGACCGGCCAGTTCGCCGCCGCGCCGACCGGGGCGGCGCTCGCCGTGACGGTCGGCAATGTCTGGGCCCCCAAGGGTTTCGACTGCGCGGGCGGCTGGTCGCTCGCGCTCGTCTACGCCTACCCGGAGCGCAACGCCGACTTCGCGCCCAACAAGCGCAAGGTGGTCGTCTACGACGGGCACGTCCAGCCCACCGACGTCCCCACCGAAACGACGGTCACCGGCTTCCGCGCCGCGGCCGCCGACGCGCACATCGGCGTCACCGCGTACGACGGCGACTGGGGCGGCTCCGGCGACCAGTTCCTCGTCGACGGTGTCCCGGCCGCCGAGCCGGCGACCGGCGGGACGTCGAACTTCTTCGTCTCGAACGCCGACAACGCCGCGGCGCCGGGCGTGAAGAACAACTTCAGCGTGGACGCGAAGGCGTTCAACGTCGACACCATCCCCGCCGGCGCGACGAGCGCGAAGCTCGGCTTCGTGACCAGTGGTGACACGTATCTCGCGCAGAACCTCGCGTTCTCTGTGCCGGTGCCCGAGCTCCAGATCGCGTTGCACACGAAGCAGCCGAAGGCGCACGCCGGCGACCCGGTGACCTTCGCCGTCACCGTGGCGAACCCCGCGGGCGTCCCGGCGTCCGACGTGCGGGTGGCCGACGACGCCGTCCCGGGGTGCGCGAAGCCGCTCGGGACGCTCGCCCCGGGCCAGACGGTCGACTACACCTGCACCGGCCCCGCGCCCGCCGACGACTTCACGAACACCGCGAAGGTCACCGGCACGAGCGGACCCGGCGAGCCGCTCGACGGCGTCGCGTCGGCGCACGTCGACGTCATCCACCCGGCGCTCGGCCTCACGAAGACGGCCGACAAGCCCGCCTACCGCGCGGGCGACACCGCGACGTTCACGATCAAGGCCACGAACACCGGCGACACCGGTCTCGGCGGCCTCCAGGTGACCGACACGAAGACGCCGTCGTGCGCGCAGCCGTTGGCCGGATCGCTTGCGCCCGGCGAAAGCCGCAGGCTGACGTGTACGGCGCGCGCCCCGATCGCCGATGGCGTCAACACCGCCGGTGTCGCGGGCACCGACGAGCTCGGCAAGCAGGTGAGCGCGACCGCGGACGCGCCGGCGCCGACGATCGCCCCCGCGGTCGAGGTCACCAAGACCGCGGCGCCGCCGGTGGTCCACGCGGGTGACGCCGTCACGTTCACCGTCGCGGTGAAGAACACCGGCGACAGCCCGCTCGCGCCGGTCAAGGTCACCGACGACACGACAACGTCGTGCTCGCGCACGTTCGACGGCCTGGCCGCGGGCGCGACGCATACGTACACGTGCACGGCGAACCCGTCGTCGACAACGACGTCCCGCGTGACCGCGACCGGCACCGACCTGGCCGGCCGGCCCGTGAGCGCGAGCGCGTCGGCGACCGTCACGGTGATCACCCCGGCGCTGACGCTCACGAAGGACGCCACGCCCGGCGTCGTGCGCGCCGGCGACCTGATCACGTTCACGATCACGGTCGCCAACGCCGGTGACGCGCCGCTGACGGAGGTCGCGGTCACGGACGACCACACGCCGGCGTGCGCCAAGACGCTCGGCGCGCTGCCGCCGCGGGGCAGGCAGACGTACACCTGCACCATGCCCGCCCCGGCCGACGACTTCACCAACACCGCGGTGGCCTCGGGCCAGGACCAGCTCGGCCGGACGGTGAAGGTGACCGACGACGCCGTGGTCGACGTGATCCACCCGGGGGTGGCGCTCGCCGCGCAGGCTTCGCCCGCGCAGGTCCGCGAAGGCGACACGGTGACCTGGACGATCACCGCGACCAACACGGGCGACGTGCCGCTGACCGGGGTGGCGGTCGCGGATGGCGTCGCTGGGTGCGCGAAGCCGCTGGGTGCGTTGGCGCCGCAGGCGACGCAGGCGTACACGTGCACGACTGTCGCGGGCGCGGCCGGGCTGACGAACCGTCCGGCGGTGACCGGGACGGATCCGACCGACCGGCCGGTGACGGCGACCGCGGAGGCTGCGTTCGTGGTGCAGCACCCGGCGGTGGCGATCACGGCCACGGTGACGGGCGGCCCGTTCCGCGAGGGCGACGTGGTGCCGCTGCGGATTGCGGTGCGCAATGCCGGTGATGTGCCGTTGGCGGGGCTGCGGGTCGCGGACGTGGCTCCGGTGGCGGGGTCGCGGGCCGGCGGTGGGCAGGCTGCGCGGGTCGCTGATGGGCCGGTCGCCGACGGGTCGGCGGTGGGCGCGCCGGCCGACGGCACGGTTGCTCCCGGTGCGGGCACTCCTGGAACCGGCGGGCGGGCCGCGGGCAGGCCAGCCGCTGTTGGGTCGGCGGTGCGCGGGCCTGCCGATGGCGGGGAGGTTCCCGGTGCGGGAACCTCGGGCACTCCGGCCACCGGTGGGCAGGCCGCGAGCACGCCAGCCACCAACGGGTCGGCACTTTCCGCACCGGCCCTCAGCGTCCTGACCCCAGGCGCAGGAGGCTCAAACCCACGAGCCACCGGTCCGCAGGCACGGGCCACCGGCTGCGCCCAGCTCCTCGACGGCTCCCTCGAGCCCGGCGCCACCAAGGACTTCGCCTGCAGCTTCACCGCTCCCGCCGACGACGTGACCGCCGCCGTGCAAGTCACCGCCACTCCGCCCGTCGGACCCGTGGTAGCCGCCACTGGGACTGCCGGCATCGACGTCATCCATCCCGCCATCACGATCGGCAGGACGGTTAACCCCGCGATGGTGCGCGAGGGCGACACCGTCACCTCGACGATCACCGTCACCAACACCGGCGACAGCCCGCTCCGCGACGTCTCCGTTGCCGACCAAGGCGCACCGGCATGCGCCAAAGCTCTCGGCACCTTCGAACCGCAAGCAAAGCAGACCTACACCTGCACCCAGACCGCCGGCGGAGCCGACTTCGTCGCCGCCGCGCGGGTCACCGGCACTGATGCCACGAACCGGACGGTGACCAACGCTGCACAGGTACCCGTGGACGTCATCCACCCGGCAATCGCCGTCACGGACGACGCCGCGCCCGCTCAGGTTCGGGTGGGTGACACCGTCACCTTCAGCCTCGTCGTCACCAACACCGGGGACGTCCCACTGACCGATGTGTCCCTTGTGGACAGCCGCACTCCGGCGTGCGCTCTGACCATCGGCACCCTCCCTCCCGGCGCCCTCCAGCGCCACTCCTGCACGGTAAACGCGGGCACCGACAATTTCGTGAGCTCGGCCACCGCAACCGGCACCGATCCGACAAAACGCCAGGTCAGCGCGACCGACGACGCCGCCTTCACCGTCCAGCACCCGAGCCTCGGGATCACCAAGGACGCGAAGCCCGGCACAGTCCGTGAAGGCGACGAAGTCACCTTCACGATCACTGTCACCAACACCGGTGACGTCCCCCTGACCGCCGTCAAAATCGCCGACGAGCCCGCCTGCGCCAAGACCTTCGACAAACTCGAAGTCCGGGAATCCCAGAAGTACGACTGCAAGACCACAGCCCCGAAGGACGACGTCACCAGCACCGCCGAAGCAACAGCGGAAGCGCCGATCGGACCACCGGTCACCGCGAAAGGTGACGCGAAAATCGACGTCATCCACCCGAATGTAGAAATAACGAAGGACGCGAAGCCCGCCACAGTCCGCGTAGGCGACGAAGTCACCTTCACCATCACCGTCACGAACAGCGGCGACGTCCCCTTGACCGCCGTCCAGGTCACCGACGAGCCCGCCTGCGCGAAGAGCTTCGACAAACTCGAAACCCGCCAAGCGCAGACCTACACCTGCACCCGCAAAGCGCCGGACGACGATTTCTCGACCGCCGCCGAAGTGACCGGAATGGATCCGACCGGTCGCTCAGTGCAATCGACCGTCGTCACCAAAATCGACGTTGTCCACCCCGAGATCGCGGTCATGAAGGACGCGACTCCCTTCGAAGTCCGCCCGGGCGAAACCGTCACCTTCAGCGTTCTGGTCAAGAACACCGGCGACGTGCCGCTCACCGCCGTGTCCGTCGTGGACGACCACACGCCCTCCTGTGGGCGCGCCACGCCCGAGCTGGCCGCGGACGGGGAAATCGCCTACACCTGCACGATGATCGCCGGTCAGGAAGGCTTCACGAGCAGGGCGACCGTCACCGGGCAAGATCCGACCGGGCGCCCCGTGAGCGCCTCCGGCGAGGCGACCTTCAAAGTCCGGAGCGGCTGAACGGAGTAACGCTGGAGCGTCCGATTGCCGCGGGTTCCGTGTCCGTCGGCGAACGGCGGGCCGAAGAATGTGACCAGTGCGTTCGTAGGGTTCTCGCTGTAATCGTTCCGTGATACGTTCTCGCGCCGTGTCCCCCATTGGTGAACGTGCTCGCGTGGTGATGGTGTCACTCAGTGTGCTGCTCGGCGTTTTCTCCGCCGCGACAGGCACCTGGATGGCCACCGCCGAAGGAAACACCGCTGAGCTCGGCGCCGCGGCCCTGGTGCTCCCCGACGCGCCCGGCGCCTCCGGTGGCGGCAGCGGCACCGACCTCGCCGGTGGCCAGGCCTCCACGACGAAGCAGCCTTCGGCCGAAACGCCGGCGCCGTCGTCCAGCGCGACGCCGACGCCGACCCCGACCGAGACCTCCGCGCCCCCGCCGACGACCTCCGAAGCCGCGCCGCCGCCGAGCACCAAGGCCGCCGCGCGGGTTGCCTCTTCGGTCGCCGAGCAGGTGATCAACCTCGTCAACGACGAGCGCGCCCAGGCCGGCTGCAAGGCGCTGGCCGAAGAGTCACACCTGACGAAGGCCGCGCAGGACTACAGCGACGACATGTCGGCGCGCAACTTCTTCTCCCACACCAACCCCGAGGGCGTCACCTTCGACCAGCGCATCAAGAACGCCGGCAACCCGAAGCCGGGCGCGGAGAACATCGCGAAGGGCCAGACGTCCGCGGCGCAGGTCATGGACTCCTGGATGAACTCCGAGGGCCACCGCGCGAACATCCTGAACTGCTCGCTCACGAAGATCGGCGTCGGCTTCACCAAGGCGGGCAACTACTGGGTGCAGGACTTCGGGTACTGAGGCGCCTAAGCCGGGTTGTTCCACCGCTCCGCGATGTCGCCGTACCGAGCCAGCACGGTCGCCCGCAGGTCGGGATCCGACCGCGGCACCGGCTCGATGAACACCTCGGTGACGTCGTTGAACTTCCGGGTCAGCTCGGCCGCGATCCGGACGCAGGCGCGTTCGACGTCGGCGGCGCCGAGCGAGTCGTCGAAGTCGACGCGCGTGCAGACCAGGACCTGGTCGGTGCCCATCAGCATCGTCTGCAGGTCGACGACGGCCTCGATCTCCGGCGCGGACGAGAGGTGGTCACGGACGCCGCGGACGATCTCCGGGTTGGCCTGGCGGCCGATGAGCAGGCCGCGGTTGGTCCGCCCGAGCAGGTAGGCGACGAAGGCGAGCAGCACGCCGATGATGATCGACGCGAGGCCGTCCCAGACCTCCGAGCCGGTGAGCTGGTGCAGGCCGATGCCGGCGAACGCGACGATGAGGCCGATCAGCGCCGCGGAGTCCTCGAAGAGCACGGTCTTCGGTGTCGGGTCGTCGATCAGGCGGAGATACGCCCAGAATGACCGGTTTTCCGCCTTCGACTCCCGCACGGTCTGGCGCACCGCCTGCACCCACGACGTGCCTTCGAGCAGGAACGCCACGGCCAGCACGATGTAGCTGAGGATCGACGTGCTCTGCGCCTCACCGTGCCCGAACAGCGTCGAAACGCCCTCGTAGAGCGCGAACATCGAACCCGACGCGAAGATCGACACCGCGGCGAGCAGCGACCAGAAGTACCGCTCCTTGCCGTACCCGAAGGGGTGCACGCGGTCGGCCGGGCGGTCGGAGCGCTTCAACGCCGTCAGCAGCAGGACCTCGGTGAAGGTGTCCGCCACGGAGTGGGCCGCTTCCGACAGCATCGCGCCCGAGCCGGTGATGATGCCCGCGATCAGCTTCATGATCGCGATCGCCAGGTTCACCCCGCCGGCGAGCAGGACGGTCAGCGTGCTTTCGCCACCGGGCTTTTCGGGTTCCTCGCTCACGGTGGTGAGCGTAATGGTCAGAGGCGGCGCAGGCCGTGCAGCACGCGCTCCATGAGCGCCACGGCCGGGCGGCCGTCGGTGTTCACGCGCGTGTCGTGGATCGTCACCAGGCCCTGGTCGGCCATGTCGTCGAGCAGCACCCGGGCGACGCCGAGCGGGACGCTCAGCCGCGCGGCGACCTCGGCGACCGAGCGCGGGTGGTGGCAGATCGAGCGGACCGAGCGGAACTCACCGGTCAGCCGGGCGCCGTTCCAGTGGGCGCCGGCCCGCGTCGACACCATGGCTTCGATCGCCAGGTGGCGCCGCGACTGCGTGCGGCCGCGCGTCAGCACGTAGGGACGCACGAGTGTCCGCTGGCTGGGAACGTGATCGAGGGCTGGGGTGCCGCGAAGGGCGTGCCGGCCGGTGGCGGGGCGGGAATCTTCCCCGGTCCGCAGGTCCTCGCCCATCCTCGCTGCCCCCTGATTCCGTGATCGCCGAATTTGCCTCGCTGGCAGCGTTGGCGGCGAGGAAAGGCCAGGATACGCCCGTTGTCCAGTCTTCAGGCCACTGTTTGTCCTTTGCCTGATAGGCCATTTCAGTGAATATCGCGGACATTGTGGCAGTAATCGATTGCCGCTACGAATTCCCAGCTAGTGGACGCCTTGATCGACTGGTGACAACCAGTAGTGCCACGGCTACGAGAATGAGGACCGACTGCTCGACAATGGCGATCGTGCCGTAGGGAATGGTCGTTTTCATGCCCAGCCAGCAATAGGTCACCACAGCTCCCGCGGCCAGCGGAAACGCGGGCGGGCGCAGCCGCAGGACCACGACGGCGGTGATCGCTTCGAGCGCCAAGAGCAGTCCGACGAGCAGCCACGGGTCGACGTCCAGGCCGCGCAGGATCTGGAACGCGCTGCTCGCGCCGGCGCCCAGGGCGAGCGCGACCCAGGGGTTCCCCGGCGTCGACGTCCAGACCGGAGAGCGGAACCGGAACGCCGCGACGACCAGCGCGGCGACGACCACGGCGGCCCCGGCGAGCTGCGCGACGGGTGCGACGAAGGGCGCGAAGGAGTAGGTGATGGCGAAGGTGGCGACGGCGCCGACGACCAGCGACACGCTCCAGAGGCTCAGGCCGACCTTCTTCAGCCAAGGTTCACGGCCGAAGAGCGCCTCGGCGACCGCGATCGGCGCGCCGATGCTCCACACGACGTGCAGGGTCAGCACGTAGACCGTCCACGGCGCGCCGATGCCGAGCCAGGCGATGTGCCCGGGCGTCAGCAGGTCCAGGCCGAGGTAGTGCGGGTTGAACAGCGTCTGCGTCAGCAGGCCTTCTTCGAAGACGCCGAACGCGAGGGCGAGCGTGAGGATCGTGGGCCAGCCGCGGCCCCGGCGCCGGGCGGCTTCGCGGATCAGCAGCGCCGCCGCGCCGTAGAAGGCGACGTAGAGGGCGAACATGCCGAGCTGCTGCCCCAGCTCGGGCGGACCGGCGAGGTACTGGTCGGCGAGCAGGAACTCGGCCGTGAACGGGGCGAAGATCGCCAGGGTGAGGGCCGCGGACTTTCGCATTCCCCCATCGTCGGGCGGACGGCGGGGCGGCGTCTGGGCCGTCGATCACGACCCGGCCAGGACGAATGTCATGGCCGGGCCGCGGGTCGTCAGGCTTCTTCGACGGGCTCCGCCGCGAGCGACGGCGCCCCGAGGGCGATCGGCTTCGGCTCCGGCTTGCGCTTGACCGACTCCAGCAGCATCTGCGCAACGTCGACGATCTCGACCTTCTCGCTCGCGCTGCCGTCGCTCTGGCGGGCCGTCAGGCCGTCGTTCAGCATCACCTTGCAGAACGGGCAGCCGGTCGCGATCTTCGACGGCGCGGTGCCGAGCGCCTCGTCGACGCGCTCGACGTTGATCCGCTTGCCGATCTTCTCTTCCATCCACATGCGGGCGCCGCCGGCGCCGCAGCACATCGACTTGTCGCCGTGCCGCGGCATCTCGCGCAGCCGCGCGCCGGTCGCGCCGACCAGCTCGCGCGGCGCCTCGTAGACCTTGTTGTGGCGGCCGAGGTAACACGGGTCGTGGTAGGTGACGTCTTCGGCGACCGGCGCCACCGGGACCAGCTGCTTCTCCCGCACCAGGCGGTTCAGCAGCTGCGTGTGGTGCACGACGTCGAACTGGCCGCCCAGCTCCGGGTACTCGTTGGCGAGGGTGTTGAAGCAGTGCGCGCAGGTCACGACGACCTTGCGGGCCTTGCGCTCGCGGCCCTCGAACACCGTGTTCAGCACCTCGACGTTCTGCTGCGCCAGCATCTGGAACAGGAACTCGTTGCCCGCGCGGCGGGCCGGGTCACCGGTGCAGGACTCCTCCGAGCCGAGCACCTTGTACTTGACGTCGGCCATGTGCAGCAGCTCGGCGACCGCGCGGGTCGTCTTCTTCGCGCGGTCTTCGAACGCGCCGGCGCAGCCTACCCAGAAGAGGTACTCGGCGTCGCCCATGTCGCCGTCGAACACCGGGACCTCGAAGTCCAGGTCCTCGGTCCAGGCCAGCCGGTCCTTGGCGTTCTGGCCCCAGGGGTTGCCCTTGTTCTCCAGGTTCTTGAACATGCCGTTCAGCTCGCTGGGGAACGACGACTCGATCATCACCTGGTAACGCCGCATGTCGACGATGTGGTCGACGTGCTCGATGTCCACCGGGCACTGCTCGACGCAGGCGCCGCAGCTGGTGCAGGACCAGAGGACGTCGGGGTCGATGACACCGCCGTCGTCGCCGATCAGCGCCTTCTGGGACTCGGCGATGGCGAGGACGTCGATGCCCGCGTACATGTTGTCGCCGGACAGGCCGACCTCGTCGCCGGCCATGTCGCGCTTGCCGCCGGCCATCAGGTACGGCGCCTTCGCGTACGCGTGGTCACGCAGCTGCGTGATGACGAGCTTCGGCGACAGCGGCTTGCCGGTGTTCCACGCGGGGCACTGCTCCTGGCAGCGGCCGCACTCGGTGCACGTCGAGAAGTCCAGCCAGCCCTTCCAGCTGAAGTCCTCGATCTTGCCGACGCCGAAGGTGTCCTCGTCCGGGTCGGCTTCCTCGAGGTCGAGGACCTTGCCGCCGCTCATCATCGGCTTGAGCGCGCCGAGGGCGACGCCGCCGTCGGCCTCGCGCTTGAAGTAGATGTTGAAGAACGCGCTGAAGCGGTGCCAGGCGATGCCCATGGTCATCGTGCGGGCGACGACGATTAGCCAGACCGTGGCGCTCATCAGCTTGACGAACGCGAAGACCGTGACGAGGTTCGGGCTGGCCGGCAGCAGCTCGCCGAGCGGGTTCGAGACGAAGGCGGCCCAGGTCGGCGTCTCGTGCGCGCCGAGCGCGGCCTTCGCGGCGCGGACGCCGATGATGCCGATGCCCTCGATCAGGACGACGGCCTCGATGAAGTAGGCCCACTTGAAGTTGGAGCCCTGGAAGCGCGACTGGCGGTCGGCGCGGCGCGGGTGGTTGCGCTGGCGGATCGCCATCAGCACCAGGATGCCGACGATCGTGCCGACCCCGAGCAGCTCCATGAGCAGCTGGAACGGCGGGAAGTCGTCGAGGACCGGCCAGCCCCAGTGCGGGACGAAGACCTCGCCGTAGGCCTCGAACAGGGCGAGCGAGCCGAGCAGGAAGCCCCACATCACCAGCCAGTGGGCCGGTCCGACGCTGCGCTTCCGGTTCATCCGGGTGTGGGCCGCGAACTCCTTGATCAGCGTCTTCATGCGCGGCATGAAGGGGCCGTTGCGGGTCGCGTCGGGCTGCCCGAGGCGGATGACCCGCACAAAACGGGCGATCGTCGCGGCGAACATGCCCCAGGCGACGAGGCCGAGCACGACGGAGATCCCGCCGAGCGTCAGTTGCAGAGCGCCCATCGTTCGGGTGCCTTTCGTCCGGATGGATCAGTGGTGGTGCCGGGAGACTAACCGTCCTTACTGATGAGTAACCCGTTGAGTGGGCCTAAGTCCCACCGATGTGGTGTACGTCGCTCTTTGTTTCGGGACGATCGTTCAGGTAGTTTTCACCCTATGGGTGCGTACCTTCTGCTTGCGCTGGCGATCGCCGCCGAGGTCTCCGCGACGGTCTCGCTGAAGCTCTCCGAAGGCTTCTCCAAGCTCGGGCCGTCGATCGTCGTGGTGATCGGGTACGCGATCGCGTTCGTCGCGCTTTCGCAGGTGCTGAAGCTGGGGCTGTCCGTCGGCGTCGCGTACGCGATCTGGGCCGCGGCCGGGGTCGCGCTGGTCGCGATCATCGGCGTGGTGTTCCTCAAGGAGCCGGTCAACGCCGCCATGATCGCCGGGCTGGCGCTGGTGATCGGCGGGGTGGTGCTGATCGAGCTGGGGAGTGCGTCGTCGTGAAACTGCAGGTCGACGGCCGGAAGGCCCGCGGGGAGAAGCGGCGCGCGGAGATCATCGCGGCCGCGCTGCGCGTGATCGAGCGAGACGGCGTCGCGGGCGTGACGCACCGGACGGTCGCGGCCGAGGCCGGCGTGCCCACGACGTCCACGACGTACCACTTCTCGTCGCTGGACGACCTGCTGATCGCGACGCTCATCTCGTGCGCCCGCGACATGGCGACCGAGGTCTACTGGATGATCGACCGCGCCCGCTCGCGCGGCTCCCGCGGCGCCGAGGAGGTCGCGGGCCTGCTCGCGGAGGCGCTCGGGCCGCGGCGCGGCCGGACGATGGCCGAGTACGAGCTGTACCTGCTGGCCGCGCGGAAGCCGGAGCTGCGCCCGGCCGCGCGGCGTTGGCTGGACGTTCTGACGTCGATGGTCCGGCATGACGACGAGGTGGCGTTCCGGGTGTTCCTCGCGGGCATTGACGGGCTGCTGATCCAGGGTTTGATCGACGACGGCCCGCCGTCCGCGGACGAGCTGCGGCCGGTGGTGGACTACCTCCTGAAACCTCGGTGAAGCACAGCGTGGCGATATCCGCGTTGCTTCACCGGCATCGGGTGTTCGTCGACATCGCGTAGCTTTCACGTGGACGCGGCGGCTTCAGCGTGGGGCGGCGGCCTCGATCGTCCACGGCACTGCGAAGGCAAGCCTGGAGCTGGATGTCGACGCGGAGGCGGCGTTTGGTCCTGCGGTCGACGCGGGGCACGCTCGATAACGTCGGGGCGATGGGCCGACGATCAAGGAGCTCATCCACGAGCAGTTCGGCGACGGGATCATGAGCGCGATCAACTTCAAGCTCGACGTCTCGCGCCGCGAAGACCCGGGTGGTGAGCGCGTGGTCGTCACGCTCGACGGGAAGTTCCTGAAATATCAGTGGGGCTGAGCGGGGTCCGTCGGTTAGCTTGCCGATCATGCGGACTTTCGGTGCTTACGAGCTCGACGACGACCGGACGCGGCTGGACCTCGAAGTGGTGTGGAAGTTCCTCTCCACCGAGGCCTACTGGGGCCGCTGGCGCACGCGCGAACAGGTCGAAGCCGCCATCGAAGGGTCGTGGCGGGTCGTCGGCGCGTACCGCGATGGGGAGATGGTCGGCTTCGCGCGCGCCTTCTCGGACGGCGTCAGCAGCGCCTATCTCGCCGACGTCTTCGTGGTGGACTCCGCGCGCGGCAGCGGGCTCGGCAAGGAGATCGTGCGCGAGATGATCGACAACGGGCCCGGCGCCGGCTTCCGCTGGATGCTGCACACCGCCGACGCGCACGGGCTCTACCGGCAGTTCGGCTTCGGTGAGCACACCAAGGGCCGCTACCTCGAACGCGAAGGCGTCAACAAGGAAGCCCTGCGCTGAAGGGCGAAGTACAGCGCGCCCGGGACGGCCAGGCCGATCAGCCACGAGATGTCGGCGCCGCCGAGCAGGGGGGCCATCGGGCCGACGAAGATGCCTTCGACGTTCGAAAACGGGATCTGCACGGCGATCCCGGCGAAGTACGCGATCAGCGCCGGCGCCGCCCAGCGGCCGTAGCGGCCGTTCGGGTCGTACATCGCCTCGAGGTCGTAGGACTCCTTGCGCACCAGGTAGAAGTCGACCAGGTTGATCGAGCTCCACGGCGTCAGGAAGTACAGCAGGAAGTCCAGGAACAGCACGAAGTTCCCGAGGAACTCGCCGCGCCCGAGTATCGCGATGACGCCGCCGAGCACCCCGACGATCGCGATGTACCCGACGCGGGCCTGCTGCGACAGCGCGGCTTTGCGGCTGAACGCGGTGAGCGCGGTCGCGACCGTCATGTACCCGCCGTAGATGTTCAGGACGTTCACCGTGAACTTGCCGAGCGCGATCGCCAGCAGCAGCGGGATGAGCAGCGCCTCACCGCCGAGGCCGACGACGTACGCGACTTCGTGGCCCTTGAACGCCTTCCCGGCGACGGCGTACGCGAGCGCGCCGAACGACATCGCCCACGTGGCGCCGAGGACCGTGCCGCCGTAGGTCCACCAGAAGGTCGCGCGCACCGACGTCGCCGACGGGAGGTAGCGCGAGGTGTCCGCGACGTACGGGCCGAACGTCAGCTGCCACGACGCCGTCAGGGAGAGGGCGAGCAGGAACTTCGGGAAGTCGAGCGTCGGCGTGCTGAGGACGGCGCCGAGGTCGTGGCCACCGACCAGGCGGATCGTGAGGTACACGAAGACGACGACCGACAGCGCGGACGCCACCCAGCCGAACCGGTGGATCAGCCGGTACCCGACGATCGCGATCAGCGCGGAAAGAGCGGCGTACACGCCGATCGCGGCGTCGGTCGGGAGGCCGGTGATCTCCGCGACGGCCTGTCCGCCCAGGACGTTCCCGCTGGCGAAGTACCCGAGGTACATCACGACGACCAGGACCAGCGGCAGGACCGCGCCGTACACGCCGAACTGCGCGCGCGACTGGATCATCTGCGGGATGCCCAGCTTCGGGCCCTGGGCGGCGTGCAACGCCATCGGGATGCCGCCGAGGACGTTCCCGCCCAGGACGGCGACCAGCGCCCACAGCGGGTGCACCCCGACGAGCACGGTCAGCGCCCCCGTGACGGCCGACGTGATCTGCATGTTCGCCGCGAACCAGAGCGTGAAGAGGCTGCGCGGGTGGCCGTGCCGTTCGGTCTCCGGGACCGGGTCGATGGACCTGCGTTCGAGCGTCGCCGCCACGGTGTGCCTCCTGCTGATCGTGCTTCGGGAGGTATTAACCGTCGCCCGGCGGGCCGGTCCTAGGCCTGTCGGGGCGATTTCGTCTGGTATTCCAGACGGTGGTCGCCGGTGAAGCCGAGACGCCGGTAGAGCGCGACGGCGGCGGTGTTGCCCTCGGCGACCTGCAGCGTCACGCGCTTGCCGGCCGCCCAGCCGATGACCGCGCGCACCAGCGCCTCGCCCACGCCTCGGCGACGCGCTCGCGGGGCGACCCACATCGTGCCCAGCTCGACGTGGTCGTCACGCGGGAAGCCGGTCGCCATCCCCGCGGGCTCGTGGTCGAGGTCCGCGAGCACGTTGAAGGTGCCGTCGAGACGCGCCCGCCAGCGGTGCTCGGGGGCGTTCTCCCAGTCGGCGAGGGTCGCGCTGAAGGCTTCGGGGGCGTCGCGCAGGGCGGCCAGGCGGAGGTCGCGCCACTCCCGCCAGTCGTCGGGGGTGACGGGCCGGATCACCGCGTGAGGTCGGTGCGGAGTGCTTCCCACGATCGGGTGGAAATCCGGAGGGTGCCGCCCGGGCGGTCCTTGGTGTCGCGGATCTGCACCACTTCCGCGAGCGCCACTTCGACGCACTCGGCCTCTTGCCCGCTGTAGCTGGACTTCCGCCAGGTCACTCAGGCCTCCAGTTCGGCGATCACCCCCTCGATGAACTCGTGGGATCGCGCCGAGTCCATGGCGAGGGAGGTCACGGTCTGCGCGGCGGACTTGTAGTCCGCCACCTGCTCCTCATCGTAGATGTAGGCGCTGCCGCGATGCTGGTCCAAGAAGACGATGGCGGGCAGGTCGGAGTACTCGAAGACGCTGAACGACCCGTTGAGGCCGGGGTGGAAATCGCCGCCGAAGGGGATCACCCGCACGGCGAGCCGCGGTGGGAGAGCGAGGAGGTGGCGGAGCTGGTCGAGCAGGACCTCCGGACCGCCGATCTGCTGCCGCAGCGCGATTTCGCCGAGCAGGATGGAACAGTCCGCTGCGCCGCGGTCGCGGAGGGCGGCCTGGCGGATCATGCGCACCCGCAGCCGCTGCTCGACCAAGGCCGCGGGAGCGCCGCCGTGCGCGAGGATGGCCTCGGCGTAGTCCGGGGTCTGCAACAACCCGTGCACCAGCATCGGCTGCCAGCTGAAGATCGAGGCGGCGGTGCGCTCGTACTCGGCCAGCGTGGTCAGGACCGGTGGGGCATCCGGCATGTCGCGCTCGAGCCAGTTGGGCTCGCGGGCGTTCTCCGCCAGCTCGAGCAGCCGCGTCCGCTCCTCGACACTGACCTGCATCCGCCCGAGCAGGAGCGCGACCTCCTCGACCTTGGGCACCCGCAGCCCGAGCTCCCAGTTGGACAGGTCGCCCGGGCGGACGTCCGCGCCGCGAGCCAGTTCGCGCAGGCCGATGCCGCGCGCCTGGCGCGCCTTCCTCAGCCCGAACCCCAGTGCTCGCGACCGGGGTGTCGCTATCGGTGGTGACATGACCGCAGTGTGTCATCGGCCACCGACAAAAAAGTGCCCGGCACTGTCGCCGATCCGCGACAGTGCCGGGCCCTGAAACCTGACCCGTGAAACCTAACCCTTGTTCTCGTACACCGGCGTGATCACCGCGCGCGCCAGCGTGTGGCCGAACATGTTGAAGCCCAGGAACGCCGGGGTCGCCTCACTGTCGACCTCGAGCTTGTCGACGTCGAGCGCGTGCACCGCGAAGTAGTACCGGTGCGGGCCGTGGCCGGGCGGGGGCGCCGCGCCGAGGAACTGCTTGACGCCGCCGTCGCCCTTCAACGTCACCGCTCCGTCGGGGAGGCCGGAGCCGTCGCCCGCGCCCGAAGCCAGCTCCGTCACCGAGGCCGGGACGTTGAACACCGCCCAGTGCCAGAAGCCGCTGCCAGTGGGGGCGTCCGGGTCGTAACACGTGATGGCGAAGCTCTTCGTCTCCGCGGGGAAGCCTTCCCAGGCCAGGTGCGGCGAGCGGTCTTCGCCGCCGGCGCCGAAGATGCCGGACAAGTGGGGCGTGGCCAGGGTTTCGCCGTCGGCGACGTCGGTGCTCCGGACGGTGAAGGACGGCACGTCGGGCAGGGATTCGTACGGGCCGGGTGCTTGCGGCATGGATCCTCCTGATCATGGAACTGGAGTCTTGCGCCAGGTTAGGCCCCTCCCGCCACCCCCGCGTGTCAGGGACGGATCTCAGGGTCTTTCGGGGGGTTACCCCCATGTGCCGACCATCCCGTCGCCAATACCGTTTTCGCAGCAGAGGAAACAACTGAGGGGACCAACGACCATGGCGCGCCCGCTTCTTGCCGTAGGTGGCATCGTCCTGATCGGCGTCGGCCTGGCGACCGCGTTCGGCTGGGGCTGGGGATCGGACTTCGAGAACACAAAGACGCTTTCGGAGTCGATCCGCAGCGTGAAGCTGGAAGGCGACTCGGGCTCGGTGAAGATCCGCGCGGGGTCGGGGCCCGCGACGGTGCACCAAGAGGTGAACTACCACTGGCGCGGCAACCCCGGTGACACCTTCTACCGCGTCGAGGGTGACCAGCTCGTGCTCACCGACTGCGGGACGAACTGCTCGGTCGACTTCGAGGTCGTCGTGCCGGCGAACATCCCCGTCACCGGGAAGGTCGACTCCGGCGGCCTCGACATCGCCGGGATGGCGAGCGTGGACGTCCAGGCCGACTCCGGGCACGCCCGGGTCGAGGACGTGCCCGGCCTGGTGAAGCTGCGGCTCGACAGCGGGGGCATCGACCTGCGGAACGTCGGGGAGGTCCAGCTGCACGCCGACTCCGGCAGCATCAGCGGCACCGACGTGCGCGGCCCGGTCGACGTGACGTCGTCGAGCGGGAGCGTCGAGTTCACCCTCGCCGAGCCGAACAACGTCAAGGTGAAGGCCGACAGCGGCAGCGTCGAGGTCGCCGTGCCGGGCGGGCCCTACCGCGTCCTCGGGGACAGCGACAGCGGGCACCGCGAGATCGACGTCCCGACCGACGGCTCCGCGCCGCACACCCTCGACCTCACGACCGACAGCGGCAGCGTGACCGTCCGCGCCGCCTGACCTTCTCTCACCACTGGAGCTTCCTTCACCATGGGCAAGATCGAACGGCGGGTCCTGGCCGCCGCACTGGCCGGCGCCATCACGATGTTCGGCGTCGTCGGCTTCCTCCGCAGTGAACCGGAACGCCCTGCTCCCGCGCAGGGCGTTCCGGTCAGCGTCACGTCCCCGCACCTGGCGAAGCTGGCCGTCGTGCACGTCCGGTGAGACCCCGTGAGCGGGGTCACACCCGTTCGGGGCGAGTTCGGGCACCGAGGCCGGGAACAAGAACCCGGAGCCGGTCGTTAGGCTGGACGTAGAGGTTGAGCGCAGTCGACTCAAGTCCAGCTTGACGCGACACGCGAAGGCCCGATAGAACTTGCCAAGGCCCCGCTCAAGGCGGGGGCGAACGTGCAGGTCACGGACGAAGCAGGCTTACACAGGAGGAAAGCACCATGGCGCGAGCGGTCGGCATCGACCTCGGCACGACCAACTCGGTCGTCGCCGTCCTTGAGGGCGGCGAGCCGACGGTCATCGCCAACTCTGAAGGGTCCCGGACCACCCCCTCGATCGTCGCCTTCGCCAAGAACGGCGAAGTGCTGACGGGCCAGCCGGCCAAGAACCAGGCCGTGACGAACGTCGACCGGACGATCCGGTCCGTGAAGCGGCACATCGGCACCGACTGGAAGACCGAGATCGACGGGAAGAACTACACGTCGCAGGAGATCAGCGCGCGAGTGCTGATGAAGCTGAAGCGCGACGCCGAGGCGTACCTGGGCGAGACGATCACCGACGCGGTGATCACCGTCCCGGCGTACTTCGAGGACGCGCAGCGGCAGGCCACCAAGGAAGCCGGCCAGATCGCCGGCCTGAACGTGCTCCGCATCGTCAACGAGCCGACCGCCGCCGCGCTGGCGTACGGCCTGGACAAGGGCGAGAAGGAACAGACCATCCTGGTCTTCGACCTCGGTGGCGGCACCTTCGACGTCTCGCTGCTGGAGATCGGCGAGGGCGTCGTCGAGGTCCGCGCGACCTCCGGTGACAACCACCTCGGTGGCGACGACTGGGACGAGCGCATCGTCAAGTGGCTGGTCGACAAGTTCAAGGCCACGAACGGCATCGACCTGACCAAGGACAAGATGGCGCTGCAGCGCATCCGTGAGGCGGCGGAGAAGGCGAAGATCGAGCTGTCCAGCTCGAACTCGGCCGGCATCAACCTGCCCTACATCACGGTCGACGCCGACAAGAACCCGCTGTTCCTCGACGAGCAGCTTTCGCGCGCCGAGTTCCAGAAGATCACCTCGGACCTGCTCGAGCGCACCCGCAACCCGTTCAACAACGTGATCCGCGACGCGAACATCGCCGTCGGCGACATCGACCACGTCGTGCTCGTCGGTGGTTCCACCCGCATGCCGGCCGTGTCCGAGCTGGTCAAGGAGCTGACCGGCGGCCGCGAGCCGAACAAGGGCGTGAACCCGGACGAGGTCGTCGCGGTCGGCGCGGCGCTGCAGGCCGGTGTGCTGAAGGGCGAGGTCAAGGACGTCCTGCTGCTGGACGTCACGCCGCTGTCGCTGGGCATCGAGACCAAGGGTGGCGTGTTCACCAAGCTCATCGAGCGCAACACCACGATCCCGACCAAGCGCTCGGAGATCTTCTCCACCGCGGACGACAACCAGCCGTCGGTGCAGATCCAGGTGTTCCAGGGTGAGCGCGAGATCGCGGCGCACAACAAGAAGCTCGGCATGTTCGAGCTGACCGGTCTCCCGCCCGCCCCGCGTGGCGTGCCGCAGATCGAGGTCACCTTCGACATCGACGCGAACGGCATCGTGCACGTCCTGGCCAAGGACCTCGGCACGAACAAGGAGCAGTCGATGACGATCACCGGTGGCTCCGCGCTGCCGAAGGACGACATCGAGCGGATGGTCAAGGACGCCGAGGCGCACGCCGAGGAAGACAAGACCCGCCGCGAAGAGGCCGAGACGCGCAACCAGGCCGAGACGCTGGTCTACCAGACCGAGAAGTTCCTCAAGGACAACGACGACAAGCTGCCCGAGGACCTCAAGGGCAAGGTCAAGTCCGCGATCGACGAGTCGAACGAGGCGCTCAAGGGCACTGACTCGGCGAAGATCCGCGAGTCGATCGAGAAGCTGAACACCGCTTCGCAGGAGCTGGGCACCGCCCTGTACGCCAACGCGAACGCCGACGCGGCCGCGGGTGCGGCCGGTGCTTCGGGCGCGGCCGGTGGCGACGCCGGTGCGGCCGGCGCGACGGGCGCCAAGGCCGATGACGTGGTGGACGCCGAGATCGTCGAAGAGGACGAAAAGAAGTGACCCACAGCTACGACGAATCCGAGAACCAGGGCCGCGGCCCCGAGGAGCCGGTGGTCGTGCGGGACCGGCGCCGGGTGGACCCCCAGACCGGGCAGGTCCGCCCGCCCGGTCCGGCCCACGCCGCGCCGGACCCCGACGAGGAGCCCGTGGAGCACGCGGGCCCCTCGCTGGGCGAGTCCATTGTGGACGACTCGGTCGCGGTGGTCTCCGGCGTGGAGAAGGAGCTGGCCGAGCGCACCGCCGACCTCCAGCGCCTGCAGGCCGAGTACGCCAACTACCGCAAGCGTGTCGAGCGTGACCGCGAGGCGGTCGTCCTCGGCGCGAAGGCGACGGTGGTGAACGACCTGCTGCCGCTGCTCGACGACCTCGAGCGGGCCGAGCAGCACGGTGACCTCACCGGGGCGTTCAAGGCCGTCGGCGACAAGCTGATCAGCGGGCTGCAGCGCGCGGGGCTCGAGTCGTTCGGCGCCGAGGGCGAGGCCTTCGACCCGAGCGTGCACGAAGCCGTGCAGCACAACACCTCGCCGGACGTGGCGGGCCCGACGGTCACCGTGGTCATGCGCCGCGGGTACCGCTTCGGGGACCGCGTGCTGCGGGCGGCGCTGGTCGGCGTGACCGACCACGAGCCCGGCGCGGCCCCGGTGGACCCGTCCGTCGGTGGCGAGCTGCCACTCGACGGGCGCCTCGATGACCAGCAGCAGTAAGCAGTATCCGGTTCCAGTGGGAGGAGGAGACGCCCGATGAGTGCGCGGGAATGGATCGGCAAGGACTTCTACCGTGAACTGGGCGTCTCCTCCGACGCCACAGCCGACGAGATCAAGAAGGCCTACCGGAAGCTGGCCAAGGAGAACCACCCGGACGCGAACGCCGGCAACGCCGAGGCGGAGCAGAAGTTCAAGGCCGTCTCCGAGGCGTACGGCGTGCTGTCCGACACGGCCAAGCGCAAGGAGTACGACGAGGCGCGGCGGCTGTTCGGCGGCGGCGGGGGCGGGTTCAACTTCCCCGGTGGCGGCGGCACCGGCAGCTTCGACGTCGGGGACATCTTCGGCCAGGCCGGCGCCGGCCAGCAGGGCGGTTTCGGCGGGCTCGGCGACATCCTCGGCGGGCTGTTCGGCCGCGGCCGGACGACGGCGGGCGCGACGGCGAACCGGCCCCAGCGCGGGGCCGACGTCGAGACGGACGTCCGGATCGACTTCACCGAGGCGGTCAAGGGCGCGACCCTGCCGCTGCGGCTGTCGAGCCCGGCGACCTGTTCGACGTGCGGCGGCAACGGCGCGAAGCCGGGCACCTCGCCGCGGACCTGCCCGACCTGTTCCGGGTCGGGCCTGGTCAGCCGCAGCCAGGGCGCGTTCGCGTTCTCGGAGCCGTGCCGCGACTGCCGCGGCCGCGGGCAGATCATCGACGACCCGTGCCCCGAGTGCGGCGGCGAAGGTGTCAGCACGCGGACCCGCACGCTGACCGTCCGGATCCCGTCGGGCGTCGACGACGACCAGCGGATCCGGCTGGCCGGCCAGGGCGAGCCGGGCCGGGGTGGCGCGCAGGCGGGCGACCTCTACGTCCGGGTGCACGTGGCTCCCCACGCGCTGTTCGGGCGCAAGGGGCTCGACCTGACGATCTCCGTGCCGGTGGACTTCACCGAGCTCACGCTCGGCACCACGATCACGGTGCCGACCCTCGAAGGCAAGGTGTCGCTCAAGGTGCCGCCGGGCACCGCGAGCGGGCGGGTGCTGCGCGTGCGCGGCAAGGGCATCGCCAAGCGTGACGGCGCGCAGGGTGACCTGCTCGTCACCCTCACCGCGGCGATTCCCGCCAAACTGGACGACAAGGCGCGCGAAGCTCTGCAGGCGTACGCCGAAGCGATGGCCGGGCACGACCCCCGGCCCGAGATCACTGAGCTGCTCGAAGGCAGGTGAGTGGGATGTTCGGCGGGATTCCCCAGGAGGGGGACGAAGAGACCCCGGTGTTCGTCATCTCGGTGGCGGCCCAGCTGGCGGGGATGCACGCGCAGACGTTGCGCACCTACGACCGGCAGGGCCTGGTGTCACCGGGCCGCACGTCCGGTGGCGGGCGGCGCTACTCGATGCGGGACATCGCGCTGCTGCGCGAAGTCCAGCGGCTGTCGCAGGAAGACGGCGTCAACCTGGCCGGCATCAAGCGCATCATCGAGCTGGAGAACCAGGTCGACGCGCTGCGGGCCCGCCTGCAGGAGCTGACCGAAGAACTGGCCGCGGCGTACGCGGCCGGGGAACAGGCCGCGGCGGCGGCGCACGCGTCCTACCGCCGGGACCTGGTTCCGCTGAACCCGCAGACCGCGATGGTGGTCTGGCGGCCGAAGCGCCGCTGACGTCCTGAGCACGCAAAGCCCTCCCCGAGTCTCCGGGGAGGGCTTTTGCGTTTCAGGCCTTGAAGTTCAGCAGCTGCTGGACCTCGGCGGTCCGCGACTCGATGACGCGGCGGGCCAGGTCACGGGCGTCGGCGTTGATCCCGCCGGCGGTGCCGTTCTCGGTCTGGGCCAGCTCGACCGCACCCTGTTGCTGGCCGGTCAGCACATCCAGGTACTTGCGCGTGAAGTCCGTGTCGTTCGTGGACTTCAGCGTGCCGACGAGGTCGGGCGCGGTCATCTTCATGCCGCCGTGGCCGGCGTGGACGTGCGGGTTCATGTCCATGCTCTCGGGCCGGTTCCAGGTGCGCAGCCAGCTCTTCATGTTGTCGACTTCGGTCTGCTGCGTCACCTCGATCGCCGCCGACAGCTCCTTCACCGGCGCCGGGAGCGGGCGCTGCTTCGCCAGCCGGACGATGTCGATGCCCTGCTGGTTCTGGGTGATCAGCATCTGCAGGAACATCACGTCGGCGTCGTTGAACTTCGCCGGGGTCCACGTCGCGCCGCTGCCGCAACCGGCCAGCAGCAGCGCGACGACGACCAGGACCAGCCTCACTGACGCTGCCAGAGGGCCGGGGTGTTCGGCGGCTCCCAGCCCGCGATCGCCGTGTGCGGCTGGAGGCAGCGGTAGCTCACGCCGTTGTACGTCACGACGTCACCCGCCTTGTACGCCGTGCCGGCCTTCCACGTCCCGCTCGACGGCGGGGTCGTCGTCGGGGGCGGGGTCGTGGTGGGCGGCGGCGTGGTGGTCGGGGGCGGCGTGGTGGTGGGCGGCGGGGTGCCACCGCCACCGACCTGCAGGTCGATGCAGCTGTAGAAGGCGTTGGCCGTGTCGGAGATGTTCCAGATCGCCAGCACCTTCACCCGGCCGGAATACCCGGACAGGTTCACCGTGTGCTGCACGGTCGCGGGCGGCTGCTGGCCGTTGCCGTTGAACGACGCGACGAGCGTGTTGCCGACGTAGTACTCGTAGCTCTTCGTGGCGTGCCGGGCGGTGAACACCCAGTTGAACGTCACCGAAGAACCGACCGACTTGGCCGGCCACGGCTTCGACTCGTCGGCCAGCTCGGCGAACTGCGCCAGGCCGGCGTTGCAGCTGCGCAGGCCCTTGGGACCTTCGACGCTCTGCGGTTCGTAGACGATCTGCCCGCAGTTCGGCACCTTCCCGGCCGCGCAGTTGGCCTGGCGGCTGGGCGGGTCGGAGACGTACCCGTGGGCACTCGCGGAGGTGGCGGGGAGGACGACGACCAGCACCGGCGCGAGGATCGCACCGGCGGCGGCCGCGAAGAGCTTTCGCTTCAGGGTCATTTCGGCTCCTCGTGGGGGAACGGCGGTGTTCCGGAGGGAGGACGAACGAGCACGTCCGGGGAAGACGTGGTCTAGACCATAAGATGATTCGGGCACAACGGTCAATCAACTACCGCCATCCGGCGACTTCGGTAGCCCGCTCGGCTCAGTGCGAAGGTCGGGCCGGTTGCTGCAGGTGTTCGCCGAAGAAAGACGTCACTCGGCGCCATGCGTCCTCGGACGCTTCGTGGTGGTAGGTGAACCCGACGACCTTGAGCAGCAGGTTCAGCGGCGGCTTGACCTCGACCTTGTTGGCGAACCCGTGGCTGGCGCCGTCGTACTCCTCGACGTCGTGCGGGATCTCCCGCTCGGTCAGCGCCGTCTCCAGCTTGGCCGCGGCCCCGCGCAGCGAGAAGTCCTTCTTGCCGAAGCTCGCGACGATCGGGCACGCGTCGTCGAGCACCGAGAGGTTCTTCGGCAGCTGTCCGTAGTACGGCGCCGACGCCTCGAAGCCGCGAGACGCCGCGACGAGCGCGAAGCCGCCGCCCATGCAGAACCCGGCGATGCCGATTCGGCCCGAGGAGTCCGGGTGCGCGGCCAGGAGCGCGCGCGACGCCTCGATGTCGTCGAACGTCCGGCCCTGGTTCGCGAACATGTCCGAGAACACCCGGCGCACGCACCGGCGGAAGCCGCCCCGCGCGTACAGGTCCGGGCTGAGCGCGAGGTACCCCTCGCCGGCGAAGCGGTCGGTGATGTTCTTCGTGTCCTGGCTCAGCCCGAACGCGTCGTGGATGAGCACCACGCCCGGGTGCGGGCCCTCGCCGGCGGGCTCCGCCAGGTAACCGCCGATGGTGCCGTCCGAAACCGGAATCGTCGTCTCCATATAGCGACGATAGCGCGTTCAGTCCAAGGTGAACGGGTCGTAGGAGATGCGCTCGAGGTCGATCCCGGCGGCCAGCAGCTTCGCGATCGTCGCCTGGATCATCGGCGGTGAGCCCGACACGAGAACGTCGTGGTTCTTCCACTTCCCGCGCTGGGTCACCGCGTGCGCGAGCGTGCCGCGGTCACCGCCGGTCACCGCGCCCTCCTCGGTGACCGGGGTGACGGTCAGCCACTTCGACACCGCGGAGATGCGCCGCAGGTCGTCCAGCGCGTAGAGGTCTTCCGGTCTTCGGCCGCCGAAGAAGAGGTGGACCGGCGGGTTCCGCTTCCAGTGCGCCAGGTCGTCGAGGATCGACACGAACGGGGTGACACCGGTGCCGCCGGCGATCATCAGGAGCCGCCGTCGGGTGGTCGTCGGCCGGACGAAGAGGTTGCCCATCGCCGGGCCGAGGCGCCAGACGTCACCCGGTTTGGTGTGGTTGACGATGCTGCCGCTGACCCAGCCGCCGGGCACCGTGCGGACGTGGAAGCTCATCTGACCGTCGCCGCGCGGGGCGCCCGCCGGCGAGAGGTACCGCCACATGCGGGGGCGCTGCGGCACCTCGACGCTCACGTAGCTGCCGGCGCGGTACGGGAGCAGGCCCTCGGTCTGCACGCGCACCAGTGCGACGTCGCGGTTGAGCTTGCGGTGCTCCAGGACGGTGGCCGCCCACGCCGCCGGCCCGGTCTCCGCCTGGGCGGCCTCGCGCATGGTCTTGGCGATGATCCCGTACGCCGTGGTCCACGCGGACTCGACCTCCGGGGTCCACTTCTCCTTGAGGAACCGCTTGAGGGCGGCCAGCAGCGCGATCCCGACGGCGTCGTAGTGCCGGGCGACCACGGCGAACTTGCGGTGGTCGCGGCCCAGCTGGCCGAGGAAGGTGACCAGCTCGTCGGGCCGGTCGACCATCTGCACCACGTACACGATCGCGCGCAGCAGCCTGCTCCGCTGCGTCGTCATGGTGACCGGGAAAAGATCGCGGCAATCGGGGGCGACCACGAACAACGCGCCGTAGAAGTACTGCGCCAGTTCGTCGGCTTTCGGCTCGACCGCCGCAAAGCTTTCGCGGATCAACCGGGCCAGCTCGCGGCCTTCGACGGCCGAAACGGGAACGGCTTCGGGCGGTTCGAAGACCTTTACGGATTCAGCACTCATCGGGAACGGTGATCTCCAGTCGTGCCAAGGATTTTCCACGTATGCATGCGGCGTCGCTGTCGCTGTGCCGCCCCCGAGGGTTCCCGACTGTAGGCGCATTCCCGTGCAGATGCGCGTGATTCCGCGCGTTCCCGCTCGAACGGAGCAATTTCACCACGCGCGGTAAACCTCGCCTGGCGCAGCGTAAAAACGATCACCCGAACGGATTCGGCGGACCCGGTAACAATTCCCGGAGTTCGGCCGACTCTTTCACGGTAGGAGTGTCGGGCGCGATTTTCCGGAACTAGTCGATCGTGAACGGGTCGTACTGGATCTGGTCCAGCGCGCTGCCCGCCACGAGCATGCGCGACACCGTCGCGCGGATCATCGCCGGCGAGCCGGCCACCAGGATGTCGTGGTCCGGCCAGGGGCCGTACCGGGTGACCGCTTCGGCCAGCGTGCCCTGCTCGAACCCGGGGACTTCGCCACCGCGCTCGACCACCGGCGTGATGTTCAGCCAGGGGTTGACCGAGGCGAGCGAGCGCAGTTCTTCGAGGTCGTAGAGGTCCTCGCGGGACGGCCCGCCGTAGAACAGCCGCACCTTGGGGTTCTCACCCCACAGCGCGAGGTGGTCGAGGATCGACCGCAGCGGGGCGACGCCGGTGCCGCCGGCGACCATCAGCACACCCCGGGAGGACTCCCGGTCGACCGTCAGCCGGCCCAGCGGCGGGCCGAGCCGCCAGACGTCACCGGGCTGGGTGTGGCTGACGATGGCGCGGGAGACCCAGCCGCCGTCGATCGCGCGGACGTGGAACTCGATGCCGCCGTCCTCGCGCGGCGCGTTGGCCGGTGAGAGGTACCGCCACAGCCGTGGCCGCTGCGGGACTTCGATGCTCATGTACTGGCCGGGGTGGTAGGGCACCGGCTGGTCGGGCAGCAGCCGGACCAGGGCGAGGTCCCAGGTCAGCCGCCGGTGCTCGACCACGGTGGCCTGCCACGACGGCGGGTTCGTGTCGGAGGCGGCGGCGTCCTGCATGGCCCGCGCGGCGATGGTGAACGCCTCGGCCCACGCGCGCTCGACCTCGGGCGTCCACTCCCGGCCGAGGTGGTTCTTCAGCGACGCCAGCAGCGCGGTGCCGACGGCTTCGTAGTGGCGCGGGACCACGCCGAACTTGCGGTGGTCGCGCCCCAGCTGCCGCAGGAACGGCGCGAGGTCGTCGGGCCGGTCGACCATCTGGACGATGTGCACGAGCGCGCGCACGAGCCGGCCGCGCTGGATCTCCATGTTGATCGGGAAGAAGTCGCGCGTGGTCGGCGCCAGGGTGAACAGCATCCCGTAGAAGAACTGGGAGACCTCCGCGATGTACGGCTCGGCCTGCGCCCAGCTGTCGCGGATGAGCTGGACCATCGCGGTGACGGCCGCCGGTGCTTCACGCGGGGCCGACGACCGCGGGAAGGGGCTGACGGAGTCGGCGGTCATGTCTCGGTGTTCGCTGGTCGGGGACGGCTGAGCGGGGGCACCCGGTCATTCACCGCCGGCCCGGGCGCGGCGAACGCACTTCCGCTCAACGCCGCCTCCTGGGTCCATCGCCACTGCTTCCACCTCGTCACTCGCCACGCGTCGCGCGCCGCTCGTCCGCAGGGTATCCGCCGGGCGGCCCTTTGCCCGCATTGTTGCTCCGACCGGGTGTATCACCACCACGGACGGCGTGGGGGACCTCACCGGAGGCGTTCCTTGCCCGCGCAAGCGATGGACAATAAACTTGTATTGCACAAGTAATGGCTGTTCGGGGGTTCCGGGTGGCGGAGCCCCCGGCCCGGGGCGAAGCCCCGGTGCAGCACTGGCGGAGGAGGGTCCGATGGGCTTCGACGACACCGACGACGTCCGGGTCGAGCTCATGCGCGAGCTGAAGACCGCGTCCCAGCTCCAGCACGCCTGGATCATGCAGGCCTGGCAGGACCAGCCGGGGCTGCACCCGGCGGCCGCGATGCTGCTGTCCGACCTGGCGAAGAACGGCGAGGCGCGGCCGTCCGAGCTGGCGAAACGCCGGTTCGTCGACCTCTCGGTGGTCAGCAGGCAGATCACCCAGCTCTCCGCCGCCGGGCTGGTCGACCGCCGTCCCGCGCCCGAGGACGGCCGGGCGTCGCTGGTGAGCGTGTCCGAGAAGGGCCGGGCCGAGCTCGCCCGCTGGCGCGCCAACTACCTCGAGTTCATGGAGAAGGCGCTCGGTGACTGGGACGACGAGCGCGTCACCGACCTCATCGGCCGGCTCGCCGAGATGAACGCCGACCTCCGCCGTGCCCTCGGCAGCGCCGCGTGTCTCGCTGACACGACCAAGTGACCTCCGGTGAACCAGTCACACCCGGAGTGGCATTTTGCACTCCGGAAATTGTCCGTTCGGGCCTGACTCGGGGGTGCGCCCCAGGGTTACCTTCGGTGGGTGGCGCGTAGCCGGGTCGCACTGCTGTGCGCGTTGGGGGTCGACAACTTCGGCTCGGGTCTTTTCCTCCCGTTGGCCCTGGTCTACGTGACGCAGGTCGTCGGGGTGCCGCTCGCCGTGGCGGGCACCGCCGTCACGCTCGGCACCGTCGTCGGGCTCGTCGTGCCGCCGCTGGCCGGCCGGCTCGTGGACCGCGTCGGGCCGCGCGCGGTGGTGATCGGCGCCCAGCTGCTGCAGGCCGCGGGGGCCGGCGCGTACCTCGTCGCCGACAGCGTGGGCCTGGTGGTCGCCGCCGCCGTGCTGCTCGCCTCCGGGCAGCAGCTGTTCTACAGCTCGTTGTTCGTGCTCATCGCCGACGTCGCGGGCGACGTCCCGAAGGATCGGCCGTTCGCCGAGGCGGGGATGGTGCGGGCCGGCTGCTTCGGCCTCGGCGGGCTCGTCGCGGGCGCGCTGCTGACCTGGCTCGGCGCGGCCGGGTACCGGATCGCGCTCCTGGTGGACGTCGTGACGTTCCTCGTCGCCGCCCTGGTCCTCGCGGTGTCCGTCCGGCTCGCGCGGCCGCACGAGCCGCAACGTGAACGGTCGGTCAAGGTGCTGCGCGACCGGCCGTACCTCGCCCTGATCCTCTTCAGCGCCCTGTTCGGCCTCTCCCTCGAGTTCTTCCTGATCGGCACGCCGGTGTTCGTGCTCGACCGGATGCACGGCCCGGCCTGGCTGCCCGGCGCGATCCTCGCCCTGCTGACCGTGGTGACCAGCCTCGGCGGCACGCTCGCGCTGCGGCTCACCGCGAAGCTGACCCGGATCGCCGCGATGCGGGCGGGCTCGGCGTTGTTCGCCGCGTGGTGCCTGGTCAGCCTGGGCGTGCTGCTCGTGCCGGACGGCTGGCGCGTCGCCTACCTGCTGGCGGCGACGCTGGTGTTCGCCGCGGGTGACCTCGTGTTCGGACCGCGGTCGGGCGCGCTGGCCGAGGCCGCGGCACCTCCGGTCGCCCGCGGGCGTTATCTGGCTGCGTACCAGTACGCGTTCACGGTGGCGCAGGTGATCGCGCCCGCCGTGGTCGCGTTGTTTTCGGTGGCCGACTGGTTACCCTGGGTGCTGGTCGGCGCGTGCGCCGCCCTCGCCGTGGCCGGGCTCGGGATGCTCGGCAGCCGGTTGCCGGCCGACGCCGTCGCACCCGGTCAGAGTTGAGCGGAACAGACTCAAGTTTTCGTGCGTTAAGGATAGTGTCAGGTCTCGGTCAGGCCTGTCACCAGGGGGTTTTGAGTATTTCAGCGAAGCATCGAGCATGAGGTGAGGGATGGACGCTTTCAACCCGACCACGAAGACCCAGCAGGCGATCTCGTCCGCGGCGCAGGCGGCCACCATGGCCGGCAACCCGCACGTGTCGGCCGCCCACCTGCTGGGCGCCCTGCTGGCGCAGGGTGAGGGGCTGACCGCACCGCTGCTGACCGCGGTCGGGGCCGACCCGGGGGTGGTGCACAAGGAGCTCGAGCCGATCATCGCGGCGCTGCCGTCGGCGACCGGCGCGACCGTGTCGAGCCCGCAGTTCGACACCTTCGCCGTCAAGTCGCTGACGCACGCGCAGAAGCTCGCGACCGAGCTGGGCGACGAGTACGTCTCGACCGAGCACCTGCTCGTCGGGCTCGCGACCGAGGGCGGCCAGGTCGCCGACCTGCTCAAGCGCCACGGCGCCACGCCGGACGCGCTGCGCGACGCGTTCGTCAAGGTCCGCGGCTCCGCCCGGATCACCAGCGAGGACCCGGAGAGCACGTTCAAGGCGCTCGAGAAGTACGGCGTCGACCTCACCGCGCGCGCCCGCAACGGCGAGCTCGACCCGGTCATCGGGCGGGACACCGAGATCCGCCGTGTGGTGCAGGTGCTGTCGCGGCGCACGAAGAACAACCCGGTCCTGATCGGCGAGCCCGGCGTCGGCAAGACGGCGATCGTCGAGGGGCTGGCCCAGCGGATCGTCGCCGGGGACGTGCCCGAGTCGCTGCGCGGCAAGCGCGTCGTCGCCCTCGACCTGGGGTCGATGGTGGCCGGCGCGAAGTTCCGCGGCGAGTTCGAGGAGCGGCTGAAGGCCGTGCTCAAGGAGATCACCGACTCCGCGGGCGAGGTCGTCACGTTCATCGACGAGCTCCACACGATCGTCGGCGCCGGCGCGACCGGCGAGGGCGCGATGGACGCGGGCAACATGATCAAGCCGATGCTCGCCCGCGGTGAGCTGCGGATGGTCGGCGCGACCACGCTCGACGAGTACCGCCAGCACATCGAGAAGGACGCCGCCCTGGAGCGGCGCTTCCAGCAGGTGCTGGTCGGCGAGCCGTCCCCCGAAGACACCATCGCGATCCTGCGCGGGCTGAAGGAGCGTTACGAGGTCCACCACGGTGTCCGCATCACGGACGCCGCGCTGGTCGCCGCCGCGACGCTGTCCGACCGCTACATCACCGCGCGCTTCCTGCCGGACAAGGCCATCGACCTGGTCGACGAGGCCGCGTCCAAGCTGCGCATGGAGATCGACTCGCGGCCGGTGGAGATCGACGAGGTCGAGCGTGCCGTCCGGCGGCTCGAGATCGAGGAGATGGCGCTCGCCAAGGAGAGCGACGCGGCTTCGAAGGACCGGCTGTCGGCGTTGCGCGCCGAGCTGGCCGAGAAGCGCGAGACGCTGACCGCGTTGACCGCGCGCTGGCAGAACGAGAAGGGCTCCATCGAGAAGGTCCGCGAGCTGAAGGAAGAGCTCGAGCAGCTGCGCGGCGAGTCCGAACGCGCCGAGCGCGACGGTGACCTGGGCAAGGCCGCCGAGCTGCGCTACGGCCGGATCCCGGCGCTGGAGAAGGAGTTCGAAGCGGCCACCGCGGCGAACGAGGCCAGCCAGCAGAACGTCATGCTGAAGGAAGAGGTGGGCGCGGACGACGTCGCCGACGTCGTGAGCGCGTGGACCGGCATCCCGGCCGGCCGGCTGCTCGAAGGCGAGACCGGCAAGCTGCTCCGGATGGAGGAGGAGCTGGGCCGCCGGGTCATCGGGCAGGCCGAGGCCGTGCAGGTCGTGTCCGACGCGGTGCGCCGCGCCCGGGCCGGCGTCGCCGACCCCGACCGGCCGACCGGCTCGTTCCTGTTCCTCGGCCCGACCGGCGTCGGCAAGACCGAGCTGGCCAAAGCGCTGGCGGAGTTCCTGTTCGACGACGAGCGGGCGATCCAGCGGATCGACATGAGCGAGTACGCCGAGAAGCACTCGGTGGCGCGCCTGGTCGGCGCCCCGCCGGGCTACGTCGGGTACGACCAGGGCGGGCAGCTGACCGAGGCCGTCCGGCGCCGGCCGTACTCGGTGGTGCTGCTCGACGAGGTCGAGAAGGCCCACCCGGACGTCTTCGACGCGCTGCTGCAGGTCCTCGACGACGGGCGGCTGACCGACGGCCAGGGCCGGACGGTGGACTTCCGGAACACCATCCTGATCCTGACGTCGAACCTCGGCTCGCAGGCCATCGCCGACCCGTCGCTCGACGAGCGGCAGCGGCGGGACGCGGTGCTGCAGGTGGTCCAGCGGCAGTTCAAGCCGGAGTTCCTCAACCGGCTCGACGACATCGTGGTGTTCCACGCGCTCGGCACCGAGCAGCTGACGTCCATTGTGGACATCCAGGTGGCGCGCCTGGCGGCCCGGCTGGCCCAGCGGCGCCTGCACCTCGACGTCACCGAAGGCGCCCGCGAGTGGCTCGCGCTCAACGGCTTCGACCCGATCTACGGCGCCCGCCCGCTCCGGCGGCTGGTCCAGTCGGCGATCGGCGACAAGCTGGCCAAGGAGCTGCTGTCCGGCGAAATCCGCGACGGCGACACGGTCCGGGTCGACATCCCGGACCTGGAAGCGGGCGACGCGTTGACGGTCACCCGCGTCTGAGATTCACCAGGCCAACCGGCGCTCGTCTTCGCAGACGACGCCGGTTGGCCCGTTTTCGTCCACAGTGGCCAGCCGGATGGCCACTTCGGCGCCTTCGTCAGGGGTGCGGGTGCCGCGGAAACCGTTGAAGTCCGTGGCGACGTGACCGGGGGCGGCGCCGTTCACCTTGATCTTCGTGTCCGCGAGCTCGCGCGCGTAGTGGACGGTCAGCGCGTTGAGCGCGGTCTTCGAGGACGAGTAGGGCATGGACGGCTGACCCACCCAGGCGCCTTCTTCGCCGAGGGAGCCGCGTTTGCTGGTCACGTTCACGATCCGGCCCGCGGGTGAGCGCCGCAGCAGTGGCAGGAACGCGTTGGTCACGCGGACGACCGCGAACACGTTGGTCTCGTAAACCCGGCGCAGCGTTTCCGCGGACTCTTCCGACGGCTTCCCGTAGCCGCCCGCGCTGATCCCCGCGTTGTTCACCAGCACGTCCAGTTCACCGATTTCCGCCACGGCGTTTTCGACGTCCTCGTCGGAAAGGACGTCGAGCCGGACGAAGCGCGCCCCGACCTCCTCGGCCGCGGCTTTCCCGCGCCGGTCGTCGCGCGCTCCCAAGTAGACGGTGAATCCCCGCCGGACGAGCCCGGCCGCGATCGCCTTGCCGATGCCCTTGTTGCCGCCCGTCACCAATGCTGTTGTCATGACAACAGCGTACGCCGAAGTTTGTTGTCATGACAACAGCGCCGTAGAGTGCAGCTCGTGGAACGGCTGAGCAAGGACGACCAGGCGTTGTGGCACGCGTGGAAGCGCGCGGCCGAAACCGTGCGCGCGCGGGTCGTCGAAGACGTCGCCGCCGCGACCGGACTGTCCGATCCGGACTTCGGCGTGCTCACCCGCGTCGCCGAAGACGGGCGGGGACGGCTGCGGCAGAACCTGCTCGCCGACTCCATGGGCTGGCACCGCAGCCGGTTGTCGCACCACCTGACCCGCATGGAGCAGCGCGGCCTGGTGACGCGGCGGGCCGTCGACGGCGGGGTCGAAGTGCTCATCACCGAGGCCGGCCGCGTGGAGGTCGCGCGGGCTCGGCCGGTGCACGCCGCCGCCGTGCGGGCCCACCTGGTCGAACCGCTGGGAAAAGCCGGCCGCGCCACGTTCCTCGCCGGTCTTGAAGCCCTGGCCGAATCGCGCGATTAGACGATTTGTCGACCCGGCAGCGGCTAAATGGTCCGAACGGGCCCGGCGACACGGGTACCGGCGATCATCTCTTCGGCGTAGCAGGCGATACCCTCACCGTCGTGGGTATTCCGGCGTGGATCTGGTTCGTCATCGCGGCCGTCGCCCTGGTGGCGGGCCTCGGGCTGCTCGCGGCCGACCGGGCGAAGGAGGGCTCGCGCAACCGCGAGCGAATGCGCTGGGCGCAGTTGCGCGGCTGGCAGTTCGTCGAAGAGGACGAACGGCTGCCGCAGCAGTGGTCCGGCGGCGCGATCGGCTACTTCGGCGCGGACGCCGCCGTCAACGTCGTCGCGGGGTCGACCTTCACCTCCGACGGCCGCCGCCCGGTGTTCATCTTCGACATCGAGTCCGAGGGGCAGATCCCCGCGGTCGTCGTCGCCGTGCGCTGCAACAAGAAGCACAAGATCCCGATCGAGATGTGGCTGTCCAGCGTGCCGTTCCAGCGCGCCGACATGCCCGAGATGCTCGGCCCGATCGGCTCCCGCTACGCCTTCGCGGACGACGCCGACGGCGCCCGCGTCGTGATCACCCAGGAGCTCGTCGACGCCGCGGACCAGCTCGGCGGCGACGTCGGCGTGGCGTGGCTGGAGAACGAGTGGGTGCTCGCCAGCGTCGTCCCGACCGCCGGGCCGTCGCGGCTCGAGCGCCTGCTGCGCGACCTCGGGGAGATCGCGGACATCGTCGACCCGTTCGACGAGGACTACGACGCCGGCCGCCACCAGGCGAGCGCGCCGATCCCGTCCACCGGGAGCACTCCGCCGACCCCGGCCGCGGGGATCCCGGCCCAGCAACCCCCCGCGGAGCCGCCGGCCTCGCAGGACTAGAGCACCCGCTGGTCCAGCACGCTGACCGCCAGCGTGCCGCGCAGTGACGTCGTGCCGCCCTGGACGTGGACCACGTGGTCGACGCCGAGGTCGCCGCTGAACGAGCCTGATGTCGTCTTGACCAGGCCGGATGCCGGGCCGAGCTGGCCGCCCAGCTCGTGCTTCTGCTCGACGTCGAGGACGCCGGTGAAGCTGCCGTGCTGCTCGGACGTCGCGCCGATGGCGCCCAGCGTGCCGAGGTCGACGCCCTGGCCCGCCGACCGGTGCACGCTCACCCCGCCGGTGGTGACGTCGACCTGCTCCGCGTTTTCGCTGAGCACGTCGACGCCGTTCGGCAGCCACACCCCGGTGTGGCGGGTCTCGGCCGCTCCGGCTTGGGTGAGGCGCTGTTCGCCGGTCGTGATGGTGGTCAGCTCGCCCAGGCGCAGCTCGCGCCCGTCCTGGTGGCGGTAGTCGATCGGCAGGGTGCTCTCGGCCGGGGCGGCGAGCGCGGTGGCGGGGGCCGCGAAGAGCAGGGCCACGGGCGCCGCGCCGGCGGCGACCATGGGCAGGTAGCCGCTCTTGCGCCTGCTGTGCTTACCCATGATCGGGACGATAACCCGAGGCCGAAACGGCTGCACCCCGAGGCCCTGACCTGTGGGTATCGTTCACTCACATGACCACCACCGCTGTGATCACCGGAGCCACCGCGGGCATCGGCGCGCAGTTCGCGCGCACGCTCGCCGCCGAGAAGTACGACCTGGTGCTCGTCGCCCGGGACACCGCGCGCCTGGAGGCGTATGCCGCTGAGCTGCGGGAAAAGCACGGTGTCGCCGTCGAGGTGCTGCCCGCCGACCTGTCCGAAGTGGACGGACGAACGGCCGTCGAAGAGCGGCTCGCCGCCGGCCCGGTCGACCTGCTGGTGAACAACGCCGGGTTCGGGCTGAACGGCGACTTCTGGACCATCCCGCCGGACGCGCTGCAGCGCCAGCTCGACGTCAACGTCACCGCCGTGCTGCGGCTGACCCGCGCGGTATTGCCCGGCATGATCGAGCGCGGCCACGGCGAGATCATCCAGGTCAGCAGCGTCGCGGGCTTCTTCAGCGGCCGCGGCTCGACCTACACGGCCAGCAAGAACTGGGTCACGTCGTTCACCGAAGGCATCGCCGCGTCGCTGCCGAAGGGTGTCCGGATGATGGCGCTGTGCCCGGGTTTCACCGCGACCGAGTTCCACGAGCGCGCGGGCATCGGCAAGCCCGGCCCGAAAATCGCCTGGCTGGGTGTCGAACAGGTGGTCGGCGAAGCGCTCGCGGACCTGCGCCGCGGCAAGGTGATCTCGGTGCCGAGCCTGCAGTACAAGGCCGTCGTCGCGATCGGTGGCCTGCTGCCCCGCGCGGTGCTGCGCCGGATCAGCGGCGGCCGCGGCCGGACCTGAGTAGGGCTGTCCCTACCCCGAAGACGCGCGTGCGCACCAGGGTCATCGAAGGGCTGTCTCCCTAGCGTCTTACGCATGACGAATGAGGCGGTTCGGCTCGAGGCCGTGCGCAAGGAGTACAACGGCGTGGTCGCGCTGGACGGGGTCTCGATCTCGTTCCCGCGCGGCGGGTTCACCGCGGTGATGGGCCCGTCCGGCTCGGGCAAGAGCACCTTCCTCCACTGCGCGGCCGGCCTCGACCGGCCGACGGCGGGCCGGGTCGTGCTCGACGGCCAGGACCTCGACGGCAAGAGCGAGACCTACCTGACGAAGCTGCGGCGCGACCGCGTCGGCTTCGTCTTCCAGGCGTTCAACCTGCTCCCGGCGTTGACGGTCGAGCAGAACGTCGTGCTGCCGCTGCAGCTGGCCGGGAAGCGCCCGGACAAGCGGCTCGTGGCGCGGATCCTCACCCACGTCGGGCTCGACGGCCGCCGCAAGCACCTGCCCGGGCAGCTCTCCGGCGGCCAGGCGCAGCGCGTCGCGATCGCGCGGGCGCTGGTCACCGACCCGGCCGTGCTCTTCGCCGACGAACCGACCGGCGCGCTCGACACCCGCACCGCCGCTGACGTGCTCGGCCTGCTGCGCGACTCCGTCCGGTCGTCGGGCCAGACGGTGATCATGGTGACGCACGACCCGGTCGCCGCGTCCTACGCCGACGAGGTCGTGTTCCTCGCCGACGGCCGGATCGCCGGCCGCCTCGCCCGGCCGACCGCGGAAGCCGTCGCCGAGCGGATGACCCACCTCGGCGCCTGGGGCCGGGTGGCGGCGTGATGTTCTCCCTCGCGATGCGGACCCTGCGCCTGCGCAAGGGCGGGTTCCTGGCGACGTTCGTCGCCGTGTTCTTCGGCGCGCTGATCGTCTCGGCGTGCGGTGGCCTGATGGAGACGGGCATCCGGTCCGAGACGCCGGTGCAGCGGCTGGCCGCGGCGCCGATCGTCGTCGGCGGGCAGCAGACGCTGGCGCTGCCGGAGGACGACCCGGCGACCCTCGACCCCGAGGACAAGCACAAGGTCAAGAACGCGACCCTGCCCGAGCGCGTCCGGGTCGACGCGGCGCTGGCCGACCGCCTGCGCGCGGTCCCGGGCGTCACGAACGTCGTCGGGGAGATCAGTTTTCCGGCGCAGATCGGCACGGCGAGTGCGCTCGGGCACGCGTGGGACTCCGCCGTGCTCACGCCGTACACGCTGAAGGGCGAACCGCCGAAGCCGGGCGAAGTCGTCGTCGACGCCGGGCTCGGGATCGCCGTCGGGGGCACGCTGCCGGTCGCGGCGCACGGTGTGGTCGGCCAGTACCGCGTCTCGGGAATCGCGGAAGCGCCGCAGGCCATGCGGGACTCGGCGCTGTTCTTCGCGCCTTCGGACGCTGAAAAGCTTTCGGGACACCCGGGAACCTTCGACACCATCGGCGTCTTCGGCGGTGACGTCGCCGCGGTGACGTCGGTCGTCGGCGACGCCGGGGTCGTGACGACCGGCGCCGACCGCGGGGTCCTGGAGTTCCCCGAGGTGAACCAGAGCGGCGAAAACCTGATCGTCCTGGCCGCCGTCTCCGGTGGGCTGTCGGCGATGGTGATGGTTTTTGTCGTCGCGGGCACGCTCTCGCTGTCGACCCAGCAGCGTCAGCGTGAGCTCGCGCTGCTGCGGGCGATCGGCACGACCCCGCGTCAGCTGCGGCGGATGGTGCTCGGCGAGGCGCTGGTGGTCGGGCTGCTGGCGGTCGCGGCCGCGGTGGTGCTCGGTCCGGTGCTGGGCAACTGGCTGTTCGACCAGCTCGCGGCCAACCACGTGGTCCCCGAAGTGCTGCGGTACGAGCAGGGCTGGCTGCCGGCGACGGTGGCCGCGGGCGCGTCGCTGCTGGCCACCGTGGCCGCGGCCTTCGTCGCCGGCCGCCGTGCCTCGAAGGTCCGCCCGACCGAGGCGCTCGCCGAAGCCGCCGTCGAGCGGCGCTGGCTGACGCCGATCCGGCTGGTCACCGCGGTCCTGTGCTTCGCCGGCGGGACGGCGCTGGCCATCGTCACGGTCGCCGTGATGACCGGCCCGGTCGCGGCCAGCACGGCCGGCCCGGCGGTGATGCTGTGGGCGTTCGGCCTCGCGGCGATCAGCCCCGGCGTCACGAAGGTGATGGCGATGCTGCTGCGCTGGCCGGTCCAGGCCTTCAGCGGTGTCACGGGCCGGGTCGCGCTGCTCAACACGCGCGTCGGCGCGGTCCGGACGGCCGGCGCGGTCACCCCGATCATGCTCGCGGTCGGCATCGCGACCGCCAACATCTACCTGCAGACCACGCAGGAAGCCGTCTCGAACGAGGCGTACACCGCGGACCTGCGCGCGGACGCCGTGGTGGCCGGCCCGGGCGGGCTCGACCCGTCGGTGCTGGGGCGCGTGCGCTCGGCGCCGGGGGTCGCGGGCGCTTCGGAGTACGTCACGAGCACGGTGTTCGTCGAAAAGCCGTACGACTCGAACAACGACCAGGACGGCTGGCCCGCGCTCGGCGTCAGCGAGCTGACCGGGACCGCCGTCGAGGTGCCGACCACGCTCGGCCGTCAGGTCGGCGACACCCTGTCGCTGCGGCTCGGCGACGGCGCGCCGGTGGACGTGCGGGTGTCCGCCGTCGTGAGCCAGCGGCCCGGGTTCGAACGGCTCGTGCTGCCCGCGTCGCTGCTGGCCCCGCACACGACAACCGGCCTCGCGCCGCAGCTGCTGGTCAGCGCCGCTCCCGGCGTCGACACGGCGACGCTGACTTCGCACCTTCGCGAGGCGACAGCGGGGTTGCCGGTGCAGGTCGGCGACCGCGACGACCTCATCGCGGCGCACGCCAAGGGCAACGAGATCGGCGCCTGGGTCAACTACCTGCTCGTCGGGATGATCATCGCGTACACGGTGATTTCGGTGGTGAACACGCTCGTGATGGCCACCGGCAAGCGACGCCGTGAGTTCGGCCTGCAGCGGCTGAGCGGGTTCACCCGCGGCCAGGTGCTGCGGATGGCCGGGGTCGAAGGCGGGCTGATCGCGACCATCGCGGTCCTGCTCGGCACGGCGACGGCGGCCGGCGCGATCGTGCCGTTCTGCCTGGTCGTGACCGGCACGGTGCTGCCGTCCGGGCCACTGGCCGTCTACCTGGTGGTGCTCGCGCTCGCCGTGACCCTCTCGCTGGTGGCGATCCTGGTCCCGGCCTGGGCGGCGACGCGCGGGCGTGCGGTCGACGCCACATCCATCGGGGAGTGACGACGGCCGTGTGTAAGACTCTCGGCCGTGGCGAACCCCGGGTTGGATCAAGCGGCGAAACTCGAACTGGCCAGGCTGGTCACCGATCTTTCCGTGGTGCACGGAAAAGTGACCCTGGCGTCCGGCAAGGAAGCCGACTACTACATCGACCTCCGGCGGGCGACGCTGCACCACGCGGCCGCGCCGCTGATCGGCAAGCTCCTGCGCCAGCTCACGGCGGACTGGGACTACGTGGCGGCCGGCGGCCTGACGCTCGGCGCCGACCCGGTGGCGCTGGCGATGCTGCACTCGGCGGCCACCGACGGGGTGGTGCTCGACGCGTTCGTGGTCCGGAAGTCCGTCAAGGAACACGGCATGCAGCGCCGCATCGAGGGCATGGAGGTCCGCGGGCAGCGCGTGCTGGCGGTGGAGGACACCTCCACGACCGGCGGCAGTGTGCTCGACGCCGTCGCGGCCCTGCGTGAAGCCGGCGCGAACGTGATCGGCGTGGTCACGGTCGTCGACCGCGACACCGGGGCGCGGGAGGCCATCGAGAAGGAAGGCCTCGAGTACCGGTACGTCCTCGGCAAGGACGACCTCGGCCTGGACTGACGCCGGACCCCGGGGACCACGCGGTCCCCGGGGCCGCCCGGCTCACTTCTTGAACAGGTCCTTCGCCGCGTCCTTGACGTTCTCCACGGCGCCCTTGAGCCCGGCCTTCGCCTGGTCGGCCTGGCCCTCGGCCTGCAGCTGCTCGTCGCCGGTGGCCTTCCCGGCCGTCTCCTTGGCCTTGCCACCCAGCTCTTCGGCCTTGTTGCTGATCTTGTCGCCCAGCGACATGGGGCACCTCCTCCTCCGGCGGCGCCCCGGCGGGGCGCGCTCGTGCCGGAAGGACCACCGAGGCGCGTGATCGTCACGGACTCGCCCCGGTGACCACCGTCACCCACAATCAAGCCGTGACGTTTTCCGGCTCCCCGTGTCCTCTGTCCGAGGAGGTGCCGTGACGACCACCGCCACGCCGCTCGACGACGCGACCCTCGTGGGCCGCGCGCGGGACGGCGACGTCCGGGCGTACGAGCAGCTCGTGCTGCGCTACCAGGGCCCGATGTTCCGGCTCGCGGTGAAGATGCTCGCCCACCGCGGCGACGCCGAGGACGTCGTGCAGGAGGTGTTCCTCAACGCCTGGCGCAAGCTCGACCAGCTCGGCGAGGACGCGGCCTTCGTCGGCTGGCTCTACCGGGCCACCACGAACCGCTGCCTCAACACGATCCGGGCGCGGCGGCCGCAGGCCGACGTCGACCTGGACACCGCGGAATCGCCGCGGGCGGACCTCCAGCCGGAGCGGGCCGCGCAGGTGAGCGGCCAGCTCGCGGCGTTGAACGCGGCACTGGCCGAGCTCACGCCCGAGCAGCGGGCGTGCTGGCTGCTGCGGGAAGTGCACGGCCGGTCCTACGAAGAGATCGGCGAAGTCGTCGGCGCGAACACGACCGCGGTCCGCGGCCGGATCGCGCGGGCGCGGGCCCAGCTGGCGGAGGTGATGAAGCCATGGCGATGACGGACTACGAGCTGCCCTGCGAACGGGATGTCGAGCAGGTGTGGGAGCGACTGGACGCGGTCGGCGCCGGGCTGGCCGACGAGCACGAGCTGACCTGCCCGCACTGCCGCGCCGCGCGCGAAAGCCTGCTGGCGCTGCGCGAGGCCACGACGGAACTGGCTCTCGAGGACGACGTGCCGTCGCCCGACCTGTTCGGCCGGATCATGTCGGCGGTGCGGGCCGAGGTGCGGCGCGACCGGATGGTGCGGCTGCCGACCCCGGAACCCGGGTTCGTCGAGATCAGCGAGCAGGCGGTGGCGGCGGTGCTGCGCTACGCGGCGGACACCGTCGACGGCGTCCGCGCGCGACGCTGCCGGGTGCGCACCGGCGAGGACGGCGTGGTCGAAGTCGACCTCACCCTCGCGGTGAGTTTGCGGAACGCTACCGGCGGTGAAGCGTTGGCGAAGGTGCGGGAGCGGGTGACCGCGGCGGCCGCGGCCCGGGTGGGCCTGACGCTGGCGAAGCTCGACCTGCTGGTCGACGACGTTTATGAAGTTCATGGGGAGCCAGGGGAATGAGCGTGGAGTACGTCATCGCCGATCCGGTGATCGCCAGCGTGGCGGCGAGGGCGGCGATCACCACGCCGGGCGTGGTGCGGCTCGAGCCGGGCCTGCGCGGCCTGGTGACGGCGTGGACGCGGGCGGCCCGCCAGCGCTGGAAGGGCCTCGACCCGGCCCCGGCGGACGGCATCCGCGTCCGCACGGCCGACGGCCGGGTGAGCGTGCAGATCGACCTGGTGACGGCGTCCGCCGACCAGGCCGGGGCGGTGGGCCGCGCGGTCCAGCGCGCGGTCGGCCGGTACGTGGCCGAGCAGACCGGGCTGGCCGTCGACGAGGTCTCGGTGTCCATCATGGACATCGAGCCGGCGCCCCGGTGACCGCGCGCGAAGCCGTCGAGAAGATCGTCGGCGCACTGTCGGGAGTGGACGGCCTGCGGCCGGCGACCCCGGTGTCCCCCGAGACGACGTGGCTGCCGGTGGACTGGGAAGGGATGGCGGTCGACCTGACGCCGGAGCTGGTGCAGATCCGCCTGATCGCGACCCGGCTGCCGATCCCGCCGTTGCTGGACCTGGCCGCGGAGCTCGTGCGGCCGGTGCTGGCGGGGACGGAGTGGTCGCAGGCCAAGCTGCGGTTGGTCGTCACGGACATCGACGGCGCCGCCTTCGTCTGAGGTCGAGAGCCACGTCACACGATCGAGCGAGTGACGATCTCCCTCCCGCTGGGTCTTACCTACACACGAGGCAGAAAGCCTTGAGGGACAGGACATCCGGGAGGACCCCATGACCGCGACCGCCGAGAAGAACACCGTGGCCACCAAGGCCGAGACGGCTCTCGTCAGCACGCAGGGCACCACGACCATCGCCGACACCGTGGTCCAGAAGATCGCCGGGCTCGCCGCGCGTGAGGTTGCCGGTGTCCACGCCCTCGGTGGTGGCGCGGCTCGGGCGCTGAGCGCCATCCGCGACCGCATCCCGGGTGCGTCCGCCAGTGCCGGCCAGGGCGTGTCCGTCGAGGTCGGGGAGAAGCAGGCCGCCGTCGACCTGCAGATCCTCGTCGAGTACGGCGTGGCCATCGCGGACCTCGCGCGGGCCGTGCGCCGCAACGTGATCACCGCGATCGAGCAGATGACCGGGCTGGAGGTCGTCGAGGTGAACATCAACGTCAACGACGTCCACATCCCCGGTGACGATGACGAGTCCGCCACCAGCGACCGGGTGCAGTGACGATGAACGCGACGCTGCTCGGCCTGCTTTACGGGCTGGCGCTGGGTTTCGCCGCCGGGTTCGGCGGGTTCGGCGCGTTCATCGCGGTGCTGGTGCTCGGCGGGCTCGGCCTGCTGGCCGGCCGCTGGCTCGACGGCAAGCTCGACCTCTCGGCGCTCGTCGGCGCCGCGCGCGATCGGAGGTGACGCGTGGAACGCGGAGTGACCACTGTGGACCCGCGGGCGGTGCGGCGGATCGCCGCGCGCGCCGCCCGCGAGGTGGACGGCGTCGCGGGGGACGTCACCGCCGAGGCCACAGTGGACGGTTCATCGGCCACAGTGGACGTCCGGCTCCCGCTCGCCTACCCGGCCCCGATCACGGCGACCGTCGAGAAGGTCCGGGCGCACCTGCTCGGCCGCACGACGGAACTGACCGGGCTCACCACGAGCCGGGTGGACATCACGGTCGCGCTCGCGCGGCCGGAGCAGCCCCGTCGGAGGGTCCAGTGAGGCGGCCCAGGCGGAGCGTGCCCGCGGTTCTGACGGCGCTGGTCCTGCTCGCGGTGTGCGCGCTCGTCGTGACGGCGCTGGTCCAGCGCCTGCTCGGCGAGCGGCCGCTGGTGTCCTACGACGCGGTCGCCGCCCGCGTGCACGAGACCTCCTGGAACGAACTGCCCGTGCTCGTCGGGGGCGGGGCAGCGGTTCTGGCGGGATTCGTGCTGCTGGCGGCGGCCGTGCTCCGCGGACGGCCGTTGGTCGTGCCGCTGGTTGCGGCGCCGGGATTCGCCACGGGGACTTCACGCCACGGCCTGCGCACGTCGTTGCGAGCCACGGCGGCCGGGGTCGACGGCGTCTCGTCGGCCGCGCTGAAGCTGGGACGGCGGAAGGTGAAGGTGCGGGTGAAGACCAACCGGACGAACCGGGACGGCCTGGCGGAAGCGGTCGACGCCGCGGTGCGGCAGAGGCTGGACGACGTCGGGCTGGCCCGGCCGCCGAAGGTGCGAGTCCGAGTGAGGGGAACACGATGAACCGGCCCGCCGCTCTCAACCGGACTCTCCTCGCGCTGATCGGCCTGCTTCTCCTCGCTGCGGGCGGGTTCGCGCTCGCGACCCACTTCGGTCGTCTCCACGTCCTCGACCCGGCCGCACCCCTTGTGCCCGGCAACGCACCCCCGCCGACCTGGGTGTTCTGGGTGGCGATCGCCGTCGCGGTCGTCCTCGGGCTGTTGTGCCTGCGGTGGCTGGCCGCGCAGGCGTTCAGGCGGCCGAAGTCCGTCGCCTGGCGGTCCGAGGACACCGCAGGGGACACCGTGCTCGACTCCGCCACCGCGGCCGCGCCCCTGGCCGAGGACGTCGAGACCTACGAAGGCGTCCGGTCCGCGTCGGCCTGGCTGTCGGGGACGCGGGACGCGCCTGAGCTGCTGCTCGTCGTCACCACGGACCGCGACGCCGGCGCCACCGCCGTCCGGGAGCGGATCGCCGAGCACGCCGTTCCTCGGCTCAAGCAGGCCCTGGAGGTCGACGAGCTCCCGGTCCGGCTGGAAATTCGGCTGACGGCGAAATCCGGGGTCCGGGCGCGGTGAGCCGGGCGTAGCGTCGCCCGGTATGGAAGAGCCCCGTGAGCCGCCGCGGCCGTCCGATCCGAACCGGAAGAAACCGGACGGCGCGCCCGACCAGTACCCACACGAGGAACCGACCACCTATCCCGCCAAGCGGCCGCCGGAATTTCCACCGGGCGTAACGCCTCCGTCACCGCCCAGGTGAAGAAGTTGCTCCGGTGGGTTGAACATCACAGCTCTGGGCATCCTGGAGGGCGGCCGATCTCGATCAGCGGAGTAAAGTCGCTGGTAGGGGGTTCGGTGAAGGGGGCGTGTGGTGGCGAAGTTCCTGGCCGAAGTGACCGTCGCGGTGCACATGCTCGCCCTGCTGCTCATCGGGTTCGGCGGGTTCATCGCCTGGCGCTGGCCGAAGCTGATCTTCGTCCACATATTCGCGGCGGCCTGGGGCATCCTCGTCAACGTCACCCCGGTGCCGTGCCCGTTCACCGCGCTGGAGAACTTCTTCCGCCACCAGCAGGGCCTCGGTGACCTGCCCGGCGGCTTCAACGCGTACTACCTGTACGACACGGTCTTCCCCCGGTCGTGGCTGCCGGCGATCGGCATCATCGCGATCGCCGTGGTCGCCTACTCCTACGTCGGCGTCTACCAGCGCTGGCGCCACCGCCACCACCCCGAAGACACCCAGCCCCGCGCGGTCCACCTCGGCTGAGGCACTATCAGCGCATGGAACGTGTGCTCGGCATCGGTGGTTACTTCCTCCGCGCCGCGGACCCGGCGGCCCTGGGCGCCTGGTACCGCGACTGCCTCGGCCTCGACGCCGACGAACACGGCCTGTGGCAGCAGGCGGCGGGCCCGACGGTCTTCGCGCCGTTCGAGGACGGCACCGACTACTTCGGCTCGCCCACCCAGCAGACCATGCTGAACTTCCGGGTCCGCGACCTCGACGCGATGCTCGCCCAGCTCCGCGCCCAGGGCGCCGACGTCGCCGAGGAGACGCAGGACATGGCCGGGGTCGGCCGGTTCGGCTGGGTCACCGATCCCGAGGGCAACCGCATCGAGCTTTGGCAGTCCGCCTAGAGCCGCGGCCGCGGGTGGGGCGACAATCGACGCTGTGAGCGCATCGCACGACGTCGGACCCACCGAGTGGGTGAGCCGCGAAGAGGTCGGCGTCGGTCCGTGGCCGGGTGAGTGGCCGTCCGACGAGCGGTACGACCCGGACCTGCTGCGGGACGGCGACCGCCGCAATGTCGTCGACGCCTACCGCTACTGGCGGCGTGAAGCAATAGTGTCCGATGTGGACAGCCGGCGGCACCCGTTCCACGTCGCCATCGAGAACTTCCAGCACGACCACAACATCGGCACGGTGGTCCGCACGGCCAACGCGTTCGCCGCGGCCGAGGTGCACATCGTCGGCCGCCGCCGCTGGAACCGGCGCGGCGCCATGGTGACCGACCGCTACCAGCACCTCCGCCACCACGAAGACGTCGACGGGCTGCTCGCCTTCGCCGCGGAAAACAGCCTCGCGCTCGTCGCGGTCGACAACACGCCCGGTTCGCAGCCGGTCGAGACGGCCGAAATCCCGCGCGAGTGCGTCCTGCTGTTCGGTCAGGAGGGCCCAGGGCTGTCGGCGGGCGCGCAGGAAGCGGCGTCCCTCGTGGTGTCGATCGCCCAGTTCGGCACCACCCGCTCGATCAACGCCGGGGTCGCCGCCGGGATCGTCATGCACGCCTGGGTCCGGCAGCACGCCGACCTGACCACCGCCTGGTGACTACGCCGGCGCGACCTCGACCGGGATGCCGTTCAGCACCGACGTCCCGGACGGCAGGTCCAGCAGCGTCTCGTCGGCGACCAGGTTCGAGTTGACGCCGGGGTTCGCGCGCGCCACCCGGGTGCGCGAGCCGTCGACGTCGTGACCCCAGCCGTGCGGGATGCTGACCACGCCTTCGCGGACCTCGTCGGTCACCTCCACCGGCACCTCCAGCTTGCCGGCGCGGGAAGTCACCGACGCGAGCGCGCCGTCGGTGAGGCCCAGCCGCGTCGCGTCGGCCGGGTGCACCTGCACCGTGCACCGGTTGCCGCCGCGGACCAGCGGTTTCAGGTTGTGCATCCAGGAGTTGTTCGAGCTCAGGTGCCGTCGCCCGATCAGCACAAGACCGTCTTCTTCGGGCTTGGCGAGCTCGGCGCGCAGCCTCGGGACGTCCGCGACGATCGTCTCCGGCGCCAGCTCGATCCGCCCGGACGCCGTGCACAGCACCTCCGGGATCCGCGGCTTCAGCGGCCCGAAGTCCATCCCGTGCGGCGCGGCTTCGAGGTCGGCCAGCGTGACGTCGTAGGGCCCGGCACGCAGCATCAGGTCGACCAGCCGCGCCGGGCCCGTCCGGTCGTGGGTGACCTCGAGCTTGGCGCGGCGCGCGACGTCCGCGGCGACGAAGCCGTCGAGCGCCTCGACGTCCGCTTCGGGGCCCTGACCGGTGACGATGCCGGTGAGCCGCAGCATCGTCTCCCACTCCTGCGGCAGCTTCGACGGCAGCGTCGGCGGGGTCCAGTTGGCGACGTTGCGCACCGAGAGCTGGTAGAAGGCCAGGTCGAAGTGCGGCCGTTCGAGCGGCGACGGCCCGGGCAGGATGACGTCCGCCTGGCGTGACGTCTCGTTCAGGTAGACGTCGACGGAGATCATGAAGTCGAGCTTCTTCAGCGCTTCGCTCAGGCGCCCGGCGTTCGGCGTGCTCAGGCACGGGTTGCCGCTGACGGTGACCAGCGCGCGGACCTGGCCCTCGCCCGGGGTTTCGATCTCGTCGGCGAGCGTCGCGACCGGCAGCTCGCCGACCACCTCGGGGTACCCGCGCACGCGGCTGTGCCAGCGGCCGACGGCGAACGGGCGCCGGTTGCCGGTGGGCTGGCACGCGGCCAGCGGGAACATCGCGCCGCCCGGCTCGTCGAGGTTGCCGGTGAGCACGTTGAGGACGTCGACCAGCCAGCTCGCGACCGTGCCGAACCGCTGGGTCGTGGTGCCGATCCGGCCGTAGACGACGGCGTTCTCGGTGGCGAGTTCGAGCGCCATCCGGCGGATCTCGGCGGCGGGGATGCCGGTGCGCGGCGCGACGGCTTCGGGGGTGAACGGGCGGGCCAGCGTGCGGACGTCGTCGAGGCCGTTGAGGTGGGGTTCGAGCCGGCCGGGGCGTACCCGGTTTTCCGCGAACAGGACATTGACCAGCGCGAACAGCAGCAGCGCGTCGGTGCCGGGCCGGATGGCGTGGTGCTCGTCGGCGAACTGCGCGGTGCGCGTGCGGCGCGGGTCGACCACGACGATCTTGCCGCCGCGGTCGCGGATCCCGCGCAGCCGGCCGCGGACGTCCGGCGCGGTCATCAGGCTGCCGTTCGAGACGAGCGGGTTGGCGCCGAGGATCAGCAGGTGCCGCGTGCGGTCGAGGTCGGGCACGGGGATGGCGAGCGGGTCGCCGAACATCGTGCCGGACGAGTAGTGCTTCGGCATCTGGTCGACCGACGTCGCGCTGTAGAAGTTCTTGGTGCCCAAGGCTTTGTAGAGCACCCGGCCGTAGAGCGTGAGCGCGATGTTGTGCACACCGGGGTTGCCCGCGTACACGGCGACGGCGTCCCGGCCGTGCTCCTCGAGGATCGGCGGGAGGCGGCGGTCGATCTCGTCGTAGGCCTCCTGCCAGCTGACCTCAACGAACTCGCCGTCTCGCTTAAGCAGCGGCGCGGTCAGCCGATCGGGGTCGTGGTGCAGCGCCCCGAGCGACGCGCCCTTCGGGCAGATGTAACCCTTCGAGAAGACGTCGTTCTCGTCGCCCTTTACGCGCGTGACCTGCTGGTTCTCGTCGAGCGTCACCTCGAGCCCGCAGGTCGCTTCGCACAGCGGGCAGGTGACGTGAGCCGTGGTCATAACAGCTGAACATACCGAGCGGTATGTCGGTGAGCAAGGCAGGATTGCGTCATGGACGTCTCGGCCGCCGAACGCGCGGTGACCGCCCGCCACCTGCGCCGCGTCTGGGCGCTCCCGGCGACGGTGCTGGGCCGCAGCGGCTGGCCGGCTTCGGCCGGGCAGCGGGTGCACTGGCATTGGAACTACTGGTGGCAGGCGCACCTGCTGGACACCCTCGTGGACGCGCAGCTGCGTTCGCCCACTGCGTCGCGCCTGGCGGTGATCCGGTCGTTCGTGCGTTCCGTGCGGTTGCGCAACTTCGGCCGCTGGACCAACGACTACTACGACGACATCGCGTGGCTCGGCCTTGCGCTGCAACGGGTCCAGCACCTCGGAATCGACGTCGGCCCGGCCCTGGCGGCCATCGACACCCAGCTGCTGTCCGGCTGGACGGAGGCGGCGGGCGGCGGAATCTGGTGGCGCCGAGGCGACGACTTCAAGAACACCCCGGCCAACGGCCCGGCGGCGATCTTCCACGCGCGATCGGGAAACCTGTCCCGCGCCCGCGAGATGACCGCGTGGCTGACGTCCACTTTGGTCGATCCCGCGTCCGGCCTGGTGTGGGACGGCATCCACGCGGACACGGGCGAGCTGGTGAAGCACATTTACACGTACTGCCAAGGGGTTTACCTCGGAGCGTGCCTGGAACTGTCCGAACTGGACAATGCGGCGCGCACGGTGCGAGCGGTGGCCGAGCACTGCGCACCGGGTGGCGTGATCCGCGGCCAGAGCGGCGGAGACGGAGGGTTGTTCGCGGCGATCTTGGCCCGGTACTTGGCGTTGGCGGCCGGAGTGTTGCCCGGCCCGGAGGCGGCGGTGGCGCGGTCGCTGGTGCTCCGCTCCGCCGAGGCGTGCTGGTCGGGAGCTGCGGAGGGGCTGGTGTTCAGCGCTTTCTGGGACCGCCCGGCACCGCCGTTGCCCTTGCCTTCGGACGCGCCTGAGCGAGACATGTCGGTGCAGGTGGGCGGCTGGATGCTCCTGGAAGCCGCGGCGACGCTGTCACCAGACGTCGCCGGCTCGCCAGTCGGCGGTTAACTCGCCGTCCAGGTTCAAGTCGAGGGGCGTCCGGCCCGGGAACACGTACACGCTGTCGTCCTCCTCGGTGCGCCGGATCCCGCTCGGCGTCAACGCGAAGGTCGGCCCGCGCCACAGCTGCCAGCCGCGGCCCGCGTACAGCGGTGCCCCCGCCGAGGACGCGCTCAACGCTCCCACCTCGTACCCCGGCAGCAGCTGCTCCATCACAACCATCAGCTCACTCGCGATCCCCCGCCGCCGGTGGGCGGGGTGGACCGCGACGCCCTCGACGTAGCCCGTGTTCAGGATGCGGCCGTCATGCATCAGGCGGCGTTGCACCAGGGACGCGTGGCCGACCAGCTCGGCGCCGGAGAACGCCAGCGCGTGCATTCCGCCGAGCGTGTTTTCCCAGCCCGGGAGGTCGAAGTCCCGGTAGGCGCCTTCGAGCAGGTCGCGAACCGCGCCGAGCTCGGCGGGCGGCAGCTGGGCGGTGTGCGCGAGTCGGATCACCGCACCCATCCTGCCGCTTCAGCAGCCGCAGGAGGCGCCGTGCAAAAACTTCGGCGTCAGGTGGACCGACTCCGGGGGCCGGTCCGGGTCCGCCATGCGGGACATCAGCAGCCGCACCGCTCGTTGGCCGAGGTCCGCGACCGGCTGAGCCACCGTTGTCACCGCCGGGCTGACGCGGCGGGCCCACTCCATGTCGCCGTAGCCGACCACCGCCAGCTCCGAGCCGATGCGGATGCCGCGGCGGTGAGCCTCGTACTGGACGCCGACCAGCATCGACTCGTCCGCGACCACCAGCGCCGTCGGGGAGGGCCAGCCGTCGAGGAGCTTGGCCGTCGCGCGGGCCGCTCCGCCTGACGTCGACAAACCGCACTCCACCAGCTCGCGGTTGAAGCGCAGGCCCGCCTGCTCCAGACCCAGCCGGTACCCGCGGACGCGCTCGCGGCTGACCTCCAGGCTCTCCTCGCCCGAGATCAACCCGATCTTGCGGTGCCGCCCCGACGTCAGGTGCCGGACCAGCGACGCCACCGCGTGCACGTTCTCCGTGCCCACCTGGTCGACGTCGTTGCGCGCGGCGACGCGGTCGACCAGCACCGTCGGCACACCCATCCGGACCAGGCCGTTGACCACCGCTTCGTCGCCGGGGGACGGGACCAGCAGCACGCCGTCCACCAGGTCCGCCCGCAGCGCGCGCACGATGGCGGCCTCTTCGGTGACGCTGTCTTCGGTGTCGGCCAGCATGACGTCACAGCCCGCCTGGGCGGCCGCGCCGCGGATCGAGCGCAGCAGCGCCCCTGAGTACGGGTTGGCGTGCACCCCCATGGCGACGCCGATCCGGTAGGTGACCGGGGGGTCCCACAACCGGAGCTCTGGCGAAAGTGCGGTCATCAGGCCTCGCAGACGCTCAGCCGAAAGGTATCCGCTGAACGCTCCGCGCGAGACCCCTATCCTGATTAATCACTGATGTGAGTGAACCGGCGGGCAGCCGCACGACTCACGGTGACGCAGGGTGGGCGCGAGCCGCACCGTCTCGGCCTTGCGGGCCGGGTCGTTGATCCGGGCCAGGAGCAGCCGCACGGCCTGCCGCCCGATCTCCTCGATCGGCTGGGCCATCGTGGTCAACGGCGGGTCGACCAGGTCCGCCCACTCGACGTCGTCGTAGACCACGACCGGCAGGTCACGCCCGATGCGCAGCCCCCGCCGGCGCGCCTCGTGCAGCACCCCGACCATCATGCTGTCGTTCCCGACCACCAGCGCGGTCGGTGGCTCGGGCAGCGCCAGCAGCGTGCTCAGCGCCAGCGAGCCGCCATCGCCCGAGGAGTTTCCGCAGGCCACGAGCTCGGACGACCACGTGAGCCCGGACCGGCCGAGCCCCAGCCGGTACCCGAGCACCCGCTCCTCGCTCGTCGACAGCCCGGGCGCGCCGCTGATCATCCCGATCCGCCGGTGCCCGAGCGTCGCCAGGTGCGCGGTCAGCGCCGACGTCGCCTGGATGTTCTCCGTGCCCACCTGGTCGACGTCGGCGCGGGTGGTCAGCCGGTCGATCAGCACGGTCGGGACGTCGAGCGACACGAGCTCGCCGATCACCGGCGCGTCGCCGGGCGCCGGGGTGATGAGCAGGCCGTCCACCCGGCGGGAGCGCAGCGCGCGCACTGTGTCACGCTCCGTGTCCGCGGTGTCGTGCGTGTCGGCCAGCAGCACCGTGTACCCGTGCGTGGACGCCTCCCGCTCGATCGCCTGCATCAGCGTCGCGAAGTACGGGTTCGCCACCAGCGAGATCGCCATGCCGATCGACCGGGTCCCGCCGGTGACCAGCGAGCGCGCGATGGCGTCGCCGGTGTAGCCGGTCGTCTCGATCGCCCGCAGCACCGCGGCCTTCGTGTCCTCGGCGACCGCGCGGGTCCCGTTCACGACGTGCGACACGGTGGTGATCGAGACGCCGGCGAGCTCGGCGATGTCGCGTTGGGTCGGCCGCGACGATCTCGGCTGGGGCATGCCAATCCTTTCCGGCAAGCGTTTGCGCAAACGCTTGCGTCCGAGGTGCAGTCTGTCTACCTTCCCGACCATCGGCAAGCTTCGACACGAACAAAGGGTGGGAACCCATGAGACAGCGCAGTCTCACCGCCGTCGTGCTGGCCGCCGTCCTCGCCGCGACGACCGGGTGCACGGTCGAACGCCACTGGGGCGGCAACACCAACACCGGCGGGAGCGGCAAGGCCAAGGTCGGCTTGGTCACCAAGACCGACACGAACCCCTACTTCGTGGCGCTTCGCGATTCCGCGAGAGCCACCGCGCAGGCCAACGGCGCCGACTTCAACGCCCTCGCCGGGCAGTTCGACGGGGACAACGATGGCCAGGTCCGCGCCATCGAGAACCTCATGCAGCAGGGCGTGAACACGATCCTGATCACGCCCAGCTCGTCGACCGGCGTGCTGAAGGCCATCAAGGACGCGCGTGACGCCGGTGTCCTGGTCATCGCCCTCGACACCGCCACCGAACCGTCGGACGCCGTCGACGCCACCTTCGCCACCGACAACTTCGCGGCCGGCGAGCAGCAGGGCGCGTACGTCAAGGCCGCGCTCAAGGGCACCCCGCCCAAGCTGCTGATGGTCGACGGCACCGCGGGCAGCTCGGTCGACACCCAGCGCCACGGCGGGTTCCTCAAGGGCATCGGGCTGACCGACGGCTCACCCGAGATCAAGGGGCACACCGCCGCCAACGGCGACCAGAGCCTCGCCCAGCAGGGCATGGAGAACCTGCTGCAGCGCAGCACCGACATCAACGCCGTCTACTCGATGAACGAGCCGATGGGCCGCGGCTCCTACGCGGCGCTGCAGGCCCGCGGGCTCACCGGGCAGATCGTGATGGGCTCGATCGACGGCGGCTGCGAAGGCGTCCAGAACGTCAAGGACGGCCAGTACGCGGCGACCGTCATGCAGTTCCCGAAGAAGATGGCCGAGCAGGGTGTGCTCGCCGCCGTCGAGTACGCGAAGACCGGGAAGAAGCCTACGGGCTTCCTCAACACCGGTTCCGCCGTGATCACCGACAAGCCGATGCCCGGGGTCGAAAGCCACGACACCGCGTGGGGCCTGCAGAACTGCTGGGGAGGCACGAAGTGACCACGGCAACCGCAGTGTCCACAAAGGAACGCGAGTCGCTCGGCGAGTTCCTCCTCCGCGCGCCCGCGGTCGGCCCGGCGCTCGCGCTGGTCGTCGCGATCGTGGTGTTCTCGCTGGCCACGGACACGTTCTTCGACCTCGACAACCTGTCCACGGTCGTCCAGCAGTCGCTGGTCGTCGGGACCCTCGCGCTGGGCCAGACGCTCGTCATCCTCATCGCGGGCATCGACCTGTCGAACGCGTCGTCGATGGTCGTCGCGACGTTGATCATGGCGAAGCTCGCCGCGGCCGGCACGAACGGGTTTGTCGCGCTGCTGGCCGGGATCGTGCTGACGGTCATCGTCGGCATGTTCATCGGCGGGCTCGCGACGCGCGTCAAGCTCCCGGCGTTCATCATCACGCTCGGCACGTTCACCATGCTCACCGCGGTGTCCAAGCTGATCGCCGGCGGCCAGGCCGTGCCGGTGACCGACGGGCTGCTGCAGTGGCTCGGCACCAAGCGCTACCTCTTCGGCGGCATCCCGATCACCTACGGCATGACGCTGGCGCTGCTGATGTACCTCGGCGTCTGGTACGCGCTCACGAAAACCGCGTGGGGCAAGCACGTCTACGCGGTCGGCAACGCGCCGGAGTCCGCACGGCTGTCCGGCATCAAGGTCAACCGCACGGTCCTCTCGGTGTACATCGTGGCCGGGCTGGCCTTCGGGCTCGCCGCGTGGCAGGCGCTCGGGCGGACGCCGAACGCCGACCCGAACCAGTTCCAGCTCGGCAACCTCGACTCGATCACCGCCGTCGTCCTCGGCGGGACGAGCCTCTTCGGCGGCCGCGGCTCGGTGCTCGGGACGCTGATGGGCGCGCTGGTCGTGGCGGTGCTGCGGTCGGGGCTGACGCAGATGAACGTCGACGGCAACTACCAGGACCTCGCCACCGGCGCCCTGCTGATCGCCGCCGTTGTGGTGGACCGGATCGCGAGGAGGCAGCAGCAGTCATGACCGAACCGATCCTGCAGGCCCGTGGCCTGGTGAAACGCTACGGCCGGGTGACCGCCATCGACGGCGCCGACTTCGACCTGCTGCCCGGCGAGGTGCTCGCCGTGGTCGGCGACAACGGCGCCGGGAAGTCGTCCCTGATCAAAACCCTTTCCGGAGCGGTGATCCCGGACGAGGGCGAGATCAAAGTGGACGGTGAGACCGTCCACTTCAAGTCCCCTTTGGACGCCCGGCACTACGGGATCGAGACGGTGTACCAGGACCTCGCCGTCGCACCCGCGCTCGACATCGCGTCGAACATGTTCCTGGGCCGGGAAAAGCGGCTGAGCGGCCCGTTCGGGTTGTTCCGGAAGCTCGACACGGCGACCATGCGGTCGGAGGCGCAACGGATTCTCGACGAGCTGGGCATCAACATCAAGTCGATCACCCAGCCGGTCGAGACGCTCTCCGGCGGTCAGCGCCAGGGTGTCGCCGTCGCGCGCGCCGCGGCGTTCGGCACCAAGGCCGTGATCATGGACGAGCCCACCGCCGCGCTCGGCGTCGCCGAGTCCGGCAAGGTGCTCGACCTGATCGGCCGGATCCGCGACCGCGGCCTGCCGGTGGTGCTGATCAGCCACAACATGCCGCACGTGTTCGACATCGCCGACCGCATCCACGTGCACCGCCTCGGCAAGCGCGTCGCGGTCGTCTCGCCGAAGACGCACTCGATGAACCAGGTCGTCGGCCTGCTCACGGGTGCGTTGCGGCTCAACGAGAACGGCGAGATCGAAGAGGCGGCGGCCGCGACCCACGTGGCCGGTTTGCAGTGAGAGTGCTGCTGGCGGGTTTGTGCACCGTGGACGTCGTCCAGCGGGTCACCGAGCTTCCGGCGCCGGGTGAGAAGGTGCAGTCGTTGCGGGTGGACGTCGCGGCCGGTGGGCCCGCGACGAACGCCGCGGTGACGGCCGCCGCGCTCGGCGCCGAGGCGACCTTGCTGACCGTCCTCGGCGCACACCCGCTGGCCGCGCTCGCCCGCGCCGACCTCGAAGCGCACGGCGTGCGCGTCGTCGACCTGGCCCCCTCACTCACCGACCCACCGCCGGTCAGCGCGGTGGCCGTCCGCGACCGCGACGGCGAACGCACGGTCGTCGCCCGCAACGCCGCGGACCGGAGCTTTCCCGTGAAAGCTCCGGTCTTGGACGCGGACGTCGTGCTGCTGGACGGGCACTATCCGGAACTGGCGCTGGCGGTCGCCCGGGCGGCGAAGGCGCCGGTCGTGCTCGACGCCGGGAGCTGGAAACCCGTGCTCGACGAGCTCCTCCCGCTGGTCGACGTCGCCGCCTGCTCCGCGCACTTCACCGCGCCTGGACCGGGCCTCCACGAGCGGGGCGTGCCGACCGTCATCACCACCGCGGGGCCCGGCCCGGTGCGGTGGTCCACTGCGGACGGACGCTCGGGTGAGGTGCCTGTCGCCGACGTGGAAGCGCGAGACACACTAGGTGCGGGAGACGTCTGGCACGGCGCGCTCGCCGTGGCCGTGACGCGCGAACCGACGGTGACGGACCGGATCCGCTTCGCCAACGAGGTGGCCGCCGAACGGGTGCGGCATGTGGGACCGCGGTCGTGGACGACCGCGATCGCAGGAAGGAACAGGACATGACGGCGTTCGACGACCTGCTGGCCCGGGCCGAGGGCCTGACCGTGCGCGGGCAGCGCAACGTGCTGGGCATCATCGGCGCGCCCGCGTCCGGCAAGACCACGCTGGCCTGGGCGCTGGCCAACGCGCTCGGCTCGCGCGCCGCCGTGGTCGGCATGGACGGCTTCCACCTGGCGCAGGTCGAGCTGCGCCGGCTCGGGCGCGCCGAGCGCAAGGGCGCGCCGGACACGTTCGACGCGGCCGGTTACTACCACCTGATCCGACGGCTCGCCGAAGGCCGCGAGACGGTCTACGCGCCGGAGTTCCGCCGCGAGATCGAGGAGCCGATCGCCGGCGCGGTCCCGGTCGCGCCCGAGGTCCAGCTCGTCATCACCGAGGGCAACTACCTGCTGCTGCCGGACGACCCGTGGAGCGGGATCCGGCCGCTGCTCACCGAGGCCTGGTTCCTCGCGCCGGACGAGCCCGAGCGCATCGAACGCCTGGTGTCGCGCCACCGCCGGTACGGCCGCTCGCTGGTCGAGGCCCGCCAGCGCGCGCTCGGCTCCGACCAGCGCAACGCCGACCTCATCTCGCAGACGCGGGACCGCGCGGACCTGGTGCTGGAGAACCTGCCGCTGGTCAACTTCGCGCTGTGAGCGTCCTGGTCGTCACCGGCGGCAGCCGGGGGATCGGCGCGGCCATCTGCACCCTGGCGGGCTCGCGCGGCTACGACGTCGTCGTGAACTACTCCGGTGATCCCGCGCCCGCCGCGGACGTCGCCGCGCGGGTGCGTGCGTCGGGGCGGCAGGCGGTCGCGGTCCGCGCGGACGTCTCGGTGGAGTCCGACGTCCGCGCGCTGTTCGACGCGGCCGCGGAGCTGGGCCCGGTGACCGGGCTGGTCAACAACGCCGCCATCACCGGGAACACTCCCGGACGGCTCTCGGACTACGAGGTCGACGTCGTCCGCCGGACGTTCGAGGTGAACGTCACGGGGGTGTTCCTGTGCTGCCGCGAGGCGGTCCGCCGCATGACCGACGGCGGCGCGATCGTCAACATCTCCTCGACGGCGGCCCGCACGGGCTCGGCGGGCGAGTGGGTGCACTACGCGGCGTCGAAGGCGGCGGTGGACACGCTGACGTTCGGCCTGGCACAGGAGGTGGCGGCGGCGGGGATCCGGGTCAACGCCGTCGCGCCCGGGATGATCCACACCGGGCTGCACGAGGCCGCCGGCCTGCCGGACCGGATGGCGAAGTACGCGCCGCGGATCCCGATGGGCCGCGCCGGGCAGCCCGCCGAAATCGCCGAAGCGGTGCTGTTCCTGCTGTCGACGGCGTCGTCGTTCACGACGGGCGCGGTGCTGGACGTCGGTGGCGGGCGGTGACCACTCGACCACTTTTCGTGCAACGTGAATGACCTTCGGTCACCGGCGTCCGCCTGCTGAGACGTCCGGAGACGGCGAGATCACGATCGGATGGGGAACTTGGTCACCGCCGTTTAGGCGAGCGAACGCTGTGCAACTCTGGGGAGCCGCCACGCGAAAGGACGGCTTCGAAAGCCATGGCAAAACTCATGTCCGTGCACCACCTCGCGCTCACCGTGACCGATGTGGACCGCAGCGTTCCGTGGTACGCCCGGGTCCTCGACCTCGAGGAGGTCACCCGGCGCGAAGAGTCGGACACGGGTCTGCGGAAGGTGGTGCTGCGGTCCGCGGGTGACGAGTTCTCCGTGGTGCTGGTGCAGCACGCCGACACCGGCAGACGCGGGTTCGACGAACGCCGAGCCGGCCTCGACCACGTCGCCTTCAAGGTCGGCTCGACGGCCGAGCTGGCCGAGTGGGAGGAGCGCCTCGCGGAGTTCGGCGTCTCGTACCTCCCGACGGCGCCGTCCCGCACCTTCGAGGGCTCGTACGTGGTGATCTTTCGCGACCCGGACGGCATCCAGCTCGAGATCTGGGCCGACCCCGAGCTGTGAGTCAGGCTCGGGCGTCGTCCGTCTCTTCGACCGGGCGGCGCATCTCCTGGCGGTAGCGCAGCACGCCATAGCCGGTCCCGAACACGAAGAACACGATGCTGATCCACAGCGCCGCCGTCTTCAGCCACGGCAGCGCGTCCAGCAGGCCGGCGCCGTAGTAGCCGAGCAGGACCAGCGTCGGGACCCACAGCAGCCCGCCCAGCGCCGTCGCCGCCATGAACCGGCGGGGGTCCATGCGGGCCGCGCCCGCGATCAGCGGCGCCAGCGTGCGGATCCACGGGATCCAGCGGGCCGCCACGATCGCGAAGAACCCGCGCCGGTCCAGGAACCGCTGGGCGCGGTCGAGGGCCTGGCGGTTGAGCACCTTGCCGTCGCGGCGGGCGATCAGCTTGGTGCCGCTGGTGCGCCCGATGTAGTAGCCGATCTGGTTGCCGAGCACGGCGACGATCAGCGCGGCGCCCGACAGCAGCCACGCGTTCAGGTCCGAACCGTGCTGGGCCAGCACCACACCCGCGCCGAACAGCAGCGAGTCGCCGGGCAGGAACAGCCCGATGATCAGCGCGCACTCGACCAGCACGAAGCTCAGCACGATCACCCAGACGAGCAGCGGGCCGGCCGTGTCCAGCCAGCTCACGCCGACGCCCGCGGCCTCGATGCTCACGACGTTCACCCCCCGAGCCTACGGGGCGCAGGTGAACTCCCCGCGGCCAACGGCCGAATCGAGCCGCCTGGAAGATTCCGCCCCCACGAACCGTGAAGGCCCCCTCACCAGCGGTGAGAGGGCCTTCCGGAACCAGGTGACTCAGAACTGCGGCAGCGACTCGCCCTGCACCGCTTCGATGTCCAGCTCGACCTTCACGGTCGTGCCGACCGCCGCGACCCCGGCCCGGACCATCGCGCTGTAGTTGATCGCGAAGTCGTTCCGGTGCAGCGTCGTCTCGGCGTGGAACGCCGCCCGCACACCGCCCCACGGGTCCGGGCCCCAGCCGCCGTAGGTCAGCTCGAGCTCGATCTCGCGGCGCTCGCCGTGCAGCGTCAGGTCGCCGACCAGCGTCCACGAGTCCGCGCCGCGCTGGCGCAGCCCGGAGCTGGTGAACGTGATCACCGGGTGGACGTCGACGTCGAGGAAGTCCGGCGAGCGCAGGTGGTCGTCCCGCATCCGGATGCCGGTGTCGATGCTCGCCGCCTTGATCTCGGCGTGCACCGTCGAGCGCTCGGCCGGGCGGCCGATCTCGATCCGGCCGGACACGTCCGGGAACCGCGCCTTGATGCTCGCGATGCCCAGGTGCCGCGCGGTCGCGACGACCGACGTGTGCATCGGGTCGATCACCCACGGCCCGGCCGGCGGCAGGTCGATCGCCTCGGCGACCGGGGCCAGCACGACGTCGCCGAGCGAGCCGGAGCCGTCCGAGGCGACCTGCGCCATCCGGGCGACCGGGGTGTACCCGGCCGCCGTGACGACCGCGGTGTAGCTGCCCGGCGCGAGCGCGTCGGTGACGACCTCGCCGCGGACGTCCGCCGCCTGGCGGGTGACCTGCCGCCCGGCCGGGTCGGTGACGGTGAGCACCGCGTGCTCCACCGCCCAGCCCTCGGCCGTGCGGAAGGTCGCGCGCAGGCCCGTCATGACCGGTCGACCAGCTCGTCGAAGGCCTGGTCGTAGCTCAGCTTGACGTCGTGGCCCGCCTCGCCGCCGGTCAGCTCCACCTGGCTGGTCGCCGGCGGGTACCCGCTCGCGACCACGGTGTACGCGCCCGCGGGCAGGTCGCTCACGACGTACCGGCCTTCACCGTCGGTCCGCGCGACCGCCGCGACGTTGCCCTCGGGGTCGAGCACGGTGATCCGCGCGTCCGGGACGACCTTGTCGCCTTCGGTCCGCGCGACACCGGTGAGCTGCACCGAGCTGGAGAGCTCCAGGTCGTGGCGCAGCACGCCGCTGTCCGGCACGGTCAGCGTCACCGCGACGGGCCGGTAGCCCGCGCCGCTGGCGACCAGGGTGTAGGCCCCGGCGCCGACCCCGACGAAGGCGTAGGTGCCGTCCGCGGTCGTGATGAACGCGCCGTTCACCTCGCCCCGGCCGTCGGTCAGCGTCACGGTCACGCTCGCCAGCGGGGAGCCGGTCGAGGCCGCCCGCACGGTGCCGGTCAGCTCGCCGGACCCGGTGAGCGTGACGTCGACCGTCGCCGGCCCGTTGCTGATCACGACGCTGGAGGCCTGCGGCTGGTGGCCGTGGGCCGCGACGATCAGGACGTACGCGCCCGGGCCCTGGCTCGGCACCGAGTAGCTGCCGTCCGGGGCGCCGGTGGCCCGCGCGACCTGGCGGCCGCGCTGGTCGATCAGGGTCAGCGCGGCGCCCGAGACGTGGCTGCCGTCCTGGCGGCGGACGTGCCCGGTCACCGGCACGCCACCCGCGCCGAGGGGGACGTCGATCTCGGAGTCCGCGACGGAGTTCGTGATCGGCAGCGCGCCCGACACGGCCTGGTAGTCACCGTGGCCGTTGGTGCTCAGCGCGTGCTTCCCACCACCGACCAGGGCCGGTTCGCGGTCGACCGGGTGCACCGGCTCGACGATCTCGGTCGGCGCGTCGGCGAAGTCGTGCTCGTCCGCGTCGAGCAGCGCCTCGCCGCCCTCCATGGCCGCCGCGGCCGGGGCCGCGTTGGTCAGCGGGATCTCCTTCATGAACAGCAGGACGATCGTGGCCAGCAGCGCCACCGCGCCGGCGATGTAGAACACCGTGGTGATCGAGTCGGTGAAGCCGATCAGCACCGGGGTCTTGATCGCCTCCGGCAGGTTCTGGATGCCGCTGGTGTCCCCGGACAGGCTGCCGATGCCGGCGCCCGCGCCTTCCGGCAGCTTGCCGCCGAACGCCTTCGTGATGTTCGGCAGCAGGGTGTTGAACAGGACGGTCAGGAAGATCGCGACACCGGCGGTGCCACCGATCTGGCGGAAGAACGTCGCCGACGCGGTCGAGACACCCATGTCGCTGCGCGGGCCCGCGTTCTGCACCGCGATGATCAGCGTCTGCATGCACTGGCCGAGGCCGAGACCGATGATGGCGGCCGCGACCAGCGGGTGCCACAGCGGCGAGTTGTACTCGACCTGCGCGAAGAAGAACGCGCCGGCGGCGATCAGGATGGTGCCGACGATCGGGAAGATCTTGTAGCGCCCGGTCTTCCCGGTGAGCCGGCCGGACACGATCGAGCTGAGCATGATGCCGGCCATCAGCGGCAGCATCAGCAGACCGGACTCGGTCGGCGTCTTGCCCTGCACGACCTGCAGGAACTGCGGGATCATCGTGATCGCGCCGAACATCGCGACACCGACGATGATGCCGCCGATGATCGCCACGGTGAACGTCGAGTTCTTGAACAGCCGCAGCGGGATCAGCGCGGCGTCCTGCATCCACCGTTCGATGGCGATGAACGCGATCACGCCGACGCCGCCGACGACGTAGCAAAGGATCGACTTGCCGTCGCCCCAGCCCCACTTCTGGCCCTGCTCGGCGACGATCAGGAACGGCACGACCGCGACGACCAGAGCGAGGGCGCCCCACCAGTCGATCTTGTGCTTCTGCGGGGTGTGCGGCACGTTCAGGACCCGCGCGACGACGAACAACGCGAGGATGCCGATCGGGACGTTGATCAGGAAGACCCAGCGCCAGCCGTGGATGTCGTAGCCGAAGATGCTGCCGGCGTGGTCGATGCCCGCGAAGAACCCGCCCAGCACCGGGCCGAGCACGGTCGACAGGCCGAACACCGCGAGGATGTAACCCTGGTACTTCGCCCGTTCACGCGGCGGCACGATGTCGCCGAGGATCGTCATGGCCAGCGACATCAGACCGCCGGCGCCGAGGCCCTGGACCGCGCGGAACGCGGCCAGCTCGTACATGGACTGCGCGAAGGCCGAGGCCAGCGAACCGGCGACGAAGATCGTGATCGCGGCCAGGTAGAACGGCTTGCGGCCGTAGATGTCGGACAGCTTGCCGTAGATCGGCGTGACGATCGTCGAGGTGATCAGGTACGCCGTGGTCGCCCAGGCCTGCAGGTCGAAGCCGTGCAGGTCGTTGGCGATCTTGACGATCGACGTGCCGACAATGGTCTGGTCGAGCGCGGCGAGGAACATGCCGCACATCAGGCCGCTCAGGATCGTGACGATCTGGCGGTGGCTCAGCCGGGGCGGCTGACCCACCTCGGGTTGAGCGACTGCTTCGGTGGTGGAACTCATGCGTTGGCCCCCTTGGCCGGTGCACCGGCGGACGCTGCGGCGTCGGCCAGCTGTGGAGAGTGGTTCTCGATACCTGTGTTGAGCCGGCCGAAGAGCCGGTTGAGGGTCTGGATCTCCCCGTCGGTCCAGTCCCCGAGCACTTCGGCCAGCCACTGGTTGCGCTGCTTGCGGTTCTCTTCGAACACCCGCATGCCCTCCGCCGTCGGCGCGAGCAGGCAGGCCCGCCCGTCCTCGGGATCGGCCTGGCGCTCGACCAGGCCGTGCTGGACGAGGGAGCTCGACTGCCTGCTGATCGTGGAGATCTCGGAGTGGAGCGAGTCGGCGAGCCGGCTGGTGCGCTGCGGGCCCTCGTGGATGAGGGTGAAGAGGATCGCGTAGGCCGCCCGTTCGATGCCGTCCGGACCCTGCTTGGACACCTGCGACTTCGCCTTGTTGATCAGGCGGACCAGGCGCACCAGCTCGTGGCCGAGCTGGTCGGCGAGGTCGAGCTCGGCGGTCGGCCGGGTGGCGGAGCTGTTCGGTGCCATGGCGATCCTTAACACGCGGGCGGCGTTGGTTGGCGGCTGCAACTAGTTGCCTCAGGCAAGGATGTGCCTTCATCAGCGGTTGTGCAAGCGGAGCGTGGCCGATGTGTCGGAACACACTTTAGTTGCCGTATGCAAGCAGATTTCTCCCGGGTTGCGTGGGGAACAACGGCCGCCGTCGCCGGTTGGAAAGGGGTATGACCGACGACACAGCGCTGAGGGACTTCCTCGCCAGTCACCGCCACGGCGTCCTGGCCACGATCCGCCGGGACGGGCGGCCCCAGCTGTCCACGATCACGCACCTCTACAACGCGGAGACGGACACGATCACCGCGTCGATCACCGAGACCCGGGCGAAGACGAAGAACATGCGCCGCGACCCGCGGGTCAGCTACCACGTCGGCAGCGAGGACGGCTGGAGCTACGTCGTCGCCGAAGGGCGGGCCACGCTCACGCCGCCGGCCGCGGCCCGGGACGACGAGACGGTGGAGGGCCTCGTCGACTACTACCGCCGGGCCTCGGGGGAGCACCCGGACTGGGACGAATACCGCGACGCGATGGTGACCGACCAGCGGGTGCTGCTGACGGTGCACATCGACAAGATGCACGGCCTGATCCGCTGAACCGGCGGAATCGAAACAAAATTTCCGCAGTGCGGACTATCCGGGCTTACCATGAGGGCATGGGCAACGATGCACTGGTCACCCGGCTCCGCGACCTCGTCGGCAAGAGCGCCGTGCTCACCGACGCCGACGTCACCGCCTCCTACTCGCGCGACATGATGCCGCTCGCGCCGTCCGGCGAGCCGCTCGCCGTGGTGCTGCCGTCGAGCACCGAGGAGGTGCAGGCCGTCGTCAGGGCGTGCGCCGAAGCGCGGGTGCCGATCGTGCCGCGCGGCGCGGGCAGCGGCCTGTCCGGCGCCGCGAACGCCATCGACGGCTGTGTGGTGCTCTCGCTCGTCAAGCTCGACCAGATCGTCGAGATCGACGCCGGGAACCGGCTGGCCGTCGTGCAGCCCGGCGTCGTCAACCTCGACTTCCGCAACGCCGTCGAGAAGGACGGGCTGTTCTATCCGCCGGACCCGTCCAGCTACGACTGGTGCACGATCGGCGGCAACCTCTCCACCAACGCCGGCGGGCTCTGCTGCGTGAAGTACGGCGTGACCACGGACTCGGTCCTCGGTCTCGAAGTCGTCCTGGCCGACGGCTCACTCCTCAAGACGGGACGGCGCACGGTCAAGGGCGTCGCCGGGTACGACCTGGCCCGCCTGTTCGTCGGCAGCGAGGGCACGCTCGGCGTCATCACCCAGGCGACGGTGCAGCTCAAGCCCCTGCCCCAGGCCCCGGCGACGTTCGTCGCGGGCTTCACGACCACGGAAGCCGCTGGTGAGGCCGTCGCCCGGGTGGTGCGCGAAGGGCTCGTGCCGTCGTTGCTGGAGATCATGGACGCGTCGTCGATCAAGGCGTCCGAGACGTACCTGAAGACGGACCTCGGAGCGGGCTCGGACTGCCAGGCGCTGCTGCTCGGCCAGTCCGACGCCGGCGGCGAGGTCGCCCGCCGCGAGCTGGCGGCGCTGGAGCAGATCTGCGTCGACTGCGGCGCGGACCTCGCGTACACGACCGAGGACCTCGAAGAGGGCCGGATGCTGCTGCAGGCCCGCCGGGTGGTGCTGACGGCCCTGGAGACGTACGGCCTCTGGCTGACCGACGACGTCTGCGTCCCGCGCACCCGCATCGCCGAGCTCATCCGCGGCTGCGAAAAGGTGAGCTCCGAGGTCGGTCTGCGCATCGCGGTGGTCGGCCACGCCGGCGACGGCAACATGCACCCGACGATCGTCTACCAGCCCGACGACCCGGACGAGTTCGCCCGGGCCCAGCGCGCGTTCGACGAGATCCTCGAGGTCGGTCTGTCCCTCGGCGGCACGGTGACCGGTGAGCACGGGGTCGGCAAGATCAAGCGCGAGTGGCTGGAGCGGGAGATCGGGCCGATCGGGATGCGCGTGCACCGGCAGATCAAGCAGGCGCTGGACCCGGAGAACCTCTTCAACCCGGGGTCGATGTTCTCGATGACCTGAGGCGGCCGGGTGCTCAGTCCTTGATGCGGGGGATGCGCTGGGTGACCTCGGGGTCCGCCTCGGCCAGCGCCTTCTTCTCGCGGCGGGACTTCAGGAACTCCAGTGCGATCGGCACCACCGACACCAGGACGATGAGCACGAAGATCGCGTCGACGTTGTCGCGGATGAAGCCGATGTTGCCGAGCAGGGACCCCAGCACCGTGATGCCCGCGGCCCAGAGGATGCCGCCGATGATCGTGTACGTGAAGTAGCGCTTCGGGTCCATGCGGCCGATGCCCGCGATCCACGTGATGAACGTCCGGACGAACGGGACGAACCGGGCCAGGACGACCGCCTTCGGGCCGTGCTTCTCCAGGAACTCGTGGGTCTTGTCGACGTACTCGCGCTTGAAGAACTTCGAATCCGGCCGGTTGAACAGCTTGGGCCCGACGAAGTAGCCGATGTAGTACCCGACGACGTTGCCGAGCAGGGCCGCGACCGTCACCAGCACACAGACCAGCCACAACGGCGCGTCGAGCGTGCCGTTCGCGATGAAGAGGCCCGCCGTGAACAGGAGGGAGTCGCCGGGCAGCACCGGGAAGATGCTGCTCTCGATGAAGATGATCAGGCAGAGCACCGCGATGACCGGTGTGGTCAGGCCGCTCAGCAGGTGCTGCGGGTCCAGCCATGACGGCAGCAGGGACATCGTGTTGACCGTGCTCTGGGCGAGAATCACCTCAAAAACGGTACAGGGTCACCCTGAGTCGTTACTGAGACCCGGTCAGACCAGCGTGAGCAGCCCCACGACGGACCCCGCCGCGAGGCCCAGCAGCACCGCGAGCATCAGGATCCAGTACACCGGCAGCTGCGCCGCCTGCCGGACCGGGAGCGGTTCCGGGCGCGGTGCGTAGGCGGTCGGGGCGTCGGCGGCCGCGTCGAGGGCCGCCCGCTCGCGCTCCAGGGAGTCCGCGCCGGCGCCCGAGAGCAGCCCGTACGCCGAGGGCAGCTCGTTGATCGCGCTCGTCGGGACCGCGTCGGTGCCCGGCTCCGGCGGCGGCGACGGCGGCGAAGACGAAGACGACGCCTCCGAAGGCGGCGGCGACGCCTGCGGGGCGAAGACGGCTTGCGCGCGAAGGGCGTCCGCCAGCAGTTGCTCGGGGTCCTTCGGCTCGCTCATCTCCGCCCGTCCGTCGTAGGAAGCTACGTGCTCAAGGTAGCCGTACCCACCTCGGCGACCCATTCACCCCGGCGCAGCACCTTCGCCGGCCGCAGGTCCTGGTCGAGGACGACGATGTCGGCCGCGTACCCGGGGCACAGCATCCCGGTGCGGTCGGCGATGCCGAGCAGCTCGGCGGGCCGTTGCGACGTCGCGTGCACCGCGTCGAGGATCCCGAGTTTGGCACCCCGGACGAGGTTGCGGAAGGCGGTGTCCATCGTCAGGGTGCTGCCGGCCAGCGAACCGTTGTCGGCGAGGGTGGCGACGCCGTCGTGCACGTCGACCTCGAGGCGGCCCAGCGTGTAGCGGCCGTCGGCGGCGTCGGTGGCCGACATCGCGTCGGTGATCAGCACCGTCCGGTTGCGGCCGGCGTGCTTCGCGGCCAGCCGCACGACCGTCGGGTGCAGGTGCACCAGGTCGCAGATGAGCTCGATCGTGATGCGCTCGTCGTCGAGCAGGGCCCCGACCGGCCCCGGCTCGCGGTGGTGCAGCGGCCGCATGCCGTTGAACAGGTGGGTCGCGACCGTCGCGCCCGCGTCGATCGCCGGCAGCAGCTGCTCCTCGACGCCGTCGGTGTGCCCGATCGCGGCGATGACGCCCGATTCGGCCAGCTGCCGGACGGCCTTGATCCCGCCGTGCAGCTCCGGGGCGATGGTGACCATCCGGATCGCGCCCTGGCCGGCGCGCAGGAGCTTCTCGACCGTCCCGGTGTCCGGTTCGAGCAGGGTTTCCGGATCGTGCGCCCCGCACCGGGCCTTCGAGATGAACGGCCCCTCCAGGTGGATGCCCGCGACCTCGCCGTCCTGGACGAGCTCACGCAGCGCGGCGACCTGCTCACGCAGGATGTCCACCGGATCGGAGACCAGGCTGGCGAGCATGGTCGTGGTGCCGTGACGGCGGTGCGCCCGCACCGCCGTCAAGAGCTCCTCGGGATCGAGGGAGGTGAACGAAGCACCTCCCCCGCCGTGGCAGTGGGTGTCGACGAATCCTGGCACGACCAGTGCCCCGCCGACGTCCACGTGTTCGCCGGACGGCGGGGTCCCCGAACCCACGCCGGCGATCCGCCCGTCGGAGACGGCTACCCAGCCGTCGTCGAGTACACGGTCCGGGGCGGCGACCCGGCCGCCCATGATCACAAAATCTCCGGCGCCTCTCACGCACCCCAGCATATATTGGTCTGGACCAAGCATGGTGATACGACTCAGTGATCGGAATGGTCCACCCGGGTCACTGTGGGGCCTGCATGGCCTTCTGGAGTGCCTCGAGAGCCCGGCTGGCGGTCGACTTAACGGTACCCTTGGAGATGCCCGCGGCCTCAGAGATTTCGGCCTCGCTCAGCCCACCGTAGTAACGCAGCACCAGCACCTCGCGCTGGCGCGGCGGCAGCTTGGACAGCGCGCTGACCACGGCCTGGTGCTCGCTGGAGAGCATCGCGAGGCTCTCCGCCGACCGGGCGTTGACCGCGTGCGGGGGCACGTACTCCCGCGCGGTCTTGCGCCGGCGCAGCACGCTGCGCGACCCGTTGACCACCGCGGTGCGCAGGTAGCCGACGGCGGCCGCGGCGTCCCGGAGCCGTCCCCAGTTGCGATGCAGGCCGGTGAAGGCCTCCTGGACGACGTCTTCCGCGGTCGCGGGCTCGTCGACCAGCAGGATCGCCAGCCGGACCAGCCGCATGCGGTGCTGGCGGTAGAGGTCTTCGAGGGTCAGCGGCGCCGGCGTCTGAGCCGGGGCCGGACCGTCCATGACCCGCAGGTGGCCGAGGGTTGCCTCGACACTGCGTTCCGCATTGCCCTCGAGCATGAACCCCTGCCTGTCCTCGACCCCGGTTTGCACGGTGTGCCGCGTCAGCAGGTTCACGGTATTCACAGCGCTCACACAGGTACTGACGCACGCCCAGCCTATCGGGTTGGCCTGCCGCCGCCACAGATCGGATGCTGGGACACGACGGTGACCCGGGTAGCGTCGGTCCCGTCCCGCCCCCGCCCGACCCCGGAGATCCACATGGCCTGGTACCTCGTCGAAATCACCTACGTCCAGGAGAAGATGCCGGAGGTCCGGCCCCGGCACCGCGAGTTCCTGCGGAACCTGGCCGCGGACGGGCGTGTCGCGGTCGCCGGGCCGCTGGGCGACGGCTCCGGCGGCATCACGCTCTACCAGGCCGACGACGAGGCGCACCTCAAGGAGACGATCGACCAGGACCCGTACTTCGTGGAGGGCGTGGTCGCGGAGCGGTCGATCCGCGAGTACAAGCCGGTCATCGGCGCCTGGGTGCCCGACGCGTCATAGGTCGAGCACGGCGGTGCCGCGGTCGACGCAGAGCCGCATCGGCTCGCCATCGGCCGTCGGCACCGCGCAGGTCCCGCAGAAACCCTGGCGGCACGAGTACGCCGTACCGGGCCGCGCTTCGAGGACGACGTCGAGCGCCGAACGGTCGCCCGGCACCTCCAGGACTCGCCCTGACCTGCGAAGAGTCAGCCGGAACGGCTCGCCGGACACGATCGGCGGCGGTGCGAACCGCTCGAAGTGGACAGCCTTGGCCGCGGTCAGCGCCAGGTCGACGCGGACCCCGGTGATCATCGGCGCCGGGCCGCAGCAGTACACCGACGCACCGTCCGGGACGCCTTCGAGGAGCTCGGCGCCGGACGCCGGGATGCCGTAGTCGGTGTCCGGGCGGATCCGGACGCGCTCGTCGCCCTCCAGCTCGTCGAGGAACGGCATCGACGCGCGGCTGCGACCGGTGTAGACCAGCCGCCAGTCCGCGCCGAGGGCCTTCGCGCGGCGGACCATCGGCAGGATCGGCGTGATCCCGATGCCGCCCGCGACGAACAGGAACGGCCCGTCGCCGACGAACGGGAACGCCGTCCGCGGGCCGCGCACGGTGACGCGTGTCCCGGGGCGCAGCGCGTGGACCTCGCTCGATGCGACGCCGATCTTGCGCACGGCGATGCGGTAACACGAGTTTTCGGTCGGGTCGCCGCACAGCGAGTACTGCCGCACGAGCCCGGACGGCAGCACGAGGTCGAGGTGCGCGCCCGGCCGCCAGCCGGGGAGCGGCCCGCCGTTCGCGAGGCGCAGGCTGACGACGTCCTCGGCTTCGGCGCGAATGTCCTCGACCACCAGCGGCAGGTCCCGGTCGACGGCCCGCACCGGCGGCCGACGGCGGCCGCTGAAGGTGGACAACCGGCGGTAAACCCCCACGACACCGACCAAAGTGGACAACAGGTGGTCGGTCCGCGTGCTGCCGTCGAGCCGGGTGGGCCGGCCGAGCGTCACTCCGCCGCCCGTGCGGCGGGAGAGCTCGCCAGGTAGGCCACCGCCTGCTCGGTGCTCCCGGTCTCGGTCGGGTGATAGCGCTTTCGGAAGTACGGCCGGATCTCACGCGCCAGCTGACGCCCGGTCGGCAGCAACCCGCGTTTCGCCGCCCGGCGGTAGCCCCGCAGCGACGCGCGGCCGGGCCGGGTCGGATCGTTACGCATCAGATATCGCGTGCCACGGGCGAAGACCCAGGCGAGCACCGGTGTCACCGCGGCCATGCTGCGGACGCGGCGGGTGTACCGGCCGTCGAGGTGCATGAACAGGTCGAAGGCGACCGACCGGTGTTCGACCTCCTCGGCGCCGTGCCAGCGCAGCAGGTCGAGCATCACCGGGTCGGCGCCGGCCCGCTCCAGGGGCGCGTCGAGCACCCACTGGCCGAGGAACGCGGTGTAGTGCTCGATCGCGGCGACGATCCCGAGCCGTTCGACGAGCCACTCCTCGGCGGCCCGGCCGGTCAGGTCCCGGTCGCCGAGCAGCTTCCGGAACAGCCACTCCATCTGCGCGATGAACGGCCGCACGGGCACGCCCGCGGCCTCGAGGTGCGTCGCGGCGCCGTCGTGGGCCTCGGCGTGCACGGCCTCCTGGCCGATGAACCCGAGGACGTCCGCCTTGAGCCGCTCGTCGCGGATCAGCGGCACGGCCTGCTTGAACACCTCGACGAACCAGCGCTCGCCCTCGGGCAGCGCCAGGTGCAGGACGTTGATCGTGTGCGTCGCCTGCGGCTCGCCGGGGATCCAGTGCATCGGCAGGCTCGCCCAGTCGAACTTGACGTCCCGGGCGTGCAGGACGAGCTGCTCGTCCTCGGCCGTCACGACGCGCGCCCGGAAAGCTCGTAGTCGGCGGGGTCCACCTTCCGCGTCTCCAGCCAGTAGCGCCAGGTGAAGCCCGGCCAGATCGTCCGGTTCACGCCCTTGGCGTCGAGGTACCAGCTCTTGCAGCCGCCCTGCGTCCAGACGCCCTTGACGAGCTTGTCCTGGATGTCCTGCTGGAACTTGTCCTGCACACCGGGCCGGACGTCGACCGCCGCGGCGCCGCGCGAGTCGGCGAGCTTGATGGCGTCGACGACGTACTTCGACTGCGACTCGATCATGAAGACCACGGAGTTGTGGCCCAGCGCGGTGTTCGGGCCGAGCAGGAAGAACAGGTTCGGGAAGCCGGAGACGGTGATGCCCTTGTGCGTCCGCATCCCTTCGACCGCCCACTCCTTGGCGAGGTTGCGGCCGTCGGCGCCGGTGATGTCGAGGTACTCCAGCGCGTCGGTCACCTTGAAGCCGGTGCCGTAGATGATCGCGTCGACCTCGTGCTCGACCCCGGCGGAGTCGACGATCGAGTGCGCCTTGACCTCCTTGATCCCGGCCGTGTTCACGTCGACGTTCGGCCGGCTCAGCGCCGGGTAGTAGTCGTTGGAGATCAGGACGCGCTTGCAGCCCATGGTGTAGTCCGGCGTGACCTTCTTGCGCAGCGCGGAGTCTTTGATGCCCTTGGCGATGTTGCGCTTCGCGATCAGCTCGCCGGCCTTCATGATCCCCGGGTGGCCGTTGAAGCCGACCGCGCGGACCTCGAGCAGCCAGTAGAGCGCGTTGCGGTAGAGGCGCTGGGTGCCGGGGACGCGCTTGAACAGCGTCTGCGCCCAGTCCGGCATCGCGTGGTCGGGCTTGGGCATGATCCACGGCGGGGTGCGCTGGAAGAGCGTCAGCTCGGCGACGTCCGGGGCGATCTTCGGGACGAACTGGACCGCGCTGGCGCCGGTGCCGACGACGGCGACCTTCTTGCCGCGCAGGTCGTACTCGTGGTTCCACTGCGCGGAGTGCCAGGTCTGGCCCTTGAACTTCTTGATCCCGGGCAGCTCGGGGACCTGCGGGATGTGCAGGCCGCCGACCCCGGAGACGAGGAACTGCGCGGAGAACTCGCGGCCGTCCTTGGTGGTCGCCGTCCAGCGGCGTTCCTTCTCGTCCCAGTGCGCGCCGGTGAGCTCGACGCCGAAGCGGATCTTCTCGCGCAGCCGGTACTTGTCCGCGACCCCCTTGAGGTAGTCGAAGATCTCCGGCTGCGGCGAGAACGACCGCGACCAGGCGGGGTTCTGCTCGTACGAGAACGAGTACATGTGCGACTGCACGTCACAGGCGCACCCGGGGTACGAGTTGTCGCGCCAGGTGCCGCCCACCTCCGCGGCCTTCTCCAGGATCACGTAGTCCCGGATGCCGGCCTTTTCGAGCTGGATCGCCTGGCCGAGCCCGGAGAACCCGGTGCCCACGATCACGACCTTGAACCGCTCGGTCATCTGTCTCGGCCTCCGCTGCTTCGAGGAAACTGCGGAGATGACGTTACCTCAAGTAACAGTTACTTGGAAGTACTACCTACCGACTAGTACGTCCCGCCGAGCTTCGTGTGGTCCCAGCTGACGATCTTCGTCGGGTGGAAGACCAGCCCGATCCGCTTGGGGGCCTGACCTGCGATGAAGGCGCTCAGTTCGGACGGTACGGGGTCGCCCGGCTTCGCGCCCGCGTACCGCTGCATGAGCGTGATGCCCATCCGGGTGACCTCGTCGGTGTCTTCGACGAGCTGGACGTCGGCCTCGAGCGAGACGCCGCGGAGCTTCTCGTAGCTGTCGCCGTCCTCGATGAGCACGGTCGCCTCCGGCAGCCGCCGGAGGTTCTTCGCCTTCTGCGACGTGCCGTACGTCCAGGTCGCGACGCCGTCCTCGTGTGGGAAGTACCAGAGCGGCGCGAGGTGCGGGCGGCCGTTCGGGCCGACGCTCGCGACGTTGATGACCTTCTGCTCGCCGAGGTACGCGCGCACCTCGTCCTCGGTCATCCGGATCTGGTCACGACGGGACATCTTCACCCCTTGGTGGCGGCTCGCCCACCGTGGCCGGTGACCGCCGACTCGAACGCGCCGCGCGCCTCGATGTCGGCCAGCGCGGCCTTGTCCGCCGAAGGTACCCGGCTGCGGGACCCGATTTCGATGATCGGCGGGAGGAACGCGCGGAGCAGCTTGAGGCCGCCGACCCAGCGCGGCACGTGGATGGTCCGGGCGCGCTTGAGGATGCCCGCTTCGAGGTCGTCGAGGGCGACGTCCAGCGGGTAGGTCTTGCCGATCAGGCCGGGCATGGACGAGCGGAGCTTGCCGAACACCGGGTGCGCGTCGGCGCTTTCGACCAGGTCGGTGCGGATCCACGTCGGGTGCGCGACGCCGACCTTGACACCCAGGTGCGCGACCTCGGCGCGGAGGCTGTTGGAGAACGCTTCGACGCCGGCCTTGGCGGCGGCGTAGTTCGCCATGCCCGGCGCGTGCGTGATCGCGGCGAGGCTGGAGATGGCGAGCAGGTAACCCTTGCGGTTGATCACGTGCGGGAGCGTGACGCGGAACGTGCGCCAGACGCCGAGCAGGTCGACCTCGATGACCTTCTCGAACGCGGCCCGGTCGACCGAGCGGACGAAGCCCGCGGTCGCGATGCCGGCGTTGGCGATGACGATGTCGATGCCGCCGAAGTGCTCGACGACGCCGGCTGTGGCCGCTTCGAGGGCGTCCCAGCTGGTGACGTCGGCTTCCCAGGACTTGGCGTTCGCGCCGATGCGGTCGGCGACCTTCTTCTGCTCCTCGGCTTCGAGTCCGACGAGGGCGACCTTCGCGCCGCGCGCGGCGAGCCGTTCGGCCAGACCGGCACCGATGCCGCGGGCCGCCCCGGTGATGAGGACCACCTTGCCGTCGACCTTCTTGGTGCCGCTGAGCAGCGAAAACGGGTTGGCCACGGTGCCCTCCTAGACGTCGCTTGAGGGCACCGTACCTCACCTTACCCGCAGTAAGCTACCCCGTAGTAAGTTAGCTTTCGCGGGAAAGCTCCGCCACTTCGTCCGGAGTCAGGTCGAGCGTGACCGACGCGATCAGGTCGGTGAGCTGCTCGGGCGTGCGGGCGCTGGCGATCGGCGCGGCGACCGTCGGCTGCGCGCGCAGCCAGGCGAGTGACACAGTGGCGACCGAGACGCCGTGGGCAGCGGCCACTTCGTCGAGCTTGGCCAGCACGCGCTCGCCGGTACCGTCCAAATAGGACTCCGCCCGGCCGGCGCGCGGGCTGTCGCTTTCGGCGCCTTTCGTGCGGTACTTGCCGGTGAGGAAGCCCTTCGCGAGGGCGAAGTACGGCAGCGTCGCCAGGCCTTCGCGTTCGACGAGCGGCGCGAGGTCACGCTCGTAGTCGCGCTCGACGAGGTTGTAGTGCGGCTGCAGCACGGCGTACCGCGCGAAGCCGTTCCGGTCCGAAATGGACAGTGCGTCGGCGAGCCGCTCGGCGCTGTAGTTGGACGCCCCGAGGTGGCGGACCTTGCCCGCGCGGACCAGCGCGTCGAACGCTTCCAGCGTCTCCTCGAGCGGGGTGTCCGGGTCGTCCCGGTGTGCGTAGTAGAGGTCGATGTGGTCGGTCTTGAGGCGGCGCAGCGAGTCCTCGGCCGCCTCCTGGATGTTCTTGGCCGACAGGCCCGGCCGCCGGTCCCACGCGCCGGCCTTCGTCGCGACGACGACGTCGTCCCGGTTGCCGCGCGCGGCGAGCCAGCTGCCGAGAATCTCCTCGGAGCCGCCGCCCCCGCCGTAGAGGTCGGCGGTGTCCACGAAGTTGCCGCCGGCCGCGGTGTAGGCGTCGAGCACGGCGAAGGACTGCGCCTCGTCCGCCGTCCAGCCGAAGACGTTGCCGCCGAGGTTGAGCCCGTAGACGTCGAGGTCGGTGTTTCCCAGCTTGGTCATGCTTCCGACGGTAGTTCGCCGCCGGCGGGAGGAAAATCGACGTCCCACGCGTTGGAGAGTTCCATGGCTATCGAACTGGGCAAGCTCGGGATCTGGAAGTACCACGCGAACGTCGACGCGAAGTTCGCGGCGGAGGCGGAGAAGCTCGGCTACGGCGCGATCTGGCTGGGCGGCTCACCCACCGGCGACGACCTTTCGCCGGTCGACGACCTGCTCGCGGCGACGGACTCGCTGGTCATCGCCACCGGCATCGTGAACATCTGGCAGGACGACCCGGCGTCGATCGCGAAGGTGTACGAGCGCATCGCCGGCAAGTACCCGGACCGCTTCCTGCTGGGTGTCGGCGCGGGCCACCGCGAAGCGACGAAGGAGTACAAGAAGCCGTACGCGGCCCTGGTCGAGTACCTGGACGGCCTGGACGCGGCGGGCGTCCCGGTGTCCGGCCGCGCCCTGGCGGCGCTGGGCCCGAAGGTGGTGGAGCTGTCGGGTTCGCGTACGGCGGGCGCGCACCCGTACCTGACCACGCCGGAGCACACCCGCGACGCCCGCTCGATCCTCGGCGAGGGTCCGCTGCTGGCGCCGGAGCACAAGGTGGTCCTCTCGACGGACCCCGCCGAGGCGCGCGCGATCGGCCGTCAGACGGTGAAGTACTACCTCGGACTGTCCAACTACGTCGCCAACCTGCGCAAACTCGGCTTCACGGACGCCGACCTGGAGGGCGAGGGCAGCGACCGCCTGATCGACGCACTGGCGTTGCACGGCGACGCGGCCACGATCGCCCGGGGCTTGTCCGCTCACCTGGACGCCGGCGCGGACCAGGTGGTCGTCCAGGTGCTGAACGAAGACCCGTGGCCCGCCTACCGCGCGCTGGCTGCCGAACTGCGGTGACGCGGTCCTTCTGAACCGATCCGACGTGCGGGGAAGTTTCTCCCCGGGGACCGGTGTGCGGCGGCGGTCCACCTCGTACGATGCGGTCGGGACCACCCTGTGCCAAGGAGGAGTAACGATGCCCATCGCCACCCCCGAGGTCTACGCGGAGATGCTCGACCGGGCCAAGGCGAACGAGTTCGCCTACCCGGCCATCAACGTGACCTCGTCCGAGACCGTGAACGCCGCCATCCGCGGGTTCGCCGAGGCGGAGAGCGACGGCATCATCCAGTTCTCCACCGGCGGCGCCGAGTTCGCCTCGGGCCAGAAGGTCAAGGACATGGTCGTCGGCGCGACCGCCCTCGCCGAGTTCGCCCAGGTCGTCGCCGCGCACTACGACGTCAACGTCGCGCTGCACACCGACCACTGCCCCAAGGACAAGCTCGACGGGTTCGTCCGGCCGCTGATCGAGATCTCGGCCGAGCGGGTCAAGAACGGCCAGAACCCGCTGTTCCAGTCCCACATGTGGGACGGCTCGGCCATCGACCTCGACGAAAACCTCGAGATCGCCACGGAGCTGCTCGCCAAGACCGCCGCCGCGAAGATCATCCTCGAGGTCGAGATCGGCGTCGTCGGCGGCGAAGAGGACGGCGTCGAAGCCGAAATCAACGAGAAGCTCTACACCGCCGAAGGCGACTTCCTCAAGACGATCGACGCGCTGGGCTCCGGCGACCGCGGCCGCTACTTGCTGGCGGCGACGTTCGGCAACGTCCACGGCGTGTACAAGCCGGGCAACGTGAAGCTGCGCCCGGACGTGCTCAAGGGCGGCCAGGAAGCGGCGGCCAAGAAGCTCGGCCTGGACGCCGGGTCGAAGCCGTTCGAGCTGGTCTTCCACGGCGGCTCGGGTTCGCTGCCGGAGGAGATCCGCGAGGCGGTGTCCTACGGCGTGGTGAAGATGAACGTCGACACCGACACGCAGTACGCGTTCACCCGCCCGATCGTCGACCACTTCTTCAAGAACTACGACGGTGTCTTGAAGATCGACGGCGAGGTCGGCAACAAGAAGGTCTACGACCCGCGCTCGTACCTGAAGGCCGCGGAGGCCGGCATGGCCCAGCGCGTGGTCGAGGCCTGCCAGGCCCTCGGCTCGGCGGGCACGAAGCTCAAGTAGTCGCACGCGAAGGGGCCGCCACGAGTTCGTGGCGGCCCCTTCGTCTGTTCAGACTTCGCCTCGCCGGAGCGCGCGTCCCGGGTCTCGCGGCATCAGAAGCTCCACCTCGACGCCTTTGGCCGTTTTGGTCGTGTAGGCCTCGCACCGGACGACCAGGTTCTGTTCCGCGAACCGCTCGACCATCGCTCGGTACCGTTCGGTCATCGCAAAGGTGAGCTGGCCGACGCGTTGGTCGCCGAGGCGGACTTCGATGGCCCGTCGGCCCTGGTACTTGCCGCTCTCGATCGCGCAGAACGTCAACGACGCCACGACCTCGCGGTACTCCTGCTCGCCCGCGGGGGCGAAGTGGCGAAGGACGTCCTGATGGTTTTCTTCCTTGGTCACCGTGCACGACCAGGCGTTCCGGAGCAGCACGTCCGAGTCCGTCAGCTTCGCGACGACCGGGTCTTCGGGCACTTTGCGGACCCGGAGTTCGTCGGGCCGGGCCACGTGGAGGTAGATGCCGTAGGACTTCTCCCCGCCGCCGGTGATGCGCGCCGGGCAGGTACCCAGCGCGCCCTCGGTGCGGAGTTTCAGCAGCTCAGGTTGGTAGTCCTCGGCCCAGCTGGCGGACAGGTAGCCGACCTTGAGCGGGCAGTTGCCCAGCAGGACGTCGACCCGGACGGCGTTGCCGTCCCACGGGTTCTCAGGCTCCGGCACGAGGACGGCTGTCACGGGCAGGTGGTCTTCGAACCGCGTGCCGAAGGCCCTTCCGTCGGCGGCGCGGCGAAGTGCGTCTTGGTAGTGACTCTCGCCGACGACGGCGAGCCGGCCGTCATTCGAAAGGGGGACGAGCTCGAGGCGGGCCCCGCCGGGGCTCGGGGGGCGGCCACCGGACCGCTGATCTCGGCCGGAGGTCGGTTGCCGAGGACGTTCTGCCCGCGCTCGGTTCGGCGGAGTGACGGTCACCGGCGGGCGTGGCGCGGGAGCCTGCCTGGTCGACGGGAAGAAGCCCTGCGTCCCGGGCTGCGTAGAACCCTGCGTGTGCGGCGCCTTGTTCTTTCGCGAAAAGGGCCACATGTCCTCATCCTCCGACGTCGGCGCGGTTGGATCACGCGTGACTCGGAGTCGTCGTCGTCCGGCCCTTTGTTACTGGGCAGGGAGGGTCGCTCGTCGCGCCGCCAGGCGGCGCGACGCCGGGCCGGTCGCCGCCCACAGTACGAACAGCCCGGCCAGGACCACCGCCGCCGTCCAGTACGCCACCGGGGGTGCCGACTCCGTGTGCGCGTCACCCAGCACCCAGGGCCGGAACTGCGACTGCAGCCACAGCGCGCCGTAGCCGAACGCCGTAACCAGCAGCGCTCCGGCGCCCGCCGTCAGCAGCCCGTGACCGCGGCCGATCGCGAACGCCAGGTCGACCGCCACCCCCACCGCCAGCAGGTAGAACGGGATCGTCGACACGGGGAAGCCCATCCCGAGCAGCAGCGGCCACATCACCCCGCGGTACGCGATGTACGCCAGCGCCACCGCAGACGCCGACCAGCGGAAACCCAGGGTCTTGCGGGCCAGGACGAGGATCAGGGCCATCACGCCGATGCCCCACAGCGGGTACACCCACTCCGGGATCGGCATCGTGAAGTGCAGGATCGCGGCCCGATCGACCGGGTGCCCGATCTGGTTGGCCGCGAACGACAGCAGGGACGGCTCGGCCTCCGGCGCGCCGCGTTCCCACGCCCGCAGGCCGAGGATGCCGTACTCCTGCTGGCCGTTCGGGAAGAACGTGTTCTCCAGGAAGAACGCCCACAGCGCGAGCAGCACGCCGGTGCGGAAGCGGCCCGGGGGCGACAGCCGCAGCCAGCCCAGCAGCACGCCCGCCTGCATGATGCCCGTGCCCAGGTAGAGCATCATGTGGGACGGGCTCCACGCGGTCAGGTCGAGGCCGTTGACGCGGTGGTTGATGACGTCCAGCGGCGCCGCCACGAGGAACACCAGCAGGCCGGTCTGCATCAGGCGCAGTGACGTCTTGTCGGCGCCGAGGCCCGTGTAGCTGTGGATCGCCACCAGCACGACGATGATCACCGTGCCGACGGTGTTGATCAGGTGCGGCGGCGCCAGGTCGTCACGCAGCCACATGAAGTGCCACGACATGTCCCACGACGACCCGACCAGCTTGAACGCGAACGCGGCCAGCCACATCCCGTAGCAGAACCGCAGCACCCACTCCGGCGTCGGCTGCCCGGGGGCGCCGCGGTGCCAGTGCCGCGAGAAGAACAGCCGCGTCTTGCCGATCGGGCTGCGCGGGATCACGTCCACGGGGACGTCGACTGCCTTGGCCATGCGGACATCATGGCCGGTCATGGTCACGAGCGGGCCAAGACCGTGGTGAAGGACGCGAAAATGGGGATTCACCCCTAAGGGTGGACGATTTGCCTTCGGCGTGCGTCGCTTGGCAGGGTGTGCCGCCATGATGCCGAAACGACTTGTGGCCGCCGTCCTGATCGGCGCGCTGGTGCTGGCCGGCGGTGGGGTTCTCGCGGGTCTGTTCTTCTGACCCCCGTGCAGAATGGGCGGCATGACGCACAACCTGCTCGGCCCCGAGCCGACGCTGCTGCCCGAGCACACCGCCGCCCAGGCCGCGCTCGACGCCGGGAACGACCCGGCCGCCGTCGCCGCCGAACACCCCGACTACAGCGAGGCGTGGGCCTCGCTGGCCGAGAAGGCCTTCGACGCGGGTGAGACCGTCGCCGCGTACGCCTACGCCCGCACCGGCTACCACCGGGGTCTCGACCAGCTGCGCCGCGCCGGCTGGAAGGGCTTCGGCCCGGTGCCGTGGGCGCACCGGCCGAACCAGGGGTTCCTGCGCGCGCTGGCCGTGCTCGGCAAGGCCGCCGGGAAGATCGGCGAGACCGAGGAGTACGACCGCTGCCGCACCTTCCTCGCCGACTCGGACCCCGCCGCCGCGGAAGCCACCGGCCTGAAGTGACACCCGGCGTCGTGAGTGTTCCGGGCGGTTAGAACCGCCCGGAACACTCACGAGAGCCGCGGCAGGCGTAAACCGTGAGGTGGTCACCATGGCAAGCCCCGCGCCGCGCGGGCGGCCGCGCAAGCTCCCCGTCGGGGAGCAACGGGCGCGCGTGCTGCAGGCGACGGCGAAGGTCGTCGGGCAGCACGGGATGCAGGGCGCGACGATCGAGCAGATCGCGCGGGAGGCCGGCGTCTCGCGCCAGGCCGTCTACGAGCAGTTCGGCGACCGCGCGACGCTGTTCGCCGAGGTCGTGGCCGAAACCGAGGAGCGGGCCTTCGCGGCCATCGCGGGCCCGTCGGTGGCCGACCCGCAGCCCGGCCTGCGGGCCTGGGCGCGGGCCAACTACGCCAACATGGTCACCTTCGTCGCGGACAGCCCGGAGGCCTACGGGGTGCTCCGCGCGGCCGAGCGCGCGGGCGACCCCGCCCTCACCCGCCTGAGGGAGCGGCTGGCCGTCGTTTACACCGAAGCCAGCCGCAAGCGGTGGGCCGCGCACGGCATCGACTCCGGGCGCGCCGACCGCGCGCTCGTCACGCTCTTCTTCGCGATGACCGAGTCACTGGTCCAGGCCACTTGGGACGGCGCGCCGCCGGACCAGGAGGCCCTCATCGACCTGCTCACCGAGTTCACCGTCGGGGGCGTCGCCCGCCTGCAGGCCAAGGCGGGCGACGTCATCGAGCGGCTGCGCTAGACGACGGCCATCTCGGGTAGGGCGACCGAACCGACCACCCGGTTCCGGCCGCCGTGTTTGGCCGCGTAGACGGCCGCGTCGGCGGACGCCATCACCGCCTCGATGGACACCCCGTCGAGCGGGTACGCGGCGACGCCGATCGACGCCGTCTGGCGTTTGATGTCGACGGCCGCGCCTTCGTTGGTCGTGGTGCTGATGATCAGCTCGCTGACCCGTTGCCGGATCCGCTCCGCGGTGACGATGGCGTCCTCTTTGGAGGTCGCGGGCAGCAGCGCCACGAACTCCTCGCCGCCGAACCGGCCGACCAGGTCGTGCGCCCGGGTCTCCTGCTTGACGACGGCGGCGACCGCCTTGAGCACGTCGTCCCCGGCGAGGTGCCCGTAGGTGTCGTTGATCCGCTTGAAGTGGTCGAGGTCGATCATCATCGCGCCGAAGCTGCCCTGCTCACGCTCGGCGCGCGAGATCTCGCGCTGGGCGCCGTCCTGCCAGGTGGTGGCGTTGAGCAGCTGGGTCTTCTGGTCGGTGGTGGCGAGCTCCTCGAGCCGCTTGATCAGCACGGACCGCTGCAGCACGTACAGCGGCAGGATGACCAGCCCCGACAGCAGCGGCTCCTCGTTGAGCACCATCACCAGCAGCGCGCCGACGCACAAAGTGGACAGTTCGAGCAGGTTGTCGTCCATGGTGCCCAGGCACGACGCGGGAGTCGCGTTCTCGGGGTCGGCGAGGTAGAGGCCGAGACCGGTGAGCGCGGTGTTGACCGTGAAGAACGCGAGGCCGGCCAGCGTCACGGTCGCGACACCGCTGCCGAGGGTCATGTGACCCACAACACCCCCGGCGAACGCCGACAAGATCATCGTCGTGGCGTTGGCGGCGACGCGGTGAAATTCACCCGGACGGGTGCCGGACCAACTACGGAACGCGAGATAGACGTAGAGCACGAACCCGAGCGCGGCGACCAGCTGAGCCGGCAGCAGCAGGCCGGCGGGCAGCAGCCACACCGAAGTCATCGAGATGTAGGGCCCCTGGCTGAGGATGCGGCGCTGCCGCTCCAGCCGCCGGCTGACCTCCGTCTGGGTCACCGCCAAGGCTGTGAGCAGCGCAAACGTGCCAACCTGGGCGAGCGTGACCGGCACGGTCAACAGGGACACGGCCGTCCACGTGAGCATGACCGTGATGGCGGTCAGCGTGGCGATGATCCAGTCGCGGGGGCGTGTCCACAGTGCCCAGCCCCGCACGCGAGAAATCAAGTCTTGGCCGCCCTGTTCCCCCGATGTGACCATTTTTCCCCCAGCCCCTTGCGCGGATGTTCGGTGACAAAGTACTCACAGACAGTTTCAGACCGTTTGCCAGCTGTCCACAAGGGCAATCGGTGTGTACTTTTTCTTTGACACCGGAACGAGAGGTGGCCAGCGATGCGCGGCAAAGAACAGTGACCGCACAGCGCACCGCAAGGTCGCGCAGGTCGAGCCCACGCGCGGGGCATGTCAAGCATGTTCGGCGCGTGCGGCTTCTTTGTCGTTCCCTCGCTCCGGCTCGCCCGCCAGGGCCCGCGCCCACAGCGCCGCCAGCGGCAGGGTGAGCACCACTCCGACGATGCCGAATATCCCGACGGTGCCGTGCGGGCTCAGCTGATCCGCGAGCACGCCGCCGATCAGCGGGCTGATGCCCATCATCGTGGTCAGCCCGGTGTTGGACAGCCCCATCACCTGCGCCCGCTGCTCGTCGGGCACGGCCAGCGTCAGTGACGCGGTCGCCTGCAGCAGGCAGACCGTGCCGAAGCCGCCGGAGACGATGAACAGCACGATCGACGCGACCGGCCCGGGGTTCAGGAAGCACAGCACCAGCGGCACCGCGCACAACGCCGAGAGCGGGGCGATCAGCTTCGGCCGCAGCCGGGCGGGCACCCAGCGCGTGTAGACGAACGTCGCGATGACACTGCCGATCGGGTCGGCCGCGAGCAGCAGGCCGATCGCCGACGGGCCACCGCCCGAGGCCGCCACGTACGGGGCCGCGATGCCCTCGTAGACCGGCAGGAGCCCCATCAGCCAGGTGAACAGCACCAGCGTGCGCAGCGGCGAGCTCGCGAACGCCGTCCGGCCGCCCCCGCCGAGCGTCGCGAAGAAGGACTTGCGCTGCTCACCGCTCGCCGCGGCCGGCCGGGCGCGGACACCGAGGCGGATGAACAGGGCGGAGAGGACGAACGTCGCGGCGTCGATGACCAGCGCGACGTGCGGGTCGAGCGCGATCAGCAGCGCGCCGCCGCCGGCGAACCCGAGCAGCTGGGCGCTCTGCACGGTCATGCTGCGGATGCCCATGCCGACGACGAACCGGTCGCCTTCGAGCACCTGCGGCAGCAGCGCGAGCTGGGACGCCTTGAACGGCGGGTTCACCAGCGAGACGCCGCCGACCAGCACGCACATCAGCCAGAACGGCATCCCGGGCAGGGCGACGAGCAGGATCAGCGCGGCGCGCAGGACGTCGACCAGCACCATCACGGAACGGCGGGGGAAGCGGTCGGCGAAGCCGGTGAGGAAGATGCCGCCGAGCAGGGACGGCGCGTAGGTCAGGGCGTACGTCAGGCCGGTCAGCGTGGCGGAGTTGGTCCCGGTGAACACCAGGATGGACAGCGCGACCCGGGCCAGCTGGTCACCGGCGATCGACAGCAGTTCCCCGAACCACAGTGCCCGGAACTCGGCGATCCCGAACACCTCGCGGAACGTGACCCGGTCCGGCGGTGCTGCCATGCGTTTTCTCCCGACCTCGTGCAGACCGCGCCCTTCTCATGACCGCCGGTGACGAGACGACCAGTCGGTCATGAGGCAGTCACGGTACGTGAGTTACCTCAGCCAGTGTCCCGTGACTGTTGGTGAATTCCTAGGTTCTTTCGCCGGTATCGAAGGTGTCACGGAGCTTTCCCGAACGGGTCAGACGATAGCCCGCAGTGTCTGACCGGTCGCCCAGGAGTCACCAATGGATCATTCCGTACCCGTTGGCGCAGGACCAGAGGCAAAAGTAGCCACCTCGCGCGGGGTGAGGTGGCTACCGGGGTGGCGGGACTAGCGCCGGTGCTTTTCGATCACTTCGATCGACGCGCGGACCTGCTCGAAGGTGGGCGGGGCCGCCCGGTTGAACACGACGGTCAGGGACCGGCGCGGGATGACCACGAACTCGACGTCGACCCCGGCCGCCTCCGAAGCGGCCTCGACGACGTCACGCCAGTGCTTCGGGTCGATCCCGTCCGGATCGGCCCATTCGTGGGCGAAGATCGCCCAGTTCCCTCTGAGCAGGGTGCCGACGACGTCCTGCGCGGTGTGGACGCGGTGCGGCGGGCCGATCTCACCGGCCAAGTCTTCCCGGCCGGGGACGTGCTGCGAAGGCCCGGGCGCCTGGGTGGACGAAGGACAAAAGCCACTCCTTTCACCGGTGTGCGGGAGGCATTCGGCGCCGGTGCCGGTGCTGATTGGTCGCACCCGGAATTCCGCCCTGTGGGACGCCCTTCTCCTGCTCAGACGCGGGCGTAGCTTCGGTTTTGTGGCCGATCTCCCGCCGTTCAGCCTCGCCGTCGTGGGCGCCGGACCCCGCGGGGTCGGCGTCCTCGAACGGCTCGGCGCGAACGCCGCGGAGCTGCTCGGCGGCCGCCGGCTCGAGGTGCACCTGATCGACCCGTTCCCGCCCGGGCCCGGCCGGGTCTGGCGCCACGACCAGTCGCCGCTGCTGCGGATGAACTCCATGCCCGAGGACGTCACGATGTTCACCGACGACTCGGTGAAGATGGCCGGCCCGGTGCTGCCCGGACCGTCGCTGCTGGAGTGGGCGCGCCAGGTGCGTGACGGCGCGCTCGACGCCGAGGTGCCCCCGGACGTCGTCGCCGAGCTGACCGCGCTGGACAGCTTCGACTTCCCGACCCGGCGGCTGCAGAGCGCCTACCTGACCTGGGTGTACCGCAAGGTCGTCGCCGACCTGCCCGGCGAGGTCGACGTCGTCGAGCACGCGGCGCGGGCGGTGCGGGTCGACGGTGGCGCGGTGGAGCTGTCCGACGGCACGACGCTGCGCGCGGACGCCGTGGTGTTCACCGTCGGCCACCTCGACGCGGACCCGGACGAGCGGGAGCGGGAGCTGGCGGCGTTCGCCGCGGGGCACAGGCTGGCCTACTACCCGGCCGGGTACACCGCCGACGTCGACTACTCCGGCATCACCCCGGGCGAAACCGTGCTGGTGCGCGGGTTCGGGCTGGCGTTCGTCGACCTGATGCTGCTGCTGACCGAGGGCCGCGGCGGCCGGTTCGAGGAGCTGGCCGGCGGCGGCCTCCGCTACCACCCGAGCGGAGCCGAGCCGGTGCTGCACGTCGGCTCCCGGCGCGGGGTGCCCTACCACGCGAAGATCGGCTACCGGCTGCGCGGGAAACCGTTGCGGCTGCCCAGGTTCTTCGACGCGTACACGATGGACGAGCTCCCCGGCGCGGCGCTCGACTTCCGCGCGGACGTCTGGCCACTGGTCGCGAAGGAGCTGGCCTGGGGCTTCTACAGCGAGCTGTTCACCGGCCACCCGGACCGGGTGCGGATGGACTTCGCGGTGTTCGCCGACGCCTTCGCGGACCTGGACTGGGACTCGCCGGGCATGCGCGACCTCGTCCAGCGGGCGGTGCCTGCCGAAGCGGACCGCCTGGACCTCGACCGGCTGGACCGGCCGATGGCGGGCCGCGAGTTCGGCTCGGCGGAGGAGTTCGGCAAGGAGCTGCGCGAGTACGTCGAGGCCGACCTGGCGCGGCGGGCCGACCGGGAGTTCAGCGCCGACCTGGGCGCGTTCATGGCGTTGCTGTCGGTGTACGCCCAGCTGCCCACGTTGGTCCAAAAAGGACGGTTGAACGCGGCGTCCCAGGTGTCCGACATGGACGGCTGGTTCCACGGGTTCTTTTCCTACTACGCCAGCGGTCCGCCGCCGCGTCGCCTGGAGGAGCTGCTGGCTTTGCACGAGGCCGGTGTGGTCTCGTTCGCCGGCGCCGAGATGGCGGTGACGGCGGAGGACGGGGTCTTCGTGGCGTCGTCGGCGAGCTACCCGGGCACGGTGTCGGCGCGGACGCTGGTCGAGGCCCGCCTGCCGGGCCCGAGCGTGACCCGCGCGGCGGACGGCCTGCTCCGGCAGCTGCGCGACGCCGGTGAGCTGGCCGAGGAGACGGTGGCGGACCCGGTGACGGGGGTTCTGCTGCCGTCGGGCCGGATCCACACGCGCGTGTCGGACTCCCGCCTGCTCGACGGGACCGGCCAGGCCCACCCGCACCGGTTCGCGGTGGGCCCCCACACGAGCGCCCGCTCGGCGGCGGCCTTCACCCGGCCGCGGACGAACGCGCTGTCGTTCCGGCAGAACGACGCCGTGGCGAGGGAGATCCTGGCCCTCGTGAGTGGCGATTAGGGTTCTAACCCGAATTGCCACTCACGACATCGTGGCGACCAGCTCGGCCAGCACCTGGTCCGGCGCGGGCATCTCCGCGATCTCCGCCGCCACCCCGCGCGCGATCTCGCGGGGCTTCGGGTCGTCCAGCAGCTCGCGGACCGCCGTCCCGATCGCTTCGACCGTGATCGCGTCGCCCACCAGCGCCTTCGCCAGCCCCAACCCCGACAGCGTCTCCGCGTTGGCGAACTGGTCGGCGCCCTGGGGCAGCACCAGCTGCGGCAGGCCCGCGGCGAGCGTGGCGAGCACCGTGCCGGTGCCGCCGTGGTGGACCACCAGCCCCGCGTGCTTCAGCACCTCGCCCTGCGGCACGAACCCGGCGGCGTGCACCCGCTCCGGCAGCGGGCCGAGCAGCGCCGGGTCGCCGGGACCGAGCGCCACCAGCACGTCGACGTCCAGCCGCGCCAGCGCTGCGATCGCCCCCTGCAGGACTCCCGGGGCGCCGAAGACGACGGTGCCGAGCGTCAGGTACACAAAGCCGTCCGGCGGGAGCGGGGGCAGCGGGACGTCCGGGTCGAACGGCGTCGGGCGCATGCGGAACACCTTCGGCACCCCCGCGGTGCCGGGGTCGCGGACGCTGTCGGGCCAGACGTCGACACACGCGTCACCGAGGATGGCGTCGGCGGGGCGCGCGCCCCAGAGCGGCGCCAGCCGTTCGGCCGCGACTTCCAGGACGGTCGGCGGCATCGACCGCCCGATCACGAACGAGACGGCAGGGATGCCCGCGCGCCGCGCCGCGATGCCGGCGCCGACGTCGCTCATCTCGTAGACGACCAGGTCCGGACGCAGCTCGGGCAGCAGCGGGGTCAGGTCGTCGAGCAGCGAGCGCGGCAGCAGCTCGGCGAACATCGTGATGCCGACGTCGAGGAAGCCGGCGTCCTCGCCGTGCCGTTTCTTGGCTTCGGCCTCTGCCTCGCCGATGCCGATCCCGGCGCGGTGGACCTCGAAGCCGAGGTCACGCACCTGGGGCACAAACGCTTCGCCGGTGCCGAACACGACGTGGTGCCCGGCCGCGCGCGCCGCGTTCGCGAGGGGCACCAACGGGAACAGGTGGCCGTACGCCGGGCGGCACGTGAAGAGGATCCGCACCGCCCGAGCGTACCGGTCAGCCCTTCACGACCGGAGCGATTTGCTGCACCCACTGCTGCGGCGCCGAGGTTCCGCCGGGCAGGGAGTTGAAGTACTCCCAGCCGTCGATCCCGCCGAAGTCCGGGTACTTCGAGATCAGGCTCCGGACCGTCGACTGCAGGGTCGACATGGCGACGTAACCACTGCAGTTCGCCGGGTTGGTGACGGTCCCGGCGACCACCTTGCTCGCCGGCACCACACCCCGGCGGATGATGTTGTCGTAGCCGGACGTGCTGCTCAGCGAGCCCCAGCCGCAGTAGAACTGCGTGTTGAACCAGGAGATCTGGCTGCCGCGGTCGCGGTACAGCGTGTCGTAGTCGAGCCCGGACAGCCCGCCGCCGCCGCTGAGCTCGGTGGCCACCGGGGCGAGGGTGACGAGGAACGAGCTGCCGAAGTCCGCGCGCAGGGCGTCGATCAGCTTGTTCAGGGCGCCGTTGGACATGTGCTCTTCGACGTCGAGGTCGATGCCGGAGAGCGAGTACGTCCGGATGAGGTTCCGCAGCAACGGGTAGTAGGTGTCGAACTGCGTTTCGAGCCGCTGGAAGCTGCCCGCCGCGGCCCCGCCGACAAAGGCGAGGACGTGCACACCCTGGTTGCGCAGGGTCGCGAGGTCCTGCCACATCCGCGTGAACTTGCTCGCGTTCGGCGGATCGTCGTTGAGGTGCACCACACTGTTCGTGTCGAGGTGGATCGCCCCGACGATGACGTCGGTGGCCCCGGCGTCCCGCAGCGGCAGCGGCGAGACGTAGGTGGAGCCGTTGTAGATGGTCTGGTAATAGACCACAACCCTGCGCCCGGCGGCGGCCGAAGCCGGCACCGCACCCGAAATCATCAGCACCAAGGCCACGAAGGCCACGCCGATCCTCCGCATGGTCCAGACCATACGTCACCGGCGGTGGTGGGAAAAGCACACACCGTCGATCCTGTCCGGTTCCTGTCTCAGCCGACCTCCTGGACCGACCGCCCGGGAATGGCGTCCAGCAGTTCCTTCGTGTAATCCGAACGCGGCTCGTGCAGCACCTGCGCGGCCGGGCCCAGCTCCACCAACGCACCCTCGCGCAGCACGCCGACCTGGTCCGCGAGCTGACGGACCACCGCCAGGTCGTGGGAGATGAACAGGTACGACAGCCCGAGCTCCGCCTGCAGCTCGGCCAGCAGCCGCAGGATCTGGGCCTGCACCGAGACGTCCAGCGCCGACACCGGTTCGTCGCACACGACCAGGTCCGGCCGCAATGCCAGCGCCCGCGCGATCGCGACCCGCTGGCGTTGCCCGCCCGACAGCTCCGCCGGCTTGCGGCGCGCCACCGACGTCGGCAACGCCACCTGTTCCAGCAGCTCCGGGACCCGGTTGCGCGGCAGCCCGAACGCGCGCAACGGCTCCGCGACGACGTCCTCGATCGAGAACTTCGGGTTCAGCGACGCGTACGGGTTCTGGTACACGATCTGCATCCGCCGCCGCAGGCGCCGCAGCTCCGGACCGGCCAACGCCGTGATGTCCTGGCCGTCGAAGGAAACCGACCCCGCCGACGGGGTCTCCAGCCGGAGCACCATGCGGGCCGTCGTCGACTTGCCCGAGCCCGACTCGCCCACCAAAGCCAGCGTCTGGCCGCGAGGGACGTCGAACGAGATCCCGTCGACCGCGCGGATTCCACCGTCGAACGTCTTCGCCAGGTCGCGCACCGAGACCAGCGGTTCGGCGGCCGGTGCGGGTGGTCGCGAGGCGCTCGTCATGCTCGGCGCCGCCGCGAGCAGCTGCTGGGTGTAGGCGTGCGTCGGCGCGCTCACCACCGAGGAACCCTGTTCGACCACCGAACCCTGCGAGAGCACCACGATCCGCGACGCACGATCGGCCGCGACGCCGAGGTCGTGCGTGATCAGCAGGATCGCCGTCCCCGACTCCGCGGCCAGCGACGTCAGGTGGTCGAGGATCCGGCGCTGCACCGTGACGTCGAGCGCGGACGTCGGCTCGTCCGCGATGATCAGCTTCGGCCGTCCGGCCAGCGCCGACGCGATCAGCGCGCGCTGCCGAAGACCACCGGACAGCTGGTGCGGATACTGGCGAGCGCGCAGCTCCGGTTGTGGCACACCCGCGCGTTCGAGCAGTTCGATCGCCTGCGCGGACGCGGATCGCCGGTCCGCGAGGCCGTGGATCTTCAGCACCTCGGCGACTTGGTCGCCGACGCGGTGCACCGGGTTCAGCGACACCGCCGGGTCCTGCGGCACCAGCGCGATCTCGCGCCCGCGCACCCCGCGCCACTGCTTGTCCGACAGCGAAAACAGGTCCCGGCCGTCGAAGGTGATCGAGCCGCCGTCGACGCGGCCGCCGCGCGGCAGCAGGCCGATCGCCGCGTGCGCCGTGGTCGACTTGCCCGAGCCGGACTCCCCGACAACGGCGACCACCTCGCCCGCGCCGACGTCGAAGCCGACGTCACGCACGGCCGGGACCTTCTGGTACGACACGGCCAGGTCCGCAATCCGCAGCAGGGTCATCGGTCTCCTCCGTCCAGCGCGCGGGACAGCCGGTTCGCGGCGAGGACCACCGCCGCGACCGTCAGGCCCGGGAACGTCGTCATCCACCAGGCGGTGGCCAGGAAACTGCGGCCGCCGGCGACCAGCGAGCCCCACTCCGGTGTCGGCGGCGTCGCGCCGAAGCCGAGGAAGCTCAGCGCCGACACCTCGAGCACGGCCGTGCCGAGCGTCAAAGTCGCCAGCGCGAGCACCGGGCCCGCCGCGTTCGGCAGGACGTGCCGCAGCAACACGCCGGACCAGCGCACCCCGGAAGCCCGCGCGGCTTCGACGAACACGCCGTTTCGCACGCGAAGCACCTCCGCGCGCATGACCCGCGCGAAGGCGGCGAGGTTCGCGATGCCGACGGCGATCGCGACGTTCGTCGTGCCGAAGCCCAGCGCCGTGACCAGGGCCAGCGACAGCAGGATCGGCGGGATGGCGAGGAAGACGTCGACCACCCGCATGATCGCGGTGTCGGCCCAGCCGCCGCGGAACCCGGCCAGCAGGCCGAGCGCCGAGCCCGCGACCAGCGCGACGAGCACAGCGATCGCGGTCGCCCGCAGGGAGAGTGAAGCGCCGTGGATGACCCGCGCGTAGACGTCACGGCCGGTTTCGTCGGTGCCGAACAGGTGGTGCAGCGAAGGACCTTGGAGCCGCTCGACGGGGACGCCGGTGATCGGGTCGTAGCCGGTCAGTAGGCCCGGCACGAAGGCCGCGAGCAGCACGAACGCCAGCACGGCGACGGCGATCACGAGCCCGGGGCGGCGCACCGCCGTGCGGGCCGGGGTGGCGAGGTCAACCACGGGCCACCTCCGGCGTCCGGGCGATGCGCGGGTCGAGCAGCGGGTACAGCAGGTCGACGATGAGGTTGAGCACCACGAACACCAGCGCGGCCAGCACGATCACCGCCTGCACCACCGGGACGTCCTGCGCGGTGACGGCGGCCGCGGTGATCCGGCCGACGCCGTCGCGCGAGAACACCGTCTCGGTGATCACCGAACCCGCGACCAGGTTGCCCACCACCACCCCGGCGACGGTCAGCGTCGGCACCGCCGCGTTGCGCAACAGGTGTCCGAAGTGGACGCGCCAGCGGCTCGCGCCCTTGGCCGCCGCGATCTCCGCGTACGGCTGTTCCTGCTGCGTGGCCAGGCTCTTCGCCAGCACCTGGCCGATGATCGCGCCGGTCGGCAGCGCGAGGGTGACCGCGGGCAGGAGCACCGCCGAGAAGCCCTGCGTGCCCAGCGCCGGCAGCAGCCGCAGCCGGAACGAGAAGAACTGGATCAGCAGCAGGCCCACCCAGAACGGCGGCAGCGAGATCGCCAGCGACGGTAACGACAACAGCGCCTGCCGCAGCCAGCGGAACCGCGTGAACGTGCCGAGGAACGCCGAGCCACCGCCGAACAGCACCGCGAACACCAGCGCCAGGCTCGTCACGGCGAGCGTCGGCGGCAACGCCGTGACGACCATGTGCGTGGCGTCGTCGCCGGTCGCGACACTGCGGCCGAAGTCGCCGTGCAACGCCGCCACCAGCCGTTTCAGGTACTGCACCGGCAAAGGCGAGTCGAGGCCGTACTCCGCGCGGGCGGCGGCGAGCTGCTCGGGCGTGGCCGACGAACCCGCCTCCCCGCTGGCGAGCTTCGCCGAAACGGCGTCCCCCGGCAGCAGGTAGAGGATCAGGAACGACAGCGTGAACGCCGCCCACAGCACAAAAACCGCCTGCCCGGCCCGGCGGAGGAGGTAACGCCTCACGAGAGCCACGCGTCGAAGAGCTGCAGCCGTGACGACGCTTCGAAGTCGACGGCGTGCGCCTTCGAGCTCAGCGCGACGACCTGGGTCAGCTCGAAGACCGGGATCGCGTAGGCGTGGTCGACGATCAGCTGCTGGACCTCGTCGGCCGACGGCTTGCGCTTCGCGTTGTCCACAGTGGACGACTGGGCGTCCAGTGCCACGTCCAGGGGGTTGCCCGGGGCGAGCTTGCTGCGGTTGCCCGCCTTCGTCGAGAACTGGCCGCGCAGGATGTCGGGGTCGGCGCGCGTGACGTTGTACCAGAGGAAGTCGTAGTTCCCGGCGAGCTGGATCTGTGTGGTCTCGGCCGTCGTGTGCTGCTCGATCCGCAGGTCGAAGCCGATCTTGCGCAGCTGCTGCTGCACCAGCTCCAGCACGCTGCGGTTCTGGTTGAACACCGGCGAGAACACCACGGACGCGCTCAGCCGCTGCCCGTTCTTGACGCGGATCCCGTCGGGTCCGGGCGCCCAGCCGTCGCCGTCGAGCAGCGCGGCCGCGCCCTTCTGGTCGTACGCGAGCTGCCGCGAAAGGTCGCTGTGCAACGGCGTCGCCGAGCCGAGGATGCTGGTGGCGGGTTTGTAGTTCGCCGTCAGCACGGTGTTCACGACCTCGGTGCGGTCGACGCCCTTGAGCACGGCCTGGCGCACCTTCTCGTCGGCCAGCACCCCGCGGGCGGTGTTCGCGTGCAGGTTGAACACCACACCGGGGTTCGGCCGGATGTTCTCGGTGAAGCCGTTGCCGGCGAACTGCGGCTCGTCGACCGGCTGGATGTCGGTGGCCGCGTCGAGCTGGCCGGACGCGAGGCTGCCGGTGCGGACGCCGGGCTCCGGCACGATCTTGTAGTCGATCTTGTCGAGGTAGGCCTCACCCTGGTGCTTGAACAGCGACGAGCCCCACGCGTAGCCCTTGCGCTTGGCCAGGACGATCTCCTGGTTCTGCTTCAGGCTTTCGAAGACGAACGGCCCCGAGCCGATCAGGCCGTTGCCCTGGCAGCGCTGCTCCGGCGTCTTCTTGAACGCCGCGGGCGCGAGCACGCCGAGCGACATCGTCGAGCTGGCCTGGAGGAACTGGGCGCTGGGCGAGGAGAACTCGATCCGCACGGTCTGGGGATCGACGACCGTCGACGCCTTGTACGCGGCGAGATAGCCGTAGCCGAGCTGGGCTTTGGTGCCCAGGGCCTTGATGCCGTCGAAGCTGGTCTTCACCGCGGCGGCGTCGACCGGGCTGTTGTCGGAGAAGGTCGCGCCGGGCCGCAGGTGGAAGGTGAACGCCGTCGAATCGGCGCTGATCTCCCACTTCTCGGCCAGCCACGGCTTGATCTCGCCGGTCTTCGGGTCCTGGTCGGTCAGCGAGTCGACCAGCTGGCGCGCGACGTTGATGGACGCGTTCGTGGCGGTCTGCTGCGGGTCGACGCAGTCGGGCGCCGAGGAGATGCCGAGGCGCAGCGTGCCGCCGGGTTTCGGCGGGCCGGCGTCGGCCTGCTCGGTGCCGGCGGCGGAGCAGGCGGTCAGCAGGATCGGCAGGGCGAGCAGGGCCGCGGCGTTGCGGGCGCGGAAGAGTGGGGACACCGGACGGCCTCCAGCGGGGAGCGGTTGCGTCTTCGAGCGCGACGCTAGTTCCGCGCTGGAGGCCGTCTCACGGAGCGAACGGCGGTCCCATCACCTGGCACCGCACGGATTCCCCCTTGACTTGGGGGCCGGGATCAGCAGCGGCCGAGCATGTCCGTCAGCGCGCTCTTCTCCGCGGTGCTGATCGTCAGCTTGAACTTGTACTTCACCGCGGTCCACATCTTCGCGTAGGTGCACCAGTAGCTGGTGAGCGGCGGCTTCCACTGGTCGGGCGACTTGTCACCCTTCTCCTGGTTGACGTTGTCCGTCACGGCGATCAGCTGCGGGTCGGTGAGGTCGTTCGCGTACGCCTGGCGCTGCGCGGTCGTCCACGCCGAGGCGCCGGTGCGCCACGCGGCCGCGAGCGGCACGACGTGGTCGATGTCCACATCGGACGCGGCGGTCCAGGTCGCGCCGTCGTACGGGCTGAACCACGAGCCGGACGTCGGCGCGCAGTCGGAGCCGGCCTGCACGTTCGTGCCGTCGCGCTTCAGGACGACCTCGCGGGTGTTGCAGCCGTTGCCCTGGTCGATCCAGTGCGGGAACTTGTCCCGGCTGTAGCCGGTCTGCGAACCGTCGGCCTTGACGGTGAGGGACGCGAGCTCGGTCTTCGCCGTCGAAGCCGACGGGATGCCCGGCGGAGTGGCTTCGGCGACGCTGACCAGCGTCCCGGAGAGCACGGCGGTGGCCGCGAGAACGGTCAAGGAATGACGAACAGCACGCCTGGTTGGCATTTTGCTGCCTCCGTGTCAGGTGCGGGGACAGCTAACCCTGATACACGGGAGTGGCGAGTGCAACACGTATAGGTGACATGTTGCTGCCCGTTCGTGAACGCTGCGTGTCCGCGCGCGCACGCGTGAGTGAAAGTGCCAGGTCAGACCGCCCCGCGAACCAGGCGGAGATCCTCGGTGTGCCGGTACCAGGTCCACTTGTTCACCGCGCGTTCGTGCACGACGTCGTCGCTGACCGGCCGGGTCGGGATGCAGCCGATCTGGAACGCGCGCGAGTACAGCGTGGTCGGCCGCTTGAAGATGGTCCCCTTCACCACGCGCACGGCAAGGCCGGGGCCGCCGGGGTCCGGCGTCACCTCGATCGACGCGGCCGGCCCGCGCAGCGCGACCTGCTCGTCGCAGTAGGCCACCCCGCGGACCAGCCGCAGCAGCCCGCGCCCGACGAGCACCCCGCCGACGTCGTCGCGGATCAGCGGCACCGGGTCGACGTCACCGCGCAGGGCGAGCGCGAGGGCCTGCAGCGGCGACTTCGGCAGGCCCCAGAGCGTGGCGACCGACGAGTCCGGCGCCGACGGCACGAACCCGACCGACACGCCCGAGATCGCGTCCTTCCGCAGCAGCCGCAGCACGACCGCGGCCAGGTCCGCGTCGGTGCCGGACACCACCAGGTGATCGTGTTCGCCCAGCAAGGGGTCGATTTCCGCCTTGCCAGGGCGGCTCGGCACGCGGATCGATTCGACGTCATCGACTTCTTCGAAGCCGGCCGCCGAGTCACCACAGGCCACCACTAGTCCGCGCACCCGCGGGACCTCCGTTACAGTCATGCACCGGCATTTCCTCAGCGCCACCGGTGTCCGTCCGGGACACTAAACCTCACGTCGTCGAACACCTTGGAGTGTCACATGCCGGCCATCGTGCTCATCGGTGCCCAATGGGGGGACGAAGGCAAGGGCAAGGCCACCGACCTGATGGGTGACCGGGTCCAGTGGGTCGTCCGCTACCAGGGTGGCAACAACGCCGGGCACACCGTGGTGCTGCCGAACGGCGAGAACTTCGCCCTGCACCTCATCCCGTCCGGGATCCTCACGCCGGGCGTGACCAACGTCATCGGCAACGGCGTGGTCGTCGACCCGGGTGTGCTGCTCGAAGAGCTTTCGGGGCTGGAAGCGCGGGACGTCGACACGTCCAAGCTGCTGATCTCCGCCGACGCGCACCTGATCATGCCGTACCACGTGGCCATCGACAAAGTCACCGAGCGCTACCTCGGCAGCCGCAAGATCGGCACCACCGGGCGTGGCATCGGGCCCTGCTACCAGGACAAGATCGCCCGCGTCGGCGTCCGCGTGCAGGACCTGCTCGACGAGAAGATCTTCCGCCAGAAGGTCGAAGCCGCCCTGGAGTTCAAGAACCAGGTGCTGGTGAAGGTCTACAACCGCAAGGCGCTCGACGCGAACGAGGTCGCCGACGAGGTGCTGAGCGCCGGCGAGAAGTTCGCGCACCGCATCGCCGACACGCGCCTGCAGCTCAACCAGGCCCTCGAGCGCGGCGAGACGGTGCTGCTGGAGGGCTCACAGGGCACGCTCCTGGACGTCGACCACGGCACGTACCCGTTCGTGACGTCGTCGAACCCGACGTCCGGCGGCGCGAGCGCGGGGTCCGGCATCGGCCCGGGCCGGATCACCACGGTGCTCGGCATCCTCAAGGCGTACACGACCCGCGTCGGCTCGGGCCCGTTCCCGACCGAGCTGCACGACGAGTCCGGCGAGTACCTGCGCAAGCAGGGCGGCGAGTTCGGCGTCACGACGGGCCGCTCGCGGCGTACCGGCTGGTTCGACGCGGTGATCGCGCGCTACGCGGTGCGCGTCAACGGCATCACCGACTACTTCCTCACCAAGCTGGACGTGCTGTCCGGCCTGGAGAAGGTGCCGGTGTGCGTCGGGTACGAGGTCGACGGCTTCCGCACGCAGGACATGCCGATGACCCAGACCGACGTCCACCACGCGATCCCGATCTACGAAGAGCACCCGGGCTGGTTCGAGGACATCTCGGCGTGCCGCACGTTCGAGGAGCTCCCGGCGAACGCGCGCGCGTACGTCGAGCGCCTGGAGGAGCTGTCGGGCGCCCGGATCTCGGCGATCGGCGTGGGCCCGGGCCGCGAGCAGACGATCGTGCGGCACCAGTTCGTCTAAGTCAGTTTCGTGCTGACCGGCGTCTCGTTGCGGAACAGGTCGAGCACCGGGCAGTGCTCGTCGACCTCACGCTTGAGGTCTTCGTAGCGCTCCCGGCTCGCCGGACCTTCCAGTTCGACGGACACCCGCACGTCCCCGAAACCGGGGCGGGTGTTGAAGGAGAAGCCGAAGAAGCCGTGGAGGTCGAGGTCGCCGTCGACGGTGACCTTGATCGAGTCGAGCGGAATGCCGCGCTTCGCCGCCCAGAACTGGTAGGTGATCACCTGGCACGACCCGAGGGCGGCGAGCGCGAACTCGACGGGGTTGGCGGCCTGGTCGGTCCCCCCGAGCGCGGGCGGCTCGTCAACGGTGAAGCTGTGGTCGCGGACCTTGACCTCGACTTCGGTTTTCGTGCCGGGCTTCAGGGTGTGGTCAACACTGAAGGAGACGGCGGCGTTGTGCGGGTCGGCGTCGACGGCCCGGCGGGTTCCTTCGATGACGTCGGTCAGCGACATGGGTGCTCCTCGGTGATCGGCAGTTCGCCCAGGGTGGGCGAATCTCGAGGGCTTCGCTCGGGTTCTCAAGTCCTGGGAGCGGCGGCGTCCCGAGATGCGGAAGCGCTTGCACATTCGGAGAAGGTAGGGATATCGGCCGAGCCGCTCAGGATTCGCGGGTGACCGCGGCCCGGTCGGCGAGCCCGTCGTAGCCGTGGGTCTTCGCGAGCCGCAGTGCTGCGCCGAGGTAGTGGACGGCTTGCTCTCCCGATCCGGCGGCGCGGTGGGTGTGCCCGATCGTCACGAGTGCCTCGCATTCGTCGAACCGCGCACCGGTCCGGCGAGCGAGGCGGAGTGCGTGGTGTCCGCTCAGCAACGCGCGTGAGTGGTCACCGCCGGCGAGGTGCCCCGCCGCGAGTGCGGCGTGTCCGGCGATTTCGGTGCCGGTGTCGCCGGTTCCGCGCCCGGCTTCGAGGGCTTCCTCCGCGAAGTGAACAGCCCGTGCCGAGTCGCCCGTGCCGGTGTGGATCGTACTGAGCACCGCGAGTGCGCCGGCCTCGGTGCAGCGGTCGTCCGAGCGTCGCGCCTCCGCGATGGCTTCTTCCGCGGCGGAGAACGCCTTGTCGTAGTCGGCGGCGCGGGCGTGCACTCGGGCGAGGAGGAACAGGCTGTCGGGGCAGCGGTCGGCGGCAACGTGGATCGTGGTCGCCTCGGCCAGCTTGCCGCGGTATTCGTGGAGGACGCCGAGGTTGCGGCGGCAGATGGGGTTCCGCGCGGAGTCCAGCGCGCCGGCCTCGTCGAAGAGCTTGCCCGCCCGGTCGAGGTCGCCGGTGACCAGGTGGAGGGTGGCCAGATTTTCCAGCACACTGGTCACCCCGCGCCGGAACCCCAACAGACGGTAGAGCCGCAGCGCGGCTTCGAAATGCGTGATGGCGGGCTCGAAGTCGTACCGGAGCGCGTGAGTGGCCGCGAGGTTGTTGTGCGCGGCCGCCCGCAGATCCGCCCGGTGGGTGGCTTCGGCCGATTCGAGACCGATCCGGGCGAGGTCCGGTCCTTCCGGGAGCCAGGTCGTCATGCTGTGCCCGCGCAGGGCGTCGACGAGCTGCCACGCGAGTCCGTGGTACTCGCGGGCATGGGCGTGGCGGATCGCCGCGACGAGGTTGGGGAGCTCTTCGTTCAGCCAAGTTCGGGCGGCTTCTTCGCCGGCGAACGCGCTCTGGTCCGGCTGCGGTGCGGACTGCCGAAGGACGAACGGGTACAGCAGGTCGGCGGCCGCACAGGTGCGGGCGAGGTAGTGGCTCAGAAGTCCGTGCGTCGCCGAATCACTTTCGTCCTCGGGACATTCGAGCTCCGCGCGTTCGGCCGCGTACCTGCGGAGCAGGTCGTGCAGGCGGTAGCGGCCCGGCGCGTGCTCTTGGACGAGGTGGGCCAAGGCCAGCCGCTCGAGGTGACGGCCCGTCGTCGATGCCGGGGCATTGGTCAGGGCCGCGGTCGATGCCGGGGTCGCGTCCGGACCCGGGACCAGGCCGAGCAACCGGAACGTGCGGCGGGTCGCGGGGTCGAGCGTGTCGTAGGACAGGTCGTAGGCGATCCGCACGGCGCTGGTGTTTCCGTCGGTCGTCAAGCTGTCCAGCACACCGTGGGCGCGCAGGTCGGTGAGGTGATCCGCCACCCGGCGGCCGACCCGGTGCCGGACCTGGGCGCCGGTGATGCGCAAGGCGATGGGCAGCCGTGCACACACCTCGGCCAGCTCGGTGGTCGCGGCCGGTTCGCGGGCCGTGCGCTCGGGCCCGATCGCCGTCGCGAGCACGGCCACCGCGTCGGCCGCGTCGAGGACGTCGAGCGTGATGCGCTGGGCGCCGTCGAGGGCGACCAACTCGTCGAGGCGATGCCGGCTCGTCACCAGGACCAGGCAGTTCGGCGCCGCGGGCAGCAGCGGCCGGACCTGACCGGGGTCCACGGCGTCGTCGAGAACGCAGAGCACGGACTTGGCCGCCAGAACGGACCGGTACAACGCCTCGGCCTCGTCCGGATCCGCCGGTATCTGCCGTGCCGGAACGCCCAATGCCCGCAGAAACCGCCCGAGCACCACGCCGGGCTCGGCCGGCCGACGGAGGTCGGCGTAGAGCTGGCCGTCGGGGAACCGATCGCGGACGCGGTGCGCCCACTGCGTCGTGAGTTCGGATTTGCCGACCCCGGCGGTCCCGACGACGACCCCGAGGCGTGGGCCGTCGTTCCCGGGCAGCAGCCGGTCGAGTGCCCGCAGCTCCTCGCGTCGTCCGCGGAACCCGGTCGCCGCACGGGGGAGCTGCGCGGGACGCAGCGGCGAAGAGGCGGGGACGACCTGCTGCCGCAGCACGGCAAGGTGCGCTTCGCGTAGGTCGGAGCCCGGTTCAGCGCCCAGGTCGCCGGCCAGCTTGCTGCCGATCGTGTCGTACGCGTCGAGTGCCGCAGCTTGTTGCCCGGCGCCGGCGAGGGCGAGCATCAGCAATGCCCAGAGCCGCTCGTGCAGCGGGTGGTCCACGATCAGCCGGCGGAGTTCTGTGGCGACGTCCTCGCAGGCGCCCAGGTTGAGGCGCGCGCGGCAGTGGTGCTCGACGGCTGCGAGCCGGGCATCGGTCAACCGCTGGGCCTCGCCGTCGAGCGCCGCGGTCGCGGGGAGGTTGGCCAGCGGTTGTCCCCGCCACAACGCCAAAGCCCGTCCGAGCGTCTCGGCGGCGCACTCGTCGTCGCCTCCGAGCAGCGCTCGGTGTCCCGTCGCGGCGAGCCGATCGAATCGCTCGATATCGATTTCGTCCGGCCCGGCTTCGATCAGATAACCGCCGGCGCGCGCGTGGATGCGCCGTACGCGATCATCCGACGCGGCGAGCTGCCGGCGCAGCTGGGCGACATGGGTTCGCAGGTTCGCCATCGCCGACGGCGGAGCCGTCTCACCCCAGATCACCTCGATCAGCCGGTGTGGCGGGACCACCACGCCGGGCGTGAGCAGGAGGGCCGCGAGAAGGGCACGCTGCCGATGGGAGGCCAGCCGCAGGTGCGCGGTTCCCGACCGGACCTCGACCGGGCCGAGGAGCAAGAACTCCACGACATCTCCTCCCGTGAGCGTCGCGTGACCAGTCGATGTTCGCCGGATGTGCCGATCCTGTACAGCCACCCTGCCACTGTGACCTCGCTGGAGGTGGGCGACGCCGGTGTCCAAGGCAGGGCGAGGGGGCTCGCTGTGCACATCGGCGGCACCCACGGCGAAAGGACCGAGCATGTTTTCGCACCGGACGATCCCGATCAGGCTGGTGGCCGTGGCGGTCGCGGCTACGACGGGCCTGACCGTGGTGCCGGCCCCGCCGGTTCAGGCGCGCGTTACCGGCCGGGGCGCCACGTCGAGGATCAAGATCCTCGGCACTGTCGCTGTCCGGACGAAGAACCAGACCGTCTTCGTCGTCACGACAACGACGAGGTACTTCGCCTTCTGTTCGCTCGGGTTCTCAAGTCCTGGGAAGCCGGAAATCGGTGGCCACCGGCGCTAGCTTGGGATCATGACCATCGGAGTCACGCTCCCCGCGGGCGACACCGAGTCCGCGCCGAACCTCGTCGACGAACTGCTCGCCCAGGCCCGGCAAGCCGCCGATGCCGGGCTGAAGTCCGTCTGGTTCTCGCAGCTCCCCCTCAGCCAGGACGCCATCACCGTCGCCGCGCTGGCCGGGCGGGAAGTGCCCGGGATCGAGGTCGGCACCTCCGTCGTCCCGACCTACCCGCGCCACCCGCTGCTCGTCGCCGGTGCCGCGCAGACCGCCCAAGCCGCCGCCGGGGGGCGCTTCACCCTCGGCATCGGGCTCGGCTCGAAAGGCTTCCTCGGTCCCGTCTACGGCGTTGACTACCCGCCGCCGATCCGGCACCTGCGCGAGTACCTGACCGTCCTCCGAAGCGCCTTTGCCGGGGAGGCCGTCGACTTCGACGGCGAGACCGTCCAGGCGCACGTCCCCGGACCGTCCACTGTGGGCGGTGATGTCCCGGTCATCGTCGCCGCCATGGGGCCGCAGGCCTTGCGGGTCACCGCCGAGCTCGCCGACGGGACCCTGCCCTTCCTCGCCGGGCCGAGAGCGCTTTCCGAGCTGATCGTGCCGGCCATGGCGGGGAAGCGGATCATCGCCGCCGTCCCGGCGATCGTCACCGACGACCCGGACGCCGTCCGTGCGAAAGCCGTCGAGCAGATGTCCTTCTACGGCCGGATTCCCTCGTACCGCCGGATCCTCGACGCGGAAGGCGTCGGCCACGCCGCCGACCTCGCGCTCATCGGCGACGAGAAAACCGTCCTCGCAGGGCTCCAGCGTTACTACGACGCGGGCGCCACCGACGTCCTCGTCTCGCAGACCGGCCTCCGCTCCAGCGAAGAGCGACGACGGACGTGGGAAGTCGTCAGCTCAATCGGTTCGTGAGGGTCGCCGTCACCGACAGCTCCTCCAGGTCCAGCTCGCGCAGCACCTTCTGCAGGATCTCGTCGTCAAGCCGGCCGGCGCGGTTCTCCTCGATCATCGCCTTGCGCTGGATGATCAGCAGCTCCTTCCGGGCCTTCGCGAACTGCGCCTGAGGCGTGCCCGGGCGGTCCTCGCCCGACAGCTTGATCGTCGCTTCGGCGAACCGGTAACGCGTGTCGATCAGCCGCTCCAGCCGCTGCTTGAGCCGTTCGACCTTCTCGGGCGGCAGGTCCAGGGTGGCCAGCCGGTCGCGGCCGATCTCGCGCAGCCGTTCGTGCGCCGCCTTCTGCGCGACCTCGCGCGCCGCGAGCTCCTCGGCTTCGTCGCGCGACGCCTCCGAAGGGTCCTGCACCTTCAAGACCCGGATCAACGGCGGCAGCGTGAGCCCCTGGATCAGCACTGTCCCGATCGCGACGGCGAACGCGAACAGCTGGATCTCCTCACGCCCCGGTGTGTCGGCGGGGACACCGGCCGCCGCCGCGAGCGTGACGACGCCGCGCATGCCGGTCCACGAGAGCACCGCCAGCGTCCGCCACGCCGGCGCCGCGCGGCCGCGGCCGAACAGGCGCATCGCCCGGGGCAGGTAGGCGAAGACGAACACCGCCGGGACGCGCACCAGCATCGTCACCAGCAGCACGACCACCGCGACCAGCGCGAGCGTGCCGTTGTCGCGCGCCGCGTGCTGGGCGCCGTCGAGCACGAACGGCAGCTGCAGCCCCATCAGCGCGAACACCAGCGCCTCCAGCAGGACGTCGATGGACGCCCAGACGGATCTGTCCTGCATGCGCGTCGCGGGTGACGCGTACAGCGAGCGCGCGCCCAGGTAGAGGCCCGCGGCGACCACGGCGAGCACCCCCGACCCGCTGAACTCCTCGCCGAACGGGTGCAGGTGCTCGGCGGTGACGTACGCGCCGAACGGCACGATGATCCCGAACGCCGACTCGAGCAGCGGGTCGTCGAGCAGCCGCCGGATCCCCACGACGAGCGCGCCGATCGCCAGGCCGACCGCGATGCCCAGCACGGTCGCCACGCCGAACACGGCGAACCCGTGCCCGGCCGAGCCCGCGGTGCCCGCGACCGCGGCGAGCGCGACCTTGTAGAGCGTCAGCGCGGCGGCGTCGTTGACCAGGCTTTCGCCGGTCAGCACGGTCATCACCCGCCGCGGCAGGCCGAGCTTGCGCCCGATCGCCACCGCCGTCACGGCGTCCGGCGGCGCCACGACCGCGCCGAGCACCAGCGCGGAGGCGAACGGCACGTCCGGCAGCAGCAGGTGCACGACCAGGGCGACGACCACGGCCGTCACCGCGACGAGCACCACGCCCAGCGCGACGATCGGCCGCAGGCTGTTCTTGAAGTGCGTCAACGAGCTTTCGAGCGACGTCGAGTAGAGCAACGGCGGCAGCACGACCGTGAGCACCAGCTCCGGCTCCAGCTCGAACCGCGGCACTCCGGGGATCAGCGCGACCCCGAGCGCGACGACCACCACCAGCAGCGGCGCGGACAGGTTGTACCGGCGGGCGAACGCCGTCAGCGCCAACGATCCGGCGAGCACGCCCATCAGCGTCAGGATCTCCACGCGCGTGATCTTCGCGCAGGGAGCGGCGTTGTGCTCGGCTTCCGGTCAGTGGAAGTGACCTGGCTTACGCCGAGTTCGCCGTGGTTGAGTGTGCGCACTACGCACACCTGTGCGGATCATGTGCACCGACGCACAACCGGAGGTTCCCCATGTCCCCTGGCGCTCGCTCCTGGGTCGTGCCCCTGGCCTGGACCGCCGTCCTGCTCGACGGGTTCGACCTGGTCGTGCTCGGCACCGTGCTGCCCGTGCTCCTCCGCGACCACGTCTGGGGCCTGACACCCGGCACGGCGTCGGTCGTCTCGACGGTCGGGCTGGCCGGGATGATGCTGGGCGGGCTGGCGATCGGCACGATCACCGACGTCATCGGCCGCCGGAAGTCGCTGATCATCTCCGTGGCGCTGTTCTCGGTGTGCACGCTGCTGTGCGCGTTCGCGCCCTCGACGTTCGTCTTCGGCCTGCTGCGGTTCGTCGCCGGGCTCGGCCTCGGCGGCTGCCTGCCGACGGCCATCACGCTGGTCACGGAGTACGCGCGCCGCGGCAAGGCCGGCAGCGCGACCACGACCGTGATGACCGGCTACCACGTCGGCGCGGTGCTGACGGCGCTGCTGGGCATCGTCCTCATCTCGCCGCTGGGCTGGCGCGCGATGTTCGTCGCCGGGGCGCTGCCGGCCGTCGTGCTGATCCCGCTGATGCTGAAGTTCCTGCCGGAGTCCGAGACGTTCCAGCGGGTCCGCGAGACCGAGCGGTCGGCCGGGCACGCCGTCGCCGGCCTGTTCCGCGGCGGCCTGCTGCGCGCGACGATCGCGTTCTGGGTGACGTCGTTCATGGGCCTGCTGCTGGTGTACGGCCTGAACACCTGGCTGCCGGAGATCATGCGCCAGGCCGGGTACCCGCTCGGCGCCGCGCTGAGCCTGCTGCTGACGCTGAACGTCGGCGGCATCGTCGGGCTGCTCGTCGCGGGCCGGGTCGCCGACCGCGTCGGCATCCGCCCGTCGGCGATCGTCTGGTTCTGCCTGGGCGCGGTGTTCCTCGCGCTGCTGAGCGTGAAGCTGCCCGCGGTCGGGCTGTACGCGGCGGTGTTCCTGACCGGTTGTTTCGTGTTCAGCGCACAGGTTCTGGTGTACGCGTACATCGGCCGCATCTACCCGGACGCGATCCGCGCGACCGGCCTCGGCTGGTCGGCGGGCATCGGCCGCATCGGCGCGATCTCCGGCCCCCTCCTCGGCGGCGCGCTGCTGACGGCGGGAATCGCGTATCCGTGGGGCTTTTACGCCTTCGCGGGAGTGGGCGCCCTGGGCGCGGCGGCGGTGACGGTGGTCCGCCCGGGCCGCGAAGTCCGGGCCGAAGAACCCGGCCCTGCCAAAGCACGCCAGACTTCCTGAGTCTGCCGCCGCTTGTCGTGGGGGGTTTGGGGGGGGGGGGAAAAACCCCAAAACCCCAAAAAACCCCGCCCAGAGGCCACCCAAGTTCCTCCCCCCCCCCCCCCCACCAACCAAACCCGCCCCCCAAACCCTGAA
>NZ_JBVJOW010000004.1:128953-260506 GCF_055582965.1 Amycolatopsis sp. NPDC104863
GGAAAAAAACCCTCCCCCTAAAAAAACACACAAGCCTTCCGGGTCTTACCGCCGTTGGTTGGGAGTGTGGGGGGGGGTAAACCCCCCCCAAACCCCCCACGACGACTCGCGCCGAGCGTCAGCCGAGTTCCTTCAGCTCCCGTTCGACAGCCGCGAGCTCGGCCTCCGAGCCCTGGACCTTCGGTCCCTTGAACCACTTCCGCGCCGACACCACCCACCACAGCGCCGCCCCGCCGAGCACCACGAGGAACGCGATCGGCGTGTAGTTGAACGAATCCACCGTCACCGGGGACACCTGCGGCAGCATGAACAGCACGAAGATGATCACGACCCACGTCGTCGCGATGATCCCGACCGGCTTGCCCCAGCGCCCGAGGTGCCACGGCCCGCGCTCGAAGTCGTCACCCTGCCGCACCCGCAGGAACACCGGGATCACGTACGCCACATACAGCCCCACCACGGCGATCGACGTCACCGCCGCGTAAGCCGTCGCGCTCCACAGGTACGGCAGGGCCAGCACCAGCGCGCCGCCCGCGCCGAGCCAGACGGCGTTGGTCGGCGTCTGCGTGCGCTTGTTGATCTTGTGCCAGAAGTTCGACCCGGGGATCGCGCCGTCCCGCGCGAAGGCGTAGATCATCCGCGAGTTCGCCGTCACCGACGCCATGCCGCAGAACAGCTGCGCGCCGATGCAGATCAGCAGCAGGAACTTGCCGGTGACCGCGCCGGTCGCGTCGATGAAGATCTGCGCGGGCGGGACGCCGGTGGCGGAGCCGACCGCGCCGTCGTAGTCCTGGATCGCGAACGTCAGGCCGATCAGCAGGATCCAGCCCGCGACGAGCGAGACCACGATCGACATCACGATGCCGCGCGGCCCGGCCGTCGCCGCGCTCTTCGTCTCCTCCGTCATGTGCGCCGACGCGTCGTAGCCGGTCAGCGTGTACTGCGCCACCAGAAGACCCAACGCGAAGACGTAGAACGCCGAGCCCCAGCCCGTCTGGTTCACAAAACTGCCGAAGACGAACGACGCGTCCTGGTGCTTGGCCGGCACGAAGATCAGCACGCCGACGATCACCAGCACGCCGATGAGGTGCCACCACACGCTGACGTTGTTGAGGATCGCGACGATCCGTACGCCGAAGGTGTTCAGCAGGCCGTGCACCACGAGGATGATCGCGAGCAGCAGGATCGTGTGCCCCGGCGTCGCCGAAAAGCCCCACTGCAGGTCGAGGAACGCGTTGAGGAACAGCGCCGCGCCGAAGTCGATGCCCGCGGTGACGGCGATCTGCCCGACGAGGTTGAACCAGCCGGTGAACCACGACCACGCGGGGCCGTTCTTCCGCGCCAGCCGCGCCGCCCAGTAGTACAGGCCGCCCGCGGTCGGGTAGCTGGAGCAGACCTCGGCCATGCCCAGGCCGACCAGGATGACGAAGATCCCGACCAGCGGCCAGCCCCAGATCATCGCGGCCGGGCCGCCCGTCTTCATGCCGAAGCCGTAGAGCGTCAGGCAGCCGGACAGGATCGAGATGATGGTGAACGAGACGGCGAAGTTCGAGAACCCCGACATCGTCCGCTTGAGCTCCTGCGCGTAGCCCAGCTGGTGCAAGCGTGCGGAGTCGTCATCGTGGTCGGGAGTGGTCTGCTGGTCGGAAACATCCATCGGGCACCTCTTGAAAGGTATGCGGCCAGACCATTGAATCCGCCGAAGTTAGCCCTGGTGAGCGAGGGGTGTCAAGCCTTCGTCAAGAACTCGTCCAGCCACCGGAGCAGCGGCCCGCCGCCGCGGTGGTCGTTCGAGATGAGGGTGGCCGTGACACCTCCGGAGTGCGTGCTCCAGAACGTGACGCCGGGGTCGCCGCCGTCGAGGTGCACCGCGCCCGGCCGCGGCAGCCAGAACCCCAGCCCGTAGCCCGGGGCGTGCGGGCGCAGCATCCGGTCCACCCATTCGCCGGGCACGATCCGGCCGTCGAGGAACGCGGGCCAGAACTTCCGGATGTCCGGCGCGGTGCTGTAGATCCCGCCGTCGCCGAAGCCCCGGACCGGCAGGCTGAACACGTTGGTGCGGCCGTCTTCCAGGTAGCCGGTGGCGGTCCGGCCGGGCAGCGCGTCCGAGCGGAGGAACGCCGTGTCGGCCATCCCGGCGGGCTCGCAGACGCGCTCGCGCACGAGGTCGGGGAATGGTCTGCCCGCGACCCGTTCGGCGAGCAGGGCAAGGACGGCGAAGGCGCCGTTGTTGTACCTGAACTCCGCGCCGGGCGGAGTCCGCTGCGGAAACCCCGCGAGCGCGGCGAGGTAGTCGGCGGACGTGGCGAGGAGCGGGTCCGCCGGCGGGTCCAGCTCTTCGTCGTAGTAGTCGCCGATGCCGGACGTGTGCGTCAGCAGGTGCTCGACGGTCACGGCGTCGTCGATCAACGGCAGGTCGGCGCCCAGTACCGAGCGGGCGGTCGTCTCGAGCGAAAGCCGCCCGTCGGCGACCAGCCCGACGACGACCAGCGCGGTGAACCCCTTGGTGCCGCTGGCGATCGCGAACCGCGTGTCGACGGTGTTCTCGACGCCGTGGCCGAGGTGCGCGTACCCGCGTGCCTCGGACACCAGCGTCTCGTCGCCGCGGGTCACGAGCACCACGCCGGAGAACTCCGTGAGGGGCGCCTTCATGGACGAAGAGTCCCCGAAGGCGCCCGTCACGGCAACGCGATTACCGGCCCAGGAACGCGTGCAGCGACTCCAGCGCGGTGTCCGCCTGGTCGGCGAAGAAGCCGTCGACGCCCGCCTTGAAGAACGCCTCCTCCTCGGCGAACACGTTGCCGTAGGCGTCCGGCTCCGCCGAGGAGCGCAGGTTCGCCGGCAGGAACGGGTTCTCGTTCCGGAACGTGTACGGCTGGACCTTGAGACCGGCCTTGTGCGCGTCGGCGACGATCGCGGTCGGCTTGGTCAGGTTCCCGGCGGCGTCCAGCGGGATGATCTGCGCCTTGTCCGGCCCGAGGTACTTCGCGTACTTGGCGACCTCACGCAGGCCCTGCGGCGTGACGAGGTCCGCGTACGTCCGCTTGTCGCCCTTCGCGACGAAGTCCGCCGGAGCGCCCGAAGCCGACGTCAGCTGCAGCAGCGGCGTCCGGACCTGCTTGTGCAGCGCCACCAGGTTCGACACCTCGAACGACTGGATGATCGCCGGCGCGTCCGGCCGGTCGAGGCCGTTCTTCTTGAGCGCCGCCACCAGCTTCGGCTCGGTCGGGTTGCCGATCGACTGGAAGAACGTGGAGTGCTTGACCTCGGGGTAGGTGCCGAGCGTCCGGTGCAGCTCCTTGCCGAGCCGCTTGGTCAGGTCGAGCACCTCCTGGAAGGTGGCGATCTGGTAGCGGCCGTTGTAGAGCGTGTTGTGCGGCCGGTTGACCGGGATCCGCTCGACCGCGCGCAGCGTCTTCAGCTCGGCGAGGGTGAAGTCCTGGGTGAACCAGCCGGTCGTCGAGACGCCGTCGATCACCAGGGTCTTCTTGCGGTTCGCGAACTCGGGGTGGTTCGCGACGTCGGTGGTGCCGCCGATCTCCGGCTCGTGCCGGGCGACGAGCTGGCCGTCCTTGGTCGGCACGAGGTCGACGTCGACCCAGTTCACGCCCATCCGGTAGGCGAGCTCGTACGAGGCGAGGGTGTGCTCCGGCCGGTAGCCGGGCGCCCCGCGGTGTCCGATGATCACGGGGTCATCGTGGCCCCGCCCGTGCGCGGCCGTCTCGGCGGACCCGCTTTCGGAGGGCGCCGCGGCCGCGCTCGCCGATCCGATCGCGACGCCGGTGACGCTCAGCAACGCCAGTCCGGCCAGTGCCAGTACACCGACACGTTTGCGCTTCATCTGGTGACCTCTTTTCACACAGGGTTGTCCCTGACTACTCGCGCCACCCTTGATGCCGCAAGCGTCGCGCGGTCCAACCTGGGCGGACGGGCCGGTAAACGACACGTGGACACCCGTTCCGGGGACGGCGAAATGTCCGGGCCGAACCCCGCCGGATACCCTGTGCGGTGTGCGCGTACTGGTAATCGGGTCCGGCGCCCGCGAGCATGCACTCGTCCTCGCAGCGTCCGGCGACCCCACGGTCACCGCGCTGGCCTGCGCGCCCGGCAACGCCGGGACGGCCGCGATGGCCGAGCAGCTCGGCGTCGACGCGGCGGACCCGGAAGCGGTCACCGCCCTCGCGAAGAGCTGGCAGGCCGACCTGGTGGTGGTCGGGCCCGAGGTCCCGCTCGTCGCCGGCGTCGCCGACGCCGTCCGCAAGGCGGGCATCGCCTGCTTCGGCCCGTCGGCCGCGGCGGCCCGCATCGAAGGCTCGAAGGCGTTCGCGAAGGACGTCATGGCCGCGGCGGACGTGCCGACCGCGCGCAGCGAGGTGGTCGACAACCCGGCCCGCCTCGACGCCGCGCTCAACCGCTTCGGCCCGACGTGGGTGGTCAAGGACGACGGGCTCGCCGCGGGCAAGGGCGTGGTCGTCACGACCGACTACGACGTCGCGCGCAAGCACGCGATCATGCTGCTCGACGGCGGTCACCCGGTCCTCCTGGAGTCCTTTTTGGACGGCCCGGAGGCCTCGCTCTTCTGCTTCGTCGACGGCCACACCGTCGTCCCGCTGCTGCCCGCGCAGGACTTCAAGCGGGTCGGCGACGACGACGCGGGCCCGAACACCGGCGGCATGGGCGCCTACGCGCCGCTGCCCTGGGCGCCCGAGAACCTGGTCGACGAGCTGGTCGAGAAGGTCGTCCAGCCGGTCGCCGACGAGCTGGTCGCGCGCGACGCGTCGTTCTCCGGCCTGCTCTACGCCGGGCTCGCGCTGACCTCCGAGGGCCCGCAGGTCATCGAGTTCAACTGCCGCTTCGGCGACCCGGAGACCCAGGTCGTGCTGGCGCTGCTGCGCACGCCGATCGCCGGGCTGATGCACGCCACCGCCACCGGCAAGCTCGCCGAGCACCCGCCGCTGGAGTGGTCCGGCGGCGCCGCGGTCACCGTCGTGATCGCCGCCGACGGGTACCCGGGCAAGCCGCGCACCGGCGACGTCATCACCGGGGCCGAGCTCGAAGGGGTCCTGCACGCCGGCACCCGCCGCCGTGACGACGGCGCCGTGGTGTCCTCCGGCGGCCGGGTGCTGTCGGTCGTCGGCACCGGCAAGACGCTCAAGTCGGCACGCCGGCACGCGTACGAAACCGTGGAGAAGGTGCACCTCGCGGGCTCGCACCACCGCACGGACATCGCGCTGAAGGCGGCGAACGGCGAGGTCGGCGTCTCGGCGGCCGGGCAACGCGCCTGATTTCCGGTTCGAGGGAACCGGCGGCGGGCGAACTTCGTCCAAAACTCAGGCTATCGCCACACACTCGTTGGTAGCCTCGACGGGAGTCGGCCGGTCACTGTCCGTATGACGTCAGGGGAGCGCATGTCAGGACCCTCGTACGACCTCACCTCGGCCGTCCCGGTGGCGCCGGCGGCCGCGGACGTCCTGGTCCACCCGGACAAGCTCCTGGACGTCGCCCGGATCGTCGAAGAGCAGACCAACGCCCTCGAAGACCAGCTGCTGACCCGGCTCGGCGAGCTGCGGATCGACGCGCCGTCGGCCGACGTGGTCAGCACCCAGTCGATCGAGGCCTGGAACTCCCTGATCGCCGACGGCGACCGCTCCTACGCCGGGCAGGTCCGCCAGTACGTCGCGGGCCTCAAGCAGCTCGTCTCGCAGCTGCGTGACGCCGCCAAGGACTACCAGGTCAGCGACGAGGAGAAGGCGGCGGTGTTCGGTGACCGCGGCAAGCACGGTGCGTAACCGGACGCTGGGGATCACCGGGGGCGTGCTCGCGACGGCGGCGCTCGCCGGCTGCTCGGCGGGCGCCGACGGCACGCCCTACCCGGTCGAGACGGCCGCGACGGCGGCGTCCCAGAGCGCGAAGGCGGCCCAGCTGCCCCAGCGTCCGGCCGACCTGACCCTGCAGGGGGTCAACCTGTGCGAGGTGTTCCCGCAGGTCGAGCTCGACTCGATGAAGATCACCAGTACCCCTCGGGAAGCCGCGCCCCAGGACGGCCCGACGTGCGTGTTCGACGCCGACGGCGCCGAGCCCGTGCACTCCTACCACGTGCGGGCGGTTTCGGCGGACCTCGACGAGTGGATCACCGGGTCCCGCAAGAAGAACAGCATGACCACCGTGCCGAAGACCATCGGCGGGTACCCGGCGCTGACGAACTACCGCGCGGCCGGCGACCCCGCCGACTGCGAGACGCTCGTCGGCGTCGCCCGCGGCCAGACCCTGGCCGTCCAGACGTTCGCCATCACCCGCGGCAAGCTCACGCAGCCGCAGCTGTGCGACATGTCGGCGCACGCCGCCGACGTGGCGCTGCAGTCCTTGAAAGCACGCAACTAGGGAGGGCGCGTGGAATTCTCCGAGCTCGCGGCCGGGATCCAGAACCACCGCTTCGACGGCTGGACCAACACCGCGATCGCCGACCAGATCACGCGGATGGTCAACGGCGACGGCACCGGCAGCATCGGGACCGCCGTCGACGCGCTGAAGGCCGTCGCGACCGCGCTCGCCCACACCGACCAGACGCTGCGCGCGCAGCTGCTCAAGCTGGGTGTCGAGTGGCAGAGCCAGGCCGGCGGCGCGGCGAGCCAGGTGCTCACCGAGCAGGCCGGGTTCTCCCAGGACGCGACGACGAAGGTCGCGCACGCCGCGGAGATGGTCTTCGAGCAGGGTGAGTCGTTCAACCGCACCAAGTACAAGCTGCCGGACGCCGAAACGGTCCGGAAGGGCGCGGGCGGCTACACGCTGACCGACGGCCTGCTGCTGAGCCTGATCGGCTTCGAGACCGACCACGCGCGGCAGGTCGAAGCGGCCAACAACGCCAAGGCGCAGGCCACGCAGGCCCTGAACGAGTACGCGCAGGACAGTGGCGCCAACCTGCTTTCGACGCAGTCGCTGTCGGACCCCGAGTCGCTGAAGCTGGCCGCTCCGGGCGTGACGCCGGGAGTGCTCGACGTCGCCGCCGCGTCGGTCGGGGTGACGCCGGACGGCGAGGTGAAGCCGGCCTCGGACAAGGTCCGGTCGGTGCGCGTCGAGCCGCCGGTGGTGCAGCCGGTTTCGCACCAGGTCCACGCCGACCCGCCGACCCCGGTCTACGGCGTCGCGGCGCAGCAGCCGGCCCGCCCGGTCGCGCAGCCGCCCCGCCAGACCGGCTCGGTGACCGCCCCGGCCGCCCAGCACATGACGCCGTCGGGCTCGACCACGACGCCTTCGGGCGTGCGGCCGCCGACCACGTCCACACCCGGCCCCGGCTGGGTCAACGCCCCGGGCCGCGGCCCGTCCGGCGACCCCTCGGGCGGCGGCCGATTCACCCCCGGCCCGGGTGGCGGGGGCGGCGGCGACCCGTTCGTCCCGCCGGGTGCGCCCGGCGCGCTGCCGCCCGGCTCGGCGCCGGCGACGGCCCCGATCAAGTCGCTCGGCGGTGGTGGCTCGACCGGTGGTGGCTCGACCGGCATCGGTGGCTCCCTCGGCGGCGCCGACCGCGGCGCGGACGGGCTGCTGGCCAAGGGCCGCACGGTCGGCGCGTTCCAGCAACCCCCGCTGCCGCCCGGCCAGTTCACGGCCGAACGCGGTTTTGTGGCGAAGCCCGGTGCGACGCCGGGTGAGATCGGCGCGGGCGCGGCGGCGGTCGGCGCGGGCGCGGCCGGCGGCGCGCTGAGCGGTGACAAGGACCGCCAGCGGCGCGAACGCGGCCAGGCCAAGGGCCCGGTGCGGCCGTTGCCGGTCGGCGAGCTCCCCGAGGAGGAGGCCGCGGCGCTGCGGAAGTCCGAGCAGATCAGCCCGAAGCAGGAGCGCGGCGCGACGAAGTTCCTGTCGGAGGCCGCGCCGCAGGAGGACGACGCCGAGCACGTCCGCCGCTTCGGCGTCGACGACCAGGACCTGTTCGCCGACCAGCGGATGGTTTCGCCCGACGTGCTCGGTGACCACGGCGAGGATGTGCGCTGACGGTGTCGCTGGTCCTGTCCGCGTCCGAGTTCGACGTGCTCTGGGAGTCGTTCGAACTACCGCGCCGGCACGTCGCGCTGGACGTGCCGAGTGCGGGAACCACCCGCACGGAACGCCGTGAGGTGGTCGAGGCGGCCTGGGCGTCGCTGACCGAGCGGCGCCTGGCCCGCAACGGCCGGGTGTCCGGCGAGGTGGCCGACATGCTGCACCTGCTGGCCCGCCCGCAGTCCGCGGTCGACGTCTGGGTGTGGGCCGAGCGCGAGATCCGCGGCCGCGCGGTGAGCGTCCGCAGCCAGGCGGTGCTGGCGGTGGTCGACAACGGCGAGGTCTGGCTGATCCCGGCCACCGAGGACGGCCTCCCGGAGGCGGCGGTCTCGGTCGCCGGAGATCTGGCCCCGGGCATCGGCCAGACGGTCAGCATCCCGTACGACGTCCTCCGCGCGGCGGACGCGGCGGCGAAGGGTGACCCGAAGGCGATGGTGACGGCGCTGGAAGACCGTGGCGTCGTGCTGTTCCAGGCCCAGGAGCTGTCGGGAATGCTGCTGGGCCAGGAGGCCCGCGGCCAGTTCGGCGCGGAGCGCACGGGCCGCGACGGCATGGCCCACCGGGCCAACCGCGTGGTGGCGTTCTTCGACACGGACGCGGGCCGCTACCTGTTCCAGGTGGAGACCGACCGCGACGGCCGCGAGTGGGCCACCGTCACCCCGGCGGACAACACCCTGCTGGCGACCCGGATCCGCGAACTGATGGCGGAGGCCTGAGCTACTTCACCGGCGGCAGCCGGGACATCACCTCGCCGACGAACTTTTCGGCCGCCGCGCAGATGCCCGTGGTGTCCGGCGGCTGCGGGTCGGGGGTGAAGACGAGGCTGAACTCTTCGGTGACGTACGCATCGACCTTCCGGTGCGTCCAGGTGATCGTGCACCGGCGGGTTCCCCCGTCGCGGTTGTCGAGCTGCTCGTAGGCCTTCGTGCCGGCCAGGTCGACCGCACGCTGGCCGTCGACGCTGAGGTCCTGGCCCGTGCCGCCGCGCAGGCCGAGGATGTACGAGCCGGTTCCGTCGATCAGCCACTGGCACTCGTGCAGCTCGGTGTTCAGGTACCCGGCCGGGGCCCCCGCCGGGTCGGTGGGGCTGCCGACCTCGCGGCACAGGTCCAGGGCGACCGCCGAGCCCGCCGCGCTCGGGAACCGCTCGGCCGTTCCGCCGGCGATCTCCTTCAGGATCACCGAAATCGCCTCTCGGGGGGTCTCGCACGCATCACCGGACGAGCGTTGCGCGGTGGCCGTAATCGACTTGTCCGGCGCGGTCGGGATCTTGACGGCGGCGTCGCAAGAGCTGCCGTGCTTCTTGAAGAACACGTCGTACCCGTCCATGCGGGCCGGGCTGATCCCGTCCAGCGGAAGGGGGTTGTAGAGGCTGAGGTCCACAGTGGTGCTGCGGGTCCGGTCCGCCGTCTCGTCGAACGAGAGGGAGCACTGGTCGAGCAGGCCCCCGCTGCGGTCGGCCGGTTTGACCGGGCCGGTGCCCGGCATCGAGTCGCGCGGCAGGAGCTTGCACGGATCGATCTGCCTCAGATCGGCGGGGCTGAAGGGAGTCGGCTTGGGCGGGCTGGTCGACGAGGGCGAAGCTCCGGCACCCGACCGGTCCTGGTTCGCCGCCACAAGAGCCACCGTCGTCCCGGCAACGGCCACCACGGCGACGGCGGCCGCCACCAGCGGCCAGCGTCGTTTCTTCGCCGCCTTCGGCGGTGGCGGCTGCGGGAGCGCCAGAACGTGACCGACCTGCGCCTTCTGGCCACCGATCAGGGCGTGGACGGCCGGCGGCCACGGTGTCACCCCGGGCGGGACCGGGCCGAGGAAGTCGAGGATCTGCGCCGGCGCCGGCCGGTGCGCCGGGTCCTTCGCCAGGCACGGCTCGATCAGCTGCCGCAGTTCCGGCGGCAGGGCGCCGAGGTCCGGGCGGCCGTGGACGACGTTGTAGAGCACCTGCGGGGTCGACCCGCCGCCGAACGGCGCCCGGCCCGTCGCGGCCATCACGAGCAGCGCGCCCAGGGAGAAGACGTCACTCGCCGGGGTGACGGTCCGGCCGTCGGCCTGCTCGGGGGACATGAAACCGGGTGAGCCGATGATCGAGCCGGTGTGCGTCAGTTCGGAGTCACCTTCGGCCGCGCGGGCGATGCCGAAGTCGATCACCCGGGCGCCGTCGTCGGTGAGCAGGACGTTGCTCGGCTTGAGGTCCCGGTGGACCACGCCGGCCCGGTGGATTTCGGTGAGCGCCGACGCGAGCCCGACGGCGAGGATCCGCACGGACGCCGGAGGCAGCGGGCCCGCCTCCTCGACGGCTTCCTTCAACGACGGGCCGGCGACGAACACCGAAGCCAGCCACGGCGTCGGCGCGTCCGGGTCCGCGTCCATGACCGCCGCGGTGTAGGCGCCCGAGACCAGCCGCGAGGTCTGCACTTCCCGGCGGAACCGGGACCGGAAGCCGGTGTCGTGCGCGAAGCCCGGGTGCACCTGCTTGACGGCCACGAGCCGGCCGTCGGGCGACACTCCCAGCAGCACGCGGCCCATGCCGCCTTCACCGAGTGCCGCGACCAGGCGGTACCGCCCGACATGTCGTGGTTCGTCCGGGTTCAGTGGTTTCATGATCGGTTTTCCTCCCCGCCGGACATGCTACAAAGCGTGTCCGGCGCCCGCTGGGGTGGAAGTTGACGGAGATCCGCACGCGCGAGCGCGGGGAAGTCATAAAGTAAGCGCGGGAACCGTTCCGGTCATGACGACGTCTGATCGGGCGGATGCAAGTTTGCGAAGGGGATGACGAACCGTGCCTGTCTACGACCCGGACTCGATGGCCATCGCGGCACGCCAGGTGGAGCAGCTCAAGGACGAGTTCGAGAAGTCGAAGAAGCACCTGACCGGCGTCGACGACGAGAAGGAAAGCCCCTTCGGCACCATGGGCGGTTCGCAGGACGTGCACGGCGCGGTCGGCGAGTTCAAGCAGGGCGTGCACACCGAGTTCGACGCGGCCGGAAAGCTGATGGAGGCGACCGGGTTCGTGTTGCGGAAAGCCGCCGGCCTGATCGCCGAAACCGACCAGGTCGGTGCGAGCGACCTCAAGCTGCACGAGCCCGGGAACCAGTGAGCGTGCACCGGACGGCCTCCGCGGGCCGGGATGACAAGGGGGCGGAACCGTGGCGGGGCTGATCGACTTCCCACCGAACTGGCCGGACATCGAGGCCAAGCAGAAGCAGGTCGACGGAATCAAGCCGGAGTCGATCGAAAAGGCGGCCCAGCAGTTCAAGACCGCCGCGACGCAGGCCGGTGACCACAGCGCGGCGATGAAGTCGGCCACCGACTCGCTGTCCGCCGGTGTGTGGAAGGGCCCGGCCGCGGACGCGTTCGTCGGCTACGTCAAGCAGATCACCACCGCGGGCGACAAGGTGCAGACGCACCTCACCGACGTCGGCAACGACCTCAGCCAGCTTTCTTCGCAGCTCGGCGACATCAAGCGCAATGTGCACGACGCCTTCGAGAGCGCACGGACGGCGATCCAGACGAGGATCGACACCGATACGCCGAAGGCCCAGGCCGCGATGAACGCCGAAGCGGAGTACGCGCGCGGTGACAAGTCGGGCCCGCCGCCGCCTTCGTCGAAGGCGATCGTCGACGCGGCCAACACGTTCAACCAGCAGCAGGCAACCACCGCGCTGGGCAAGATCGACCCCTTGATGAAGACGGCCGACGACCTCGTCAAGCAGTCCCAGACGTTGATGAAGACGCAGATCGAGGGCGGGTACTCGAAGGTTCCCCTGCCCACCAGCGACGGCACGGTTCCGCAGAGCACCGGCGGCATCCACAGCAACGGCTCCTCCCACCACGGCGGCGGTGGCGGAGGAGGCGGCGGTGGTGGTGGCGGAGGAGGCGGTGGCCTCGGCCCCAGCGGCGGCCCCCCGTCGTCGCCGCCGCCCGGGAACGTCCAGCAGTGGATCCAGGAGGCCATCAAGGCGCTCCAGGCCGCCGGTGTGCCCGTGACCGACGCCGACATCCCGAACATCTGGGCGATCATCCAGCACGAGTCGGGCGGGAATCCCAACGCCATCAACAACTGGGACTCGAACGCGGCCGCGGGGCACCCGTCCAAGGGGCTCATGCAGTGCATCGACTCGACGTTCAACGCGCACAAGCTGCCCGGCCACGACAACATCTACAACCCGGTCGACAACATCATCGCGGGTGTCCGGTACTCCTACGACCGCTACGGCGGCCTCGGCAACGTCCCGGGCATCAAGGCCATGGCCCACGGCGGCGCCTACCAGGGGTACTGACTCCCGCGGCCAACTAGCCTGGCCGCATGGCCGACCTCGAGACGGGTCCCGCGCTGCGGGCCGGTGTGCCGCCGTTCCACGTCATGGACGTCCTTTCCGCGGCGGGCGCGCGGCAGCGCAGTCACGGCGATCTGGTGTCGCTCGCCGCCGGGCAGCCGTCCGCGCCGGCGCCGGCAGCCGTGCTCGAGGCGGCCCGGGAAGCGCTGGGCAAGCGCACCCTCGGCTACACCGAGCAGCTCGGCATCCCCGAGCTGCGCGAAGCCGTCGCCGGGCACTACCGGCGGAAGTACCGGCTCGACGTCAGCGCGCAGGACGTCGTGCTGACCACCGGGTCCTCCGGCGGGTTCCTGCTCGCCTTCCTCAGCGCCTTCGACCCCGGCGCGAAGGTCGCGATGGCCCGGCCCGGCTACCCCGCCTACCGCAACCTGCTGTCCGTGCTGGGCTGCGAGGTCGTCGAGTTCGCCACCGGCGCCGAGACGAACTTCCAGCCCACCGTCGCCCTGCTCGACGAGCTCGGCCCGATCGACGGCCTGATCGTCGCCAGCCCGAGCAATCCCACCGGCACCGTGCTGCCGCCCGGGGAGCTCGCCGCCATCACCGGCTGGTGCGCGTCACACGGCGTCCAGCTGATCAGCGACGAGATCTACCACGGCATCTCCTACGGCGCCGAGCTCGACTGCGCGTGGCAGTACGGCCGCGAGCCGATGGTGCTGGGCAGCTTCTCGAAGTACTTCGCGATGACCGGCTGGCGGCTCGGCTGGATGCTCGTGCCGCAGCGCCTCCACCGGGCGGTCGACGTCCTGACCGGCAACTTCACCATCTGCCCGCCCGCGGTGTCGCAGTACGCCGCGCTCGCCGCCTTCACCCCGGAGGCGTACGCGGAGGCCGACGCGCACGTCGAGCACTACCGCGCCAACCGCGACCGGCTCTTCGCCGGCCTGAAGCGCATCGGCCTCGACAAGCTCGCCCCCGCCGACGGCGCCTTCTACGCGTACGCCGACGTCAGCGCGTACACCGACGACAGCCTGAGCTGGTGCCAGCGCCTGCTCGCCGACACCGGGCTCGCCATCACCCCCGGCGTGGACTTCGACCCGGTCGACGGCGGCAATTTCGTCCGGTTCTCCTTCGCGGGCAGCGCCGAGGACATCGACGAAGGCGTCCGCCGGCTCGGGGGGTGGCTCCGCCAGGGGGAACCCTGATTTAACCCCGAACGTTGGCCTGACGAGGGGAGTTTCCCCGGCCGAGGTGCCACAGTGGAGACATCGGGCCGAGGGGCCACGGGAGCAATCGGAGGAAGCCATGTTCTGGAAGATCGTCGGCGGCCTGATCGTCGCCTGGGTGGCGTTCATGGTGCTGGGCGCCGTGATCGGCTTCGTGTTCAAGGCCGTCCTGTGGATCGCCATCATCGGCGGCATCGCCTTCCTGGGCGCCGCCGGCTACCGCGCGATCAGCGGCAAGAAGGACCCCCGGCGCATCAACCGCTACTGAGTCTCACGGGACCCGCGCCACGCCGCACAGCGACGTCCAGTTGACCGGCGTCAGCGGCGTCAGGCGCGGCCCGTCCGGCCACCACAGGTGCGGCGCGGTCAACCCGGGCTCCAGCAGTTCGAGGCCGTCGAAGAACGACGCGATCTCGGCACGCGTGCGGTAGAGCGTGTCGAGCCCGGTGCCGCTGAACCGCTCCTGCAGGGACGCCGCGACGCCGGCCGCTTCGGAGCCGTCGCCGGGGTTGTGCTGGTGCAGCAGGACCAGGTACGAACCCGGCGCCATCGCGCCGACGTAGGACTTGACCACCTGCCGCGCCTGCTGGAGGTCCGTGATGTGGTGGACGATCGCGCACAGCACGAGCCCGACCGGCCGGCCGAAGTCGAGGTGCCGCTTCACGTCGGCCAGCGTCTCGGCCGGGCGCAGCAGGTCGTTGCCCACGATGTGCGTGAAGTCGTTGTCGACGAGCACGGCCCGGCTGTGCGCCTGCACCACCGGGTCGTTGTCGACGTAGACGACGTGCGCCTCCGGGTTGTACTTCTGCGCCACCTGGTGGGTGTTCTCCACCGTCGGGAAGCCGGAGCCGAGGTCGAGGAACTGGTCGACGCCGAGCCGTTCGGTCAGGTACCGGACGGCGCGCACCAGCCACTGCCGCACTTCCTGCGCCATGGCCGGCGCCTCCGGCGCGACCTCCAGGATCTGCCGCAGCACCGCGCGGTCGACCTCGTAGTTGTCCTGCCCGCCCATGAGCGCGTCGTAGACACGGGCGATGCTCGGCCGGTCGAAGTCGACGCGGGCCGACGGTCGTTCGCTCGTCGCCATGGGGGCCACCTGCCGCGGAAGTCGGGTCCGGGTCAGCCTAGGCCAACCGGGATCACGGCGGGTAGGCGGACGTGCGGTGCGGGTGAGCTCAGCCCAGCCAGGCCTGCGCCGCTTCGGCGCCGTCCCACAGCTGCGCCTTGAGCCCGACGGCGCGTGCGCCGTCCACATTGGACTGCCGGTCGTCGAAGAACAGGCAGTCGGCGGGCTCGGCGCCGAGCTCGTCGAGCAGCAGCCGGAAGATCTTGGCGTCCGGTTTCACGCACCGGACGTCGCCGGAGAACAGTGTCACGCGGAAGTGCCGGATCCACTCCTGGGCCCGGGCCCATTCGCCGAACACCGACGGCGCGTTGGAGAGCAGCGCGAGTGCCGCGCCCGCTTCCGAGAGCGCTTCGAGCAGCGCCTGCGAAGACGGTTCCAGGTGGCTCCAGCCGTCGACGTCGACGCGGGTCAGCTCGGCCGACAGCGTCTCGTCGACCGGCACGCCCAGTGCGTCGCCGACCGTCTGCCAGTACTCCAGCGGCGTGCTGCCGGCGTCGTAGGCGAGCCGGTGGTCCCAATAGGCCTTCTCGAACTCCGGCAGCGGCGCGCCCAGCCGGGCGGCCAGGTCCGGGCGAGCCGTGCTCGGCTTGCTCAGCACGTCGCCGTAGTCGAACACGATCCAGTTCACGGTGCCCCCAGGTCGTTTCAGGCGCCGGTCTTGATCCGGCGCAAGGCTTCTTCGATGTCGGCCGCGCTCAGGTCGCGGTGGGTGACGAACCGGACCCGGCCCGCCATCGGCACGGCCCGGACGCCCAGCGAGTCGAGCCAGGCCAGCGCGGTCGGGATGTCGGGCACCTCGGCGAGCACGATGTTCGTGTCGGGGGTGTTGACCGGCCAGCCGTGCTCGCGCAGGCCCTCGGCGAGCCGCCGGGCGTTCTCGTGGGACTCCGCGAGGTCGGGAATCCGGTCCAGCGCGACCAGGCAGGCCGCGGCCAGGACCCCGCCCTGCCGGACACCGCCGCCGAGCATCTGCCGCATCCGGCGGGCGCGCTCGACGAAGGTTCTGCTCCCCGCGACGACCGAGCCGACCGGCGCGCCGAGGCCCTTGCTGAAGCAGGCCGACACGCTGTCGACACCGACGGTCAACGCGGCGGGCGGCACCTCCAGCGCGACCGCGGCCTGCCAGAGCCGGGCGCCGTCGAGGTGCACGGTCAGACCGGCTTCCTTCGCGACGGACAGCAGCTGGGCGTGCTCGTCGGGCGGGGTCACCGCGCCGCCGGCCGCGTTGTGCGTGTTCTCCAGGCACAACAGCGATGTCCGTAAAGTGAAGTATGGCCCGGGTTGTCCGATCGCGGCTGCGAGGGCGTCCGGCGAGGGGCGGCCCGGGCCCCCGTCGTGCTCCAGCGGGTCCGGCATCCCGCCGGCCAGCCAGGCCGCCGAGCCCAGCTCGTTGGACAGCACGTGCGCGCCGCGCGTCGCGAGGAACCGGTCACCGCGCTGCAGGTGCAGGCTCAGCGCGACGAGGTTCGCCATCGTGCCGCTCGGCACCCACAGCGCCGCCGGCATGCCCAGCACGTCCGCGGCCCGCTCCTCCAGCGCCTGGACCGTCGGGTCGCGCTCGAGGACGTTGTCACCGACCTCCGCGGACGCCATCGCCGCGCGCATCGTGTCATCCGGACGGGTGACGGTGTCGGATCGGAAGTCCAGCGGCGGCAGCGTGAAGGTCACGGAGTGATCACATCACACCCACCTCGCGGGGATCAATGAGCCCTTGAGTGGTCGAACCCGGGCGGTCCGTGCAACCGTGGACGCCCCTGATTCCGTCCTACCCACCGACGACAACAGAGCGGAGCACGACTGCGCGTGGACCAGCGCGACGAGCAGGAGTTCGCGGAGTACTTCGCCGCCAGGCGGGACGCCGTGCGCCGGACCGCGTACATGCTCTGCGGTGACTGGCACCGGGCGGACGACCTCGCGCAGACGGCGTTCGTCGCGCTGCACCGGAGGTGGAAGAAGATCAGGGATCGCGCGGCGACCGACGCGTACGTCCGCACGACGCTCGTCCGGGCGTCGATCGACGAGTCGCGACGTCCGTGGCGGCGCGAATGGCAGACCGAGACGCTGCCGGAGCCGGCCGACGACTCACCCGGCCTCGACGACCTCGTCGCGACCAGGGAAGACCTGCTCGCGGCGCTGAAGGAAGTGCCGCCCAAGCAGCGGGCGGTGCTGGTCATGCGGTTCTTCGAAGGACTCGACGTGACCAGCGCGGCGCAGGCGCTGGGCTGCAGCGAAGGCAACGTGAAGAGCCAGACCGCACGCGGGCTGGCGAACCTCAAGCAGGTGCTCGAACGGGAGGTGGAGACCAATGGATGAGCAGGAGCTGCGCTCGTTGTTCTCCGCCGCGCCCGGGGACGCGCCGTCGCCGACCTTCAGCCAGGACGACGTCGTCCGCGAATCCCGGCGCCAGACCCTGCGGCGCCGCAACCGGATCACCGCCGGGGTGAGCGCCGCGGCGCTCGTCGTGATCGGGTTCGGCGCATACGGAGTGCTGTCCGGGGGTACTCCCGAGTCGATGACCGCGGCCAAGGACAACGCCGTGTCGGCGCAGTCCGCGCCCGGCTCGGGGCAACCCGGGGTGGACCCGGCACGTCCTGAGGTCGGTGGGGAGTCACCGAACTTCTCTTCCACGCCGCCCCAGCAGGGGGGCAGCGGGGACGGGAAGACCGGCCAACTGGCCGAAGGCGCCTCCGGGTGCGAAGAGGTGGACGGGGAGCTCGCCATTGCCCTCGCTGGCGAGCTCCCCGCCCACTCCGCCGTTTCCCAGGCTGTCCCGGGCGGCGCCTGTTCGACGGCGTCGCGGTCCGCGGGGTTCCCGGTTCCGGGCGGCGAAGTGTCCGCGGCGGTGTACCCGAAGGGCATCCCGGTGGTCTTCAAGTCCCAGCCGGCCGGCGCGGTCACCGCGCAGGTGCCCACGGCGTCCGGTGGGGCGCTGGTGCTGGTGAGCGTGCCTTCCGCCGGGGCGACGGCGCCGTACTCGAGCCAGGTCGGCGAGTTCGCGCGCGCTCTCGCGCCCCGCTTCTGAGCCCGGGTCCGCCCGGTTGGCAGAATGACCGGTCATGACCGCTGCGACCACCCCGAAGGGGGAGCGACGGCGCGCCGCGCTCGTCGAGGCCGCCGCGAAACTGCTCGTCGAGGGCGGGTTCGACGCCGTGCGGCACCGGGCGGTGGCCGAGCGGGCGGGCCTGCCGCTCGCGTCCACGACGTACTACTTCGACTCGCTGGAAGACCTGGTCACGGCGGCCGTCGAGCGCCATTCGAACGCCGAGCTGGCGGCGGGCCGCGCCCGGCTGGAGGAGCTCGCGACCCGCAACCGCGGGGTCCAGGCGACCGTCGAGCTGGTGCTGGAGATGCTGCTCGGGCCGGAGAGCGGTGACCCGGAGGCCGACGCCGAGGCGGTGCTCCTGCGGTACGAGCGGCTGGTCGCGACCGGCCGCCGTCCGTACCTGCGGCCGTTGATGCGCACGCTGTCGGTCCAGCTCAACGAGCTGCTGACGGAGATCTTCGCCCGCTCGGGCACCCCGGTGAGCGAGGCCCAGCTCGAGCGGCTGGTGGCCCTGGTCGACGGCGCCGTCGTCAACGCGCTGATCGCGGTCGACCCGGAGCCGCGTGCGGCGGCCGCCCGGATGCTGCAGACCGCCCTCGAGCCGGCGGGTCAGGACCGCGTGCGCTGAGCCTTCGCCAGGTCGTCGCGTGACTTCGTGACCAGGGCGAGCATCGCCTGCTCGGCGGCGGCCGGGTCACCCGCGACGATCGCGTCGAACACCTTCCGGTGGCTCGGGACCGGGTCCTCCGCCGCCGACGCGCCGTGCACCAGCTTGTCGCGCTCGGCCAGGCCGATCGCGATGACCCGTTCCATCCGCATCAGGAAGTTGTTGTGGGTGGCGGTCATCAGCCGCCGGTGGAAGGCCAGGTCGGCCTGGACGCTCGCCTCGGCGTCGTCGCCGGCCGCCGCCATGTCGGTCAGCGCCTCGCGCAGGGAGTCGAGGTCCTCCTCGGACGCGCGTTCGGCGGCGATCCGCGCCGCGGCGGGTTCGACGACCGCGCGGACCTCGGTGAGCTCGTCGAGCAGGCCCGGGTCGTCGGCGGCCGCGGTCTGCCAGCGCATGACGTCGGCGTCGAGCATGTTCCACTTCTCGCGCGGCTGGACGAAAGTGCCGCGCTTCTGCCGCGCGTCGATCATGCCCTTCGCGGCCAGCACCTTCAGCGCCTCGCGCAACGCGGTCAGGCTGATGTCGAGCTCTTCGCGCAGCGCGGGCAGGTCGAGGACGGTGCCCTCGCCCCACTCGTCGGAGAGGATCCGGCTGGCCAGTGCCTCCACGGTCTGGCCGTGCAACCCGCGTGGCCGGTGTTCGGTCAATGGAGGGGCCCTCTCAGCTGGCGGACTGGCGGAAGGTCATCCTACGCTGCCCGCTTAGTCATCATAAATTATGAATACATCTTGACAGCGGCGTCGCCCGGTTGCACTCTTTGGCAGCAGTCACGCCCGTGCGGGCACCACGACAGTGCACATGACAAAGGGGTCACGACATGACGAGTGCAGGCCTGTCCCGCCGTCGTTTCCTGCGCAACGCGAGCCTGGCCGGGCTGGGCGCGATCGGGTCGTCCAGCTTCCTCGCCGCCTGCGCCACTTCCGCGTCCAACGGCCCGGTCAAGCAGGCCGCCGGCGCGGTCACCGTCCAGTCGAACCTCTCTTCGCCCGAAGCGAAGAAGGCGATCGAGGCGCTGGCCAAGGCGTTCGGCGAGAAGGGCGGCGCGACGGCGACGGTGAACACCGTGGCGTCGGAGACCTTCCGCACCCAGCTCCCCAGCTACCTCACCGCGGCCAACCCGCCCGACACCTTCACCTGGTACCCGGGTTCGCTGCTGTCGGGCTACGCGCGCAAGGGCCTGCTGCTCGACGTCGGCGACGTCTGGCAGACCATGGGCAACTACAGCCCGGCCTTCCGCACCCTCTCCGGCGACGGCGCCGGGCACCAGGTCTTCGTCCCGACGTCGTACTACTGGTGGGGCTTCTTCTACCGGAAGTCGAACTTCGCGAAGTGGGGCGTGCAGCCGCCGACCAACTGGAGCGAGTTCCTCGCCCTGTGCGAAACGTTGAAGAGCAAGGGAATCGCGCCGATCGGCATGGGCGCCGGCGGCACCACGCCGTGGACCGCGTCGGCCTGGTTCGACTACCTGAACATCCGGATCAACGGCGCGCCGTTCCACCGCGAGCTGCTGGCCGGCAAGCAGCGCTTCGACGACCCGCGCGTCAAGAAGATCTTCGACCCGTGGCGCCAGGCGCTGCCCTACACCGACCCGAACGGCACCGCGATCGCGTTCCAGGACGCCACGACGGTGCTGCTCCAGGGCCGCACCGGGATGATCCTGACCGGCACCTTCTTCGCCGACGCCGCCCCGAAGGACGCCCTCGACGACCTCGACTTCTTCCAGTTCCCGATCCTCGACCCGGCGGTGCCGGTGGCCGAAGAGGGCCCGACCGACGGCTTCTTCGCCAGCGCGCGCACGCCGCACGTCGCCGAGGTCAAGGAATGGTTCAAGTACGCCGCGACGGCCGAGGCGCAGGAGCTCTACATCAAGAACTCCTCCGGCACGGTCCTGCCGACCAACCCGGACGCCAAGGACAACGGCACGCCGTTGGTCCAAAAAGGACGGAAGCTGCTCGCCGACGCCAAGGAGATCACGCAGTTCTTCAACCGCGACTCCTCCGACGCGCTGCAGCCGACCGCCGACGCGGCGCTGATCCGGTTCATCCAGAAGCCGAACGAGCTCGACTCGATCCTGGCCGACTGGCAGACCGCCGCGCAGAAGGTCTGGCAGTCCTGAGATGGCGGTGCTGACCGCGGAACGGCCGAAGACGGCGGCGCGCGCCCCGAAGCGCCGTCGCCGGATCTCACCCGTGCTGCTGGCGTTCGTCCTGGTGCCCCTCGTGGTCGAGGGGTTCTGGGTGTTCTGGCCCGCGCTGCAGGGGTTCTACCTGTCGCTGACGAACTGGGACGGCGTCTCCGCACCCGAGTTCGTCGGCCTCGGGAACTTCGCCGAGATGTTCTCCGACGACATCTTCGGCACGGCGGCGCTGGACACGGTGATCTGGATCGTGCTCTTCGGCGGCCTCTCGGCCGTCGGCGGGCTCGCGCTGGCGACGTTGCTGCAGAAGGAACGCCGTGGTGTCGGCTTCTATCGCGCGGCGTTGTTCACACCGGTGGTGTTCTCACTGGTCGCGACGTCGCTGATCTGGCAGGTGATCTACCAGCCGGACGGCGTGTTCAACAAGGTGCTCGGCGCGATCGGGCTCGGCAGCTGGCAGCACTCGTGGCTCGCCGACCCGAAGACGGCGTTGTACGCGGTGCTCGTGCCCGCGCTGTGGCGGCAGCTCGGGTACGTGATGGTGCTGTACCTGGCCGGGCTCAAGGGCATCGACCCGGTGCTGTACGAGGCGGCCAAACTGGACGGCGCCACGGCTTGGCAGCAGTTCCGCAACGTCACCTGGCCGCAGCTGCGCAGCGTCAACTCCGTGGTCCTGTCGGTGATCATCATCGATTCGCTGCGCTCGTTCGACGTTGTGTGGTCGATGACCAAGGGCGGGCCGTACCACTCGTCCGAGCTGCTCAGCACGTACATGTACGCGACGGCGTTCCAGTCGCTGCGGCTCGGGTACGCGTCCGCGCTGGCCGTGGTGATCTTCGTGCTGGCGTTCGGCGTGATCGTCACCTATCTCGTGCGCGCATTCCGGGAGGACTCGTGAGGAAGACGCGGACCGCGGGCTTCCACCTGCTCGCGGGTGGACTCTCGGTGCTGTGGCTGCTGCCGATCGCGCTGGTGCTCACCACGAGCGTCCGGTCCTTTTCGGACATCGCCTCGAACGGCCTGGGCGCGCTGCCGGCGTCGTTCTCCCTCGACGGCTTCGGCCAGGCGTGGGGTGAGGGCGGCGGCGGGCACGCGATGCTCAACAGCCTGATCGTGACGATCCCGACCGTGCTGCTGTCCCTGCTGCTCAGCGCGGCGGCGGCGTTCGCGCTGAGCCGCTACCAGATTCCGTTGCGGCGCACGATCATCCTCGTGATGCTGTCGGGCAACCTGCTGCCGCCGCAGATCCTGCTGGTGCCGGTGGCGAAGCTGTCGGAGCTGCTCGGCATCTACGACACGCTGACGGCACTGATCATCGTGCAGGTCGGGTTCGGCCTGGGCTTTTACACGTTCGTGCTGCAGGGGTTCATGCGGTCGATCCCGGACGAGATCCAGCAGGCGGCGCTGATCGACGGCGCCGGCGTCGTGCAGATCTTCGCGCGGATCATCCTGCCGATGACCCGCCCGGCGCTGGCGGCGCTCGGCGCGCTCGCCTTCACCTGGACGTTCAACGACCTGCTGTGGTCGATCACCGTGCTGCGCACCGGCACGGTGATGCCGGTGACACCGGCGCTGCTCGGCCTGCAGGGCCAGTACGTGTCCAACTGGAACGTGATCGCGGCGGGCTCGGTCATCGCGGCCGTGCCGACCGTGGCCGTGTTCCTCCGGTTCCAGAAGCACTTCATCTCGGGCCTGGCGATCGGGGCGATCAAGTGACGTGGACCGTGACCATGAAGTCCACTTCGTACACCGTGGCGCTGGACCCGTCGTCCCGCTGGGCCGAGCTCGTGGCGTGGGGCCCGCACGGGATCGAGGACGGGCCGTCGGTCTTCACGAACGCGGGCTCGGTGCACTTCATCACCGAGGCGGACGCGGCGCCGGTCGAATACGCGCCGCTGGGCCTGCGCCCGTTCTCCGGCGCGGACGTCTCGGTGCGCGGCGGCTCGTGGTGGCGCTTCGACGGCGCGTCCACGGATCCCGACCTGCGCTTGTCCTTTGTGGACGAGCTGGCCGGACTGCGTGCGGTGCTCTGCTACCGCGGCTCGGCCGAGACGGACGTGCTGACCCGCTGGGTCGAGTTCACGAACACGGGCTCGTCGGTCCTGGAGTTCGACCGCCTCGGCTCGGCGGGCGTGTGCATCCCCACGTCCGGCGCGGCCCGGCTGACGTACCTGACCGGCCAGTGGTCGCAGGAGTTCACCCGGCAGTCGCTCGAGCTGGCGGCCGGCGGGTTCCGGATGGAGAGCCGCTTCGGCGTGCCGGGGCACGCGCACGTGCCGTGGCTGGCGGTGCAGGACGCCGCCGGCGGTCCCGCTTACGGCGTCTCCTTGGCGTGGCCGGGTTCGTGGTCCATCGAGGCCGATGTCGAGCCTTCCCGCCTGACGCGCGTCCGAGCGGGCCGGTTGCCTTCGCCGGGGCCGGTGCTTCTCGAGCCCGGAGCCTCTCTGGTGACACCCGCGCTCGCGCTCGCGTCCAGTGTGGACGGTTTGGCCGGCCTGGCGTCGGTGTGGCACGACCACGACCGCGTGCTGGCAGGTTCCCGCTGGCGGCGGCCGCGTCCGGTGCTCTACAACTCGTGGGAAGCCACGGGCTTCGACGTTCAGAGCGCACACCAGCTGGAGCTGGCGAAGCGGGCGGCCGACATCGGTGTTGAGCTGTTCGTCGTCGACGACGGCTGGTTCGTGGGCCGCGACGACGACACGGGCGGCCTCGGTGACTGGACCCCGGCGGAGGAGTCGTTCGGCGAGTTCGTCGACTCGGTGCGTGAGCTGGGCCTGGAGTTCGGGCTGTGGGTCGAGCCGGAGGCGGTGAGCCCGAAGTCGCGGCTGTACGCGTCGCACCCGGACTGGGTGTACCGCATCGACGGCCGCCCGGCGACGTTGATCCGCAACCAGCTGCTGCTGGACCTGGGGCTGCCCGACGTCGTCTCGTTCATCAAGTCCACTTTGGACTCACTGTTGTCGGCGTACCCGATCTCGTACCTGAAGTGGGACATGAACCGCCCGCCGACGGAACGCGGCCGCCCGGGTTCCCCTGCCGCGGACCTGGACGCCGAGCACGTCGCGGGGTACCTGTCGGTGCTGGACCACCTGCGTGCTCGTCATCCGCACGTCACGATCGAGGCCTGCGCCGGTGGTGGCGGCCGCACGGACCTGGCGACGGTCGCACGCACCGACGTCGTCTGGCCGAGCGACAACACGGGTCCGCTCGATCGCCTCGCCATCCAGGACGGCTTCCTGCTGATGCACGCGCCGCACCTGATGAGCTCCTGGGTGACGGACTCCCCGGGGGTGTTCGACCCGCGCCCGCGGTCACTGCGCTTCCGGTTCGTCACGGCCATGGCGGGCGTGCTGGGCATCGGCGCGGACCTGTCCCAGTGGACGTCCTCGCAGCACACCGAGGCGGCGTCGCTGATCGCGGTCTACAAGTCGATCCGCGACGTCATCCACCACGGCGACGCCCGGGTCCTGCACGGGCCTTCCGAACCGACGGCGGCGACCCAGTACACGTCCGAGGACGCTGACACGGTGGTCGTCCTGGCGTGGAGCACGGGTGCGCTGACCGGCGCGCCGCTGGTCCCGGGCCGCTCGTCGCGGGTGCGGCTGGACGTGTTGCCCGGCTCGTCCTATGTGGACGAATCGGGGGCCCGCTACTCAGGCGCGCACCTGAAGCACGCGGGCCTCCCGTTCGACTGGACGGCGGAACACGACGCCGACGTCGTCGTTTTACGCCGGCTCGAGTAGCAGCTTCGCGGCCGCCGCGGTTCCGTCGGTGCGGACCGTGGTGGCCACCTCGGCGGCCTTGGCCCGCGCGGCCAGGGCCGTCCCGAGCGCCGTCGTCAGGGACTCCGTCGTCGGCGCCGGACCGTCGTGCGCGACGCCGATGCCCAGCTCCGCGACCCGGCTCGCCCAGTAGGGCTGGTCGGTGGCCTGCGGGACCACGACCTGCGGCACGCCGGCGCGCGCCGCCGTGGTGGTGGTGCCGGCGCCGCCGTGGTGCACGACGGCGGCGGTGCGCGGGAAGAGCGCCTGGTGGTTGACCTCGTCGACGGCGAAGACGTCGTCGCCGGCCACCGTCAGGCCGGCCCAGCCGCGCTTGAGCACCAGACGACGGCCGTGCGCCCGCACCGCCGCGACAGCGACCTCGGCGACGTCCGCGGCGGCGTGCATCGGCATGCTCCCGAAACCGACGTACACCGGAGGCTCGCCGGCGTCGAGGAACGCCGCCAGGTCGTCCGGCAGCGGGCGTTCGTCGGGGACGGTCCACGCGCCGGTCTGGACGACGTCGAGGTCGGCCGTGGGCTGCCACGGGTCGAGGACCGGATCGGTCGCCAGCCACGGCCGCTTGCCGATGACGTACTCGCGGACGTCGTCCACTTCGGACAGCCCGTGCGCGACCCGGCTGGAGTTGAGGCCCGGGCCGAACAAGACGTTCATGCTCTCGCGGTCGAGGTCCCACAACGCCCGGTTGTCGGTGACGCCCGCCGGGTGCGGCCGCCCGGGGTAGGCCAGCGGCGCGTGGTGCGGCGACGGCAGCGTGACCTTCTGGAAGGCGACGTAGACCGACCGGACCCCGGCCAGCTCGGCGACGGAAAGCGCCCCGGCGGCGGTCGGCATCATGCCGGTGGCGACCACGACGTCGCAGCCCTCGACGGCCTCGGGCATGACGTCGAACTGCGCGGCGATCAGCTGCGCGGCCCGCTCGGGCAGCGAAGACGGCGGCGGCGCGGCCTTGGTCAAGGCCTTCGCGGACGGCCCGACGGCGACAAGCGGAACGTCGATGGAGGCGAGCCGCGCCACGAAGTCGTCGTCCGGCGGTGCGCAGACCGTGACCTCGGCGCCCAGCTCCCGCAACCGGACGGCGAACGCGACCAACGGCTCGACGTCCCCGCGCGAACCGTAGGTGGACAGCAGAACACGCATGGTGAATCCCCCTGTTTCTCGTCAGGACGGTGATTCTGCTGGAGCCCGGGGGGCTTGCCGCAAGCCCGGGGGTGCGCTATACGTTGAGTACGAGGGAGGTCGTGGTGTCCGCAGTGGACTGGCACGCCGTTCCCGGACCACCCGGCCGGTACGAGCCGGACAGCGTCGGGCCCGCGTTGCGCGAGCTGGCGGCGGCCACGACGGTGCTCGAGGCTTCGGCGCCCAGCTCGGTGCTGGCCAACACCGGGCTCCTCCACGAGCACAGCGGCACGGTCTACCCCGCGGCGGTGTTCGCGGCGCCGGCCCTGCTGGACATCGTCGAACACGGGCCCCCGGTCGTCCGGGTGATCGCCGCGGACCTGCTGACACACGCCATGGAGCTCCGCCCGTCCGACGACCACCCGCGCGTCGCCGCGGCTCCCCTCTGCTGCGGGGTCGCGGCGCAGGTCCGGGCCCGCCGGCCCGCGCTCACCGGGTGGCCCGTGCTCCGGAAGGAGGCGGACCGGCACTGGCGGTTCGACGTCCGGGAGGTCCTGGCCGACGGCGCCGACACGGTCGCGTTCGGCACCCTGGGCGGCCGGCTTCCGCCCGGCGTCCACAGCGCCGGGCGGCGCGGCGGCGCACCGGTGGCCGTCCGCCTGGAGGACGGCGACCTGCGTGTGATCGGCGCCGTCGTGGAAGCCGGCGAGCTGCTCTTCCCCGCGGAATGCGGCTCAGGGCAGTGAGACCGGCAGGACAAAGGTCGGCGAGCCCGTCGGGAAGCGGCGCAGCTCCGCGTCACCCGACGCCGTCAACGTGAACGCCGTGACCGCGTCCTCCGACTGGGCCGCCACGTAACAAGTCCCGTCCACCAGGGCGAAGTGCCGCGGGTTCGCGCCGCACGGCTGGTCCGCCACGGCCACCGCGTCGTCGAGGGCGAACTCCGTCACGCAGTCCGGGCCTCGGTTCGACACGTACAGGCGCGTCTCGGTCCGCTCCAGGTGAGCCACCAGGTTGGGCGTCACGGAAGAAAGCGTCGACGGCGTCACCGACACCACCTCGAAAGCGCCCGGCGACGTCTCGCGGACGGTCACGAGCGTCCCGGCCAGCTCGCCGACCACATACGCCAGGTCGGTGCCCGGCCGCCGGACCAGCTGGCGCGGTCCGGTGCCCGGCGGCAGGGAGGACACCGCCAGCGGCTCCAGGGAGCCGTCGGATCGGAGCGTGTAGCTGCGGATCTCGTCCGTGCCCAGGTCGACCGCGCTCACGATGCCGTCGCCGGGGACCGCCATGTGGACGTGCGCCGCCTCCTGACGGTCCGCGTCCGGGCCGGTGCCGGTGTGCTGGACCAGCGCCGTCCGCGCCTCGATCGAGCCCGAGGAGGACAGCGAGAACACCGCGAGGCTGCCGCCGGTGTAGTTGGCGCACAGCAGGAACCGGCCGTCCGGGGTCACCGCCAGGTGACACGGGTGCGCGCCGCCCGTCTCGGCCGTGCCCAGCACCGAAAGCGCGCCCGAGCCGTCGAAGGAGAGCGCCGTCACCGCGCCGGTGGCCGTCTCGTTCGCCGCGTACAGCACCGGCAGCGACGGGTGCCGCGTCAGCCACGACGGTGACTCCATCGGCAGTGAGGCGACCTCCGTCAGCTCGCCCGAAGCCGACCGCGAGAACGTCGTGATCCCGGTGCCGTTCCCCGCTTCTCCGGTGTAGCACCCGACGAAGACCAGCTCAGCCATGCGCGCTCCTCAGCAGCTTCTCGACCCGGGCGGAGATCTCCGCGGTGGTGCCGCGGGTCAGCGCCGAGCCGATCCCGCAAGCGACCGCGCCCGCCGAGAGCCAGCGTGGCACGTCTTCGGGCGCGATGCCGCCGGTGGGTACCAGCGGCGCCTGCGGCAGCGCCGCCCGGACGTCCTTCACCCAGGACGGGCTCAGCGCGGAAGCCGGGAACACCTTCACCGCGTCGGCGCCTTCTTCCAGCGCGTGGACGATCTCGGTCACCGAACCGGCGCCCGGGAAGGCCGCCGCGCCGTACCGGTGAGCGGTGCGGATCACCGCGCTGTCCACCGACGGCGACACGAGGAACCGCGCGCCCGCGCGGATCGCGAGGACCGCCGACGCCTCGTCGAGCACCGTGCCGGCGCCGATCGTCGCGTCCGGATAGGCCGCGGTGAGCCCCGAGATCGCGTCCAGCGCGCCGGGGTTGGTCAGCGGCAGCTCGATCGAGCGCAGCCCGGCTTCGAGCGCCGCGCGGGCCGCCTCCACCGCGGACTCCGCGTCGTGCGTGCGCACGATCCCGACCACGCCCTGACGCAGCGCGTTCGCCGTGATCTCCCAGCGATAGGTCATCGGTCCACCTCCGTGCCGATCAGTGCCTTGGTGAGTTCGCCGCGGTCCGGAAGGCCTTCGAGGTCGGTCCGCGTGCCGACGACCAGCGCCGCGCAGGCCGCGCCCGCGCGCAGCGCCTCCGCCGGCTCGGCGCCGCGCAGCCACGCCGAGAGGTATCCGGACGTCAGCGCGTCACCCGCGCCGACCGGGTCGACAACCCGCGTGACCAGGCTCGGCTGCGACCACGAGCCGTCCGCGGTCACGGCCCGCGCGAGCTTGTCCCGCTGCTTGACGACAACCGTCTGCGCCCGGCCCGCGAGCAGCGCGTCCGGCGTCTGTCCGAGCAGTTCGAGCTCGTCCTCGCCGGCGAAGACGAGATCAGCCCTGGTCAGCAACGGCCCGACGGTCTCGCGCCACCGGTCCGGCTTGCCGAGCTTCACCCGGACGTTCGGGTCGAAGGACACCCACGCGCCCGAAGCTCGTGCGAGCGCGAAAAGCGTTTCGACGGCTTCGCGCGCCCCGTCGGACAGCATCGCCGTGATGCCGGAGACGTGCACGAGCCGCGCGCCGTCGAGGCCTGCTTCGCGGACGAAGGCGGCGGAGAGGCGCGAAGCCGCGGAGCCGCTTCGGTGGTACTCGACGGTCTCGGTGTCCCGGATCAGGAAGCCGGTGTACGCGTCCGGATCAACCGCGACGCGCGAGACGTCGACGTCGTCCGCACGCAGGGTCGCGAGCACGTGCGCGCCGGACGGGTCGTCGCCGACCCGGCTCAGCCAGCGGACGCGGTGCCCGAGCCGCGCGAGGCCGACCGCGACGTTCGTCTCGGCACCGGCGACGGACGAGGTGAAGGTGTGCGCGCGCCGCAGCGCGACGCCGGGCTCGGCGAGCAGCAGCCGCATCGCCTCGCCGAGAGTGACGACTTCGGTGTTCATCGGGGAGAGCATAGCGCGTGAAATCTTAATTTAGGATTTATTCTTGACGGAGGATCGCGCTCCCCGGCATGCTGCTCTCCGGCTTGGCTCGACGCTGTTTCATCGGAGAAGGGTGTCCGGCAACATGCTCAAGAGATCCCTAGCGGTCGTAGCGGCGGCAGCAGCCGCGCTCACCGCCATCGCGATCCCCGCACAGGCAACACCGGCCGTGGACCAAGGCGCTCCCGACTACTACGACAGCGGGGTCGCGAAGACCCCGTACATGGGCTGGAACACCTACTACGGCCTCGGCGCGCCCAGCGAGGCGTCGGTCAAGTCCGTCGCGGACTTCCTCGTCTCCAGCGGCCTGCGCGACGCCGGCTACCGGTACGTCTGGATCGACGGCGGCTGGACCGCCCCGGACCCGCGCGACGCGCACGGCAACCTCCTCGCGGACAGCGCGAAGTTCCCCAGTGGACTGTCCACTTTGGTCACCTACCTGCACGGCAAGGGGCTCAAGGCCGGCATCTACACCGACGCGGGCGCCTCCGACGGCAAGAACTGCGCGGCCGGCTCCGGCGGCCACTACGAGCAGGACACCAAGCGCTTCGCGAGCTGGAAGTTCGACGCCGTCAAGGTCGACTTCCTCTGCGGCATCGCCCAGAACCTCAAGCCCGCCGACGCGTTCACGCAGTTCAGCAAGGCCCTCGCGAAGGCGGGCCGACCGATGGTGCTGAACGTCTGCAACCCGGTCACCGACGAGTGGGGCACCCCGCACGGGCCCGACCAGGTCGCCGGCATCGCCTACAGCTACGGCCCGCTGGTCGCCGACTCCTGGCGCACCAGCACGGACATCGCGTTCGGCACGCCGTACGAGGGGATCTGGAAGGACGTCCTGCGCAACATGGACGCCAACGCCGCGCACCCCGAGGCGAACGGGCCGGGGCACTACAACGACCCCGACTACCTGATCCCGATGCGCAAGACCGAGCAGGGCACCTACGAGCTCAACGAGGAGGAGTCGACCACCCAGCTCGTCATGTGGGCGGAGATGGCCTCCCCGCTGATCATCGGCTCGGACCCGCGCACGCTCCCGGCGTCGATGATCGGCACGTTGAAGAACCCGGAGATCGTGGGGGTCAACCAGGACCGCCTCGGCACCCAGGGTGTCCGCGTCGCGACGACCGGCACCACCGACACCTACAGCAAGGTCCTCTCCCGCGACGGCGACCGCGCCGTGGTGCTGCTCAACCGCGGTGAGGCGCCGACGCAGATGACGCTGAACCTCGCCGACGCCGGGCTCAAGGGCCGGGTGTCCGTCCGCGACCTGCGCGCCCGCGCCGACCGCGGCACCGCGACCGGCTCGTACACCGTCACCGTGCCCGCGCACGGCACGGCGTTCCTGCGCCTGCACGGCACCGACCTCGTCCCGGGTGACGACCTCGGTGGCGACGCGTCCGCCAGCCCGGCGATCGTCCGCACCGGCGGCAAGACGGTGACGTTCTTCCGTGACCAGAACGGCTCCCTGCAGGTCAAGGGCCTCGACGGGCCGCGTCAGGTCGGCGGCAAGTTCCTCGGCCAGCCCGCCGCGGTCGCGACGTCCGCCGGCATCGACGTCTACGTCCGCGGGCTCGACAACGCCCTCTACCAGCGGAGCTACTCGAAGCGCTGGAGCGACTGGAAGCGGCTCGGCGGCACGCTCACCGACTCGCCGTCCGTGACCACCGACGGGACGGTCTTCGTCCGCGGCGCCGACGGCCAGGTCTGGCAGCGGACCAGCGCCGGTCAGTGGTCCGGTCTCGGCGCGCCCGGCGGCAAGCCGATCTACGGCCGGCCCGGCGCGGCGACGTCCACCAGCGGCACGGTCGTCGCGGTCCGCACGGCGGACGACAGCGTCTGGGCCCGCACGAAGACCGGCGACACGTGGTCGGACTGGACCGGCATCGGCGGCACGGTCAGCAGCAGCCCCACGCTGGTCGCCGTCGGCGCGAAGGTCGCGCTCACCGCGTCCGCGAGCGACTACTCGCTGTGGGCCAACGACTGGTCCGGCTCCTGGGCGGGCTGGTTCAAGCGGCCGGAGTACCCGAGCGGGAGCATCGTGGGAACCCTCGGCGCCGCGTCCGACGGCGCGTCGCTGTGGTTCGCCGCCCGCGGACCGGACGACCATGTCCACGTAGCGAAGTTCTGACGAAGGAGCAGGCGATGTCCACGCGTACGGCGGTGGTGACCGGAGCGGCGTCCGGGATCGGGCTGGCAACGGCCCGGAAGCTGCTCGACGACGGCTACCGCGTGCTCGGCGTGGACATCGCCGAACTCCCCGACGGCGTCGTCCCGATCCGGGGCGACGTCGCCGACGAGGCGACCTGGGCGGACATCGGCGAGGTGGACGCCCTGGTCAGCAACGCCTACGTGCCCAGCACCGGGCCGCTGCACGAGCTCGGCCTCGACGGGTGGCGCCGCCAGCTCGACGTCAACCTCACCGGCACCTACCTCGCTCTGAAGGCCTGCCTGCCCTCGCTGCGGACCCGCGGCGGCGCGGTGGTGCTTGTCTCCTCGGTGCACGCGCACTTCGGCCTGCCGGGCCACCCCGCGTACGCCGCGAGCAAGGGCGCGCAGGTCGCGCTGGCCCGGCAGCTGGCCGTGGAGTACGCCCCCGACGTGCGGGTCAACTCCGTGCTGCCCGGGCCGGTGCTCACCGAGGCCTGGAACCGCATCTCGCCGGAGGACCGCGAACGCAGCGCCCGCGCGACGCCGGTGGGACGCCTCGGGCGGCCGGCCGAGGTCGCGGACGTGATCGCCTTCCTGCTTTCGGACGCGGCGTCGTTCGTCACCGGGGCCGAGCTGACCGTCGACGGTGGCTGGTCCGCCGCCAAGGATTCCGCGTAGATGGGGGACAACGGGTGAAGATCACCGGCATTGAAACGTTTCTGGTCGCGCCGCGCTGGCTGTTCCTCAAGGTCAGCACCGACGAGGGGATCAGCGGCTGGGGCGAGCCCGTGGTCGAGGGCCGCGCGGAGACCGTGCGCGCCGCCGTGCACGAGATGTCCGAGCTGCTGATCGGCCAGGACCCGCTACGCATCGAGGACCACTGGCAGGTGCTGCGCCGCGGCGGCTTCTACCGCGGCGGCCCGGTGCTCTCCAGCGCGCTGTCCGGCTTCGACCACGCGCTGTGGGACATCGCCGGCAAGGTCCGCAACGCACCGGTGCACGAGCTGCTCGGCGGCCCGGTCCGCGACCGCGTCCGCGTCTACAGCTGGGTCGGCGGCGACCGCCCGGCCGGCATCCGCGAGGCCGTCACCGCGCAGGTCGAGGCCGGGTTCACGGCGGTGAAGATGAACGTCGCCGGCCCGCTGACGGCGATCGCGTCCCCCGCCGAGGCCGAGGCGGCGGTGGCCCGCGCGTGGGAAGCCCGCGAGGCGCTCGGCCCGCACCGCGACCTCGCGATCGACTTCCACGGCCGCGTCTCACCCGCGATGGCCCGCCGCCTGGTCAAGCTCCTCGAAGACGTCCAGCCGATGTTCGTCGAGGAGCCGATCCTCCCGGAGACCCAAGGCGACGCGCTGCGTAAGGTCGTCGAGGCGTCGACGGTGCCGATCGCGGTCGGCGAGCGGCTCTACTCGCGCTGGGAGTTCAAGCCGGTGCTCGACGCCGGGGTCGCCGTCCTGCAGCCGGACCCGTCCCACGCCGGCGGCATCTCCGAGCTACGGCGCATCGGCGCGCTGGCCGAGATGTACGGCGCGTCGCTGGCGCCGCACTGCCCGCTCGGCCCGATCTCGCTGGCCGCGTCCCTGCAGGTCGCGTTCGCCACGCCGAACTTCCTGATCCAGGAGCAGAGCGTCGGCATGCACTACCACGAGGGCCAGGAGCACCAGTACCTCGTGGACTCCTCGATCTTCGCCTTCCGGGACGGGTACGCGGCCCGCCCGCTCGGGCCCGGCCTCGGCATCGAGGTCGACGAAGCCGCCGTCCGCCGCGCCGACGAGATCGGCCACGCGTGGCGCTCGCCGGTCTGGCGCCACGACGACGGCGGTCTCGCCGAATGGTGACCTGGCTGGAGCGCGGCGACCTGCGGCTCGGCCTGGTCCCGGAGCTGGGCGGCCGCCTGTTGTCGGTCCGGTACCAGGGCCGCGAGCTGCTGTGGCGCAACCCGGCGCTGCTCGGCGACGACCTGCGCGGCGCCTACGCCCCCAACTCCGGCCGGATGGGCGACTGGGTCAACTACGGCGGCGACAAGACCTGGCCCGCCCCGCAGGGCTGGGACGGTCCCGGCCAGTGGCCCGGCCCGCCCGACCCGGTGCTCGACTCGGGTCCGTACACCGCCGTGACCGATGGCGACACGGTGACCATGACCAGCGCACCGGACCCGCGAACCGGCCTGCGCCTGACCCGCGCCGTCACGATCCTCGACGACGGGTACGAGCTGCGGCTGTCCGCGGAGAACACCAGCCCACACCCGGTCCGCTGGGCCCTGTGGAACGTCACCCAGCTGCCCGGCGGCGAAATCGTGACCGCGGGCCTCCGGCGGCCCGGCGTCGTCGCGCTGGTCGCCGGAACCGGCACCCCTGAGTACACAGTGGACGGTGACCGTCTGGTCGTGCCGCCCCAGGACGTCGTCGGCAAGCTGGGCGTCCCGGGAACGGCGGGCTGGGTGACGTACGGGCCGCTGACGCTCGCGTTCGACGTCGACCCAGCGGGCGAGTACCCGGACGAGGGCTCGCCGCTCGAGATCTGGCTGGAGCACCCGCTTCCCGAGCCGCTGGCGTCGCTCGGCGACCTCGACCCGCCGGCGCGGATCGTCGAGCTGGAGGTCCTCGGCCCGCTGACGACGCTCGCGCCCGGCGCGTTCACGAGCCTGACGATCCGCGCCACGGTGGGCCCGTTTCTGGTTTCATGACGCGTGACCTTCACAGGCAGAACCCTTGTCGCGGCGGCGTTCGCGCTGGCGATCGCGGCCACGGTCCCAGTCACCGCGCACGCGGCTGACACTCCGCCCCCCGAGTGTCCCACCAACCTGGACTGCCGGTTCGTCCCGGCGGCCTACGACTGGTCGTCCGCGGACCACAGCAAACCCAACAACTACGGCAACTACGACCCGGCGAACCGGCCGGCCGACGGCAACCGGATCCGGTACATCGTCATCCACGACACCGAATCCCTGCCGACCAGCACGCTGAGCCCGTACGACCAGGCCATCGCGACGTTCCAGGACCCCCGGTCGGTGGGGAGCGCGCACTACGTCATCCGGTCGTCCGACGGCCAGGTCACGCAGATGGTGCAGACCAAGGACATCGCGTACCACGCCGCCAACTGGACGATGAACGAGCACTCGATCGGCATCGAGCACGAGGGCATCGCCGCGCAGGGCGGCACCTGGTACACCGAGCAGATGTACCGCGCTTCCGCGGACCTGGTGCGCTACCTGGCGGCGAAGTACCAGATCCCGCTGGACCGCCAGCACATCCTGGGGCACGAAGACGTCTCGCGGGAACGCACGCTGAACTTCTCGGCCGTGCACTGGGACCCGGGCCCGTACTGGGACTGGGCGCACTACATGGACCTGCTCGGCGCGCCGATCCGGGCCACCGGCGGACCGGCGAGCCAGGCCGTCACGATCAACCCGGACTACACGACCAACCAGCCCGCGATGACCAGCTGCGACAAGACCGGCGTCTGCACGCCGCTGCCCGCCCACGGCGCGAACTTCGTCCCCCTGCACACCGCGCCGGACGCGAACTCACCGCTGGTCACCGACCCGGTGGTGCACCCGGACGGCTCACCCGGCACAACGGCGATCGACGACTGGGGCGACAAGGCCGTCGCCGGCCGGACGTACGCGCTCGCCGGTCAGCAGGGTGACTGGACCGCCATCTGGTACGGCGGCCAGGAGGCCTGGTTCGCCAACCCGGGCCACTGCGTGGCGGTGCCCGCCCGTGCCGAGCGGGTGACCGCGCCCACCGGCGTCACGTCGGTGCCGCTGTACGGCCGCGCCTTCCCGGAGCAGCCGGAGTACCCGGCGGAGATCCCGTTCAACTCGCTGTGGACGGTCGCGCCGATCCCCTGGACGCTCCCGGCGGGGCAGAGCTACGTCGTGACCGGCACGTTCCAGGCGGAGAACTACTACGCCCGGTTCGACCCGGCGAACGTGCCTGCCAACCACACGCTCGTGACCGGCGCCACGAAGTACGTCCAGCTCTCCTACAACCACCGGGTCGTCTACGCGAAGGCGTCCGACGTCCGGGTCCTGCCGTAGTACCCGCAGGTGGCGGCCCTGCCGGGGGCCGCCACCAGCCCGGGTATCGTGAGGTCGTGACGGACAAGCCCCGCATTCCGAACGTGCTCGCCTCCCGCTACGCCTCGCCGGAGCTGGTCCGGCTCTGGTCGCCGGAGCAGAAGGTCGTCCTGGAGCGGCAGCTCTGGATCGCCGTCCTCAAGGCGCAGAAGGACCTCGGTGTCGACGTGCCCGACGGTGTCGTCGAGGCCTACGAGCGCGTCCTCGAGAACGTCGACCTCGAGTCGATCGCCGCGCGCGAGCGCGTCACCCGGCACGACGTCAAGGCACGCATCGAGGAGTTCAGCGCGCTCGCCGGCCACGAGCACATCCACAAGGGCATGACCTCGCGTGACCTCACCGAGAACGTCGAGCAGCTGCAGCAGCTCCGTTCGCTGGAGCTCGTGCGCACCCGCGTCGCGGCCGTGCTGGCCCGGCTGGCCGCCCTCGCCGTCGAGCACGCCGACACGGTCATGGCCGGCCGCTCGCACAACGTCGCCGCGCAGGCCACCACCCTCGGCAAGCGGTTCGCCACGGCGGCCGACGAGCTGCTCGTCGCCTTCGAGCGGCTCGACAACCTGATCGGCCGGTACCCGTTGCGCGGCATCAAGGGCCCGGTCGGCACCGCGCAGGACATGCTCGACCTGCTCGGTGACGAGTCCACTTTGGACGATCTCGAAGACCGCGTGGTGCAGCACCTCGGCTTCAGCCGGCGGTTCGTCAGTGTCGGCCAGGTGTACCCGCGCTCGCTCGACTTCGACGTGCTCTCCACCGTGGTCCAGATCGCGGCGGCGCCGTCCAGCGTGGCCAAGACGATCCGGCTGATGGCCGGCCACGAGCTGGTCACCGAGGGCTTCAAGCCCGGCCAGGTCGGCTCGTCCGCCATGCCGCACAAGATGAACACCCGCTCGTGCGAGCGCGTGAACGGCCTCGCCGTCGTGCTGCGCGGCTACCTCTCGATGATCGGCGAGCTGGCCGGCGACCAGTGGAACGAGGGTGACGTCTCCGACTCGGTCGTCCGCCGCGTCGCGCTGCCGGACGCGTTTTTCGCGCTCGACGGCCTGCTGGAGACCTTCCTCACGGTGCTGGCCGAGTTCGGCGCCTTCCCGGCGGTCATCGAGCGTGAGCTTGATCGCTACCTGCCGTTCCTCACCACCACGAAGGTGCTCATGGCGTCGGTCCGCGCCGGCGTCGGACGTGAGACGGCCCACGAAGCGATCAAGGAGCACTCCGTCGCCGTCGCGCTGGAGATGCGGGAAGGCCGCGCGGAGAACGACCTGCTCGACCGCTTCGCCGCCGACGACCGCATCCCGCTCGACCGCGGTGAGCTGGACAAGCTGCTCGCCGACCGGATTTCGTTCACCGGCACGGCCGGGCGCCAGGTGACGCAGGTCGCCGAGCGCGTCGCGCAGGTGCTCGAGCGGTTCCCCGAGGCCGCGGGTTACGCGCCCCAGCCGATCCTGTGAGCTGACGCACCAGTCCACGGACTGGAACGAATCCACACCAACGGGTCAAATCCCTAATCTCGATCGCTGAACCCGGAGCGCCGGGCCGCCCATCCCGCGGCCTGGCGCGCATTCATCGCGCCCCGTGCGCGATCAACCATGGAAGAAGCGATGAGATCCACGCTGTCGAAAATCGCCGCCGTCGTCACCGCGGGCGCGCTGACGCTGACCCTGGCCGCGTGCGGCGGCTCGGACACCTCCGCCGCCGGCCAGACCCTGCGCGTCGGAACCCTGGGCGACGCCCCGCCGTCGATCTACCTGGAGAACGGCCGGTTCACCGGATACGACAACGAGTTGCTGCGCGACATCGCGAAGCGTGAAGGCTTCGAGGTCGAGTTCGTCGGCACCGAGTTCTCCGGCCTGCTGGCCGGCGTCGCGACCGGCAAGTTCGACATCGGCAGCTCGACGATCTCCAGCACGGAGGCGCGCAAGAAGACCGTCGCCTTCTCGAACGGTTACAACACCGGCTTCACCACGGTCGTCACCGCGAAGGGCGCGAACCTCAAGGACGCCGGCGCGCTGTCGGGCAAGCGCCTCGGCGTGGTCCAGGGCTCGGTCCAGGACGAGTTCGCGGGCAAGGTCGCGAGCGCCCAGGTCGTCCGCTTCCCGGACTACAACGCGGGTTTCGCGCAGCTGAAGAACGGCACGCTCGACGGCTGGGTCGTGCCGCAGGACATCGGCCAGAAGTACCTCGACCAGAACCCGGCGGTCCCGCTGGAGCTCGGTTACACCGTCGAGGACAAGGACACCCCGTCCGCGTTCGCCGTCGCGAAGAAGAACACGGACCTGCTGAAGAAGCTCAACGACGGCCTCACCAAGGCGATCGCCGACGGCACGGTCGCGCGGATCTACGCGCAGTTCTACAAGAACACGCCGCTGTCCAAGGAACTCCAGCAGGGCGGCCCCGGCCTGCTCGTCACGAATCCGGGGGTCTGACGTGAAGAAGCTTCTGCTCACCGGTCTGGCCGCCGCCCTCGTCGCCACGCTCACCGCGTGCGGCGGTGGCTCGGACGCCGCTTCCGCGACCCTGCGCGTCGGCACCCTCAGCGACGCGCCGCCGAACATCTTCCTCAAGGACGGCAACTACACCGGCTTCGACAACGAGCTGCTCAAGGCCATCGCGGTCAAGCAGAACCTGAAGCTCGAGTTCGCCGCGACGGACTTCTCCGCCCTGCTCGGACAGGTCGCGTCCGGCCGTTACGACGTCGCCAGCTCGGCGATCGCGCAGACCGACGAGCGCAAGAAGACCGTCGACTTCTCCGCGGCCTACGACTTCGAAACGATGAGCATCCAGGCGAAGCAGGGCACGCCGGTGACCGACGAGAAGGGGCTGGCCGGCAAGCGGGTCGCCGTCATCCAGGCGACCGTCGGCGACCACTGGCTGACCAGCACGGTCCCCACCGCACAGGCCGTGCGCTTCCCCGACTACGCGGCCGCGCTGACCGCGTTGAAGACCGGCGCCGTCGACGCGTACATCCTCGACCAGAGCATCGCCGAGAAGAACGTCACCGACAACCCGGACGCCCGGCTCGTCGTGGTGAAGAGCTTCGTCACCGACGTGCCGCACGGTTTCGCGGTGAAGAAGGGCAACAGCGCACTGCTCGGCAAGATCGACGACGGGCTCAAGCAGGTCATCGCCGACGGCACCTGGCTGAAGCTGCACCAGCAGTTCCTCCCGTCCGTCCCGGTGCCGGCCGGGTTCTCGGGAGGAGGAGCGTGAGGAAGGCACTCGTCACAGCCGTCACCGCGACCCTGCTGGCCGCGCTCACCGCGTGCGGCGGCGCCGACACCGCGTCGGACACCCTGCGCGTCGGCACGCTGAGCGACTCGAAACCCAACGCCTACCAGGAAAACGGCACCTTCACCGGGTTCGACAACGAGCTGCTGAAGGCCATCGCGCAGCAGGAGGGCCTCAAGGTCGAGTTCGTCGCGACAGACTTCTCGTCGCTGCTCGGCCAGGTCGCGAACGGCACCTTCGACATCGGCAGCTCGGCCATCGCGCAGACCGACGCCCGGCGCAAGACAGTCGACTTCTCGGCGCCGTACAACTACCAGGCCCTGGGCATCGCGGCCAGGAACACCGCCGGCATCACCGACGAGAACTCGTTGGCCGGCAAGCGGATCGGTGTGGTCCAGGGCACGGTCTCGGACACCTGGCTGGGCTCGAACGCGCCCACCGCGCAGGCCGTCCGGTTCCCGAACGACGCGGCGGCGCTGAGCGCACTCAAGACCGGCGCCGTCGACGGTGCGGTGTTCGACCAGGCCACCGCCGAGGACTATGCGAAGAACAACGCCGGGCTCCAGGTCGCCAAATCGGTCGTCACCACCATCCCGCACGGCTTCGCCTTCAAGAAGGGCGACAACGAGTTGATCGGCAAGATCAACAACGGCATCAAGAAGGTCGTCGCCGACGGCACCTGGCTCAAGGTGCACGACCGCTTCGAGCCGACCGCGCCCGTGCCCGCCGAGTTCAAGCCGGGGCAGTAGATGGACCAGTTCCTCGACACCTTCTTCAACTGGGAGTACATCTGGCAGGTCTTCCCGGACCTGCTGAAGACCGGCCTGCTCAACACGCTGATCCTGGCGCTGACGTCCGCGCTGATCGGCATCGTGCTCGGCATGGTCGTCGCGGTGATGGGCCTGTCCACCAAGCCGTGGCTGCGCTGGCCGGCGCGGGTGTACACCGACATCTTCCGCGGCCTGCCGGCGATCCTGACCATCCTGGTGATCGGCCAGGGCCTTGGCACCCTCGCGCGCGACGTCGTCGGCACCAACCCGTACCCCCTGGGCATCCTGGCGCTGAGCCTGATCGCGGCCGCCTACATCGGCGAGATCTTCCGGTCCGGCATCCAGAGCGTCGAGAAAGGACAGCTGGAAGCCAGCCGCGCGCTGGGGATGAGCTACAGCAAGGCGATGCTGCTGGTGGTCATCCCGCAGGGCGTGCGGCGGGTGCTGCCGGCGCTGGTGAACCAGTTCATCGCGCTGATCAAGGACTCCAGCCTGGTGTACTTCCTCGGCCTGCTGTCCGAGCAGCGCGAGCTGTTCCGGATCGGGCAGGACCTCGCGGCCAACACCGGCAACCTGTCGCCGCTGGTCGCCGCCGGGTTCGTCTACCTGGTGATCACCGTGCCGCTGACGCACCTGGTCAACTACATCGACAAGAAGCTCCGGACCGGCCGCAAGGTCCGGGTGGACGAGACCGATCCGGTGGAGCTCGGCGCCGGAGGGAGGGTCATGACGTGGTGACGGCAGTCCGGTCGTCCAGTGTGGAACTGCGCGACGTCCACGTGCGCTTCGGCACGCTGGAGGTCCTGCGCGGGGTCGACCTCAAGGTGGCCAGCGGGAAGACGACCTGCGTGATCGGCCCGTCCGGCTCGGGCAAGTCGACCCTCCTGAGGTGCGTGAACCGGTTGCAGGAGCCCGATTCCGGCGACCTGCTCCTCGACGGCGAGTCGGTGATCCACGCCGACCCCGACGCGCTGCGCCAGCGTGTCGGCATGGTGTTCCAGCACTTCAACCTGTTTGGCCACCGCAGTGTGCTCGACAACATCGTGCTGCCGCTGCGGAGTGTGAAGAAGCTGGGCAAGGAGGAGGCGACAGAGATCGCCCGCGCCCGCCTCGCCGACGTCGGTCTCGCGGACAAGGCGCCGTACCGCCCGAGCGCGCTCTCCGGCGGCCAGCAGCAGCGCGTCGCCATCGCCCGGGCCCTGGCGATGGATCCCGAGGTGATGCTGTTCGACGAGGCCACCAGCGCCCTCGATCCTGAACTGGTCAAGGGCGTGCTGAACCTGATGGCGGGCCTCGCCGAACGCGGGCTGACGCTCGTCGTCGTCACCCACGAGATGGGTTTCGCGCGGAGTGTCGCCGACGAGGTGGCCTTCATGGACGCGGGCAAGATCGTCGAGCAGGGTTCGCCGGCCCAGATCTTCGACGCACCGCAGAGCCCGCGCCTGCAGCGGTTCCTCTCCCAGGTGCTCTGAAAAGCGCGGGCTTCGGCGGCCGGGCCCCGGGTAGCCTGCGGGCATGGCGAGGATCGCGCGGCTGACGTACTACCCGGTCAAGGGCTGCGCCGGCACTTCGGTGCCGGCCGCCGAGGTCGGGCCGGCCGGCCTGGCCCACGACCGCGTGTTCCAGGTCGTCGCCCCGGACGGCGACTTCCGCAGCCAGCGCCGCTACCCGGTCCTGGCGTCGGTCCGGCCCCGGGTGCTCGGCGACCGGCTGTCGCTGTCCGCGCCGGGCCTCGACGACCTCGTCCTCGACGTCCGGCGCGAAGGCCCGCGGCACCCGGGCTCGACGTTCTCCTGGCACGGCACCGGAGTCCACCAGGGCGCCGAGGCCGCGGAGTGGTTCTCGGACCTCCTCGGCCTGCCGTCGGTGCTGATCGGGGTGGCGCCGGACCACGAGCGCGTCACCAGCGGCGAGACCCCGGGCACGGCCGCCTTCGCCGACGGCCACGCACTGCTCGTCGCCTCGGAGTCCTCTTTGGACGGACTGAACTCGCGCATCCTCGAACGAGGAGCCGAGCCCGTGCCGATGGATCGCTTCCGGCCCAACGTGATCGTCTCCGGCTGGGTCGAGCCGCACCTTGAGGACGAAGTCCGCGCGATGTCCGTGGGCACCGCGATGTTCGGCTACGCCAAGCAATGCGTGCGCTGCACGGTGCCGATGGTCGACCAGGAGACCGGCGAGAAGGCCGGCCCCGAGCCGATCCGCACGCTCGCCGCCTACCGGCGTCACCCGGACGGCGGGGTGATCTTCGGGATGAAGGCCGCGGTGCTGCGACCGGGTCAGGTCGCGGTGGGCGACGAGGTGATCGTGCATTCCTGGGCGGGGCCCAGCCCCAGCACGTCGGCCGCGGAGCCGCCGTTGACGGCGACGGCCAGCCGGCCGGCCGAATCGGTGTAGAGCACGCTCGCCCCGGCAGGCACGTCCGCGAAGGTCCGCCCGAGCACCGTGGTGACCGCGACCCGTTCGCTGTGCACGGAAACCGCGCCCGACAGGCCGGACAGCTCGAGGTCCGCCGGGGTCGCGGCCAGCTGGACGTTGCCGAAGTGGTCGACGGTCAGCACCTCCGACACCAGCTTCCCGGGAAACGCCGCCACGAACGGCTCCGGCATCACGACCAGGTCGGTCACCGGGTCGCCGAAGTCCGCCGGCGCGACACCCAGCGCGAGGTGCGCGGCCGCCGGCGCGAAGACGTCCCGGCCGTGGAAGGTCGCCGACGTGACCGCCAGCCGCAGCGACGGCTCAGCCAGCTCGTACGCCGCCCGCACCCCGCCGAGCGCCTGCGCGGCGGGCAGCAGAAGGCCGTTGTCCGGCCCGACCAGCAGCCCGCCTTCGGCCACGACGACCACCCCGAGCCGAGCCGTGCCCACACCCGGGTCGACCACGGCGACGTGCACCGCCTCCGGCAGGAACGGCACCGTCTGGGCCAGCGCCATCGCCCCGTGCCGGATCTCCTGGGGCGGCACTTCGTGGGTCACGTCGATCACCCGCACGGCGGGCGCCAGCCGCGCGATCACGCCGTGGCAGGCCGCCACGAAGCCGTCGCGCAGGCCGTAGTCGGTCGTCACCGAGATCCAGTCGTACGCCATGCCAGCATCATCCATGGTGGCGGAGCGTGCCCGTTAGGGTTCAGCGCGTGACCCCCCTCCCCGCATGCCGGGAGCTCGTTCCCGGCAAGGTTCGCGACCTCTACGAAGTCGGCGACGACCTCCTCCTGCTCGTCGCCTCCGACCGCATTTCCGCCTTCGAACAGGTCTTTCCCACCCCGGTCCCGGACAAGGGCCATGTCCTCACCGCGATGAGCGTGTTCTGGTTCACCGAACTGGCCGACGTCCTCCCGAACCACCTGGTGGCCTACGACGGACCCGGGATCCCGGACGAGGTCCGCGGCCGGGCGCTGCTCGTCGAACGGCTCGACATGCTGCCGATCGAGGCCGTCGTCCGCGGTCACCTCACCGGCCGCGGTTACGCGGACTACCGTCGGTCCGGCTCCGTGTGCGGGGTCCCGCTGCCGGCCGGGCTGGCCGAGTCGGCCCGCCTGCCCGAGCCGATCTTCACGCCGTCCACCAAGACCCGGCCCGGCGAACCCGACGTGAACATCGACTTCGCGAAGTTCGCGGAGATCGTCGGCCACCGGCTCGCCGAGGAGGTCCGTGAGGCCTCGCTCGAGCTGTACCGCCGCGGCGCCGCACGGGCTGCGGAGCAGGGCCTGCTGCTGGCCGACACGAAGTTCGAGTTCGGCCTCGGTAGGAACGGCGGGCTCGTGCTCGCGGACGAGCTGCTGACGCCGGATTCGGCGCGCTACTGGCTCGCCGGCGCCCTCCGGCCCGGCCGTCAGCGGCCGTCGTTCGACAAGCAGCAGGTGCGCGACTGGCTCGTCGGCCCGGCGTCCGGCTGGGACTGCGTCTCCGCGCTGCCGCCCCTGCCGCCCGAGGTGGTGACCGCCACGCGCGAGCGGTACCTCGAGGCATGCCACCGCATCACCGGGCGTTCCCTGGCAGACTGGCTGCGTGATCCTGCTGATCTGCGGCAGCCTGCGGGCAGGCTCCGGCAATGCGGCGGTGCTGGGGACCGTGGCGACGCTCACCGCGAGCACGACCTATCCCCGTCTTGGCGACCTGCCGCACTTCAACCCGGATGACGACCACGACCCCCTGCACCCCGCCGTCGCGGAGCTGCGCGCCGCGATCAAGGCGGCCGACGCCGTCCTGATCTGCACGCCGGAGTACGCCGGCGGGCTGCCGGGGTCCTTCAAGAACCTGCTCGACTGGACCGTCGGCGGCGGCGAGATCTACGGCAAGCCGGTGGCGTGGATCAACGCGTCCTCGGTCGCGGCCCCGACCGGCGGCCGCGACGCTCACGACTCGCTCCGCAAGGTCCTGACCTACGCGGGCGCGCGCATCGTCGACGAGGCGTGCGTGCGGATTCCGATTTCACGCGTGGACGTCGCCGACGGCCAGGTCGCCGACCCCGACCTGCGTGGCCGGATCGCGGTGGCGGTGCAGCGCCTCCGCGAAGGCGGCTGACCCTTCCGGCAAGTGTCGGCCGCCCGTTCTGCGCAGTTCACGCGTGCGTCAGACGCGTGCGTCCCAATGGTGGCGTGGACGCTCGCTTGCTGGTTTCGCTGTCGGGAATCACCCCGCGCACGCTGCACCGGTGCGCCGACCTCGCGGCCGAGCTCGACCGCCGCAAGGTGCCGCTTTCGGTGCTGCACGCCGCTCGCACCGGCGAAGGCCCGGTGACGGAGTGGGTGCGCACCCGCGCCCGCCGCGGTGATTCCGTGCTGCTGCACGGTTACGACCACGCCGTCACGCCCACGCACCGCACGGTGTACCTGGGCAAGAAGGCGGAGTTCGCCACGCTGCCGGCGCACGAGGCCCGGCTCCGGCTCATCGCCGCGAAGGCCGCTTTGGACGCCGCCGGGCTGACTGTCGACGGCTTCGCGCCGCCGCGGTGGATCGCCTCGCAGGGCACGCTGCAGGCGCTGGCCGAGCACGGGTTCCGGCTGTGCGCGGACCTCGGCGCGGTGCGCGACCTCGTCACCGGCGAGGTGCGCCGCGCCCGGGTGCAGGAGTTCACCAGCCAGTCCCATCGCACGGAGACGGTGCGCTGCTTCGCGCTCGTGCTCGCCTCCGCGCGCGCAGCTCGCCGGGGTGGGCTGGTCCGGCTGGGGGTCGACGCGACGGACCTCACCCGCCCCGGCCTCCGCCAGGCCCTGCTCGACGCGGTGGACGTCGCGCTGGAGAACCGCGCGTTCGGCGCCACCTACGGCTCGCTGCGCGCGGTGGCGGCCTGACCGCTACCGCTTCTCTCTGGAGTTTTCAATCAACAAGGGTGCGATCAGGCCTGTCCACTGATCGTTTTGCCGGGCTGTGGGCCGGCCGGCTGTCCAGGAGCACGTCGAGCTGCCCGAAGGCGACGTCGACCGCAGGCGCCAACGCCGGGGCTTCGGCTCCGGCGAGCCGGCTCCCGGCCTGGTAGCACGCGACCGCGATCTGCGCGGCCAGCACCGCGACTTCCCGCGGAGTGCCGCGCTCCAGCAGGATCGCCTCGCCCAGTTCGGCGAACCGCTGCATCTTCCGCGCACTGCGTTCCCTGAGCTCCGGGTTCTGCTCCAGCAGCCGCTGGTGCATTTCGTAGTGCGCGATGTCCGCGGTGGCCTCGGCGCAGACATCGAGCACCAGCCCGCGGACCTGGTCGAGGGCCGTCGACAGGTCCTGTGGCGCGCCACCCGGCAACGCTCGCTGCCGCTCCGCCAGGTGATCCAGCAGCTGCTGCTCGTCCGAAAACACCACCTCCTGCTTGTCGCCGAAATATCTGAAGAACGTCGTACGCCCCACCTCTGCGCGCTCCGCGATGTCCGTGACCGTGACCTCGGTGAAGCCGCGCTCCGCGAACAGGGCGAAGGCCGCTTCCACGATCTGCTCGCGAGCTTGCTTCTGCTTGCGTTCCCGCAGCGAAGGGCGTTGATCCATGCCCCCACACTAGCGCAACTGGTATCGAGTGCGCTACGGTACCGAGTACCAGTTCGAATCGAGTACCTGTTCGAGTGAGGGAGCGATGACATGACCGAACCGACGAAGACACTGCTGATGTCCGGCGCGAGCCGGGGCTTGGGCCTGGCCGCGGCCGAACGGCTGCTCCGGGACCACCCGGACCAGCTGCTCCTGATTACCGTGCGCGGGGACGCCGGTCAGCGGGTCGCGCGGGACCTGGCGGCGCGCACCGGAAACCCGAACGTCCAGGCGGTTTCCTGCGATCTCGGCTCGCTCGCGGAGGTGCGCGCGGCGGCGGAAACCGTGCGAAAGCGCCTCGACGCGGGAGAGATTCCGCCGCTGACCGGGTTCCTGGCCAACGCGGGTGTCCAGATGGCCTCTAGTACTAAGGCCACCGCGGACGGCTTCGAGGCCACCTTCGGGATCAACGTCCTGGCGAACTACCTGCTGATCCGCCTGCTGGCCGACCGGTTCGAGCCGGGTGCGCGGATCGTCGTGACCGGCAGCGAGTCGCACTTCGGCGACTTCCGGCACAACCTGGGCCTGGTGCCAGCGCCGCGTTGGACCAGCGCGCGGAGCCTCGCCACGCCGGGAAGCGGGCCGGAGGCGGAGACCCTCGACGCGGGCCGCCGGGCGTACTCGACCAGCAAGCTCGGGGTGCAGTACCTCGTGCACGCGCTCGCGAGGCGGCTGCCGAACGTCGACGTCTACGCCTACACGCCGGGGCTGGTGCCGGGCACGGGTCTGGTGCGGGATGCGAGCGCCATCCAGCGCTTCGGCTTTCGGTGGCTGATGCCGGCGTTGTGGGCGACGCCGATCGCGTCGAGCCCGCGGACGGCGGGGGCGAAGCTCGCCGCGGCCATGGGCGGGCCGCGGCCCGCGGAGTCCGGGGCCTACCTCGATCGCGGCCGGGTGGTGCCGTCGTCGAAGGAGTCCTACGACGAGGGGCGAGAGGAGGAGCTGTGGCGTGACGCCGCCGAACTGTGCGGCGTGCCGGCGGACTCGAGGTCCTGAGCGGGCACGCCGCACGGGGTTCAGACGGTGGTGAGCCCACCACGGTCGAGCACCTTGAGCTCGGTGCCCTCCGGCGCGAGATTGCCGAACAGGCCGTAGTGCATGGCCGGGTTGGCGAGCACGGCTTCGTGGATCGGCACGGCGATCCGCGGCGCCACCGCGCGCAGGTAGTCGACGGCTTCGCCGGCCTTGAGCCATGGCGCGCCCGTCGGCAGGCCGAGGACGTCGATCTTCTGCTCGGGCACGAAGAACGAGTCGCCCGGGTGGTAGAACGCGCCGTCGTCGACGAGGTAGCCGATGTTCGGGATCACCGGGATGTCACTGTGGATGACGGCGTGCTCGCCGCCGACGGCCTTGAGGGAGGTGTCGCCGATCGCGAAGGAGTCGCCGACGTTGGCGATGTCGAACGGCACGCCGAGCTTCTCGACGGCTTCGGCCGAGCCGGGGTCGACGATCAGCTTCGCGCCGGGGTTGGCTTCGAGCACCTTCGGCAGCCGCTCGACGTCGAGGTGGTCGAAGTGCTGATGGGTGATCAGCACGGCGGACAGCTCACGCTCGCCCTCGAAGTCCGTGGAGAACGTGCCCGGGTCGATCAGGATCCGCTCCGAGCCGGTCTCCACCAGCACGCAGGCATGTCCGAAATGGACGATACGCATTGATGATTCTCCTTAGGGGGTGGTCGATTCCAGCCTAGTCCCAGTTCGTCAGATCTTGCCCGTGAGCAACGCGTCGCCCAGCTCCGTCCGCCGGTACAGCACCCGGTGACCCCGGCGTTCCGAGGCCAGCAACCCGGCCCCGCGCAACGCCGTGAGGTGCGCCGAAACCGTCGCCGGGGCCAGGCCGTGGCGCTGGGCGAGGTCGGTCGTCGCAGCCGGCTGGTCGAGCGTTGTCAGCAGCAGGGCCCGGGTCCGGCCGAGCACCTCGGTCAGCGGCTCCGGCGGAGTCGTGACCGACGTCCACAACGAGGCGACACCCCGAGCGGGGTAGAGAAGGGAGATCTGCCACGGCGGAACCGTGACCACACCGACGTTCGGCCAGGCGAACACCGCCGGGATCAGCAGCAGCCCGCGTGAGTCGATCTCCAGCCGTTCGCGGGACCGGACGTCCACCAGCAGGGACGTCCCGGTCAGGCGGACGCGCGGGTGGAGCTCGGCGAGCATCGTCGCGACGCCCCCTTCGCCGAGCACCCGCGTCCGGTGGGCGATGTCGGCCGCCAGCAGCTCGCGCAGGCGAGGCCACTGCGGTGCGAGCATCGTGTGCCAGACCGTCTCGAGCTGGTCGGCGAGCAGGTCGCGCGCGGCCGCCGGGTCGGCGGGCAGGCTGCTCACGTCGGCGTCGACCATCGCGAGCTCCAGGGCGACCTGGTGCGGCGGCGTCGCGCGGACCGCGCGCAGCTGGGCTTCGGCGGTCGTTTCCGGGCCGTCGGGCGGCGGGCTCAGGAACTCGGTGAGGTAGTGCCGGGCGCTGAGCACCGCGGCGAGCTCCGGGACGTCGACGTCGGGCGCGCCGGACACCCACGGCAGGTGGGCCGGGTGCGTGCGGACGCCGAGCAGCGTCTGGACGGCGCCCAGCACCTCCTCCAGCGGCGAGATCGCGAAGCGGACTCGTTGGGCGCCGGCCGCGGTCAGGATCAGCTCGATCATCGGCGATTCGCTCTCACCCGAATAAGTGTGCCTCGGCCAGGGGACACGCGAGGTTACGAACATGTCGTTGTTCACCCATCGCGCCTACTGGCGCTGGTCGGCGGGCGTCCAGTTCGCTCGGCTGCCGGCGACCATGGCGCCGCTCGCGTTCACCCTGCTGACCACCGCGACGACCGGCTCGTACCGCCTCGGCGGGGTGCTGATGTCGGTCTACGTCGTGGCCGAGATGGCCGGCGCGGTGCCGGTCGGGCGGCTGATCGACCGGGTCGGGCCGGCCCGTGGCCTGCCGGCGCTGCTGGTCCTGACCGCCGTGGGCTTCGTCGTGCTGGCCGTGGCCGCGGCGGCGGACGCGCCGAACGCCGTGCTGCTCGGGCTCGTCCTGCTGCCCGGGGCCACGGCGGGAGCGTTGTCGGGCGGCTTCCGGACGCTGCTCGCCGACACCGTCGACGACGCGCTGCTGCCGCGGGCGATCTCCGTGGACGCGATGATCCTCGAAGGGGTGCTCATCGGCGGTCCGGCGCTGGTCGCGCTGCTCGACCTGGCCGGCACGTTCGTCCCGCTCGCCGCGATGGCCGTCGCCTGCGTGGCCGCCGCCGCGCTCGTGCCGCGCCGCGAGGGTGAGCGCGAACGGGTGGAATCCGGCGCCGAAGGCGGACGGGTGCCGGTGAGCGCCTACCTGCCGTGGCTGTGCTGCGCGTTCACCGTCGGGCTGCTGCTGTCGACGATCGAGGTCGCGCCGTTGCCGCTGGTCCAGCGCCTCGGTGCGCCCGAGGCCGCCGCGCCGGTGGTGATCGCCGTGCTGAGCGGGGCGAGCATCGCGGGCAGCGCGCTCTACGCGTGGCGGGGCAAGACCGGCGACGCGCGGCTGTTCCTCGGCGGGTTCATCGTCGGTGGCCTCACCCTCGCGGCGGACCTCGGCTGGCCGGGGCTGATCGGGTCGGTGGCGGTGATCGGCGCGTGCACCGGGCCGCTGGTCGCTGCGACATCAGTCAACCTGCAACGGCTGCTGCCGAAGAACCGCAGGTCGGCGGGGTTCTCGCTGAGCTTCACGGTGCAGGCGGCCGGCTTCGGGCTGGGGTCGCTGGCCGTCGGGGTGCTGCCGTTGTGGGTCGCTCCGTTGTTCGGTGTCTTTGCCTCGGCGATCGCCGGTGGAATGCTGGTGCGGAAGCCCGCGCGAGCTATTGGCACGATGTCAGTAACGTCGTAACCTGGGCTGACCCGCGACCTCCAGGGAGACGCCGATGACTGCCGTCCAGCCGAAGCCGACGTCGGTCGGCGAGACCTTCGACTCGCTGAGCCCGGCGACCGACGAGGTGGTCGGAACCTACCCCGTGCACAGCGCCGAAGACGTGCAGGCGGCCGTCGCGCGAGCGCGCGTCGCGGCGCAGTGGTGGGCCGACCTCGGCTTCGCCGGGCGCGCGGAGCGGCTCAAGAGCTGGAAGGGCGTCCTGACGCGGCGGCTGCCGCAGCTGTGCCAGGTCGTGCGCGACGAGACCGGCAAGCCGATCGCCGACGCGCAGCTCGAGAGCGTCCTGGCCATCGAACACATCGCGTGGGCGGGCAAGCACGCGAAGAAGATCCTCGGCAAGCAGAAGCGCTCCGCCGGGCTGCTGATGTCGAACCAGGCGGCGACCGTCGAGTACCAGCCGCTGGGCGTGGTCGGCGTGATCGGCCCGTGGAACTACCCGGTGTTCACCCCGCTCGGCTCGATCGCGTACGCGCTCGCCGCGGGCAACGCCGTCGTCTTCAAGCCCAGCGAGTACACCCCCGGTGTCGGGAAGTGGCTGGTTGACGCCTTCGCCGAGATCGTGCCGGAGCAGCCGGTGCTGCAGCTGATCACCGGCTTCGGCGAGACCGGCGCGGCGCTGGTCGGCGCGGGTGTCGACAAGATCGCGTTCACCGGCTCGACCGCCACCGGCAAGCGGATCATGGCCGCGGCCGCCGAGACGCTGACGCCGGTCGTCATCGAGGCGGGCGGCAAGGACCCGGTGCTCGTCGACGTGGACGCCGACCTCGACGCCGCCGCCGACGCGACCGTGTGGGGCGCGTTCTCCAACTCCGGCCAGACCTGTATCGGCGTCGAGCGGGTGTACGTCCACGAGAAGGTGCACGACGAGTTCGTCGCGAAGGTCGTCGAGAAGACGAAGGACGTCCGCGCGGGTTCGGACGAGGCCGCGCAGTACGGCCCGGTCACGATGCCTTCGCAGCTCGGCGTGATCAAGCGGCACATCCAGGACGCGCTGGCCCGCGGCGGCAAGGCCGTCCTCGGTGGTGAGGAGTCCGTCGGCGACCGCTACGCCCAGCCGACGGTGCTCATCGACGTCCCGGAGGACTCCGAGGCGGTCACCGAGGAGACGTTCGGCCCGACGGTGACCATCGCGAAGGTCCGCGACATGGACGAAGCGATCGAGAAGGCGAACCACACGAAGTACGGCTTGGGCTCGACGGTCTTCTCGAAGTCCCGCGGTGTCGAACTGGCCGAGCGGCTGCGCACCGGCATGACGTCGATCAACGCGCCGCTCTCGTTCGCCGGGATCGCGTCACTGCCGTTCGGCGGTGTGGGCGACTCCGGCTTCGGCCGCATCCACGGCCCGGAGGGGCTGCGCGAGTTCGCCCGCACGAAGGCGATCGCGCGTCAGCGCTTCACGGCGCCGTTGACGCTGACGTCGTTCAGCCGCAAGGAGTCCACGGACGCGCTGGTCGTCAAGCTGGTGACCATCCTCCACGGCAAGCGCTAGCGGCCCCGGATCAGGTCGGCCGCCTTCTCGGCGACCATGATCGTCGGCGCGTTCGTGTTGCCCCGCGGCACCACGGGCATCACGGACGCGTCGACCACGCGCAGGCCCTCGACCCCGAGCACCCGCAGCTGCGGGTCGACCACCGAACCGATCGAGCACGTGCCGACCGGGTGGTAGAGCGTCTGCGTGTTCTCGCGGATGTGGTCGGCCAGCTCGGCGTCGGTCAGATCGTGCCGCGCCGGCAGGAACGGCTGGTCCAGGAACCGCTTCAGCGGGCCGACCCGGCCGATCTCGATCAACGCGCGCAGGCCGGCGATCATCTTGTCCATGTCGGCGGACTCCGCGTAGTAAGCCGGGTCGATTTCCGGCTTCCATAACGGGTTCGCCGACTTCAGCCGCAGCCGGCCGCGGCTCGCGACGTCCACCAGCGTCGCCGCCGACGTGAACCCGGGGACGGTCGGCTCGCGCAAACCGTTGTCGTAGAACAACGTCGGTGCGACGTGGATCTGCATGTCCGGCGCGGGCAGGCCGTCGCCGGTCGGGAAGAACGCGCCGGCTTCCCCGATGTTCGACGCCAGCGGCCCGCGCTTCGTCAGCTGGTAGCGAACGAGACCGGCCGGCGTGGCGGCGTCGACGAGGTCGGTCGTGCCGCGCGTGGACCAGATGATCCCGCACGCCGGGTGGTCGTGCAGGTTCTCGCCGACGCCGGGCAGCGCCGCGACGACGGTGATGCCGTGCTCACGCAGGTGCTCGGCCGGCCCGACGCCGGAGACCATCAGCAGCTGCGGCGAGTTCACCGCGCCACCGCTCAACAGAACCTCGGCCGACGCGTGGGCCGTGACCTCGACGCCGTTGTCCAAATAGGACACGCCGGTCGCGCGCGTGCCCTCGAAGACGACCCGGGTGGCCGGCGCGTTCGTCTTCACCGTGAGGTTCGGCCGCTCCAAGGCGGGCCGCAGGTAGGCGTCGGCGGTCGACCAGCGGCGGCCCTTCTTGCAGGTCACCTGGTAGACGCCGGCGCCTTCCTGGCTCTCGCCGTTGAAGTCGTCGGTGCGCTTGAGGCCCCACGCGACGGCCGAGTCGACCCACGCGCTCGACAGCTCGTGGGTGAAGCGGCGGTCCTCGACGTGCAGCGGGCCGTCGGTGCCGTGCAGCGGGCCGCCGAGCCGCTGGTTGCCCTCGGCGCGCTTGAAGTAGGGGAGGACGTCGTCCCAGCCCCAGCCCTCGGCGCCGTGGGAATCGCGCCAGCCGTCGTAGTCGGCGCGGTTGCCGCGGATGTAGATCATCGCATTGATCGACGAGCAGCCGCCGAGCATCTTCCCGCGCGGCCAGTAGGCCGGCTTGCCGGTGTGCTTCTGCTCGACCGTCTCGTAGTTCCAGTCCCACTTGGTCTTGAACAGCGAGGCGAACGCCGCCGGGATGTGGATTTCGTCCGCGGTGTCCTCGCCGCCCGCTTCGAGCAACAGGACCTGGGCCGACGGATCCTCGGTGAGCCGGTTCGCCAGCACGCAGCCCGCGCTCCCGGCGCCGATGATCACGTAGTCGTAGGAGTCCACGGTGCCTCCACAGCTGTTGGCGCGATGTCAACGACTCATCATGGCGCAGGTCGGCGCCCGCGGCCAGTCTAGGTGCCCGCCGCCTGCGGAACTGGGTGAACTATGCTCGCGGGGTACCCACGACCTGCGTGAATAAGGAGCAGCCTGCCGTGGCCCGAGTCGTCGTCGACGTCATGCCGAAGCCCGAAATCCTCGACCCGCAGGGACAGGCCGCGCTCGGCGCCGCCGGCCGTCTCGGCTTCACCGGGATCAAGGAGATCCGCCAGGGCAAGCACTTCGAGATCGAGGTCGACGACACGGTCGACGACGCGACGCTCGAGAAGATCGCCGAAGGCTTCCTCGCGAACCCGGTCATCGAGCAGTGGACCATCACGCGGGTGGACGCGTGAGCGCGCGCATCGGCGTCATCACCTTCCCCGGCACGCTCGACGACGGCGACGCGGCCCGCGCGGTCCGCTACGCCGACGCGGAGGCCGTGCCCCTGTGGCACGCCGACGAGAACCTGCACGACGTCGACGCCGTGGTCGTCCCGGGCGGCTTCTCCTACGGCGACTACCTGCGCGCAGGCGTGATCGCCCGGTTCGCGCCGGTCATGACGCCGGTGATCGAGGCGGCGCGCGCGGGCATGCCGGTGCTCGGCATCTGCAACGGCTTCCAGATCCTCTGCGAGGCGGGCCTGCTGCCGGGCGCGATGATCCGCAACCAGGGTCTGCACTTCATCTGCCGCGACCAGTGGCTGCGCGTCGAGAACACCGAAACCGCGTGGACCACCCGGTACGAGCAGGGCGCCGAGATCCTGATCCCGATGAAGAACATCGACGGCTGCTACGTGGCCGAGCAGTCCACTTTGGACGAGCTCGAGGCCGAGGGGCGCGTGGTGTTCCGGTACGTGGGCGGCAACCCGAACGGGTCGCGCAACGACATCGCGGGGATCCGGAGCGAGAACGGCCGGGTCGTCGGGCTGATGCCGCACCCGGAGCACGCGATCGACGCGCTGACCGGGCCGTCGGACGACGGGCTGGGCATGTTCTACAGCGCGGTGGACGCGCTGATCAAGGCTTGAGGGCGGGCGGCGCCCCCCGGTATCCATGTTACCGAGGGGCACCGACAGTTCCGGGCCCGTGGACGCGGGTTGTCCACAGGGCTCAGCTCTTGCTCTGGTCGTTCGACAGCCACTTCTCCGGGCGGACGCGCACCAGGACCGACCGCTCGCCGAGCGCCGAGTCGACGTACGCCGTCGCCTCGGCCCTGGGCCAGTAGCGGCCCGCTATCCGCAGCGCCTGTTCGCGCGTCGGCGGTTTGTCGTTCGCGATGACCGGGCCCTCGACCGTCACGTACCTGTACGGCGGGTTCTCGTCCTGGACGGCCAGGCTCAGCCGGCCCGCCGCCGTGATCGCGCGGTCCTTGACCGTCTCGCGTTCCATCCAGATCAGCAGCTCACCGCCGGGTTCGTAGTCGTACCAGACCGGGACCGCGAGCGGGGCCCGGCCGGCGCGCTCCACCGCCAGCACCCCGACGTGGACACCGCTCAGGAACGATTCGCGCTCGGCCGCCGTCATCACGAAGGACATGTCACTCCCCAGGCAGAAGATCCTCTACCCGGGGAGCAACACCGCGCGAACTCCGGACATTCCGGACTACGAAGCCGCCGCCACCAGACGTGCGTACGAACCGCCCGCCGCCAGCAGCGCCGAGTGCGAACCCAGCTCCGTGATCCGGCCGCCTTCGACCACCGCGACCCGGTCGGCCGCCGCGGCCGTGTGGAGGCGGTGGGCGATCGCGATCACCGTGCGTCCCTCCAGCACGCTGTTCAGCGACCGCTCCAGATCCCGCGCCGAGCCGGTGTCCAGCAGCGACGTCGCTTCGTCGAGCACCAGCGTGTGCGGGTCCGCCAGGACCACGCGGGCCAGCGCCAGCTGCTGCGCGATCGCCGCCGGCACCGGGTGCTCGCCCGAGCCCAGCTTCGTGTCGAGGCCGGAAGGCAGCGACGCGACCCAGTCGGACGCGCCCGCCGAGGTCAGCGCCGCCAGCAGCTCGTCGTCCGTCCAGTCGCCGCCCGCGCGCCGCGCCGGGAGCGCGAGGTTCTGGCGCAGCGTGCCCGAGAAGACGTGGTGCTCCTGGGTCAGCAGCAGGACCTCGCCGCGCAGGACGTCGTCGGCCAGCGCCGAAACGTCCTGGCCGCCGATCCGGACCGAGCCCGACGACGGCGCCGCGATGCCGGCCAGCAGCCGGCCGAGCGTCGACTTGCCCGCGCCGGACGGCCCGACGATCGCCAGCCGCTCGCCGCGTGGCACCCGCAGGTCGATGCCGTGCAGCACCTCACGGTCGGCGGTGTAGGCGAACCGGACGCCGTGCACGTCGATGTCCCGCCCGCGCGGCACCTCCGTCACCTTCGGCGCCTCCTCGAGGGCCACCGAGTGGACACCCAGGATCCGCCGCGCCGCGGCCCCCGCGACCTGCAGGTCCTCCAGCCAGAACAGCGCCTCGTTGAGCGGGGTCGCCATCGCCTGGACGTACAGCAGCATCGTGGTGATCTCGCCGAGCCCGGCCCAGCCGCGCGTGTACGCGAGCAGCCCGAGCGGCAGCATGACCGCCAGCGGCAGCACGTAGCTGATCTCCAGCGACGGCAGCCAGCGCAGCTGCAGGGCCCGCATCCGGCGCTCGCCGTAGATGCTGAGCTCCAGCGCTTCGTGCGCCGCGTCGATCCGCCGGTCGGTGAGGCCGAGCGCCTCGACCGTGCGCGCGCCCTCGGCCGTCTCGTGGACGCTCGTGGTCAGGTCCGCCCAGCGGTCGAGCATCCACTGCATCACCGACGGGATCCGCCGCTGGTACCAGATGTTGACGGTGACCAGCAGCGGCAACGCGACCAGCAGGCTCAGCGACAGCAGCGGTGACGTCAGCACCATCGCGACGACCGTGAACACCACGGTCACCGCCGCGACCAGGATCTCCGGCGCCGCGAACCGCGCCGCGTGGTCGATCCGGCCGAGGTCGGTGGTGGCACGGCTGAGCAGGTCGCCGGTGCCGGCCGCCTCGACCGTGCCCAGCGGCAGCTGCAGCGCCGTCCCGACGAACTCCTCGCGGGTCTCGGCCAGCACCAGCTCGCCGAACACCGCGCCGCGCATCCGCGCGATCTTCCGCGCCAGCGCCTGCAGCACCAGGATCACCACGAACACGGCCGCGAGCAGGTCGACGTGCCCGGTCGTGGTGCCGGCCGCGACGTCGTCGACGAGCGCGCCGAGCAGCTGCGGCGCGGCCAGCCCGATCAGCGTCGCGACGGCCAGCGAGCCGAGCAGCAGCCCGAACTCGCGTTTGTGGCTCACTGCCGTCTTCCGCGCCCAGCGGCGGACGTCCTGCCGGGACGCCGTGGGAAGCCTCCTCATACCGTCACCCCTTTCGCCGTGAAGACCTCGTCGGCCACGTGTGTCCACAGTGGACTCTGACTGAACACCACCGTCGTCTTGCCGCGGCGCAGCGCCGTGACGCGCTCGGTGATGCGCGCCTCCGTGTGCGCGTCGACCGCCGACGTCGGCTCGTCCAGCACCAGCACGTCGGCGTCGACCGCCAGCGCGCGGGCCAGGTTCAGCCGCTGCCGCTGACCACCGGACACCTCGCGGCCGCGCTCGCCGATCAGCTCGTCGACGCCGTTGGGCAGCGCCTCGATGATGTCGTCGGCATCGGCCGCGTAGAGCGCTTCGGTGATGCTGACCTCGCTCGGCCGCGCCGGCGCCAGCTGCTCGCGCAGCACGCCGGAGAACCAGATGTCCTGGTTGTGTGCGTACACGACCCGCCGCCGCAGCTCCGCGAGCGCGACGTGGTCCGCGCGGATCCCGCCGACCAGCACCTCTTCGCCGTCGGCCGGATCGGCGAACCGGGCCAGCCGGTCGGCCACCGCCTCACCGTCGGCGCCGAGGTCGACGACCGTCAGCCGCCCGGCCGCGACGCGGATCCCGGACTCGGTGTCCACCAGCTCCAGCGGCCCTTCGGGCAGCCGTTCGGGTGTCTCCGGGTCCGCCAGCTTCGGCTGGATCGCCAGCAGCGCCGCGACCTTCCGTGACGCGACCAGGCCCGACGTGATCGACCCGACCGCCTCCGTCGCGGCGGAGACCGGCCAGATGAGGAACGCCGAGATGCCGTAGAACGCCACCAGCTGCCCGACGTCGATCGAGCCCGCGACGGCCAGCCGCGCGCCCAGCCAGGTGATCACCACGGTGACCAGGCCGGGCAGCGCGATCTCGGCCGCGGCCAGCCACGCCTCGGCCTGGCCGACCTCGATGCCGGCCACCCGCACCCGCTGGCTCGTCTCGCGGAAGCGGGTGAAGAACCGCCGCTCACCGCCGATGCCGCGCAGGATCCGCAGGCCGGACACGATGTCCGCGCCGAGCGCGTTGACGTCTCCGCGCTTCTCGCGCTGCTTGGCCTTGCGGTTCTGCAGCGGCGCCAGCAGCGGCCCGATGCCCAGCACCGCGACCGGCACACCGACCAGCGCGACCAGGCCGAGCAGCGGTGACGTCGAGAGCAGCCACACCGCGACCACGACGAACGCCAGCAGCGAGCCGAACGCGCGTCCGGTCATCTCGACGGTGTTGCCGATGTGGTTGATGTCGGTCGTCGAGATCGCAACGAGGTTGCCGGTGGTCGTCTGCTCCCGCAGGCCGGCGCCGACGCGCGTGGTGTGCGCCGACACCGCCCGCTGCGTCGAGCCCGCGCCGTGCAGCCACAGGCCGTAGTTGAGGAAGTGCAGCCAGGTCCCGGACAGGGTCTGGACGACGCCGAGGGCGGCCGCGGCCAGCGCCCAGCGCCAGATCGCCCCGCCGTCGTGCGCGACGATGGCGCCGATGCCCTGGCCGACGACCAGCGGCAGCAGCGCGCCCGGGAGCGCCCAGACGACACCGATCGCGGCCGCGCCGAGGACCGAGCCCACCCGGGCCCGGAACACGGCGAGCAGGAAGCGGCTCGCGGTCGGCCGTGCGGGCAGCCGCAGCGGCGGAAAGGGATATGTGGCGGAAAGCACGATTCCCGACGGTAAGCCGACCACCAGCGGAAGGCGACCGATTTTCGCCGCGGCCCTTCCGGTGTCGGCCCGCTCACACCGGCCGCGGCGCACCCGATTTCGGCGGCCCACCGTCCGGGGCGCTGCCGGGCTGCCCGTATCCTGGCGGCCGTGGCGAACCCTGACACGGACACCGTGACCAGCACCGTTGACACCACCGAGCGCGCCGGGGCGACCCCGGACCACAGCCAGCCGTATCGCGAGCTCGGGCTCGCCGACGACGAGTACGCCCGCATCCGGGAAATCCTCGGCCGCCGGCCCACCGACGCCGAGCTGGCCATGTACTCGGTGATGTGGAGCGAGCACTGCTCCTACAAGTCGTCGAAGAAGCACCTGCGGTACTTCGGGGAGACCGCCACCGACGAGATGAAGGCCAAGATGCTGGCCGGCATCGGTGAGAACGCGGGTGTCGTCGACATCGGCGAGGGCTGGGCGGTCACCTTCAAGGTGGAGAGCCACAACCACCCGTCCTATGTGGAGCCGTACCAGGGCGCCGCGACCGGTGTCGGCGGCATCGTGCGCGACATCATGGCGATGGGCGCGCGCCCGCTCGCGGTCGCCGACGCGCTGCGCTTCGGCCCGGCCGACGCCCCCGACACCAAGCGCGTGCTGCCCGGTGTCGTCGCGGGTGTCGGTGGTTACGGCAACTGCCTCGGCCTGCCGAACATCGGCGGCGAGCTGGTGTTCGACCCGTCGTACAGCGGCAACCCGCTGGTGAACGCGCTGTGCGTCGGCGCGATGCGCGTCGAAGACCTGCACCTGGCGTTCGCGTCCGGCACCGGCAACAAGATCATCCTGTTCGGCGCGCGCACCGGCCTCGACGGCATCGGCGGCGTTTCCGTCCTGGCGAGTGACACCTTTTCGGGTGACGAGTCGTCGGGTGGCCGCAAGAAGCTGCCGAGCGTCCAGGTGGGTGACCCGTTCACCGAGAAGGTGCTCATCGAGTGCTGCCTCGAGCTGTTCGCGCAGAAGCTGGTCGTCGGCATCCAGGACCTCGGCGGCGCCGGGCTGTCCTGCGCGACGTCGGAGCTGGCCGCGGCCGGCGACGGCGGCATGCACATCTACCTCGACCGGGTTCCGTTGCGCGCCACGGGAATGACGCCCGCGGAGGTGCTCTCCAGCGAGTCGCAGGAACGCATGTGCGCGGTCGTGTCGCCGGAGAACGTCGAGGCGTTCATGGCGGTCTGCCGCAAGTGGGACGTCATCGCCACCGACATCGGCGAGGTCACCGACGGCGAGCACCTGGTGATCACCTGGAACGACGAGGTCGTCGTCGACGTCCCGGCGCACACGGTGGCGCACCAGGGCCCGGTGTACGACCGGCCGATCGAGCGACCGTCCTTTCAGGACGCGCTTATCGCGGACACTTCGGCGTCGCTGCCGCGTCCGTCCACTCCGGACGAACTGCGGGCGGACATCCTGCGGTTGATCGCGTCGCCGAACCAGGCGTCGAAGGAATGGGTGACGTCGCAGTACGACCGTTACGTGCGCGGTAACTCCGTGCTGTCACAGCCGTCCGACTCGGGGATGATCCGGATCGACGAGTCGAGTGGCCGCGGCGTCTCGGTGGCGACGGACTGCAACAGCAAGTTCGTCTACCTCGACCCGTACCGCGGCGCGCAGCTGGCGCTGGCGGAGGCGTACCGCAACGTGGCGACGGGCGGCGCGACCCCGGTGGCGGTGTCGGACTGCCTGAACTTCGGCGCGCCGACCGACCCGGGCGTGATGTGGCAGTTCGAGCAGGCCGTGCACGGTCTCGCGGACGGCTGCGTCGAACTGGGCATCCCGGTGACGGGCGGCAACGTGAGCTTCTTCAACCAGACGGGTTCGACGGCGATCCTGCCGACGCCGGTGATCGGCGTCCTCGGCGTGATCGACGACGTGACCCGCCGCATCCCGACGGGCATCGGCGCGGAGGCGGGCGAAACCCTGCTGCTGCTGGGCGAAACGCACGACGAGCTGGACGGCTCGGCCTGGGCCCGTGAGCTCCACGGCCACCTCGGCGGGGTGCCCCCGCGGGTGGACCTGGCGCGCGAGAAGCTCCTGGCGGACGTCCTGGTGGCGGGTTCGCGCGACGGAATGATCTCGGCGGCCCACGACCTCGCGGACGGCGGCCTGATCCAGGCGTTCATCGAGACGGTCCTCATCGGACAGTGCGGCGCGCGGGTGTTCCTGGACAGTGACGAGGACCCGTTCGTGCAGCTGTTCTCGGAGTCGTCGGGCCGCGTGCTGGTGGCGGTCCCGCGCACGGAGGAGCTGCGTTTCACGGAGATGTGCACGGCGCGCGGTCTGCCTTGGCGCAAGACCGGTGTGGTGGACCCGGAGTCGGGGACGTTGGAGCTGCAGGGGATTACGGAGTTCACGTTGGACGAGCTGCGGACCGCTTGGGAGAGCACGCTTCCCGCGCTGTTCGACTGACCTACGAGGGCGAAGGCGGCGGAACCCGCCGTCTTCGCCCTCGTAGGCTCAGCCGAGCTCGGCGACGATCCGGGACTCCCCGTCGCGCAGTTCCTCCAGCTTCCAGCCCGCCGGCAGCTGAGTGTCCTTTTCGGACCGAACGCGGGTGTTGTACAGCGACACCGACTCCGGCAGCGTGGCAAACCGCAGATCGGTCTGCCCCTCGAAGCCGGTCCGTCGCAGATCGAGCTCGCACGAGGCGACCACGCCGGTGAACACGGCGTCCTTCCGGAACTTCGCGTCCTTGAACGTCGTCTTCCCGGCGAACGTCGTGTCCGTGAACTCGGCGTCCTCGGCGAAAGTCGTTCCGCTGAACCAGGCGTGGCTTTCGAACACCGCGCCGCGGCAGCGGAAGTAGCCCAGCAGCCGGCCCGAGCCGGTGCCCGCCGCGGTGAGGTACACCCGGCCGGTGAAGCGGCTGCCGCTGAGGTTCGTGCTGCTGTGCAAGGACGCGTACCGCAGCAGGAGGCCGCCGACGAGCTTGCCGGAAAGGTCGAAGTACTCCAGCGACGCGCCGGTCAGGTCCAGGTCGTACGCCGGAGCGTCGTCGTCTCGCGGGGGCAGCAGGTCGGCGACCAGCCGCTGCGCCGTGAGCCGGACCGTCAGCTCGCGCTCCGGTTCCGGGTCGGCGCCGGCATCGGCCGCGGCGGACGGACGGGTGAACGGCCGTCGCAGGTACGAGCACAGCACGTCCAGCACCGTCTGCGTGTACTCCGGCCGGCTCCGCGCCAGTCCCGCCAGCGCGTGCAACGCCCCCACCCGCACCTGGTCGGCGTCGTGGCCGAGCAGCTCGACCGCCTTTGCGAACCGCTCGTCCGCGACGCGCTCGCGGTCCTGCTCCGCTCGCTGCGACTCCAGTTCGTGCCGCCGGCGCTCGATGTCCTGACGCCGTTCTTCGACGCGGCGGCGCCGGTCGTTCAGCCACAGCGCGTACAGCGCCACGATCGCGCCGCCCGCGAGGCCGCCCGTCTTCAGCGCGTCACTGCGGCTGGTGGCGGGGTCGGTCAGCAGCCAGCCGCCGACCCCCACCAACAGCACCAGCGACGCGAAGAACGTCCACGCCAGCGGTGATCGCCACAGCTTCACCCGCTCAGGAAACCAGCATGGTGCTGATGCAGAAACCCTTGTCGTCGAAGTTCGTCGCGCTCAGGGTGCCCTTGACGTTCTTGCCCGCGGACGTCCCGGTGACCTGGCCCTCGACCAGGAACTCGTCGTCCGGCACCTCGCCGAGCTGCAGCTTCAGCGGCGGCTTGAGGAACGTGTCGAGCCACGAGTCGAGCAGTTCCTTCGAGTCGGCGCAGCCCAGCGCGATCGCGCCGGTCTTGTCGTCCGCGTTCAGCTTGTCGATGAAGCCCTGCAGCACCGCCTTGGCGTCCGTGCTGCCGTCCCCACCGGCCGGCGGCTTGGACGCCGACGTCGTCGTCTTCTTCGGGGTCGACTTCGGTGCCGTCGGCTTCGCGGACGTGCTCGACGCCGGCGGGGCCGCGACGTTGGTGTTGTCGTCCTTCGACAGGAAGAACCCCGGCGCGACAAAACCGGTCACACCCAGCGCCGCCAGCACGACCACCACGGTGGCGCCGACGGCGATCCACATCCCCGTCTTGCTCTTCTTCGGCGGCGCCGGCGGCCCGCCGAAGCCCTGCGAGTAACCCCCGGTCGCCGGGTCCCAGCCCGACATCTGGCCACCCTGGTTCGGGTCCCAGGCCTGCTGGCCGTACTGCTGCGCGTTCGGGTCCGCCCACGCCGACTGCTGCTGCGCGTTCGGGTCACCCCACTGCTGCTGGGTGTTCGGGTCGCCCCACTGCGGCTGCGGGCTTGCCGGGAACCCGCCCGACGGGTACCCCTGCTGCTGGCTCGGGTCCCAGCCCTGCGGGTACTGCTGCGTCGGGTAGGGCTGCTGCTGGTTGGGGTCCCACCCGCCCTGCTGCGGGTACGGCTGCTGCTGGAAGCCGCCGGACTGCGGCTGCTGCCCGTACGGATCGGGCTGACCGGGCTGGCCCGGCTGAGGCGGGTACGTCATCTTTCGTGCCTTCCGGGCGCTGGCTGTTCGTGCGCTTCCGACGTCCGGCAGCCCCGTGCGGTTCCCCCAGACGTGTGCGCAGCATTCTGCAAGCTCGGACGGTACGGCATGAAACCGGCTCCCGGCCGAGCCGACGCGAAGTCGTCACGATCCGGGAGCCGGGGTGGTGCGGGTCAGCCGTTGGCTAGGGCCTGGAGCCGGTCGTAGGCACCGTTGAAGGTGTCCTGGTCGAGCGGGCTGGAGGTGTACTGCCAAACGGTGTAGAAGCCCCAGTTGTAGGGCAGGGTGCCGACCGACGACGCGTACCGCGCGACCCACAGCGGGGCCGTGCTGGAGAAGTCACCGCTGACGCACTGGCTCCACCAGCTGGTCGACGTGTAGATCACCGGGTACCGGCCGGTCAGCGAGTGGTAGGTGTCGTGGAAGTCGAGGATCCACGACGTCATCCCCGCCTTGCTCAGGCCGTAGCAGGTCGCGCCGTACGGGTTGTACTCCATGTCGAGCGCGCCCGGCAGGGTCTTGCCGTCCTTCGACCAGCCGCCGCCGTGGGCGACGAAGTACCGGGCCTGCGCCGCGCCACTCGCGGTGTTCGGGGTCGCGAAGTGGTAGGCGCCGCGGATGAAGCCCTGGTTGAAGGAGCCGTTGTACTGCTGCGCGAAGTACGGGTTGGTGTAGCTGGTGCTCTCCGTGGCCTTGGTCCAGACGAACCGCTTGCCCTGGTTCCAGTAGGTCGCCCAGTCGACGTTGCCCTGGTAGCTGGCGACGTCGATGCCGGCGACGGTGGCCAGCACCTGGCCGGGGATGGCCTGGCCGGGCTGCGGCTGCTGCGCCGCCTTCTGCGAGTCCGGCGTCGACGTGTCCCCTTCGACGCGCCGGATCTGCGACCCCAGTTCGTGGTTGTGCTGAGCGATGTCCGCGTTGATCGCGGACACGGGGTCGACTTCGGGGGAAAAGGTCGTCGCCTGGGCCGTGCTGCCGAGCAGGAGCAGCGTGGCCGGGACGACGAGGGCAGCGAACAGCCGCCCTCTTCGGGGAATGGACATCGTTGAATCCCTTCACGGATACCCTCGCGGAGGGCGGCTTACTGCAGGTAGCCGCCCGTGCACGATTGTTAAGGACGAAGTGGCGTTTGTCACTCAGTTCCGTGAAATTGGGTATACGTGTGGGTGATTTTCCCGGGAAGACGATCTTCAATTGGTGACTGGTTAACACCTATTACCGGGATGCTGCGCCGTTCGGCCGAGCGTGGGAACCCGCGATCGGGCGGCACTCGGAGCGCCGCTGGTCAGCCCAGGGCGAGCGCCCGCAACCGGTCGGCCGAGCCGTTGAACCAGTTCTGGTCGCCCGGCAGGGTGCCGCGGTCGGCGAACTGCCAGATCGTGTGCACCGCCCAGCCGGCCGGGAGCTCGCCGACGAACGTGTTGTAGCGGGCGATCCACAGCGGGTTTCCGCCGAAGCCGCCGTTGTTCGCCGTGCAGCGCTTCCACCAGCTCGTCGACGTGTAGATCGTCGGATACCGGCCGGTGGCCGCGCGGTAGGTCTCGGAGAAGTCGCTGAGCCAGCGGACCATTCCGGCGGCGTCCTTGCCGTAGCAGGTTTCGCCGTACGGGTTGTACTCCGCGTCGAGCGCGCCCGGCAGGGTCCGGCCGTCCGCCGACCAGCCGCCGCCGTGGGCCAGGAAGTAGCGGGCCTGGGACGCGCCGTCGGAGATGTCCGGGCGGGCGAAGTGGTAGGCGCCGCGGATCAGGCCCGCGTTGTAGGAACCGTTGTACTGCTGGGCGAACTGCGGGTTGACGAAGCCGGTGCCTTCGGTTGCCTTGACGTAGACGAACTTCGCGCCCGACCCCGCCGCGCCGGACCAGTCGACCGGGCCCTGGTGCCCGCTGACGTCGTGGCCGAGCTGCTGGTCTTCGGTCGCGTACAGGACGCCGGGCACCGCTTCGACGCCTTCGACTCTGGCGATCTGCGAACCGGCGAAGTGCTCTTCGGCCCCGGCGTAGACGTCGTCAGCCGTCGCCGGGGCTTGCCCGGCGAAGAGCAGGCCCACGGCTAGGACGACGGGCGGCAGCGAACGACGTTTCACCCTCATGCTCCCCACCGGTCCCGTGAGTTTCCGTCAGCCTCACGATGCACCGGTGTCGCCGATCCGGCGAATCGATGCTCACTCGATGGGGTGATACCCGCAGGTCAGCGCGTTTCTTCGGCGAGGGCCTTCACGAGGTGCTCCGCCGGCACGACGGCCGTGATCAGGTCGTGCGGGTTGATCGCGACCGGGTGCCCGCCGAGCAGGCCGACCATGTCGCGGCCGAGCACCGCGCGGGCGTGCGGCCACTCGCGCGGGACGAGCGTCTTGCGCGTGTACGCGGGCACCATCACCCGGCCGTCGGTGTTGTGGAAGCCGATCACGGTCCGCTGCACCGGCGACATCGCGTAGACGAACAGCGTCGCGTCGAGGACGATCTTCGGCAGGTCCGACGCCGGGCGGTGCTCGGTGCGGACGAGCTGCAGCGCGTGCTCGAGGTCGTTCGACGGCTCCGGGAAACCGAGCGCCTTGGGCGAGGGCCGGTAGCGGTCGTTGGGGTGGAAGTCCGCGACGACGTCGCCCGCGCCGTTCACGGGGTACGCGCCGACGACCGCCCACGACGGGACCGGGCCGTTCGGGTCGAAGGCCTCGTCGATGACGTAGAGCCAGCTGTTCGGGTTGGCGCGGGCGTTCTCGCGCATCTCCGCGGTGATCTCGGGTGTGCCGTGCTTGCCGGAACGCCGTGCCTGACGGCCGCTGCGCCGCGCCGCGCGGCTGTGCTTGCCGGGGTGATCGGCCCCGCTTCCGGTGGGCTGCTGCGAAACCATCCGATCTGCCTCGTCCCGCTGCGCCATCTCATCCCCACGTTCTCGGGTGTGCCTGAAAACTCTTGGTGCGCCACTCTACTGTTTGCCCATGGCCTCTTCGCGTTCGGTCGACCCCGGACAGTTACGTGCGGCGGTGCTGGCGATTTCCCCGTGGCTGCAGGGCGATGCGCCCGACCCGGCGCGGCCCGAGCTGGCCGCCGCGGTCCGGCTGAGTCTCCGCGCGCTCGCGGCCGACGCTCCGGGGCGGACGGTCGAGGTGCGCGTGCCGCCGTTCGCCGCGGTGCAGTGCGTGGACGGGCCGCGGCACACCCGCGGCACGCCGCCGAACGTCATCGAGACCGACCCGCGCACGTGGCTCGAGCTCGCCACCGGCCGGTTGGACTGGACCACTGCGGTGGCCGGCGGCCGGGTGTCCGCTTCGGGCACCCGGGCCGACCTTTCGCAGTGGCTGCCGATCGTCCGCGGCTAGCTACGGCTTGCGGCCGACGCCGCCGGCGATCGTCCGCTGGGCGACGTTGAGCTCCTTGAGCCGCGGGCCGTCCGGCCACCAGTCGGCGCACAGCGTCACGCCGGGGTCGACCATTTCGAGGCCGGGGAAGAGCTCTTCGATCTCCTGCTGCGTCCGGAACGTGCCGGAGCCCATCGGGCTGTGCACGAAGAAGTCCTCCATGCGGCGCGCGGTCGCGGAGTCGTCGTTCTGCGGGTCGAAGAAGTGGCTGAGCCCGACGAAGGAGCCGGACGGCAGCGCGTCGACGTACTCCTTCATGATCTCCTTCGGCCGGCCCTTGTCGCCCTTGAAGTGGTGCAGCGTGCCCATCTGCAGCAGCACCAGCGGCTGCGTGAAGTCGATGTGCTCGCGCACGACCTCGTTCTCGAGGATCCGCTGCGGCTCGAAGATGTCCTCGGCGACGAAGTGGGTGTGCTCGTTCTCCTCGAGCAGCGCGCGGCCGTGCGCCAGGACCACCGGGTCGTTGTCGACGTAGACGACCGTGGCCTCCGGGTGGATGCGCTGGACGACCTGGTGCGTGTTCTCCGCCGTCGGGAGGCCGGATCCCAGGTCCAGGAACTGGGTGATGCCCGTCTGACCGGCGAGGAACCGGCACGCCCGGATCAGGAAACCGCGGTTTTCGAAGGCGAGGTCCTGCGCCTCCGGAGCGGCCTTCTGCACCTGCCCCAGGACCTCGCGGTCGATCTCGTAGTTGTCCTTCCCGAGGAGGAAAGCGTCGTAGACACGCGCGATGCTCGCTCGGGTCGGGTCGACCCCCACGGGAACTCGTTCGGTCCGGGTCGCGGCGTCGGGCATCTTGAACCTCGCAAGTTCTGTGTCGAAAGTCTCGTACTCTACGTAGAGTAGGACTACACACGCATGCGGTAAACCGGGTCACCTCTTTGCGCAGGACGGCCCAACGTGTACTTTCGGTAGTCGGGCTAGAACCCCCTGGTGACGTGAGCGCGGAAGGTCCGGGAATGAACGCGGTGAACGCGTCCGCAGGCGAACAGAACATCGGCCCCACGGCGCGCCGGATGATCCTGGGCTCCCAGCTGCGGCGGCTCCGTGAAGAGGCCGGCATCACCCGGCAGCAGGCCGGGTACAACATCCGCGGCTCCGAGTCGAAGATCAGCCGGCTCGAGCTGGGCCGGGTCGGTTTCAAGGAACGCGACGTCACCGACCTGCTGACGATGTACGGCGTCGAGGACGAAGGCGAGCGCCAGAGCTTCCTCGACATGGTGAAGCAGTCGAACGAGCCAGGCTGGTGGCGGCGGTTCGGCGACACGATGCCGAACTGGTTCACCGACCTGGTCGGCCTGGAAGAGGCGGCCGCGCGGATCCAGATCTGGGAGCCGCTGTACGTCTCGGGACTGCTGCAGATCGAGCCGTACGCCCGCGCGATCTTCAGTCACGGCCGCTCGGAGATGGCGGACGAGAGCGTCGACCAGCTGGTCGCGCTGCGGATGCGGCGCCAGAAGATGTTCAGCAGGCCGGACGCCCCGCGCGTGTGGATGGTGCTCGACGAGTCCGTGCTGCACCGGCCCATCGGCGGAACGCGCGTGCTGAAGCAGCAGCTCGAGTACCTGCTCGAGATGAGCGCACTGCCGAACGTCTCGGTGCAGGTCCTGCCGTACGAGCGCAGCGGGCTGTCGGCCGAGCACGCGTTTTCGCTGCTGCGGTTCGGCGAGCCGGAACTGCCCAACATCGCTTACATCGAGTACCTCACCGGCGCGCACTACGTCGAGAAGCGTGAAGAGATCGAAAAGTACAGCCGGCGGCTGGACATGCTGGCGGTCGACGCGGCCACTCCCGAGCGCAGCCGCGAGTGGATCTCGAAGCGTCGCCAAGAGATCTAAGTTCACTGGTCAGGCCGGTCACGTGGCGTAGTTTTCACTGTTCATTGATCCGGTGACGTTCACTCTATAGAGTTACTGTGCACAAAATTCTGCACGTGCATTTACCGCTGCAAGAACACGTGCTAGCGTTCGTCACGCGGGCAAATGCACATGCAGATGCATCGCCTTGAAATCTTCCGCATGGAGAGGTGGGACCCCATGGCTGAGCGATTCGAGAACGGCATCCCGGCCGACCGGCTGTCCGGAGCCGCGTGGCGCAAGGCGAGCTACAGCGGCTCGGTCGGCAACTGCGTCGAGGTCGCCCCGTTGTCCAGCGGCGAGATCGCGATGCGCAACTCGCGCTTCCCGACCGGCCCGGCGCTCGTCTACACCCGCGCCGAGATGGCGGCGTTCCTCGCGGGCGCCAAGGACGGTGAGTTCGACGATGTCCTCGGCTGAGGCCGTCGCCCCCGTCTTCGACATCGAGACCGGCCTGCAGGAACTGGTGGCTCGCGGCTACCAGTTCGTCCACCCCGCCGACGAGCGCGGTGAGGTCCTCGCCGTCGTCGGTGTGCGGGTGCACGACGACGTGGTGGACGTCGTCCGGCTCAACGCCGAAGACGACGTGGTGGCGACCCGGATGCCCGGCACCGAAGACAACATCTTCGAGCCGGAGCGCTGGCTGTGGCGCCGCAGCGGTGAAGGAGCCCAGGTGCTCACGGAGATCCTCTCGTTGCCGGACGCGTGTTAGTCAGCACTGTCTGCAGGCCCTGTCCGAAGTGGTCGGAACCACTCCGGGCGGGGCCTGACCCATGTCCGGACCGTCTACACTGAAATCGGCCTGACCACGTCTTCCTGGGAGCACCTCGGTGGTTTCCGACCCGCAGCTCGTGTCCGACCAGCCCGACCCGGAACCCCGCGAGGAGTGTGGCGTCTTCGGCGTCTGGGCTCCCGGGGAAGAAGTCGCCAAGCTGACCTACTACGGCCTCTACGCCCTGCAGCACCGCGGGCAGGAGGCCGCCGGCATCTCCGTCTCCGACGGCTCGCAGATCGTGGTCTTCAAGGACCTCGGCCTGGTCAGCCAGGTGTTCGACGAGCAGATCCTGCAGTCGCTGCAGGGCCACATCGCCGTCGGGCACTGCCGGTACTCGACGACCGGCGCCACCGTCTGGGAGAACGCCCAGCCGATCTTCCGCACGACCGAGACCGGCAGCGGCCTTTCCTTCGCGCACAACGGCAACCTCGTCAACACGGCGGAGCTGCGCGAGCGCACGATCGCCGCCGGGCTCAAGCCGCACGCGGGCCTGACCGGCTCGTCCAGCGACTCGGACCTCATCTGCGGACTGCTCGCCGCGAACGCCGCGGACAAGGGCATCGAAGCCGCCGCCATGGAGCTGCTGCCCACCCTTCAGGGCGCGTTCTGCCTGGTGTTCTCCGACGAAAACACGCTGTACGCGGCGCGTGACCCGCACGGCGTGCACCCGCTGGTGCTCGGCCGGCTCGAACGCGGCTGGGTCGTCTCCAGCGAGACCGCGGGCCTCGACATCGTCGGCGCGTCCTTCGTGCGCGAAGTCGAGCCGGGCGAGCTCATCGCGATCGACGCCGAGGGCCTGCGCTCCTCCCGCTTCGCGAACCCGGACCCCAAGGGCTGCGTCTTCGAGTACGTCTACCTCGCCCGCCCCGACACCACGATCGCCGGCCGCGGCGTGCACGCCACCCGCGTCGAGATCGGCCGCCGGCTCGCCACCGAGCAGCCGGTCGAGGCCGACCTCGTCATGCCGGTTCCGGAGTCCGGCACCCCCGCCGCGATCGGTTACGCGCAGGGCTCGGGCATCCCGTACGGCACCGGCCTGGTGAAGAACGCCTACGTCGGGCGCACGTTCATCCAGCCGTCGCAGACCATCCGCCAGCTCGGCATCCGGCTGAAGCTCAACCCGCTGCGCGACGTCATCCGCGGCAAGCGCCTGGTCGTGGTGGACGACTCGATCGTCCGCGGCAACACCCAGCGCGCGCTCGTCCGGATGCTGCGCGAGGCCGGCGCGCTCGAGGTGCACGTCCGGATCGCGTCGCCGCCGGTGCGCTGGCCGTGCTTCTACGGCATCGACTTCGCCTCGCGGGCCGAGCTGGTCGCGAACGGCGTCGACCTCGACGGCATCCGCCGCTCGATCGGCGCGGACTCCCTGGGCTACATCTCGCTGGACGGCCTGGTCGCGGCCGCGGAGCAGCCGAAGTCGCGGCTGTGCACGGCGTGCTTCTCCGGCGAGTACCCGATCCCGCTGCCGGAAGACGCGCTGATCGGGAAGCACCTGCTGGAAAGCCTCGACGCGGTCAATGGCGCGGCGAAGCCGGTCAGCCCGGCCGGGTACGGTGCCGAAGACGCCATCCGGCGTCCCTAGCCCGTCCGGGCCAGTCCTTCCAGTTGGGAGTCCTTCAGCCGTGAGCGAGTCCACGAGCGCCACGTATGCCGCCGCCGGCGTCAGCATCGACGCCGGCGACCAAGCCGTCGAGCTGCTCAAGCCCCACGCCGCACGGGCGACGCGTCCCGAGGTGATGGGCGGCGTCGGCGGCTTCGCCGGGCTCTTCTCGCTGAAGCTCGACAAGTGGAAGGAGCCGGTGCTCGCGTCGTCGACCGACGGCGTCGGCACGAAGCTCGCCGTCGCGCAGGCGCTGGACAAGCACGACACCGTCGGCATCGACCTGGTCGCGATGGTGGTCGACGACCTGGTCGTGACCGGCGCCGAGCCGCTGTTCCTGCAGGACTACATCGCGGTCGGCAAGGTGCACCCGGAGAAGATCGCGGCGCTGGTCGGCGGCATCGCCGAGGGCTGCGTGCAGGCGGGCTGCGCGCTGCTCGGCGGCGAGACGGCCGAGCACCCCGGCCTGATGGGCGAGCACGACTACGACATGTCGGCCACCGGGGTCGGCGTGGTCGAGGCGTCCGCGCTGCTTTCGCCGGAAAAGGTCCGTCCGGGTGACGTCGTGCTGGCGCTCGGCTCGTCCGGACTTCACTCGAACGGGTACTCCCTGGCCCGGCACGTGCTGCTGGACATCGCCCGGATGCCGCTCGAGGGGCACGTCGAGGAGTTCGACCGCACCCTCGGCGAGGAGCTGCTGGAGCCGACGCGGATCTACGCGAAGGACTGCCTCGCGCTGACCGCGGAGACCGAGGTCCGGACGTTCGCGCACATCACGGGCGGCGGCCTGGAGGCCAACCTCGCCCGTGTCATGCCGCGCGGCCTGGTCGCCCGGCTCGACCGCGGCACGTGGACGCCGTCGGCGGTGTTCGCCCTGATCGGCCAGCGCGGCAAGGTCGAGCGCGCCGAGCTGGAGAAGACGTTCAACATGGGCGTCGGCATGGTCGCGATCGTCGGCCCCGAGGACGTCGACCGGGCGCTGGCCATGCTCACCGCGCGGCACGTCCCGGCGTGGGTGCTGGGTGACGTCCAGCCCGCCGACGACGTCGACGGCCCGCGTGCGCTGCTTTCGGGCGACCACCCCAGGTTCTGAAACGCCGTTGCGCAGGGCTGTCACACTGATCGGGTGGCAGCCGAAGACGTGGTGGTCGGCTCCCGGTTCACGATCCCGGGAGCCGAGTTGAGCGAGCGCTTTTCGCGCTCGTCCGGCCCGGGCGGGCAGGGTGTGAACACCACGGACTCGCGCGTGGAGCTGTCCTTCGACGTCGCCGCGTCGCCGTCGATCCCCGAGCACCTGCGTGACCGCGTGCTGGCCGGGCTCGGCCCGCGCCTGGTCGACGGCGTCCTGACGATCGCGGCCAGCGAACACCGCTCCCAGCTGCAGAACCGCGAAGCCGCGCGAGGCCGGCTGACGAACTTGCTGCTCGACGCGTCGGCCCCGCCGCCCGCCAAGCGACGCCCCACGAAGCCGTCTCGCGGTTCGAAGGAGCGTCGCCTGGCGTCGAAGAAGCGCCGGAGCGACGTGAAACGAGGCCGCTCCGGCCGCTTCGACGACTAGCTCAGCGACAAGTGCACACACTCGCCCGCCGGCCGGTAGCCGACCCGGGCGTAGATACTCCCGATCCCCAGGTCACCCGGGGTGAGGAACGCCGTGTGCGCGCCGGCTTCGTGGGCGTCGCGGGTGAGTCGGGCGGTGAGCGCGGCGGCGATGCCGCGACCGCGGTACGCCTCGAGCACGCCGATGCCGGCGATCTCGGTGGTGCCGTCGACGATTTCGAGCGCGAGCCCGCCGCCGGCCACCGTCCCGGTTTCGACGTCCTCGACCAGGACGTGCCGCACGCCGGCGGCCAGACCGGCCTTCACCTGCTCGACCTCTTCGCCACTGACGTCCGGCGCTTCGCCGTACGCGGTGTTCTGCGCCGACCGAATGCGCCGGAAGTCTTCGTCGGACTCCGGCGCGCGCAGCCGGATCCCGGCGGGAACCGGCTTGTCGACCCGCTCGGCGGGAGCACACGTCATCAGCGGCACCCGTCGTTCGAGCTCGTACCCCGCGTCGAGGAGCAGTTTCTCCAGGTCGGGGGCGATTTCGGTGAAGTACTCCAGCCGCGGGAGCAGGTCCCGCCGCCGGTAGGCCTCGGTCAGCGCGGCGATCTCGGCCGCCGTCGGCTTCGCGCCGTCGTCCGGGATCGCGTAGTTGAGCATCGGGTGGCCGGTGCCCACCGAGTAGGTGGCCAGGAACGGGCCGACCCGCTCGGTGTCCCGGCCGCGGGGCGCCGTCTTGCGGACATAGGTCTGGATGGCAGACATTGCTGGGTTGGAGCCTTTCGAGAGCGTGTCAAGGAACCGCGGCCCGGAACGGGACCTGCGGGGTGGACGCTGGGCGTCGGGCCTAGCGCGGGCCGACGCCGGGAGCGGCGCCAGGCATAGGCGGTCATTCCTTGACTCGAAGGGGCTCTTCCGGGCCAGTGTCGCAGGGCCCGCAACCGGTTTATTGCCGGTCCGGGTGCGCGATAGCCGCGTAGCGCGTGTCCCACACCGAACGCGGGACGCGCAGGGTGAGCGTCGGGGACTCGCAGATCCGCCGCCGCTGGGCCGGGATGGCCACCGGCACCGGCGGTGGCAGGTCCAGTGCTCGCCAGCCGCGCCGGCTCAGCGCCGCGCCGAGCGTTGCGCCCGCGGTGTTGAGCAGGACGTCGTCGGTCGAGGTCACCCGGCCCGTGTGGATCAGATATTGCGTACCTTCCACCAGCAGCGATGCGGCCAAGGCGGCCAGCGCGACCTTGGCCAGCGTGCGCAGCCGGCGCATCCGCAGCGGGAGCAGCGCGCCGAGCGGCGCCAGCAGCAGAACGTTGCCGATCACCTGCCAGAGCGACCCGTCGTCGGCGAAGGCGGCGGTGATGTCGGCGCCGGGCACCAGGTCGAGCGTGCTCGTGTGCGAGTTGCCGACGGGCATGATGACCAGGCAAAACACCAGGAACGCGACCAGCAGGACGGCGCTGTCGACACCGGCTGTCGCGGTCGCGTAGCGGGCCGGGAGTCTTCGGCGGCGCCGGGCGGCGAGCAGTGGCCAGCCGAGCAGCGCGTACGGCAGCGCGATGGCCGAAACCGGAATCATCCCCCAGAAGGCGCGCAGCAGGGCTTCCATGCGCCTCCCTTCTCGAACCCCTCAAGATCTTCGATGCGCGATGAAAACAGCCCTCCCAAGATCACCTTCGCATCACAAGATCGTCTCGGCAGTCCGAGCGGGCCGCACTATTCGGTGATCTTTGCGGTGGCGCGACGGGGCTTTCCGTGGTTCGGTCGGCAGGCGCACTGTCCACAGTGGATGCTGTGGACAACCCTGTGGATGAATTCGGGGAGTTTGTGAAGAAGCCTTACTTCACAACGTGAATCCGGCGAGGAGGCCTGTGTACTACTCGGCGAGCTCGCGGGCCTGCTCGAGCAGGTTCTGCAGGTGCAGACCACGCCGGACGTCGCAGGGGTGCGCCGTGGTGCCGCTGGCGATCATCGCCGCGAAGTCGTCGAGCAGGGCGGTGTAGGACTCCTGCGCCGAGCCCGGTTTGCGCCCCAGCGTCCGGTAGCCGTGCTGACCCCAGACGGCGACTTCGACGACGGTCGGCTGCACCGGCAGCCGCAGCGAGAGCGTCGCCGTGCTGACCACGCCGTCTTCGTGGGCCAGCATCAGGTGCCAGAGGTCGCCGGGGCTCCGCCGCGCGGCCACGACCTGCGTGATCGGGCCGAGCGCGGCGTCCAGCATGTCGAGCGCGTGCGGGCCGATGTCGTAGAGCGCGCCGCCGTCGTCCTGCCGCCACTCGGAAGACGCGTACTGGCCGCCGAGCAGGGCGCCGGACAGCCAGCGCGCGCCGCCGCCGGCCCAGCCGCCCGCCTGCGCGAGGCCGGCGAGCCACTCCTGGGTCTGCGCCGAATACCGCAGGGTCAGCACGACGAGTGCGGCGACGTCGGCGGCCGCGACCGCGTCGGCCAGCCGCTGTGCGCCGGCGAGGTCGGCGGCGATCGGCTTCTCGAGGATCAGGTGCTTCCCGGCCTCGGCCGCGCGCACGCCCAGCTCGGCCTGGATCGCGGGTGGCACGGCGAGCGCCACCGCGTCCACCTGCTCGAACAGCTCCTCGACGCTGCCGGCGGTGGCCGCGCAGTGCGTCTCCGCAAGCGCTTGCGCCGCCTCCGGCCGCCGGGCCCAGACCGCGGTCAGCGCGGTGCCGGGGTGGTCGGCCAGGCCGGGCGCGTGCACCGTTGCCGCCCAGGGCCCGGCGCCGATCAGGCCGACGCGCAGCTGTTCGTCCGCGATGAGCTGTCCCACGCGCCGCAGTCTAGGTGTGTCCCTCGTCGCGCCGGAACCGCGTCTTCCACTGGTTAAGGTGCCAGCATGATCGCCGCGCGCTTCGCCCGTTTCTCCGCCGCCTGTGCCCTGCTGCTGGGCGCCGCTCTGGTGGGCGCCGCGCCCGCGTCGGCGGCGGGCTCAGACGGCTCGTGCCCGGACGGCGGCGGGGTCACGGTCATCGTCGACTTCGGCGACCTGGGCCCGCAGTCCCTGGTCCGCTGCGCGCCGGGGACACCCGCGACCGGCATCGCCGCCCTGCAGGACGCCGGGATCGACGTCGCCGGCTCGCAGAAGTACGGCCTCGCCGTGGCCTGCCGGATCAACGGCAAACCGGGCCCCGACGTCGAGTCCTGCGCGGGCATGCCGTCGGCGACGGCGTACTGGAGCTACTGGCACGCGGCGCCGGGCGGCGCGTGGACGTCCAGCCAGGAAGGCGCCCAGACCTCGAAGCCGACGCCGAACGGCTTCGAAGGCTGGGCGTACGCGAAGCCGAAGACGGCCAACGACCTGCCCGCGCCGCCGCGTGTCGCGCCGGTCCGGCAGGCTGCGTCGCCGGGTCCCGCGCCCGCTGACCAGGGCAGTTCGTTCCCGTGGGGTGTGGTGATCGGGGCCGTGGTGATCGTGGTGGTCGGGGGCGCGGGCGTCGTCGTGGCGCGACGGCGGCGTGCGCAGTAGGGCGCTGCACCCGGGCGCCTGGTGGGTCTGGGCGCTCGCGCTGGCCATCGCGGCCAGCCGGACGACGAACCCGCTGCTGCTCGGGCTCGTCATCGCCGTTGCCGGGTTCGTCGTCGCGAACCGGCGGAGTGACGCGCCCTGGGCGCTGGCGTTCCGGCTGTACGCGTACGTCGGCGCGTTGATCGTCGTGTCGCGCGTGCTGTTCCGGATCCTGATCGGCGGTGAGGACGGCGGGCACGTCCTGTTCACGCTGCCGCGGATCCCGCTGCCGGCGTTCGCGGCCGGGGTGTCGCTGCTCGGGTCGACGTCGGCGGAGGAGCTGCTCGGCGGGTTCTACGACGGCCTGCGGCTGGCGACGATGGTGATCTGCGTCGGCGCGGCGAACGCCCTGGCGAACCCGAAACGCCTGCTCAAAGCCGTGCCGGGGGCGCTGTACGAGGTGGGCACGGCCGTGACGGTCGCGCTGACCGTGGCGCCACAGCTGGTCGAGAGCGTGCAGCGCGTGCGGCGGGCCCGGCGGCTGCGGGCAGGCCGGGCTCGCGGGCTGCGGGCGGTCAAGGGCATCGTGGTCCCGGTGCTGGAAGACGCGATGGACCGGTCGCTGCGGCTGGCGGCCGCGATGGACTCCCGCGGGTACGGACGGCGGGCGTACCTGGGCCGCGGTGTGCGGGTGCTGATCGCGTCCTGTGTCCTGTTCGGGCTGGTCGGGGTGTGCGTCGGCGTCTACGGGGTGCTCGACGGGACGTCGACGTGGCTCGGCGTGCCCCTGCTGGCGGCCGGGCTCGCCGTCGCCGTGGCGGGGTTTGTCGTCGGCGGGAAGCGGGTGCGGCGGACGGCGTACCGGCCGGATCCGTGGCGGTGGCCGGAGACGCTGGTCGTGCTGGCCGGGGTGGGAGCGTGTGTGCTGCTGTTCGTGACTTCGCGCGTTGATCCGGAGAACCTCTACCCGTCGTTGAGCCCGTTGCGGTGGCCCGAGGTGTCGGTTGTGCACGCCTTGTCGCTGCTGGTCGCGGTGCTGCCGGCGTTCGTCGCGCCGCCGCCGCCTTCGTTGTCGTCGTCGGAGGTGGGCCGGTGATCGAGTTTTCGCAGGTCACGGTGACCTATCCGGACGCCACGCGGCCGGTGCTGGCCGACGTCTCGCTGACGGTCGAGGAGGGTGAGCTCTGCCTGGTCGCCGGGCCCACCGGTGTCGGCAAGTCGACATTCCTCGGTGCGATCAACGGGCTCGTCCCGCACTTCACCGGCGGGCGGCTGGCCGGGCGCGTGCTGGTCGACGGGCTGGACACGTCGGTGTATCCGCCACGGGAGCTGGCTTCGGTCGTCGGAGTCGTCGGGCAGGACCCGCTGGCCGGGTTCGTGACCGACACCGTCGAGGAAGAGCTCGCCTACGCGATGGAGCAGCTCGCGGTCGCGCCGGACGTCATGCGCAAGCGGGTCGAGGAAACCCTGGACCTGCTGGGGATCGCGGAGCTGCGCAACCGTCCACTTCGGACGCTTTCGGGCGGGCAGCAGCAGCGCGTCGCGATCGGCTCGGTGCTGACGGCGCACCCGCGCGTCGTGGTGCTCGACGAGCCGACGTCCGCGCTGGACCCGACCGCCGCCGAGGACGTGCTGGCGGTGATCACGCGCCTGGTGCACGACCTCGGGACGACGGTGGTCGTCGCGGAGCACCGGATGGAGCGCGTCGCGCAGTACGCCGACCGGCTGCTGTACCTGCCGGGCGACGGCTCGGTGCGGTCCGGGCCGCCGGCGGAAATCCTGGCGACGTCGGAGATCGCGCCGCCGATCGCGGAGCTGGGCCGGCTCGCGGGGTGGTCGCCGCTGCCGCTTTCGGTGCGGGACGCGCGGCGGGTCGCGGGGCCGTTGCGGACGCGGCTGGCGTCGGGTCGTCAGAAATTGTCGGTGGTGGGTTCTACTCTCTCGGTGACCGGTCAAGCACTGGACGTGAGAGGGGTGGTGGTCCGATACGGAGATGTCCTGGCGGTGCGCGGGGTCGACCTGCGCGTCGGGCAGGGGGAGATTGTCGCGCTGATGGGACGCAACGGCTCCGGCAAGTCGTCGCTTCTCTGGGCGGTGCAGGGCAGCGGGCCGAGGTTGGCGGGGAAGGTCGACGTCGGCGGCGCGGATCCTGCGTCGCTCAAGCCACGAGTGGCTCGTCGGCGCGTCGGACTGGTTCCGCAGACCCCGGCCGACCTGCTGTACCTCGATTCGGTCGACGCCGAGTGCGTACAGGCCGACACCGAATCCGAGGTCCCGGCGGGCACGGCCCGGGCCCTGCTGGACCGGCTCGCCCCCGGGATCACCGGTGAAGCGCACCCCGGTGACCTGTCCGAAGGGCAGCGACTGGCGCTGGTGCTGGCCGTCCAGCTGGCGGCGGCCCCACCGGTCGTGCTCCTCGACGAGCCCACGCGCGGCCTCGACTACCACGCAAAACGGCGCTTCGCGGCGACCCTGCGCGAGCTGGCCTCGCAGGGTCACGCGGTGGTGCTGGCCACCCACGACGTCGAGTTCGTGGCCACGGTGGCCCACCGAGTGGCGGTCCTGGCCGACGGCGAGGTGGTGGCCGACGGCCCGACGAAGGAGGTCGTCGTCGCCTCACCGGCGTTCGCGCCACAGGTGGCGAAGATCCTGGCGCCGGAGCAGTGGCTGACGGTGGACGAAGTAGCCGAGGCGCTGGCATGACCGGGTTTGTGGTGCTGCGTGGGTCCGGCTTCGGTGTACTGCGTGGGTTCGGCGTGGCCGGTTCTGTTGAGGTGCATCGCGGGGCTCGGCTGGACCCACAGCGGCGGGGCGTCGGCCGACGGCCGCGCCGGTTCGGCGTGCCCGGTTTCGCCGTGCTGCGCTGGTCCGGCGTGCCCGGTTCTGTTGAGCTGCATCGCGGGGCTCTGCCGGACCCGCAGCGCGGCCGCGGCGGCCGACGGCCGCGGCGGTTCGGCGTGGCCGGTTCGGGTGTGCCGTGCGGGTTCGGCGTGCCCGGTTCCGCGGAGCTGCGCAGGTCCGGGGTGCCCGGCTTCGTCGTGCTGCCCTGGTCCGGTGGTCCGGCGTGACCGGCTTCCTCGGCCCGCCGCCGCGTGCGGTTCGGCTCACCCTTCGGCCCGCGTTGGTCCTCGGGGTCGCCAGCCTGCTCGGCATCGCCATGTTCTGCTGGCCGCTCTTCGCGCACCCGCAGCCCAGCGGCGCCGCGCACACCGCGGACGCGCCGTTCGTCTTCATGGCGACCCTGCCCGTGCTGATCCTGGTCGTGCTGGCCGAGCTGTCGCGCGGCGGCATCGACGCCAAGGCGCTCGCGCTGCTCGGCGTGCTGTCGGCCGTCAACGCCGGGCTGCGGCCGCTCGGGGCCGGGACCGGGGGCATCGAGCTGGTGTTCTTCCTGCTCGTGCTCGCGGGGCGGGTGTTCGGGCCGGGCTTCGGGTTTGTGCTCGGCTCGACGTCGATGTTCACCTCGGCGCTGCTCACCGCCGGGGTCGGGCCGTGGCTGCCGTTCCAGATGCTCGCTTCCTCGCTGATCGGGCTCGGGGCCGGCTTGCTGCCGAAGCGACCCCGCGGCAAGGCGGAGATCGCGTTGCTGGTGGTGTACGGCGTTGCCGCGGCCTACTTCTTCGGGCTCCTCATGAGCCTGTGGACGTGGCCGTTCCTGGCCGGCTCGTCGTTCAGCGGCTCGCACGCCGGGCTCGGGTTCGTGCCCGGTGCGCCGCTGCTGGACAACCTGCACCGGTTCGCCGTCTTCACCGTGCTGACGTCGACCCTCGGCTGGGACACCGGCCGCGCCATCACCAACGCCGTGGCGATCCTGCTGCTGGGGCCGGCTGTCCTGACGGTGCTGCGCCGGGCGGCTCGGCGGGCGGCCTTCGACGCGCCCGCCGAGTTCGATCAGGCCAGCTTGTCGTAGATCGCGACCAGCTCGGCGAGCTTGCGCGCGTCCGGGACGTGGCTCGTGTCGAGGTCGAACACGCGGAAGCGGTTGCCTGGCGTGGCCGCGTCGGCCTCGCGGATCATGCGGTCCTGCAACGGGAGCGGGACGATCCGGTCTCGCAGGTGCCGGACGTACACCCGCGGCACGCGGCCCCACCGCGCGCGGTCGCCGCGGGACGGGGTTGCGCCCTTGGTGAGGAGGTCGTCCGGCGCCATCGTGTTGAGGAACGCGTAGAACTCGGCGTCCGTCGCGTCGGCCAGGAACGCCGCCTTCGCCGCCGCGAGCAGCTTCGGGTCCGCGAGGCGCCAGTTGAACCGGACCGCGCCGATCACCGCCGGGTCGGCGGCGAGGAAGCCGAGGAGGTCGCCGACCCGGGACGTCGACGCCTCGGGGGTGGCCATGTACTCGTCCGGGGTCGCGAGGTCGACGCAGCAGAACGCCGTGTCGTACACCAGAAGGTCGATCAGGTGCGGGACGGCGTTCGCAACCAGGCTGATCATCGCCCCGCCGATGCTCGCGCCCACCAGCACGACCGGGCCGTGCGCGGCCGCGCGGCGGACCGTCTCGACGGTGGCCGCCACCTGGTCGGCGACCGTGACGCCGGCCAGCGCCGACGGCTCCGTAGCGAACGCCGCGAGATCCTGCGGCGCCTGGTAGGAGCGGCGGAACTGCTGGCCGGGCTGGTCGACGCCGACTCCGCGGTGGCCGCGCAGGACGAGCTCGTTCGGGGCGGCCGAGACACCGTTGGCGCCCGCGGCGAAGACGAAGGTGGTCACGCGACCGCGCGACGGCCGCCCCGCGACGGGCGAGGTGGCTCCGGCAGCTGCGGCGGCACCAGCGGGCGACGCGGCTGCCGCGCGCCCCGCGGCAGCGGCAGCGGCAGGCGAGGCGGCACCAGCGGACCCCGCGGCAGGCGAGGCGGCGGCGGGCGTGGCGGCCAACACGGGCGTCACGACTCCGAGACCGGCGGCGGCCAGGGCGGTACGACGGCTCAACTCAGGCATACCTGACAGTGAAGCGAGCCCACCCACTCTCGCCCAAGACGACAAAGTCGCCGCCCGGACCACCAAAAGTTGGTCGGGCGGCGACGAACGTCGATCAGCTGTAGGAGTAGAAGCCGCGGCCGGTCTTCTTGCCCAGCAGGCCCGCGTCGACCATGCGCAGCAGCAGCGGCGGGGACGAGTACAGCGGCTCCTTGAACTCCGCGTACATCGAGTCCGCGATGGCCTTGATCGTGTCGAGCCCGATGAGATCGGACAGGCGCAGCGGGCCCATCGGGTGGGCGGTGCCCAGCTCCATGCCGCGGTCGATGTCCTCGGCCGAGGCGAAGCCCGACTCGATCATCCGGATCGCCGAGAGCAGGTACGGCACCAGCAGCGAGTTCACGATGAACCCGGCGCGGTCCTGCGAGCGGATCACGGTCTTGCCCAGGGCCGTCGTCGCGTGCTCCTCCGCGCGGCGGGCGGTCTCCTCGCTCGTCAGCAGCGAGGGCACCAGCTCCACCAGCGGCAGCACCGGGACCGGGTTGAAGAAGTGGATGCCGACCACCTGCTGGGGACGGCTCGTCGCCATGCCCAGCTTCATGATCGGGATCGACGACGTGTTGGACGCGAACAGCGCGTCCTCGGCCTCGACGATCTTGTCGAGCTGGCGGAAGACGTCGACCTTCGCCTGCTCCTGCTCGAGGATCGCCTCGATGACCAGTTCGCGGTCGGCGAACTCGGCGATGTCCGTGGTGAAGCGGAGGCGGCTCCGCGCCGCGTCGGCGTCCTCGGTGGAGATCTTGCCGTTCTTGACGCCGCGTTGCAGGGACTTCTCGATGCGGGCCTGGCCCGCGTCGAGCGCCGGCTGGTTCACCTCGGTGACCACGACGTCCAACCCGGACCGTGCGTGCACCTCGGCGATGCCGGACCCCATCAGTCCCGCTCCGACGACTCCAACCCGACTTACCACCGGCTCACTCCTTCGTCCGCTTCGCAGCCCGCACCCTGTTCGAGGGCAGCACGCAGCGCGCGAGGGCGGTCACCGAGTTGTGCCCGGCTACGCCCTCGCGCGGTTACGCGTGCTCAACGACGGTACTCGTCGTACCCGTCGTCGTACGGGTCTTGATCATCGCTGTCCGGCTCCTCGTAATGACCACTCGAGGAACCACTCGACAGCTCGCGCTGCAAAGCATCGAAGTCGGTCTCGTGCGAGCTGTACTTGAGCTCGCGCGCCACCTTCGTCTGCTTGGCCTTAGCCCGGCCGCGCCCCATGGCTCGACCCCCTCGCACAGGGGCGGGGCGGCCGGGGGAATCGGCGGCCCCGCATCGTCTCGACAATTCTTTCCTGCTCACACCGTACCGTGTCCGGGGGGTTCGATGCGACGTGGCACGGTGTGCTGGTCGTGACAGTGTCCGCCGGACACCGGTTACCGGCCGGTCGGTGGCGATCGGCGCAGGTAGACGTGCCACGATCTACTGGTGCTCCGTCCCTTCGTGGCCTACCTGCGGGTGTACGAACCCCTGCTCGCCCTGGGCGACCAGCCGGACGAACGGCTGCGTGCGGCCGTCGCGGCGGCCAAGCTGCGGCGGACCGATGCGGGCGCTCGCGAGCAGGCCATGTGGCTCAAGTCACAGGTCGCCGCGCCGCGCCGGCTGCTGCCCGCCGAGCTCGCCGACGGGCGGCCGGCGCCGAGCCTGCTGACCGACGTCCTGGTGCTCGACCCCAAGGACGTGCCGGAGGGCAAGGCCGGGAGCGGTCCGTTCGTGTGCCCGCTGGAACTGCGGGCCCGCTCGGCCGCCGCGCTCGTCACCTTCCTGGGCGACGCGCACCCCGCGCTGAAGAACGTCGTCCTCGACGAGGGCGGGTTCACGCAGGAGACGATCCGCGCCCGGACGAAGTCGGCGATGGCGGACCTGAGCACCTCGGCGGCGCACACGCTCTCGACGACGTGGACCGTCCCCCTGCCGTGGTTCGTCCTGGTCGACCCCGAAGAACGGCGGCTCGTGCTCGGCACCGGCCGCGACGATCCCGAGCGCGAGATGTCCTGGCGGACCACTCTGGCCGACGCCCAGCACCGGGCGCGCGAAGCCGGTGAGCTGCTGGAACAGACCTTCGGCGACTCCGGGCCGGGCCGCGTGCTGTTCGAGACGCGGCGGTGGCTGGACAACTTCCACGCGGACTCCGTGGTCGAGCTCGACTACGGCGGGCTGGTGCAGCTGTTCACCGACGCCGTCCTCGAAGCCGACAACACCGCCGACGAGGTGCACGACATCCTGGACGCGCTGCGCTCGGGCAACGTCGAGGAGCTCGCCGAACTGTTCTCCGACCTGCGGGAGTTCTGGGGCGACCTGGCCGCCCGCGAACGCTCGAACTAACCGCGCAGCTCCGGCACCCGGAGCTCACCGACCGGCCGGCCGCCGCCGAGCACCGAACCACGGGCCAGCTCGGCGAGGCCCGAGACGTCGACGCCGAGGTACCGGAGCGCTTCGATGGCCAGGGGCGCGCAGGCCCGCTTCGCGCCGTCGTCGATCTTGATCGCCACCGCGAACCCGTCCGGGAGGGCGAACGCCTGGACGCCCTCGGCGCCGCCCTTCGCGACGAGACCGTCCACGGCGGACATCAGCTCGGTGTCCTCGCGCCCGGTGCCGGCGACCAGCCACGGGTGCGCGCGCATCGCCGACGCGACCGTCCACTCGGGCCCGTCGGTCGCGCTCGCGACCCGGCTGAACGCGCGGGCCAGCGCCGTCAGCGAAAACGCGAAGAGCGGGGCGCCACAGCCGTCGACGCCGGTGTGCGCGATCGGCTCGCCGGTCAGGTCGGTGACGGCGGCGGCGATCGCCTGCTGCAGCGGGTGGTCCGGCGCCTCGTAGCCGGCGGTCGGCCAGCCCGCGCGGACGCAGGTGGTCAGCATCCCGGTGTGCTTGCCGGAGCAGTTCATCATCACGCGCCGCGGCTCGGCGGCGTCGCGCATGCTCGGCACGTGCAGCGGGAAGTCGGGCGGGCAGGCGAGGTCGTCTTCGTGCAGGCCCGCGGCTTCGAGCAGTTCGAGGACCCGCTTGACGTGCCCGGGCTCGCCGGAGTGCGACGCGCACGCCAGCGCGAGGTCCTCGCCGGTGAAGCCGAGCCCGGCCCGCAGCATGCCGACCGCCTGCAGCGGCTTGTTCGACGAGCGCGGGAAGACCGGCGAAGTGACGTCGCCGAGCGCCATCCGGACGTCGCCTTCGGGGCCGGTCACCACGAGCGCGCCGCGGTGGACGCTTTCCACAAAACCGGATCGGACGACTTCGGCGAGGACGGGGTTGGTCACTGAGCCTCGCCGCGTCCGCCTTCGCTCTCCAGCAGCTCGTCCACAGTGGCCGAACCCTGCTGGTAGCGCTTCGCGATCTCCGCGTTGAAGGTGTCCATCACGCCTTGGACCTCACGCCGGAAGGACGACACCGACAGCTCTTCGCGGGCGTAGGTGTCCAAAGCGGAGGCGAGCTTCTCGTCCGAGAGGGACTCGACGTCGGTCAGGTCGGTGTCGCCGATCAGGGCCTCGGCGTGGCGCCGGTGCTCGCCGGCGCGGGAGGGTTCGAGCTGCTGGTGACGTCCGGAGCCGGCCGCCGGGCCGAGCGCGTTGTCGGCCAGGATCGTGGCGAGCTGGTCGACGATGCTGTCTTCCCCGCCGGAGCTGCGCCGCGCCTGCTCCGCGCGCACGATGTCGATCCGGGCGTGGAGGAGCCGGCGCAGGTAGGACAGGTCCGTCTCTTCCTGCGCGGCTTCGTCGCGCCGCTCGCGCAGCACCTTCAGCGGCAGTTCACCCAGGCCGCTGAGGTACCCCGGGCCGAGCACGCGGTCGATCCGCCGCCTGCCGCCGGGCCGCACTTCGATCACAGCGCAGTTTATCCCGGTTGAGGGTGATGTCGCTGTCAGGGGCTTTTGTTCAGCCACGAAGTTGGGCCGCCGCCGCACGCCCCGGCGCGGGCTGCTCCGACGGGACGGAGTCGGGATCGATCGCCGCCTGGACGAGGTTGTCCTCCGACCCGGTCAGCAGCTCCGCGCCCACCGGCGTCGAGCGCTTGACCAGGGCCAACGCGATCGGCCCGAGCTCGTGGTGCTGGATGACGGTGCCGACGCGGCCGACCGTCCGGCCGTCGAGCAGCACCGGGTCGCCGGGCTCCGGCCGGATCTCAGGGGAGCCGTCGAGGTGCAGCAGGAGCAGGTTCCGCGGCGGACGGCCGACGTTATGCACCTTCGAGACCGTCTCCTGGCCGCGGTAACAGCCCTTCGCGACGTGCGCGGCGGAGCCGACCCAGCCCACCTCGTGCGGAATCGTGCGGTCGTCGGTGTCGACCCCCAGCCGCGGCCGGACCGACTCGACGCGCAGGGCCTCGAACGTCCAGCTGCCGGCCGCCCGCGCGCCCGCGTCGGTGAGGCGCTTCCACCAGTCGGCGAGGGCATCGCGCGGCACCGCCAGGTCGACGCTGGAGCGGCCCGGCCACGGCATCCGCCGGGCGAACCCGCCGCCGGAAAGCGCTGTCACCGCGTACGGCTCCGGGCCGACTTCCGCGCCGGCCGCGCTCAGCACGCGCTCGGCGTCCGGGCCGAGCACGGTCAGCAGCGCGAGCTCGCCGGTCGCGTCGCGGATGTCCACCTTGGACCAGAACTTCATGGCCTCGAGGTATTCACGCAGTGTTTGGGGACCGCCCTTGGGCAGCGCGCTGGTCACGCTGGTGCCCGGGTCGGTGTCGAGCCAGACGGTGCCGTCGAGGTGCGCGAGCACCATGTGCGTCTCGACGCGGCCCTGGCTGTCGAGCACCAGCGCCTCGGTGCCGGTGCCCTCGGCGAGCTCGGTCACGTGCTGCGAGATCACCAGGTGCAGCCACGAGAGCCGCTCTTCGCCGGTGACGGCGATGAACTCCCGGTGGGAGCGGTCGATCACGACAGCGCCACGCGACGCCGTGCGCTGCTCCGCGAAGGGGTCTCCCCAGTGCCAGGGGACGCCGGCTTCGGGGTGGTCGTCGGGCGGAGGGATGGATCCGGGCACGTCCAGCAGCGGCGAGCGGTACGGCATACCACCCAGCCTAGGTGAGTACCGTGCTTGTATGCGCGTGCTCGTCTTCCTCGACGGAACCCCGGCCGACCCCGACACCGCCCAGATCAGGGCCGACGACCTCGGCCTGACCCGTGGCGACGGCGTCTTCGAGACGATCCTCGTGGTCGGCGGGAAGCCCCGCGAACTGCGGCCCCACCTGGAGCGGCTGGCGCGTTCGGCGGCCATGCTCGACCTGCCGGAGCCCGATCTCGCGGCCTGGGAGCACGTGGTCTCGGTGGTGCTCGACCGGTGGGCCGGCGGCCCCGAAATGGCGCTGAAACTGGTGTACACCAGGGGTTCCGACGGTGACCCCGACGCGGTGCCGACCGGGTTCGCGCTGGGTTCGGAGGTCTCGCCGTCGATCTTGCGGGCCCGCGCCGAGGGGGTCGCCGCGGTCACCCTGGACCGGGGTTTCCCGCCGGACCTCGCCGAGCGCGCGCCGTGGCTGCTGCTCGGCGCGAAGCCGTTGTCCTACGCGGTGAACATGGCCGCCGTGCGGGAGGCGGGCCGCCGCGGGGCCGACGATGTGATTTTCACCGCCACCGACGGCTCGGTGTTCGAAGGCCCGACGTCGACCGTGGTGCTCGCGAAGGGGCGGACGCTCTACACCCCGCCGCCGGCCATCGGGATCCTGCCGGGCACGACCCAGGCCGCGCTGTTCCGCGGCGCCGAGAAGGCCGGCTGGGCGGTCAAGGTGGAGCCGCTGCGGGTGGCCGACCTGGTGGCGGCCGACGGGGTGTTCATGGCGTCGAGCGTGCGCAAGCTCACGCGGGTGCACACGCTGGACGGCGCCCGCCTGCCCGACTCGTCGGCCGTGTACGCCGAGCTTCTGTCGGCCTACGAGGGCGAATACGCCTGAGTGATCCGCACGATCGCGGGGGCGACCTCTTCGGCGCGGTAGGCGGCGATCTTGTGGTGGCCGTCGATGATCAGCTCGCGGTCACCGTCGGCCAGCACGACGGCGACCGGGCGGTGGCCGCTGCGGATCGCCGTCCGGTAGTAGCCGACGCGGGCTTCGTCGGACGGCGGCCAGACGTCGGTCGGGGTGAGCAGCTGGTCGTCCGGCAGCCGCTCGGGGCCGCTCACGCGGTAGTCGCCGTCGACGAGCAGGTCGAGCACCGGGCCGAGCGTGGTGGCCAGCGGACGCCGGAGCTGGCCGGTGGCGAGCGCGATCCGCAGCGCTTGGGGCAGCTCGGCCCGCGCCCGGTTGTTCACGTCCAGGAAACCCGTGCCACCGCTGATCGTCACCTGTTCCACGCCTATCAGGACGGGCGGCGGCGCGACATGGTTCCAGCCGCTACCCGGAAGGGTGCACCGGGTGACCCGGGTCTCACCCGCGCGGCGGTACCGGACTTTCAGGACATCCGGAACCGCACCCGGGTGCCCGGCCGAGCCTGCGCGAGCGCGCCCAGCGCGGCCCCGCGCACGACGGCCGCGACCGGGTAACCACCCGTGGTCGGGTGGTCGGCCAGGAACACCACCGGCAGGCCGTTCGGCGGCACCTGGATCGCGCCCGTGACGACGCCTTCGCTGGGCAGCTCGCCTTCGGTGTACTCCGCCGCGCGCTGCAACGCCGTCCCGTCGAGCCGCAGGCCGACGCGGTTGGACTCCGCCGTCACCGTCCACCACGCGGCCAGACCGTCGGCCGCGGATGCGAGCCAGTCGTCGCGCGGGCCGAGCGTCACCGGCACCACCAGCTCGTCCGGCGCCGAAGCGGGCACCACGACGTCCGCGCCGGCCGGGATTCCGGTCGGCGCGCCGAGCGGAAGCACGTCTGACGCGCGAAGCGGCGAAGGGCCGATGCCGGACAGGACGTCGCGAGAGCGGCTGCCCAGCACCGGTTCCACCGCGATCCCGCCGGACACCGCCAGGTAGCAGCGCAGCCCGGCCGACGGTGTCCCGAGGGTGAGCGTCTGGCCCGCCCGCACGGGCACCGGCACGTGGGAGCCGAACGCGCGGTCGTCGACGACCACCGAGACCGGCGGGCCGGTCACCGCGACCGTCGCGGACGCCGTGAAGCGCACCGAAAGGCCGCCGAGCAGGGCTTCGATCCCGGCCGCCCCCGCCGGGTTGCCGACGAGCCGGTTCGCCAGCCGCAACGACGCCGTGTCCAACGCCCCCGACGGCGCGACGCCGAGATGCGCGTAACCCGGCCGGCCCAGGTCCTCGACCAGCGCCTGCGGGCCCGGTGCGAGGACCTCCAGGGACCTCACCGGACGCTCCGGAACCGCACGCGGTCACCCGGGGCGAACAGCGCGGGCGGGTCCGCGCGTGGGTCGAACAACGTCGCCGACGTGTGCCCGAGCAGCCGCCAGCCGCCGGGTGACTCGCGCGGATAGACGCCGGTGAACTCGCCCGCCAGCCCGACCGACCCGGCCGGGACGCGCGTGCGGGGCGACTCAAGCCGCGGCTGCCGCAGCGACGACGGAAGCCCGGTCAGGTAACCGAATCCGGGCGCGAAGCCGGTGAACGCGACCGTGTAGACCGTCTCGGTGTGCAGCGAAACGACGGCTTCCTCGGACATCTCGGCGTCCGAAGCGACGAGCGCGAGGTCCTCGCCGTCGTAGCGGACGTCGAGGGTCACTTCCCGCGGCTCGCCGGCGGGCGGGTGCGTCAGGTCGGCGTCTTCGAGCAAAGTCCGGACCGCCGCCACCCCGCCGACGACCAGCAGGCTGCGGGCGCCGGGCACCAGCTCGACGACGTCTTCGGGGCGGGCCGCGCAGACGGTCGCGTGGGCCGCGCGCATCTGCTCGAGCGAGTCGCAGTCGAGCAGGGCGGCGTCCTCGCCACACCGCCGCCAGCGCACGCTGTCAGCCGACGACGCGGCGAAGCAGGGCCGAAGAGTGGGGTTGCATCTCCTGGCCCACCATGGCGCGCTCCTCGACGTAGCCGAGGGAGCCTTCGATCAGGCCGTACAGGCGCTGGGCCGCGGTGACGTCCTTCGCGGAGGCCGTGCGGATCACCGCGTCGGTGCCGAGCTCCCACGACGTCTGGTTGCGCGGCTTGCCGTAGTACAGCTCGACGATGCCGGTGTTGTGCGTGAGCAGCAGCTCGAGCGTGTCGTCCTCCTGCGGCCGCCAGAACCCGGACTCGCGGGCGGCGGGGCGGATGACGTTGCCCTCGTCGTCGAGCAGCCACGCACGCGACTCGTGGACGAGGAACGGCCGGCCGTCGTGCGAGATCGTCAGCTGCTGCGCGAACTTGCGCGGGCCTTCGATGGTCGGGTAGTCGACCTCGCCCTCACCGCGCCAGACACCGACGAGCGGCAGCAGCGCGAGGCAGGCGTCGTTGAGGTTCGGCCCCTCGCGCAGGTTCGCGGTGTCGTTGGGGATGGGCAGGTCGTCCCACAGCGGAAGGTTGCGCTCGCGGGTGCTCTCCGCGCGCATCTCCGCTGCTGCGATGGCGTCGTCGCCGCTGGCGGTCATGGGTCAGCGCTGGTCCGCGTAAAGCCGGTAGACGACGTACACGGCGAACCACGTGATGGCGACGCCCGCGAGCACCAGCAAGGTCGTAAACAGAGCTTCCACGTCCAGCAGGATAGTCCGCCGCCGCTCACCCGGCCCGGCGCAGGGTCGTCGCGGTGAGGACGGTCACCGCCAGCAGCACCACCCCGGCCACGCCCATCGCCGCGTGCAGGCCGCTCGGCAGTGTCGGACCGGCGGCCAGCAGCGCGCCGAGCGCGGCTACCCCGAGGGCGGTGCCGGTCTGGCGGGCCGCGTTGACCGTCGCCGACGCGATCCCGCTGCGGTTGCCCGGCAGCCCGGCCAGCCCGACGATGTTCGACGGCGTCACCGACAGCCCGACCCCGGCGCCGGCCAGCGCGAACGCGACCGCCACCAGCCAGTACGGGCTTTCGGCGTCGAGCAGGAGGAACGCGAAGGAGCCGACGGCCGCGACGAGGTAGCTGACCGGCAGGAGCCGCTCCGCGCCGTAGCGCGCCGAGAGCCGTCCGGCGGTGAACGCGGCGACGACGTTCGTCAGCACGTACGGCAGCATCTGGACCCCGGCCTCGGTCGCCGTCGCGCCGCGGGCCTGCTGCAGGTAGACGCCGATCAGGAAGACCGCCGGATAGGCCGCGAACCCGAGGCTCCAGGCGGCGAAGATCGCCACCGAGAACCGGGTCCCGGCGAACAGCCGCACCGGCAGCATCGGGTGCGGCACGCGCAGCTCGACCACGATGAACGCGGTCAGCGCGGCAAGCCCGAGAACCCCGGTGAGCAGCACGGACGTGCTCAGCCCGAGTCGTCCGGCCTCGATCACGGCGAAGGTCAGCAGGCCGATCCACAGCGTGCCGAGCACCTGCCCGGTCAGGTCGAGCGCGCCGTGCGCCGGGTCGCGCGACTCGGTGATCCCGCGGCGGCCGAGGACCACCGCGACCACGCCGATCGGCAGGTTGATCAGGAAGATCGCCGGCCAGCCGAAGGCGTCGGTGAGCGGGCCGCCGATCAGCGGGCCCAGCACCAGCGCGCAGCCCGCGACCGTGCCCCACAGGCCCATCACCCGCGCCCGCTCGGCCGGCGCCGGGAAGGCGTGCGCGAGCAGCGCGACCGAGCCCGGGATCACGGCGGACGCCGCAAAACCCTGGACGATCCGGGCGGTGACCAGCAGCTCGAGGGTCGGCGCGAGCGCGCAGCCGACCGACGCGACCGTGAACAGCGACAGCCCGGTGAGGTAGACGAGCTTGCGGCCGTAGCGGTCGCCGAGCGTGCCGCCGGAGAGGATCACGGCGGTGAGCGCGACGGTGTAGCCGTCGATGATCCACTGCAGCCCGCTGAAGCTCGTGCCGAGCGTGCGTTGCATGGTCGGCAGCGCGACGCTCACGACGCTGACGTCGAGGAGGGCCATGAAGCTGCCCAGGAAGACGGCGGCGAGCAGGCCGGCGCGGCGCGTCACGGGAGCGGTAAGGGTCACCTAAACAGCTTGCGACCTCAACCCGGCTTGAGGTCAACTCATCGCATGCTTTCCATCGGTGAAGCGGCCTCGACGGTGGGGGTCGCGGTGTCCGCGTTGCGCTACTGGGACGAGCGCGGGATCGTGCGCCCCGCCGCGCGCCGCGGCGGCAAGCGGTTCTACGGCCCCGACGAGCTGCACCGGCTGGCCGCGGCGAAGATGCTGCAGGACACCGGCCTCTGCAGCCTTGACGAGATCGCCGCCGTGCTGCGCGGCCCGGAGCACGGTGACTGGCGGGCCGTGGTCCGCGCCCGGATCGCCGAGCTCGCCGAGCGGCGGCGGAAGCTCGCCGTCGCGGAGACGTTCCTCGACCACTTCCTGCGCTGCCCGCGTGACCACCCGATCGAGACGTGCCCCTCGCTGCGGGACCACACCGACCGGGTCCTGAACGCAGCGAAGGCCTCCCCGCCGGAGTAGGGAGGCCTTCGCGAAAAGTGCGTCAGGCGACGGAGATGGCCAGCTGGTGCACGCCCGGCCCGTCGGCCGTCACGGACGCTTCGCCGTTGCCGGTGCGGTGCAGCGCGCGCACCGTCCAGTCGCCGGGCGCCGCGTAGAAGCGGAAGTCACCGTCGGCCGAGGAAACGACCTCGCCGGTGAAGTCGCCGCCGCCGTCCAGGAGCCGGACGAACGCGCCGCCGACCGGCCCGTCCGCACCGGTCACCTTGCCCGCGAGCACAACCTGGCCGCGAGTGTCGTAGTCCGCCGGCGTGGCCTCCTGGACCGGTGCGCCGCAGCTGTCGTCAACCGCCATCACTTGGCTCCCAACTCGACCGGCACGCCGACGAGCGAGCCGTATTCCGTCCATGAACCGTCGTAGTTCTTCACGTCCTCGTGGCCGAGCAGCTCGTGCAGCGCGAACCACGCGATCGAGGAGCGCTCACCGATGCGGCAGTAGGCGATGGTGCCCTTGCCCGCGTCGATGCCCTGCTCCTTGTAGAGCTCGTCGATCTCGGCCTCGGTCTTGAAGGTGCCGTCCTCGTTGGCGACCTTCGCCCACGGCACGTTCAGCGCGCCGGGGATGTGGCCGGGAACCTGGGACTGCTCCTGCGGCAGGTGCGCCGGGGCGAGCAGCTTGCCGGAGAACTCGTCCGGCGACCGCACGTCGACGAAGTTCTTCGCGCCGATGGACTGGACGACCTCGTCGCGGAACGCGCGCAGGGACAGGTCCTGGTCCTGGGCCTTGTAGTCGGTGGAGTCGCGCTTGACCTCGTCGGAGTTCAGCTCACGGCCGTCGAGCTCCCACTTCTTGCGCCCGCCGTCGAGCAGCTGGACGTTCTGGTGGCCGTACAGCTTGAAGTACCAGTACGCGTACGCGGCGAACCAGTTGTTGTTGCCGCCGTAGAGGATCACGCGGTCGTCGTTGGAGATGCCCTTCTCCGAGAGGAGCTTCTCGAAGCCCTCCTTGGAGACGAAGTCGCGGCGCACGCCGTCCTGCAGGTCCTTGCGCCAGTCGAACTTCACCGCGCCCCGGATGTGGCCGCCGTCGTACGCGGTGGTGTCCTCGTCGACCTCGGCGAACACGACGCCGGGGGTGTCCAGGTTCTCCTCGGCCCACTGGGTGGTGACCAGGACGTCTTCACGGCTCATGGAACGGACTCTCTTTCTGGGGTTGAACTTCAGGACGCGCGGGCGGGGGTGAAGCGCTTGATGAGCAAGAACATTTCGCAGCCGAGGCAGAAGTCGAAGGCCGCGTTGAGGAAGGCCGCGAAGAGCGCGAAGGCCGTCGCGACGATGCCGAGCGGGGTGACGTCGAGGGCGAAGCCGATCGTGCCGACGAGCGCGAAGACGAAACCGACGGCCTGGGCGAACCGCAGCGGCGCCGCGTCCTCCCGCTCGTCGGTCGGGCCGAGGCGCGGGGCGACGAGCGTGCGGTACACGATCGAGTAAGGCGCGGGCTTGAGCCCGACGAACGCGCCGATGGCGAACACGACGGTCTGGATCGCCAGCAACGGCCACCACTGGGTGACCAGGACGACCGCGAGCACGACCGTGGTCAGGATGGCGGCGAACCGCGGGCCCCGCGGGTCGACGGCCGGTCCGGCGGACATGGTTCCTCCAGCTGGAGCAGAGGGGGTGCGTGCGGACGGCACGCTTCAGCGGCTTCGGGGCTGGCTGGTTCCGGGCGTGGTTCAGCGCCGGTCGGACGGAACGCGACACAGGCTGCTGCGGACGCGGCAGAGGTCGACTGCGCGTCGCTGCGTGAGGAAGTTGGTCAGCCTGGTCACGGGTGCGAGCGTACCCAGCTCTCCCTCAGAGTGGGAACCACGTTCACACTCTGGGAGAAGTTCCGCCATCTGGGACACAGCCCTGGTCAGGGGGTCCGAGCCGTGAGATGCGGGCGCAGCGCGTCCAGCAGTTCGGGGCCCTTGGGGACACCGCCGACGCGCAGCAGCTCCCGGCCGTCCGGGGTCAGCGCGATCGTGGTCGGCGTCCGGAGCACGGCGAGGGACTGGGCGACCTCGGGCTGGTTCGTCACGTCGAGCTCGACGTGGTGCAGGCCGTCGGTCCGCTCGGCGAGCGGCGCGAGCACGGCCTTCGCGTGCCGGCAGGGCGCGCAGAAGGTGGTGGAGATCTGGACCAGCGTCACCGCGGACGCCGGGTCGAGCACGGCGGTGACGGGACCGGGCAGCTCACGCATGGGCTTCGCCGCCCGCACGCGGCCGTTGCGCGCCCGCAGCAGCAGTCCGGCGGCCGACCCGGCCACCAGCACCGCCACGAGCACCCACAGCCCCGTCACGCACCGCTCCCTACTTGCTCAAGTCCGCGAAGGACACGTCGGTCGCCTCGCCCTTGATCGTCACCGAACCGCTCTGGACGCGCACGCCGGTCGGGGTGACCGACAGCGGCAGGTCCTTCGTGCTGATCGACGCCTTGAAGTTCGGCATCAGCGCGTTCTGCACCGCCTGGGGAACGACCGTCGTCTCCTGGTCATTCCCGAACTGGAGCCGCTTGGGCACGAAGTTGATCGTCCCGCCCTTCGCGTCGGCCTCGATCATCGCGAAGCAGAAGATTTCCAGGTCCTTGCCCGCGAACGAAAGGTGTCCCGAAATGCGGACACCGGTGGTCGACTCGTCGACGGTCTGGCCGTCGGTCGTCGTGGTGGGGGTCGGGGTCGCCTCGGCCTGGCCGGAGTCGCCGTTCTCGACGTAGTCCGTGGTCGCCGGCTCGATCCGCAGGTCCTTGATCTTGTCCAGCGGCGCGAGGCGGGACAGGTCGGCGGCCTTGATCGTGACCGAGCCGGTCAGCTGGCCGATGGTGATCGCCTTCGTGTTGCCGGAGGTGATGTCCGACAGCGGCGCCGTGACGTTCTCCAGCTCGGCGTTCACCGCGACGTCCTGGAGCTTGTCGGCGACCGGCACCCCGGCGGCCGACACGCTGATGTGACCGTACTCACCGCCGAGCGCCTGCGTGAGGAACGGGAAGCCGTGGATCGTCACCGACGGGTCGTCGGTCAGCTGCAGCTGCGTGCGCGCCTTCTGCGAGATCATGTGCTCGGCGTACGCGGCGGCCCCGAAATCGGCGCCGACCAGCAGGAGCGCCAGGACCACGAGGGCGATCACCCAGCGGCGCAGCCGGCGCCCCCGGCGCCGCGCGTCCGGCCTCGGTGCGGGTCGGTCGTCCCGGGTCACGGGCCTGCTCACCATCGCGTCCGTACTCCTGTTCGTCGGGTCCACCGGCGTTTCCCCCGGTGTGATCGATCCAGCAAGGGTTAGGTGCCCGGCCGTCGAGCCGCTATTCTCACTTAGCACCGAACAACGCCACCGTGAGGCGACGATTTGTGAAGGCGGTGCGGCTCATGAGCCTGGACCTTCTGGTGCTGACTGCGGAAGCCGATGCCACTTCGGTGCTGCCCGCCCTGGACCTGCTGCCGCACACCGTACGCGTACGCGCTCCCGAGGTGACCGCCCTGCTCGACGCGGGCCACCGCGACGTCATCGTCCTGGACGCGCGCAGCGACCTGGCCTCGGCGAAGAGCCTCTGCCGGCTGCTGAAGGGCGCCGGAGAGGACGAGGCGTCCACCCCGATCATCGCGGTCGTCGGTGAAGGCGGGCTCGTCGCGGTGAGCGCCGAGTGGCGCACCGACGACATCCTCCTGCCGACCGCCGGCCCGGCCGAGGTCGACGCCCGGCTGCGGCTGGTCACGACGCGCGATGGCGGGTCCGCGCAGGTCGACGCCGAGCTGCGCGTCGGCGAGCTGGTCATCGACGAGGCGACCTACACCGCCCGCCTGCGCAAGCGCACCCTCGAGCTGACCTACAAGGAGTTCGAGCTGCTCAAGTACCTCGCGCAGCACGCCGGCCGGGTGTTCACCCGCGCCCAGCTGCTGCAGGAGGTCTGGGGTTACGACTTCTTCGGCGGCACGCGCACGGTCGACGTCCACGTGCGGCGGCTGCGCGCCAAGCTCGGCCCGGAGCACGAGCAGATGATCGGCACCGTGCGCAACGTCGGGTACAAGTTCGAGCGGCCCGCGAAGGGCGCCATGCCGCGTCAGGCCGCGCCGGCGCCGACCGAGGTCCCGGTGGAGACCCCCGAACTCGCACACTGACGCCACCTTCCCAAGACGCGTCGGCAACCATCGCGTTGCCTCGCGCGCGGGTACGGTCACGGGGTGACCGGAGAAGGCGAATGGCGGCAGGAACTGGACGACAAGCAGCTCGAGGACGTCCGCGGGCTGCTGCTGGCCGTGCGGGAGGCCGACGGCCGGCCTGAGGTCGCGGCCGAAGGCCCGCTGCCCGGTGAGTTCGACGGCGGTGAGCACCTCGTCGCTTGCGTCGAGGGCGAGGTCGTCGGGTACGTCCACCTCGACACCACCGGCGACTCCTTCGGCCACCAGGTCGCCGAGCTGTTCGTGCACCCCGCCCACCGCAGCCGCGGGTACGGCGCGAAGCTGCTTCAGGCGCTCGACGAGCGCGCCGCGGTCGGGTTCCGGGTCTGGGCCCACGGTGACCACCCAGCGGCGCTCCAGCTGGCCGTGAAGACCGGTTTGGAGCGCAAGCGCGAGCTGCTGATCCTGCACACGGACGTCGAGGGCGCGGACTGGCCCGAGCCGGTGCTGCGCGAAGGCGTCACGCTGCGGACGTTCGTGCCCGGCCAGGACGAGGACGCCGTCGTCCGGGTCAACGCGCGGGCCTTCGACTGGCACCCCGAGCAGGGCGCGCTGACCGCCGAGGACGTCCGCGCCGACGAAGCGCGGGCCTGGTTCGACGCGGACGGCTTCTTCCTCGCCGAGCAGGACGGCGAAGTGATCGGCTTCCACTGGACGAAGGTCCACGAGCCGACGCCGGGCCGGTTCGGCGGTGAGCGCGTCGGCGAGGTCTACGTCGTCGGCGTCGACCCGGCCGCGCAGGGCGGCGGGCTCGGCCGGGCGCTGACGCTCGCCGGGCTGCGGTACCTCGCCGGGCGCGGGCTGCGGCAGATCATCCTGTACGTCGAGGGTGACAACGCACCGGCGTTGGCGGTCTACACCAAGCTGGGGTTTGCGCGTCACGAAACCGACGTCCAGTACGGCCGGTGAGCGTTACAAACGCCGTGCCAACAGTCCGTCACAGTGTGCGAACGCCCAGGTCACGGGCGGGACACGACACCCTTTCGGACTAGTAGCACTGCTCACATCCGGGGCCTTGTTCAACTTCCGTTCACCTGGACAGGGGCGACCGTCCACCGGGGCTGCCTAATGTCCGGATCCGGCGCGGCAGCACGCCGCGACGACCCGGTCAAGCTCCTGATGGAGGAAACAGCAGTGAAGATCATGCGGCCCCTGAGCGCGGTGGGCATCGTCGCGAGCGCCGCCCTCGTGCTCGCCGCCTGCGGTTCCGATCCCGCGGCGTCGAACAGCAGCAGCTCGAACTCGGCTGCCGCCCCGGCCGCCACCGGCACCGCCGACGTGGAGTGCGGTGGCAAGAGCCCGCTGTCCGCGGAAGGTTCGTCGGCGCAGGCCAACGCCATCCAAATCTTCACGCAGCAGTACACCAAGAAGTGCGCCGGCCAGCAGGTCAACTACAACCCGAGTGGTTCGGGCGCCGGCGTGAAGCAGTTCAACGCCAACCAGGTCGACTTCGGCGGCTCGGACTCGCCGATCAAGGACGCGGACCTCGCCGCGGCCAACAAGCGCTGCGCGAGCGACGCCTGGAACATCCCGCTCGTCGTCGGCCCGGTCGCGGTCGCCTACAAGCTCTCCGGTGTCGACAAGCTGGTCCTGACCCCCGAGGTCATCGCCAAGATCTTCAACGGCGGCATCAAGAACTGGAACGACCCGGCCATCAAGGCGGTCAAGGGCAACGAGAGCCTGACCCTGCCGGACAAGGCCATCCAGGTCGTCTCCCGCTCCGACGAGTCGGGCACCACGGACAACTTCCAGAAGTACCTGAAGGCCGCCTCCAAGGGCGCCTGGACCCAGGGTGACGGCAAGGCGTTCAAGGGCGGCGTCGGCAACGGCGCGGAGAAGTCCAACGGTGTGGCCAGCGCGGTGAAGGCCGCCGACGGCGCGATCACCTACGTCGAGGGCGCGTTCGCCAAGGACGGCATCACGCCGGCCCTGATCGACAGCGGCTCCGGCGGTGTCGAGCTCAACGCGGCGAACGTGGCGAAGTCCCTGGACGCGGCCAAGTTCCTCAAGGACGGCTCGAAGGACCTGGCGCTCGACCTCAACGGCATCTACTCCAGCAACACCCCGGGCGCCTACCCGCTGCTGCTGACGACCTACGAGATCGTCTGCTCGAAGTACGCGGACCCGAACGTGGCGAAGGCTGTCAAGGCGTTCCTGACGGTGTCGGCCACCGACGGCCAGCAGCCGCTGTCCGCCAAGGGTTATGTGCCGATCCCGCAGTCGCTGCAGACCAAGGTCCTGGACTCCATCAAGGCGATTTCCTGACCTGGTCCCCACGGCCGCTCCCCGAGTTGAAACAGGCTGGACAAACTAGTCGATGAGCGAGTCATCCTCGACGCGAACGCCCACCGGCGACCCCGGTGGGCGTTCGTCGTCCGCCACCACGCCCCCGGAGGTCCCGATTTCGGAGCAAGCAGCCCCGCCGGCGGAGAAAGAACCGCCCGCGCGTGAGAAACCGAAGAAGGTGCGTCCCGGTGACCGCATCTTCCAGAACCTGACCACCGGGGCCGGGATCTTCGTCGTCGTCCTGATCGGCGTGATCGGGCTCTTCCTGCTCATCCAGGCGATCCCGGCGCTGCAGGCCAACAAGGCCAACTTCCTCACCAACCACGGCTGGTCGACCAGCGACCCCGCGAACATGTCGTTCGGCATCCTCGACCTCCTCGAGGTCACGGTGGCGACGTCGCTCGTGGCGCTGGTCATCGCGATGCCGGTCTCCCTCGGCATCGCGCTGTTCCTGACGCAGTACGCGCCGCCGCGCCTGGCCCGGCCGTTCGCCTACATCGTCGACCTGCTCGCCGCGGTGCCGTCGATCATCTTCGGCCTCTGGGGCATCCTCGTGTTCGCCCCGGCGATCGAGCCGTTCTCGCAGTGGATCAACGACACCTTCTCGTGGTTCCCGCTGCTGGCGCCCGGCAACGTCGCGCCGAGCGTGCGCGGCACGATCTTCACCGCCGGCATCGTGCTGGCCGTGATGATCCTGCCGATCATCACGTCGCTTTCGCGCGAGGTGTTCGAGCGCACGCCGGTCCCGCACATCGAGGGCGCGCTGGCCCTCGGCGCCACGCGCTGGGAGGTCATCCGGACGACGGTGCTGCCGTTCGGCAAGGCCGGCTACGTCGGCGCGTCCATGCTCGGCCTCGGCCGCGCGCTGGGCGAGACGATCGCGCTCGCCGTCATCCTGCTCATCCCGCAGGGCCGCAACTTCGACTGGAGCCTCTTCGACGGCGGGTCGACGTTCGCGTCGAAGATCGCCGCGAACTACAGCGAGTTCAACAACGAGGTCTCCGCCGGCGCGTACATCGCGGCCGGCCTGGTCCTGTTCGTGCTGACGTTCGTCGTGAACTTCGCCGCCCGGTCCATCATCGCCAAGAAGGGGGACTGAGCATGTCCACGTCGACCCTCGAGGCCCCGGCCGCGACGCCCGCGTTCCAGCAGGTCAGCGCGGCCCGCAAGATCAAGAACGTGGTCGCGACCACGTTGGTGTGGCTGTCGTTCCTGGTTGCCGTCGTCCCGCTGGTGTGGGTGCTCTACACGGTGGTCGCGAACGGCATCAAGCGGCTGCCGTACAGCAACTGGTGGACCCAGGACTTCGGTGACGTGCTGTCCGACGAGGTCGGCGGCGGTGTGCTGCACGCCATCATCGGCAGCCTGCTGCAGGGCCTCGTCTGCGCGATCATCGCGGTGCCGATCGGCATGCTGGTCGCGATCTACCTGGTGGAGTACGGCCGCGGCAAGCTCGCCAAGGCCACCACGTTCATGGTGGACATCCTCTCCGGTGTCCCGTCGATCGTCGCCGCGCTGTTCATCTACGCGCTCTGGATCACCACGCTCGGCCTGCCGCGCAGCGGTTTCGCCGTCTCGCTGGCCCTGGTGTTGCTGATGATCCCGGTGGTCGTCCGGTCGTCGGAGGAGATGCTGCGGATCGTCCCGGACGACCTGCGCGAGGCGTCGTACGCGCTGGGTGTGCCGAAGTGGAAGACGATCATGAAGGTCGTGCTGCCGACGGCCCTGTCCGGCATCATCGGCGGCATCATGATGGCGCTGGCCCGCGTGATGGGTGAGACGGCGCCGCTGCTGGTGCTCGTCGGCTACTCGGCCTACGTCAACTGGGACATCTTCAGCGGCGAGCAGGCCGCGCTGCCCCTGGTGATGAACAACGAGCGCGTCACCAACTCGATGGACCCCGGCTCGGTCGGCTTCGACCGGATCTGGGGTGCGGCGCTGACGCTGGTGCTCATCATCGCGATCGTCAACCTTCTCGCCACCGTGTTCGCGCGCCTTGTCGCCCCGAAGAAGAAGTGAGCTGTAAGCCATGGCCAAGCGAATCGACGTCAAGGACGTGGACATCTACTACGGCAAGTTCCACGCCGTCGACGGTGTCACCCTTGCCGTGCCGCCCCGCAACGTCACCGCGTTCATCGGCCCGTCCGGCTGCGGCAAGTCGACGGTGCTGCGCACGCTGAACCGCATGCACGAGGTCATCCCCGGCGCCCGCGTCGAGGGTGACGTCCTGCTGGACGGCGAGAACATCTACGCGTCGTCGGTCGACCCGGTGCAGGTGCGCCGCACGATCGGCATGGTGTTCCAGCGCCCCAACCCGTTCCCGACGATGTCCATCAAGGACAACGTCGTCGCGGGCCTGAAGCTCGGTGGCACCAAGGGCAAGAAGACGCTCGACGAAATCGCCGAGCGCGCCCTGCGCGGCGCGAACCTCTGGAACGAGGTCAAGGACCGCCTCAACAAGCCGGGCGGCGGTCTTTCGGGCGGCCAGCAGCAGCGGCTGTGCATCGCCCGCGCGATCGCGGTCCAGCCGGACGTCCTGCTGATGGACGAGCCGTGCTCGGCCCTGGACCCCATTTCGACGCTGGCGATCGAGGACCTGATCGGGGAGCTGAAGAAGGACTACACGATCGTCATCGTCACGCACAACATGCAGCAGGCGGCCCGGGTTTCCGACCAGACGGCGTTCTTCAACCTGGCCGGGGTGGGCCAGCCGGGACGTCTGGTCGAGCTCAACGACACGGAGAAGATCTTCTCCAACCCGGACGAAAAGGCTACGGAAGACTACATTTCCGGCCGTTTCGGCTGAGTCGTCGTTGTGGTCGAAGGCCTTTCTCGCCGGTGCTCGGGGTCGGCGAGAAAGGCCTTCTTCTTTTTGTTCGTCCTTTGTGGATCAGGTCGCCGGGAGATAGCGCAGGGTCAGGATTCCCGAATCCCAGGCTTTGCTTTCCGTGAGAGTGAGTTCTGTCCGCCGGTCCTGGAAAAGCGGTTGTCCCGCGCCGATCGCCGTCGGGTAGAGCTTGATCCAGTACTCGTCGACCAGTCCGGCCCGGACGAATTCCTGCACGATCGAGACCCCGCCGAAGAGCACCATGTCCTTGCCCGGCACCGCCTTCAGCTCGGCCAACTCCGCTGCGAGGTCGGGCCCGGCGAGGCGGTGGGGAGCGGCCACCTCGGCCGAAGAGCGTGAGAAGACCACCTGCGGGGTCGAGATCATCCACGTGGCGAAGTCGGCCAGCTCGGCTGGGCTCGCCGGGTCTGTCGCCTGGGCTCTGAAGTTCTGCTCGATGCCGTGGTGGAAGTTCCGGCCCGTCAGGATCGTGTCGCAGCGAGACCGCATCTCGTTCGACAGGGCGATGTTCAGCTCGGGATCGGGCAGCATCCAGTCCAGCTCGCCCGCCGGGCCGGCCAGGTGGCCGTCGAGGGTGACGTTGACATAGGCGATTACGGTGCGCATGGCCGATACCCTAATCGGCCGGCACGCAAAAAAGCCCCCGGCCGGACGGCCAGGGGCTTTTCGCGCAGTGCTCAGATGTCGTCGTCGGTGCCGTAGCCCGGCATCCGGCCGGTGACCACGAAGATCATCCGCTTGGCGACCGACACCGCGTGGTCGGCGTAGCGCTCGTAGAAGCGGCCGAGCAGCGTGACGTCGACCGCCGCGGCCACGCCGTGCGGCCAGTCGCGGTCCATCAGGACGGTGAAGAGGTGGCGGTGGATGTCGTCCACCTGGTCGTCTTCGGACTCGAGCGTCTTCGCCGCTTCGACGTCCTTCGACTTGATGACCTGCTCGGTCTGCCGGGCCAGCTTCACCGCGACCTCGCCCATCTCGGCGAAGTACCCGCGCACCGCCTCGGGCAGCACGGGCTCGGGGTGGCGCCGCCGCGCGGCCTTCGCCACGTGGAGGGCCAGGTCGCCCATCCGCTCGAGGCTTTCCGCGGCGTGGATCGCCGCCAGCACGGTGCGGAGATCGGTCGCCACGGGCGCCTGCAGGGCGAGCAGCGCGTACGCCTGCTCCTCGCAGAGGGAGCGGGCGTCGTCGACCTTGGCGTCGTCGCTGATCACCTGTTCGGCGAGACTGAGGTCGGTCTCCAGCAGTGCCCGCGTGGCACGCTCCATGGCGTCGGCGACCTGGACCGACATCGCGGCCAGGTTGTCGGCGAGCTGTTCGAGTTCGACATGGTAAGCCTCACGCATGGCCCAACCCTACGGGCAACCGTGACCAAACACCGCATCGCCGGGTGAACCGCACGTGAACCCGGACTAACGATCCTCGCGGGTCAGCCCGTGCTGCTCGTCTTCTTGCTGGTCGTCGTCTTGGAGGTGGTCTTGGACGACGACTTCGACGTGCTCGTCGGCGGAGCCTGCTCGCTCGCCGGGATCGGGGCGTTCGGGTCGGGCAGCGGGGTGTTGTTGCGCAGCGCGTCGAAGAGGGCCTTCGTCTTGCTGCGGACGAGGACCTCGTTGCCGCGGTTGTTGGACTCCCCGGTCGTCGGCACGGTGAGGAAGGTGATCTTCGACTGGTCGAGGCCCTTCATGGACTGCGCCAGCGTCATCATCTGCTTGACACCGAGGTTGTCGCCGAAGGTGGCCTTCGCGAAGGCCGTGATGAAGTCGCTGAGCTTGCCGGGGTCGAGCACGACGTCCGACGACATGACCTTCTTCAGCAGCGCGCCGATGAACTCCTGCTGCCGCTTGATCCGGCCGTAGTCGGACGTCGGGTCGCCCTTGACGTGCCGGGCGCGCACGAAGTTCAGCGCCTGGTCGCCGGAGATCGTGACGTCGCCGGTCTCCAGCAGCACCTTGCCGAGGATGGTGTCGTCGATCGGGATCTCGTTGTGGATGGTGACACCGTGCACGGCGTCGACCATCTCCTTGAAGCCGTTGAAGTCGATGCCGACGAAGTGGTTGATCCGCAGGCCGGTGATCTGCTGGATGACCTTGGTCACGCACGACGGGCCGCCGACCGCGTACGCGGTGTTGAGCTTGGCGATCTTCTGCCCGGGGACCTTTTCGTCGGTGTTCTTGTTCTGCGCGGGGTCCCAGCGCTGGCAGTCGGGCCGGTTGATCTCGAGGTCGCGCGGGAACGACGTGACGACCACCCGCTGCCGGTCCGCCGGGATGTGGGCGACCATCACGGTGTCACTGCGGGCACCGGGAGTGCTGTCGGCGGTGCCGACCCCTTCCTCGGCGGCCGCGCCGTCCCGGGTGTCGGAGCCCACCATGAGGAAGTTCTCGTCGTTCGCCTGGCCGGCGGCGTCCTGGATGTCGGAGGAGTTCTCGTCGAGCGCGGAGATCTGGGTGAACTTGGCGTCGAAGTAGGTCTGCGCGCCCCACGCACCGCCGATCCCGAGGAAAACGAGCCCCGCGATCACGGCGGCGGCGATCCGGCCGAACCGGATCGAGCGCTCGATCTTCCGCTGCTTCTTCTCCTGGAGCCGGGTCTGCGCGGCCTGCTCGGCCTCTTCTTCCGGAGAAGGGGCAGTGGTGACGACGCGCTGAAGCGCCGTGCGAGTGCTCTCGATCAGCGAAGCCGGCGAGAGACGCTCACGGCGTTCGCGCCGCTTCGCTTCTTCGGCTTCCATCTCGTCGTGCGCGGCCGAGAACCGGGCGAGGGTGTGGTCGATCTTGCGGCGGTACTGGGTCGCCTCGTCGATCGCTTCCATCTCGTCGGTCATGGTCAGCGGATCGAGAGCAGACCGAGGTGGGACGGCGTTCGCCGGTCGTTTGGTCGGCGCGTCCGGGGACACGGCGGCTGCCTCGGCGGCGGCCGCGGATGTTGCGGCGGCGGCGGCGCGGCGCGGCGCGGGCCCGTCGGGTCGCTGCGACTCGCTCTCGGGAGCGCCCGGACGGCGGGGAGCAGCGCCTTCGGAGGCCGCGCCCGGGCGGCGAGGCCCATCGGCGGGGGCACGGCGAGGTGCGACCCGGCGCGGGCCGGTGCCTTCGGCCGAGGAACCGGCGCTTTCAGCGGCGGCGCGGCGAGCCGCGGGTCCATCGGGACCGGCTGCGCGGCGGGGACCGGTGCCCTCGGCCTGGGAGGCCGAGCTTTCGGCAGCGCGGCGAGGTGCGGACCCATCGGGACCGGCTGCCCGGCGGGGACCAGTGCCCTCGGCCAGGCCGCGGCCCGGCGGGCTGTCAGGTGCGGCCCGGCGAGGACCAGCTTCGGCCTGCGAGCCAGCACCTTCGGCGGCCCGACGAGGCGCAGCTCCATCCGGACCACCCGCACGTCGAGGACCAGCGCCCTCGCCCGGCGAACCGGCACTCTCAGCAGCCGCAGCGCGACGAGGCGCGGGCCTGGCCGTCGCGCGACCATCAGCCGGAGCTGCACGTCGAGGCTGCTCCGCCTCCTCAGCAGCCGCACCAGGGCGGCGAGGAGCCGTCCCCTCTGTGCCTTCAGGCGCCGGGCGGCGCATTCGGCGTGGGGGCTGGGGTGCCGCCGAGGTCTGCTGCGGGCCCGGGTTGGCCGCCGGCGGGCGGCGCTGGAGGGGGGCCTCCGGCTGGGGGGCCGCCGCCGTCGTGCGGCGGGGCTGGCGGGGGCGGGGCGGGCGCGGTTGACGTGTCGCGTCCGTGGGTACTGAGTTCTCCGCAGGGGCCTGTCGCGGCGTGCGCGGCGGCTGCGGAGCGGGCTCCGCCGCCCGGCGTCCCGGCTGGTCAGGGGGCACGGGGCGAACCCCGGTGGTCTTCGCGACGACGTCCGAAACGCTGAGCCCGCCCTGGTCCTCCATCGACCGGCGTCTGCCGGTGCGGGGACGCGCGGGACCATCGGTGCGGCGACCGGTTCCCGGGCTGTCGTGCTCGTCCGGCACTCGGTCTCCTTTCGCACGGTCGAGGGGTTGGGCTCTGGTTGGCCGTCTTCCCCCGCAGGAGGTGATCGTTCCCCCGGCGGTTTTCGTTATCGTACGGATACCCCCCGTTCGTGACGACACCCTCCCGGAATTTTCTTCACCTTGAGTCGACGAACGGCCGCTGGGCGTCGACAAACGGGTGAAGGCCGGCATCGGCAATCCGGAGTAATGCCGCGTTTACGTTACTCAGAGTGTGTTATTAACTGCGTGCTTTGCGCGTCGTGATAGGCGACTTTGTTCCGGCCCGCACGTTTCGCCGCATAAAGCAGGGAGTCCGCGCTGCGCAGCTGCCGCTCGGGTGACGTCGGCGCGCCCGCGTGCGCCAGTCCGGCGCTGATGGTGACGTTCAGTCCCGGCTGGAGTTCTGACCAGGGGTGACGGGCGACCCGCAGCCGGGCGGCGTCGACGATGCGCACCGCCTGCCCGGCGTCGACCCCCGGCAGCCACAGCACGAACTCCTCGCCGCCGTAGCGGGCGCAGAAACCGTCCGGCGGCAGCTCCTCCTGGAGGAGGTCGGCCACCCGGCGGAGGACGCGGTCGCCGACGAGGTGACCGTACGTGTCGTTCACGCGCTTGAAGCGGTCGAGATCGATGAGCGCGAGGCCCAGCGGCGGCCGCGGCCGGGCCGTCTGGCGGTCGGCGAACGGTCCGTACAACCGCTCGTCGAGGTAACGGCGGTTGTAGCTCGACGTCAGCGCGTCCCGCAGGCTGCCGTCGCGCGCGATGTCCAGCGCGGAGCGAAGGTGCTGGTAGGCGCGGCGCCAGTCGCCCTGGGTGGCGAACAGGCCGGCGATGGCCTCGTGGAGCCGGAGCAGGTCCGGCGCCCGCGGGCTCCGGCGCAGCGCGCCGTCGTCCTCGGCGACCATGCCCACCTCCACCACGCATTGGTTGTCGTCGCAGTGGAGACCGCGCTTGAGGTGTCGGTCCGGCCGAAAGGCGAATTTAGCTCAACGGGACGACGATGGTTACTCTGAGGAGTTGCGCGCTCAGAGTCCGACGAAGGGCTCAAGGCCCTTGAGCTGGGAATACTGGTCCTTGGCCCAGTAACTCACATTAGCCGTTTTGTCGGTCAGCAACTGCTGGTAGTCGCTCCAGGCGACCCAGCGCCAGTCGCCGACCTCGGCCGGGTTGGGCTCGGGCTCGGCGTCGGCCCAGGCGGCGAACACCGGGCAGAACTCGTTCTCGACGATCCCCTCGAACGGCGGCGTCCGGTACCGGTACTTCGGCAGCACGCAGTGCAGCCCGGACAGCGACGGCAGCCCGAGCTCGTAACCGGCGCGACGGCCGACGGCGTCCTCGAGCGACTCGCCGGGCGCGGGGTGGCCGCAGACGCTGTTGGTCCAGACCCCCGGCCAGACCTTCTTGTGCAGCGCGCGCTGCGTGATCAACAGCGCGTTGTCGCTGCGACGCAGGACGTAACACGAGAAGGCCAGGTGCAACCGGGTGTGCTCGTGGTGGCTGGCGAGCTTCGGGCCGGTCTCGCCGGTGGGCACGCCGTCCTCGGTGACGAAGACGACCTGCTCGGTTTCGGGTTCGGTCGCGGTATCCACGCGCCCAGTGAACACGACGGGCCCGAGCGCCTCGTACCGCAAGGCGGGTGGGTTACCGGCGGTCCGCCCGCCCGGGTGACGGGCCGTCACCGCGCGTCGAGGTGCTCGACGATCAGCGAGGTGACGGCTTCCGGCGCCTCTTCCGGCACCCAGTGCGTGACGTCTTCGAGCATTTCGAAGCGGTAGGGCCCGGTGACCCGGTTCGCGGTGTCGAGGGCGGCGGTCGAGCCGAACGAGACGTCTTCGGTGCTCCAGATGTAGAGCGTCGGCACGGAGATCGGCCCGATCTTCCCGCCCGGCCGCCCGGCGCGGTACCAGTTGAGCGCGGCGGTGAGCGCGCCCGGCTCGGACAGCCGCCGCACGTAGTCGTCGACCTTGCTCGGCGAGATGCGCCGCTCGAACATGTCCCGCAGCGCGCGGGCGTCGTTCTCGAGCATCCGCCGCTCGGTGACGCGCGTCTGCCGCCACTCGGTCATGTACTGCGTCCGCAGGTACTGGTCTTCGTCGTTCTTCATGGCATCGGCGAGCGCGCCGGGATGCGGCGTCGAGACGACGGTGAGGCTGCGCAGCCGTTCGGGGTGCATGTCGGCGGTCCACCAGGCGACAGCGCCACCCCAGTCGTGGCCGACGAGGTCGAACTGCTCCCACCCGAGCTGTTCGGCGACGGCGACGACGTCCCCGACGAGGTGGTCGATCGAGTAGTCGGAGGCCGCTTCGGGCCGCACGTCAGGCGAATAACCCCGCTGATCGGGCGCGACGGCCCGGTACCCGAGCACCCCGAGGGTGGCGACCTGGTGCTCCCATTCGGTCGCGGCTTCGGGAAAACCGTGCAGCAACAGCACGGGCCGCCCGTCTTCGGGCCCGGCGGCGATGGCGTCGAAGGAACCGGCCTCGGTGGGGATGCTGATGTGGTCGATCACGCGCTCGAATCTACTTCGCGCGGTTGAACGGGTGGTGGCCGGTCAGAACCGTTCGATGCGGCACCGTGGTCCGAGGAGGTGTTCGCCGACGAGCCGGGTGTTCTTGCCGACGCACACCTTCAGACCGGAGGTCCCGGCCAGCGGCCGCAGGTCGACGTCGTCGCCGTAACTGTTGCCGAGCCAGAGCTTCTTCAACCCCCTGAGCCCGGCGAGCGGGCTCAGGTCCATGGTCGGGATGTCCAGCAGCCAGAGCGAGCCCAGTTCGGTCAACGCCGCCAAGGGAGTCAGGTCCACTTCGGGACAGAGCTCGAGCCTGAGCTCGTTCAGGCTGTGGGCCCAGTTCGTGAGGGTGGAGATGTCGCGCAACGCGGGGCAGTTGACGAACCGCAGGCTTCGCGGCCGCTCCAAGAACGACAGCGGGGACAGGGTTTCGAGCCGGGGAACCCGATGCAGCTGCAACGACGGCAGGCGCACCGCGGACGCGAGCTCGTCGAGCCGGCGCACGTCGTCGATCCACCTCAGGTTCAGGGACGTCAGGTCCGGCAGTTCGCCCAACCGGCCCCACCCGTGGGTCTGCACCTCGGCGTCGATTTCGCGGAGCGTGGGGACGTCCGCGAGCGGGCCGAGGTCGGTCGACCGGGCCGGGAGCTTCCCGGTGAGGGTGAGGTGGCGCAGCGACGCGCCCGCCAGCAACCGGAAGTCGTACCCGTCCAGGTCGTCGTAGCCTTCGGCGAAGCGGCAAGTGAGCCGTTCGAGGTGGCGTAGGTGAGGCAGGCCGGCGAGCATCGCGGGGTCCGACACCTCCAGCTGCCGGTCCGGCAGCTCGACGTCGGCGAGGACGCGCTCCGCGTATTCGGCCGGGTCGAACCGCTCCCGCGCCATGATCAGCTCGGGCGTCACGGCCCGGTGAGCGTTCCCGCGGTGGCGGGTGATCAGCTCGAGCGCGCCCGCGCCGCCGATCAGCGCCGCGGCGCGGACCGTCGACGCCACGGTCAGCGGCTCCCGCGGCTCGCGGGCCGCGAGGAGGTCCAGCACGAACTCGCCGGCGATCGCCAGGGATTCGGCGACTTCGAAGTTCTCGGGCGGGATCCGTGACGCCGTCCGCTGCTCGATCTCGGTGCGCAACCGCCCGGGCAGCTCGGGGGACGTCTCCAGGCAGGCCAGCGCGATCAGGTCGGCGTTCGGGTCGGTCGACTCGAGAATCCCTTCGATCAGCCGTTCGCGTTGGGCCGGGTGGGCGTGGCCCGCGGCAGCACGACGACCTCGCGCCATTCGTCCAGGTGGGCGTTCGCCGCCAGCGCCCCGATGTCGTCCTCCTCGACCGCCGCTTTGGCCGCGAGGTACTCCCCGAACGTGCGGTGGACGAAGTCGATCCGGCCCACCACCGGTTCGCGCAGCACACCGCCGCGGTCGAGGAGGTGGCGGAACACCTGGTGCGGGGTGGCCGCGATCTGGCCCATCGACGTCAGCTTCGCCGCGATCCGGGCCTCCGCGTCCGCCGCCGAGATGTCGCTGTAGCCGTTGCGGACCAGCCAGTACGCGAGGTGGCGCAGCAGCAGGAGCTTGTCCGTCAAGGACAGCCGGACATCCAGCTCGACGTGGCGCTCGAGGTCGCGGCTGTCGAGCAGCATGCGCAGCGCGACGTCGTACAGCTCCATCCGGTTGTCCGGCAGCTGCCCGTTCCCCTCGTGGTGCAGGGCGCAGAGCAACGCGCACAGCAACGGGTTCTCGGCGAGCCGGCGCAACGCACTCCGCGCGCCGATCGCGGCGACCAGCGCGTCGCCGCGGCCTTCGAGGGCGGGCATCGCCCGGTGCCAGCGCGCTACGAACGTCCGGACGTCGCGCGGGGTCATCGGCTGCAGGCGGACCTCGGTGAAGTTCCCGGTGGCCAGCCAGTTCGGGTCGACCGCCGCCGGGCGGGTCGTCACCACGTACCGGGCCCGCGGGAACGCGCTGATCAGCTCGCCGAGCCAGGCCCGGACCTCTTCGCGGCGGTTCTCGGGCAGCTCGTCGATGCCGTCCACGAGGACAACGGCCCGGCCCAGCCGCAGCCGCTGGTGCACCCAATGGGGCGGCATCTCGTCGGCGATGTGCCGGCCGATCTCGTCCAGGAACCGCTCGGGGGTGGGCAACGCGGCCTGGCTGAACCGGCGGAGCCGCAGGAGAAACGGCTCCAGGCCGTCCCAGCCTTCGATGTCGCCCAGCCGGCGGCTCGCGCACTGCACCGCCAGCCACTGCAGCAGCGTCGTCTTGCCGGAGCCGGCCTCGCCCCGCAGCAGGATCCTCGACGTCCGTGGCAGGACCTGCTCGATCCGGTCGCCGGCCGCGACGTTGCCTTCCGAGCTGACGCTCAGGCTCAAGTAAGCGACCGACAGCGGGTAGAGCCGGGTCGCGTCGGACAGGCCGGCCCCGAACAGGGCCATGCGGTCCAGCGCCGTGACCACCTGGCGGCGGAAGTCCGCCGCGAAGTCGTCCGGGTGGCGGCGCTCGGGCAGCGCGGCCAGCACGGTGCGGACCGTCTCGAGGATCTCTGTCTCCCGGCGGAGCACCTCGACCAGCGCGCCGGGCTGGAAGCGTGGCAACGTGCTCGTCACCTGGACCAGGTACGCGCAGCACTCCCGCAGGACCCGTTGGTACAGCTCGACGGCGTCCCTCGACAGCAGTGTTGTGACGTCGGGGACCGTGCGCAGCAGGTAGCGGTACAGGTAGGCCGCGTCGAGGTCGGATGCGAACAGGTCGTCGTCCGTCAACGCGGCGCTGTCCATCGTCTCGCGGGCCGCTTCCACCGCGGCGGCCCGCTCGTTCTCGGGCAGGGCGCGGAACTCGACGTCGATGAACGGCAGCAGCCGGTCCGCGACCCGGGACTCGAGGTTGGTGAACAGCAGCCGGAGCTTGCGGCGGTCGTTGAGGCCGGTGACCTGCTTCTCCAGCAGGTCGAACACCTTGGCCGAGGCGTCGGCGGCGCTCGGGCGGTCGCCGAGCCAGATCTTCGCGGCGGCTTTCACCACCGCAGTTGTCAACGCGATCGCCGAGGCTTCGAGGCTCACCGAGCCCAGCCTAGCCGAGCACCTCCTCCGTTGTGGCCACCGTCACCAGAGGTCCGTACAGCCGCATGATGTCCAACGCCTTCATGTGGCTCTCGTCGTCGACACCCGCGCATGCGTCCGAAACCACCGTCACGGACACGCCCGCGTCCGCCGCCGCCAATGCTGTCGACAGCACGCAGCAGTCCGTCGACACCCCGGCCAGCACCAGCCGGGACCCACCCACTCGGGTCGCCATCCGCGGGGTCCATTTGCCGAACGTCGTTGCGTCCACTGTGGACGACGGCTGGAATCCCGCCACCACCTGGTACAGCCGTGAATCCGGTGGCTGCAAGGCGAACGGCCACCGCTCGTAGTACTGCTTCCACGCTCCTTCCGGACGCGTGGGTGCGACGAACCGCGTGAACACCACGTTGTCGCCGAAAGCCGTCACCAGGCGCTGGATCGGGGGGACCACCTCGGCGAACCGCGGTGTGAACCACGGGCTCGCCTGGTCCGCGAACACGTTCTGCAGGTCGATGACCGCCAGTACCGATCTCACACGGCCTCCTGTGCCCGGATGCCTTGCCGGGTAAGCAAAGTCGCCAAGAAACCCAGGGCCAGTGCCAGCAGCACGCCGAGGTTCGCGAACGCCCACGAGCCGTCACGGCCGCCGAGGCCGAACGGCTCCAGCAGGTAACCCTGCCACTTCAGCCAGTCCGCCGACGTGTTCGTCACCAGGCCCCAGCCGAGCGCCGTCGCCACGAGCACCACGGTGATCGGCCCGACGCGGACGTCGCCGTAGCGGCCGGTCTGGTCGAACAGCTCCCGCTCGGCGTAGTCGCGGCGCCGCAGCAGGACGTCCGCGAGCATCACGCCGCACCACGCCGCCACCGGCACGCCCAGCGTCACCAGGAACCCCTGGAACTGGCCGAGGAACTCGCCGCCGAAGAACACGATGTAGACCGTGCCGAGGATCATCAGCACACCGTCGACCAGCGCCGCGACCGGGCGCGGCACGCGTAGGCCCGCCGACAGCAGCGCCAGCCCGGACGAATAGATGTCCAGCACCGCGCCGCCGACCAGGCCGAGCACCGCGACGATCGCGAACGGCACTAGGAACCACAGCGGCAGCAACGTCGTCAGCGCGCCGATCGGGTCCTTCGCGATCGCGTCGTTGAGCGAGGGTGACGACCCGGCCAGCAGCAGCCCGAACACCAGCAGCACCAGCGGCGCCACCGACGCGCCGAAGGTCGTCCAGCCGACCACGCCGCGCCCGGACGACGAGCGCGGCAGGTACCGCGAGTAGTCCGCCGCCGCGTTGACCCAGCCGAGGCCGAAGCCGGTCATCAGGAACACCAGCGCGCCGACCCACTGCTGCGCCGACCCGGACGGCAGCGCGCTCACCGCGTCCCAGTGGATGTCGCCCACCACGAGGACCACGTAGACCACCGTGAGCACGCCGGTGATCCAGGTGATCCACGTCTGCAGCTTCATGATCGCGTCGAACCCGAGCACGCCGGCGGCGACGGTCAGCGCGGCGACCACGACCAGCGCCACCACCTTCGTCGCCGTGCCGCCGCCCCAGCCGAGGCGTTCGAACACCGTCGACGTCGCCAGTGTCGCAAGCGCGGTCAGCACGGTTTCCCAGCCGACCGTGAGCAGCCACGAGATCGCGGACGGCAGCCGGTTGCCGCGGACGCCGAAGGCCGCGCGCGAGAGCAGCATCGTCGGCGCCGACCCGCGTTTGCCCGCGATCGCGATGAACCCGCACAGCAGGAACGAGAACAGGATGCCGACCACACCCGCGACCAGCGCCTGCCAGAACGAGATGCCGAAGCCGAGCGTGAACGAGCCGTAGCTCAGCCCCAGCACCGACACGTTCGCGCCGAACCACGGCCAGAACAGCTGCCGCGGCGTGCCGCGGCGCTCGGCGTCGGTGATCACGTCGAGGCCGTTGGTCTCCACCTTGAGCTTGCGTTCGGTACCGGTCATGACCCGTCCCTGGTCAGTAGGTGGTCGATCGTCGCGCGGTCCGGTGCGGTCGCCGGGCCGCGGCGGGTCACCGAGAGCGCGGCCGCCGCGTTCGCGCGCACGGCGGCGTCGAGGAGGGTACTGCCGCGGAGCAGCTCAGCGGCCAGAACGCCGCAGTGCGTGTCGCCCGCGCCGTTGGTGTCGACGGCGTCGACCGCGAAGCCCGGGACCTCGGTGGTCCGGCCGTGCTCGTGGACCCGGCAGCCCTTCGCGCCGTCGCGGACGACGGCGACCGGCGGAAGCTCGCCGAGCACGGCGGCTTCGCGCGCGTTGCAGCTCAGTATGTCTATTGTGGACAGTAAGGCATGGAGGTCTCCAGGGGTGATGTCGCTGACGAGGGGGCCGGGATCGAACAGGATCCGCGTGCCGGGAAACCGGGGCAGCCAGTCGAGAAGCGCCGCACGGTTGGTCTTATGCAACAGACTGTAGCCGGTCACGTACACGATGTCGTCATCCTTTGGGACGACATCGTCGAGCGCCTTCAGCCGTCCCTCGGCGCCGGTGCCGGTCGCGAAGGTGCGTTCGCCGGTCGGGTCGACCAGCGCGACGACCACGCCGGTGTCCAGGTCCGGCGTCGGCTCGTGGGCGAGTTCGACCCCCTCGGCGGCCAGCGCGGTCCGGGCTAGGTCGCCGAGGCCACCGACACCGTGGCTGCCCGCGTAGAGCACGCGGGCGCCGGACCGCGCGGCCGCGGCCATGACGTTGAAACCGCCGCCTGGCAACAAGTTCGTCGAGGACGCCAGCACGTCGCCGCCCGGCGGCGGCAGGGCCGGCACCACCATCACCAGGTCGAGGACGACCTGCCCGGTGTGCACCAGCCGCCCGGTCATCGCCGGCGCAGCCGCAGGAGCTCGTCGACGAGCGGCCCGAACTCGAGCCGGTTCACGGAAAGCACGGTCTCGACGACGTCCGGGCGGAACGCGCCGACGCCGCGTGTGGCGCCGAGCATTGCCCCGCAGATCGCCGCGACGGTGTCGGTGTCACCGCCGAGCCCGGCGGCCAGGCGCAGCGCCGCCGGCGGGTCGTCACCCATGGCCTCGGCCAGCGCGAACGCGGCCACGACGGACTCCTGCGACGCGACCGACGTGCCGATCACCCGGGCGACCGCGTCGGCGACGGCGGCCGGCGCCATGCCCCGCACCCAGCCGCGCGCCCAGCGGATCCGCGCGGCGATCTCCCCGCCCGGCGCCCAGTGCCCGCGTTCCCCGCCGACCACGGCGGCGCGCTCACCCGCGTCGAGCGCTTCGGCCGGGTCGGCGCCGTCCACCCCGGCCGAGACGGCGGCGGCGACCGCGGCGGCGGCCGCGATGCCCAGGCTGGTGTTGTGCGTGACGCGCGCGGTCGCGACCACGGCGTCGACCAGGCGGTGCAGGTCGTCCGAGGGGGTCGCGATGCCGACCGGCGTGACCCGCATGGCGGCGCCGTTGGTGGTGCCGGTGCGCCCGGCTTCGTCGGCCGGAACACCGTCCTGCAGGCGGGAAAGCGCGCGTTTGGTCGACGGGCCGAGCAGGTCCGCGGAGCCGCGGCGGACCATGTCGGCTTCCCAGATGAGCAGCGCGTCGGCGAACACGTGCGGTTCGACGGTGCCGCGGCCGTCGATGAGCAGCTGCGCCAGCAGCACGGCCTGCTCGGTGTCGTCGGTGACCGAGCCGGCGGGCATCAGCGGCGCGACCGGCTGCTCGGCGACGGCGGTGAGCAGCCCGGTGACCGGCCCGTAGGCGGCGGCGATCGCGGCCCGGGACATCGACTGCGTCGGCATGCCGAGCGCGTCGCCGACGGCCAGCCCGGTGAACGCGCCGAGCGCCCGGTCCCGCGCGTTCACCGGTGTCCGAAGGTGAGGTGGAACTGGAAGCGGTCCGGGTCCAGCAGGCTGACCACGTGCTCGACCAGCCGGCCCTCGACGTCGACGGAGGTGCGCTCGGCCCGCAGGAACAGCTCGCCGATGGAGCGGCCGAGGAGCTCGGCGCCGCAGGCGTCCAGCCGTTCGGTGCTGATCCACTGGTCACCGCCGACGGAGATCCGGCCGGCGGCTTCGAGCGTCTTGGTCAGGGAGCCGTCCCGCAGGCCGGTCTCGGGGAGCTCGGCGAGCGGGCCGACCGCGGGCACGGTGGCGGTTTCGAGCGAGACCCCGCGGTGGTGCTCCCGCCGCAGCCGCCGCACGGCGACGTAGGTCTTCTCGCCGAACTCCTCTTCGAGGGCCTGGTCTTCGACGGTCTCGATGCCGAGGAGCTCGGTGGTGACGGGGGCCCCGGCGTCGGCGAGGGCGCGGGCCCAGCCGATCCGCTGGTCGAGCTGGACGCCGTCGAAGGTGACGAACGAGCCGACGCCGGCCTGGGTGGAGATGAGCTCGAGCTGCTGCAGTTCGGAGAGCGCGCTGCGGACGGTGCCGCGGCTGACCTGGTACTGCAGGGCGAGCTGGTTCTCGCCGGGGAGGCGCTCGCCGTGGGCGAGGCGCCCGGAGCGGATCAGCTCCGCGAGGTCGCCGACCAGGTGCTGCTTCTTGCCGTACATGTACACACCTGTACACCGACAGTGAGGTCTGGTCAAGCGGCGACGAGCGTCCTGACCTCGGCGGATGCCTCCCGGGCCACCAGTTCACCGGCTTCCTTGGCCGCGGCGCCGGCGACCACCATGATCACCGCGAACGAGCCGACGAAGAGGGCCGTGCTCAGCCACACCATGGTCGAGATGGGCAGGGTGAAGGCACCGATCACCCGAGCGGCGCTTTCGAGCATGAACCCGACGCCCCAGATGAAGCTGGCCCGGCGCAGGACGGTGTTGAACCGCGCGTTGCCTTCGAGACGTTCCCACGCGGCTTCGTGATCGGCCTTGCCGTGGGTGAGGAACGGGCGCATGGCCTTGGTCATGATCGGCTGCGCGGTGAACGCGGAGACCAGGATGACCAGCCCGATGAACCCGCTCCCGATCGAGTCCTTGGCGATCATCAGCCGCGCGTCCCCGGCGACGAAGGTCAGCAGCATGCCGACGACGTTGGTCACGAGGACGACCAGCGCGAGGCCGTTGATGGTGCGGTGCCGGGCGAACTCGAAGAGGGTGCGGGCGAGCGGGACCACGCCGGAGAGGGCGAGCGCGGTGAAGTCGTTCACCCCGAAGGCGTGGAGCCCGTAGTAGACGCCCAGCGGCACGGCGATCTCAACGCCGAGCGTCCGGAGGAGGGAACTGAGGCCTGCTTCGTTCGTGGTCATGGGAAAAGCTTGTCGCTGGAAGGGGTTTCGCGGAGATGCGATCCGCCACGATCGGGGGATGACAGATGTCACGACCTCACGTTCGGCTCGGCCGGGTCGTCGAACGGGTATGGCGACATTTCTGCGTTTCACGATCGGCCTGCAGACCTTGGCCGTGTTTCTCTCGCCGGTTACGGCCGGCCTGTTGTTGACCACACCGAACGGGCATTCGCTGCACAGCGCGGCCGCGTACACCGTGTTCGTGGTGGCGATGGTTCACGTCGTGGCCGCGGTTCTGGCGTGGCGCCCGGGCGGAGGCTCACCCCGGCCGATCGTCTCGGCGGTGGTGTTCCTCGGGCTCGTGCTGGCGCAGGTGGTGCTCGGCATCGCGCACGTGACCGTGGTGCACGTGCCGCTGGGCGTGACGTTGTTCGGGTTCAGCCTGCTGCAGCTCAGCCGCCGCTCAGGAGTTCCGCTCGCGTCGAGGCGGACCACTGGCCTCGCCGCGGGAGGTGCTGGAGCACGGTGAGGCTGCGTGAGCACGACGAAAGGCCAGGCGGGCGTGCCTGGCGAGCAGGTCGTGGCGGTGGCCCGGTTCAGCCTCGACGCCGATCATCCTCGAAGGCATCCTCAGCGTGGCCCGCTGGAGGCCGATGCCGCGCCTGCCCGCAGCCGATCATCTTCTCTGCTTCGGTGTTCGGATCGGGCAGGCCCGCCGGCTGCGTCCGGTGCGCCGTCGGCAACGGCCCCGGTCGAGCATGGTCGGGTCAACGGTGCCGTTCAGACAGGCCTGCTTCGAGCACCGTCAGATCGCGCACCGCGTAACGGTGGTGCTCGGCTTCTTCCTTCAGCACCACTTTGAGGCAGCGGCGAACGACGTACTCCTGGTCGGGATACATCTCGGCAGGCTTGCGGCCGCACACCCGGTCGAGCTCGGCAGCGGTGAGCCCGTCGACGACTCGCCGCATCGTGGCCATGCGGGCGAGCCTGGACGCGAGCACCTCGTCGAGTTGGGGGTCTGCGCTGAGGGTGAGGCCGAGCTTCGTCGCCGCCTCGGGCGGTGTCCCTCCGGCCGGGAAGCCGAGCGGGTGGTAGGGCGCGTCCTCTTCGAGCACGGCGTTCCCGAGCCAGGCGTCGGAGGCGAACAGGAGGTGACGTTGGGTTTCGACGAATGACCACTCGCCGTCGACCTGCTCGTGCAGCTTGGCCTCGGGCAGCAGTCTCGCCCGGTCGAGCGTTGAGCTCCACGCGGTCTCGATGGCGTCCCAGGCAGCCCGGTAGTCCTCGGGAGAAGCCGCGTCCCGCGCCAGCACCCGTGCCGGGTGCCGGGCGTCGAGCTCACCCTCGACGTAGGCGGTCACGTCCACGTCGTTGACGACGAGGCGCTCGAAGTAACCACCGAGGTAGACGTCGCTGCCGTAGCAGTCGACGATCTTCAGGCCGTTCACCTCGCAATCGCGGATTTCGAGGCCGGCGAGGTCGCACAGGTGGATGCGAGCACCCCGGAACTGGTCGCTCTGGACGTATTCGGAAACCATCGATGAATTCTCACCCATCCGCTCCGGCCGCGCCACGTTCGGCAGCCGCAGTCGATCGGGCCGGGGTCGCCGCGTCGGTGTCGGGCCAGTTCCAGCGAAGCCCGAAACACCCCGGGCGGACGTTGCCCGCCGCGGCCGCGAATCCCGTCGCGGTCCGCCGGACGCCGCGGTGCGGGCCGGGTGCCACGACGGCGACCGCGGCCGGTGTCATCGGTGGTGTGAACACCGCCGTCAGCCGCAGATCCCGCACCGTGCGGTGGGTCCGGAGGAACCAGTGGTCATTGCGGACGTCGTCGTCGAACAGCACCTCGTACTCGATCCGGCCGGTTTCGGCCGCGAGCAGCGGCCGGTCCAGTTCCAGCTCCATCAACGCGAGCCCTTGCCCGGCGACGACCCGGTAGCTGCGAAGGACACAGCCGCGCGTTCTGCCGAGTACGGGAATCCGCTCACGGGAAGCACCTCGCACCAGCACGACGGCACTGCGGGCAGCCCCGGTGGCGAGCAGTGTCACGGCCGCGACCAGTCGCTGGTTCACGCCCTCGCGGTCGAGGTACAGGGTGTCGTGACGGGTGACCGCGCGCACCGGCGGCACAGCGCATTCGGCCAGCGCGTCGCGCAGGGAAACCGGTGCGCCCCAGGCGTTTGCCATCCGGTGTACGTCCTGAGTGGACCGTGCCGCCGGGCCCCGGCCGCGGCGGGCGCCGAGCAGCGCGGACAGTTCGCCGTCACGCAGCTGCAGAACCTCCTCCAACGCGGCCAGCGCCGAATCCACGTCTCGTTCGGGCCGGCTGCGACCGCTGCCCCAGTAGCTCAGAGTCGCGAGGCTGACCTTCGTCCCCCGCACTTCCAGGGCACGCTGGAGCTGGCGCAGGCTGAGCCCGGCACGGCTGATGGCGGTGCTGAGCGCGCAGGCGAAGGACGTCTCAGGCATGCGTCGATGATCCACGTTTCGGTCGCGAAGCACGAGGCCCGAATAACTGTTAACGACTTTCGCGGGGTACCCCGACGAGGCGACGCTCGTAGCATCATCGACGTCAAAACCGCTGCGGCACAACGAATCGCCGCCGATCACGAAGGACGACACCATGCGGAACACTGTTGTCACCCGCGTCGCGGCATGCGCGCTGGCCTGCGTCGCCGTCGCCGCGGGAGCCGCCGCGCCCGCCTCGGCGAGCGGGCTGCCGAGCTTCGAGACCTGGCTCGCCGACGTCCACCACGCCATGGCCGGCGGGACCGGCTACCTCGACACCCGGGTTTCCCGGGGCGGTTCGAAGCTCGCCATCGTGACCGACATCGACAACACCGCCCTCGAAACCCACTACCGTCCTGGCCACGCCACTCAGGACGTCCTCGACTTCGCCCGGCACGCCAAAAGTCTCGGCGTCAGCGTGCTCGTCGCCAGCTTCCGCAGCGACGCATCGGATGCGAAGGAGGCTCTGACGAGCGTCGGCTATCCCGTCGACCGGGTGTGCGTCCGCAAGAGCAGCGAGCAGCACGCGACCGACACGAAACAGCGCTGCCGCAAGGAGTACGCGGCCGCGGGCTACACGATCATCGCGAACGTCGGCAACCGCCCGGGCGACTTCACCGGCGGGAACTACGAAAAGGGCTTCAAGCTGCCCGACTACGACGAGCAGCTGTCCTGACTCGTGCGCGTGTTTCAGCCGCCGGAGTGCATGTCTTCCGCCTCGGGGACGCAGTCGTCGTCGGGGTCGTCCAGCCAGCCGTGGGGCAGCGTGACCTTGCCCGGCGATCCCTGACGGCCTCGCGGGCCGTCGGCGTTGTCCGGGAACGGCGCGGCATGGTCCAAGCGGCCGATCAGGTCGTCGAGCTCGGTCAGGCTGGACACCATCGCGAAGCCGCGGCGGAGCTCGGAGCCGACCGGGAAGTTCATGAAGTACCACGCCATGTGCTTGCGCAGGTCGCGCAGGGCCTTGGTCTCGCCGTCGTGGGAGATGAGCAGCTCGGCGTGGCGGCGCAGGACCCGCGCGACCTCGCCGAGGTTCGGCGGCGTCGGCAGGGCGCGGCCGGCGAAGGCCGCCTCAAGCTCGCCGAACAGCCACGGCCGGCCGAGGCAGCCGCGGCCGACGACGACGCCGTCGCAGCCCGTCTCGGCGACCATGCGCAGGGCGTCGGCGGCGCTGAAGATGTCGCCGTTGCCGAGCACCGGGATGCTGGTCACAGCCTCCTTCAACGCCGTGATCTTGGTCCAGTCGGCCTGGCCGGAGTAGCGCTGGGCGGCGGTGCGCGCGTGCAGGCTGACGGCGGCGGCGCCCTCGGCCTCGGCGATGCGGCCGGCGTCGAGGTAGGTGCGGTGGTCGTCGTCGATGCCGATGCGGAACTTGACCGTGAACGGCACGTCCCCCGCCGCGCGGGCGGACTCCCGGACGATCGCCTCGAACAGCTTCCGCTTGAACGGCAGTGCCGCCCCGCCACCCTTGCGCGTCACCTTCGCGACCGGGCAGCCGAAGTTGGAGTCGATGTGGTCGGCGAGCCCCTCGCCGACGATGATCCGGACGGCTTCGGCCATGGTCTTCGGGTCGACGCCGTAAAGCTGCATCGACCTGGGCTTTTCGTCGGCCCCGAAGGTCATCATGTGCATGGTGCCGGGATGCCGTTCGACCACGGCGCGGGCGGTGATCATCTCGCAGACGTAGATCCCGGCGCCGTACTCGGCGCACAGCTGGCGGAAGGCGACGTTGGTGATGCCGGCCATCGGAGCGAGCACGACTGGGGGATCGACCTGGTAGGGGCCGATCTTCAGGGCGGGCTTGCTCAGGGTGGCGGTCACGTCTCCATTGTCGCCTGTGGTGTCGGTCACGTCGACCAGGGGCCGGATCGGCTCAGGTGACGAGGTCGTCCCAGCGGACCAGGATCGCCGCCGCGAGGACTCCGGCGGCCAGGATCTTGATGATCACCAACCCGCCGCTCACGCCGCTGAACGACAGGAGGTCCAGCACCGCGCCGACCACGAACGCCACGCCGAACACCCGCGCGCCCCAGCGGCGGCGGAAGGCCAGGGCCACCACCGCGATCAGCTGGACCGCGGTCGCGAACAGGGCGAGGAGGAACCACGGTGACGTCTCGCCGCCGTGGGCGAGGTCGTCGGCCAGGACCGTGGTCCCGGCGACCAGCAGGACGATCGTGCCCAGGCCGAAGACGACCAGCATCACCGGCAGGAAGATCCGGCCGGCGCCGGTCGGGGTGGCGCGTTCGGGCAGACGACGACGGGGCACGGTGAGCCTCCGAGCGAGTCGGGAACCGCCAACCCTGCCCCGCCGCACGGCCGGCGTCCACGGTGCTTTTGCCGCCACCGCCGTAGGGTTCGGATCATGACGAACGAACCCCTGCGCTGGGGAATCATGGGCACCGGCGGCATCGCGGGCGCCTTCGCGGAAGACCTCCGGCTGACCGGCTCCGGCGTGGTGGCCGCGGTCGGGTCCCGGACGGCCGCAAGCGCGGACCGGTTCGCCGACCGGCTCGGCGTCACCACCCGGCACAGCAGTTACGAGGCCCTCGCCGAAGATCCCGGCGTCGACATCGTCTACGTCGCGACGCCGCACCCGATGCACCACGGCAACGCCAGGCTCGCGCTCGAGGCCGGGAAACCCGTGCTGGTTGAGAAGCCGTTCACGATGAACGCCGAGGAGGCGCGGGACCTCGTCGCGCTGGCTCGGGCGCGCGGGCTCTTCCTGATGGAAGCCATGTGGACGCGCTTCCTGCCGCACATCCGGCACGTGCGGGAGCTGCTGCCGCGGCTCGGCGACGTCGTCATGGTCACCGCCGACCACGGGCAGTGGTTCGCCGAGGACCCCGAGTTCCGGCTCTTCGCCCCCGAACTCGGTGGTGGCGCCCTACTCGACCTGGGGATCTACCCCGTCTCGTTCGCGTCGATGGTGCTCGGCGCGCCCGAGCGGATCGCCGCCATGGCCACCCCCGCCTTCACCGGCGTCGACGCGCAGATGTCGATGCTCTTCGGTTACGCGGGCGGCGCGCAGGCGCTGCTCGGCTGCACGCTGAGCGCGGTGTCGCCGACCACGGCGGCCATCGTCGGGACGGCCGCGCGGATCGAGATCGAGGGGCCGTTCTACGCGCCCGCGTCGTTCACCTTCATTCCGCGCGAAGGCGATCGAGCCCGCTACGAGTACGTCGACGAGGGCCTGGGCCTGCGGCACGAGGCCGACGAGGTCGCCCGGCTGCTCGCCGCCGGGGAGACCGAAAGCGCGCTCATGCCGCTGGACGAAACCGTCTCGATCATGGTGACGATGGACGAGGTGTTCGCCGCGACCAGGACGTGACCCGGGTTTGAGTAGTGCTACGGATCCGCAGGTGGGGGCCCATGGCCGACCCTGTCCGGTATGACCACCGAAGCAGATGTGCTCCTCCGGCTCGCCGGCGAGATCGACGACCTGGGGCGTCGTCTCGCCCTGGTGGGCTCCGAACTGCGGACTGCCCGCGCCGAACAGCCGAAGCCGGCCCCGGAGCCCGAGCAAGCCACGCCGCAGCCGCAGCCGCAACAGCCGCCGCAACAGCCTCGGCCGCAACCCCAGCAGATGCCGCCGCCGCAGCAGATGCAGTGGCCGCAGTACCAGTGGCAGCCGCCGCCCCAACGGCCGTACTTCCCGCCGCCGCAGCCGCCGTACCAGCCCGTTCCGCGTCAGACGCTGGGTGAGAAGCTCGGCAAGGAGGGCGCGGGCAGCCGCGTCCTGGCGTGGGTCGGTGGCGCCGTGACGCTGCTCGGCGTGGTGCTGCTGCTCGTGCTGGCCGTCCAGCGGGGGTGGCTCGGGCCGCTGCCGCGGGTGCTCGTCGGCGCCGCTTTCGGGCTCGCGCTGACCGGCACCGGCGTCTGGCTGCACCGCAAGCCCGCCGGCCGCACCGGAGCGTTCGCGCTGGCCGCCACCGGCATCGCCACGCTCTACCTGGACGCCGTCGCGGCGACAACCCTCTACGACTTCCTGCCGGTGCTCGCCGGGCTCGCCGCCGGGCTGGTGATCACCGTCGGCGGCCTGCTCGTGGCCGTGCGCTGGGACTCGCCGCTGCTCGCCTCCGCCGTGGTTGTCGGGTGTGTGGTCTGCGCGCCGATGATCACCCGCGGGTTCACCCCCGAACTGGTCACGTTCCTGCTGATGGTCCAGCTCGCGACGGCGCCGGTGCAGCTGCGCCGCGACTGGTCGTCGCTGACGCTGTCCGCCGGCATCCCGCCGCTCTTCGCCGCCGTGATCAGCACGGCGGTCGTGGGCGGTGGCGGCAGCTGGGCCAACACGGCCGCGGCCGGCGCCGCCTCGCTCGTCGGTGTCACGCTGGCGCTGATCGTCGTGCGCCGCCGCGAGAACGACGCCGCCGCGTTGTCCGTGCTGGCGACGTCCGTGCTGCCGACGCTCATCGCCGCGGCGCTGCTGCCGAAGGTGCAGGCCGTGCCGATCGCGGCCGGTGCGGGCGTCGTCCTGCTCGCGGTGTGGGCGGCGCGCCGCTGGTGGCCCGGGCTCGCCGGGCAGCTGGCCGGGCTGGCCGGGTTGCTGGCGATCCTGCAGGCGACGGTCACCCAGTTCGACGGCCCGGCCCGCGCCGCGGTGCTGCTCGGCGAGGCCCTGCTGCTGGTCGTGGCCGCGCTCGGCGGGCGCAACCGGTTCGCGCTGGGCGCCGCGCTCGGGTTCGCCGCGCTCGGCGGCCTGATCGGCGTCGTCTTCGACGTCACGCCCGTGCTGCTGATCGTGTACCGGACGCAGACGGCGGGCGACCTCGCCGGCGCGCTGGCGGTCGCCGCGCTGATCCTCGCGGTGTCGGTCGCGCTGCCCTGGGCGGCGATGCGGCTGGCGGTGTTCCGCGGGCCGTCCGACGACCTGCCGGTGTGGCTCCTCGCCGGGGTCGCGGCCCTGTACGGCGCCGCCGGGGTGGTGCTGTGCGGTTCGCTGCTGGCGATCCCGGGCCGCACCGGGTTCCTGGTCGGCCACGCGCTGATCACGGTGTCCTGGACGGTCGCGGCGTTGGTCCTGCTGCTGCGCGGGATCGAGGTCGTGGCGCTGCGGGTGACCGGCCTGGTCCTGGTCGGCGCGGCGGTGCTGAAGCTGGTGCTGTTCGACCTGGCGGCCCTGGACGGCTTGGCCCGGGTCGGCGCGTTCCTCGGCGCCGGTCTGGTGTTGCTGGCCGCGGGTTCGCGGTACGCGCGGCGGGTCGCCTCGCGGTAGACCGGGAAGAAACTGTCGGTGCCCCGTGGTTGTCTGGATCACACGACCGACGACCAGGGGGCACCGACATGGCCACACCGAAGCTTTCCGACCGCGCCGACGAGAAGATCGGCTGGTTGACCACTGTCACGCCGAAGGGGCGGCCCGCGCCACGACCGGTGTGGTTCGTCCTCGACGGTGACGACGTGCTCGTCTTCAGCCAGCCCGGCACCGCCAAGCTCCGGCACCTCGCAGCGAACCCCGAGGTGAGCTTCCACCTCAACAGCGGCGAGTCCGGTGGCGACATCCTCGTGGTGAACGGAAAGGCCGTCGTCGAGGCGGGCAAGGCTTCCGAGGCGCCCGGGTACCTCGACAAGTACGCCTCGTCCTACCCCGGCATCGGCTTCACGGCGGAGTCGTTCGACGCCGAGTACTCCGTCCGCATCCGCGTGGTGCCCGAGCGCTCCTGGGGGTTCTAGAAGGCCACGTCGAGGCAGGCCAGCCGCGCGCCCGCCGTGCCGGCGTGGCCGGGGTCGGTGTGCGTGTGGGTTTCGTGCACGACCACGGAGCCGGCCCGTCGCGCGCCGAACGTCCAGTCCACTGTGGACCGGCCGCGGCCGGTGCCGAGGCGGTCGGTGGTGAAGTCGAGCCAGATCTCGTTGCGGGGGTTGGCGTAGGCGGGGTCGACCGAGGGCTTGACCGGGTCCGGCACGTGCTGGAAGTGCGGCCCGGCCGCGTCACCGGTGGCGCCGCACGGCTTCTCGTGCGCGTGGGCGCCGTAGGCCCGGTTCGGCAGCAGGCCGGTGACCACGAGGGTCGTCGTCGTGCCCGAGCCGGCCGACAGGCTGAAGACGTGCGCGCGGGCGCCGGCCGGGACGAGGTCGGGGCGGTAGGTGGTCAGCGGGCCGTGCGCGGTCACCACGCGCACGGGCGAAGCGGAGGCGACGGCCGGGGCCAGCACAACGGCGGCAGCCGCGAGAGCGAGAGCGGGGAGAAGACGCATGGTCCTTCTCTAACCAGCGCGAACGGGCGCAGCCATGATCTTCACGCGAAAGAGTGACCGCTTTGGGGAGAAGGTCACTATTCTCCCATCCAGTGGGAGGTCCTGGCCGAGGTTATGGTTTCCGGATGGCCGAACAGACCGGCGAAACCCACAACCAGCAGCTGACGCGCAACATCGGCGAGCTGCTGCAGGAGCTGCGGGTCGCCCAGGCGGGCGTGCAGATCCTCTTCGGATTCCTGCTGTCGGTCGTGTTCACCGACCGGTTCCACGACGCCAGCGGGTTCGAGAAGTCGCTGCACCTGGCCGCGGTGGTGCTCGCGGTGGCGGCGACGGCGCTGCTGACCGCGCCCGCGGCGTGGCACCGGCTGCTCTTCCGCACCGGCAGCCGGGAGCGGATCCTGACCGTCGGCAACCGGCTCGTGCTGGTCGGGCTCGTCTGCCTCGCGCTCGCGATCACGTCCACCGTCGCGCTGATCGCGAAGGTGGTCTACGGCGAGGCGGCGATGATCGTCATGGCCGTGCTTTCCCTGCTGCTCTTCGGGATCCTCTGGTTCGTCATGCCGGTCAGGCTGAATCCGGAGAACGGCGATCAGCCGACGGGACTGCCCAGGTAGAGCGTGTCCTCCTGGACGAAGCAGAGCGGGTTGCCGAACGGGTCGTCGGCGTAGAAGGAGCGTTCGCCCCAGAACTGCGTCTCGATGGTGTCGTCGATCCAGCGCGGGTGGGCGGCGCGCACCCGCCGGAACGTCTCGTCGACGTCGTCGACCGCGAGGTAGACGATCCGCGGGTCCTTCCGCGGCCGCGGCTCGCGGTGTTCGAGCGGCGCCTCGACGCAGGCGAGCACCACCCCGCCGCAGGTGAAGTAGTGGCGGTTGAGCGCGATCCGCTCACCGGGGTCCCCGAAGACACCCGCGTAGAAGGCGACCGCGACCTCGATGTCGTCGACGGGCTGGATCAGCCGGAAGACCCGCGGTCCGCTCATGCGCGCACAGTACCGCTGTTCATCCCTCGTTCGACGGCCGTTGCCGGTGCGGACGGCCGGCGCCCGTAGCTTCCGGCCCGTGACTGACACCTCTCGCCGGACCTTCCTCCTCGGTGCGGGCGCGGCCGCGGCGGCGACCCTGCCGAACGTCCTCGCCGCGCCCGTCGCCGAAGCCGCCGGCCGGCACCGCCCGGACGCCGAAGATCCGCGGTTCACGCTCGTGGTCATGCCGGACACGCAGTACCTGTTCGACGAGGACCGCGGTGACGCGGCCCCGCTGGACGCCTCGCTGCGCTACGTCCTCGACGAGGCGGATGACAACGTTGTCTTCCTTGCCCACCTCGGTGACCTCACGCAGAACGGCCGCGCGGACGAGTTCGCCCGCATCAGCCGGTCGTTCCAGGCGCTCGACCGGGCCCGGTTCCCGTACAGCACGCTGGCGGGCAACCACGACATCGACGGTTCGAAGGACGACCAGCGCGGCCCTTCGCCGTACCTCGACGCGTTCGGCCCGCAGCGCCAGCGCTCTTCGCCGACGTTCAAGGGCGCGTCCAAGGACGGCTACAACACCTACCACGTCTTCCGCGGCGGCGGCCGGGACTGGCTGCTGCTGGCGCTCGACTGGCGGCCCTCCGCCGGCGGCCTGAACTGGGCGAAGCAGGTTCTCGCGCAGCACCCGACGCTGCCCGCGATCCTCACCATCCACGAGCTCGTCTGGGCCGACGACGACCACCAGGCCCAGTTCTCGACGTTCGGCGAGCTCGTCTGGAAGGAGCTCGTCGACGGCAACGACCAGATCTTCCTGACGCTCAACGGCCACTACTGGCCGACCGGGCGCACGGTCCGCAAGAACGCCGCCGGGCACGACGTCCACGTCCACCTCGCGAACTACCAGGACCGCTACTACGGCGGCAGCGCGATGATCCGGCTCTACCAGTTCGACCTCGCGCGTGGTGTGGTCGACGTCCGGACGCTGTCGCCGTGGCTCGCCGGGCAGGACCACCTGAGCGAGATGCAGCGGATCGAAGTCGAGCGCAGCGGCGCGGCCGACTACTTCAGCCTGGAGATCGACTTCGCTGAGCGCTTCAAGGGCTTCGCGCCGGTGCCGGTCCCGCCGGCGCGACCGGCGAAGCAGCTGCTCGTGCCGGGCACGGTCGCGTACTGGCGCTTCGAGGGCGGGCAGGACGGCAAGCCGGTGCCGGACGACGTCGTCGTGCGCGACCAGACCGGCCGCGGCAACAACCTCACGCGGGTCACCGCGCCCGGCAGCGGACCGGACGCGCTGAAGTTCTCCGGCGAGTTCTCGCCGCGGCAGCCGTCACGGGCGAGCCTGCGGTTCGACGGCGGCCGCGACCCCAGCCGCGGCGCGTACCTGCGCACGGTCGACGCGGCGCCGATGAACCGGCTGAAGTTCGAGCGCGGGTACACCGTCGAGGCGTTCTTCCGGCTGCCGGCGGACTTCAAGGACGGCCACCACGGCTGGTGCGGGCTGTTCGCCCGGCAGGGCAGCGGCGCGGCCGCCGGCAAGACCGGCGACGACCCGAAGGAGTCGGCCGCGACACTGTCCCTTTCGGACGGTGGGGAGCTGCAGTGGGCGGTGTTCCCGCTCAACCAGGACCGGATCTCGACGAACTGGGGCCACGAGCTGCCGGTCGAGAAGTGGTGGCACGTCGCGGTGGTCAACGACGGCCGCCGCACGACGGTGTTCGTCGACGGCTGCCCGGTGGTGCGGAACCCGGCCACCCCGGCGGTCGGCCTCGCGAACCCGGGCGGCTCGTGGCTGGTCGGCGCCTCGTCGTACGAGGGGAAGGTCGACCGGAGCTTCGCCGGGCTGCTGGGTGACGTGCGCGTGGTGGACCGTCCGCTGAGCGTGCGGGAATTCATGCTGGGCTGAGGCGCTCTTGACAGCGGGTGGACAATAAAAAATCGACGTGCCTTCCGAGAACAATAGGAAGACCCGCCGAATGTAGCGTCAGTCTAACCGCTGTGAGGGGAATTTGTCAAACCAGGGGTACGACGAGGAATTGCGGGCCGAGCGCGCGTACGTCGAAGGGTTGTACGCGCGCCTCGACCGCGAACGTGAGCAGGCGTGGGCCCGCTACCGCACCGCGCTCGGGGAACCGGGCACCACGCTGGTGGACCGCGACGCCGACGTCCGGATCCGGGGCCGGGAGACGGCCCGGCTGAACGTCGCCGACAACGGGCTCTGCTTCGGCCGGTTGGACGCCCTTTCGGGCGACCGGAGCTACATTGGCCGGATCGGGCTTTTCGACGGCGAAAACGACTACGAACCCCTTCTGCTGGATTGGCGGGCGCCGGCGGCGCGGCCGTTCTACGTCGCCACCGCGGCGTCGCCGGAAAACATGCGCCGCCGTCGTCAGTTCCACACGATGGGGCGCCGGGTCGTCGATTTCACCGACGAGGTCCTCGGGCGTCCTGGTGACGGCGAACGCGGGGACGCGGCGCTGCTCGCGGCCGTCAACGCGCCGCGCGGGGAGGGCATGCGGGACATCGTCGCGACGATCCAGGCCGAGCAGGACGAGATCATCCGGCTCCCGCACGCGGGTGTGCTGGTCGTCGAAGGCGGCCCGGGCACCGGCAAGACGGCGGTCGCGCTGCACCGGGTCGCCTACCTGCTCTACACGCAGCGCGAGCGGATGTCGCGCAGCGGGGTGCTGGTCGTCGGGCCGAGCCCGCTGTTCCTCGACCACATCGGGCGGGTGCTGCCCTCGCTCGGCGAGTCGGACGTCGTCTTCCGGACGACCGGCGGCCTGGTGCCCGGGCTGAGCGTCACCGCCGAAGACCCGCCGGAGGTGGCGGTGCGCAAGGGATCGCTGAAGATCCTCGACGTCCTCGCGGCCGCGGTCGCCGACCGGCAGAAGGTGCCGGAGGAGCCGGTGCCGGTCGAGCTGTCCGACGTCACCGTGGACTTCGACGCCGGGATCGCGGCCGAGGCCCGGCTCGAAGCCCGCCGGGCGGGCCTGCCGCACAACGAGGCCCGCGCGGTGTTCCGCGAGCACGTCGTGGCGGGTGTCGCCGAGCGGGCGCTGGCGAAGATCGGCGAAGGTTGGCTGACCGGCGAGGACCGGGGCGCGTGGGCCGATCTGCGCACCGACGTCCTCGAGGAGCTGGCGGACCACGAAGAGCTCGGCGCCGTCCTCGACGGGCTCTGGCCGGAGCTGACCCCGGAGACGCTGCTGGCGCCGCTGTACATGTCACCGCGGCGGCTGCAGGCGGCCGGCGCCGACCCGTCGCTGTTCCGCGCGGACGGCGCGGCCTGGACGGTGTCGGACGTGCCGTTGCTCGACGAGCTGGCCGACCTGCTCGGCCGGGACGAGTCGGCCGGACGCGCGGCGGCGCGCCGGCAGGCGGAGGAGGACGCGGAGTACGCCGAAGGCGTCATGGACCTCATCAAGCTGGACCGGGAAGAGCTGGACGAGGACCTCGGCCTGGTCGCCACCGACCTGCTCTACGCCGAGGACCTGGCCGGCCGGTTCGCCGAGCGCGACACGCGTGACCTCGCCGAACGGGCGGCCGCGGACCGCGACTGGACGTACGGGCACGTGGTCGTCGACGAGGCGCAGGAACTGTCCGAAATGGACTGGCGGGTGCTGATGCGGCGGTGCCCGAGCCGGTCGTTCACGATCGTCGGCGACCTCGCGCAGCGCCGCAGTGCGGCCGGGGCGACGTCGTGGGACACGATGCTGGCGCGCTACGCCGGCGACCGCTGGGTGTACCGCGAGCTGACCGTGAACTACCGGACCCCGGCGGAGATCATGGTGGTCGCCGGCGCCCTGCTCGCGCAGTTCGCGCCGGGCGCGCGGCAGCCGGAACCGGTGCGGGCGAGCGGCGTCCGTCCGTGGTCCAGACGAGTTGCTGATGGCGAGATGCAGGACGCCATCGACGATTTCGCCCGCGACGAAGCCGGTCGTGCGGGCACCAGCGTCGTGCTCGGCCCGCCGGGGGTGCCGGGCACGATCCCGCCGTCGGCCGCCAAGGGCCTCGAGTTCGACGCGGTCCTCGTCGTGGCGCCGGAGCGGATCCTGGCCGAAGGCGCGCGTGGCGCGGCGGAGCTGTACGTCGCGCTCACCCGCGCCACGCAGCGCCTCGGGGTGCTGCACCGGGATCCGCTGCCGGCGGCGCTGCGCGGGCTCGCCGAAGCGGGGGCGCCGGTGCGGGCCGGCCATCGCCGGTTCCTGTAGGCCGGCCGGGGGTGGCGGGCGAGGGCCCGTCATCCCCGCCGGTCACGCCGTGAGCCGGCCCCAGGCGTAGTTCTGCTTGGCCAGCTTGAGGTACACGAACAGCTCGGTCCCGGAGACACCCTCGATCTTGCGGATCTCGTCACCGAGGACTTCGAGCATGTGGTCGTCGTCCCGGCAGACGAGCTCGGCCAGCAGGTCGTAGCGCCCGGCGCACAGCACGACGTAGTGCACGTTCGCCAGTTCCGACAGCTTGTTCGCGACCTCGCGCGGATCGGCGCCGTCGACGCTGATGCCGACCATGGCCTGCCGGGTCAGATCGACGTTGGCGGGGTCGGTCACCGCGACGATCTGCATCAGGTCGTCGCGCAGCAGCCGCTGCACCCGCTGGCGGACGGCTCCCTCCGAAAGCCCGACCGCCTTGGCGAGCGCGGTGAACGAGGCCCGGCCGTCCTGCTGCAGCAAGGCGATCAGCGATCTGTCCGTATTGTCCAGCGCGCGCGCACGTGATTCGTCACCCATGCCGTCCCTCCCTGTGTTTCGGCATGTGATTTGTCAAGTGCGCAGCGTATCGAGACCTGACCAGAAAGCGAGACCCTCAGGCCAGCTTCACGTGATCCGGCGCCAGGATCGTGATTCGCCGAGGAATCGGTGGCGACGCCGGGGCGTCACGAGGCTTTCCGAGGCGGTTTGCGCGCCCGTGCACCGGCTTCGGGGCGCCGGGGTGGAGGTTCGGCACCGGGACGGCGTCGATCCGCTGGTCCCGGGGGGTGCTCGCCCGGCGGCCGGAGGCCGCCGTGACACCGTCCACATCGGACTCGCACGACGACCTCAGTGCCCCGGCCTAGCCCAGGTCACGGCGGCTGAGGTCCTCCTCGGTCTCGCGGCGCACCAGCAGCGTCGCGACGCCGTCCCGGACCCCGACCAGCGGCGGCCGGCCGACCTGGTTGTAGTTCGACGCCAGCGAGTGGTGGTACGCGCCGGTGCACGGCACGGCCAGCAGGTCACCGGCGTGCAGGTCGCCGGGCAGGAGGATGCCGTCGGCGAGGACGTCGCCGGACTCGCAGTGCCGGCCGACCACGGTCATCGGCGTGCGCTTCGCCTTCGACCGGCGCCCGACCAGGCGGGTCGTGTAGCGCGCGCCGTAGAGCGACGGCCGCGCGTTGTCGCTCATGCCGCCGTCGACCGCGACGAACGTGCGGCTGCCGCGCTTGACCGCGCAGACGCGGTACACGGTGATCCCGGCCGGCCCGACGATCGCCCGGCCCGGCTCGATCGTCAAGCGGGGCAGGGGAAAGCCGTGCGCCGCGCACTCGTAGCCGAGGGCGACGCGCAGCCGTCGTGAGTAACCGCCGAGGTCGAACGCAGGCTCACCGCCGACGTACGGCACCGCGTGCCCGCCGCCGAGGTCGAGCTCCCGCAGGGTGAGGCCGTGGACGTCGCGGATCCGGACGAGCACCTCGGCCATCCGCCGCGCGGCCGCCTCGTACCGGTCGACGCGCGTGACCTGCGAGCCGATGTGGCAGTGCAGCCCCGCGAGCCGGAGTCCCGGCTGGTTCCGCACCGCCCGCACGGCCGCGTCGACGTTGTCCGGGACGCCGTCGAGCAGCGAAAACCCGAACTTCTGGCCCTCGGCGCCGGTGCTGATGGCGCTGTGCGCCCCGGCCGCGACACCCGGCGTCACGCGGATCATCACCTGCTGCGCGCCGTGGGCGAGCGCGCCGAGCTGCTCGATCTCGTCGAGCGAGTCGACGACGATCCGCCGGACGCCGTACTCGAGAGCGGCCTTGAGGTCTTCGGGTGTCTTCGCGTTGCCGTGCAACAGCATGCGCTCCGCGGGGAAGCCGACTCCGCGCGCGACGGCGATCTCGCCGGCGGAGCAGGTGTCGAGCGACAACCCCTCTTCAGCGACCCAGCGCAGTACGGACCGCGTACACAGCGCCTTGCTCGCGTACGCGACTTCGACGTCCGGGAGCGCGCGCCGGTACTCGCGCGCGGTGTCGCGGACCTGCTGCTCGTCGATGAGGTACGCCGGCGTCCCGAAGCGGGCGGCGAGGTGGCTGACCTTCGCGCCGGCGAGGAGCAGCTCGCCGTCTTCGCCGAGTCGGGTGCTTCGCGGCCAGACTCCTGGCTCGAGGTGATCGGCGGCTTCGCAGCCGAGGCTGGGAAGAAGCTCGCTGAGCGTCACGGGTGCCTCCGGGCATCACGACGGATCGGACTCCGTCAGGACACCGCCGCTGCTCGCGGCTCGGCGCGCTCGTGAACGCGGTCCTGACGGAACCCTCCGGCCCGCTTACTCGTCCTTAACGCGCGAGTAACTTCGCCCACACCTCGGCTGACCTGCAAAGAGCCGGGATCAGCGGACGGGCTCCGGAACGGTGTCGAGCTCGTGCACCATCTGGACGGCGAGCGCGAGCGCCTTCGTGTCGCTGAGCTTGGTGTGCTCCATCACAACGTGCTTCACCCGCTCGATGCGGCGCTCGTAGCGGGTGGTGGGAGTGGTCGGTGCGGTCATCGTTCGGTCCTCTTCTGCTCTTCGAAAGCTGTTGACGTGTGGCTCTTGTGGCCGCGGGGCCCGGCGGGGCCCTGGTGGTCCTGCACGGTGCCGCAGACGCAGCCGCGGTCGGTTCCCTGGCCGGCCGTGGTGGCGGCGCAGTACCGGCGGGCGATCGCGTCGTGCGTGCCGAGCGGGTGCGGGCAGGCCGGGCATTCGATGCCGGCGCGGTGCACCTCGGGTGCGTCCGGTGCGGGGGTGGTCATACCGTCGCCTCCGCCCGCTGGCGCCGAAGGGGCTCGCTCGCTTCGTGCAGGTGCTGCAGCACGTAACCGTAGGACCGGGCCCAGCTGCACTGGGCGTAGGAAATCGAGTGCCGGGCGCAGAAGTCCCGGACGATCACCTGCGCGTGCTTGAGGTTCGGCCGGGCCATGCTCGGGAACAGGTGGTGCTCGATCTGGTAGTTCAGCCCGCCGAGGGCGAAGTCGACCACCGGGCCGCCGCGGATGTTGCGCGAGGTCAGGACCTGCTTGCGCAGGAAGTCGAGCTTGTGCCCGGCCGACAGCATCTCCATGCCCTTGTGGTTGGGCGCGAACGAGCAGCCCATGTACAGCCCCCACAGGAACTGGTGCACCAGGATGAAGATGATCCCGGTCAGCGGCGAAAGCACGATGAACACCGCGGCGAGGTAGGCCGCCAGGTGCGCGATCAGCAGCGCGGACTCCAGCTTGCGGCGCCGGATGTCCTTGCGCAGAATGGCTTTCACGCTCGACACGTGCAGGTTGAGGCCTTCGAGCAGCAGCAGCGGGAAGAACAGGAACGCCTGGTACTTCGCGACCCAGCGCAGGAAACCGCGCTTCTGCGCGCTCTGCGCCTTGCTGAAGGCGAGCGCGGCGATGTCGACGTCCGGGTCTTCGTCTTCGTGGTTCGGGTTCGCGTGGTGACGCGCGTGCGTGCCGATCCACCAGCCGTAGCTCAGCCCGGTGAGTCCACCGTGGACGAACCCGGTCGCGTCGTTCGCCTTGCGGCTGCTGAAGATCTGCTTGTGCCCGGCGTCATGGCCGATGAACGACAGCTGCGCGAACATCATCGCGAAGAACGCGGCGAGGAACAGCTGCCACCACGAGTCCCCGAGGAACACGAACGCGACCCAGCCGCCGCCGAAGGCCGCGAGGTTGAGCCCGATCCGCACGGCGTAGTAGCGCCGACGACGGCGCAGGAGTCCCGCGGCCTTGATCAGCCGGGACAGCTCGGCGAAATCACTGCCCGCCGTGGCCGGCGTATCCGGAATCTGGATGGATGTCATCGGCGTCACCGCTCTGGGATAAGTCATTGAAGGCTTGTCCAGCAACGGTTTCCGGCCCCGACGGGGTCCGGGTCCGGTCCGGGAAAAGGGCACTGGGGCCTGGTCGCGGTGGTACCGCGTCCTGACGCAAGCCTCCCACCCCACCGCCGGAATGGCAATTCCCCGCAGGTCGCCGAAGAGGTGTACAGTCGGCCACATCGGGATGACGGTGACTTATCGCACACCCGTGACCTTCCGGTCGGATCGCTCCGGCCGGGGACAGGAGCCGAGCCCGGGTCGGGAACCCGCTCGTACCGCAGCCGTGCCGGTCGGTCGACCGGCGAGCAGCCGCCCGCAGTCGCGTGGAGCGACGCCCGAGGCGCCCAGTAAGGTTGCTACAGCGCTACTTTCCCCTGTCTCAGCCTTGTCGGGTGGGGGGGGGGGGGGGGGGGGGGGGGGGGGGGGGGGGGGGGGGGGGGGGGGGGGGGAACGGAGAAGAGAAGGCAGAAGGCGCGGCGCACAAAGAAA
>NZ_JBVJOW010000004.1:260516-458864 GCF_055582965.1 Amycolatopsis sp. NPDC104863
TCCCCCTCCTCTCCCCCCTTCCCTTCCCTCTCCTCCCTCCCCCCCCCCCCCCCCCCCCCCCCCCCCCCCCCCCCCCCCCCCCCCCCCCCCCCCCCCCCCACCGCCTTTTACGAGAGCCCCCACGAAGAAAGCAAGCCGAAGAGCTGCTCCCGCTCGCCCGCGGTCAGCAGCCGGCTCGGCGGCCGGACGTCGGGGCGGCACAGCCCGAGCTGGCCGAGCGCGTCCTTGACCACACTGACGTTGTTGGCGTTCCCGTTGGCGGCCCGGAGCTCTTCGAACGGGCGGATCCGCTCCCAGACCGTCATCGCCGCCGGATAGTCCCCTGTGGACAGTGCGCGGAACATCTCCAGCGAGATCGCCGGGTCGACGTTCACCAGGCCCGAGGTGAATCCGGTGGCGCCGACGGCGAAGTAGCCGGGCGCCGAAAGCTCGGCCAGGCCGGCGATCCACACGAACCGCTCGAAGCCCGCGTCGCGCGCGACCGAGCCGAACCGAACGGGATCCGGCACCGCGTACTTCACCCCGATGACGTTCGGCGCGGCTTCGCCCAGCGCCCGCAGCTGCTCGCCGGAGATCGCCGGGTTGCGGACGTAGAGCACCACCCCGAGCTCCGGCACCGCGGCGGCGATCGCGGCGTGGTAGTCGACCCAGCCGTCCCCGGAGATGTACGGGTGCACCGGCTGGTGGATCATGATCATGTCCGCGCCGGCGTCCCGCGCGTGCGCCGCGGCCCGCGTCGCCGACGCGACGTCGTGCCCGATCCCGGCGAGCACGCTCGCCCGGCCGGCGGTGGCTTCGACAGTGGCTTCGAGGCATTGCCGCGCTTCGTTCGCGTCCAGCGCGTAGAACTCGCCGGTGTTCCCGTTCGGCGTCACGACCTCGATGCCCCCGGTGATCAGCCGGTCCACGAGCTTCGCGTACGTCGGGCCGTCGACGGCGCCCTCGGCGTCGAACGGCGTGACCGGAATGGCCACCACCCCGGAAAGCCGCCGCTTCTGCTGCTCGAACGTCATCGAGCCCCCTTCGGATCGTCGGTCGGTGCGGCACGCTCGCCCGTGAGCCCGAAGGCGACCCGGTCGAGGAAATCCGTGATGTGCCTGCGCAGCAGGTGTTCGGTCTGCCGGGCGTTCCCGCTCTCGGCGGCGGTCAGGATCGCCCGGTGTTCGGCGGCTTCACCTTGCCACGTCGGGCTGATGCCCCAGCCGGTGACGGTGATCAGCGCCGCCTGGTCACGCAGCCCGTCCAGCGTTTCGACCAGCAACGGGTTCCCGCACCCGGCGTAGAGCGCCCGGTGGAACAGCCGATTGGTCAGGCTGGCCTTCGCGCGGTCGACGGCCGCCGCGCCGGTCCCGACCTCGGCCAGCACCCGCCGTGCGCCACTGAAGTCCGCCCCGCGCTCGACGGCGCGCCGGACGGCTTCGGGCTCGAGCATCGCGCGGAGGTCGTACACCGCGCACGCGCTCTCGGCGTCCATGACGCGGACCGCCGCCCGCCTGTACGTGCTCATCGTGACCAAACCGGAACCGGCCAGGATCCGCAGCGCCTCGCGCACCGGCGTCTTCGACACCCCGAGCGAGGCTCCGACCTCGGCCTCGACGAGCGTTTCGCCCGGCCCGAACTCCCCGCTCAAGATCGCTTCCTTGATCGTGTCGCGGACAAAATCGGTGCGCGAGACGGGCGGCGGCGGCCTCCGCGCCGAAGAAGTGCTCGCCACTGGCATGTCCGATCTGATATACGATGCGACATACAACATTATCACGGACCCAGGGAGCAGCCATGCAGCGTCGCACCGGCTTCCGATTCCGACGAGTGCTGCTCGCAGCCGGCCTCGCCGCCGGGCTGGCAGCCTGCGGCGCCCCGGGCGGTGACGGTGGCCAGGCAGCGAATCCATCGGCCGTGCCCGACAAGCCGGCCAAGCCCGTCGACCTCAACATCCTCGACATCGCGGGCAACCTGCAGCTCACCAAGCAGATGATCGAGAACTTCAAGGCCGCGCACCCGGAAGTGCTCTCGAAGGTCACCTATTCGACGGCGCCCGCCCCGAGCATGGCGGGCAAGCTCAAGGCGGAGCAGGACGGCGGAGTCGCCCAGACGCACCTGGTCCTCAGCGGCACCGACGGCCTCTCCGCCGGCATCGCGAACGGCACCCTGGCGAAGGTCCTCCCGGACTTCGCCGGCCGGTTCCCGAACCTGATGCAGAACTACCTCGAGCCCGCGGCCAAGATGCAGGAGCTTGCCAACGGCTACGGCGTCGAAGTCGTCTACTACCCGTCCGGCCCGCTGCTGGAGTTCAACCCCGGCGCGGTGTCCGCGGCGCCGGCGTCCCCGCAGGAGCTGCTCGACTGGGCCAAGGCGCACCCGGAGAAGTTCCAGTACGCCCAGCCGTCGAACTCCGGCCCGGGCCGGACCTTCCTGATGGGCCTGCCGTACCTCCTCGGTGACAAGGACCCGAAGGATCCCGACAAGGGCTGGGACAAGACCTGGGCGTTCCTGCAGGAGCTGGGCAAGTACGTGAAGTACTACCCCTCCGGGACGACGGAGACGATGAAGAACCTCGCGTCCGGTTCGGTGGACATGGTCATGTCGACGACCGGCTGGGACATCAACCCGCGCAAGCTCGGCACGGTGCCCAACACCGTCAAGACGGCGATCATGCAGCCGATGCACTGGGTCACCGACGCCCAGTACGCCCTGATCCCGAAGGGGCTTTCGCCCGACCAGGAGTCGGCGATCCTGCAGCTGATCGCGTGGATGCTGAAGCCGGACCAGCAGGCCATCGCCTACGACGACGGCTACTTCTACCCCGGCCCGGCGGTCAAGGACGTCACCCTGCAGATGGCGCCGCAGAAGAGCCAGGACACGATCAAGCAGTTCGGCCGCCCGGAGTACGAGCAGTGGATCGCCCAGTACCCCAAGGAGACGTCACTGCCCGCCGAACAGCAGGTGAAGGCGTTCGACAAGTGGAACCAGCTGGTCGGCGGCTCGAAGGTCGGCAAGAAGTGACGTTCGGGCAGCTTCGCCTGGACGGCGTCTCGCGCAGCTTCGGCTCCGCGAACGCGCTGAGCGGCCTCGACCTCGCCATCACCCGCGGCGAGTTCGTGGCCCTCCTCGGCCCGTCCGGGTGCGGCAAGTCGACCGCGCTCAACTGCCTCGCCGGCCTGCTCCCGCTGACCGGCGGCAGCATCTGGCTCGACGACAACCGCATCGACGGCCGCCCGCCGGAGCAGCGCGGGTTCGGGATGGTCTTCCAGAACTACGCGCTGTTCCCGCACATGTCCGTGCGCGCGAACGTCGGCTTCGGCCTCAAGATGCGCAAGGTCGGCCGGGCCGAGGCCCGTCGACGGGTCGACGAAGCCCTCCGCCTGGTCCAGCTCACCGAGCACGCGGCGAAGTTCCCCGCCCAGCTTTCCGGCGGCCAGCAGCAGCGCGTCGCCATCGCCCGCGCCGTCGTGCTGGAGCCGGCGGTCGTCCTGATGGACGAGCCGCTGTCCAACCTGGACGCCAAGCTCCGGCTCGAGATGCGGATGGAGATCCGCCGCCTCCACCAGGCGCTCGGGCTCACCACGGTGTACGTCACCCACGACCAGGAGGAGGCCCTTTCGCTGGCCGACCGCCTGGTGGTGCTGCGCGACGGCGCGGTCCAGCAGGTCGGCACCCCCGAGGAGGTGTACGCCCAGCCGGTGAACAGCTACGTCGCGTCGTTCATGGGCTACCGCAACCTCCTGGACCTGACGGTCACCCGCGCCTCGGGGACGTCGGTGACCGTCGAGGGTGACGGAGTCCGCCTGTCCGGCCGCGGCTCGCTCGCGGAGGGCCCGGCGAAGGTCGCGATCCGCCCCGAAGACTTCGTCATCGGCGACGCCGCGGAGAACGCCCTCGACGTCACGGTCGAGATCGTCGAGTACCACGGCCGCGAGCTGTCCGTCTCGGCCCGGCTGCCCACCGGAACACCGGTCTACTTCCGGACCGACAAGCGCCTCGCCCCCGGCGACACGGTCCGGATCGGCGTCCCGGCCGACCGCGTCCTGGTGTTCGCGCCATGACCGCCACCGCCACCGCCACCGGCGCCGCCCGCCCCGCCCTGCGTCACCGCCTGGCCGAACGCGGCATCGACCGCACCCTGCTCCTCCTGGTGCCCGGTCTTCTGGTCACCGCCTGCCTCTTCCTGTACCCGTTCCTCTACGGCCTCCAGTTGTCGTTCGCCCCACGCCAGGGCGGTGTCTTCGCCAACTACGCGCGGTTCTTCGGCGACCCGTACCTGCGCGACACGGTCTGGACGACGCTGGGCATCGCGCTGCCCGCGACGTTCATCAACGTGCTCGCCAGCATCCCGATCGCCTACGTGATGCGCGGCCGCGTCCGCGGCAAACGCCTCCTGACGACGATCCTGGTCGTCCCGATCACGCTCGGCACGGTCCTCACCGCGCAGGGCCTGATCATGTACGGCGGCCCGGCGGGCTGGCTGAACAAGGTGCTCACCGTCCTCGGGGTCACCGACCAGCCGCTCCCGCTGATCCACAACTACACCGGCGTGCTGCTGTCGCTGGTGATCACCGGCTTCCCGTTTTCCTTCCTGCTGACGTTGTCCTATCTCTCGGGCATCGACCCCTCCCTGGAGAAGGCCGCCGCGACGCTCGGCGCGAACTGGCTCCAGCGCTTCCGCCGCATCACGCTGCCGCTGCTGGCGCCCGGCCTGGCGATCACCTTCTGTCTCTCGTTCGTCATGGCGTTCTCGGTGTTCCCCTCCGCGCAGCTCGTCGGCGACCCGGCGAACGAGACCCGCGTCATCTCGATCGCGGCCTACCACGCCGCCTTCGAGGAGTACGACTACTCGATGGGCTCGGCCGTCGCGATGCTCATGGCGGTGGTCATGCTGATCGTGATCGGCCTGGTCATGGCGTGGCGCGGCACGCTGTACCGCGGAGCGACCGGAGGCAAGGGATGACTGGTTGGGTCGCGCGTCCCGGACGTTGGGTCGTCTGGGCCGTCGTGGTGTTCTTCTTCGTCAACCTCGCCGGCGTCGTGCTCTCGGTGGTCGTTGACTCGTTCGGCACGCAGTGGTTCGGCTCCTGGCTCCCGGACGGCTTCACCACCCACTGGTACGCCGACGCCTGGCGCGAGTTCGGCCTCTCGGACGTCCTCCTCACCACGGCCGTCGTCGCGCTCGTGGTCATCGCCGTCTCGGTGGCGGTCGGCGTCCCGGCCGCCTACGCGCTGGCTCGCCGCTCGTTCCCCGGCAAGCGCCTGGTGATGCTGCTGTTCGTGCTGCCGATCCTGATCCCTCCGATCACCTACGGCATCCCGCTCGCCACCGTGCTCTACAAGTTCCACCTCGCCGGCACGACGACCGGCGTCATCCTGGCGAACCTGGTGCCGTCGGTGCCGTTCGTCGTACTGACCATGACGCCGTTCATCGAGCAGATCGACCCGAAGATCGAGGCCGCGGCCCGCATGTCCGGCGCGCGGACGGTCTCGGTGTTCACCCGGATCCTCGGCCCGCTGCTGCTGCCCGGGATCCTGGCCGCGTCGATCCTCGTGCTGGTGCGCACGGTCGGCATGTTCGAGCTGACGTTCCTCACCGCCGGCCCGGACTCGACGACGCTCGTGGTGGCGCTCTACAACTCCGTGTTCGCCGCGGGCATCCGGGCCAACCAGTCGGTGGACGCGATGGCGACCATCTACACGGCTTCCATGCTCGTACTCCTCATCGTCGCGTTGCGGTTCGTGAACCCCACCCAGCTGGTCACCCGGATCCGGGAGGAGGCCTAGGTCGTTCGCTCATGTGATCGACTGTACCGCCGATCATCGAACAGATGATCGACACGATCGGGTGGAAGTCGGGCTTGCGGCTCCCCCGAGGGGAGGTGCCAGGCTGGCGGCATGCGGTATTCGATCGGCGAGCTGGCCGGGCGCACCGGGCTGACGACCAAGGCCGTCCGGTACTACTCCGACCGCGGCCTCCTGCCGCCGTCGGGGCGCAACACCGCAGGTCAACGCCGTTACGACGACGCCGCGCTCGCCCGGCTCGACCTCATCCGCACCCTCCGCGACCTCGGCCTCGACCTCGCTTCGATCCGCCGGATCACCGACGGCGAGACCACGGTCGCCGAGGTCGCGGCGAAGCACGCCGAAGCCCTGGACCTGGAGATCCGCGTCCTGCGGCTGCGCCGCGCGGTGCTCACGGCGGTGGCCCGGCGCGGCTCGACCCCCGAGGAGACAAGCGTGCTGCACAAACTGGCCCGACTGTCCGAAGTGGAGCGCCGACGCCTGGTCGAGGACTTCCTCGCCGACGCGCTGGGCGACCGTCCCGACCTGGCCGGCGTCGCCCGCACGCTGACCCCCGAGCTGCCCGAAAACCCGAGTCCCGACCAGATCGAGGCCTGGGTCGAGCTGGCCGAGCTGACGCAGGACCCGGGGTTCCGCGCGGTCCTGCGCCGGCTCGTCGAGCAGCACGAAGGCGGTCTGCGCCGCGACCTGGCCGCCGACGTGCGCGACGCCGTCACGCCCGCGCTCGAAGCCGGGCTGACCCCGGCTTCGGCGCAGGCGGCGGCGATCGTCGACGGCCTCGGGCGCACCCCCGCCCAGCTGCGGGACTGGCTCGGCGTCGTCAACGACCCACGCCGTGAGCGTTACCTGGAGCTGCTCGCGGTGGTCAACGGCTGGGCCGCGCCGGAAAGCCTGACCCCGGCGCTCGACTGGCTGGCCGCCGCGACAGCTCGCTGATCCGGGCCAGCGCTTCGGCCGCCGGCTGCGCGTCGAGCCGGCTTCCGTCGCGCAGCCGCAGGGAAAGCTGCCCCGCGGCGGCCTCCGCCGGCCCGATCACCGCCTGGAACGGCACCAGCCGTCCCTCCCGGATCCGTGCGCCCAGGCTGCCCTCCGACACGACCTCCGCACGAAGGTCGCCACAGCCGTCGAGAACCTCGAGCGCGTAAGGCAGTTCCGCGTCGGACAGCGGCAGCAAGCGGAGCTGCACCGGCGCGAGCCACGCCGGGAACGCGCCGCCGTGGACCTCGACGAGCTGGGCCATCGCGCGTTCCACACTGCCGATGATGCTGCGGTGCACCATGACCGGCCGGTGTTTCGCCGCGTCCGCGCCCACGTATTCGAGGCCGAACTGCGCGGGCTGGTGGAAGTCGACCTGCACGGTCGACAGGGTCGACTCACGACCGGCGTTGTCGGCGATCTGGACGTCGATCTTCGGTCCGTAGAAGGCCGCTTCGCCCTCGACAGCGTCGTAAGAGAGCCCGCTGCGATCGAGCACCGACCGCAGGATGTCCGCGGCACGGTCCCAATCACTCTCGACGTACTTCTCGCCGTCGCCGGGCAGGGAAAGCCGGTAGCGCGCCGGGCTGATGCCGAGGGCGTCGTAGGCCTGCCGGATCATCGAAAGGGCGGCGACTGCCTCGTCCTCCACCTGGTCGAGGGTGCAGAAGATGTGCGCGTCGTTGAGCTGGATCGCGCGCACCCGGCTCAGCCCGCCGAGCACCCCCGACAGCTCGGCGCGGTACATCCCGCCGAGCTCGGCGATCCGCAGCGGCAGCTCGCGGTAGCTGCGGCCGCGCGAACGGTAGATCAGCGCGTGGTGCGGGCACAGGCTCGGCCGCAGCACGAGCTGCTCACCGCCGACGTCCATGGGCGGGTACATGTCGTCGCGGTAGTGCGCCCAGTGCCCGGAGATCTCGTACAGCTCACGTTTGCCGAGCACCGGCGAATGGACGTGCCGGTAGCCCGCGCGCCGTTCGAGGTCGCGGACGTACTCCTCCAGGCTGTGCCGGACGAGCGCGCCGTCGGGCAGCCAGTAGGGCAGGCCGGCGCCGATGAGCGGGTCGGTGTCGAACAGGCCGAGCTCGCGGCCGAGCTTGCGGTGGTCGTGCATTGTGGACTCCTCGTGACGGGCGAGGCGGGTGACCACAAGACGAAGCCCGGGGCAACCGCCCCGGGCTTTCGTGACCATGGATCAGCGCGCCGGGACACTCTCCGGCGTCGTCGTGTTCGCAGCGCGCTTCATGGGATCGACGGTAGCAGCGCGCGCGACTCCTTATTCCGTGACGAGCTGGAAGGTGTCGAACCGCGGCTTGCCCGCCGGCCGGAGGACGAGGACGTTCACGCCCGCGGCCGTGTGGCGCGTCTCGACGTGCTCGAACGCCTTCGGCACGACACCGTCCGAAGAGCCGGCGGCCCTGGCCCAGCACCACCGGGAACTGCCACAGCCGGTACTCGTCGACGAGGTCGTGCGCGATCAGCGTCTGCAGCAGCTCGCCGCTCCCGTGGACCTGGACCTCGCGGCCCGGACGCGCCTTCAGGTCGTGCGCGAACTCGACGACGTCACCGCCGACGAAGGACGTGTTCGCCCAGGTCGAGCTGGACAGCGTGCGCGAAACGACGTGCTTCGGGAGGCCGTTGAGCCGGGACGCCAGCGGGTCGCCGGGGTCGGTGACCTTCGGCCAGTACGCCGCGAAGATGTCGTAGGTCCGCCGGCCGAGCAGGAACGCGTCGGCGCGGGAAATCCACTCCGTGGCGAGCTCCTGCATGCCCTCCTCGTAGAACGGCGTCACCCAGCCGCCCTGGTCGAAGCCGCTGGAAGTGTCCTCCTCGACACCGCCGGGGCCCTGGTAGACGCCGTCCAGGGTCAGGAAGGTGGTGGCGATCAGCTTGCTCATGGTGTCTCCTCGGTTGCGGGTCTTCTCCCACCCGTCGCGCGAGGAAGCGCCGGATCGACATATTCAGGAAGCCAGGAAAAGCTCCAGCTGCTCGACGACGAAGGCGTGGTCATCGGCCTGCGGGAGGCCCGAAACGCCGACGGTGCCCACCACGCCCACATCGCGCACCAGCACCGGGAACACCCCGCCGTGGGCGGCGTAGACGTCCGGGTCGAGGCGGGAGTCCGCCTCGAACGTGCTGCCCTTCGCGCGGGACCGCGTGCCGATCATGAACGAGCTGTGGCCGTAGCGGTCGACGACCCGGCTCTTGCGCTCGATCCAGGCGTCGTTGTCGGCCGACGTCCCGGGCAGCGCCGCGTGGAAGAGCCGCTGGCCGTTGCGGCGGACGGAGATCGTCACCGGCAGCCCGCGCTCGCGCGCCGCGGCCAGGAGCTGCTGGCCGAGGGCGAGTGCGGTCTCGTTGTCGAACTTCGTGAACTGGAGGCGTTCTTCCTGGTCGGCGAGCTGGGCGAGGCGGTCGGTTTCGGTCATGCGCCTATTAAATCAACACTGTTGTTTAATTACCAGCGAACTCGGTGAGGGAGAGCACGTTGCCGTCCGGATCGGGGAACCAGGCGATCCGCCCGCCCGGCGTGGTCCAGATTTTGTCGGTGTCCTGTGGCAGCGTGTCGAACGTGAGGAACTCCACGCCCCGGCCGCGCAGCCCGGCCACCGCCGCCCGGATGTCGGCGACCGCCCAGCCGAGCACCGTGAACGGCTGGGGCGTGAACTCGGCCACGGCGGTCACCCGCAGCATGGTGCCGCCGCTCCGGAACACGACCGCGAAGGGGGACTGCTCGATGAACTCGAGGCCGGCGACGTCCGTGTAGAAGGCGCGTGAGCGCTCGAGGTCGGTCGACGGCGCGAAGGCGACCAGATCCGCTGAGCCGAGCATGGGCACCACCTCTCTCGGCGGAAAAGGTACCCCTTGTCGGGCCCGCTGACAGGGGGACGAGGAGGTGGCATGGGCCGGATCCGGCGACGCACGGTGCTCGGCGGCGCGGCCGCGGTCACCGTGGCCGGCGCGCTGCCCGCGGCCTGTGCCGTCCCGGCGCGGACGGGCACGATCGACGACGTCCGCCACGTCGTGGTGCTGATGCAGGAGAACCGGTCGTTCGACCACTACTACGGCACCATGGCCGGCGTACGCGGCTTCGGCGACCGCGCGGCGCTGCGCGACGTCTTCCGCCAGCGCGGCCGTGACGGGCCCGTGCTGCCGTTCCGGATCGACACGTCCGTCGTGGACGGTCAGGACCTCGGCGAGCTGCCGCACGACTGGAACAGCACGCACCGAGCGTGGAACAACGGCGCGTACGACAGCTGGGTCGCGGCCAAGAGCCCCATGACGATGGGGCACTTCGCGCGTGACGACGTCCCGTTCCAGCACGCCCTGGCGAGCGCGTTCACCCTGTGCGACCACTACTTCTGCTCGATCCAGGGCCCGACGCAGCCGAACCGGCTGTTCCACTGGACCGGCACGATCGACCCCGACGGCCGGGCCGGCGGGCCGGTCACGCACAACTTCCCCGACTACGAGCCGTCGTTCCGCTGGACGACGTACCCGGAACGCCTGGAAGCGGCCGGGATCAGCTGGCGGATCTACGCCAACGACGAGGAGCGCGGCGTCCCCGAGCACTTCGTCGGCGACTACGGCGACAACCCGTTGTGGCTGTTCGAGAACTACCACGACGCGCTGTATTCGATGGATCCGGTGAAGCGGCGGCTGGCCGAGCGCGCGAACCTGCGCAAGAAGCTCAAGCCCGACTCGGGGCAGGGCGAGGACCTCGACCACGTGCTGGCCGAGTTCCTCGCGGACTGCGCGGCCGGGACGCTGCCCGCGGTGTCGTGGGTCGTGGCGCCGTACGGCTACTGCGAGCATCCCGCGGCCCGGCCGGTCGACGGCGCGGCCTACATCCAGCGGATGCTGAAAGCGTTGTGGGACAAGCCGGAACTGTGGGAATCAACCGTCGTCTTCCTCAACTACGACGAAAACGACGGATTTTTCGACCACGTCCTCCCGCCGACGCCGCCGCCCGGCACCCCCGGGGAGTTCCTGCCCGCGCACCAGCCGTGGCAGGGCAAGCCGTCCGGGGCGCCGACGCCGATCGGGCTGGGGCCGCGGGTGCCGATGACCGTCGTCTCGCCGTGGAGCCGGGGTGGCTGGGTGAACTCCCAGGTCTTCGACCACACGTCGGTGCTGCGGTTCCTCGAGACGTGGACCGGGGTGCGCGAGCCGAACATCTCGGCCTGGCGCCGGGCCCTCTGCGGCGACCTGACCAGCTGTTTCGACTTCCGCACGCACGACACGTCGATCCCGCTGCTGCCCGACGCGGACGTGTTGCGCGCCGAAGCCGACCGCACGCAGGCACGCCTGCCGAAGCCCGGGCTGCGGCCGGGCGCGCTGGTGCAGGAGCCCGGCACGGCGAAGGCGCGCCCGCTGCCGTACCAGCCGGTCGCCTGGGTTTCGGCCGAGCCGTCCGCGGTCAAGCTGCACCTGGCCAACCACGGCACGCAGGCGCTGCAGTTCGCCGCGTACGCCTACCACGCGGGCGGGACGTCACAACGCTTCGACGTCGGTCCGGGCGGCTCGGTGACGGGCGAAACCGCGCACAGCGGCACGTACGACGTCGCGATCCACGGTCCGAACGGCTTCCTCGTCGAGGCCTCCGGCGGCGTGGGCCTCGACGCCGCCGTCACGTTCCTGCCCACGCCCGCGCTGCGGGTCACGGTGACCAACAGCGGCGCGGCGCCGGTCGTGCTCAACGACGTCACCCTTCCGCCCGGCGGCTCGCGCGACTTCCCGGTGCCGGCGAAGAACGGCTGGTACGACGTCACTTTCGAGACGCCGGGGTGGCGCCGCCGCTTCACCGGGCACCTGGAGGACGGCGGCCCGTCACGCACCGGGCCTTAGCGGAGGGAGTCCAGCGCGAAGGCGGCGAGCATCGCCACGCCGGTCGGCATCGCGTCCTCGTCGAAGAGGACGCGGTTGGAGTGGTTCGCGGCCGCCTCGGCCGGGTCGACGCCGGGCGGGCAGCCGCCGAGGAACGCGTACGCGCCCGGAACGCGTTGCAGGACATAGGAAAAGTCCTCGGCGCCCATCAGCGGGTCGGCCATCAGCTCGACGTTCTCCGCCCCGAGGACGCTCGCGGCGAGCCGCAGCACCTCGCCCGCGACGCGGTCGTCGTTGACGGTCACCGGGTAACCGGGCTCGACGTCGGCGACCACGCGGCAGCCGTACGCCGTGCCGACGGCGTCGCACACCTTGTACAGCTCGTCGCGCACGAGCGCGCGCGTCGCCTCGGACAGCGTGCGGATCGTGCCCTGCAGCTCGGCGGTCTCCGGGATGATGTTCGTCGTCGTGCCGGCCTCGATGCGCGTCACCGAAAGCACGGCGGGGTCGAACACGCTGACCCGCCGCGTGATCATCGTGTGCAGCGCCCCGACCATCGCCGCGGCCGCCGGCACCGGGTCGATCGTGTGCTGCGGCGCCGAGCCGTGGCCGCCCTTGCCGGTGACGCGCACGGTGAACGAGTCCGCCGACGCCATCAGCGGGCCGGGCTTCAGCTGCAGCAGCCCGCTGCGGGCGTTGGCCAGGATGTGCACGCCGAAGGCGCGCTCGACCCGCGTCCCGGCGGCGTCGAGCACGCCCTCGTGGATCATGAAGCGGGCGCCGTGGTGGCCCTCCTCGCCCGGCTGGAACATGAAGACGACCGAGCCGGCCAGCTGGTCCTTGCGCTCCGAGAGCAGCCTGGCCGCGGACGCGAGCATCGCCACGTGGGTGTCGTGCCCGCACGCGTGCATCGACGTCTCGTCCTCGGACGCGAAGTCCAGCCCGGTCTCCTCGGTCAGCGGCAGCGCGTCCATGTCGCCGCGCAGCAGCACCGCCGGGCCGGGCCGGGCGCCGCGCAGGACGGCCGTCAGCGACGTCGTGGCCTTGCCCTCGGTGATCTCCAGCGGCAGGCCGTCGAGCGCCTCCCGGATGGCGGCCTGGGTGATCGGCAGGTGGAGGCCCTGTTCCGGGTGCCGGTGCACGGCGCGCCGGAGGGCGACGGTGCGGTCCTGCAGCGCCCGCGCGTCGTCGAGGAGGCCGTCGAACGGCGTGCCGGGCAGCGTGGGCAGGTCAGTGGGGCCGGTCATGCTCCCGATAGTGCCCCATGGGGCGCTTCGGGCGCACCGTGCGTGCGCTCGGTCGGGCAGCGGAATACGGTGTGCGCATGGCGGTGGATGAGCCGGTCACGGGCTTCGCGGTAGCCGTGGTCCGGGAAGACGGTCGGTGGCGGTGCAGTGCGCTCGACCCGGGGGCGCTGACCGAGCTGGACGCGGCGATCACTGAACTGGGCAAACTACGTTCCACCGGTGCGGCCTTCGGGCTTCTGGCGGTCGATGACGAGTTCTTCGTGATCGTCCGGCCTAGCCCACGGGGGCCGTCGTTGCTGCTGTCGGACGCGGCGGCGGCACTGGACTACGACATCGCGGCGGACGTCCTCGACGTCCTGCGCGTCGACCCGCCGGACGAAGAGGACGACTCCGTCTGGCCCGAGGGTGACCTGGAGATCCTGACGGATCTCGGGCTGCCCGGACCGGAGCTGGAGGTCATCGTCGGCGAGGTCGACCTCTACCCGGACGAGCAGCTGCAGATGATCGCGCAGCGCGTCGGGTTCGGCAGCGAGTTCGCCAAGCTCCTGGACGAGCTCTGAGACGCCCGTCCGACACCGAGGCCGTGGAGGCCGCGCTGGAAGCGGCGCGGGCCCCCGGCGCGGACGTGCCGATCGGGGCGGTGGTCTTCGACCCCGACGGCAAGCCCCTGGCGGCGGCCCGCAACGCGCGGGTCGAGCTGGGCGACCCGACGGCGCACGCGGAGGTCCTCGCCCTGCGCGCGGCGGCGCGCGTGGCCGGCGACGGCTGGCGCCTGGAGGGCTGCACACTGGCGGTGACGCTGGAGCCGTGCACGATGTGCGCGGGCGCGCTGGTGCTGGCCCGGATTTCGCGGCTGGTGTTCGGGGCGTGGGAGCCCAAGACGGGAGCGGTGGGTTCGCTGTGGGACGTCGTCCGCGACCGCCGGCTGAACCACCGTCCGGAGGTCCACGGAGGCGTCCTTTCGGCGGAGTGCGCGGCCATCCTGGAGACGTATTTCGCCACGCGGCGCTAACCGTCGCGGTCCGCTGGGTACCCGGTGGACATGACTATGAAGGACAAGGTCCAGCAGGCGGTCGGCGGCGCACGCTCCAAGCTCGGAGCGGCGACGGGCAACCGGCGCCTGGAGGCTTCGGGTCGCATGCAGCGCCGCCGCGCCCAGGTGGCCGAGGTGGCCCACGACCTGCGCGACCGCTTCCGGGAGGCCCAGGTCAGGCGCCGTTCGCCCGGCCCCGGCGACCCCTCGTGAGGCTCGAGTAGGTGCTCCGGTATTGTTCTCGGCGGTGGCGTGTCCGAGCGGCCGAAGGAGCACGACTCGAAATCGTGTGACGGCTAATCCCCGTCCGTGGGTTCAAATCCCACCGCCACCGCTCTGCCGGACCCCCGGTCAGCCCAGCTGACCGGGGGTCCGTTCAGTTGTGCGGTCGGCAACCGCGGTTGGCCACCATGCGTAACAAGCTGGATCGAGTCGGCCTTCGTGGACGGTGCGCTGGAATTCTTGCGTACGTCGGGGGTGCCTCGGAGTCAGCTGAAGGACTACCAGGCGCGTCGGTGGGCGGAGGCCCACGGCGGGGAGGTCTGGTAGCGGCTTGACTTGAAGGGGACTTGAAGTGTGACCGTGGTCGGCACCAGCTGATCGAGGAGCGCACCATGAAGGTTCTTGTCACCGGGGCCACCGGCAACACCGGCCGGCACGTCGTCAGTGGTCTGCTCGACGCCGGCGTCGATGTTCGGGTTCTTGTTCGTGATCCCGCCAAGGCGCCCGACGGCGTCGAAGTCGTTCACGGCGATATCGCCGATCCCGCCGAGGCCGTTGAAGGCGTCGACGCCGTCTATCTCCTTTGGCCGTCCTACAGTGCCGAAGGCGTCGAAGCCGCCGTGAAACCCATGCGGGGCAAGAAGATCGTCTATCTTTCCGCGATGAACGCGGAACATGGCGGGGTCTGGAGAGAGGTCGAGAAGGCCATCGAACACGTCACCGGCGACTGGACCTTCCTCCGCGTCACCGGCCTCGCCACCAACACCCTCGGCTGGATACGGCAAGCCCGAACCGGCAAGGTGCGAGCACCCTACGGTCAGGCCAAACGATCCCTCGTCCACGAAAAAGACGTCGCCGAAATGGCGGTCAAAGCGTTCACCGAGGACCACGCCAAGCAGATCTACCTCGTCACCGGGCCGGAAGCCATCAGCCAGGAAGACCAGGTGAAGGCCATCGGGAAAGCACTGGGAATCCCCGTGGAATGGGAAGAACAACCACTCGAAGAAGCAACAACACAGCTCGGCGAGGAATTCGCGAAAAGCGCTCTTCCCTACTGGGCCTCGCTCGTCGACGATCCGGAGCCCGTCTCGCTGGACGTCACCACCGTCACCGGGCATCCGGCGAGGAGCTTCGACGAATGGGCGCGCGAACGCTTCAGCTGAGCTGGACCGCCGGGGCCGTCAACGGCTCCAGCTCCGCGGCCAGCGAAGACAACGACGCGACCTTCGCCGAAACCACCCGCAGCACCGAAGTGCACGCCGCGCTCACCGCGCTCACCACTTCGGCGGACCGGTCGTCCGACAACACCGCCGCGATCGACGACGAAACACCGGACGCGATGGTGGCCACCTCTTCGGACGCCGAAACAGCCAGCGCGTCCAGTTCCGCAGCGATCCGGACGCCCAGCGCGGCGGTCGACGCGGCCGCCCGGGCCGCTGACGTGTACTGACCGTCCACTGTGTCCGCCCAGGTGCCGAACGTCTCCGCGCTGCCGCCGGTTTCGGCGCGTTCGACGCCGCCGCGGAACTCCGCCTGGGCCGACGTCACCAGCAGGGCGCCCGCGTCGACCGTCGATGCGGACGCGCTGACCGACGCCGGGGCGCAGTCGAGGTGCCGGAGCGCCGCGACCGGGTCCGGGGCGCCGATGCGGCCGGCCGCCGCGCGCAGCGACGCCAGCGAGGCAGCCGCTGATGTCAGCGCCGGGTGTTCGAACAGCTCGAGCGTCACGGCGCCACCGCTAACCGCCCCCGGAAGCCGGTGCTCCGGGTGCTCTCGGCCGCCATGCGCAGCCGGCCGGCCAGGTCGGACGTCGCATCACCGAGGATGCGCGCGTCCGCTTCGCGTGCTGCGAGGGCGGACGCCCAGCGCGCCGCCAGCTCGCGGGCCTGCGGTGAGATGCCGAACGGCGTCGATTCGACGCGGGCCTCGGCGAACCGGCCCGCCGCCTTGTCGTCGGCTGCCGCTGCCTGATCCAGCAGGTCAGCCGCGGTGCGCAGCTGGTCAGGGTCGATCCGCGAGCCTCTGCCTTCCGGCATGGGGACCTCCGTCGTCAAGGGCGCTCACCCGATCGTGAAGATCTTGCCTCATGGTCCCGCCCGGCCCGCATCGCGGTGACCTGCGGTGTTGATCGCGTTCCACCAAGTGGACGGCTTGACCGCAGGACGGGAAGAAGGTGACCATGAGCGCATGCCCGCCACCTCGGAACGCCTGATGGTCCGGTGGCTCGGCCGCGCCTCCAAGCGGTCGGTCGGGGAAGGCACCGTGGAGCTGCTCCTGCGCCGCGGCCGCCTGGGCTCGCCCCCTGCCTGACGCCGGCCCAGCGTCCGCTTTTCCCGAAAACCCTTGGAGCACAACCATGTCCGTAGATCTGCCTGCCCGCATCCAGCTGCGGGAGGCCACCACACCCGACGCCGGGATCGTCGAAGGCCCGCGCGTCCTGCACCGCGTCGAAAGCGAACCGTACGAGCTCTTCCGGATCCGGCCGCTCGGCCGGGTGATCGGCGCCGAGGTCGAAGGCATCGACCTGGCCGAGCCGCTGACCCCTGAGCTGCGCGAAGAGCTGAACCGCGCCCTGCTCGAGTGGAAGGTCGTCTTCTTCCGCGACCAGCACATCACGTCGGCGCAGCAACGCGCCTTCGCTGCGAACTGGGGTGAGCTGGAGACCAACCCGTTCATCCCGAAGGGTGACGACGACGCCGTCACGCGCTTCGAGCGCACCGCCGCCATGCCCGGTTACGAGAACATCTGGCACGTCGACGTCACCTGGCGGCCCAACCCCGCCCTCGGCTCGGTGCTGCGGCTCATCGAGGTGCCGCCGGTCGGCGGCGACACGATGTGGGCCGACATGGCCGCCGCCTACGACAACCTGCCCGAAGACGTCCGCGCCCGCATCGACGGGCTCACCGCGGTGCACGACTACCTCCCCGGCTTCGACCGGTTCTCCGATCCTGCGCTCCTCGCGCAGTGGCAGGACCGCTTCCCGCCGGTCGAGCACCCGGTGGTCCGGACGCACCCGGAGACCGGCCGGCGCACCCTGTTCGTCAACCAGGCGTTCACGACGCACATCGTCGGACTCGACCGGGCCGAGAGCGACCGGCTGCTGCGGTACCTGTTCCTGCAGGCACACACGCCCGAGTTCCAGGTCCGGTTCAGCTGGCGGCCGAACTCGGTGGCGTTCTGGGACAACCGCGCGACGCAGCACTACGCGGTCAACGACTACCACCCGCACGTCCGGATCGCGGAGCGCGTCGCCATCGCGGGCGACCGGCCGTACTGAGCCTTAGCCTGGGGGCATGACCGATGAACCCCAGGCAGTGGTGACCGGTTTCCTCAAGGCCCTCGAAGACCTCGACATCGACCGCGCGCTGACGTTCGCGGCGAGCGACATCGTGTACCAGAACGTGCCGTTGCCGCCCGCTCGCGGCGTCGCCGCGGTCGAAAAACAGCTACGCCTCATGGCCCGGTTCGGCTCCGGGTTCGAAGCGCGCACCCACCACATCGCGGCGGACGGCAACATCGTCCTCACCGAACGCACCGACGTCCTGCGCCGCGGCGCGTGGGAAGCGGAGTTCTGGGTGTGCGGCACTTTTGAGGTCGAAGGCGGCCGGATCGTGCTCTGGCGCGATTACTTCGACTGGACGACGGTCCTGGCGGCGAGCGCGAAGGGCGCCGGGCGGGTGGCACTGGCCGGCGCGCGCACGCTCCTCGGCCGCTACAAGGGAAGGGCGGCGGTCCGCTAGGCCCGGTGCTCGCCGCGGTCGTGGTCCCGAAGGTCCACGACCGCGGCTATCCCCAGCACCAGCACGAACACGCAGCTGAGAACAATCAGCCCCCACATGATGGTTCTCCCTCCCCCACGTGATTGTGCCGGTTGAGCTGTCGGGGAGTGGTCTGTGCCACTTTTCCGGCGGCTCACGCAGACCGTACCGCCGCTTCACGCGGGTTGTTCCGGTCCTTAGGGAGCATTTAAGGCAGATGCGCCGGATGGGTGACACGCGCGGCGCGAGTCGTCACAGTTCGCGCGCGATCCGTTACGCACCAACACCCAACCCGGCCACCGACGCGATTCCGTCTCGCACAGTGACCGATGTGGAACGCAGCGCGGAGAGGTCCGCGACGTGCCGCAGCACCTTGGCGGCTTCGTCCCCGGCGAGCGGTTCGCACTCGTTGTCGGCGCCGCGCCGCACCGGGATGAGCTCGAGCCGCGGTTCGTCGCCGAACATGCAGCCGGCCAGCAGCCCGTCGAGGTGCCGTCCGCGCATCGCCGGCCAGTCGAAGACGAGGTTGCCGAGGCTGTAGAGGATCGGGCGGCCGCGGTACACCTCGACGGCCTGGATCGTGTGCGGCCCGTGCCCGGCCACCAGGTCGGCGCCGGCGTCGATCGCGGCGCGCCCGTAGGTGACCTGGTACTCGGCCAGGTCGGGCCCCGGCAGGCCCCAGTGCATCGAGACGACGACGTGGTTGTTGGCGGCCTTGGCCTGCTTGACGTCCGCGACGAGGCGGTCGAGGTGCTCGGGCAGCGGCGTCGTGCGGACGAGCGGCGGCCGTCCCGGGATCTCCGCCACACGGGGGTCGGGCTGGTAAGCGGTGGTCGCAAACGCTTGCGCGACGCCCGGGAAGTCCGGTTGCGCGACCTGGCCGGGCGAGCGGAGTGAGGTGTACGCGAGGAATGCGACCTTCTCCCCGGATTGCTCCACCACGGCGGGTGCGTGCGCGATGTCGGCTTTCGCGCCCGCCCCGCAGTGCGCGATCCCCGCGCGGTCGAGGACCGCGAGGCTCGGCAGGTGGGTGAAGTTGCTGGCGCACGAGACGACGTTGATGCGGGCGGACGTCAGCGCTTCGGCCAGCGACGCGTCGGCCGGGCCTTCGAGGTTCACGAACCGGAGGTCGGCGCCTTCGAGCAGGGGTTCCAGGCGGGCGAACGCTTCCGCGGGCTTCGCGCGGCCCTGGACGTTGACGTCTCCGCCGAGTACCAGCGTGATCACGAAGCTTCTGCCGATCGAGTGACGACGAAAGTAGTTGTTACGAATCGTTGCATCTTTGTCTTCCTCCTCCTCATCTGTTCGGGGGACTATGCCACGACTGTTCAAGCACAAAGGGGACTCAGGGTGACCAAGACCCACAGATCCAAGACCGCGCTGACGGTGGCCGTCGCGTCGGGCCTGGTGCTCGGCGGAGTGGCCGCGCCGGCCGCCTTCGCGGCACCCAGCGCCGACGCGGTCATCGCCGAGGTCTACGGCGGTGGCGGCAACTCCGGCGCCACGTTGACCAACGACTTCGTCGAGCTCGCGAACCACGGTACCGCCGCCACGAGCGTCGACGGCTTCAGCGTCCAGTACCTGCCGGGCGCGCCGAGCGCGTCCAGCACCTGGCAGGTGACGCAGCTGGCCGGCAGCGTCGCGCCGGGCGGGCGTTACCTCGTCGCCGAGGGCAAGGGTTCCGGGGGCACCGTCGCACTGCCTGCACCGGACGCGACCGGCACGATCGCGATGTCGGCGACCGCGGGCACGATCGCCCTCGTCTCCGGCACCACGGCGCTGACCTGCAAGACCGCCGCGGACTGCGCCGCCGACCCGCGGATCAAGGACCTGGTCGGCTTCGGCACGGCGACCGTGCGCGAGGGCAACCCGACCGCCGCGCCGTCCAACTCGACCTCCGTCGCGCGCGGGACCGCGCTCGCCGACACCGACGACAACGCCGCCGACTTCACCACCGGCGACCCCTCCCCGACGAACACCAAGGGCGAGACGACCGGCGGCGGGAACCCGGGCGAGCCGGGCACCCCGGCGAAGATCCACGAAATCCAGGGCACCACGCGCCTTTCGCCGTTCAAGGACAAGAAGGTCAGCGACGTCACCGGCGTGGTCACCGCGACGCGGACGTTCGGCTCGGTGCGCGGCTTCTGGCTCACCGACCCGAACCCGGACAACGACCCGCGCACCAGCGAGGGCCTGTTCGTGTTCACCGGCTCGACCAGCCCGGCCGTGGCGGTCGGCGACGCGGTGACCGCGACCGGCACCGTCCGCGAGTTCTACCCGGACGCGCCGGCGACGTCGAACTACCAGTCACTCACCGAGCTGAGCAGTGCACAATGGACGGTCGGCTCGCACGGGAACGCCCTGCCCGCGCCGACGGTGCTGAACCCCGACACCGTGCCGACGACGTATGCGCCGTCGCCCGGCGGGAACATCGAGTCGCTCCCGCTGGAGCCGGCGAAGTACGCGCTGGACTTCTGGGAGTCGCACGAAAGCGAGATCGTTTCGGTCAATGACGCCCGCGTCGTCGGCCCGTCGAACTCCTTCAACGAGCTTTACGTGACGACCAAGCCGGACCAGCACAAGTCCGTCCGCGGCGGCAGCGTCTACCTGGGCTACGACAAGCTCAACAGCGGTGTCCTGAAGGTCCAGTCGCTGATCCCGTTCGAGCAGCGGCCGTTCCCGAAGCTCAACGTCGGCGACCTGCTGACCGGCACCACGTCCGGCCCGGTCGAGTACAGCAACTTCGGCGGTTACACGCTGTTCGCCAGTGTGCTCGGGACCGAAAAGGACAACGGGCTGCAGGCCGAGACGACGCGCAAGCAGCGTTCCGGCGAGCTCGCCGTCGCGACGTACAACGTCGAGAACCTGGCGCCGAGCGACCCGCAGGCGAAGTACGACCGGCTCGGCGAGGCGATCGTGACGCACCTGGCGACGCCGGACATCGTGAACCTGGAAGAGATCCAGGACAACACGGGCGCGACCGACGACGGCACCGTCGCGGCGGACCAGACGCTGCAGAAGTTCACCGACGCGATCGTCGCCAAGGGCGGCCCGCGCTACCAGTGGCGCTCGATCGACCCGGTTAACGATCAGGACGGCGGCCAGCCGGGTGGCAACATCCGCGTGGCGTTCCTGTTCAACCCGGCTCGGGTGTCCTTTGTGGATCGTCCGGGTGGCTCGTCGACCTCGCCGGTGGGTGTCGTCCGTGACCACGGCAAGGCGCACCTGACGGCGTCGCCCGGTCGTGTCGACCCGGCCAACGAGGCCTGGGAAGCCAGCCGCAAGCCGCTGGCCGGCGAGTTCGTCTTCAAGGGCCGCACCGTGTTCGTCATCGCCAACCACTTCAACTCCAAGGGCGGCGACCAGCCGACGCACGGCCGCAACCAGCCGCCGGTGCGCAGTTCCGAGGTGCAGCGGGCGAAGCAGGCCACGGTGCTGCGCGGGTTCGTCGACTCGTTGCTGTCGGCCGACCGCAACGCGAACATCGTCGTGGCGGGCGACCTGAACGACTACCCGTTCTCGCCCGCGGTCCAGACGCTCACCGCCGGTGGCGCGCTGAAGGACCTGATCGCGTCGGTGCCGGAAGCCGAGCGGTACAGCTACGTTTTCGAGGGCCAGTCGCAGGTGCTGGACCACATCCTGGCGTCGAAGGCGCCGCGCGGGGTGGACTACGACGTCGTCCACATCAACGCGGAGTTCGCCGACCAGGCCAGTGACCACGACCCGCAGGTGATCCGGTTCCGGCCGAGCACCGGCAACGCGATCCTGGACGCGCTCAACGATCTGCTCGACTACCTGGAGCAGATCCTCGGGCACTAGTCCGCGGATTTCGGGGCCGTCACCGGGTTCGCCCGGTGGCGGCCTTTTGCGCGTTCGCTCCTTTGGGTGACGAGGAAACCACCGGGCGTTGACGGCCGTCTTACGGTGGACAGGACCACAGGGGAGGGTGGCGTGGACGGGTATGCGGTGAAGGTCGAGGAGCTGGGCAAGCTCATCAACGACCTCGACACGGCGGCGGGTCGAATGGCCGACGCGAACAAGAAGCTCGGCGGCGGTGGGGCGTTCGGATCGCTGGGGACGGCCGACCTGGGCAAAGCGGGTGTCGAGTTCGAGGAGGCCTGGCGGTTCGGCATCGGGCGCCTGGGTGAAGCGGCGGGGGACATCACTGAGCGGCTGAAGGCGGCCAAGGAGAAGTACGAGCGGATCGAGGCGGAGTTCGGCGGTCAGCTGACGAAGTTCGGGTCCGCGGTGCTGGGTGACGAGCCTGGGAACCAACCCCGGGTCGGGCAGCCGTCCGGCGACGGCGGCATGGTGGGCGGCGGCGTCACCGGAGGGGTGCCGGGCATCAACGAGCCGGCCGACCGGCAGGGCCCCGGCGGCGGCATGGTGGGCGGCGGCGCGACGGGCGGCATCACCGGCATCCTGGACGGACTCGACGGATGAGCACGCAAGCCTTCCCGGCCCTGGGCTTCGACCCGGCGCCGGGCGACCTCGACGGCGTCACCGACCTGGCGGCCAAGTACCGCGCGGTGAGCAAGGACCTGACCGCGGCCGACGACGCGGTGCGGCAGATCGTCCGGAAGCAGGGCATCTGGCAGGGCGAGGCGAGCGAGGCGTTCGCCCGGCGCGTCGGCCCGCTCCCGCAGTACCTCGAGGGCGCGGCCCGGTCGATGGGCGAGGCCGCGGACGCGCTCGAAAGGTGGTCCCAGGACCTCGGCAACCTGCAGAAACGCGCGGCCGACCTGGAGGCCCGAGCGGAGGCGGCGGCCAAGGCAGCGGAGGCGGCGCGGGCGAACCCGGACCTGGCCCTGGCGAACCGGACGTTCCCGGACCAGCAGTCCCTGCAGATCGCCCAGAAACTGCTGGACAACGCGGGCCAACAGCTCCAGTCGGCGATCGACGGATGTCAGAACGTCCAGGACGCGGCGAAGCAGCTGCAGCAGGAGCACGCGGACGCGGCTGGTCGGGTGGCGGAGGCGTTGCGGAAGGCAAAGGAGCTGGCGCCGGACGAGCCGGGGCTGCTCGACAAACTGGGCGACGCCATGGGCGGCGTCCTGGGTGACCTGGCAAACACCCTGTCCGACTCGGCGGACGACGCGTGGGACTTCGTCCAGGACCACGCGGAGCTGATCTCGAAAGTGTCCGACGTCATGGGCGACATCGGCAACGGCATCGGCGTCTTGAGTGACGTCCTGCCACCACCGGCCGACAAGGTCGCGGGTGGCGTCGCCACGGCGTTGGGGCTCGGAGCGCTCAGCGGGCACGCGGTGGCCAAGGCGGCCGGAGCCGACGTGGCACCCGAGACGTTGATCTTCGACGCGGTAGGCGCCGCCACCTCGGTGGCCGGTCTCGCCGACGTGCTGCCGGACACTGCGATCAAGGTCGCGGCGTACGGCCTGGTCGCCGATCAGATCGTCGGAGAGAGTGTCGGAGACAAGGACTTCGAGAGTCCTTGGGATGACTTCCAGAACTACTGGGTGCCCAAGGACGGGGGTCAGCTGGCCGTGGTCGCCGGCACGCTCGTCGCCGGGCCCGCGCCCTGGGCGGTGATGGCGGTGGGAAATGCGGCCGATGCCGGAGTCCAGGCCGACAACGCGCCGGACCGACGACGTGAGCGGGCGGAAGACGAGGTGTGGAACTGATGCCTCTGCAGATCGATCTGCCACCCGGCTTCGCCGGGATGCCGGTGGGCGCCGACGACAAGATGAACCGAGGCCACGCCTGGACCGTCGCCGGGAACCTCGCGGCCGGCGCCGGCACGTCCATCGAGGAGTTCGGCAGCTACCTGATGGCGCTGGTCCCGGCCATGCAGGCCAACGGCATCCACGTGTTCGGCAAGTTCGCGGTCGGCACCCGGAAGGGTGACGTCGCGACCTTGACACTCGGTGTCGCGCAGTGGCCGGAGACCGCACCGGGCAACCGCGACGCCTTGGTGGCGGCGATGGCCGACCAGTACCGGAGCCGCCACAAGCGGGTGGTGGTGCAGCCGGTGCGGTTGCCGATCGGCCCGGCGATCGTCGCGATCAGCGGCGGCGAGTACCACCTGCCCGAGCACGACGTGCGCACCCAGATCAAGGCCGAGTACCAGATCCCGCTGCCGGACGGCCGGTCCGTGGTCATCCTTTCGGTGGTCGCCGAGTCGGAGGATGCCTGGCCCGCGGTTGCCGAGGCGACGGCGAAGGTCGCGTGGAGCCTCCGCAGTGAGGAGGCGTCGTGACCACCCTGGTGGTGGCCACGGGCGGCCGAACGGTCGCAGACGTGATGGGCCTCGCCCTCGGCGGGCTCGTGGTCGTCGCCGGCCTGACGTTGACCACCGTCCGGGCGCTTCGGTCGAGGAAGCCGCGTGACCAGCAGATGGCGAACTTGGCCGCCGAGCTGGACGGCCGGAACAAGGTGTATCTCCGGATGATCGAAAACGGTCTGTCCGTCGAAGAACTGCTCTGGGTCGCGCGCGGTCGTGGGTACAGCTTGATCGTCCATCGGCATTCGAAGTACTACGAGTTCGTATACACGCCGAACCAGCCGGGGCAGGTCGCATGACGGTGCTGGCTGCCCATTCGAGTGATGCGGGATCGCTGCTGCTCCTGTTGCTGTTGACCGTTGTGCTCGGCGGCCTGCCGGCTGCCAGCCTGACGGTGACGATCATCCGGGCCAACCGAGGCTCCCAGCCGCGCGAACAGCAAATGGCGCGCCTGGCCTCTCGGCTGGACGGCCGGAACAAGGTCACCATCCGCATGGTCGAGTTCGGCGCCAGCAAGGCCGATCTCCACTGGGTCGCGCAGAGCCGGGGCTACGCCTTGATCGAGCACCAGTTCGGGAACTACTACGAGTTCGTGTACGCGCCGCACCAGGCGGGGAGGCCGGGGCCGTGGGCGATTTGAATGTGCTTCACGAGTTCGAGGGCATGGACCTCGCGGGCTCCAAGTTCAACGGCAGCGACGCGGTGTACTTCGGGACCCTCGCCGTTTTGGCTGCAATCGTCCTTACCGCCGTCGGCGTGTACCTCTTCGTGAAGAGCAGGCAGAAGAAAGCGCGCATTCAGCGTCTCGCGCAGCAGTTGGACGGCCGCCCGCTGGTGTACGTGCCCTACGCCGAATGCGGCCTGCCCGCTCCCGATGTGCTGAGCACGGCCCAGGCCCGCGGTTACGCCATGGCCCCGAACGGGGCGGCTTCGCGCTACGAATTCCTGCGACACCAGGGGAGGCCATGAACAACCCGCAGCTGATCGAAGAAATGCGCTGGCAGCTAAGACAGATCGAAGACCGCAAAGCCGACAACCAGCGCCTACTCGCGAGCATCGCCGGGAGTGCGCACACCACCGTCGTCTCGCCGGATCGGTCCGTCACCGTGCTGGCTGGACCCGGCGGTGTTGTCAGCGAAGTGCGGCTCGCGCCCGAAGCCATGCGGCATGACGCCGTCACGCTCAGCCGGATCATCACCGCCGCCGTGCGGGAAGCCATCGCTGCCGGGTTGGTGGACGCCCGGCAGCGAGCGCTTCAATCAGACACGCCGAGATCTTGGGCTGTGCAGCGACAGCCCCCACTGCCTCAGCGTAGGCAAGCCCACGTCGACGACGACGAACCTTACGACACGGTCTTCGACGTCTGACTCTATTCTTCGACGCTCGTATCACTGCTGCGGGACATCAACACCTCAGGTGATGGAAGAGACCGAAGTGGATCTCGTGAGCGAGCTGGGCTCGGCTCAAACGAGATCGGCTGGTCGCGCAGGAATGCGTCGAGCGCGGCGATGCGGGTACGACGACTGCCCAGGTCACTCGAGTTCCGGACGCTCCTCGCGTACGCAGCCGCGCGGGGGTCAAGGTCCTCCTCGTCGTCGCGGCGGCGTTCAGCTGAGGAAACGAGGTAACTGACCTGGTAGGAGAACTCAGTCAATCTTGCTGCCACCTGAGCTCGGTCTTCGCGGTCGAGCGGAAACTCGGTCACGCGATTGGCTAGCACCAAGAACAGGGAGTAGAAATCGACCTTCCGAGACCAGCGCAGTCGGTTCGGCCAGGTGATCAGCCGTTCGAGCTCGCCCAGTACTTTCCCAAATGTCTCTTCGATCTGGGGTCGGTCCGGAAATTCTTCTTCGAAAGATGCGTAGTATTCGTCAAGGTTTGCCTTTTTGTTCTGTGGTCCGAATAGAATTCCGGACGCAAGCTCGCTCACGTATTCGATGTCGAGCATTCGACGGAAGTCGTTTGTGGTGAAGATTCCGGAGTTGACCCAGAAGGGGTTCCTGCTGATTTCTTCCATGCAGGTGATGAAGTCGCCCCAGTAGGTTGCGTGCCGAATTTCCTGGCGGTTCAGTGCAATATTGTTGAGGTTCAGTCTTCCGAATATCTCTCGGAGTCGTTCATTGGTCAGCTCGGGCAACACTCGAACGACGAACTTGTACTCGAAGATTCGACGCTTTTCGTCCTCGGGGAGCTGATCGAACTTGAGTCCGGACAAGTGTTCGGACTTGTCGCCGAGAGGAAATACATTGGAGAGAAACTCCAGGCAGGCGCGTATGCGCTGCTGGCCGTCGACGATAACGTGTGTTTCCTCGCCGCTTCCATTTACGTTCGTCTGGATGTACAGTTCCGGAACGGGAAGACCGCGGAGAATCGAGTCGATCAAGTAGGCTTTTTGATGGCCCTGCCAGACCGGGTTGCGCTGGAATGGAGGGCACATATCCAGTTCGTCACCTTGCAGGCGCTTCCAGAACCACGAAACTGTGTGGTGGGCAACTTCGAGAAAGCGTTGCGGCGATTCGGTGGTACGACTGTTTATGCTAGTCATGGTCATGTCTGGTCCTGAGGGCTGAGTAGCTGTGTCCGGATGTTGCCGACATTCTCGATGTGGTACTGACGCAATGCGTGACAGCTGCGATATATGCGGCCGTTTATCGATCTTCCAATGGTTGGGTGTCGATTAGAGGCCCGCGAGAAAGCGGTAGCCCAGGCTGGTCCGAAAGGGAGATAGTGCAGTATTCGATCGGTTGCAATGGTGCCGTCGAATACCAAGCATTCACGATGTCGGCTAAAGTGCTGGAATTCGGCGCTGCTCGCGTGGAACAGATTTACTTTGTTGAGCTTCTGCAAGGACCGCCAAGCGAGCTCGAAATGCCAATGACTGATAATTGCGACATCGATATCGGAGTTCGCGTGGAAGAGGGCGAAGTCCTTCCCTGGGCTCAAGCTGAACCCGGTCGCCGCACTGCCGACCAGGATGAGATCGTGAGGGTCGACATCCAGTCCGAGAGCGAGTTCGGTTTTCCAACTCCGGTACTCTGCTCGGCTGTCAAAAAGCCACGGTGTGCGATCAATGATGTGATCGTTGACAAACTTTGCCGGTTCTGAAGTTCGTAGCGCTTCGCGAAGTTCGTTACCGTTTGTAGGGTGTTCGGCCGGGTGTCGGCAGGAAGGTTTGGATTGTTCTTCCCTAAGCGCTTTGGTGGATTTGGGTAAGAATGGATTCTGGACGCGTGACACTCATACCGCCCGCATGCTGAGTTCGGCTGGTTCGGAAAGGGGTGAGCTCCATGAGGGACTGCTGTTGCAGTCCCTCATGGCCGCCCCTAGGCGGGTTTGGGGTAAGAGCCTTCGTCCCAAGCTTGCGGAGGAATTCGGATCAGTTTGACCGGCTGCCTGGTTCGCCACTTGTTCCAGTTCTGGATGGTCAAGCCGATGACGACGTTGCGCTTGGCGTCGCCATAGCGATCGCTGCGCATGCGGAGCAGGTATCGACGGAGCTGTACGCAGGGGTCGTTTTCGTAGTCGCTGATATTGTTTACGAGTTTACCCATGAAATTGAGAGCGTCGGCCTGGTCGATGCGCGAAAAGAGCCAGAGTAGAAATGCGAACTGATTTCTGGTCATAATCGAGGAAACGACCTTGAGGTCGAACTGTGCCGTGGTGAACGGCAAGTCGGCAACCTCGGGGTTTGCCTCGATGTAGGCATGAGCCTCGTCTGGGTCGACCTGGCGAAACGTCTTATGGCAGATCCAACCGGTCTCATTCCATTCCAGAATCAGGCGGATGATGGTCCCCAGTGTCCCGGATTGCTTGTATTCGTACGCAACCCGAAGCTGGTCCGCCAATGAACGCTGACGCCCCATGTCGATCGACACTATGGCCGAGCGTGGTACGTTGTAGGCGATATGCATCCGAACACTGATACCTGCTAGTACGATGGCGGCCAGTCGATGCTGCCCGTCGATCAATGATTCGGTTTCTGTCAACTTGATGGTTTCACCGTTCAAGTAAAACCGATTGTTCTTGATCAGGCTGGCGTAATGCTTGACCCGATGCTTGCTCATCTGCCGATTGGGAGCCTTCTTCTTCAGCCAGGCCTTCGCCATGGCCGGGCTGACGTCAACCAATTTGACGTGCTGCTCCCGCGACCCCTCCTCTGGGGCCGCAAATATTTCCTTGGACACGGGCACAGTATCGTCTACGATGCCGCACACTCTTGGTTATATGCGATGACCAAGAGTGATAGTTCGAGGTGGACGCCTTGGTACTCGTCCAAACTGGTTGTCAACAATCACTTGATGGAGTGAAATTCCCCTATGGGAGCGGCTGCTCTCCCCGCTTCCCCGCCGCCCGCTTGGCCCGCCAGCCCAGCGCCAGCACAGCCTGCACCAGCTCCTGGTAACTGGGCTTGACCTCCTCCAGATACCGCTCCAGATACGCCGCCCGCGCCGTAGGGACGGGGCGGGGCTCGTCGCCCGGGTGCAACCACATCAACCCCTGGATGTTGTGCAGCGCCATCTTCCACCAGCGCGTTGCACGCTCGGCCGCCCTGGCTTCGCGGTCCGTTGCCGCCTCGATGGCGGTCTGGGCCTCCTCCAGTTCGCCCTCCAGCTCCTCGGCCCGCCTTAGCTCCCACTCACGCAGGTTCTCCGCCGAGCCCCGGGACAGGGCGATGATCTCCTTGTACCGCATGGCCGCGGTGGCGCCGTCGTCGGTCATGACGCGTTCTCCGGACGCTGGAACGGGATGATCACTTCGGGTGCGCCGTGCGTCGTCCGGTCGAAGAACAACGCGCGGCCGGGCCGTGGTGACCAGTGCACGACCTGGCCCGCCGCGAACGGGGCCAGCTCGTTGCCCTGGACGTCGAGCGCCGCCCACGTGCCGATGTCGTCGGTGCCGGCAAAACCCAGCGTGTCCTTCAACCTCGCGATGCTGCGCCACCAGCCGATCGTGTGGATGCCGTGGCCCGGACCCTGTTTCAGCACCGTCCGCAGGTGGTCGAGCCCGCTCTTCAGCTGCCCGACGGCCTTGGCCTCCAACACCGGCAGCGCCGCGTCGACGCCGTACAGCAGCAGGATCTTCGCCCCGCCCGACATCGAACCGGCCAGCGACTCCAGTACCCCGGTCAGGTCCTCCACCAGGGACGCCGCGTGGCCGTCTGAGCGCAGCCGGTCGGCCAGCTCCAACGCCGCCGGCGCGCACGCCTCGATCGCGCAGCCCAGGACGAACTCGACCTCGCCCGGCTCGTACTGGCGGGACAGCGACCGCGCCGCAGAGTCCAAAATGGACAGCGCTTCCGCGGTGGCCGACCCCAGCACCGCGATGTTGCGGCCCGGCGCCCACGAGAGGTCGACGCCGCACGCCGCCTCGGTGACGTCGATCGACTGGCCCAGCAGCGCCCGCGGCCGCGAGCTCGGCTTGAGGTCGAGGTACGCCGGGAACTGTTCCAGGATCGGCGAATGCGCGCCGTCGAACAGGCGCGGCCGCGGGAACCGGCCCGCGTACTCCTCCCACAGCCGGTGCTGCAGCCGGACGAAGACGTTCTTGCTGCTCGCGTCCGGGATGTGGGCAAGCTGGTTGCCGTGCGCGATGCCGGAGTCGTGGTTGATCACGCCGTGCCACTTCGGCGCCGCCACCGCGGCGTTGTTCGTCTCGGCCAGCACGCGCCGCGCCTTCGGCATCGCGATCCGCAGCGTGCACTGCTCGAACACCGCCGGCTTGCCCCAGAACGCCTCGATGCCGGCGACGTCCTGGCTGGCCAGCACCATGTGGATGCCCTGCGACCGCCCGCGCCGCGCGATGTCTTCGAGCAGTTGCGTCGCCGTCGCGGTCACCTGGTCGCGGCCGGCGAACAGGTACTGGAACTCGTCGATCACCGCGACGATCCGCGGCCAGTGCCCGCCCGGGTCGGCTTCGCGCAGGTCGGCGAGGTTCGTGACTTCGTGCTCCTTCGCCGCCGCGGACCGCCGTCGCAGCTCGTCGGCCAGGAAGCGCAGCAGCGCCAGGCCGAACTCGCGGTCGGTGTTGACGTTGACGCCGACCAGCCGCGCGTGCGGCAGCCAGCTCGCGTCCTTCCGGCCCGGTGCGAGACCGGCGAACGAGACGCCTTCCTTGAAGTCCAGCAGGTAGAGCGCCAGCTCGTTCGGGTCGTAGCGCGCCGCGAGGCTGCCGAGCAGCGCGTACAGGAAGTTCGTCTTGCCCGAACCGGACGGTCCGCCGATCAGGGCGTGCGGGCTCGCGTCGCCGATCACGACCTCGACGGGCTCGCCCTCGAAGAACCCGACCGGGGCACGGAGTTCGCGCGCCGAGTTTTCGCGGCCCAGCTCCGTCGGCAGCAGGTCGTCGAACGAGCGCGGGCCACCCTGCTTCGCGATCAACGCCTTCGCGATCTTGTCGACGGCGCGGATCACCTGCCCGGACGGCATCGGCGGATCGAGGTCGACCACCAGGTCGGTGCCGGTCATGCTGCTGATCGCGTGCCGGTCGTCGACCAGGCTCAGCGTCTCGACCGGCGCGCTCACCGCCGTCGGGACGTCGACCATGACCAGGCAGATCCCGGCGGCCAGCGCGCCGCTCGCGACGCGCTTGAGGTCGCGGGCGCGTTCGGGTTCGAGGGTTTCGCCGTTGCCGTACAACACGACGACGCGGTACGGCTCGCCCCGCTGCTGGGTCGACTTGCGGATTTCGCGCAGCGACGTGAACCCGGCGGCCATGCCGGTCGCGTGGATGCGGCGGATGTGCCCGGCCAGCTCGTCGAGGAGGTCCTCGAGCCGGCCGGGGTCGTACAGCGAGAGCGCGCTGGTGGTGCTCAGCGGGTACAGGTCCGGCAGGATCGCGGTCAGCTGCCCGACGTCCCACAGGTGCACCCGCACGGCACCGGGTTCGAACGTCGAGAGCACGCGGATCAGCAGGTTCTGGACGATGCCATCGATCGTGGGCCGCGTCTTCGGCGCCGACGTGATCGCCAGGTGCGACTCGTCGAGCAGCGGCACCGCGACGTCGAACGTGCGGGTGGCGTCCCCGCCCGCGGCGGTCGCGGACCCGACGCGCCACAGGCCGGGCGAGGTCAGGCCGGGGTTGTGCCCGACCCGGCCGAGCCAGTCACCCGGCGGCAGGCCCGCCGGGCCCGGCGCGTTCTGGGCGACCAGCTCGCGCAGGGTCACCGGACCCTGGCTCCAGTCGGTGTAGAACGCGCTGCGGACACTGCCGAGCGCGCCGAACACCTCGTGCGCGGCCGGGTGGCGGGCCCACTCGTTCTGCTGCTCGGTGCTGGCGTGGTTCATGCCGACGCGGACGATGTCCCGCTCCAGCTGGAGTTTGGCGAGATCGGCCTCGGCGGCCTGTCGGGCGCCGGCCGCCGCGCCCAGCACCAGCCCGATCTGATGGCGGACGCGGTCGAGTGCGGTTTCGACGCGGTTGCGTTGCTCGGCTGACTTGCTGGCCATCGGCGTCCCCAAGAAAAGTCGTCCCCCGGAAAAAGGATTACAGGCGCGACCGGTATCCGCTCACCAGGTCCTCGGCGGTGCTCAGGCGGCCGAGGAGCTGGTCCAGCCCCTCGCCGGCCTGCGCGTACTGCGTCGGTAGCCAGGGATCGGCCTTGGCCTGGGCGTCCACGAGAGCTTGCCGGGCCTCTCCGAGCAGGCTTGTGGCCCGCTCGGAGTGGGCCCGCGCGTTCGCGAGCCCGTCCACGACGGCGGTGAGCAGCTGGTGGAGTTCGGCTAGCGTCATCCGGTCAGAGCCTGGCCGAATACGAGTCGGCGGAGGAGATGCTGGCCTGGATGGTGCTCTGCATACCGCTTATGTCGTGCAGGGCCTGGGCGAGCAGGCCGTGGGCCTGGCTCACTTCGTGCTGGCTGCTGCCCTGCGTCGCCTGGGCGAGCGACTGCTGGGCTTCTTCGAGAGACTGCGCTGCTTGCTGAAGGGCGGCGATGCCTGCGGACGCCTTTTCGTTGGCGAGCGCGATGCCAGCGCGGATCTCTTCGACTCCGGCCATCGGGCCTCTACTCCTCGGATATCTGGTGTCTTACGGGGGACGGATTCCATTGAAACAGATCCAACGACACAGCGTGATCATCTGATGATGCCGAGTGATCGCGGGTCCGGAATCAGCAAGGCCCCGGACGTGGGACGTCCGGGGCCGGGCCGATCACGGTCTGTGCGGGGGTCGTCCCGACACCAGTACCGCACACTGAAGTCGCTGGCCAGCGCTACCCCAGGTCAGAGCGGTTTTCGTGCCACTGCTGGCCTCTCTTGACGGGGCGGGCTTGGTTGCGGGTGAGAGTAACGCGACCGGAGCAACGGGCTTCGCTCGGCCCTGCTCGTAACTCCCCGTCAACGCGCGGAAAACGCCACAATCGAAGCGATTTCACATTTCGGGCCGCCGAAACTCCCAGACGAGCATCGCCGGCACGCCCTTGGCGGCCGCCCGAGCCGCGTCGGGCACCAGCGCGGCGAGGCTCCACGGCCAGAGCTCCCACGGCCCCGGCTCGGTCGTGGCGGGCGCGGGATCCTGGGGTGGCAGGCCCGGTTCCTCGCAGCGCACGACGGTCAGCCCGGCCGTCAGCGCGGCCCGCAGGTAGTCGCCGACGAGGTGCCGGTGCGAGACGATCCGCCCGGGCCGGCCGCCGGGTCCGCGCAGCGCCGGGATGGAACCGCGGGCGACAGACTCGGGGTGGACGTCACAGATGACAACGTGGCCGCCGGGCCGCAGCACCCGCGCGAACTCGGCGAGCACTGGTCCCAGGTCGGCGACGTGCGTCAGGGCGAGCCCGCAGACGACCAGATCCACGGCGGCGTCGTCGACGGGCAGCGCGGTCAGGTCACCGAGCCGGAAGTCGCCACCCGCCGCCTTCGCGAGCATCGCGGGCGAACTGTCGACACCGATGACGCGATGACCCCGCCCGGCGAGGATCCGCGCGTACCGGCCGGTGCCACAGGCGGCGTCGAGGGCATCGCCGGGTGGGAGGTCGTCGAGGATCTTTTCGAGCAGCGGCTCGTCGAGCGCGAAGGCGGCGTTGCCGGGGTTGTCGTAGGAGGGGGCCCAGATCTCGTAGCCGGGCACGGAGTCGAGCCGCTCACTGGTGACGGCTTCGGCCAGCGACGCGTCGTCGAGCAGCCGGCGGACCTCGGTGAGCCGGGCCTCGACGAACTCGCGGTCGAACTCTCCGGTGAACCCGCGCAGCAGGGCGAGGCCTTCGATGCCGAGGAGGTAGGCGAGGGGGTGTTCGTAGGTCACGACTGGGACGGTAGGGGCGGGGATTCGTGACGGGCCACCGAATTCCGGCACCGAAACGACAAAACGCCGGGCGCGCGGCCCGGCGTTTTGCCTGATCAAACGGCGGAGGATACAGGATTCGAACCTGCGAGGGCGTGAACCCAACACGCTTTCCAAGCGTGCGCCTTAGGCCGCTCGGCCAATCCTCCGCAGGAGACGATACCGGATGGTCATCTCGCGGTCTGAAGGTGGGTCAGCGCGTGACGTCGGCGACCACGCACGTGATGTTGTCCGGGCCGCCGGCCTCGTTGGCCAGGCGGATCAGCTCCGGGATCGTGTCCGCCGGCTCCGGGATCGATGCCAGGACGTCGCGCAGGGTGGCCTCGCTGACCGGGCCGCTCAAGCCGTCCGAACAGAGCAGTACCCGGTCGCCTTCGGTTGGCTTGAACGTCCAGATGTCGGGGTCGCCGGATCCCGCCGTCTGCAACGCTTTCATCAGCAGCGACCGCCGTGGGTGGGTCTCCGCGTCTTCCGCCGCGACGCGGCCGTCCTCCACCAGTGCCTGGACGAGCGTGTGGTCGCGGGTCAGGCGGCGCAGGCCACCCTCGTGCAGCACGTAACCCCGGGAATCGCCGATGTGGGCCGCCGCGAACTCGATGCCGTCGAACAGCAGCGCCGTCAGGGTTGTGCCCATGCCTTCGGTTGTCGGCTCCTGGGATGCCACCTCGGTCAGCCGCTGGTCGATCGACTTGACCACGCCGGCCATCGTCGCGGCCAGGTCGACACTCGTGAGATCGATCCGGCGCAGGTCGACCTCCAGCTCACGCAGCACGTCCACCGCGGTCGCGCTGGCCACCTCGCCGTGCGGCTGACCGCCGATGCCGTCGGCCACCGCGAGCAGGCGGGAACTCGCGTACAGCGAGTCCTCGTTGACCCGGCGACGCTGGCCGACGTCCGACCCCGCGGCGTACCGCAGGACGTACCGATCGTGTGTCATGCCCCCATGAAAGCATTGGTTGACTGAGTTCACAACCATGACGGCTGAATGGAGCATCCTCCGATAGAGTCCTCGCCATGGACGACGACGCCACGGTCAGCGCGGCCGACATCGCGCGGCTCGCCGGGGTCGGCCGGGCCGCGGTGAGCAACTGGCGACGTCGTTACCCGGACTTCCCGCAGCCTGTCGGCGGCACGGCGTCGAGCCCGCTGTTCGGCCTGTCCGACGTCGCCGGCTGGTTCCGCGCCCGTGGCAAGAAGTTCGAGCTGACCGCGGGCGAACGCGCCTGGCAGCGCCTGCGCGCCCTCGGTGACGACCTCGACCTCGCCGCGCGCGTGAGCCGCGCCGGGGTCTTCTTCGCTTTCCAGGCCGGCATTTTCGACACTTTCGACAGCAAGCTCGACGACCCCGAGCTGCTCACCCTGCTCAGCGAGATGACACACCAGACCGGGCCGGTCGAAGCGTTCGAACTGTTGTGCCACCGGTACTTCGAGGCCCACTCACGGCGGCTGTCGACCACGCCGGAGCCGGTCGCCGAGCTGATGGCCCGGCTCGCCGGGCCGGTGTCGGCGATCCTCGACCCCGCGTGCGGCTTCGGCGCGCTCGCGCTGGCGAGCGGCGCCAAAACCGTGCTGGGCCAGGACAGTGACCCCATGACGGCGTCGATCGCGGCACTCCGGCTGCGGCTGCGCGGCCTCGAAGCCGAGGTTTACGCGGTCGACGCGCTGCGTGAAGACGCTTTCACCGGCCGCGTCGCCGAAGCCGTGCTGTGCGATCCGCCGTTCAACGAACGGGCCTGGGGGCATGACGAGCTCGTCGGCGACGAGCGCTGGGAGTACGGCCTGCCGCCGCGGGGAGAGCCCGAGCTCGCCTGGGTGCAGCACTGCCTGGCCCACGTCGAACCCGGCGGCACCGTGGTGATCCTGATGCCGGGCGCGGCCGCCGGGCGGCGCAGCGGCAAGCGCATCCGCGGCAACCTGCTGCGCGCGGGCGCGGTCCGCGCGGTCGTCACGCTGACCGCGGCGGGCCCGGACCTCTGGCTGCTGCGGCGGCCGGTGCCCGGCGAGCGGCCGCCGTCGACCGTGCTGCTCGGCGAAGCGGGCGACGATCTGTCCACAGTGGATGCCAGCTGGCAGGAGTTCCTGACCCGTCCCGAATCCGGCGTCCGGATCATCGACCTGCTCGACGACGACGTCGACCTCACGCCGGCCCGGCGCCGTGCCCGGGACGAGGACCTCGGGCAGGCTTTCCAGGCCGTGCAACATCACTTTGCCGAGCTGACACCCCAGCTGCCGGTGCTCGAGACGGCGGACACCGAACCCGCGTTCACGACGATCGGCGAGCTGGTCAAGGCCGGGATCGTCGAGGTGAAACACGCGGCCCGCGCGGACGCCGAGCCCCCGGTGGCCGAGGAGGGTGACGTCGTCGCGTCGGTGACCGGGGTCGCGTACGTCCACAGTGGACCGCCGGAACCGGTCGGCGCCGGGCTCACCGTGTACCGCGTCGACGCGGACCGGCTGGACGCGGGTTTCCTGGCCGGCTGCCTGCGCGCGGCCGACCTGCCCGCCGCGTCCGCGTCGACCCGGATCGACGGCAGGCGGGTGCGGATTCCGCGGTGCCCGATCGCCGTCCAGCGGGAATACGGACTGGTCTTCCGGCGGCTCGCGGAATTCGACGCCGTCCTGCGCGAGACGGCGGAAACGGGCCGTGAGCTGGTCCGGCTAGGCTTCGCTGGACTTGTCGAAGGACGGCTCAAGCCGGGCCATTAGGGGAACGGATGCTGATCGCCGACCGCTACGAGCTCGACGAGCTGCCGCTCGGCCGCGGCGGGATGGGCGCGGTGCACGGCGGGCACGACCGCCGGCTGGGCCGGCGCGTGGCGATCAAGCTGCTCAGGCTGCCGGGCCGGGACGAGGAGCTCGAAGCCCGCTTCGCCCGCGAGGCGCGGATCCTGGCGACACTCGACCACCCCGGCGTCCCGACGCTGTACGACTACGGCACGCACGACGACCGGTTGTTCCAGGTCATGCAGTTCGTCGACGGCGTGACGGTGGCGGATCTGCTCGCCGAGCACGGGCCGCTGCCGGTGCCGTGGGCCGCGGCGATCGCGGCGCAGGCGTGCGCGGTGCTGACCGCCGCGCACGCGCTCGCCGTCTGTCACCGCGACCTCAAGCCGTCCAACCTGATGCTCGGGCCCGACGGCGGGGTGAAGGTGATGGACTTCGGGCTGGCGGTGCTGCGCGAAGCCGACGCGGCGCAGTTCACGCGGGCCGGGCAGCTGCTGGGGACGCCGTCGTACATGGCGCCCGAGCAGATCCAGCGCGGCGGCGCCGAACCGCGCAGCGACCTGTACGCACTGGGGTGCGTGCTGCACGAGATGCTCACCGGCCGGCGGCTCTTCGACGGGCCCACGGCGTACGCGGTGTTCGAGCGGCAGGTCAAGGAGCTGCCGGCGCCGGTGCCGGGGATTCCGAAGCAGCTCAACGCGCTGCTCGCGGAAATGCTCGAGAAGGACCCGGAAGCGCGGCCGCCCGGTGCGGCCGTGCTGTACGAGCGGCTCGGTGCCTTCGTCGGCGCGCTGCCGCCGCTGCCGGGGTTCCTGGTGCCGCCGTCGGTGCCGAGCCCGGGCCGGATGTACGCGCGGATGCTGGGGCGCGTCACCGGCTGAGCCCCGGGCATCCGCAAGACGAGAGACCCGGCATCTACCCAATCGTGACCTTCGCCGACGAACCTTCACCGGGTGACCACCGTCTTTACGGGTGTCCAAAGGCGATGATCGAGTAGCTGGGGGTACCGGATCGTGAAAAGGCTTCTGGCGGGAGCGGCCGCGCTGGCCACCGCGTTCGTGCTGGCCGCTTGCTCCGGCGGCGGCGCCGCGGGCGGGGCGAACGCCGGTGGTGGGGCCGTCGCGGCCGCGGGGACCGGTGGGGGGACGCCGGCCACCTCGAGCACCACCGCCGCTCCGACGACGACGTCGAGCGCGACACCGACACCGACCCCCACTCCGACCACGTCGAAGGCCGCGCCGACCACCACGGCCAAGCCGAAGCCCAAGCCGAAGCCGCAGCCCGCGGCGAACGACTCCGGGGTTCCGTGCGCCGCCGCGGCGGCCGCTTCCGGCACCGCGGCCTGCGTCGACCTCTCCGCGCACAAGGCGTGGATCCTGCAGGGCGGCAAGGTCGTCTACGGGCCGGTGCCGATGCTGCCGGGCCGCAAGGGCTACGCGACGCCGACCGGCACGTTCCACGTGCTCTCCAAGGAGAAGATGCACCTCTCCAAGGAGTTCGACAACGCGAAGATGCCGAACTCGGTCTTCTTCTACCCGGGTGACGCCTTCCACACCGGCAGCCTCTCGGTCTACTCGCACGGCTGCATCCACCTGTCGGCGAGCGCGTCCCTGAAGTTCTTCAACACTTTGCACGTCGGTGACGTGGTGCAGGTTGTGCCGTAACGACCACCCTCAGTAGGTCACAGTCAGATAACTTCACTCTGTCGAGTGCAACTGGCCCCCCTGTTCGGGCGATAAGTGATCGCTTGGGAAGGGGGGCCAAATGGCCTTGGCAAAACTTCGGGCACTCCGTCACGCCCTCGTGGCGGCCGTGCTCGCAGGGGCGATGCTGCCCGTCGTGTCCACTGGGGTGGCGACGGCGGCAACAACACTCCCGCAGGGATTCGTCCTGCGGGACACCGCGACCGGATTCGGGCAGATCGAGCTGTCCGACTTCGCTTATCTGCCGGACAACTCGGTGCTCGCGATCGGGAAGACCGGTGGCGTCCGGTGGCTGCCGGAAACGGGAGCCTCGAAGTCCATCGCGAACCTGACGGTCCGCACGAACGGTGACCTCGGCCTGGTGGGCATCGCCGTGGCGCCGGACTACACGACGTCGCACAACATCTACCTGACGCGGTCGATCAACAGCGGTTCCGGCTACGTCCAGCGGCTCGCGCGGTTCACGGTCACGCTCGACGCGGCGGGGGTGCCGTCCGGGCTGACCGGTGAGCAGACGATCTTCGAAACGCCCGGGTTCCACGACGTCCACGGCATCAACACCGTCATCGCGGCGGCGGACGGCACCTTGTGGATGTCGATCGGCGACTCCGCCGACTTCACGCAGGTGGACGCCGGTGCGCTGCGCGCGCAGGACGTCAACCAGCCCTACGGCAAGATCCTGCACATGACCAAGGACGGCAAGGGGGTGCCGGGGAACCCTTACTACGACACGGCGAACCCGTCGTCCACCGCGAGCAAGGTGTTCGCGCGCGGGTTCCGCAACCCGTTCCGCTTCAGCATCGACCAGAACCTCGGCCTGCCGGTCGCCGGTGACGTCGGCTGGAACACCTGGGAAGAGGTCGACGTCGTCCAGCGCGGCGCCAACCAGGGCTGGCCGTGCTGGGAAGGCAACCACCCGACGCCGGGTTACAGCGGCCTCGCGGGTTGTGCCGGCGTGCCGAACCAGCCGCCGCTCGTGGAGTTCCTCCACGGTGAAGGCCCGATGCAGGCCAACAGCGTCACCGGCGGCATCGTCTACAACGGCTCGAGCTATCCGGCCGCCTACCGCGGGTCGTACTTCTTCGGCGACTACGTGCGCAACAAGATCTGGACCCTGCGGTACGACGGCCAGGGCCAGCTCACGCAGGCTCCGGAGAACCCGCCGGCCTTCACCGGCATCGGCGGCCCGACCAAGTTCGCGGCGGCGCCGAACGGCGACATCGTCTACGCCGACATCCTGACCGGGAACCTGCGGCGGCTGACCTACTCGGCGGGCAACACCGCGCCGGTGGCGAAGGCGACGACGACCACCGATCCGGACGCCCGCACGGTGTCGTTCGACGGCTCCGGCTCGGTCGACTACGACAACGACCCGCTGAAGTACGACTGGGTCTTCGGTGACGGCGCCACCGCCGTCGACGCCGGCCCGAAGGTGAACCACACCTACGCGGCGGGCACCGAGTCGTTCACCGCGAAGCTCACCGTGCGCGACCCGCTGGGCGCCACCGGCACGACCGACATCCAGGTCGCGCCCGGCAACCACACGCCGGAGCTCACGCTGACCACGCCCGGGGACACCGCGACCTTCGCGGTCAACCAGCAGGTCTCGCTGAGCGCCACCGCCACCGACGCCGAGGACGGCACGCTGCCGGTCACCTGGACCACCGCGGTCCGGCACTGCCCGAGCGAGGCGACCTGTCACTCGCACCCGGGTGTCGGCGGCACCGGGTCGAGCTTCGCGCAGCCGTTCACCGACCACCCGGACTCCCGCATGGAGTTCATCGCGACGGTGACCGACAGCGCGGGTGTGGTCACGACCAAGACGTACACGGCGATGCCGCGCCAGCACCGGCTCACCCTGCTCAGCACGCAGCCCGCGGCGCTGAGCATCCCGGTCGAGGGCGGGGTCAGCTCGGCGCTGGTCACCGAGGGCGCCAAGTTCGACGTCGAGGCCGCACCGCTGGGCATCGACGGCGTCTCGAAGTTCACCGGCTGGCAGGGCGGTCCCACGGACACCACGTGGATCGTCACCGTCGGCACGGGTGACATGACGCTGACGGCGAACTACGCCACGCCGATCGACCAGCGCTACGACGGCGACGCCGCGTTGCGGGCGAAGCTCGGGGCGCCGACGGCGGCCGAGGTCACCGACGGTCCGGTCCACTACCGCGCCTACGCGAACGGCCGGCTGTACTGGAGCGCCCTGGGTGGCGTGAAGTACGTGACCGGTCCGGTGCTGGACAAGTACGTCGCCCTCGGCGGCAGCAACGCGCTCGGTGTCCCGACCTCGGACACCGCGTCCACTCCGGACGGTGTCGCGCAGTACAGCCACTTCAACAACAACGGGAACATCGGGTCGATCTACTACACCGCGGCGACGGGTGCGCACTCGATCTACGGTGAGATCCGGAAGAAGTGGGCGGCGCTGGACTACGAGCGCGGGCTCGGTTACCCGACGACCGACGAGTCCGGCACGCCGGACGGGGTCGGCCGGTACAACCACTTCGTCAAGGGCGGCAACGTCGGGTCGATCTACTTCACGGCCGCGACGGGCGCGCACGCGATCTTCGGTGAGATCCGGAAGAAGTGGGCGGAGTACGGGTACGAGCGCGGGCTCGGCTACCCGACGACCGACGAGGGCACGACCCCCGACGGCGTCGGCCGGTACAACCACTTCAGCCTCGGCCACTCGATCTACTACACGGTGGCCACGGGTGCGCACGCGGTGAAGGGCGAGATCCGCAAGCGCTGGGCGGCGCTCGGGTGGGAGCGGTCCTACCTGCGTTACCCGACGACGGACGAGTACGTGACGGGAGGGGTGTACCGCAGCGACTTCCAGGGCGGTTACATCACCTACACCGTCGCGGGCGGGGCAGTCGACCGTCCCTGGTGACGTCTGAGTGAGCAGAAGCGGGCCGTCTCCGGGTTTCCGGGGGCGGCCCGCTTCGCGTTTCAGGAGCGCAGGTCGGCCGGGGTCGTGCCCGGCGCCGTCAGCGGCAGGCCGAGGGCGACGCGCTCGGTGAGCCACGGGCTCGGCCGGTACCGCGGGTCGCCGGTGGTGGCCAGCAGGCCGCGCAGGATGCGCAGCACGACGTCGCCGCCGACGAGGTCGCCCCAGGCCAGCGGCCCGCGCGGGTACCCGAGGCCGAGGCGGACGGCGGTGTCGACGTCGGCCGGGGTGGCCAGCTGCTGGCCCGCGATGAAGCACGCCGTGTTGACGATCGAGGCGAGCAGCCGCTGCGCGACCGGGGCCGGCCCGTCGCGGACGACGGTCACCGGGCGTCCGGTCGCGGCCAGCGCGCCCCACGCGGCGCGGCCCGCCGCCGGGTCGAGACCGGCGTGCACGGACATCGTGAGCCGGCGTTCGTAACCGCCGAGCGGGTCGACGCCGGCGACGCGGGCCGGCGGCAGTCCCGCGCGGGTCGCGGCGTCCACAGTGGACTCGCCGTAGAGCGGGACGAGCAGGACCGCGTCCGGGTAGGCGTCGGACACCACGTGCACCCCCGCCGAGGACAGCACCCGCGCGAGGTGCTCGTCGGCGGTGAACACCGGGCTCGTCGGCTTCGGCGGCGCCGCGGGCTCGTCGGCGACCTGCTGCTTCCCGTCGACGTACGAGTAGAACCCTTCGCCGTTCTTGCGCCCGAACAGCCCGGCGGCGACGCGCGGCCGGGTCAGCCACGACGGCCGCAGCCGCGGCTCGCCGTGGAAGCCGCTCCAGATGCTTTCCAGCACGGCGTGGGACACGTCGAGCCCGGTCAGGTCGAGCAGCTCGAACGGCCCGAGCTTCAGCCCGAGCACGTCACGGGCGACCCGGTCGACGTCGGCGGGTTCGGCGAGCGCCTCGGCGAGGATCTGCAGCGCCTCGGTGTTCAGGCCGCGGCCGGCGTGGTTGACCAGGAAGCCCGGCGCGTCCTTCGCCAGCACCGGCTCGTGGCCCCAGCTCTTGACCAGCTCCAGCGCTTCGCCGGGCAGCCAGTCGTGCGTGCGCGTGCCCGGGACGACCTCGACCAGGCGCATCAGCGGCACGGGGTTGAAGAAGTGCAGCCCGAGGAGCCGGCCCGGGTCGGCCAGCTCGGCGGCGATCTCGGTGACCGACAGGGAGCTGGTGTTCGTCGCGAAGATCGTCTCCTGTGGACAGACGCGCTCGAGGCCGGCGAACAGGGCCCGCTTCGTCGCGATGTCCTCGCGGACGGCCTCGACGACGAGGTCGACGCCGTCGGCGGGCGCGTCCGGCGCGTCCACCGCGACCAGCCGGTCCTTGACCGCCTGCGGGTCGTCGAGCTTGCCCTTGCCGGCCAGCTTGTCGGCCATGCCGCCGATGAACTCGATCGCTTCGGTGACGGCTTCGCGCCGGACGTCGGCCAGCTCGACGGTCACCCCCGCCGTCGCGGCCAGCTGAGCGATCCCGCGGCCCATCACCCCGGTCCCGATCACCCGGATCCTGCCGACCTTCCCGGCCCACCCCGTCACGTCGTGCCCGCCTTCCCGCCGATGCTCACCGGGCGACGGTACCGTCTCGGCCGTGACGGGGAAGCGCCTGACGCGGGCGGAAAGCCGCGAACGGACGAAGGACCGGTTGCTCACGGCCGCCGCCGAGCTGTTCGCCGAGCGCGGGGTCAACGGCGCCTCGGTCGAGCAGATCGCCGAACGCGCCGGGTACACGCGCGGGGCGTTCTACGGCAACTTCGACGGCAAGCACGACCTGGTCGTGGCCCTGCTGGCGCGACGGCGTGAGCAGGAAGCCGTCGAAGTCGCTGCGCTGCGGGGTGATGTCCTGGCGCGGCTGAAGGAGTGGCACGCCGAGCGTGCCGAGCACCTGCCGGAGTGGTTCGCGCTGCGCACCGAGCTGACGCTGTACGCGCTGCGCAACCCGGCCGCGCGGCCGTCGGCCGGGGAGAACGAGCGCGCCGCGCGGGAGCTGATCGAGACGAGCGTGCGCGCGACGTTCGCCGAGCGCGGGGTCGAGCCGCCGGCGGATCCGGCGTTCCTGGCGCTGATCATCCACGCGCTGGAGGACGGCCTGCTCCGGCAGCGGTACCTCAGCCCGGACGGCACCAGTGACACGGTGATCGCCGACGCCGTCGAGCTGCTGCTGCGGACCTGGCTGCGTTAGAGCCCGACGAACTCCGCCATCCGCAGCGCCGTGTGCGCGAAGAACTCGTCGGCCGGGTCGACACTGCCGACGTACTGGCCGAACAGGTCGAAGTTGATCGCGCCGAACAGCTGGGTCCAGGCCATGATCAGCCGGGCCACGGTTTCCGGCCCGGAGACGATCCCGAGGACCTTCGTGAGGGCCTCGGCCTGCGCGCGCAGCCGGGGCGGGACGTCGCCGTGGACGTCTCGAAGTTCGGTGTGCGTGAGCACCTTGACCAGGGCGAACGCGACCCGGGACGCCGGCGCGACGGTGTCCTGCGGCGCCTGGTAACCGGGGATCGGCGAGCCGTAGATCAGCGCGTACTCGTGCGGGTGCGCGCGGGCCCACTCGCGCGTCGCCCGCCAGATCGCCAGCCACCGGTCGCGCGGTTCGCCCTCGCCCGGGTCGGCCTGTTCCGCGGCCTCGCCGATCGCGTTGTAGGCGTCGACGATCAGGTCGGTCAGCAGCCGGTCGCGGCTGGGGAAGTAGCGGTAGAGCGCGGACGACACCATGCCCAGCTCCCGCGCCACCGCGCGCAGCGAAAGGCCGTGCGCGCCGACCTCGGCGAGCTGGCGGCGGGCCTCGTCCTTGATCTCCTGGGTCAGCTCGGCGCGGGCGCGTTCGCGCGCGGTGCGGGTCGCGGTCATGAGGCTCAGTGTGCCATGGCGGAGAGCGGCGCACCAAATCGAGAGCACTGCTCTTGACAACGTGCCGCGGCCGGTGTTCACTGCTCTTAACCGAGAGCACTGCTCTCCCAAAACTTCGGAGGACACCATGACTGCCGCCCGCTACATCGAGCCGAAGAAGGCCACCAACGTCTTCAACGAGGCCGTCGCGAAGCTGACCCGGATGGGCTTCAGCGTCTGGGGCAGCCGGGTGCTGACCGTCGTCGGCCGCAAGAGCGGCGAGCCGCGGTCGGTCCCGGTCAACCTGCTGACCGTCGACGGCGTGCGCTACCTCGTCGCCCCGCGCGGCGAGACGCAGTGGGTGCGCAACCTGCGTGCGGCCGGCCAGGGCACGCTGAGCGTCGGGCGCCGCGTCGAGGAGTTCACCTTCCGCGAGCTGGGCGACGACGAGAAGCCCGGCATCCTGCGCCCCTACCTCAAGCGCTGGAAGTTCGAGGTCGGCGTGTTCTTCGACGGGGGTCGACGCCAAGGCGTCGGACGAGAAGCTGCGCGAGATCGCGCCCGGCTACCCGGTCTTCGAGATCTTCACGAAGTAGGTTTGCGCCGCTTCGTCAGGTTCGCCGCGATCAGGACCACGCCGAGCAGGAACGCGACGAGCCCGATCAGGAACCACAGCTTCTGGCCGGTCATGAAGCTGCCGGTGATGACGCCGATGCCCTGCAGCACCCAGACGGCGCCGACGAGCAGGAGCACAACCCCGACCGCGAAGGTGATCCAGCGCCTCATCCACCCAGTCTGGCACGCGTTCGGGCCAGTCGCCGGGAACGGGCCCGGCGACGGCCCCGGTTAGGGCAGAGTTGCGGGGGTGCACGACATCAGCGGGTCACTGCGGCGGCAGTCGCTGCTCGTCGCGCTGGTCTGCATCGCCTGTGACGCCATGCTCTTCAGCGTGCGCGGGCCGCTCGGCGACGGCCGCTGGCAGCCGTGGGCGGTGCTGGCCGGCGGGGTCGCCGTCAACGCCGCGCTCGCCGGGCCGGCCCGCTACTCGGGCTGGGTGTCGCTGGCGCACGCCCTGCTCTTCGCCGCGTCACCGGTGCTGATCAGCACCACCACGGGGTACGTCGTCGGCAACAACGCCGGCATCCTGATCGCCGGGTACCGCGCCGGCGCCTGGCTGCGGCCGAAACCGGCGGTGCTCGCGCTGCTCGTGATGCTCGCCGGGGTCACCGCGGGCTGCATCGAAGGCGGTGGCCGGACGGCGGGCGACCTGCGGCTGATCACGGTCAGCGTCAGCGTCAGCGCGCTCCTGCCGTGGCTGGTCGGCCGGTACACGACAGCCCGGCGCGCCTACATCGCCGACCTCGAGCGGGCGGCGGACGAACGCCGTCAGCACGAGGAAGAAGCCGTGCGGCGGGCCGTCACCGAGGAGCGCACGACCATCGCGCGCGACCTCCACGACGTCATCTCCCACCACGTCAGCGCCATCGGGGTGCACGCCGGCGCGGCCCGGCTCGGGCTGCCCGACGGCGCCGAGCCGGCGCGGAAGTCCCTCGGCGCCGTCGAGTCCGCGAGCCGTTCGGCGATGGCCGACCTGCGCCGGCTGCTCGACCTCCTGCACGCCGAGGCCGGCGCCGGGCAGCCCGGGCTCGACAACCTCGACGAGCTGGTCGAGACCGTCCGCGCGGCCGGTCTGCCCACCCGGCTGACCCTGCTCGGCGAGCCCCGCGAACTGCCGGGCTCGCTCGACGTCGCGTTGTACCGGATCGCGCAGGAGGCCCTGACCAACGCGTTGCGGCACGGCACGGGCCCGGTCGAAGTCGAGCTAAACCACGGCCGCACCGAGATCGTGCTCACGGTGACGAACAGCCTGTGCGCCGGCCGCACCGCGCAGGGCGACCACGCGCACCGCGGTCTGGCGGGCATCCGCCAGCGCGTCACGCTGTTCGGCGGCCAGGTCTCCTACGGCGAGACCGGTGAGCACTGGCAGCTGCGCACGACCTTCCCGGTGGAGAGCACATGATCCGCGTCCTGCTGGCCGACGACCACGCGATGTTCCGCTCCGGGATGCGCGCGCTGCTCGACACCCAGCCCGACTTCACCTGCGTCGGCGAGGCGTCCGACGGCCGCGAAGCCGTCGCCGAAACCGCGCGGCTGCGCCCGGACGTCGCGGTCCTCGACGTCCGGATGCCCCGCCTCGACGGCCTTGCCGCGACCGAGGCGATCCTCGCCGCGCCGGGCAACGACACGCGTGTCCTCGTGCTGACGACGTACGACGCCGACGAGTACGTCTACCGCGCGCTGCGTGCCGGGGCGAGCGGGTTCCTGCTGAAGAGCCTGGCGCCGGAGGAGCTCGTCGCGGCGATGCGGGTCGCGGCGCGCGGGGACGCGCTGATCGACCCGTCGGTGACCCGGCGGCTGGTCGCGAAGTTCGCGTCGGTGCTCGAACCGGCGGCCGCGGAGCCGCCCGAGCTGGCGCGGCTGACCTCGCGTGAACGTGAGGTGCTGCTGCTGATCGCCAACGCGTCCAGCAACGCCGAGATCGCGCGGCAGCTGCACGTCGGCGAGGAGACGGTCAAGACGCACGTGTCGCGGGTGCTGTCGAAGCTCGGGTTGCCCGACCGGGTGCACGCGGTCGTCTACGCCTACCGGCACAACCTCGTCCCCGGAAGCTGAGCCGGGCGGGAACGCCCGGTGCGGCGGGAGGGGGACGCCGCACCCGGGCATTCCCTGGTCAGTTCGACGGCCGCGCCGAGTAGTCGCCGCGGCGCTGGCCCGGCTGGCGCTGACCCGCTTCGAAGCCCTGGCCGAGCGTCGTCGCCGTGGCCGTCTGGCCGTCGACCTTCGCCACGACCGTGATGTTCGTGGAGCCCTGCTTGACGTCGCCCGTCTTCTGCGTCGACGAGTCGAGCGTGTACGTCTGCTTGTAGCCGTCCTTGCTGGTCAGCGTCACCGAAGTGGCGCTCAGCTCGGTGACGTCGCCGGTCTGCAGGCGCTCGGTCGTGTAGCCGCCGTTCGGGTTGGCCACCACGAAGTCGCCGTGCAGCGCCTCGCGCATGGCCGCCATGCCGCCGCCGAAGCCGCCGCCCGGGCCGCCCTGGCCGCGGAACTGGCCGCCGCCCGGGCCGCCGAACCCGCCGGGGCCCTGCTGGGCGCTGTTGTCGGCGCTGCTGGTGCCGGCCCAGATCGCCGCGCCGCCGCCGGCCGCGATCACCACCGCGATGCCAGCCGCGATCGCCGTCTTCTTGCCGGACCAGCCCTTCTTGGGCGCCGCGGGGGCCGGGTCGCCCCAGCTCGCCGGGGCCGGCTGGCCGGCGGGCGCCGGCTCGCTCTGGGGCGTGTTCGGCTCGGTCGTCATCGTGTCCTCCGGTCGTACCCACACTGGTCCAGCCCAGGTTCACCGCCGTGGCTGTGTTTGAGCTGTGCGGGCCGTCAGCACGCGCTGTGGCTCCCTTACCCGAACGAAGGACCTTCACAGGAAACGCACAGCGGCCACACAGTGACCACTGAAGCGCCGCCGAGAAGATGGCACTATGACCGCTATGAACGCCACGTCACCCGGCCCCGGCAAGGCCGACCTGCGCCGCGCCGACGGGAGCCCGGTGCGGGTCCTCGTCGTCGACGACGAGTCGACGCTGGCCGAGCTCGTCTCGATGGCCCTGCGGATGGAGGGCTGGGAGGTGCGCAGCGCGGGGGACGGCACCGAAGCCGTCCGGATCGCGCGCGACTTCCGGCCGGACGCCGTGGTGCTCGACGTCATGCTCCCCGACTTCAGCGGCCTCGAAGTGCTGCGGCGCATGCGGTCCGAGGCGCCGCACCTGCCCGTGCTGTTCCTGACGGCGAAGGACGCGGTCGAAGACCGGATCGCCGGGCTCACCGCGGGCGGCGACGACTACGTCACCAAGCCCTTCAGCCTCGAAGAGGTCGCGCTGCGGCTGCGCGCGCTGCTGCGCCGGGCCGGCGGGGTGACCGGCTCGAGCGGGTCGCAGCTGGTCGTCGGCGACCTCACCCTCGACGAGGACAGCCGCGAGGTGCACCGCGGTGGTGACCTGGTGCCGCTGACCGCGACCGAGTTCGAGCTGCTGCGCTACCTCATGCGCAACCCCAAGCGGGTGCTGTCGAAGGCGCAGATCCTGGACCGCGTGTGGAGCTACGACTTCGGCGGCCAGGCCAACATCGTCGAGCTCTACATCTCCTACCTGCGCAAGAAGATCGACGCCGACCGCGAGCCGATGATCCACACCATGCGGGGCGCCGGGTATGTCCTCAAGCCAGCGGGCTGAGCGGCGGCGGTTCCGGGCCCAGCGGCCGTGGTCGCTGCGACGGCGGCTGATCGTCCAGCTCGCCGCGTTGCTCGCGCTGGTGTGCCTGGTCGTCGGCGTGGTGACGGAGTTCGCGCTCAGCGAGTTCCTGGTGGGCCAGCAGGACAAACGGCTCGCCGCGGCGACCGACCGCGCCGCGCACGGGGCGGACCGGCCGCCGCCGTGGACGTACGGCGAGCCCCCGCCGCCGGACCCGCTGCGTGCGCTGGGCCAGGGCGAGGGCACGCTCGCCGCCGTCCAGGTCGGCTCGCAGTACTCCGGGGCGGTGATCGACTCCACCGTCGCCGGTTCGCCGCCGAAGCGGCGGGCGCCGTTCCGGAACATCGAGCAGGGCCAGGCGCTGGCCCTGCTCGCCCTGCCGCCCGACGGGAAGCCGCACAGCATCGACCTCGGCGGCAAGCTCGGGGAATACCGCGTCGTCTCGACGACGTCGCCCGGCGGTCAGAAGACCGTCATCGGCCTGCCGCTGAAGGACGTCAACGAGACACTGTGGCGGCTCGGCTTCATCCTCGGCGGGGTCGCGCTCGCCGGGATCCTGGTGGCGGGCGCGGTCGGCGCGGCGACGATCCGCCGCACGATGCAGCCGCTCGACCGGCTGGCCGCGACCGCGACCCGCGTCTCCGAACTGCCGCTGGACCGCGGCGAGGTGGCGCTGTCCGAGCGCGTCCCGGACGCCGACACCGACCCGAACACCGAGGTCGGCAAGGTCGGCTCGGCGCTGAACCGGATGCTGCAGCACGTCGCGAACGCGCTCACCGCGCGGCACGCGAGCGAGAACCGCGTCCGCCAGTTCGTCGCGGACGCGAGCCACGAGCTGCGCACCCCGCTGGCGGCGATTCGCGGGTACGCGGAGCTGACCCGGCGCAGCGGTGAGCAGGTGCCGCCGGACGTCGCGTTCGCGATGAGCCGCGTCGAGTCCGAGTCGCGCCGGATGACGACGCTGGTGGAGGACCTGCTGCTGCTCGCCCGCCTCGACTCGGGACGGCCGGTGGTGCACGAGTGGGTGGACCTGTGCCGGCTGGTGGCCGACGCGGTCGCGGACGCGCACGTCGCGGGCCCGGACCACAAGTGGCTGATGGACGTGCCGGGCGAGCCGATCGGCGTGCTCGGCGACGCGGGCCAGCTGCACCAGGTCGTGATCAACGTGCTGGCCAACGCGCGCACGCACACCCCGGCGGGGACGACGGTCATGGCGTCACTGTCCACTTCGGACGGTGTGGTGCGCCTGCGGGTGAGCGACGACGGCCCGGGCATCCCGCCGGACATCCTCCCGGACATCTTCGAGCGCTTCGCCCGCGGTGACAATTCGCGGTCGCGGGCGGCGGGCAGCACCGGCTTGGGCCTGGCGATCGTCGCCGCGGTGGTGGGCGTGCACCGCGGGCGGGTCGGGGTGCACAGCCGTCCCGGGCGGACGGAGTTCGAAATCACGTTCCCGGAGGCCCCGGCGCCGGAGTGACCCGATCGTGGCGGACGCACAGCCGTCGCACAGCTTCGGCACAAGTTCACCACATGCGCCGCCCACACGGTGGGCAGCATGACGACCACGCTGTCGGCGCCCGAACACGCCCAGCCCGCGCCCCAGGCCGCCCGCCCGCCGCGGTGGATCAAGCCTTCCGTCGCCGCGCTGCTGCTCGGGACCGGGCTGCTCTACCTGTGGGACCTGGCCAAAACGGGCTGGGCCAACGACTTCTACGCGATGGCGGCGCAGGCCGGCACGTGGAGCTGGAAGGCGCTGTTCTTCGGCTCGCTCGACCCGGGCAACGTCGTCACGGTCGACAAACCGCCGTTCTCCCTGTGGGTCATGGGGCTCTCGGGCCGAATCTTCGGCTTCTCGAGCTGGAGCCTGCTGGTGCCGAACGCGCTCGCCGGCGTCGCGTCGGTGGGCCTGCTGTACCTGGCCGTGCGACGGCTTTCGGGACCGGGCGCCGGGCTGCTCGCCGGGGCCGGGCTCGCGCTGACGCCGGTCGCCGCGCTCATGTTCCGCTACGACAACCCGGACGCCTTCCTGGTGCTGCTGCTCGTCGCCGGTGCGTACTGCGTCGTGCGCGCGCTCGAGCACGCGAGCACGAAGTGGCTGGTGCTCGCCGGGGTCTGCGTCGGGTTCGGCTTCCTCGACAAGATGCTGCAGGCGTTCCTCGTGCTGCCCGCCTTCGTGCTGGTGTACGCGGTCGCGGCGCCGACGTCGCTCGGGCGCCGCATCGGCCAGCTGTTCGCGGCGGCGGGCGCGGTGCTCGTCTCGGCGGGCTGGTGGATCGCAGTCGTCGCGCTCTGGCCGGTCGCGGACCGGCCCTACATCAGCGGGTCGACCGACAACACCGTGCTGGAGCTGGCTTTCGGGTACAACGGCCTCGGCCGGATCTTCGGCGAAGGCCGGGGTGGCGGCGGAGGCGGGACGTTTGCGCCGCCGTCCGGCGCGGGTGGCGGCTTCGGCGGCGGGTTCGGCGGGGAGACCGGGCTGACGCGGCTGTTCAGCGGGGAGTTCGGCGGTGAGGCGTCGTGGCTGCTGCCCGCCGCGGTCCTCGGCCTGGTCGCGGGCCTGTGGTTCACCCGGCGCGCGCCGCGCACCGACCGGACGCGGGCCGCGCTGCTGCTCTGGGGCGGCTGGCTGGTCGTCACCACGCTGGTGTTCAGCTACATGAGCGGCATCATCCACCCGTACTACACGGTCGCGCTGGCGCCCGGGATCGCCGCCACGCTGGGCATCTCCGCCCGTGAGCTCTGGCGGGGCCGGGCCAACTTCGCGGCCCGCGCGGTGCTCGCGGTCATGCTCGCGGTCACGGCGGTCTGGGGCTTCGTGCTGCTCGCGCGGACGCCGGACTGGCAACCGTGGATCCGCTACACGCTGCTCGTGCTGAGCGCGGCCGCGGTGCTGGCGCTGCTCTTCGGCGCCGACCGGTTCCGCCGCCTCGGGCCGGTCGTGGCCGTGCTGGGCCTGTGCGGCGCGCTGCTCGGGACGACGTCCTACACGCTGGCCACGGCGGCGAACGCGCACGCGGGCGGGACGCCGTCGTCCGGTCCGGCCGCCGCCGCGAGCGGACGCGGGTTCGGCGGCCGGGGCGGCTTCGGCGAGGGACAGGCCGACACCGCGGTGATCGCCCTGCTGAAGGCCACGACGACGAAGTGGGCCGCGGCGCAGAGCGGCGCGATGCAGTCGGCCGGGCTGGCGCTCTCGAGCGGACGGCCGGTGCTCGCGATCGGCGGCTTCAGCGGCAGCGACCCAGCGCCGACGCTCGCGCAGTTCCAGCAGTACGTCGCCGCGGGCGACATCCACTACTACGTCGCCGGCGGGCGGGGCGGCTTCGGCGGCGGCCGCGGGACGTCGGGGGAGATCCAGGCGTGGGTCGAGCAGACCTTCGCGCCGCAGACCGCCGGGAGCACCACCGTTTACGACCTCACAAAATCTGTCAATTGATCGAAATAGCTCCGATTGTTTCGGGTTTGTTAACAGTGGCGGAATCATTCGCGGTCTCCCGGCCGGTGCGGTAGTCGCGGGTGGGCTCATCTGTTCGAACACCATTCCGGCCAGTGGCACATTACGAACGATTGTTCGGTTCTCGCCGGTAGCCCACGGTGATGATCGCGGGCGTGTGTAACGGGGAGGGACTACTGCCCGTGCAACTGCACGTCCGGGTGAACCGCGATTTTGACCGGGCGGCCGACAGAAAGTCGGCCTGCCCTGCTTGTCGAACGTGTCGATGACGCTGGTTGGCTCACGCTTAGATCACTCGTTCGGCGGCATCCTCGGGGCATTGTGGTGATCTTGTGCTCCTCGCTAGGCTCTCCGCCGGGTGAGGGACAAGGGGTGGCTGGTCCGGTCCGCTGAGGCACCGGATCTCACTGGGTGTGGGTGATCCCTGTCCGCTTTTGCTCATCCGTGACCCGATCAGGTGCGTCTGGAAGAGAGCAGCGATGACTGTGCGCTTTCGGCGCCGCAACACTCCACTTCCCCCGCCTTTTGGAGTTTCGCTGTGACTTCCCGTCCCCGTCGGCTGACGGTGTTCCTGACTCTGCTGACCCTTGCCGGGGTCACCGCGCTTTCGGGGTGCAGCGACAGCACCGCCGCCGGTGGCGGCGGCAAGATCACCCTCGGGTTCAGCGCCTGGCCGGGCTGGTTCCCCTGGCAGGTGGCACAGGAAAAGGGCCTGTTCGCGAAGAACGGCGTGGACGTCGACCTCAAGTGGTTCGACAACTACACCGACAGCATCAACGCGTTGTCGAGCGGGGCGATCGACGCGAACAGCCAGACCCTCAACGACACGCTCTCCTCGGCCTCCGGCGGCGCCAAGCTGTCGATCGTGCTGGTGAACGACAACTCCACCGGCAACGACAAGATCATCGCGCGGGACGGGATCAACGCCGTCGCCGACCTCAAGGGCAAGAAGGTCGCCGTCGAGCAGGGCACGGTCGACCACTACCTGCTGCTGCTCGCGCTGCAGGAGGCGAAGCTGACCGAAAAGGACATCGAGCTCGTCAACCTGCCGACCGACGCCGCCGCGGCCGCGTTCGTCGCCGGCCAGGTCGACGCGGTGGGCGCGTTCGCGCCGTTCACCACCAAGGCCCTCGAGCGCCAGGGCAGCCGCGCGATCTCGTCGTCCGCCGAGTTCCCCGGCGCCATCCCGGACCACCTCGTCACGTCGCAGAAGCTGGTCAAGGACCACCCGAAGGACGTGCAGGCGCTCGTCAACACCTGGTTCGAGACGCTGACCTGGATCAAGAACAACAAGGACGCCGCCGTGCAGATCATGGCCAAGCGCGGCGGGGTCAGCGACGCCGAGTACAAGACCTACGACGCCGGCACCACGATCTTCACGCGCCAGCAGAACCTCGACGCGTTCACCCCGGGCGTCACCGCCCAGCACCTGGACTTCTCCGCGAACAAGATCATCGACTTCATCGTGAACACCGGGCTCGCCCAGCAGCGGCCGTCGCTCGACGGGCTGTTCGACGACCAGTTCGTGAAGGCCGCACCGCAGTGACGGGTCCGACCCAGCGCACCGCGGGCGCCCCGGCCGACGAACGCGCGGCCGAGGAGCTGGAGGCCGAGCAGCGGCTCGCCGACGACACCCACGCCGGCCGGGGCCGCCCGGCCTGGTCGGCGCTGCCGCGGCGGGCCACGCCGAAGGCCCGGTCGCCGCTGTTCTCCCTGCGCACGCCGATCTCGTCGTCGGCCCGCTGGACGCTGGCCGTGCTGTCGTTCGCGATCCCGTTCCTCGCCTGGGTCGTGCTGAGCGTCAGCGGGGTCGTCGACTCGACGTTCCTGCCGTCGCCGGCCGCGGTGCTCAAGGCCGGGCTGGACATGGCCGGCACCGGCGAGCTGTTCGACGACCTCTGGGCGACGACCCAGCGGGTGCTCGAAGGCTTCGGGCTCGCGGTGCTCGTCTCGGTGCCGCTCGGCGTCCTGATGGGCACCTTCACCGCGGGCCAGGCGTTCTTCGAGCCGCTGATCGGCCTGCTGCGCTACCTGCCGGCGAGCGCGTTCATCCCGCTGCTGATCATCTGGCTGGGCCTCGGCGAGCCGTCGAAGATCGCGATCCTCTTCATCGGCACGGTCTTCTTCAACACGCTGATGACCGCCGACGTCGTGCGGGCGGTGCCGAGCGCGCTCCTCGACGTCTCCTACACCCTCGGCGCGCGCCGGGGCGAGGTGCTGCGCAAGATCGTCGTGCCGCACTCGCTGCCGGGCATGATCGACGCGGTCCGCGTCAACGCCGCCGCGGCGTGGAACTTCGTCGTGGTCGCCGAGCTGATCAACTCCCAGGCCGGCCTCGGCTACCGGATCGTTCGCGCGCAGCGGTTCCTGCAGACCGACAAGATCTTCGCGGTGCTGGTGGTCATCGGGATCGCCGGTCTCACCATCGACGTCCTGCTGCGCCTGCTGCGCACGCAGGTCGGGAAGTGGGCGGCATGACGCTGGAACTGCGGGGCGTCGCCAAGGACTACACCGTCCGCGGCAAGGTGACGCGCGCCCTCGACGGGGTCGACCTCGAAGTGCTGCGCGGCGAGTTCGTCTGCGTCGTCGGGGCGAGCGGCTCGGGCAAGTCGACGCTGCTTTCGCTGGTGGCCGGGCTGAGCACGCCGACCGAAGGCGAGATCGTGCTCGACGGCGCCCCGGTGACCGGGCCCGGCCCGGACCGCGGGCTCGTCTTCCAGCACGGCGCGCTCTACCCGTGGCGCACCGTCGAGAAGAACGTCGCGTTCGGACTCGAGCTGCTGCCGATCGACGCGGCCGAGCGCGCCAAGCGCGTGGACTGGTACCTCGCCGAGACCGGGCTCGACGCCGTGCGCCGGTCGCTGCCGAAACAGCTTTCCGGCGGGCAGAAGCAGCGCGTCGCGATCGCGCGGGCGCTGGCGTGCGAACCGGAAGTCCTGCTGCTGGACGAACCCTTCGGCGCGCTGGACGTCCAGACCAAAGAGGATATGCAGGTGCTCATCCGCCAGGTGTGGGCCGACACCGGCACCACGGTGCTGATGGTCACCCACGACGTCGAGGAAGCGGTGTTCCTGGGCGGCCGGGTGGTGGTGCTCGCCTCCGACCCGGGCCGCATCGCCGCCGACGTCGAGGTGACGCTGCCCGCCGAGCGCGGCCTGGCGGTGAAGCGCGAACCGCGGTTCCTCGCGCTGCGCGCCCGGATCGAGGACCTGGTCCGCGAGCAGCACCGCGGTCACGTCAACCGGGTGGCCGCGGGTTCGTGAGAACGGAAGACGGGATGGTGGCGGGATGAGGCACGGCAAGGCGACCGCGAAACGGGCCGGCGGCGGGGGAATCCTCGCCCGGCTCGGCATTCGCGGCAAGCTGAACCTGCTGCTCCTGCCGCCGCTGGCCGCGGTGGTGCTCGTGTCGGTGCCGTTCGTGCTGACCCAGGCGAACAGCGCCATGGCCGCGACACAGTCGGCGACCGTGGCGCGGCACACCCAGCAGCTCGGCGGGCTGGTCTCCCAGCTGCAGCGGGAACGGCTGCTGACCGGCGCGTTCGTCGCGTCGCCGTCACTGCCGGCCGACCAGATGCTCCAGCAGCGGAAGACGGTCGACTCGGCGGTCGAGAACGTCCGGTCGTCCCTCGGCGCCGACGCGCCCGACGAGCTTTCCGCGGCCCTGACCCGGATCGGCTCGCTCGCCGAGCTGCGGCAGAACGCCGAACGCCGCGGGGTCGCGCTCGACAGCGTCGCCCGCACCTACCACGCCGTGATCGGCGCGGTCATCGACGCGCTGCGGCTCGTCCCGCAGCTGACCAGTGACGCCGAGGGCACCCGGGAGCTGACCGCGCTGGAGGCGCTGCTGCGCGCGAACGAGGAGAACTCGTTGCGCGGCATGGCGTTGATCGTGACGGCGGTGGCGCCGGAGGCCGGCCGGTCCATCCTGGACGACGCGACCCAGCAGGCGCCGATCTTCACCGACCGGTTCGTCCAGCAGGCCGGCAGCGAGCAGTCCGCGCTGGTCGTCAACGTCGAGCAGAGCGAGGCGGGCCGCCGGATCGACGACCTCGCCGGCGTGGTCGGCAACCCGCGTGACACCGGCGCGCGGACCCAGTACGTCGCCGACGTCCTCGCCGCGTCGGAAAGCCAGGCGGCGCAACGCAAGCTGGTCCAGGAGCGGGTCACCGGCGAGATCGCCGCCGCCGCGAACGGCCGTGCCGACGCGGGCACGCGGCTCGCGTGGCTGGTCGGCGCCGGCGCGGGCCTGCTGTTCCTGCTCGTCGCCTTCCTCGCCGTCGCGGTGTCGCGGTCGATCGCCCGGCCGCTGCGCCGGCTGACCACCGCCGCGACGTCGGTCGCCGACCTCGCCGGCACCGAGCTCGTCCGCGTGACCGACACCGAAGAGGCCGAGGAGCAGATCCCGCGGCTGGCCACCATCGACGTCGTCTCGAGCGACGAGCTGGGCAAGCTGGCCGCGGCGTTCAACCGGGTCCAGACCACCGCGGCCGAGCTGGTCGAGCGGCAGGCGCTCACCCGGCGCAACACCAGCCTGATGTTCGCGAACGTCGCGAAGCGCACGCAGAACCTCGTCGGCCGCCAGCTCGCGCTGATCGACGAGGTCGAGCGCAACGAGCAGGACACCCGTCTGCTGGCCAGCCTCTACCGGCTCGACCACCTCTCCACCCGCCTGCGCCGCAACGCCGACAACCTGCTCGTGGTGTCCGGCACCCGCGACGAGACGCGCATCGCCGGCCCGATCGAGCTGTCCACCGCCCTGCGCTCGGCGCTCGCCGAGATCGAGGACTACCAGCGCGTCAAGCTCGGCGTCGTCGCGGAGATCCTGCTGTCGTCGGCCCTCGGCGCCGACCTGGTGCTCGTGTTCGCGGAGCTGCTGGAGAACGCGACGTCGTTCTCGCCGCCCGGCTCGCTGGTCGAGGTGGACACGATGTTCCTCACCGACGGCTCCTGCCTGGTGAACATGGTCGACCACGGCATCGGCATGACCGCCGAGAAGATGGCCGACGAGAACCGGCGGCTCGTCGAGCGCGAACGCCTTGAGCTGGCGCCCACCAGCGTGCTCGGCCTGTTCGTGGTCGGCCGCCTGGCGCGGCGCCACGACCTGGCCGTCGAGCTGCTCGCGACCCCGACCGGCGGCGTGACCGCGCGGCTGACGATCCCGCCGTCGCTGTTCAGCCACCGCGGCGGGCTCCTGAAGACCACTCCGACGCCGGTGATCCCGGCCCAGGCCGCACCCCAGCCGCGTCCCGCGGAAGCCGTGGCGGTCGCCGCCTCGGTGTCCACTTTGGACGAGCTTCGCCCGGTCGCGGCGCCGGCCGAGCTGCCGATGCCGGCGATCCCGGCGCTGCTCGGCACCATTCAGGGCAACGGGTTCCGCTGGTTCAACCAGCTGGAGCCGGTCTGGCCCGACGCCGAACCCGACGTCAAGGCGACGGTCCTTTCCGGGGCCCCGGAGTCTTCTTCGGAGGCCGAGTCCCGCGGTGGCCTCCGCCGGCGCGTCCGCGGCGCCCAGCTGCCCAGCCCGGGCACCACCGCGCCGGTGGCCGACGGCCCGCGGCACGACCCGGACGCGACCAAGGCCGCCATGGACGGCTTCCAGAGCGCCTTCGCGAAGGCCGCCGAGGTCGGCGCGATGGAGACCGACCCGCCGTCCGCGCCGCCGACCGTCGTGACCGAGCCCGTGTCGCTGCCGGTGCGCGTCCCGGCCGCGGCCGTCCCCGAACCGCCGTCGCGTGACGGCCTGGTCCGCCGCGTCCCCGGCGCCCAGCTCGCCCCCGGCCTGCGGCAGCAGCCCGCCGGGCGGCCGGTCGCCCGAGCCGTCGTCAGCCGCGCCCGGCGCGACCCGGCGGCCGAGCGGGCGGCGTTCGACTCGTTCGCCGCCGGCCTGGCCAAGGCGGAGGACGTGGTTACGGCAGACAGCCCGCCGCATGGCGTGGTCGCCGGTCGTGTGATGGAACGAGGAGAAGAGAGCAGGAAATGAGCATCCCCGCAGCAGGCGTCAGCGTCGAGGCCCAGAACTTCAACTGGCTGGTGAGCCGCTTCGCCCAGCACACCGCGGGCGCGATCGCCGCCATCGCGGTTTCCGCCGACGGCTTGCTGATCGCGGTGTCCTCGGAGCTCGAGCGCTCCAACGCCGACCGCCTCGCCGCGATCTCCTCCGCCATGCTCGGCCTCGCCCACGGCGTCTCCGAGAGCCACCCGCTCGGCTCGCCCGACAAGGTGATCATCGAACTGGAGCACGGCTACCTGCTGGTCTGCACCATCAGCATCGGCTGCTCGCTCGGCGTCCTCGCCAACAAGCAGGCCAGCCTCGGCACGATCGCCTACGAGATGGCGATGTTCGCCAACCGCGCCACCGAGGTCCTGACGCCCGGCCTGATCGAGGAGCTCAAGAACACCGTAGGTTCGTGATGACGGAGGAACCTTCGCTCCTGCGGCCGTACCTGATGACCTCGGGGCGGGCCCAGCCGGTGGACCAGAGCCTCGAGATCGAGGCCCAGGTGATGACGTCCCGGCTGGGTGCGGCGTCCCACCCGAAGCTCACCTTCGAACGCCAGGAAATCGTTTCCCTGTGCCGGAGCACCATGTCGGTCGCCGAGGTGGCCGCCATGCTCGGCCTGCACATCGGTGTCGCCCGCGTCCTGGTGGCCGACCTCGCCGAGCTCGGCTACGTCGTCGTCCGGCGGCCGGCGAACCACAACTCGCAAGACCTCGGCATGATCGAAAGGGTCATTCGTGGACTCGAAGCCATTCACTGAACCGGGCGCCCGGCCACCGGCCCCGGTCAAGATCGTCATCGCGGGCGGCTTCGGCGTCGGCAAGACGACGGCCGTCGGCGCCATTTCGGAGATCAAGCCGTTGACGACCGAAGCGGCGATCACGTCGGTGGCGGCGTCGGTGGACCGCACGGGCCACGTCCCGGCCAAGACCACCACGACGGTCGCCCTCGACTTCGGCTGCATCACGATCGACGACGAGGTCAAGCTGTACCTGTTCGGCACCCCCGGCCAGGACCGCTTCGGCTTCATGTGGCAGGACCTGGTCCACGGCGCGCTCGGCGCGCTGGTGATCGTCGACACCCGCCGCATGGACGACTGCTACCCGGCGGTCGACTACTTCGAGAACGCGGGCCTGCCGTTCGTGGTGGCGGTGAACATGTTCGACGGGTCCCTGGGCCACAACCTCGAGGACGTCCGCTGGGCCCTCGCGGTGAGTGACGACGTCCCGCTGATCACGTTCGACGCGCGGCAGAAGCTGTCGGTGCGCGACGCGCTGCTGGCGGTGCTGCGGAACACGTTCAAGCGGGCTCGTGCCCAGGCGGGCGCGGGGGCATAGGCCGGGCCCGCTACACTGATCCACGGACCCCGCGCGGCGTCCACCCTGTGAACTTCCCCAGGGCCGGAAGGCAGCAAGGATAAGCAGGCTCTGACGGGTGCGCGGGGTCCCCTTCGTTCTGGCTCCGGCTCTCGGGGCTTCGCCCCTTTGCCGGGCCTTCACTTCGTCCTTTTGCCCGGGGGCCGAGCCCCCGGACCCCCACGGTGCCTCTCGTGCGGCCTGGGAGCTCTGCCGCGGCCCTTTCAGCGCTGGTTGGGTGGGCTGCCGCGGCTGTCGTGAGTGGTAAGTAGGGTTCTAACCCGAATTACCACTCACGACATCTTTAGAAGATCCCCAGCATGTCGTCCGGCGGCTGCGGCGACGGTGGCGTGTCCTCGTCCGTGATCGGCTTCGCCCGGCCTGTCAGCTTCACCAGCTCCGCGCCGTAGACGCACCTCGCCGGGAACGCCGCCGAGGCCGTGCGGGCCGCGATCGCCGCCGTGGGGAGTTCGGTCGCCGAGGCCGCCAGGACCAGGTTGCCGAAGCGGCGGCCCTTCAGCACCGCCGGGTCGGCCAGGACCATCACCTCCGGGAACACCTCCCGCAGCGTCGCCAGGAAGCGGCGGGCGAACGGCAGGCCCGAGCCGTCCGTGATGTTGGTCAGGTACACGCCCGGGGTGCGCAGGATCGTCGCGATCGCGCGCGTCGCCTCCAGGGACGCCAGGCCGCCCGCCAGGGTCGCGCGCTCGAACGCGTCGACCACCACCAGGTCCGCCGAATCCTCGCGGCGCGTCGCCAACCCCGCCCGGCCGTCGGTCACGCGGACGCGCAGGCCCGGCACCCGCAGGCCCAGCTGGGTGCGGACCAGCTCGACCAGCTCACCGTCGGCGTCGAACACCAGCTGCCGCGACCCCGGGTGCGTCGCCGCCACGTACCGCGGGAGCGTGCAGGCCGCGCCGCCGATGTGCAACGCGTCCAGCGGACCCGGTGGCAGCTGGTCGACCACGTCGCCGAAGCGGCGGACGTAGTCGAACTCCAGGTTGGCCGGGTCGTCGAGGTCGACGTACGACTGCGCGACCCCCTCCACCGACAGCAGCCACGCGTTGCCCCGGTCGACGTCCCGGAGCAGCTCGGCCGTCCCGAAGCGCACCGGGTACCGCCCGGGCACCGGTTCGGCCTTCCGCGTTCGACCCACGACGACCGAGCCTAGCGGGTCGGAAACATTCCGCCCGCCGCGCCGATAGAGGAGCGGAAAGATCAACGATCGAGGGGGTTTTCCTTGCGTGCAAACGCAGTAATCGTCGCCGCGGCACTCGCCGCCGGGGTCTTCGTGACGCCGGCGGCCGCGGACGTCCTGCCCGACCGGGCCCAGGCCGTCTCGCTGCTGGAGTCCGGCGGGCCCGGCGTCGCGAGAGCAGCGGAAACGGCGTTGCTCGGCACACCCGCCGACCTGCAGGCCTTCCTGGCCACCGGGCAGTTCCAGGCCAAGGACGACGACGACCGGGTCCTCGTCACCCAGGCCCTGTCCACCGGCGGCCCGGTCACCACGCGCGCCGCTCAGCAGGCGCTCAGCGGCACCATCACCGACGTCCGGGAGTTCCTCGCCCACGGCCTCCCGCAGGCCCGGGTCGCGGACGACCGGATCGCCGTCGGCCAGGCCATGAGCACCGGCGGCCCGACCGTCAACGAGCGCGCCCAGAAGGCGCTCGACGGCACAGCCGCCGACGTCCGGGCGTTCCTCGAGACCGGTCTGCAGCTGGCTCGCGACGTCGACGAGCGGGTCTTGGCCGCCCAGGCCATGTCCGCCGGCGGCCCCGAGGTCAAGGCGGCCGCGCAGACGGCGCTCGACGGCGGCCCGGCCGACATCCGGTACTTCCTGAACCTGTGGAAGAAGGTCGCCGCGGACGGCGACGCCGAGGTCACCGCGGTCCAGGCCCAGCTCGACTACGGCAAGGCGGCCGCGGCCAAGCACAGCGCCCTCGGCGTCCGGCTCGCGAAGAGCCGCGCCACGGCGATCGCGTCGGACGCGCGGAAGGCGAACACCGACCGGCTGGCCACCCAGCAGCACCAGGGCCGGCAGGACGGCCAGGCGGCGGCCGGCGCCGAAGCGGCCGCGCAGCAGCAGGCCCGCGACGCGGCGGCTCGCGCCGCGCAGGCCAAGACCGACAACGACAAGCTGCTCACCGACGCGGCCGACCCGGCGCTGACCGTGCCGAACGGCCGCCGCGCGTCGGTCTACCTGCTCCACAACGGCGGCGCCGCGGTCAAGGACGCCGCCCGCGTCGCGCTGAGCGGTTCGGACGACGACGTCGTCACCTTCGTGCACAGCGGGCTCGCCGTCGCGCAGGAGTCGGACGACCGGGCCGCCGTCTCGGCGATCGCGGCCGACCCGAAGGCCCGCCCGGGCCTGCGCCAGGCCGCCCGTGACGCGCTCGCCGGGCCGTACGCCGGGGTCGCCGCGCTGCTGCGCACCGGGGACTACCCGGGCCGCGACGCCGACGACCGCGTCGAGGTCAACCAGATCCTGGCGGCCGGTGGCCCGGCGACGAAGTCGTGGGCGCAGAAGGCGCTCGACGGCACCGTCGCCGACGTCCGCGAGTTCCTGGCGCACGGCCAGTACGACGCGCACCTGGTCGACCTGGACATCTACGTGACGCGGACGCTGTCGGACGGTCCCGAGGTCAACGCCGTCGCGCAGGGCGTGCTCGACGGCCCGCGGTCGGGCCTGCAGCCGTACCTCGACGGTGAGCTGGGCAAGGCGCGGGCGCGGGACGCCTTCACCACCCAGCACGTCACGAAGGTGAACGCTCTGGTCGCCGAGGTGAACGCCCTGACCTCTTGACCGCAGGGCGAAGGTTGTCGGTGGTGCCCGGTACTCCATCCATGCCCCCACCACCGCCCTCAACGGAGACGCTTCGCGTCGCGGTAGATTCACTGGCGTGGCTCTCGCGCTGTACCGCAAGTACCGTCCGGCAACCTTCGCCGAGGTCGTCGGGCAGGAGCATGTGACCGAACCCCTCCGCACGGCGTTGGCCGCCGGGCGGATCAACCACGCCTACCTCTTCTCCGGCCCGCGCGGCTGCGGGAAGACGTCGAGCGCGCGCATCATGGCGCGCTCGCTGAACTGCGTGAAGGGGCCGACGCCGGACCCGTGCGGCGAGTGCAACTCGTGCAAGGCGCTCGCGCCGGAGGGCTCCGGCAGCGTCGACGTCACGGAGCTCGACGCGGCCAGCCACGGTGGTGTCGACGACGCCCGCGAGCTGCGTGACAAGGCGTTCTACGCGCCGGCCGAGTCGCGGTACCGCGTGTTCATCATCGACGAGGCGCACATGGTCACCACGCAGGGCTTCAACGCCCTGCTGAAGATCGTGGAAGAGCCGCCAGAGCACGTCATCTTCATCTTCGCGACCACCGAGCCGGACAAGGTGCTGACCACCATCCGCTCGCGCACGCACCACTACCCGTTCCGGCTGATCCCGCCGGGCGCGATGCGGACGCTGCTGGAAAGCAACGTCGCTGCCGAGGGTGTCGAGGTCGAGCCCGCGGTGTACCCGCTGGTCATCCGCGCGGGTGGCGGTTCGGCGCGTGACACGCAGTCGGTGCTCGACCAGCTGCTCGCCGGCGCCGGGCCGGACGGTGTTTCGTACAGCCGCGCGGTGTCGCTGCTGGGCGTCACCGACGTCGCGCTGATCGACGACATGGTCGACGCGCTCTCGACCGACGACGCCGGCACGGTGTTCGGCACGGTCGAGAAGGTCACCGAAGCCGGGCACGACCCGCGCCGGTTCGCCACCGACCTGCTCGACCGCCTGCGTGACCTGGTGCTGCTGCGCGCGGTGCCGGAGTCCGCGGGTGGCTTGGTGTCGGCGCCGGAGGAAGAGCTGACGCGGATGATCGCGCAGGCCGAGCGAGTCGGCCTGGCCACGCTCTCGCGCTACGCGGATATCGTCCACAATGGACTCCTGGAGATGCGCGGCGCGACCTCGCCGCGGCTGGTGCTGGAACTGCTGTCCGCGCGGATGCTGCTGCCGTCGGTGACGGAGGCGGAAAAGGCGCTGCTGGCCCGGATCGAGCGGCTCGAGCGTCGAGCGACGTTGGCGGGCGGCGGTGGCGCACCGGCCGAGGGCGGTGTCGAGCCGCCGGTGCGGGCGGCGCCGGAGAAGGAGTTTTCCCGGCCTTCGCAGCGCGCGGCTTCGGCCGGGCCGGCGCCGGTTGCGGTGCCGGAACCGCCGCAGGCAGCCCCGGGTGGCGCGACTGCGGTGGCGCCGGCTGGTGCTTCCGCTCAGCCCGCCGACGGTGGCTCGCGCACGCCCGCTCCTGCCCAGTCCGGTGACGGCGGTTGGGGAGCTCCCCGTACTCCGGGCGGCGGCACCCCCGCCACGACCCCGGCAGCTTCAGGCGGCGCCCCGGCTCAGTCCGGCGACGGTGGTTGGGGCACCCCGCGCACCCCGGGCGGCGGCACCCCCGCCGAGTCCGGCGATGGCGGTAGGGGCGCCCAGCGCACTTCCGGTGGCGGCACGCCTGCCCCGGCCGCGGCCTCCACCCAGTCCGGCGATGGCGGTTGGGGCACTCCGCGCACCCCCGGTGGCGGCACGCCCGCCCCGGCCGCAGCCTCCGCCGAGTCCGCCGATAGCGGCTGGGGCACCCCGCGCACCCCGGGCGGCGGCACCCCCGCAGCCGCCCCCGCCGAGGAAGCCCCGGCGCCCGCCGCGTCCGGCGGCATGGACGCCGCCGGGATCCGGAACATCTGGCCGCAGCTCATGACCGCCCTGCGCAAGTTCACCGGCGGCCGCAGCCTCGAAGCGATGCTGACCCAGGCCACGGTGGCGACCGTCGAGGGCCACGCCGTCACGCTGACCCACAAGTCCGAGCCGCTCTCGCGCCGCCTGTCCGACCAGGACAACGCCCGCAAGATCGCCGGCGCGCTGACCGACGTCCTGGGCGGCGAGTGGCAGGTCCGCTGCGTCCACGGCAACGCCCCGGCCGCGCCCGCCGCGCGTCCGCAGCAGGCCGCGCCCGCGCCGGAGCGGTCGTTCACACGCCAGTCGGCGGCCGCGCCCGCCAGCACCCCCGCGCCGCCGTCCCGGCCCGCGCCACCGCCCGCGCCGCCCGCGCGGCCCAAGGTCACCACGGCCGAGCCGGACATCCCGCTGCCGCCGGAGCCGTCCGACGAGGACGACGAAGACCTCTACAACGAGGACGCCAGCCCGGCCCCGCCGCCACCTCCGCCCCCGCCGGACCAGGACCCGGACGAGCTGGCCCGCAAGCTGATCTCGGACCACCTCGGCGCCCGCCCGCTGGACTGAACCGTCAGCCGGCCAGGTAGGCCTCGATCGCCGCGGCGATGGCCGAAGCGAACTGCTGACGGCCTTCCTCGCTCGTCATCCGGGCCGCTTCGGCCGCGTTGCGCATGTTTCCGCACTCCACCAGCGCGATCGGGCGCGTCGAGAGGTTCAGGCCACCGAGGTCCGAGCGCGCCGACAAGCCGTTGCCGCCGATGTAGTTCGACGTGCTGAAGCCGCCGCTGCGCATCGTGTCGCGCAGCGTCTGGGCCAGCCGCGTCGACGGCGCGCCCTGGGCCGCGTTCAGCGGCGGTGACGAATACGCGACGTGGAAGCCGTTCGCGCCCGGTGAGTTCGAGCCGTCGGCGTGGATCGAGACGACGGCGTCCGCGTTGGCGGTGTTGCCGATCTCGGCCCGCTTGTCGACACACGGGCCGACGCCGGTGTCGTTCGGCCGGGTGTAGACGACGCGGATTCCCTTGGCCGCCAACGCCTGCCCGACGCGCTGGGCGACGTCCCAGGTGAACGCGTGCTCGGCGTACCCGGCGTTGGTCGACGTCCCGGTCGTGTTGCACGGCTTGGTCTGCCCGCGCCCGGCGGGCACCAGCCGGTTGATCTCCGCGGGGTGGGAGCCGTTTCCGCCGTTGTGGCCCGGGTCGAGGACGACGACCTTCCCGCCCGCGACCGGCGGCGGCGGCGCGGGCGCCGAAGACGACGGCGAGGTCGGCGGCGGTGGCGCGGAGGTCACCGTCGTCGGGGCCGGCGTGACCGTCCGGGTGACCACGGGGGCCGGAGCCGCCGGGGCTTCTTCCTGACAGCCACTGAGCAGCAGGGCACCGGCCAGCAGCAGGGGGACAATCGCGCGTCGCACGGCGACCACGGTGCCACAACCCGGGCCCGGCCGGGGCGCGACTACCCTGGTGGGGACACAGGCGTGCAGAGAGGACCGAGTGCGATCATGGTGCAACCCGGCGGCGGCTTCGACATTTCCCAGCTGATGCAGCAGGCCCAGCAGATGCAGCAGAAGCTCGTCGAGGCCCAGGAGGAGCTCGCCAACACCGAGGTCACCGGCACGGCCGGCGGCGGGCTGGTCACCGCGACCGTCTCCGGTGACAGCCAGCTGAAGAGCCTGCAGATCGACCCGAAGGTGGTCGACCCGGACGACGTCGAGACGCTGTCCGACCTGATCGTGGCGGCGGTCCGCGACGCGTCGGCGAGCGCGCAGAAGCTCACCGAGCAGAAGCTCGGCCCGCTGGCCGGCGGTCTCGGCGGCGGTGGCGGCATGCCCGACCTCGGCGCCCTCGGCTTCGGCGGCTGACGAACTTGTACGAAGGTGTCGTCCAGGACCTGATCGACGAGCTCGGGCGGCTGCCCGGGGTCGGACCGAAGAGCGCCCAGCGGATCGCGTTCCACCTGCTGGCCACCGACCCGGCCGACATCGCGCGGCTGCAGGACGTGCTCGGCAAGGTCAAGGAGGGCGTGCAGTTCTGCGAGGTCTGCGGCAACGTCTCGGAGCAGCAGAAGTGCCGCATCTGCCGCGACGAGCGCCGCGACCTCACGGTGATTTGCGTGGTCGAGGAGCCGAAGGACGTCCTGGCGGTCGAGCGCACCCGCGAGTTCAAGGGCCGCTACCACGTCCTGGGCGGCGCGCTCGACCCGCTGTCGGGCATCGGCCCGGAGCAGTTGCGCATGCGCGAGCTGCTCAAGCGCATCGGCGAGGCGGACATCAGCGAGATCATCATCGCGACGGACCCCAACACCGAGGGCGAAGCGACGGCGACGTACCTGGTGCGGATGCTGAGGGACTTCCCGGGCCTGAGCGTGACGCGGTTGGCGTCGGGGCTGCCGATGGGCGGTGACCTGGAGTTCGCGGACGAGCTCACCCTGGGCCGCGCGCTCTCGGGCCGTCGTGTCCTTTGACGGGCTGCCGGTCGGGCCGGTCCGGACGCTGCTGGCCGTAGAGCGGCGGTACGTCGACATCCGGGACTGCGCCGAGCTGCCCCAGGTGCGGTACGGCGACGATCTGACCGGCGTGATCGAGCTGTCCGTCGGGCAGGTCGCCCTCTTCGGCCCGAACTGGGAGTCGGAGATCGAGGGGCTGTGGGGTTCCGTGGCCGAGCTGGTGGCTCGCTACCGCGAGCGCGGGCACGCCGAGGTGCCGTTCCCCGACCAACCGGCGAGCATCACGCTCGAGCCGGTCCCGCCGGGGCTCGTCCGGATCACCGTGGCGGGCGGGCCGTACCGCGAGACCGCGGTCACCGGGGAAGAGAAGCTGCTTTCCGCGCTCGAAGCGGGTGCGGCCGAGTTCTTCGCGAAACTGGCGGAGCTCACCGGTCGAAGCGTCTCAGGTCGTAGAGGTCCATCAGCCTGATCACCTTGTTCGCGTACTCCGGGTCGGTGGCGTACTTCCGCGCCACCGCCCGGATGAACGCGTCCGGGTCGCTCCGCACCGGCAACGCCGCCGCGTAGTTCGACGACGTCGTCAACAACCGCCCGTAATCACGGAACGAGTCGGAAACCGTCGCGTACGAGCGGAAAAACGCGTCCACCGGATGGCACGGCGACGGAATGCACTCCGTGGTCGGATACCGCACACACCTCAACGCGATCGGCCCCGGGCTCGTCGGCGTCACGCACTTGAAGCCGAAGAAGTTCCGCTCGACCGTCGACAGTGTGCTGCGGCCCCAGTTCGACTCCAGGATCGACTGCGCCACCGTCACCGACGCCGGGATGTCGTACGCCGCGTGGATCGTCTGGGCGATCGGGCCCGCCGAACCGACGTACGCCTGCTGGTAGCCCGAGGAAAGCGCCGCGTCGCGGATCGACACCTGGTCGACCGGCGGGGTCACCACCAGCAGCGCGGCCAGTCCGATGTGGATCATGGACGCCAAGCTGCCCGATCGCCGCTCCAGCGGCGACCGGGGTCACTCCAAAGAGATGCTCAGCAGTAGCCGAGCTGCGCCAGTGTGTCCACGATGATCTCGGACGGGTGGTACTTGTCCATCCAGGACTCACCACGCCGGTTCTCGTACGTGTCGAGGAAGTTCTGCAGCTTGTCGCCGCGCATCTCGGTCAGCACCACCGTCTCGCCCAGGTGCTGCGGCGTCTCGGTGCGCTCGCGGTGCACCGCGCACGGCAGGCCGAGGTAGTAGCACTCCGCCGACAGACCACCCGAGTCGGTGACGACGTACTCCGCGCGCGCCACCAGCGGGAGGAACTTCAGGTACCGCATCTTCGGCTGCACGATGAACTGGTCGTCGAAGATGTTCCCGATTCCCAGCGCGCGGATCTTCTCGCGCTCCGGCGCGCCGGCCATGTACAGGATCGGCATCTTGCGGCTCTGCTCGCGCAGGATCTCGAGCGCCTCGCGGTACTTGTCCGGGCGCGAGACCAGCTCGAAGCGGTGCAGCGTGGCGAGGCCGAACTTCTCCGGCAGGTTCGGCACGTCCAGCGGGCCGTTGATGGCCAGGCGCATCGCGTCGATCGCGGTGTTCGCCTCGGTGTCGACGACCACGCCGCGCGCGTGGCGCAGGTTGTTGACCTCGCGGATGCTCGGCGCGAAGTGCATGTCGACGATCTTCGCCGCGATCTTGCGGTTCAGCTCCTCCGGCAGCGGCGAGAGGATGCTGCCCGACCGCGCGCCCGCCTCGACGTGCCCGACGCGGGACTTGAGGATCCGCTTGCCGATCAGCGAGCCGTACGGCGTGGTGAACGTGTCGCCGTGCACCAGCACCAGCGGCGGGCGGCCGTCCTCGTTGAGCGCGGCGCGCAGCTCCTGGCGGCGGCTCCACGCGGTGCGCAGCACCTGCGCGGCCCAGCCCGGCACCTGCGCCGGCGACTCGAGGTTGTGCGCCTTGTCCTCCGGCACCAGCCAGACGTCCGGCTCGGGCATGTTCAGGTCGGCGAGCACGTCCGCGACCTCGTCGACGTGCTGCGCGGTGAACCAGATCTTCGGCCGCATCCCGCGCTCGCGGATCCCGTGGTAGACGGGCGCGATCTTGATCAGTTCCGCGGTGGTGCCGAGAATGAAGGAAATCACCGTGAAGGCCCATTTCTGGTCGGGTGCGGTGGCGCAAGGATACTGGCCGACCCGCCGCGGAGACCGCCGGGTAGCCTCGGCCCGGTGAGTGCGAACCCGCTCCTCCCCTCGCTCAGCGTCGTGATCCCGGTCTACAACGAGCAGGACTGGATCGAACGCAGTGTCGGCGCGCTGCTCGCCTCCGCCGAGGAGGCGAACTGGCCGATCGAGGTCGTCGTCGTGGACGACGGCAGCACGGACGCCACGCCTTCGCGGCTCGACGAGCTGCGGGAACGCCGTGGGATCACCGTGCTCAGCCAGGCCAACTCGGGCCGCTTCGAGGCCCGGCGGGCGGGCATCGCCAAGGCGTCGGGCCACCAGATCCTGCTGCTCGACAGCCGGGTGGTGGTGGACACCGGCTCGCTGACCTTCCTGCGCGACCAGCTGGTCGACCACCCGGAGCGGACGGTCTGGAACGGGCACGTCAACGTCGCTTCCGAGCACAACCCGTACGCCGGGTTCATGGCCGGGCTGGTGAAGATCCCCTGGCGCCGGTACTGCGCGGACCCGCGCCTGATGTCCTTCGGCATCGACCAGTTCGACCTGTTCCCGAAGGGCACCGGATTCTTTTCCGCGCCGCGTGACGTTCTCGAAGCGGCTTCCGACGCTTTTGTTTCCCTCTTCGACGACGTCCGCTTCGCCAGTGACGACACCGGCGTCCTGCGCTGGATCGCCGAGCGGCACCGCATCTTCCTGGCCCCGGAGTTCTCCGCGACCTACCACGGGCGCGACAGCTTCAAGAAGTTCGCCGCCCAGGCCTACTTCCGCGGGACGACCTTCGTGGACTCCTACCTCGGCTCGCCCGGCCCGGCCCGCAACGGCCTGTTCGCCGCGTTCGGCGTCGGCGTCCTGGGCCTCGGCCTCGCGCTGAAGAAGCCGAAGACGGCGGTGGCGCTCGCGGCCGCCGGCTCGGCCGCGGCGGGCGTGGCCGTGACCCGCTTCGGCGCGACGAACGCCGAGGCCAAGGCCGTCGCGAAGCTCGCGCCGGTGTTCGGGGCCGGCTTCGGCGCGGGCGCCGTCCGCGGGCTCGTCATGGCGCTGCGCGCGCGCCGGCGGCGGGATCGATGAGCTCGCCGGTGACCCACGAGTCCGACGAGGCGGACGGCCGCAGCCTGGCGAAGGAGACCGGGCGCTCGGCCGGGCGGATCGGTGTCTCGCTGCTCGTCGCGATCGCGCTCGGGTACGTGCTGACGCTGGTCGCCACGCGCTGGCTCGGACCGGAGAACAGCAAGGTCTACCTCTCGTTCTGGGGCATCCTGATGGGCCTCGGCAGCGCGTTGTCGCCGCTGGAGCAGGAGCTCTCGCGACAGTCCGCGGTGGCCGCGCTCGACGGCGGCAAGGCCGGCAAGCCCGCGCTGCGGGCGCTCACCGTCGGCGCGGTGACGGTCGCCGTGGTCGCTGCCCTGACGATGGCCGTGCCGGTGCTCTCGGACCGCCTCTACGGCGGCAACACCGTGCTCGGCGTCATCGTGCTGTGCGGCGCGATCGCGTTCGCCTGCCAGTTCGCCGCCCGCGGCCTGCTCGTCGGGCAGCAGCGGATCAAGCCGTACTCGGGACTGGTCGTCGCCGAAGCCGCGGTCCGGGTGGTCGTGCTGCTCGGGATCGCCGCCGCCGGGCTCACCGGCGTGACGTCGTACGCGATCGCGGCCGCGGCGGGCTCGTTCGCCTGGCTGCTGTTCGTCCGGCCGGTCTCCGGCCTGGTCGACCCGCACGCCGAAGGCGAGGGCTGGGGCCCGGTCACCGGCCGGATCCTCACCTTGCTGGCGGGCGCGGCGCTGACCGCGAGCGTCATCACCGGCTACCCGGCGATGGTGAGCCTGCTCGCACCCGGCGGGTCCGTGCGCGACGTCGGTGTCCTCTTCGCGACGCTCACCGTGTCGCGGGTGCCGCTGCTGCTGCTCTCACCGCTGCAGGCGCTCGCGGTGCCCACGGTCGTCCGGCTCACCGGCACCGACGAGGGCCGGCACCGGCTGCGGAAGCTGCTCGCGGTGGGCGCGCTCGGCACGCTGGTCGTCGGGGTGGTCGGCGCCCTGGTCGGCTGGCTGATCGGGCCGTGGCTGGTCTCCCTGCTCTACGGCTCGGAGTTCGTCGCCCAGGGCTGGTGGGTGGCGTGGATGGTGTGGGGTGCGGTGCTGCTCACCGCGCTGCAGCTGATGACGGCCGTGCTCGTGGCCCGCAAGGAAGCGAACAAGGTGCTCGTCACCTGGGCCGTGGTCGCGGTCGCGACCGCCGTGACGCTGCTGCTCGTGCCGGGTGACCCGATCCTCAAGGCGGTCGCCGGGCTGGCGGGTGGCCCGACGCTCGGGCTGGCCGTCGTGCTGGTGTTCGTGTTACGACGGCCGGGCAACGTGCACCCCGCTTCGGACGTCCCAGTAGGGTGACCCCGGCCGGACCCTCGGGGACAGGATCGGCGTGAAGCGCCGGTGAGGTTGGACAGCGGAAAACCATGAACGTACTTCTGGTCGTGCTCGCCTTCTGGCTGCCTGGCCTCGTCTTCGGGGCGGCGATCAGGCTCCGCGGCTGGCTGCTCGCGGCGGCCGCGCCGCTCCTGACCTTCGGCGTCGTCAGCCTGGGTGTGCCGGTGCTCGGCGGCCTCGGCATCCGCTGGAACGCGCTCGACGTCGCACTGTGGACGCTCGTGCTGTCCGTCGCCGGCTTCGGGCTCGCGTTCCTGGTGCAGCGCTTCACCGCGCGGCGGCACCCGGACTGGGCCGAGAAGGACGCCGCCGCGGCCGCGCCCGCCCGGTCCCTGCGTGACCACCTGCTGATGGGCGCGGGCGTCTTCGCCGGCAGCCTGATCGCGGTCGTCACGTTCCTGCGCGGCGCGCGCGGCCTCAACCAGGTCCAGCAGGGCTGGGACGCGCCGTTCCACGCCAACCTGGTGCGCTGGATCGCCGAGCACGGTGACGCCCGGCCGTCGACGGTCGGCACGATCGCGAACCTGCCGGACCAGACGAACTACTTCTACCCGGACACCTACCACGCCCTGCTCGCGCTGGTCCTCGACAAGGCCGGCCTGGCGATGATGCCGACGCTGAACATGGCGGCGCTCACCGTCATCCTGTGCGTGCCGATCGGTGTCGCGGCGATGTGCCACGTGTGGCGGATGCCGCCGCTCGCGGTCGCCGCGGCCGCCGCGGTGTCGGCGTCGTTCACGAACTTCCCGTACGACTCGCTGTGGCGCGGCCCGCTGTGGCCCTACGTCGCCGGGGTCGCGCTGATCCCCGCCGCGCTCGCGCTGGCCCGCCTGCTGCTGGAGCCGAAGGGCGTCGCCGGCCCGGTGGCCATCGGCCTCGCCGTCGCGGGGCTGATCGGGCTGCACACGAGTGTCGCGTTCGTCGTCGTCGTGTACTTCCTGCTGATCCTGCTCGCCGTGGTGTTCCGGTTCGAGCGGATCGACTGGCGGCGCTCGGCGGCCTCGCTCGGCGCGACGATCGTGCTGGCCGTCCTCTGCGGACTGCCGCTCGCACTGCCTTCGCTGTACAACGCCGGGGGCGTGACGGGTGCTTTCTGGGCGTCGGAGGCGACCGTCTCCGGCGGTTTCGGCGAGACCATCACGTTCTCGCCGATGGCCGCGTTCCCGCAGTGGTGGATCGGCGTGCCCGCGTTCATCGGCATCTGCCTGCTGGTCAAGCACCGCCGGATGCTGTGGATGGTCGCCGCCTACGTCGTGTTCGGCGGGCTGTTCGCGGCCACCGTGTCGATGGAGTCGCCGCTCATCCACACCCTCACCGGCATCTTCTACAACGACCACTGGCGGATCGGCGCGCTGGTCCCGCTGGCCGGGGCGGTCGCGTTCGGCGAGTTCACCGACACCGCGGCCCGCTGGTTCGCGCGCAAGGCCGGCACGCGGCTGACGAACGTCCGGCCGGCGACGCTCACCACGATCGGCGTCGTGCTGCTCGTCGTCGTGATCGGCGGGCTCAGCCGCGGCGGGTACATCGGCCGCAACACCGCCCGCCTGCAGCTCAACTACAGCGGCGGCCCGACGGTCAGCAACGACGAGCGCGAGGCGTTCGGCTGGCTCGCCGCGCACACCGCGCCGGGCGAGCACGTCATGAACGACAAGGCCGACGGCTCGGTCTGGATGTACGCCCTCAACGGCGTCCAGCCGGTCGAATGGACCTTCTACGGCGCCGAGCGGGACACCCCGGCCGGCTACCTCAGCGTGTACCTCAACGACATCGACAAGTACCCGCGGGTGCGCGAGCTGCTCACCGACCTCAAGGTGCGGTACGTCTTCATCGGCAAGGGCAAGGTCACCACGACCACCCAGACCGGGGTCGGCCTCGAGCACCTCGAATCCGGTACCGGTTTCAAGCTCGTCTACCGCAATCCGGGCGCTTCGATCTACGAGATCGAGGGCCAGCAGGGCGTTGTCACCGCGGGTGCGGCGCCTGGGTCCGCGGCCGGTAACGGGCAGTGACCCCCGGTTTTTGGGGGTCCAGGGGGCTTGCCCCCTGGCCGGGGTCTGGGGCTTGGCCCCAGAGGAAAGGGCTAGAGTGATCGCGTGTCAGTGACGTCTGCGACCTCCGTGACCAGCCGCCGGGTGCTCATCGTGATGCCCGCGCTGAACGAGTCGGCGAGCGTCGCGTCGGTCATCGAGCAGGTGAAGCGCGCCCTGCCGGGTGGCGACCTGCTGGTCGTCGACGACGGCTCGGTCGACGACACCGCCAAGCTCGCCCGGGCGGCGGGCGCCGAGGTGGCCCGCCTCGCGGTGAACCTCGGTGTCGGCGGCGCGATGCGCACGGGCTTCCGCTACGCCGCCGCCCGCGGGTACGACGTCGTCGTGCAGGTGGACGCGGACGGCCAGCACGACCCCGACGAGCTGGACGCGCTGCTGCGCGGCCTGGACGACGCGGACATCGTGATCGGCTCCCGGTTCGCCGGCAAGGGCTCGTACAAGGCGAGCGGGCCGCGCAAGTACGCGATGGTCGCGCTGTCGCTGGTGTTCTCGCGGCTGGCGAAGACCAAGCTCACCGACGTCACGTCGGGGTTCAAGGCGATGGGTCCGCGGGCCATCCGGCTGTTCGCCGGCTACTACCCGGCGGAGTACCTCGGCGACACCGTCGAGTCGCTGGTCATGGCCATCCGGGCCAAGCTGACCATCAAGGAGATCCCGGTCGTCATGCGGGAACGCGTGGGCGGCACGCCCAGCCACTCGCCCGTGAAGTCGGCCGTCTACCTCAGCCGGGCCGGGCTCGCGCTGCTGCTGGCGCTGGTGCGCCGCCGGCCGGCCGTCGACTCGTCCGACTCCGCGTAAGGGGAAGCAAAATGCAGGGTTGGCGCGTCCTCAGCATCGTCGTCGCCTGTGTCGTGCTGTTCGTCGTCCTCGAGATGATGCGGCGCCGGAAGCTGCGCGAGAAGTACGCGGGTGTGTGGCTCGTCGTCGCGGTCGGCGTGGTCGTGCTCGCGGTGCTCCCGCAGGCCGCCGAGTTCCTGGCCAAGAACACCGGCGTGCAGACGCCGTCGAACTTCGTCTTCCTCCTCGCCGGTGTCGTGCTGGCGCTGGTGTCGCTGCACCTGTCCACCGAGGTCGGGCACCTGGAGGAAGAGGTGCGCACGTCGGTCGAGGAGATCGCGCTGCTGCGCTGCGAGCTCGAAGACGCCAAGCGCGAGCTCGAAGGCCGGATTGCCGAGCTGGAGACCAGGACGTCGGCCCCGGACGACGTCAAAGGGCTCCCGGAGGTCGAGCGCGTCGCCAAGTGACGCGCTGATCGGGGCGCTGCTCGCCGCGCCCGCCCGCCTCGGCGGGGTGCGCGTCCTGGCCATCGACGGCCCCTCGGGCGCCGGGAAGTCCACAGTGGCCGCCCAGGTCGTCGAGCGGCTGCGCACGCGCGGCTGCCGGACGGAACTGGTGAGCACGGACGCTTTCGCGACCTGGGACGACCCCGTGGCCTGGTGGCCGCAGCTGCTCGACGGTGTCCTGCGTCCGCTCGCGGCCGGCGAGGAAGGCGTTTACCGGCGCGTGGACTGGTCCACCGGCACTCCCCGCGCGGGTGAGCTCGTCCGGGTGACGGTGCCGGACGTCCTGGTGCTGGAGGGGGTTTCCTGCGGCCGGGCTTCGGCAAGACCCCTGCTTTCGCACCTGTGCTGGATCTCCGGCGGTTCGGCGGCCGAGCGGCTGGCGAAGGCCGTCACGAGGGACGGTGAGGCCGCACGGGACGAACTGGGCCGCTGGCAACGGTTCGAGCGCGGCTGGTTCGCCGTCGACCGCACTTCCGAGGCCGCGGGCACCCGACTTTCGTAGGGAACGGATCGCTCACGCTGCGTGCACGAGCCGTTCCGGACCGATCAAGAAGGCTCGCCGCGGAAACACGACTGGTCTAACGTGGGTACCGCCATCTGAGTTAGTGATCCGGCACCGGGTGCAGCCATCCCCGGCAAATGGTCACATTGTGTCGCGATTTACGGACACATTGCGGTCAAATCGACGCCCACGTAGCGCGATCGTAACCTCACGTGCTTAAGTGCGAGCCGAGTTCCCGCTAGTGTCGGCGAGCACACCGATCGTCCGTCGAGTTCCTGACCGACCGGACGGTGACTTTGATCCCGAACATCTCCCAAGGGGTGCCAGATGCAGCAATTGCGGCTGACCCGAACACGCCGCGTGGCCCTGATCGGGCTCGCCGGCGCGCTCGCGGTTTCGCTGTCCGCCTGTGCGGAATCCAAGCGTGAAGAGGGCGCCGGAGGTGGTTCCGGAGGCACGATGATCTTCGGCGCGGCCGGCAACCCGAAGATGTTCGACCCCGCGTTCAACGACGAGGGCGAGACCTTCCGGATCACGCGGCAGATCTACGACACGCTGATCCAGAACAAGCCGGGCACCGCCGACCTCGAGCCCTCCCTCGCCGAGAAGTGGGACCCGAGCAACGACGGCAAGACCTGGACGTTCACCCTGAAGTCCGGCGTGAAGTTCTCCGACGGCACTCCGATGGACGCCACGGCGGTCTGCTTCAACTTCGACCGCTGGTACAACATGAAGGGCGCCGCCGCCCAGAGCCAGATGATCTACTACGGCGACGTCTTCGAGGGCTTCGCCAAGAACGAAGGCGACGCGGGCGGCGAGCCGGTCTACAAGAGCTGCGAGGCGAAGGACCCGACGACCGCGGTCCTGAACCTCAACAAGGCCAAGGGCGCGTTCCCGTCGGCGTTCACGCTGCCGTCGTTCTCGATCCAGAGCCCGACCGCACTCAAGGCGCACAACGCGGACACGGTCACCCAGAGCGGCGACTCGTTCACCTACAGCGACTACGCGAACAAGTTCCCGACCGGCACCGGTCCGTTCAAGTTCGAGAGCTGGGACCAGGCCAAGGGTGAGATCACCCTGGTGCGCAACGACAGCAGCCCGTCGCCGGCGAAGCTCGACAAGCTGATCTTCAAGGTGATCCCGGACGAGAACGCCCGCAAGCAGGCGCTCAAGGCCGGCGACATCAACGGCTACGACTACCCGAGCCCGGCGGACTACGGCCTGCTGCGCAACGACGGCGAGCAGGTCCTCATCCGCCCGTCGTTCAACGTGCTGTACCTGGGCATCAACCAGGCCAACAACCCGAAGCTCAAGGACGTGCGCGTCCGGCAGGCGCTGGCCTACGGCGTCAACCGCGAGCAGTTCGTGAAGTCGAAGCTGGCCGAGGGTTCCGAGGTCGCGACCGAGTTCGTCCCCAAGGTCATCTCGGGCTACACCGACGACGTCACGAAGTACCCGTACGACGTGAACAAGGCCAAGCAGCTGCTGCAGGAGGCCGGGGCGACGAACCTGACGCTCAAGTTCTACTACCCGACCGAGGTCAGCCGCCCGTACATGCCGAACCCGGCGGACACGTTCACGGCGATCTCCGAGGACCTCAAGAAGATCGGCGTCAACGTCGAAGCCCACGCCGAGCCGTGGAACGGCGGGTACAAGGACGACGTGCAGAAGGCCGGCAAGCAGGACCTCCACCTGCTCGGCTGGACCGGTGACTACAACGACGCCGGCAACTTCGTCGGCACGTTCTTCGGTCGCAAGAAGGCGGAGTTCGGCTTCGACAACCCGGAGCTGTTCGCGGCCCTGGGTGCGGCGGACGCTTCGCCCGCCGGTGACGCCCACGCCAAGGCGTACCAGGAAGTCAACAAGCAGATCATGAACTACCTCCCGGCGATCCCGATCGCGTACCCGACGCCGGCCATCGTGGTCGGCCCGAAGGTCAAGGGTCTGGTGGCGAGCCCGCTCACCGACGAGCGTTTCAACACCGTGACCGTGAGCTGATCGACGGACTCAGCCAAAAGGCAGGGGGTGGGTGCTACCGCACCCACCCCCTGCGCCTGATTCCCGGGCTGGCAACAAAGGACTGCAAGTGCTCCGTTTCCTCGTGCGTCGGCTGCTACAAGCGATCCCGACGCTCCTCATCCTGTCCATCCTGGTCTTCGCCTGGCTCCGGTCCCTGCCCGGTGGCCCCGCCGCCGCCCTCCTCGGGGACAAAGCGACGCCGGAGAAGATCGCCGACCTGAACCACGTGCTGGGCCTCGACCAGCCGATCTTCATCCAGTACTTCGGGTTCCTCGGCCGCGCGCTCACCGGCAACTTCGGCAGCTCCCTGGTGTCGACCCAGCCCGTCATGAGCGAGATCGTCACCTTCCTGCCGGCGACCATCGAACTCGGTCTCTCCGCGATGATCATCGCGATCGTCGTCGGCATCCCGGCCGGCTACCTGTCCGCGCGGTACCGCGGCGGGCCGGTTGACAACGGTGTCATCGTGCTCAGCCTGATCGGCGTCGCGGTGCCGGTGTTCTTCCTCGGCTACATGATGCAGGACATCCTGGCCGCGCCGCTGGGGCTGCCGTCCCAGGGGCGGCAGTCGGCCGGGCTCGACGCCACCGCGATCACCAACTTCGCCATCCTCGACGGCATCATGACGAGCGAGTGGGACGCCGTCTGGGACGCGATCAAGCACCTGATCCTGCCGGCGTTCGCCCTCGCCACCATCCCGCTCGCGGTGATCACCCGGATCACCCGCGCGTCGGTGCTGGACGTCCTCAACGAAGACTTCATCCGCACGGCCAACTCCAAGGGCCTCACCCAGCAGGTCGTGCGCACCCGGCACGTCCTGCGCAACGGCCTGCTGCCGGTGGTCACGACCATCGGCCTGCAGACCGGCGCGCTGCTCGGCGGCGCGGTGCTGACCGAGCGGGTGTTCAACATCCGCGGCCTCGGGTTCCTGCTGGCCGAAGGCATCGAACGGCGTGACTACCCGCGGCTGCAGGCGCTCCTGCTGTTCGGGGCCGTGGTCTACGTCCTGGTGAACATGCTGGTCGACATCTCGTACGGGATCATCGACCCGAGGGTGCGTGTGCGATGAACACTTTGCTCAACAAGAAGAAGGAACCGATCGACAAGCTCGCCGCGGCGAGCGGCCGCAGCCTCGGCGGGGAAGCGCTCCGCCGCATGCTGCGCAGCCCGGTCGCGATCACCGGCGGGGCCATCACCGGCCTGTTCCTCATCGTCGCGATCTTCGCGCCCCTGCTGGAGCCGAAGGACCCGGACGTCCACTACCTCGGCGACCAGATCCGGCCGAACTTCATCCCGGGCGCGCAGTCCGGGTTCCCGCTCGGCGTGGACGACTTCGGCCGCGACTTCCTCTCGCGGCTGATCGCCGGCGCCCAGCAGACGCTGATCGTCGGTGTGCTCGCCACGCTCGTCGGGGTGCTGATCGGCGTGATCATCGGCGGTCTGGCGGGCGCGTTCGGCGGCTGGGTCGACACCGTCCTCATGCGACTGGTCGACGTCCTGCTCTCGTTCCCCTCGCTGCTGCTGGCCATTTCGATCGCGGCGCTGTTCGCGAAGCCGAGCCAGTGGACGGTCATCCTGGCCGTGTCGATGATCGGCGTGCCGATCTTCGCCCGGCTGCTGCGCGGTTCCATGCTGTCCCAGCGGGACGCCGACCACGTGCTGGCGGCGCGGTCGCTCGGCGTCAAGCGCGGGGCGATCGTGTTCCGGCACATGCTGCCGAACTCGCTCGGCCCGGTCATCGTGCAGGCGACGCTGACCCTGGCGACGTCGATCCTCGAGGCCGCGGCGCTGTCGTTCCTCGGTCTGGGCGACCCGGACCCGTCGCGGGCGGAGTGGGGACTGATGCTGGGCAAGGCCTCGCACCAGTTCCTCGACGTCCGCCCGGAGCTGGCGTACTACCCGGCGATCGCGATCATCATCGTGGCGCTCGGGTTCACGCTGCTCGGCGAGTCCCTCCGTGAAGCCCTCGACCCGAAGAACAGGCGGTGAAAACCCATGGCACTCCTTGAAGTCCGTGACCTGACGGTCGACTTCGTCCGCCGTGGCGAGCGGCCGTTCACCGCGGTGGACGGCGTCAGCTTCGACGTCGAACCGGGCCAGACGGTCGGCCTGGTCGGCGAGTCCGGCTGCGGCAAGTCCGTGACGTCGCTGGCGATCATGCGGCTGCTGGCCCGGCGCGGCAACAAGGTCAGCGGTTCGGTGCGCTTCGAAGGCACCGACCTGCTCAAGCTGTCCGACAAGGACATGCGCGACCGCCGCGGCCGCGACCTCGGCATGGTGTTCCAGGACCCGCTGTCCTCGCTGAACCCGGTCATCCCGATCGGGCTGCAGATCACCGAGGTGCTGGAGCGCCACCGCGGGATGTCGCGCAAGGCGGCGTCCGTCGAAGCGACGGAGCTGCTGGACAAGGTCGGCATCCCCGACCCGTCACGGCGGCTTTCCGAGTACCCGCACCAGCTTTCCGGCGGGATGCGGCAGCGTGCGCTGATCGCGATCGCGCTGGCGTGCCGGCCGCGGCTGCTCATCGCCGACGAGCCGACCACCGCGCTCGACGTCACCATCCAGGCGCAGATCCTGGCGCTGCTGCGGGAACTGGTGCAGGACACCGGCACCGCGCTGATCATGATCACGCACGACCTCGGCGTGGTCGCCGGGTTGTGCGACGAGGTCAACGTGCTCTACGGCGGCAAGATCGTCGAGCGGGCGCAGCGGCACCAGCTGTTCGGCGAGCCGCGGCACCCGTACACCCACGGCCTGCTGGCTTCGATCCCGCGGCTCGACGCGGGCCGCGGCGAGAAGCTGATCCCCATCCGCGGTTCGGTGTCCGACAACATCCCGTGGGAGGGCGGTTGCGCGTTCGCGCCCCGCTGCCCGAACGCGCTGCCGGTCTGCCGTGAGGTTTCGCCGCAGCTGGTGCCCGACCAGGGTGGGCTGCTGCGCTGTCACAACCCCGTGCGGCCCGCGGTCGCCGCGGGAGGAGGAACCCGATGACCCGTCCCGGTGGTGACGTGCTGCTCGAGGTCACCGACCTCAAGGTGCACTTCCCGATCAAGAGCGGCGTGGTGTTCGACCGGACGGTCGGGCACGTGTTCGCGGTCGACGGTGTCGACCTGGCCATCCGCCGCGGTGAGACGTACGGCCTGGTGGGCGAGTCCGGCTGTGGCAAGTCCACGCTCGGCCGGGCGATCCTGCGGCTCAACGAGCCGACGGCCGGTTCGGTGGTCTTCGACGGCACCGACGTCGCGCAGCTCAAGGGCGAGGAGCTGCGGAAGGCCCGGCGCCGGATGCAGATGATCTTCCAGGACCCGATGTCCAGCCTGGACCCGCGGCAGTCGGTCGAGTCGATCCTGGTCGAGGGCATGCACGCGCACGGCCTCGACAAGGACAAGGAAGCCACCCAGCGGCGGCTGCGGCAGCTGCTGCACGCGGTCGGCCTGCCGGAGTCGTCGCTGCGGAAGTACCCGCACGAGTTCTCGGGCGGGCAGCGCCAGCGCATCGGCATCGCGCGGGCGCTGGCGGTGGAGCCGGACCTGATCGTCGCGGACGAACCGGTGTCGGCGCTCGACGTGTCGGTGCAGGCCCAGGTGGTCAACCTGCTGGAGGACCTGCAGGACCAGCTCGGCCTGACGTACGTGGTGATCGCGCACGACCTCGCGGTGGTGCGCCACATCTCCGACCGCATCGGCGTGATGTACCTGGGCGCGCTGGTGGAGGAGACGGACGCGGACTCGCTCTACCGCGACCCGCTGCACCCGTACACCCGGGCGCTGCTGTCGGCGATCCCGGTGCCGGACCCGCAGGTCGAGGACACGCGCGAGCAGATCCTGCTCGCGGGCGACCTGCCGTCGCCGGCGAACCCGCCGTCGGGCTGCCGGTTTCACACGCGCTGCCCGTGGAAGCAGGCGAGCCTGTGCGACACGGACCGCCCCCAGCTACGTGAGATCGGCGGCGGTCACCGGGTGGCGTGCCACTACGCGGAGGACATCCGCGACGGGCGCATCCAGCCGCACGAGGTCAAGCCGGAGCTGATCGAGCTCACCGGGGCGCTCAACCCCGACCTGGGCCCGCCGGACATCGGCACCTCCGCCGAGATCCTGTGAACGGAAGCCTCTCCGGGCCGCTGCCCGGAGGGGCTTTTCCGTGGCATCCTTCGCGGGTGGTGGAGGTGCGGCCGGGCGTGGCAAGGACGCCACATCGCCGCCGCCCCCGACGACGGTCAGGTTCCCGATCGAGTACTCGATCGGCCTTTCGAAGCCGCCGAACCAGGCTGCGCGCGCCGCCGTGGTTTCGCGGATCCGGTGCTCGGTCGTGCCATCCTCCTGAGGGTCGGTGCTCGCGGTGACAACGGAGGGCGTTCGTGAAATACGTGGTCCTGATCTACGGCAACCCCGAGTCCCGCGCGGCGTGGGCCGGCATGACCGACGAGCAGCGGGCCGCCGGGCTTGCCTACTACCAGCAGCTCAACGACGACCTCGATGCCTCCGGGGAGCGGATCGTCTCCGAGCGGCTCGCCTTCCCCGAGCTCACCAAGCGCGTCGGCGCGCCGATGGCCACTGACGGGCCCTTCGCCGAGGTCAAGGAGTTCCTCGCCGGGTTCTACCTGCTCGACTGCGAAAGCGAGGAACGCGCGCTCGAGATCGCCGGGCGGGTTCCGGAAGCGGCGTTCGGGGTGGTGGAGGTGCGGCCGGTGATGGGCCTGCACGGGACGGACCTGTGAACGGTCTCCTCCGCGAGCTCGCACCCCAGGTCCTCGCCGCGCTGGTCCGGCGCTACGGCGGCTTCGACGCCTGCGAAGACGCCGTCCAGGAAGCGCTGCTGGCCGCGTCGCAGCAGTGGCCGTCCGATGGCTTGCCCGACAACCCCAAGGCCTGGCTGATCACCGCCGCGTCGCGGCGGCGGATCGAGCAGTGGCGCAGTGAGACCGCGCGGCAACGGCGTGAGCAGGCCGTCGTGCTGGCCGAGCCGCCGGATCCCGAGCCGGTCGCCGCCGTCGATGACACGCTGACCCTGCTGCTGCTCTGCTGTCATCCGTCGCTGTCCCGGCCGTCGCAGGTCGCGCTGACCCTGCGGGCGGTCGGTGGCCTGACCACCGCGGAGATCGCCCGCGCGTTCCTGGTCCCGGAGGCCACGATCGGCCAGCGGATCAGCCGTGCGAAACGCTCGTTGCGCGGAGAACGCTTTTCGTCGGACGAGCAGCCCGAGCGGCTGGCTTCGGTGCTCCAGGTGTTGTACCTGATCTTCACGGAAGGCCACACGGCCAGCTCTGGCTCGGCGTTGAACCGCGTCGAGCTGACCACCGAGGCGATCCGCCTGGTCCGGCAGCTGCGGTCGGAGCTTCCGTCCGGCGAAGTCACCGGGCTGCTCGCGTTGATGCTGCTGACGGAGGCCCGCCGGCCGGCCCGCCTTTCCCCGGCCGGCGCCTTGGTGCCGTTGGCCGAGCAGGACCGGTCGCTGTGGACAACGGACCTCATCGACGAGGGCGTCTCGCTGATCACGGGGGCGCTGGCTTCGGCGCCGGTGGGGCCGTACCAGCTGCAGGCGGCCATCGCCGCGGTGCACGACGAGGCCGCGTCCGCCGGCGAGACGGACTGGCCGCAGATCCTCACGCTGTACGACCTGCTGCGCGTGGTCGCTCCCGGCCCGATGGTGACGCTCAACCGGGTGGTGGCTTTTGCCCAGGTCAACGGACCGGCGGCGGGCCTGGCCGAACTGGCCCGAGCCGTCGAAGACCCGGCGTTGCAGCCGCACTATCGGGTGGATGTGGTGCGGGGGCACCTCCTCGAAAGATCAGGGGACACCGCCGGCGCGCGGGACGCCTATGGCGCCGCCGCGCAGCGGACTTTGAGCCTGCCGGAGCAGGCGTACCTCCAGTCCCGCGCGGCCCGGCTCTGACCGGGTTGTCCACATGGGGGTCACTCCTGTGGACAACTCCGCCCCTGGGCAAACCGCCGACACCTGCGGGAGGATCAATCCCATGCAGGTCACCGTGCTGGGCGCGACGGGCCGGACCGGGTTCCACGTGGTCCGCTTGCTCGCCGCGAGAGGCCACACCGTCCGCGCCGGCCTTCGCGGCCGGAAGCGGGCCGAGGTGCTGCGAGACGTCAAGGCGCAGCCGGTCGTCGCCGACGTGACGGCCGATCCCGAAGACCTCGTCGAAGCCTTCAAGAACTCCGACGTCGTCATCAACACCATCGGCGCGCCCGATCCGGAGCCCGCGTCGGTCAACCTCGTCGACCGGGACGGGGCCATCACCGCCATCCGGGCCGCCGAGAAGGCCGGGGTCGCCCGGTACATCCAGCTGTCCGCCCAGTTCGCCGACTCGCCCGACCAGGGTGACCGGCTCGTGCGGTCGATCCTGCTGGCCAAGCAGATCTCCGACAGCGCCCTCCAGCGGTCCGCGCTGACCTGGACGATCGTGCGGCCCGGCACGCTCACCGACGGCCCCGCCACCGGGCGGGTCAAGGCCGCCGGCCACCTCGAGCCGGGGCGGATCGCCCGCTCGGACGTCGCCGCCGTGCTGGTCGGGGTGCTCGCCGAGCCGCTCACCGAAAACCGCGGGTTCGACGTCGTTTCCGGGGATTTCCCGGTTGCGCCGGCCCTGGCCGCGCTCGACTGACGCTACTTAAGTCGTAGACACCGCAATACCTGAGTAGGCCGCCCCGGTGCGGCCGCCCCCGGTACCCTGCGGAAAGCAGATTCTCCAAGTAGGGGGTACGGGCAGTGCACATCGACCAATGGCTGGAGGCGATCCCGCCGCTCTCGGTGTACCTGATCGTCGGCGCGGTGATCATGATCGAGAGCCTCGGCATCCCGCTCCCGGGGGAGATCGTGCTGGTCAGCGCGGCTCTGCTGGCGTCGCAGCACAGCAACCTGAGCCCGTTGTGGATCGGGATCCTGGCCAGCGCCGGCGCCATCATCGGCGACAGCATCGGCTACCTGATCGGGAAAACCGGTGGCCAGCGGCTCTTCGCCTGGGCGGGCCGGAAATTCCCGAAGCATTTCGGCCCGACGCACATCGCCAACGCCGAACGCATCTTCAACAAACGCGGCATGTGGGCCGTGTTCCTCGGCCGTTTCATCGCGTTCCTGCGCATCCTGGCCGGGCCGCTCGCCGGGTCGCTGCGCATGCACTACCCGAAGTTCCTGGTGGCCAACGCGCTCGGCGGCATCGTCTGGGCGGGCGGCACCACCGCGCTCGTCTTCTACCTCGGTGTGGTCGCGGAGAAGTGGCTCGGCAACTTCTCCAAGTACGGCCTGGTCGCCGCCATCGTGATCGGCGTGGTCGTCTTCTTCGTCATGAAGAAGCGGCTCGGCAAGAAGCACGAAAGCGAAGAAGAGGCCTCGAAGCAGGAAGAGACCGCGGCCTAGACCGGCACTTCCTCGGGCAGCAGCTCCGGGTCGGGCTTGCGCGAGCGCCGGATCGACCCGAGCAGCACCCCGGCGATCACGACGGCGGCGGCGCCGATCTCCAGGCCGGTCGGCCGCTCGCCGAGCAGCAGGAACGACGCCGTCAGCCCGACCACCGGCACGAGCAGCGAGAACGGCGAGACGACACCGGCCGGGTTGCGCCGCATCAGCGTGGTCCACAGGCCCGAGCCGACCACGGTGCCGATCAGCACGACGTACGCGAGCCCGCCGAGCGCGGTCAGCCCGGTCGGCGTGCCCAGCGTCGTCAGCGACCGCCACTGCGCGGCCGGGCCTTCCATGACCAGCGAAAGCGCGAACATCGGCAGCGGCGGCACGACCGACATCCACAGCGTGAAGTGCAGGGGGTTGTCCGGCTCGGCCTTGCGGGTGCTGAGGTTGCCGAACGCCCAGCTCAGCGCCGCCAGCAGCGTCAGGATCATCGGCAGCAGGGCGGCGTGCCCGGACTGCTGCCACGCGATCGCGGCCATCCCGGCGACGGCCAGCACGATGCCGGCCAGCTGGTGCGGCGTGACGCGTTCGCGCAGGAAGACGGCGCCGAGCAGCACCGTGAACGGCGCCGAGGCCTGCAGCACCAGCGACGCGAGCCCGGTCGGCATCCCGGTGTCCATCGCGATGAACAGGAACGCGAACTGCCCGGTGCCGAAGCCCAGGCCGTAGCCGAGCAGGTGCCGCACCTTCACCTTCGGCCACGGCACGAACAGGATCGTCGGCACGGCGATCACGGCGAACCGCAGCGCGCCCGCGAACACCGGCGGGAACTGGCCGAGCGTGGCGTGGATGGCCAGGAAGTTCAGGCCCCAGAGGACGGCGACGAGCACGGCGAGCAGGCGGTCACGGGTGGGCATGCCTCCACTGTGACAACGGCGATCGTGAAGGACCAGCGAGAATATCTGCAGGGACTCTGTAGCCGTGCTTCACATATGCTGGGGTCGTGGATCTGGGTCGCCTGCGTACGCTGCGGGAGTTCGCCGACCGCGGCAGCGTGACGGCGGCCGCGCGGGCGCTGCACTGCACGCCGTCCGCCGTCTCGCAGCAGCTGCGCGCGTTGCAGGGCGAGGTCGGGCTGCCGCTCACCGAACCGGCCGGGCGCGGGCTGCGGCTGACCGACGCCGGGCGTGCGCTGGTTGCCCGCGCCGACGAGGTGCTGGCCGCGCTCGAACGGGCCGAGTCCGAACTGGACACCTACCGCAGCGCGCCGCGCGGCCGGGTGCGGCTCGCGATCTTCCAGTCGGCCGGGCTGATGCTGCTGCCGGGCCTGCTGACCCGCATCGCCGGGTACGACGGCCTCGACGTCGACGTCCGGGACGTCGACATGACACCGCCGGAGGTGCCGGGCCTGGTCGCGGACTACGACGTCGTCGTGGCGCACCGCGACGAGCACGCGCCGGAGTTCGACTCCGGCCGCCTCGACGTCGTGCCGCTGCTGCGGGAGCCGCTGGACGTCGCGCTGCCCGCGGGGCACCGGCTGGCGAGCCGCCGCCGGGTCGACCTCGCGGAGCTGGCGGACGAACGCTGGATCGGCGTCGACCACGGCTTTCCGGTGGACGACGTGCTGCGCTCGCTGACCGTCCGGACCGGCGTGCGGCCGGTCGTCGTCCAGCGGATCAACGACTTCCGGATCACCGAGCGGCTGGTCGCCGCCGGGCACGGGATCGCGCTGGTGCCGCGCTACACGATCGACACGCGCCGGGGCAGCGGCCTGGTGAGCCGCCCGCTGGCCGGGATCCGCGCGGCCCGGCTGGTGGAAGCGGTCTGCCGCACGGGTGCGCTGCAGCGGCCGGCCGTCGCGAAGGTGATCGACGAACTGCGTGCGGAGATCGCCCAGCTCACCAAGATGTCGTGAGTGGTAATTAGGGTTCTAACCCGAATTACCACTCACGACATCGTCCGGAAGCCGCGCAGGTGGGTCAGCGCGATCTGCAGGGCGTCCTCCAGCGCCGTGAGGTCGTGCCGGATGTGGGCCAGCAGCAGTCCACCTTGGACGGACGTCATCGCCGCCTGCGCGAGCCGTGCCGGGTCGGCGTCGGGTGCCAGCTCGCCCTGCTCCTGCAGCTTGACCAGCCCCCGCACCAGGTGGGACTCCCACTTCCGGTAGGCCTGGTCGACCAGCGGCGCGAGCTTCGGGTTGTCGCCGACCTCGCCGGCGAGGTTGCCCAGCGGGCACGCGACCGGGCTGCCCGCGCGGCGGTGGATGTCGAGGAGCTGCTCGGTCCACGTCTCGAGGTCCGCCCAGGAGGCCAGCTCGAAGATCGCCGGCTGGTTGCCGAGGATCTCCTCGAGGTAGCGGTCGATCACGGCCGCGACCAGCTCGTCCTTGTTCTTGAAGTAGTGGTACATCTGCGATTTCCCGGCCCCGCTCGTGGCGAGCACCTTGTCGACGCTCGTGCCCGCGACGCCGTCGACGTACATCAGCTTCGCCGCCGCGTCGACGATCGTTTCGCGGGTCCGCTTGCCGCGTGGGGTCGTGGCCGCCGCTTGCGTCTCCATGTACCGAATAGTACAGTCTGTTTCACTGTACCAATCAGTACAACGAGCTAGGGGATCCATGACGCTCAACAACGCCCTGACCGGAGTAAACGACCACCTCCGCGGCGCGCTGCCGCCCGAGATCTTCGAGGTCATCGAGGCGGACCGGCGCCGGGCCGGCGGGAAGTTCGCCGAGGCAGGCGACAAGATCGAGGAGTTCACGCTGCCGGGCGCCGACGGTGCGGACGTGAGCCTGGGCGACCTCGTCGCGGACGGGCCGGCGGTGCTCGTGTTCTACCGCGGCCAGTGGTGCCCGTACTGCAACCTGACCCTGCGCACCTACCAGGAGGAACTGCTGCCCGAGCTGGCGAAGTCCGGCGCGAGCCTGGTCGCGGTCAGCCCGCAGAAGCCGGACGGCCCGCTCCCGGACCTGACGTTCCCGGTGCTGTCGGACGCCGGCAGCACCGTCGCCCGCGGACTCGGGCTGAGCTATCCCGTCTCCGCCCCGGTGCGGGATGCGATGGTGACCCTCGGCACGGATCTCGAGCAGGTCAACGGCACGTGGGAGCTGGTCCACCCGGCGGTCGTCGTGGTCGACCGCGACCGCGTGCTGCGCTTTGTCGACGTCCACCCGGACTTCGTCACGCGGACCGAGCCCGCGGACATCCTCAAAGCGCTCTAGCGCCGCGCTTCACGCCGAAGGTGATCGCCGAACCCAGGACCAGGGCGATGCCGAGGGAGAGCAGCATGCTGATCCCGGGTTCGGTGATGATCTGGCCGCCCGCGTAGCCGAGGAAGGCCACGTAGGACGTCCAGAGCGTGACGCCGACGGCCGAAGCGGTGAAGAACTCCGCCATTGGCCAGCGGAGCGAACCGGCGAGGAGGGCGCCGATCGTCCCGCCCGACGGCAGCCAGCGGGCGGCGACCAGCACCGGCCGGGGGTGGCGCTGCAGCCGCCCGTCGAGCCAGCCGATGCCGGCGGCGATCTTCCGCCGCCGGCTCAGCCGGTCCAGCGCCGCCCGGCCGCCGAACCGGCCGAGGGCGTAGAGCGTCTGGTCGGAAACCAGGCACCCGGCACTCGACACGGCGATCACCAGCGCGAGCGACGCCCCGCCCTGTGCCGCCGCGACACCCATCCCGAGGAGCGTCACCTCGGTGGGCAGCAGGGGCACCAGCGAGACGACGAACAGCACCAGGAGTCCCGCCGTAGTCGCGTCCACACCTCCATTAACCGCCTGCCGGGGCCGCGATGCTCCCGATCACCGGGGACTCACAGGAACCCGACAGGCGGCCCACAGGTTCAGCGATGGGCGCGGTTCACGGCCGAGACGACGGCGCGCAGCGACGCCGTGACGATCGACGGGTCGATGCCGATGCCCCAGAACACGCGGTCCGAGATCGCGCACTCGATGTACGACGCGGCGCGCGCGTCGTCACCCGGCGAGAGCGTGTGCTCGGAGTAGTCCAGCAGGCGCAGGTCGAAGCCGACGGTCGACAGCGCGTCGAAGAACGCCGCGATCGGGCCGTTGCCGCGGCCGGTGACCTCGTGCTCGTCACCCTCCACGCGGACGGTCGCGGAGATGTCGTACTCGCCGTCACCGTTGTCGCGGACGTGCTGGCGGACCAGCTCCAGCGGCGTCTTCAGCTCCAGGTACTCGGCCGAGAAAGCGTTGTACATCGTGGCCGGGTCGACCTCGCCGCCCTCGGTGTCGGTGTAGCGCTGGATGACCTTCGAGAACTCGATCTGCAGGCGCCGCGGCAGGTCGAGCTGGTGCTCGGCCTTCATGATGTAGGCGACGCCGCCCTTGCCGGACTGCGAGTTCACCCGGATCACGGCCTCGTACGTGCGGCCGACGTCCTTCGGGTCGATCGGCAGGTACGGGACCTGCCACGGGTACTCGTCCAGCGGCACGCCCTGCTTGTCGGCGGCGTCCTTCAGCGCGTCCAGGCCCTTGTTGATCGCGTCCTGGTGGCTGCCGGAGAAGGCCGTGAACACCAGGTCGCCACCCCACGGCGAGCGCTCGCCGACCGGCAGCTGGTTGCAGTACTCGACGGTCCGCTTGATCTCGTCCATGTCGGAGAAGTCGATCTGCGGGTCGATGCCCTGGCTGTAGAGGTTCATGCCCAGCGCGACCAGGTCGACGTTGCCGGTGCGCTCGCCGTTGCCGAACAGGCAGCCTTCGATCCGGTCCGCGCCGGCCTGGTAGCCCAGCTCGGCGGCGGCGATGCCGGTGCCGCGGTCGTTGTGCGGGTGCAGCGACAGGATCACGGAGTCGCGGCGTTCCAGGTTCCGGGACATCCACTCGATCGAGTCGGCGTAGACGTTCGGCGTGGCCATCTCGACGGTCGCCGGCAGGTTCAGGATCACCGGCTTCTCCGGCGTCGGCTGCCAGATTTCGGTGACGGCGTTGCAGACCTCGAGCGCGTACGACAGCTCGGTGCCGGTGTAGGACTCCGGCGAGTACTGGAAGCGGAAGTCGGTGTCCGGCTGCTTCGCGGCCAGCTCGACGACCATTTCCGCGGCCTGCGTCGCGATCTTCTTGATGCCTTCGCGCTCCTCGCGGAAGACGACGCGGCGCTGCAGGATCGACGTCGAGTTGTAGATGTGGACGATCGCGCGCGGCGCGCCTTCGAGCGACTGGAAGGTGCGCTCGATCAGCTCCGGACGGCACTGGGTCAGCACCTGGATGCTGACGTCGTCGGGGATGGCGCCCTCGTCGATGATCTCGCGGACGAAGTCGAAGTCGGTCTGGCTCGCGGCCGGGAAGCCGACCTCGATCTCCTTGTACCCCATGCGTACCAGCAGGTCGAAGAACTTGCGTTTGCGCGCGGGCGACATCGGGTCGATCAGCGCCTGGTTGCCGTCCCGCAGGTCGACGGCGCACCACAGCGGCGCGCGCTCGATGCGCTTGGCGGGCCAGGTGCGATCGGGCAGGTCGATGTTCTCGACGAGGTCGTACCAGGGGCGGTAGCGGTGCACCGGCATGGACGTGCCCAGCTGGGTGTTCCAAGCGGGCTGGTCAGCGGGGGCGGGACGCGAAGGCTTGCGGATCTTGCTCATGCGAATTCGGGGTTCTCCAGCTAGACGGGTGCGACCGGCACCACGAAGCCCCGCGACGGGGAGCCGGTCCGGTCAGGCCCCGTCGCGGCAGCGAAGCAGGAGAGCACGCGCCACGCCCCCACCATAACCACGGAACACGGCACGGGGAAAGCCGGGCGGTCCCCAGCTGGGGTTACCTGTGGGTAGCAATTGGCCGGTGGCCGTGCGAAACTGCGGGCATGGGTGAGCACGCGGAGTCATCGTCGTCTTCGGCACCGGAGGAGACCAAGGTTTCCCGCCGGGCCCCGGTCGACTGGCGCGCGACGGGCGGCCGGATCGCCTCGATCGTGGCGTCGATCGTCCGCTGGGTGGGCCTGGTCTTCGCGGCGCTGCTGGTGATCCACGTGATCTTCACGGTCGGCTCGGCCAACCCGGACAACGGCATCGTCTCGTTCGTGAAGTCCTGGGCGGACAGCCTGGCGCTGGGGTTCAGCGACCTGTTCACCCCGAGTGACGCGAAGCTCCGCGTCCTGGTGAACTACGGCATCGCGGCGATCTTCTGGCTCGTGGTGTCGGGGATCCTGGCGAAGATCATCCGCCGGGTGGGCGGAGCTTCCTGATTTCGCGGTGATCACGATCGGCGCACCCTCGTAACGCACTGTCGCCGCCAGGCGACATCAGCACGCCGGAAGGGGTGCTGACCATGTCCGTTTCACAGCCTGCCGCGACGTCGCCGAGTGCGGTCGCCCGTCTCGGGAGCCGCTGGTACTTCGTCGTCACGATCGCCACGGTGGGGCTTTTTGCCTGGGTGCCGTTCGTGCACGCCGCGCTGCGGCTCGGCCGGAAGTCGCTCTACGCGCGCGCCGCGGTCTTCGGGGCGGCTGCCGCGGTCATGGGTGTGCTGATGTCCCTCTCGCCGAAGGACGCCACAGGCAAGGTGGTCGGGACGACCGGGAACCTGCTCACCTCGGCCGCCGTGATCCTGGGGCTCGTCGTCGTCGCGGTCGGCTGCGTTCAGCAGGCCAAGCTGCGCCGGGAGATCTTGCGTCAGGTGCCCGGTGAGCGGCTCGACGGCCCGGACCCCGCGCTGGCCGCGGCTTTGGCCGCGCGCGAACGGCGCTCCGAAGCGCGCAAGCTCGTCGCCGAGGACCCGCTCATCGCGCGCGACCTGCACGTCGGGCGTCCGGATCTCGCGCGGAACTACGACGACGGCGGTCTTGTCGACCTCAACAACGCGCCGGCCACCGTGATTGCCTCGGTTTGCGGGCTCGATGCCGCCACCGCCGAAGCCATCGTCGACATCAGGACGACTGTCGGCGGGTTCGCCGCCGTCGACGACGTCACCACTGTGGTGCCTTTTGCGGCACTGGAGCGCGTCCGCGACCGGGCTGTCGTCCTGCCGAGCTAGAGAGCCGACGTGCCCCACTGGTCGCTGAAGGCGAACTCCGTCAGCGGCACCCGCACCCGCTCCGCCTTCTCCCGCTCGATCCGCCACTCCTCCTCGAGCACATCCGGATGCCCCGGCGACCCCACCGCGATCGCGACCCGAGGCACCACATCCTCGGGCAGCGAGAACGCCGCCCGCACCGAGCCCGCCGAAAAGCCCGCCATCTGGTGCGCCACCAACCCCAGCTCCACCGCCTGCAGCACGAGGTTCTCCGAAGCCAGCCCCAGCCCGTACTCCGCGTACGGAACCGCCCCCTTCTCGTTCGTCGTCACCATCGCGCCGATCAGCAGCAGGCCCGCGCGGTGGGCCCACGCCCGGTTGCCCGAGTTCAACGTCGCCAGGATCGCGTCGAACGACGGTGTGCCGCGCACGCCCACCAGGTAGCGGGCCGGCTGGGTGTTGCCGAACGACGGGGCCCAGCGGGCCGCCTCCAGGAGCGACCGCACCTGGTCCGGGCTGACCGACGAAGATGCGTCCAGGGCCCGGGGGCTCCACCGTTCGGCCATGATCGAAGCGATCGGGATGCTCGTCACAGCTGGTTTCCGCATGATCTTCACCGTACCCACCTAGTGCGCTGCATCACTCGGAAGGAAGGACTCCGCGCATTTCGTTGGTGTTACGGAAGATTTACTTCCGAGCGGCCCGGGGAACGGGTCCGCCCCACGTCAAGAGGGTGGCGGGCCGCTGGAGCCCCGGTAGGCTCCTTCTCAACTATGGGACGCGGGGGCTCTCCGGTGCCCACCAGGGAGCAGACCCGGCCCGTCTAGGAGGTTCGGGCGTGGCCCTCGTGGTCCAGAAGTACGGCGGATCGTCGCTGGAAAGTGCCGACCGGATCAAGCGCGTCGCGGAACGGATCGTCGCCACCAAGAAGGCGGGCAACGACGTCGTGGTGGTCTGCTCGGCGATGGGTGACACCACCGACGAGCTGCTCGACCTGGCTCAGCAGGTCAACCCGGCGCCGCCGGAGCGGGAGATGGACATGCTGCTCACCGCCGGTGAGCGCATCTCGAACTCGCTGGTCGCCATGGCCATCTCGGCCCAGGGCGCGGAGGCGTGGTCGTTCACCGGGTCGCAGGCCGGCGTCGTCACGACGTCGGTGCACGGGAACGCGCGCATCATCGACGTCACGCCGAGCCGCGTCACCGAGGCGCTCGAGCAGGGTTACGTCGCGCTGGTGGCGGGCTTCCAGGGCGTCGCGCAGGACACCAAGGACATCACGACGCTGGGCCGCGGCGGCTCGGACACCACCGCCGTCGCGCTGGCCGCCGCGCTGAACGCCGACGTCTGCGAGATCTATTCCGATGTGGACGGTGTGTACACCGCCGACCCGAGGGTGGTGCCGGACGCGCGCAAGCTCGACACCGTCACCTACGAAGAGATGCTCGAGCTGGCCGCGAGCGGGTCGAAGATCCTGCACCTGCGTTCGGTCGAGTACGCGCGCCGCTACGGCGTCCCGATCCGTGTCCGCTCTTCCTACAGTGACAAGCCGGGCACCACGGTGACCGGTTCTATCGAGGAGATCCCCGTGGAACAAGCCCTGATCACCGGTGTGGCGCACGACCGCTCCGAGGCCAAGATCACGGTTACCGGCGTGCCGGACACCGCCGGTGCGGCGGCCCGGATCTTCCGCGTGATCGCCGACGCCGAGATCGACATCGACATGGTGCTGCAGAACGTCTCCAGCACGGTGTCCGGTCGCACGGACATCACGTTCACGCTGTCGAAGGCCAACGGCGCCAAGGCCGTCAAGGAACTGGAGAAGGTCAAGGCGGAGATCGGCTTCGAGTCGGTGCTCTACGACGACCACGTCGGCAAGGTCTCGCTGGTCGGCGCCGGGATGCGGTCGCACCCGGGTGTCACGGCGACGTTCTGCGAGGCGCTGGCCCAGTCCGGCGTCAACATCGAAATCATCAACACCTCCGAGATCCGCATTTCGGTGCTGATCCGGGACGCCCAGCTCGACGAGGCCGTGCGCGCGATCCACGACGCCTTCGAGCTCGGCGGCGACGAAGAAGCTGTTGTCTACGCGGGGAGTGGTCGCTGATGGCGGACGGGCTGCGGATCGGGGTGGTCGGCGCGACCGGCCAGGTCGGCGCGGTGATGCGCAAGCTGCTGGCGGAGCGGGAGTTCCCGGTCGCCGAGCTGCGGTACTTCGCTTCGGCGCGCTCGGCGGGGTCGACCCTGCCTTGGCGCGACGGCGAAATCACCGTCGAGGACGCGACGACGGCGGATCCGTCCGGGTTGGACATCGCGCTGTTCTCGGCGGGCGGGTCGACGTCGAAGGCGCAGGCGCCGCGGTTCGCCGAGGCGGGGGTGACGGTGATCGACAACTCCTCGGCGTTCCGGATGGACCCGGACGTGCCGCTGGTCGTCAGCGAGGTCAATCCCGAGGCCATCAAGGAGGCGCGGAAGGGGATCATCGCGAACCCCAACTGCACCACCATGGCCGCGATGCCGGTGCTGAAGCCGTTGCACGACGAGGCCGGGCTGGTCCGGCTGGTCGCGTCGACGTACCAGGCGGTGTCCGGCAGCGGGCTCGCCGGTGTGGACGAGCTGGCCGGGCAGATCAAGGCCGGCGCCGAGCACGCCGCGCTGCTCACCCACGACGGCGGGGCGATCGAGTTTCCGGCGCCGGACAAGTACGTCCGCCCGATCGCGTTCAACGTCCTGCCGATGGCCGGGTCCATTGTGGACGACGGTGAGCTCGAGACGGACGAAGAGAAGAAGTTCCGCAACGAGAGCCGCAAGATCCTGAGCATCCCGGGTCTCGGCGTGTCCTGCACCTGCGTGCGCGTGCCGGTGTTCTCGGGGCACTCGATCTCGGTCAACGCCCAGTTCGAGCGCGCGCTGACGGTCGAGCGCGCGACCGAGCTGCTGGCGCACGCGCCGGGTGTCGAGCTGTCCGACGTCCCGACCCCGCTGCAGGCGGCGGGCAACGACCCGAGCTACGTCGGCCGCATCCGCGTCGACCAGGGTGTCGAGGGCGGCCGCGGGCTGGCGCTGTTCATCTCCAACGACAACCTCCGCAAGGGCGCGGCGCTCAACACCGTGCAGCTCGCGGAGCTGGTGGCGCAGCAGCTCTGAGCCGAACCCGCCCGGCCCCGGACACCCGGGGCCGGGCGGGTTCATTTCCTGGGCTTCTTCTGCCGGGGCTGGATCGGCGGCAGGCCGAACGCCGTCCGCAGCTCCGGCTTCTGCAGCGGCCGCAGCACGGCCATCATCAGCCCGCCCCACACGAACAGCCCGACCGGCGTTCCGGTGGACCCGCCGGCCGACGAGCTCTGCACGAGGCTCACGACCAGGCCGACGAGCAGCACCGCGATGAACGCGCATTCCAGCCAGACGACCGTGAAGATGATCTTGCGTTCGCGCCGGCTCAGCAGCGCGCTGAACACCACGAGGGTGACGAGCAGCGCCGAGTTCACCGACACGACCACCAGCGGCCAGGTGACGTCAGTGCCGTCGTCCACGCTCGCCGCCAGTGACCAGACGAAGACGGCGAGGGCCAGGTAGAGCACGGCCTGGGCGGCGATCGCGAGCCGCATCGACCTGATCCCGCGCCGCACCTCCCGGTCCGCGTTTTCGCCGGACACCGGCAGCGGCCGGTAGGCGCTCGATTCGGTCACGGGACCACCTCTCCGAACACGGCAGCAACCGGCCAAGGGGAGCACGGGTGCCCGGGGACCGGTCCCCTCACGCGTCCCTGGCCGCCTTCCGGCACGCCTGGGCTCGCAATGCCGCGAACTGCTTCACGGGCTTCGCAGAGCGCTTGACGTCGGTGTCGAAGTTCCAGACATGACCGTCGGCGTGGCCGCCGAGCCGCCGGAACTGGGCGACGGCTTCGTCGTGCCGGCCGTTGTGGTGCAGCGCGTAGATCGCGTAGCCGCGGTCTTCCCGGGTAGCGGGGTGCTCGGCGCCTTCGCCGTCCAACCAGGGCAGAGCTGTTTCGAGGGCCTCCCGGACGTACCGGCTGCGCCAGATCGGGTTGCCCTCCATGGCCATTTCGAAGGCCGCGTGCAGAGGCAGTGGCGTCAGCGACGGCGCGAAAGCCGCGGCGCCGGCGGCGAAGTCGAGCAGGCGTTCTTCGGTGCCGTGCCACTTCGGGCACCAGTACTGCAGGGCGCGGTTGTGGCCGATGCGGTGGGCGGGCGCGCGGACGAGCAGACCCGACCAGATCCCGTCGAAGGGCTGGTACCGGACATCGAGCCCCCGGCAGACGGTGACGAGGGTCGCCCAGGGTGTCGGATCGGCTCCGGCGAGTTCGGCCGCCTTCCAGGCGGTGTCGCGGGCGTGGTCCAGCAGCTGGTAGAAGGGCCCGAACTGCTGCCGGCTGGTGTGCCGGCCGCGTGCGGAGCCCCGGCGCTGCCAAGCCAGGGCGACGAAGGTCTCCGCCTGCACGACGGCGGCGTCGGGATCGCCGTCCCGCTCGGCGAGCCAGTCGCGCAACCACTGGCGTTCGGTCGTGGCGGTGGTGGCGAGTGCGCTGATGACGGCGGTGCGCCGGTCCCAGTCACCGTTCAGGGTGGCGACGAGCGCGGCGGCGGGGTGCCAGTCCCCGGCCAGCGCGGCGGAAACGGCGGCGGCGAGGCCGGGCTCGCCGAAATGCGGCTCGGTGCTGAGCTCCGCGTCCGGAACCATTCCCCGGGCAGCGGCCGCGGGGCCGGGCAGCAGGCCCATGTCCGTTCTCCTCCACAGTGGACTGCCGGAAATCGCCTTGTCCGATTTCCGGCCAAGAGGGATCCTAAGCCCCGCAACCAGTTCCAGGGGAGGAAACCATGTACACCGCCGTCGACGGCGCGCGTGTCCCGATCCGGATGTGGGCGGACCCCGCGTCCGTCGAAGACCAGGCCATGCGGCAGCTGCACAACGTCGCCAACCTGCCGTGGGTGCACGGGGTCGCCGTGATGCCCGACGTGCACTACGGCAAGGGCGCGACCGTCGGCAGTGTCATCGCCATGCGTGACGCCGTTTCGCCGGCCGCCGTCGGGGTCGACATCGGGTGCGGGATGAGCGCCGTCCGGACGTCGCTCGGCGCGAGCGATCTGCCCGACGACCTCGGGAAGCTGCGCCGGCGGATCGAAAGCGCCGTCCCGGTGGGCTTCGGCCTGCACAAGACGCCGGTGAACCCGGCCAAGGTGCACGGCGTCGGCGGCTGGGACGCGTTCTGGAAGGGCTTCGGCGAGCTGCACAGCGGCGTCCAGGAGCTGCACGACCGGGCCGCGCGCCAGATCGGGAGCCTCGGCGGCGGGAACCACTTCATCGAGGTCTGCCTCGACGACGAAGGCCGCGTCTGGCTGATGCTGCACTCGGGTTCGCGCAACATCGGCAAGGAGCTGGCGGAGCGGCACATGGCCGTGGCGCGGAAGCTGCCGCACAACGCCGACCTGCCGGACCGCGACCTCGCGGTGTTCGTCGCGGGCACGCCGGAGATGCGGGCGTACCGGCGTGACCTCTTCTGGGCGCAGGACTACGCGGCGCGCAACCGCGCCACGATGGTCGCGCTCGTGAAGCAGGCGCTGGCCGACGTCGTGCCGGGGACGGCCTTCGACGACGCGATCTCGTGCCACCACAACTACGTCGCCGAAGAGACGTACGACGGGGTCGAGCTGCTGGTCACCCGGAAGGGCGCGATCCGCGCCGGATCGGGTGACCTGGGGATCATCCCGGGCAGCATGGGGACCGGTTCGTACATCGTGCGCGGGCTCGGGAACGACTCGTCGTTCCAGTCGGCGTCGCACGGCGCCGGGCGCCGGATGTCGCGGAACAAGGCCAAGAAGCTGTTCACGGCCGACGACCTCGCGGCGCAGACGGCCGGCGTCGAGTGCCGCAAGGACTCGGGTGTGGTCGACGAGATCCCGGCGGCGTACAAGGACATCGATTCGGTGATCCGCGCCCAGACGGACCTGGTCGAGGTGGTGGCGCACCTCAAGCAGGTCGTCTGCGTGAAGGGCTGAGCCGGTACCTTGGCGACATGACGAGGGGTGGAACGACGGCCGCGCTGCTGGCCGGGGCCGCACTGCTGCTGAGCGGGTGCGACCAGGTCGGCAACGCGGTCGGCCAGGGGGCGGACACGGCGAACAAGGTCAGCGCGTGCACCGAGGCGCTCGGGCTGGCGGACCTGAACCCGCTGGTCGACCCGGCCAAGCTCAAGGCGCGGGCCGAGGACAAGGAAAAACGGCTGCGCGAGCTGGCCGGGAACGTCCAGGACCAGGACGTCAAGAACGCGCTCTTCGGCATGGCCGACTCCTACGTCGAGGTGCAGAAGGAACGCATCGAGGACGCCGGCGTCGTCGCCCAGTGGGTGCAGCGCAACGTCAAGAAGCTCGACGCCCTGCGCGCGGCCTGCGGCTAGTTGCAGCTCTCGGCCAGCGCCGGCGCGGGGTCCGCGACCGGCTCCGGGGCCCGCCGGTGCAGCAGGCCGGCCGACGCGATCAGCAGGCCGCCGAGGCCGGCCGCAGCGAAGCCCCACGCCGGGCTCGAGTGGTCGATCGCGAAGCCGACCACCGGGCTGCCCAGCGCCAGGCCGAGCCGGGTGGAAGCGTCCTGCAGGCCCATCGCCTCGCCGCGCACCCGCGGCGGGGCGATCCGGCTGACCGTCTCGGTGGTCGCCGCCAGCGTCGGCGCGCAGACCAGGTTCGTCGGGATCAGCACCAGCATCAGCAGCCACCACGGCTGGTCGGCCAGCCCGACCGGCACCACCAGCAGCGCGAGCAGCAGCATCAGCAGACCCTGCGGCAGTGACCGCTTGACGGCGCCGTGCACGATGCCGCCGAGGATGGACGCGGCGCACATCACCGCGATGACCAGGCCGGTCACCCCGAGGTCGCCGTTCGCGCGCAGCGCCGCGAGCGTCGCCAGCTCTGTGCCGACCAGCACGAACAACGCGCCGGCGGCGATCAGCAGCGTCGCCACCAGCCGGCCGGTGAGCCAGCTCCGCAGCGGCGGGCGGGCGGTCTCGGCGAGCGGGTCGGTCACCGCCTCCCGGATCGGCGGGTTCACCAGCCAGATCAGGAACGCCGTGCCGCCGAACAGCACGCCGAGCGCGCTGAGCGTCCAGGTCGGGGAGAACGACGTGATCGCCGCGATGCCGGCCGCGGGGCCGATCATGAACGTCGCTTCGATCGAGATCGTGTCGAGCGAGTACGCCGCCCGTCGCTCCGAAACCGGGACGAGCGCGGCCAGGATCTGCCGGGCGAGCGAGCCCGCCGGCACCGAGAGCATCCCGGCCGGGATCGCGACGGCGGCGAGCACCTCGTACGGCAGGTGCGGCGCGGCGATCCAGAACACCGTGGTGCCGATGCCGCAGACGGCGACGATCGGGCGCAGGCCGTACCGGTCGAAGCAGCGGCCGAGCAGTGGCGCGCCGAGCGCCATCCCGAGGGTGACCCCGGCGCCGACCAGCCCGGCGGCGCCGTAGCCGCGGCCGAGCCCGGTGACGATGTAGAGCGTCATCAGGACGCCGTTCATGGTCATCGGCAGCCGGGCCAGGAACATCAGCGCCATCGTCGACGGGACTCGGGGAACGGACAGGACCCGGCGGTACGGCTGCAGAGGCACGCCTTCGATGAGAACCCAAGGTGGTACGCGCGTGCAAGTTATTTCCCCGGTCATCGGGCCTGGCGCCAAGAAATTTTGAGAGCTACTCTCATTTGGTAGTAACTATCAATTGGGGGTCGCTATGACACAGCTCTATCCCCGCAGGTGGTGGGCGCTCGGCGCGCTCGCGGTGAGCCTGCTGACCGTCGGGCTCGACCTGACCGTGCTGAACGTCGCCGTGCCGACGCTGGCCGTCGACCTCGGCGCCACGACCACGCAGCTGCAGTGGTTCGGCAACGCCTACACGCTGGCGCTGGCCGCGCTGCTGCTGCCGGCGGGCCTGCTGGGCGACCGGTTCGGCCCGAAGAAGCTGCTGCTCGGCGCGCTGGTCGTGTTCGGGCTGGCCTCGCTGGGGTGCGCCTACGCGAGCTCGCCGGGCCAGCTGATCGCCGCCCGGGTGGTGCTCGGCGCCGGGGCCGCGTTCCTCATCCCGCTGTCGCTTTCCCTGCTGAACGTCCTGTTCCCGCCGGAGGAGCGGGCGAAGGCGCTGACGACGTGGGTGATGGCGACGTTCGCCGGTATCCCGCTCGGGCCGCTGCTCGGCGGCTGGCTGCTCGACCACTTCGCGTGGGGCTCGGTGTTCCTGATCAACGTGCCGCTGACCGTGGTCGGCCTGGCCGCCGTGCTGTTCCTGGTGCCGCTGACGCGGGGCTCGGGCCGGGGCGCGATCGACTTCGCGGGCATCGCGCTCTCGGCGGCCGGGCTGGTCGCGCTCACCTACGGGTTCGTCAACGCCGGTGAGCACGGCTGGGCCGACCCGGTCACCTACGGCCTGCTCGCGCTCGGCGCCGTCCTGCTCGCGGTGTTCTGCCGGGCGCAGACGCGGGTGGCCGCGCCGCTCGCCGACCTCGCGCTGTTCCGCGAACCGCGGTTCGTCTGGGGCGCGGTGCTCGCGACCATGGCGTCCTTCGCGCTGATGGGCCTGATGTTCGTGCTGCCGCAGCTGTTCCAGGCGGTGCAGGGGGCCGACGCGCTGCAGACCGGGGTCCGGCTGCTGGCGCTGATCGGCGGGATGCTCGTGGCGGCGAAGGTCGCCGAGAAGCTCGTCGCCGCGTTCGGGGTGCGCGGGGTGGTCACTGGCGGGTTCGTGCTGCTCGCGGGCGGGCTGGCCTGGGGCTCGCCCCGCCCTTCCCTGGGGGGCGTCCCCGCTCCAGTGTATCGGCGACGGGTGACAAAACCGGCGAATTGTGGCTCGGGCGCCGGAGTTGTCCACATCGATCCCGAGCTGTGGACAATTCTCGGCAGGTCCGCGGCGGCCGCCGACGAGCACGCCCGCGCCGAGTGTTGCCAATGACCCATTCGGGACGCCAGACGTCCCGAATGACCCATTCGCGACGCTGGGCTCGCCGCCGACGCAGCCCGCGGCAGCGCGTCGGGCGCGGTGGCCGTGGCGGAGAAGCTGCACCTGCCCGCGCTCGCCGGCTCCGCGCGGGCCGCGTTCACCGACGGCATGGCCGTGACGCTCTGGGTGTGCGCCGGGCTGGGCCTGGCCGCGGCCCTGCTCGCGCTGCTGTTCCTGCCCGGGCGGACGGCCGGGGGGACCCAGCCGCGAGAATCGGAGCATGACCTCGTCGCCGGCTGAGCCGCAAGGACTGCGCGAACGGAAGAAGGCCAGGACGCGGGCCGCCATCCAGCGGCACGCGTTGCGGCTGTTCCACGAGCAGGGGTACGCCGCGACGACCGTCGACCAGATCGCGGCCGCGGCGGAGATCTCGCCGAGCACGTTCTTCCGGTACTTCGCGACGAAGGAAGCGACGGTGCTGTACGACCCGTTCGACCCGGTGCTGATCGCGGCCGCGCTCGCCCAGCCGGCCGAGCTCAGCCCGATCGGCGCGCTGCGCGCGACGGCGGACACCATCCGGGAGCAGATCTCCGCGGCGGACTGGGCCCGCGAACGCGAGCGGCAGCTGCTGGTGTTCCGCGAGCCGGACCTGCGCAGCGCGATCATGGACCAGTTCGCGGCCGGGATCGACCTGCTGGCCGACCTCGCGGCCCGCCGCACCGGCCGTGACCCCGGCGAGTTCGAGGTGCGGAACTGGGCGGGCGCGGTGGTCGGGGTGGTCATGGCGGCGTTCCTCGGCGCGGCGGCGGACCCCGACGCCGACACGCTCGTGGTGTTCGACCGGGCGCTGGCCCACCTGGAAACCGGCGTGACGCTCTGAGTGCTCGTCCGCTTCGGCGCTTTTACCGGAATTGAATTCGCGTTTTCCGTCCGGCCGGTGCGAACCTTGTGGGTGGCGGTGCGAGCGTGGGGGACGCCCTGTCTGGAGCAGTCCCGACACGCGGTCCGACGGAGTGATGAAGCTAAATGATCACCGTTTACACCCGCGTGGGTGACCGAGATGCTCCACAGTGGACGGCTGTCACCAGCGGTGACGATCGGACTCGCTGTTGATGATCTTCAGGGGGACGGGCAAGGTTTCGACGTTAATCAATTGCGGGCGAGTTCGCTTCCTCCGCATCCGGCACGTAAGGGTTAGAAATCCTCCCTAACCGGTGATCGGGTGGCTTATCTCCGATACGGCGGGTATCGATTTAACGCGTCAGGTCTCCCGAGGCCAGGAGGTAGGAAATGAAAGGCAAGTTCGGGCGGTCCATCGCCCTGGTAGCCGCCGGCAGTCTGCTGGCGGTCGCGACGGCGGGGATCGCTTCGGCGAGCCCGGACGGGGGCAAGGGTTCCTCCAGCACCCAGGCTCTCGCCGCACAGGTGCTCCAGATGCGAGACGACCTGACCAAGGTGGCTTACGCGGGCAACGTCGGCGCCACGCGGTCGGATCTCGGTCAGATGAGCCCGGTGATGGCGGACATCGCCGCCGGCAAGCGCTACACGGTCCAAACCGACACCGAGCAGCTCGCCGGCCTGGCCAAGGGCCGCGCCGACGAGTCCACCCGGCTGCTCACCGACCCGACGGCCAAGGCGCGGCAGCTGCCGCCGCTGCCGTTGCCGATCCCGTCGCTGCCGGACCTGCCGGGCCCGCTGAAGATCGTCAGCGACCTGGTGAAGGCCCTGCTCGCCGCGGTCACCGGCATCCTCGGTGGCCTGCTCGGCGGCCTTCCGGTGCCACCACTGCCGGTCCCGCCGCTGCCCGCACCGGCGGCCTGATCCCGGCACAGTGAAACAGGGGGGCCCGGAGCCCGGTCGCGGACATTTCTCCGCGCCGGGCTCCGGGTCGTTTCGGGCAGGGAGGCTCGGGTTGCGCGGCTCCGGGGTCGTTTCGGTGCGGAGGCTGGGGCTGCGCCGCTCGCCGGGGCCCGGGGTCGGTGCCTGGTTGGCCGCCGCTCGGCCCGGTGCTGGTTGCTGCCGCCCGGGGTTGGTGCCTGGTTCGCCGCCGCCGAGGCCCGGCGCCGGTTGCCGCTGCCCGGGCTCGGTGCCCGGTTTCGCCGCCGCCCTGGCACGGGTGCCGGTCGCCGCTGCCCGGGTTCAGTGCGGTTCGTCGCCGCCCCGGTCGGGCGCCGATTTGCCGCCGCCCCGGCCCGGTGCCTGGTTCGCCGTCCGGGCTCGGCGCGGTTCGCAGCCGCCGCTCCGGCCCGGCGCCGGTTGCCGCCGCCCAGGCTCAGCGCGGTTCGCGGCCGCCGCCCCGGCCGGCGCCGGCCCGCCACTGCCCTCGCGCCGATCCGCCGCTTCTGCCCCCGACTACGTCCGAGCGAGGCCCTGCCGCAGCGCGCCGGCCATCTCGGCCAGCGCTTCCCGGAACCGGCTGCCGACCCCGGTGAAGTTGATGAACCCATGAATCAGGTCCTCGTGCCGCCGCAACGCCACATCCACGCCGGCCGAGGCGAGTTTCTTCGCGTACGCCTCGCCTTCGTCGCGCAGCGGGTCGAACCCGGCCGTGACGACCAGGGCCGGCGGCAGGCCGCTCAGGTCGTCCGCGCACAGCGGGGACAGGCGCGGGTCGGCCAGGTCGGTGTCCTCGGGCACGTAGTGGCCCTCGAACCACTTCATGTGCACGTCGGTGAGGAACAGGTCCTCGGCGAACAGGTCCTGCGAGCGGTAGCGCCGCGTGAAGTCCGTCGCCGGGTAGATGAGCAGCTGGAACGCCGGCGCCGGTCCGCCGCGGCGGACCGCCTGCTGGGCCGTCACCGCGGCCAGGTTGCCGCCCGCGCTGTCCCCGCCGACGGCGATCCGCGCCGGGTCGGCGCCGAGGTCGCCCGCCTTCGCCACCGCGTACTCGAACGCCGCCAGCGCGTCCTCCGTGGCCGCCGGGAACGGGAACTCCGGCGCCAGCCGGTATTCGATCGACAGCACCCGCACCCCGGCGTGCTTGGCCAGGAAGCGGACGGCGTTGTCGTGGCTCGCGCGGGTGCCGATCACCCAGCCGCCGCCGTGGAAGAACACCAGCAGCGGTGACTTCTCGGGCAGCCCGACCGGCGTGTAGAGCGTCGCCGGCAGATCGCCGTCCGGGGTCGGGACCGCGATCTCCCGCACCGAAACCGGCTCGATCGTCTTGCCGCTGACCAGGTGCCGTCCGACGTCGAGGAGCGCGCGCGACTTCTCGACCGAGCCCTGCACCAGCTCGGCGCCGGAGAGCTTCTGCAGCCGGAGCAGCAGCTGGGCGTCGAGCGCGAGGTCCTGGCCGTCGAGGCGCACCGCGCGGCCCGCGACGGCTCGCCGCACCGGTGTGGGCAGCCAGAACGCGAGCTGGGACGCGGCCGCCTGGACGCGGACCGGGAGCGGGATGGCCATGGTTCCTCCTGAGCTTCGACGCCGCCCAGGACGTTACTTGTCAGTAGGTAACAGGTCCAGCTGTGACCAGGACCTCCGTCCCAGAGACTGGTCCTCCAGTTAACTGGAGGGGTTAGCCTGGAAAGCGTGACTTCAGCCAGGACGGTCAACGTGCTCGGGATCGGCGGCTCTCTGCGCGAGGGCTCCCAGTCCGAACGCGCGTTGCAGATCGCGCTCGCCGCCGCGGCGGAAACCGGCGTCCGGACCCGGCTGCTCACCGGGCCGGAACTGGTGCTGCCGTTCTACGACGCCGGCGAGCCGGAACGCGACGAACGCGCGACCCGCCTCATCGAGGCGATCCGGCAGGCGGACGGCCTGATCGTCGTCTCGCCGGGTTACCACGGCGCGCTGTCCGGGCTGGTCAAGAACGCCCTGGACTACGTCGAGGACCTGCGCGACGACACCCGGCCCTACCTCGACGGCCGCGCGGTCGGCCTGGCCGCCGTCGCGTACGGCTGGCAGGCGGCGGTGACAACCCTCGAGCAGCTGCGCACGATCACGCACGCGCTGCGCGGCTGGCCCACCCCGCTGGGGGGCTCCATCAACTCCGCCGAGACCAAGTTCGACGACGGCGGCGGCGCGTCCGACGAGAAGAGCGTCCGCACCCTCCGCCTGATCGGGCGCCAGGTCGCGGAGTTCGCGGTGACGCGCGCCGCGTGAAGTTTCCGCCGGAGGCCGCCGGGTAACCGGACCACGTGATGCCTGCCATGTGGGGGCACCGTTCCGCGGGTGCGGGATGTTGTGCCCAGTGAGACGCTCGCTGTGGAGCGTCCCCGGACAGAAGGCAGGCAGAGCATGGGTCAGGCGATCTACACGGCGGTGGCGACGGCGCGCGGCGACGGCCGCAACGGCGAGGTGACCTCCTCGGACGGCGTCATCGACGAGTCCCTGGCCATCCCGAAGGAGATGGGCGGCCCGGGCGGGGACAAGACCAACCCGGAGCAGCTCTTCGCCGCCGGTTACTCGGCCTGCTTCCACAGCGCGTTGCAGCTGGTCGCGCGCCAGGCCAAGGTGACGCTGAACGACTCGACCGTCACCGCCGAGGTCAGCGTGCTCAAGCAGGACGTCGGGTTCGGCCTCGGGGTCGCGCTGAACGTCTCGCTGCCGGGCCTCGAGCAGGCCCAGGCCGACCAGCTCGTCGAGCAGGCCCACCAGGTCTGCCCCTACTCGAACGCGACCCGCGGGAACATCGAGGTCGCGCTCTCCGCCACCGTCTGACCCCCTCGGGCCGGCACGAAGGAAGGATCACCGCCAGATGAGCAAGTCTCCGATCAAGAGCCCGCTTTCCGAGGCCGACAAGGAGATCACCGGCAACGCCCTGCAGGCGACGCTGGTGGACCTGGTCGACCTTTCGCTGATCGCCAAGCAGGCGCACTGGAACGTCGTCGGCTCGAACTTCCGCAGCGCGCACCTGCAGCTCGACGAGCTCGTGAACACCGCGCGCCAGTACGTCGACGAGGTCGCCGAGCGCGCCAACGCCATCGGCGTCTCGCCGAACGGCAAGGCGAAGACCGTCGTCGAGAGCTCGGGCGTGCCCGAGTACCCCGACAACTGGCAGTCCGTGGAGTCCACGGTCGCCGCGATCGTCGACATCCTCGCGGTGCTCATCGAGCGGCTGCGCGCCCGCATCGACGAAACGGACAAGAGTGACCTCGTGACGCAGGACCTGCTGATCGAGATCACCCGCGCGCTCGAAGAGGCGCACTGGATGTGGCAGGCCCAGCAGGCTTGATTTTTCGCGCGAAAGGGGTCGTTCCGGACGGGACGGCCCCTTTCGCGTTGCCGGGCTCAGTACGTTCGGGGGCATGGTCTTGCATCAGGGGAAAACCGGCCGCCCGGACCGCGCCGGCGGCACGAACCCGCTCTACGCCGGGGCGAACCCGGCCTTGGCGGCGGGGTTCGTCATGCCGCACGACAAGCTGCGCGACGACCCGTTGCCGCCGGACACGGCGCTGCAGCTGGTGCGCGACGAGCTGATGCTCGACGGCAACGCGCGGCTCAACCTCGCCACGTTCGTCACGACGTGGATGGAGCCGCAGGCGCGTGAGCTGATGGCCGAGTGCGTCGACAAGAACATGATCGACAAGGACGAGTACCCGCAGACGGCCGAGCTGGAGCGCCGTTGCGTCAACATCCTCGCCGACCTGTGGCACGCGCCCGACCCCACCGGGATCATGGGCTGTTCGACGACCGGTTCGTCCGAAGCGTGCATGCTCGCCGGGATGGCGTTGAAGCGGCGCTGGTCCAAGCTCGGGCGCACCGGGAAGCCGAACCTGGTGATGGGCGCGAACGTCCAGGTGTGCTGGGAGAAGTTCTGCGAGTACTGGGAGGTCGAGCCGCGGCTGGTGCCGATGGACGGCGACCGGTACCACCTCACGGCCGACGAAGCCGTGGCCCGGTGTGACGAGAACACGATCGGCGTGGTCGCGATCCTCGGGTCCACTTTCGACGGCAGCTACGAGCCGGTCGCGGAGATCACCGCGGCGCTGGACGCCCTGGAGTCGCGGACCGGGTGGGACATCCCGGTGCACGTCGACGGCGCCTCGGGCGCGATGATCGCGCCGTTCCTCGACCCGGACCTGGTGTGGGACTTCCGGCTGCCGCGGGTGGCGTCGATCAACACGTCGGGCCACAAGTACGGGCTCGTGTACCCGGGTGTCGGCTGGGTGATCTGGCGCGACCAGGCCGCGCTGCCGTCCGAGCTGGTGTTCAACGTGAACTACCTGGGCGGCGACATGCCGACGTTCGCGCTGAACTTCTCGCGCCCGGGCGCCGAGGTTGCGGCCCAGTACTACACGTTCGTCCGGCTCGGCCGCGAAGGGTTCCGCGCAGTGCAACAGGCTTCGCGCGACGTTGCGACGCACCTGTCGTCGGGGATCTCGGAACTGGGGCCGTTCTCGCTGCTGACCCGCGGGGACCAGTTGCCGGTGTTCGCGGTGACGACCCGCGCGGACGCCGGCTTCGACGTCTTCGACGTGTCACGGCGGCTGCGCGAGCGCGGCTGGCTCGTGCCCGCGTACACGTTCCCGGCGAACCGGACGGATCTGGCGGTCCTGCGGATCGTCGTCCGCAACGGCTTCACGCACGACCTCGCGGACCTGCTGCTGGGGGACCTGGCTCGGGTGGTCGCGGATTTGGAGAAGGAAGGCGGCCACCCGACAAAGGCGACCGCTTTCCATCACTAACGCCAGGACTTGGCGCGGGCGTACTGGTTCGGCCAGGGGACATCCGCCCCGAGGACGTTCGCCGCGCGCAGGGGCCAGTGTGGGTCGCGCAGCAGGGCGCGGGCCAGGAACACCGCGTCCGCTTCGCCTTTCTCGATGATCTCCTCCGCCTGGTGCGGGTCGGTGATCATGCCGACCGCGCCGGTCGGGAGGCCCGCCTCGGTGCGGATGCGCTCGGCGAACGGCACCTGGTAACCCGGGCCCACCGGGATGTCCGGGTTCGGGGTGTTGCCGCCGGACGACGTGTCGACCAGGTCGATCCCGCGCTCGGCCAGGAGCTTCGCGAGCCGGACGGACTCGTCGAGCGTCCAGCCGCCCTCCGTCCAGTCGGTGGCGCTCAGCCGGGCGAAGAGGGGGACGTCCGTCGTCGCGCGGACGGCGTCGGCGATCTCGAGGGCCAGCCGGGTGCGGCCCTCGAAGTCGCCGCCGTAGCGGTCGGTGCGGGTGTTCGACAGCGGGGACAGGAACTGGTGGACCAGATAACCGTGGGCGAAGTGCAGCTCGAGCAGGTCGAACCCGACGTCGACGGCCCGCTTGGCCGCTTCGGCGAAGGCCGCGGGGAGCGCGCCGACCTCGTCGGTGGTCAGCGGCCGCGCGGGGGCGTAGGCGCCGAAGGGCTGCGCGTCGGCGCCGACGCTCTGCCAGCCGCCGTCCTGCGTCGCGACGCTGCCGGTGCCTTCCCACGGCCGCTGCGCCGAGCCCTTGCGGCCGGCGTGGCCGAGCTGCATGCCGATGGCCGTGCCCTGGCCGTGCACGAAGTCGACGACGGTCCGCCACGCGTCGGCCTGGGACTGGTTCCAGATCCCGGTGTCCTGCGGGCTGATCCGGCCTTCCGGGACCACCGCGGTCGCCTCGGTCATGACGAGCCCGGCGCCGCCGGTGGCGAACTGGCCCAGGTGGACGAGGTGCCAGGCGCCGGGCACGCCGTCGGTCGCGGAGTACTGGCACATCGGCGACACCCAGGCGCGGTTCGGCAGGGTCAGGCCGCGGACGGTGATGGGGCTGAAGAGTCGGCTCACCTCTCGATCAACGGCACGTGCCCGCCGTCTCTTCCCGTCGCCAGGGCGGGTACCGGCGAGTAACGTCGACCACATGGGTGTCGCTGCTGACGAACGCCAGGCGTTGAGCTCGCTCTTCGAAGACCTCGGGCCCGACGCGCCGACTTTGTGCGAAGGCTGGACCACGCGGGACCTCGCCGCGCACCTCGTCGTGCGTGAGCACCGGCCCGACGCCGCGCCCGGGATCATGGTGCCCGCGCTCGCCGGGTACACGCAGAAGGTCCAGGACCGCTACGCCGCGAAGCCGTGGGGCGTCCTGGTCGAGCAGGTCCGGCGGGGCCCGTCGAAGTTCTGGCCCACCTCGATCGGCCCGCTCGACGAGCTGACCAACGGCGCGGAGTTCCTCGTCCACCACGAAGACGTCCGCCGTGCGCAGCCGGACTGGAAGCCTCGCCCGGCCGACCCCACCCGGGACGCCACGGCGTGGCGCTCGGCGAAGGGCGCCGCGAAGCTCAACCTCCGCAAGTCGCCGGTCGGCGTCACCCTCCGGACCACGGACGGCCAGGAGGCCGCGGTCAAGACCGGGCCCGACCCGGTGACGGTGGTCGGCGACCCGGTCGACCTGCTGCTGTTCGTCTTCGGCCGCGACGCCGTGAACCTCGACTTCCGGGGTGACCCGGCCGCGGCCGCGAAGCTTCAGGCGGTCAAGCGGGGGCTCTAGGCTGTGCGCCATGCCGATGATCAGTGTTTCGATGTTCCCCGGCCGCACGCCCGCGCAGAAGAGCGCCCTGGTCAGGGAGCTGACCGACGCCTTCATCCGCACCTGCGGCGGCAAGCCCGAGGGGGTCCAGGTGACGCTCGTCGAGATCGGCGCGGACCACTGGGCCACCGGCGGGGTCCTGCACTCCGAACGCTGACCCGCCGGGAGGCCGCGCGGCCTCCCGGCGAGTGCGTCAGCGCAGGCCGAGCGCCCGCTGGGCGAAGTTGACCTCGATCGAGGTCTGCTTGATCGTCTCGGCGATCACCAGCGAGCCGTGGCCGGCGTCGTAGCGGTAGAACTCGTGGTGCAGCTCGCGGCCGCCGAGGCGGTCGAGGTAGTTCTCGATCTGCCGGATCGGGCAGCGCGGGTCGTTGTCGCCGGCCAGCACGAGCACCGGCGCCGTCACGGCGTCGACGTACGTGATCGGCGAGCACTCCTGGTACACCGCCGGCACCTCCTCCGGCGAACCGCCGAAGAGCGCGCGGTCGAACGAGCGCAGCTGCTCCATCTCGTCCTCGTACGCGGCGACGTAGTCCGCCACCGGCACCCCGGCGACGGCCGCCGCCCAGCGCGTCGGCTGCGTGCCGATCGCCAGCAGCGACAGGTAACCGCCCCACGAAGCGCCGTTCACCACGCACTTCTTCGGGTCGCTGAGTCCACTTTGGACGGCCCAGTCGTGCACCGAGGCGACGTCTTCCAGCTCGGTCAGCCCGGGCCGGCCTTCGATGGCGTCGCGCCAGGCCGAGCCGTAGCCGGTCGAGCCGCGGTAGTTGACCTCGACCACGGCGAACCCGGCGTCGAGCCAGGTGGCGCGGTAGGCCGAGAAGCGGTCCTCGTCCGCCGCGTGCGGGCCGCCGTGCAGGGAGAACACCGTCGGCAGCGGGCCTTCCGGCGCGCCCGACGGCCGGGAGACCAGCGCGTGGATCCGGCCGCCGACCCCTTCGACAAACGCGTCGGTGATCGGCTCGGATCCCGGCGCGCGCTCGCCCGGCGGCTCGAGCAGCACGGAGTCCGTGCCGTCGGTGGTCCGGGCGCGGACCGCGGCCGGCTCGGCGGCGCTCGACCACGAGTACTCGACGGTGCCGTCCGGGCGGACGCCGGCGCCGCCGATCCGGCCGGCCGGGGTGTCCACAGAGGACAGCTCGGCGGTGTCGAGGTCGTAGCGGTACAAGGAACTGCGGCCCTCGTGGAAGTGCACGACGAGCAGGGCGCGCGCGTCCGGGTACCAGCCCGCGACGACCTCGCCGGGCAGGTCGAGCTCGAGCTCCGTCTCGGTGTCCTCGCGGACGTCCCAGACGAGCAGCTCTTCACGGCCCCGGCGTTCGTGCAGCACCAGCAGGCGCTGGTCGCCGGGCAGCGGGGAGAACTCGAGGGCGGTCAGGCCCTTGCCCTCGCCGTCCCACTTCTCGGAAACGGTGCCGAACCCGTCGGTCGCGAGCACCCGCAGCGCGGGGTGGCGCGAGTCGCCGTGTTCGGAGTGGGAGATCGCGATGAGGCTCTCGTCGCGCGAAAGCGACGCGATGCCGGCGTCGTCCGCGTGGTTGTAGAAGCGGTGCGTTTCGCCGTCGATCCGGGCGAAGAGCTCACTGCCGTCGTCGGTCGAGACGCCGATCGCGACGAGCTTCGCGCCGATCTCGAGGCCGGCCGGGTAGCCGTCGTGGACGTCCGGCACGGCCTTCTCGGGCTTGCTGCCCTCGGTCGCGGCGAACGGCTCGCGCACCCACGAGCCGAACTCGTCGCCGTCGGTGTCGTCGAACCACCAGATCCACTCGCCGTCCGGGGACGGGGTCGAGTGCATGGTGCCGTTGGGCCGGTCGGTGACGCGGCGGTGCTCCCCGGTCGCGCGGTCCCAGGCGTAGACCTCCCAGACACCGCTGGAGTTGGAGACGTAGACGTTGGAGTCGGGGGCGTCGCGAGCCCAGTCGGGCACGGAGATGCGCGGGGCGTGGAAGCGGGCGCGCCAGCGGGTTTCGGCTTCGGCCTCGTCGAACAGCCGGTCCGGGACCACCGCGGGCGGATATTGGTTGGCTGACTGCGTGCTCACCCCTCGATCCTGCCACCTTCTGGCCGTACTGTGTGCGGGGTGCTGGAGGGTTACGCGCCGGGCTACGGGCGAGACGCGGTTTCGATGATGTCCGCGCGCACCGCCGCGGAGCGCGCGACGTTCGCGCAGCCCCTGTTCACCCCGGGCGCCTGGGTGGTCGACCTCGGCTGCGGCCCGGGCTCGATCACGCTGGGGCTCGCGGCGGAGTCCCGCGTGGCGGGCGTCGACCTCGACGCGGGCCAGGTGGCGATGGCCCGCGCGCTGGCCCGCCGCGCCGGCCGGTCCACAGTGGACTTCCTGGTGGCGTCGGCCTACGACCTCCCGTTCGCTTCCGCGAGCGTGGACGTGGCGTTCTCCCACGCGTTGTTCGAGCACCTGGCCCGCCCCCTGGACGCGCTGGCGGAGCTCCACCGGGTCCTGAAACCGGGTGGCCGCCTCGCTCTGTCCACTTCGGACTGGAGCAAAGCCCGGATCCGCCCCAAGACAGCAAACGTGGACGCGGCGTTGAGAGGGCACTATTTGTTGCGCCGCCAGGCAGGCGGAAACCCGTTCGCCGGCCGAGTGATAGCGGACCAATGTACCCAAGCAGGCTTCACCGAGGTGGTCTCAAGAGCGCGTTACCGCGAAGACATGAGCTACCGGGACCTGGCGAAGTACGTGGAAGCACGCCTGGAGGCAGCGATCGCGGAACCGGGCCGCGACCGGGACCAGCTGGCGAGCGCGGCGCGTTCGGCCTGGATGTGGACCCGCGGCGGCGACGGCGACTTCACCCAATGCTGGGTCGAGGTGACGGCGACCCGCTGACCCCCTCCGGAAACCAGAAGAGCCGGTGTCCGAAGACACCGGCTCTTACTCGTCGGGGTGGCGGGATTCGAACCCACGACCTCCTCGACCCGAACGAGGCACGCTACCAAGCTGCGCCACACCCCGAGGTACTGCTTAACGGGTCGTGGAGAAGTCTAGCGGACGGTGTCGCGGGCTTTTCGGCGGGCCGCCTTACGCGGTTCCCCGGCCCCCGACCCGCGCGGGACCAGCGTCAACAGGCTGGCTTCCGGTGGGCACGCGAACCGGGCCGGGGCCCACGGCGACGTCCCCAAGCCGGCCGAGACGTGCAGCCACATGTGGGCTCCCCAGCGGGACGCGCCGCGGGCGCGGGTGCGATCCAGCTCACAGTTGGTGACCAAAGCGCCGTAACCCGGGAGCCGGAGCTGGCCGCCGTGGGTGTGGCCCGCCAGGACGAGGTCGTAACCGTCCGTGGCGAACGTGTCGAGCACCCGCGGCTCCGGTGAGTGCGTGACGCCGATGCGGACGGCCGCGCCGGAGTCGGCCGGGCCCGCGATGTCGGGGTAGCGGTCGCGGCGCAGGTGCGGGTCGTCGACGCCGGCCGCGAAGACCGCCTGGCCGCCGACGTCGATCGTGCGGCGGACGTGGGTCAGGTCCGTCCAGCCGTGCTCGACGAACGCCGCGCGCAGGTCGCGCCAGGGCAGCTGGACGCCGTGGATGCGCTTCTTCTTGCCCTTCGGCATCAGGTACCGGGCCGGGTTCTTGGGCTTCGGCGCGTAATAGTCGTTGCTGCCGAAGACGAACACGCCGGGCCGGTCGAGCAGCGGGCCGAGCGCCCGGAGCACCGACGGGACGGCCTGCCGGTGGGAAAGGTTGTCGCCGGTGTTGACGACGAGGTCGGGTTCGAGCTCGTCGAGCGCGGCGACCCAGCGCTGCTTGCTGTGGTGGCTCGGCAGCATGTGCAGGTCCGAGACGTGCAGGATGGTGAACGGCCGCGACCCGGGCGCCAGCACCGGGAGCTGGGCGGTGCGCAGGGTCCAGTGACGCCGTTCGATGCCGACGGCGTAACCGAGCGTCGCGGCGCCGAGCGCCAGCGTCCCCGCGGCGAGGCGTGCCGCTTTCGCCCCCGACGTGGATTTGTTACTGAGCGTGCTCACGGGGTCCAGGATACGTGCTCAACGGTTGGATGACTTCGCCGCCGTTAAGGGGAACCTCTTGATTAGCATTTGCGTCGGCCCGTAGACGGGAAGCAAGCCGGGGGGCTTGGGGAGAACGATGGAGCAGTTCGGGCCGTACCGGATCGAGGGCCTGCTGGGCCGCGGTGGCATGGGCGAGGTCCACCGCGCCTACGACACGGCGCACGACCGCGTCGTCGCGCTGAAGCTGTTGTCCGGACCGAACGCGGCGGACGAGGGCTTCCGCGCGCGCTTCCGCCGTGAGTCGCAGATCGTCGCGCGGCTGCGCGAGCCGCACGTGATCCCCATCCACGCGTACGGCGAGATCGACGGGCAGCTGTACCTCGACATGCGCCTCGTCGAGGGCAAGGACCTGAAGGAGCTGCTCGAGGACGGGCCGCTGCCGCCGGAGCGGGCCGCCGGCATCGTCGAGCAGGTCGCGGGCGCGCTCGACGCCGCGCACGAAGACGGCCTGGTGCACCGGGACGTCAAGCCGTCCAACGTGCTCGTCACGAGTGCCGATTTTGTGTACCTCGTGGACTTCGGCATCGCGCGGTCGATGACCGCCGAAGGCACCTCGATCACCGGCACCGGCAACGTGATCGGCACGCTCGACTACATGGCGCCGGAACGCTTCGGCGACGCGCCGATCACCGGGCTCGTCGACGTCTACGCGCTCGCGTGTGTCCTTTTCGAATGCCTGACCGGCAGCCGCCCGTTTCCGGCCGAGGGCGCGGCCGCGCAGATGGGCGCGCACCTGACCGCGTCACCGCCCGTGCCGTCGCAGGTGCGGCCGGGCCTGCCGCCCGCCCTGGACGCCGTGGTGGCACGCGGGATGGCGAAGAAGCCGGCGGACCGCTACCCGACGGCGGCCGCGCTGGCCGACGCCGTCCGGGCCGCGGTGAAAGCGCCGGCCGCTCCGCACCCGACGTGGCAGAAGACGCTGCCCGCGCCGGCCTGGCAGCCGACCCGGCCGGGGCCGCCGCCCACCCTGGCCGCTCCTCCGCCCATGACACCGCCGCGGGCGACGCCGGTCCCGACCGGGCCGTATGGTCCGCCGACCGGGGCGTACACGGGCCCGCCCGCGCCCGGCAAGGTCGCCCCGGCCGCGCCGAAGTCCCAGCGCAACCGCTGGGTCGCCGTGTGCGGCGTCTTGGCCGGGATCGTGGTGGTCGCGCTGGTGGTGACGTACCTGGTGACGAAGGGCCGGACGTCGCAGACGGGCAGCCCGACGACGCCCCCGCTGGTGCCCGCGACCGTCACCGAGGGGTCGGCCCCGCCGCCGACGACGTCGAGCCCGCCACCGTCCACTTCGGAGACCAAGCCGGCGCACGACGAGAAGCTGTACGCCGCGCTTCCGGCCATCTACAAGCAGTACTCGTGCGTCGACGCGGCCGTGCCCGCCGGCGCGGCCGCCGCGGTGGAGTGCCAGGGCTCGAACGTCGGGGACATCAAGTCGGGCAACGTGGTGTTCCCGGAGCCGACCGGCGCGCGCTTCCTCCGCTTCGCCGACGCGGCCGCGATGGACGCGTTCTTCCAGAGCATCGTCAAGGCGCAGGGCCTCACCCGCAACGACGCGCAGGGAGCGTGCCGGCCCGAGAAGTACCCGAAGATCTGGGGCACGTACTACCGCGCGGCGGCCCCGAAGCCGGGTGAGTACCTGACGTGCTTCGTCGGCAGCCCGTCCCAGTTGGTGTGGACGCAGCAGAACCTGGTGGCCGGCGTGCTGCTGTCGACCAAGGTGACGAACAACGCGGAGCTGGCCGACCTGTACGAGTGGTGGAACACCGGGATCCTGTCGGAGATGCCCGACAACTGACCCCGGAACGACCGGAGGGGGCCCGCGGGCCCCCTCCAGTCGTTGGCGCTACCGGCCGCCGCCCATGTACTGCGGGTCCGGTTGCGGGAGGTCCATTATCGGCTGGCTCGCGTCCATGATGTTCTTCATCGCGCCGAACCAGGTCCGGGCCGGGGCGTGGCCACCGAAGATGTTGCCGTCGCGGCCGCCGGGGCAGAGGCTGACCCGGCCCGGGCCGGCGTCGCAGATACCGCCTCGGCCGCCGCCGAACTTGAACGTCATCGCCGCGCCCGCCAGCTGGGGCGTGCCGCCGACGAACGTCGCCGAGACGTTGCCCTGCGTGGTGCCCGTCTTGCCGATGATCGGGCGGTCCCAGCCGGCGCTGTTGGCCGCCTGGAACGACGTGCCGCCGGGCTGGTCGTCCTTGCTCATGCCGACGGCGAGGGTGTTGGCCAGGCCCTCCGGCACGACCTGCTGGCACGCCGCTTCCTTGACCGGGACCGGTTTCCCGTTCCGGTCGGTGACGCCGGCGATCGGCGTCGGCGGGCACCAGACGCCGCCGGACAGGATCGTCGCCGCGACGTTGCCCAGCTCCAGGCCGCTCAGCGGGCTGAAGCCGAGCGTGAACGCGCCGTAGCCCGGGTTCTGCCCGTTGGGCCCGTAGACCTGGGCCTGGCTGAGCCGTTTGTTGTCGTCCGGGGACTTCGGGTCGACCGTGCCGCCGCCGGTCGTGCTCGCCATCGTGTCGCGCATGCCGAGCCGGCTGGCCATGTCGATGCCCGGCGCCGTGCTGCCGAGCCGGTCTTCCAGCTCGACGAACGTGGTGTTCGGCGACGTCGCGAGCGCGGTCTGGACCGTCGCGCCCTGGGCGACCCGGCTGTAGTCACCGGCGTTGCCCACGCAGTACCAGCGCGAGCGCAGCGGCGGCCCGGTCTGCGGGCAGCTGTTGCCACCACCGGTGAAGACGTGCGAGGTGTAGGAGTCGGGCACCTGCACCGGCGAGAAGATCCCGGTCACGCCCTTCTCGAGCGCCGCGGCGGTGGTGAAGATCTTGTACGTCGACCCCGCGCCGCCGGTGTTGTAGACACCCGCGGGCAGCGCGTACGTCGTCTGGCCGTCGTCCTGGTTCCCGCCGTAGTCGCGGTTGGCCGCGAGCGCGACCACCTCGTGCCGGTCCTTGCCCGGTTTCACCAGCGACAGCGTGTTCGCGATGTAGGGCTGGGTCTTCTTCACCTGCGCCTCGGCCGAGACCTTCGCCTCGTGGTTGGCGCGCTCGTCCAGCGTGCTCTTGATCGTGTACCCGCCGGTGTAGAGCTGGTCCTTCGTCATCCCGGACTTGATCAGGTAGTCCTCGACGTACTGGCAGAAGAACCCGGACTCCGGGCCCGCGCCGATGCAGTTGGCCGGCGGCTTGGCCGGGAAGTCCGGCACGACGCCCAGCGGCTCGCCCTTGAAGCGGTCGGCGTCGGCCTTCGCCAGCTTCTTGTTCTCGACCATCCGGTCGAGGACGATGTTGCGGCGCGCGGTGGCCTTGTCCGGGTGCTTCCACGGGTCGAAGGTGATCGGGTTGTTCACGAGCCCGGCCAGCAGTGCGGCCTGCGGAACGGTGAGCTTTTCCGGCGTCGTGTCGAAGTACGCGTGCGCGGCGGCGCCGATCCCGAAGATCTGCCGGGAGAATTCGACGATGTTCAGGTAACCGGCGAGGATCTGCTGCTTGCTCAGTTTCGTTTCGAGCTGGATCGCGATCCGCGCTTCCTTGAGCTTGCGGGCGACCGACTGTTCCTGGGCCTTCTTCTGCCCGACCTGGTCACCGCGGTAGACGACGTTGATCAGGTAGTTCTTGACGTACTGCTGCGTCAGCGTGGAAGCGCCCTGGGTGTCCGCGCCGGTGCTGTTGCTGACGGCCGCGCGCAGCGTGCCCTGCCAGTCCACCCCGTGGTGGTCGTAGAACCGTTTGTCCTCGACCGAGACCAGCGCCCACTTCATGGCTTCGTTGATCTGGTTCTCGGTGATCGGCAGCCGGTACTGGTCGTACAGGGTGGCGATCGGCTTGCCGCCGCTGTCGGTGACCGTCGTGACCAGGGGCGGAGGGATGTCGGCGAGGTCCGAAGACGTCTTCTCGACCGTCTCGCTGGCCTGGTTGGACATGACGCCGGCGGCCCCCACGACCGGGAAGAGCATGCCGGCGACGAGCACCCCCGCGAGCAGACAGAGGCCGATGAGCTTGAACAAACCATCCGCTTTTCGCACGGGGCCAGCCTACGCGGACGAGGTCAGGCCACGGTGACGCCCTGTCTCCACAAGTGTGAATTCAGTGACAAAACCGACCCCCTTCGGTGACATCTGGTAACGGAAGGCATCCTAGGTCTTGGCGGGGGGAACCGAGGGCCCCTACAGTCCGTCAACGTCTCACGAAGAAAAGCCGTCGGACGGGTTAGTGCGAGTGGGAGCTCGCTTGGCCCGAACGGCGGCACCGGCACCGGGGAGGTGCCCGGGTAACCGACGTGAGCAGAGGGAGACACGCTCGCGGGGGCAGGGAGCGCAGTGCCTTTCCCCGCTGGTGCGTCGAACACCAGGGTAGGGAGCTGGGGGTATGGAAACCAACCAGTCGAGCTGGCGAATCAACGCGTCCTGCCGGGACGCCGATCCGGACGGCCTGTTCGTCCGGGGTGCGGAGCAGAACCGGGCGAAAGCCGTCTGCATGGGCTGCCCGGTCCGCACGGAATGTCTCGCCGAAGCGCTCGACGGCCGGATCAACTTCGGTGTCTGGGGCGGTATGACCGAACGGGAACGGCGGGCCCTGCTGCGCCGCCGTCCCGACGTGGGGAGCTGGGCGGACCTGCTCGAGGCGGCCAAGAGGGACGCCTTGGAACGGGTCGAAGTCGGCTGACCGGCTCAGGTGGCGTGGTCCCGCAGCGACCACGCCACCTGAGCCGGGCGGTCAGCCGGCGAGCTTGACGCCGATGTCGCGCAGGCCCTCGAGGTCGTGCACGTCACCGGCCAGTGCGGGCACCCGGGCCAGCGCCACCTCGGGGTGGGCCCGGGTGAACCGCGCGAGCAGGCGTTCTTCGCGCGCGGCCAGGTCGACGCGGTCCGCGTGCAGCCGCAGCACGGCCTCGGCCAGGGGCGCGCCCTGCAGGGAGTCCGCCGCCGCGCGCGCTTCCGAGCCCGACAGCTTCGCGAGCACCGGGTGCGTCCGGTTCGCGATCAGCCCGGCCAGCGGCATCGACTCCGCCGAGAGCCGCTCGACGAAGTAGGACGCCTCGCGCAGCGCGTCCGGCTCCGGCGCGGCCACGACGAGGAACGACGTCCCGGACGAGCGCAGCAGCTCGGCCGTCTTGCGCGCGCGCTCGCGGAAACCGCCGAACATGCTGTCGAAGGCCTGCATGAACGCGGACGCGTCGGTCAGCAGCTGGCCGCCGATGATCGTCGACACGGCCTTGGCGAACATCGAGAACCCGGCGTTGACGACCTTGCGCAGGCCCCAGCCGCCGGCCTTCGCCGGGCCCGTCAGCAGGCGGATCATCCGACCGTCCAAAGCGGACGAAAGCCGGGTCGGCGCGTCCAGGAAGTCCAAAGCGGACCGGCTCGGCGGGGTGTCGACGATGATCAGGTCCCAGTCGCCGGTGGCCGCGAGCTGGCCCAGCTTCTCCATCGCCATGTACTCCTGCGTGCCGGAGAACGACGTGGAAATGGTCTGGTAGAAGGGGTTCTGCAGCAGCTGCTCGGCGCGTTCCGGGCCGGCGTGCACGCGCACCATGTCGTCGAAGGTGCGGCGCATGTCGAGCATCATCGCCCACAGCTCGCCCTTGGGCTCGAACCCTTCGACCTGCACCTGCTTCGGGTGGTTGCCGAGCTCGCGCAGCCCGAGCGCCTGCGCCAGGCGCCGCGCGGGGTCGATGGTGAGCACGACGGTCTGGCGGCCGCGCTCGGCCGCGCGCAACGCCAGCGCCGCCGCGGTGGTCGTCTTGCCGACGCCGCCGGAGCCGCAGCAGACGATCACGCGGCTCTTCTCGTCGTCGAGCAGCGCGTCGATGTCGACGGTGGTCACAACCGCACCCCCTGGTCGGTCAGGGCCTCGGCCAGGTCGTAGAGGGCCGCGACATCCACGCCGTCGGTCAGGTCCGGCAGCTCGAGCGTCGGCAGGTCGGCCTCGGCGAGCTGCTCGCGCGCCCGCTGCTCGGCGGCGACCCGCACGGCGTGCTCGACGGTCTCTTCGACCAGCGCTTCCAGTGTCTCGTCCGGCAGCTTCAGGCCGGCCGACGCCAGCCCGGTGCGGACGCGGGAAGCGTCGACGCGCCCGTCCGCGGCGGCGGTCACCGACCGGGCGGGCAGCCGCGGCGGCCGGACCCGGTTGACGAGCACCGCGCCGGGGCGCAGGTCGGCGCCGTCCAGCTCGGCGACGGCTTCGACGGTCTCGCGGACCGGCATCTCCTCGAGCAGCGTCGCGAGGTGGATCACGGTCTCGCCGGAGTGCAGCAGCCGCACGACGCCCTCGGCCTGGCCGCGGATCGGGCCGGTCTTCGCGAGGTCGGTGAGGGCCTTGGTGACGTCGAGGAACTTGACGACCCGGCCGGTCGGCGGCGAGTCGACGACCACGGCGTCGTAGGTGTGCCGCCCGTCGGACTCGGTGCGCCCGACGCACTCCTTGATCTTCCCGGTGAGCAGGACGTCCCGCAGGCCCGGCGCGAGCGTGGTCGCGAACTCGATCGCGCCCATCCGCCGCAGCGTCCGGCCGGCGAAGCCCAGGTTGTAGAACATCTCGAAGTACTCGAGCAGCGCGGCTTCGACGTCGATGTGCAGCGCGCGCAGCTCGCCCCCGCCGGGGACGGAGGCGATGCGCTGCTCGGCGTAGGGCAGCGGCTCGGTGTCGAAGAGCTGGGCGATGCCCTGGCGGCCCTCGACCTCGATGAGCAGGACGCGCCGGCCTTCGCGGGCGAGCGCGAGCCCGAGCGCCGCGGCGAGCGTCGTCTTGCCGGTCCCGCCCTTGCCGGTGACGAAGTGCAGCCGGGCGCGGGCAAGCTCGTCGGTCCAGCCGGCATGGGAAGTGGTCACTTCTTCACCCTAAACCGGTGTTCAGCTGGCCAGCAGCATGACGCTGACCGCAGTGGCCACCGCCGCGACGAGCACCCAGGTGACGATCCCGGGCAGCACGGTGAGCGCGAGCACACCGAGGACGACCAGCAGGGTGAACGTGATCACGCCGCCGAGGACGACCTGGCCGGAGCTCTGCGTCCGGTCGCGCACCTTCGCCATCACGACGAGCACCAGCGGCAGCCCGGCCGAGGCCAGGAGCGCCGTCGCGATCACGCGCCACGTTTCCACGCACCCACGCTAGCGGCGTGAGATGAACCACACTCCGGCGCGTCGCGGGGGCCCGATCCGGCGGCCGTCCCCGGCGCTCTTGCCCGCTTGGTTACGCTCCCGGTTCATGAGCGCCACCAAGTGGGAGTACTCGACGGTCCCTCTGCTGATCCACGCGACGAAGCAGATCCTCGACCAGTGGGGCGAGGACGGCTGGGAGCTGGTCACCGTCCTGCCGAACCCGACGGGCGAGCAGCACGTCGCGTACCTCAAGCGTCCGAAGGGCTGATCCGCGTGAGCTGGAGCGAACGGCTGAAGGAGCTCGGCATCGAGCTGCCCGGCGTGGCGGCCCCGCTGGCCGCGTACGTGCCCGCCGTGCAGAGCGGCAAGCACGTGTACACCTCCGGCCAGCTGCCCTTCGTCGACGGCGTGCTCGCCGCGACCGGCAAGGTCGGCGCGGAGATCAGCCCCGAAGAGGCGAAGGGCCACGCCCGCACCTCGGCGCTCAACGCGCTCGCGGCCGTGCACGCTCTGGTCGGCATTGACAACGTCACGCGGATCGTCAAGGTTGTCGGCTTCGTGGCTTCCGCGGACGGCTTCACCGGCCAGCCCGCGGTCGTCAACGGCGCGTCCGAGCTGCTCGGCGAGGTCTTCGGTGACGCGGGTGTCCACGCCCGCTCGGCCGTCGGCGTCGCGGAGCTGCCCATCGGGTCGCCGGTGGAGGTCGAACTGATCGTGGAGGTGCAGTGATGGATCCGGACATCGAGCAGTCCACCCACGAGCTGCTGCTCCGGCTGGCCGGGCGGCTGCCCGACCAGCTGCTGTGGCGCTTCCGGGACTGGCTCGGCGAGGGTGCGATGGGCACGCTCGCCCGGACCCTGCCGAGGTCTTTGCTTAAGCACAGGATCGACCTCGACCAAACGGAGTACCGCCTGCTCGTGGCCGGTCTCATCCCGCACGGCGCCGACTGGCACCAGGTCAGTTCGACGCTGGGGGTAGACGACGTCACCGAGAACAGGTACACATTCACGTCGAGTGCGCCCGAATGGGTTAACTCGGTCGACTCCGTGTCCGTGTTGATCCACGCAACGTTGCGAGGACGCCCGGACGTGGGGGAAGTGCGGCAGAGCTGGCGACACGTCGGTGTTGTCGGTCAGGGAACGGCCAAGCGCGTCCTGCTGATCACCGCGCTGACGGGGTTGCCGAGGTTGACCGGCGAACTGCAGCGGGTGCTGCGGGTGCTGGGTGACGAAGAGCCCAGCGTCGAGGTCATCCCGCCGCGTTTCGACCTGCCGGGATACCACCGGGCCGCGCTGGCCGACTCAGAGCTGGTCTGCGTGGGCGCGGTCGCCGGAAACCGGCTAGTAGCCGCTTAACGCTCGCTCCGCCAGCGAGCTGGGAGGGAGCAAGGCAATGGTGGAGGTCCACGACGGCCCGCCCATGGACGGGTTCTCGGTGCCCCTGCGCCTGCACAACCTGTTGCTGGCCTTGGCGGGCCGGATCGACGACAGCGCGCTCACCGAAGCGCGTGAGCTGATCGCCCGCGCGCACATCGACGAGGCGGTCGAGCTGACCACCGGCACGCTCATCGCGGGCCGGATCCCGGTCAGCTCCGCCGAACAGCGCGAGCTCGCGCTGGTGCTCGAGATGAGCCGGTCGGACGCGACGCTGGCGAACGACCTGCTGGTCGACGAGGCCGAGCAGGTCAGCACGCACCGCTTCAGCGGCGAGAACTCCCCGGAGTTCGGCATCGCCGAGGCGCTCGACCGCACCCTGCAGGTGCTGCCGGACGTCCGCTCGGTGCACGCGGTGTGGCGCAACACCCCGGCCGGCAGTGTGCCGGGCGCGCTCCCGCAGCGCGTGGTGCTGGTCGAGCTGGGGCCGGAGGGCAACCCGCCCGCCGTCGCCTTCCGCGTCGACACCGCGCTGCGCCGCGCCGGGATCCACTCGGTCGTCGAGGTCAGCGGTCCCGGGGTCGCGCACTCCGAGTACCACCAGGCGGCTTCGGCGGCTTCTTCGCCGGCCTGGGTGACCGGAGCCACGACGTCGGCTTCGTCGCCGTACCGGCCGGAGCCGGCCAAGGTCTCGGCCCCGGTGACGCCGGAGCCGGTCGCGGAGTCGGGCAGCAGGCACAGCATGCGCTCCAGCGCGACGACAACGGCGCAGGCCGAGCCGGTCGCCCCGGTGGTGCCGATCGTGTCGCCGCCGCCCGCGCCCGAGCCGCCCCGCCAGTCGCGGTCGGAACGGGCCGAGACACGCGCGGAGCGCACCGCGGACCTCACCCCGGCCGAAGTCGCGCAGCTGCGGCAGGCGCTGGCCGAGGACCCGGAGAAGGGCCGCGAGATCGCCGCGGGCAAGCCGTCGATGCACGAGGTCGTCGAGCTGCCCGCGCTGGACCTGGACGACCCGAGCCTGAGCGAGCGCGACCGGGCCCTGCTGCGTGAGCTGCACGCGGAGCTGGCCGAGCGCGAGCGGGCCGAGGCGGCGAAGATGCGGCTCAACGGCGCTTCCCGCTCCGGCGGCGACCAGCGCGGCTGGACCGCCCCCTAGTCCTCCTTCGCGAAAAGGCGGTACTTCCTCCGGGAGGTACCGCCTTTTCACTGTCCGGGACGCCACAACTGCGCGACGGAACGTCGGGGTCCGGAGGTATGTTGCCCGGGTGGAGCAGCCAACGGAGTTCGTCTTCGACATCCCCGTCGGCGCCGGGGTAGCGACCCGCGCCAACGCCGACGGCCCGCCGGCCGTCCCCAAGGACGCGGCCACCGTGATCCTGGTCCGGGACGGCGCCGACGGTGTCGAGATCTTCCTGCAGCACCGGGTCAAGGGCATGCCCTTCGCGGGCGGGATGACCGTCTTCCCGGGCGGCGGGGTCGACAAGCGCGACGCCGACGCGTCGGTCGCGTGGGCCGGCCCGGAGCCGTCGTGGTGGGCGTCCCGGTTCAGCTGTGACGACGCGCTCGCGCGCGCGCTCACGTGCGCAGCGGTGCGCGAGACGTTCGAGGAGTCCGGCGTGCTGCTCGCCGGCAGCGCGGACGCGGTGCTGACCGACGTGACGCCGTACGCGGCCGCGCGCCAGGCCCTGGAGACGCGGGAGGTGTCGCTGGCCGGCTTCCTCGCCGACGCCGGGCTGACGCTGCGCGCGGACCTCCTTCGCCCGTGGGCGCACTGGATCACCCCCGAAGCCGAGCCGCGTCGCTACGACACCCGCTTCTACGTCGCGAAGCTGCCGGAAGGCCAGCAGGCCGACGGCGCGACGTCGGAGGCGTCCAGTTCCGGCTGGCAGCGTCCCGAGGACGCGATCGCGGACGCGCGCGAGGGCCGCCGGATGCTGATGCCGCCGACCTGGCTGACGCTGAGCGAGCTGGCCGAGTTCGCCACGGCCGACGACGTCCTGAACGCGCAGCGCGAGATCGTCCGGATCGCGCCGACGCTGATCCGCGAGAACGACCACGTCCGAGTCGTGCTGGAGCCCCGATGAACGCCCCCGCGTACGGCGTGCTGCGCCCGGTGTCCGAGACGGCTTCGGTGCTGCTGGAGAACAACCCGTCGTCGATGACGCTCGAAGGCACCAACAGCTGGGTGCTGCGGGCGACGCCGGACACCCCGGCCGTCGTGGTCGACCCGGGCTACCGCGATCTCGAGCACCTCGAGCTGCTGGCCGGCGTCGGCGCGGTCGAACTGGTGCTGCTCACGCACTTCCACCCCGACCACGCCGAGGGCGCGCCGTGGTTCGCCGAGCGGGCCGGCGCGCCGGTGCGGGCCTTCGACCCGGCGCTCTGCATCGACGCGAAGTCCTTCGTGGACGGCGACGTCATCTCGGCCGGCGGGCTCTCGATCCGCGTGCTGCACACGCCGGGGCACACCGACGACTCCGTGTCGCTGGTGCTCGACGGCCAGGTGCTGACCGGCGACACCATCCTCGGCCGCGGCACCACGGTGCTGCACGACCTCGGTGACTACCTGCGGTCGCTGCGCAAGCTGATCGACCTGCCCGCGGGCACCCTCGGCCTGCCCGGCCACGGTCCGGAGCTGCCCGATCTGCCCGCCACCGCCCGCGAGTACCTCGCCCACCGGGAACAGCGGCTCGACCAGGTGCGTTCGGCCTTGGGGAAGCTCGGTGCGGACGCCACGCCGCGCCAGGTCGTCGAAGTCGTGTACGCCGACGTCGACCGGGCGCTGTGGGCGCCCGCCGAACTGAGCGTGCAGGCGCAGCTGGACTACTTGCGGTCGGAGGACCAGGGATGAGCAACGTCGAGGTCGAGTTCTACTGGCGGCCGGGGTGCGGCTTCTGCGCCGCGCTGGACCGGCCGATGTCCAAGAGCGGCTTCACCATCCGAAAGATCAACATCTGGGAGGAGCCGGACGCCGCCGCGCGCGTGCGCGAGGTCGCGAACGGCAACGAGACCGTGCCGACGGTGATCGTCGGGTCGACCGCCCTGGTCAACCCGACGTTCGCCGAGGTCGAGGCGGCGGTCAAGGCCGCGTCGGCCTGATCGCCTCCCACGTCGGGCTGGGCCGCTTTCCGTGCAGGAAAGCGGCCCAGACTTCGCGAAGCCCCGGTTCTTCTTTGAGGCCCTTCGGGGCGCCACGCAGCATCGGCGCGTCCCAGACGTCGTGGGTGCCGAAGAGGAACGGCAGGTCGATGCAGTGGCAGGCCCCGAAGGGGTTGCCCGGCGCCTGCCAGTCGAAGCGGTAGACGAAGGCGTCGAGCTTCCCGGCCAGCCGGTCGTCGGTGAAGAACGCGTTCGCGGCGTCGACGACGTCCTGCGGCGCGTCCGGGGCGAACGCGCGCAGCTCTTCCCTGGTCCAGCTCATGAGTGCCGGACCGGGGCCGGCCGCTTGGATCAGGTCGTCGGCGACCAGGTCACCGTCGGCCACCAGCTGGAACGGCGGTTCGATCGAGCCCGGTTTTGCCGTCTTGGCCGCGACCCTCAGCTGAGCGTCCAAAAGCTTCTCGACGGAGGTAGTCCGGAGATCTTCGCCGAGTTCTTCCTGTAGCAGCAAGGCGTTCTGATTTGCTTCGTCCCATGTGGACGGTCGCATGCCCACTGGTGCGCTCTGCAGGGCGATCCGCTTGACGAGTCCCCGAGCGCGCGGCGCCGACCACAGGGTGAGCGTCGACTGCGCCCCCGCCGACTGCCCGCCGAGGGTGACGTCGGCCGGGTCGCCGCCGAACGCGCCGATGTTGTCGCGGACCCATTCGAGCGCGGCGAGCTGGTCGGCGATCCCGAGGTTGGGCGGAACCCCGTCCAGGGCGAGGAAACCGAGGGCGCCGAGCCGGTAGTTGAGCGTCACGACCACGACGTCGGCCTCGCGGGCCAGGCGCGTGCCGGTGTACCAGACCTGGCCGCCCGAGCCGCTGGAGAACCCGCCGCCGTGGATCCACACCAGCACCGGTCGGCTCCCGGTGGCCGACGGCGTGAAGACGTTGAGCGACAGGCAGTCCTCGCTCTGCGGCAGGGGCATCGGCCCGAGGGCGTGCTCGAGCCGTGACGGCGGTTGCGGCGCGGCAGGCCCGGCTTCCAGCGCGTCACGGACGCCGGTCCACGGCTTCGGCGGCTGGGGTGGTTCGAAGCGTCCCGCTGTGGCGTAAAGGATTCCCCAGAACGCGCCATCGGTGCCGCGAACCCGGCCGGTGGTGGTTTCGACGATCATCGGGCCTCCTCGAAGTACACGGCGGCGCCTTCGGCGTCCTCGGCGCGGACGAAGAACCCGGTCCCGCGGGTGGTCGTCGGGACGTGCTCCTCGACCAGCTTCCGCGCTTCGGCCAGATCCGCAACCACGACTCCGTGGGCGGCGAAGTACGGCAGCTCGCGCGGCTGCTCGCCGGGGAAGGAGCGGTCGAGGTCGCTCACGCCGATGATGTCGACAAGTCGCTGCCCGTCGGTGATCACGGCGTAGCGCTGCCGGTAGTCGCCGACCTCGTCGTCCGGCACGACCAGGACGATCCCGGCGACGCCGCGGGCGCCGTTGGGGTGGTCGAGGTACCGCGGCTGGTGGACGTACTCGGGCGTCAGGTGCTCGGCGGTGTGGAGGATGCCTTCGGGGGTCCGGTCACGTCTGATGTGGACACTGCGGAAGCGCGCGGTGCGCGTGCCTTCGGGGAGTTCGACGTCGCGTTGCAGCTTCAGCACACCCGAGCTCGAGAGGCCGGCTTCGCGCAGCCGGCGTTCGGCCACTTCGGAGTCGTCGACGCCGAAGGAGCAGCCGTGGAGGCCGGCACCGTGGGCGTCGAGGATCGGCAGGACGTGCCACGGGTCGCCGGCGGCTTCGTCGACGATGCCGATGAGCTCCAGGAAGGACACGCCGAAGTAGGCGCACCGGTTGGCCGTGCAGCTCGGCACCGGCTCGGTGTTGTCGGTGGCGGCGGCGAAGTGCCGGGACGGCGGGCTGAGCGTGAAGCCGAGTTGCTCGTAGCGCCGCCAGGCCTGCTCGTAGCCGCGGGTCAGGAAGACCGTGTGGTCGATGTTCATGGCCTTCAGCGTGGGCCGGAACGGCCTTTTCTTCCGCTCATCGATCGCTTGTGCCCGGAATCCGACACGTTCTACGTTGATCTGGTGGAATCCGGCCTGCTCGACGACCTGGACCGCCGCCTGGCGCACGCGCTGCAGCTGGACGGCCGGGCGTCGTTCAGCACGATCGCGTCGGTGCTCGGCGTCTCCGACCAGACGGTGGCGCGGCGCTACCGGAAGCTGCGCTCGGCCGGCGTGCTGCGGGTGGTCGGCGTCCCGGAGGCGGCGCCGCTGGGTCAGGTGCACTGGCTGGTGCGCCTCCGGTGCGTCCCGGACGCGGCGGCGGCGATCGCGGCGGCGCTCGCCCGGCGGTCCGACACCCAGTGGGTGAGCCTGATGTCCGGCGGCACCGAGATCGTGTGTTTCGTCCGGGCGCCGCTGCGCGAGCAGACCGACGGCCTGCTGCTGGGCCAGCTGCCCCGGACGCCCCGAGTGGTGTCGATGACGGCGTACCGGCTGCTGCGCCGGTTCGCGGGCGGCCCGGCGGGGTGGTCGGGCCGGTCGAGTGCGTTGTCGGCGGAGCAGGTCGCGCTCCTTCGCTGTCCTCCGCTGGAAGGTTCTTACCGGTCCGAGCCGGGGGACCCGGAGTTGCTGGCGGCTTTGGCGCACGATGGCCGTGCCGACATGTCGACTTTGGCGGCGGCGTCGGGCCGGTCGGAGTCGACGGTCCGCCGTCGCCTGGAGGCACTGCGGTCGTCGGGCGCGTTGTACTTCGACGTCGAGGTGGACGCGGCCCTGCTCGGCTTTCCCCTGACCGCGACCCTATGGCTGACGGTGGCGCCCTCGGCGCTGGAGTCCGCGGGCCGGGCGCTGGCGTCGCACCCGCAGGTGGCTTTTGCGGCCGCCACCACGGGCCCGGCGAACCTGGTGGCGAACGTCGGCTGCCGCGACGACGCGGCGCTGTACGCGTACCTGGCCGACGACCTGGGTGGCCTGCCCGGCGTCCGGCAGGTGGAGACGGCGCCGATGATCCGCACGTTGAAGCGCTTCGGGACCGTGACGCCGGTGTAGCGGGATCGGGTGCGCGGGCGACTCACTGCCTGTGGACGACGAGCGCGCGATCGACTTCATCCTCAACGGCGAACAGCACCACTTGAGCCGCGCCGAGGTGCTGAGCGCGGCGGCGAGGGGTGGCCCCGAGCCGATCCGCAAGCACTGGGTCTCCGTCGGCGACCGCCAGTGGCCGCCGAGACAGCTCTTCGAGCGCGCGCTCGGGGTGTCGCGGACGGAGTTCATCTCGCACACCGCGATCCGCCAGCTGCGCCGGCTCGGGTTCCCGACCAGCCCGCTGCCGCAGGAGCCGGACGTCCGCCCGGACCCCGAACCGCGGGAAGCCTTCGCGTCTCTCGTCGATTTTCTGACCGTCGAAGACCTGACCGCTCGCATCGGCCGCATGGAACAGCGCCTGGAGGGAGCGCAGCTCGGGAATGTCGGCAGCGTGAACTGCGGCATGACCGACGACCTGCTTCAGGCCGCGCTGCTGGTGCGGCAGCACACCTGCCGGATCAACGACCTCATCCACGCGGCGACGATCGTCCGGGCGCTGCCGAAGATCCTCGAACCGGGCGAGCGCATCGTCCGCCGGCCTTCGCTGGCCTCGGGGAACGACCCGGACCGCCCGTTCGACCTCGAGACCGACCGTCGCGTGGCCGAGTTCAAAACGGCCCGGTGGAAGGGCGCCGACACCATGCGCAAACGCTTGCTCGTCGCCGACCTCGTCGGTCTGGTCCTCGATCGCCGGGAGCTGCGCGCCGAGCTGTACGTGTTCGGCCGCCTGCCCCTCGAGTTCCTGCGGACCAGCACGTCGACGGTCGAGTGGATGCTCGGCCGCTCGTCACCGAACCTCCGCGACGCCTACCAACAGCGCTTCGGAAGCGCGGCACTGACCGTGCGCGAGTTCACCGCCGGCCCGGCCTCCGACGTCCGCCTTCGGGACCTCACCGAGATCATCGGCTGAGCATCGGCATCAGGTAGTAGGTCAGCTCCACCTCCCCGGCCTCGGCCGCCCGCAGGACGCACGCGCGCATCCCCGGCTGGATCGACAACGTCACGCGCTCGCCGGCGAAGGCCTGCAGGGCGTCGAGCAGGTACTTCGCCTGGAAGGACGGTGACGTCCGGCCGCCCTCGACGTCCGCCTTCAGCGTCTCCTCCGCCTCGCCCGTGTCCTGGCGCGCGCTCGCCAGGCGGACCTGGGTGTCGCCGACTTCGAGGGTCAGCACCCGGCGGTCTTCGGCGTACACCCCGACGCGGCGGACCGCCGCGGCCAGGGCGTCCGCGTCCAGGGTGACCGTGGTGTCGACCGCGCCCGAGGGGATCGAGTCCTCGGACAGGAACCCGGCGTCGAGCACGGCGGTGCCGACCAGTCCGCCGGGCCAGCTCAAGCCGAACCGCCCGGGGCCCAGGTGCAGCCCGACGACCCCGGTGGCCTGGCGCGCGGCCTCCGTGAGCAGCGCGGCGGGCACCAGGACGTCCAGCTCGCCCGGGCTCCGCAGCGGCAGCCGCGCGACCGCCATCCGGTACCGGTCGGAGGCGGTGAGGGTCAGCCGGCCGGCGTCCGCCTGCAGCCGGACGCCGGTGAACAGCGGGAGCGGGTCGTCCTTCGCGGCGGTGCCCGCGACGATCCGCAGCGCCGAGGCGAAGGCGGATCCGTCCACTTCGGACACAAGCGGCGGTTCTCGCTGCGGGAGGTCGTCCTCGGTGGCGAGGAGGGGCAACGCGAACCGGGCGTTGTCGAGCCGCAGCGCCAGACGGCTGCCTTCGACGACCAGGCGCACGTGGTCGGTGTCGAGCATCTTCAGCGTCTCGGCCAACGGCGCCGCGGGGACGACGACCGAGCCGTCGGTGTGCGTGGCGGCCGGGCAGTCGAACCGGACGGCGAGATCCGGATCGGTCCCGGCCACGGTCAGCCCGGCCACGTCCGCCCGCACCCGCAGCCCGGCACGGGCGGGCAACAGGCGCGAGGCAGCCGAGACGGCCGCCGAGAGGCGGTGAGCAGGCGCGGTGACGTCCATGCCCCGAAGCTAGCGGCGGGCACCGACAAAAACCGCGCACAGTGCCGCTGAACAGCGAAAACGTGGGTTGGGGGAACGGTCGATCGGCGCTGGGTGGACCGGGGCAGACCGCGGGCCTGCCGGGTCGTGCCGACCAACGCGGTCCCGGCACCCTGTCCCGTCGGCCCACCGGGTCGCGCCGACCAACCCTGCCTCGTCGACCGCAGCGGCCTGACCCACCGGCCCACCGGCCAACGCCGCTTCGTCGACTGCGGCACCTCTCCCGCCGGCCTACCGGCCCGCGCCGACCAACCCGGCCTCGTCGACCGCAGCGGCCTGACCCACCGGCCCACCGGCCAACGCGGCCTCGCCGACTGCGGCACCTCTTCCGCCGGCCTACCGGCCCGCGCCGACCAATGCGGCTTCGTCGACCGCAGCACCCTGATCCACCGGCCGCACCGTCCCGCGCAGTGCCCACACCACACCGGCCAGCACCAGCCCGGCCAGGCTCGCGCCCAGGAACGCCGCCGCCGGGCCCGCGTGCTCGACGACGTACCCGCTCACCGACTGGCCGATCGCCAGCCCGAACGTCACCGCCGTCAGGACCCAGCCGAACGCCTCCGCGGCCGTCCCCTTCGGGGCGACCAGCTCGATCGCCGCCGAATGGGCCGTCGACTGCGGGGTGATCAACGCGCCCGCCAGCAGCATCATCACCGCGAGACCCCAGAGCGACGACGGCCACGCGAGCAGGGCCACCAGCGCGCCGAACGCGCCCAGCAGCATCGGCAGGCGCAGGCCCAGCCGGCGCGGCCACGGCCGCAGGCTGTACGCCACGCCGAACGCCACCGAGCTCAGCGACCACGCCGACAGCAGCAACCCACCGACCGACGCGTGCCCGGCTTCCGTCGCCGACGCCGGGACCGCGACCTCGACGAAGCCGATCACGACGCCGAAGCCGAGCGCGGCCAGCGCCAGCGTCCGCATGCCGGGGCTCGCCAGCGCACCCAGGAGCGACGCCGACGACGAAGAAGCCGGGCCCCACGAGCGCACCGCCGGGCTCAATGCGAACAGCACCGCGCCGGTGAACTGCAGGGCCACGCCCAGCACCAGGCCGGTGCCCGCCCACGGCGCCATGACCAGCAGGCCGGCCAGGCCGGGCCCCAGGATGAAGAACACCTCCATGCTGATCGCCTCGTACGAGAACGCCGCGTTGCGCGGGCCGCCCGGGGGCAGCAGGCGGGTCCACAGCGCCCGGGACGCCGAGCCGACCATCGGTTCCGACAGGCCGGTGAGCGCGCCGAGCGTGACCAGCACGGCCGTCGGCGCGTGCGACTCGATCGCCGTCACCAGCGCGGTCATCGACAACGCCAGGGTGACCGCGACGACGAGCAGCGGCCGCGTCGGGCCGAAGCGGTCGATCAGCCGGCCCTGGATCACCGCGCCCACCGACACCCCGACGAGTGAACCGGCCGAGACGAGCCCGGCGGCGGCGAAGGAACCGGTCTCGCGCTGGACGTAGAGCAGCGCCGAGATGCCGATCATGGCGATCGGCAGCCGGGCGAGCACGGACGCGACAGCGGGCCGCCGGGCCGCGCGGGTCGTCAGCGCGCTGCGGTAGTCGGCCAGGGAGGTACGACCTTCGGAGTGGGACACAGGACGAGTATGCCGCAGAGTGGTACGCAAGTACCAGTTATTTGACGGTCAGGTGCGTCACCGGCAAACTGGAGGTGGAGCACGCGAGGTCTCGATCAGGTAACACTCGCGATATTCTCCGTGAACCCGTGCAACAAAACGGCCCCCACGGCGTCCTTGAGAGTGAATGGCCTTGAATTCGTGGGTATGGGCCGTGATGGTTGAACAACAGCACAGAACCCAGCTCCCTCCGGCATATGGGTCGGGGCCTGGTCCGGAGGGCGGGGAGCGCGGATCGTCGGGGGATGGTCCGCGCAACAACGAAGAGCCGGTGCGCCACGTCGGGGGTGGCGCCCGGCTCTTTGTTTTGGGTGCACACCAAGTAAGGCCCCTCGCCCGGACGGGTGAGGGGCCTTACTCGGTGGAAGAACTCAGCGAGCCCGGCGGGCGAGCCGCTCCGGGTCCAGGATCAGCACGCTCTTGCCTTCGAGCCGCAGCCAGCCGCGGTGCGCGAAGTCGGCGAGCGCCTTGTTGACGGTCTCGCGCGAGGCGCCGACGTACTGGGCGATCTCTTCCTGCGTCAGGTCGTGCGTGACCCGCAGCAGGCCCGCCTCCTGGCTGCCGAACCGCTGCGCGAGCTGCAGCAGCGCCCGCGCCACGCGGCCCGGGACGTCGGTGAAGATCAGCTCCGCGACCATGTTGTTGGTCCGGCGCAGGCGGCGCGCGACCACGCGCAGCAGCTGCTCGGCGATCTCCGGGCGGGTCGAGATCCACTGCCGCAGGGCCGGGCGGTCCATGGTGACCGCGCGGACCTCGGTGACCGTGGTCGCGCTCGACGTCCGGGGGCCGGGGTCGAAGATGGACAGCTCGCCGAACATGTCGGACGGGCCGAAGATGCCCAGCAGGTTCTCGCGGCCGTCCGGGGACTTGCGGCCGATCTTCACCTTGCCGGACTGGATGATGTACAGCTTGTCGCCGGGCTCACCCTCGTTGAAGATGACATGGCCGCGGGGGAACTCCACGGATTCCAAGGTCTGGGCCAGCGCCTCCGCCGCTGCCGGCTCCACACCCTGGAAAATGCCCGCACGGGCCAGGGTTTCGTCCACCTCGGGTGCCTCCTCGTCGAGAAACGATCACGCTCGGCGTCGGTCGCAGAGCGTGACGCCAATCACTTGCGCGTCAGTCTAGGGCGTACGACCGAGATCGCCTGCCGGACGCGCGCGACCGCCAGATGATCTCGTTCGAACGTGGAGCCTAACTCCGCACGCGACGCGCGCGTAGCCTGGCTGCCCGTCCGCCCAGCCTACGCAGCCGGAACAGCTCCAGCGCACGGCCGATGCCGTGCCCGTAGAGCGCCCTGACCTCGTTGGGCTGCGCCTGCTCGAGGAACTCTTCGACCTCGTTCTCCTGCACCGCGACGTGCTTGAGCCGGCTTTCGACGCGCTCCATGAACAGCGCGAAGAACATGATCACCAAGGGGACCAGGATGACGAACCAGACGGTCATGACCGGACCCCGAAACACTCGATGAAAAGCATCTACTCCAGATCCTCGCTCATGGCGGCCGTGAACTGCGCCGAGTCCGCTCTGGCGTGTCGTGACGTCCACCGGTGCACTGACCGGCTCGTCCGACGGCGCCCGTAGGCTATCGGGGTGCCACCTGCCACCACGAACGCCCCCCAAGAGGGCGCTGGTGAAAGCCGGTTAGCTCTGGTGAGACGCGCCAGGCGGATGAAGCGTTGCCTCGACGACGTGTATCCCGACGCCCACTGCGAGCTCGACTTCACCACGCCACTGGAACTGCTGGTCGCGGTCGTGCTGTCCGCGCAGACCACCGACGTGCGGGTGAACCTCGTCACGCCGGCGCTGTTCCAGCGCTACAAGACCGCCGCCGACTACGCGGGCGCCGACCGCACCGAGCTGGAGGAGTACCTCCGGAGCACCGGCTTCTACCGGGCCAAGGCGAACTCCGTGATGGGGCTCGGTGCGGCGCTGGTCGAACGCTTCGGCGGCGAGGTGCCGGCGAAGCTGACCGACCTCGTCACGCTGCCCGGCGTCGGCCGCAAGACCGCCAACGTCGTGCTCGGGAACGCCTTCGACGTCCCGGGCATCACCGTCGACACCCACTTCGGCCGGCTGGTCCGGCGCTGGGGCTGGACGGCGGAGGACGACCCGGTCAAGGTCGAGCACGCGGTCGGCGAGCTGATCCCCCGCAAGGAGTGGACGATGCTCTCCCACCGGGTGATCTTCCACGGCCGCCGCGTCTGCCACGCCAAGAAGCCCGCCTGCGGCGCCTGCCCGCTGGCCAGGGACTGCCCGTCGTACGGCACCGGCCCGACCGGGTTCGAGGAAGCCGCGAAACTGGTCAAGGGTGTCGAAAAGGACCACATCCTGGCGCTGGCGGCGCCCCGGTGACAACCGTCACCAAATGGGCGCTGGCCGCCGCCGTGGTGGCGGTGGCGCTGATCGTCGCGCTGCTGCCCCGCGGGGGTGACGACTCCGCCGCGAAACCGGCGGCCGACCTCGCTCCCGCGCGGTCGGCGGCGGCGCTCCAGCCGTGCCCGGCGCCCGGGCCCGCCCAGCCGGTGAAGCAGCTCGACGGCGTCAAGGCGGACTGCCTCGGCGACGGCGCGAGCGTCGACGTCGGGCGCGCGCTGGCCGGGGCTCCGGTGCTGGTCAACGTGTGGGCGTCGTGGTGCCAGCCGTGCCGGACCGAGCTGCCCGTGCTCCAGGACTACGCGAAGCAGCCCGGCGCGGTGCGCGTGCTCGGTGTCCAGGTGCAGAGCCCGGCCGAGGACGGGTTGAACCTCCTGGCGAAGCTGGGCGTGCACCTACCGTCGGTGTTCGACGGGGACGGGCCGGCCGGGCCCGTCCGGACGGCGCTGAAGGTGCCGTCGGCGCTCCCGGCGTCCTATCTGGTCACCGCCGCGGGCGAGGTGCGGTTCATCGCGAATCCCCGCACGTTCGGGAACACTGACCAGGTGCGCGCGGCAGTCGAGGGGGCATCGTGATCGGACCACTGGTCGAGCCGGAGTCGGTGCCCGAGTGGCTCCGGCCGCTCGTGAAGGTGAGCGCCGAGGTCGATTCGAAGACGTTCACGCGGTTCAGCCCGCCCGAAGACGCCTACACGCGCCCCGCCGCCGTGCTCATCCTCTTCGGCGAGCGCGAGGCCGACGGCGAGCCGGACGTCCTCCTGCAACGCCGTGCCGACACGCTGGGCTCGCACGCCGGCCAGGTCGCCTTCCCGGGCGGCGGCGCCGAGGACGGTGACGGCGGGCCCGTCGGCACCGCGCTGCGCGAGGCCGAGGAAGAAACCGGGGTCGTCCCGGCCGGCGTCCGCCCGGTCGCGGTGCTGCCCGAGCTGTTCGTCCCGGTGTCCGGGTTCGCCGTGACGCCGGTGCTGGCGCACTGGGCGGAGCCGTCGCCGGTGCACGCGGTCGACCCGGCCGAGACGGCGTCCGTCGCGCGCGTCGCCATCGCCGACCTGGTCGACCCGGCGAACCGGTTCATGATCCAGAAGGCCGGCATGCCGTGGAAGGGCCCGGCCTTCGAGGTCGGTGGCCTGTTCGTCTGGGGGTTCACCGCCGGGTTGCTGTCCGTCCTCCTCGGCCTGGGAGGCTGGGAGCGCGAATGGGACTCGGGCGACGTCCGGGATCTCGACGAGGCGCTGGCTGCGTTCCAGGCGCGACTGCAAGGCGGGGAGTGACGACGTGAACTGGGTCGATGTGCTGGTGCTGCTGCTGGCCGTGCTGGCGGCGGTGTCCGGCGCATACCAGGGGGTGATCGTCGCGCTGCCGTCGCTCGTCGGCGTGGTCCTCGGCGCCATCGCCGGGATCAAGCTCGCGCCGGTGGTCGTCTCGTTCTTCGACGACCCGGTGTGGAAGGTCGCCTTCGCGGTCGCGACCGTGGTGTTCCTGGTCGCGTTCGGCGAGGCGATCGGCGTCTACGTCGGCCGCAAGCTGCGGCAGAAGATCAACCCGGACAAGCTCTCCGGCATCGACAAGACCCTCGGCGCGATCGTGCAGGCCGTGGTCGTCTTCGTGGTGGCGTGGCTGATCGCGACCCCGCTGACCACCGTGTCCGGCCTGCCCGGGCTGGCCAAGGCGATCAACAACTCGGTGGTGCTCGGCAAGGTCAACGACACCATGCCGGAGGCCGCCCAGGGCTTCCCGAGCCAGCTGCGCAAGCTGCTCGACGCGTCCGGCTTCCCGTCCATCATGGACCCGTTCGAGAAGGCCCCGACGGCGGACACGTCGCCGCCCGACCCGGCCCTGCAGACCAGCGCGACCGTCCAGCAGCTGCACGGCAGCGTGGTCAAGATCCGCGGCAGCGCCAGCTCGTGCTCCCGCTCGCTGGAGGGCAGCGGGTTCGTGATCGCGCCGCAGCGGGTGATGACGAACGCGCACGTCGTGGCGGGCACCGACACCGTCGGCATCGAGACGACGCAGGGCGACTACCCGGCGCGCGTCGTCTACTTCGACCCCGAGGTCGACATCGCCGTGCTCGCCGTGCCGCGGTTGCGGGCCCCGGCGCTGCAGTTCGCGGCCGAGACGGCCCGGGCGAGCGACAGCGCCATCGTGCTCGGCTACCCGCTCGACGGCCCCTACCGCGCGACGCCGGCCCGCGTGCGCGGCCGGATCAACCTGCGCGGCCCGGACATCTACGAGGCGAACACCGTGCAGCGGGACGTCTTCACGGTCCGCGCCGAGATCCGCAGCGGCAACTCGGGCGGCCCGATGGTGACCCCGGACGGCCAGGTCATCGGCGTCGTCTTCGGGGCGGCGGTCGAGGACCCCGAAACCGGGTTCACGCTGACGGCCGAGCAGGTGCGGGCCGAGGTCGACGCGGCGCCGTCGCAGACGACGAACGTCTCCACCGGTTCCTGCGCCGCCTAACGCCCGTACCGCAGCGCTAGGCCGTCCAGCAGGGCCCGCATCCCGGACTCGAAGACGTCGTCGAGGACGAGGTCGTACCCGGTCTCGCCCAGCTCGGTCAGCATCTTCGCGAAGACCGGGTGGCCGTCGACCATGGTGACCATCGCCGGCGCCTGGTGGTCCATCCACTGCTCCTCGGAGAGCCCGGACGCGGCCTGCGCGTGCTGCTCGCGCTCGAGGTGGATCGCCAGGCCCTGGATCTGGCTGAAGAACAGGACGTGCAGGTCGCACAGCGTCGCCGCGTCGACGTCGAACTCGGACAGCGCCGACAGCGCCCACTCGGCGTGCGTCGCGAGGCTGCGCAGCGGCAGCGGCCGGGTGAGCGGCGCGAGCTGGGCCAGCCACGGGTGCCGCCGGTAGAGCGACCAGAGCGTCCGGCCGCCGAGCGTCAGCCGTTCGCGCCAGCCCCCGGACGGAGTCGCGGGGTAACCGCGCTCGCCGTACGCCGCGTCGGCCATCAGCAGCACGAGCTGGTCCTTGCCGCTCACATACCGGTACGGCGCCATGGCCGCGACGCCGAGCCGGGCGGCGACCGCGCGCATCGAGAGCGTGGCCAGGCCTTCCGCGTCGGCGATGTCGATCGCCGTCCGGACGATCCGGTCGCGCGTCAGCCCCCGGTGACCGCCCCCGCGGCGGTCCCGCTCGGCGACCACCGTGCCGGACCGCGGCTCCGCGCGCACCACGCCTTCCTGGCCGAGCAGGGCCAACGCCTTGGCCGCGGTCGCCGGCGCGACGCCGTGGTCGGCCGCGAGCCGCCGGGTCGAGGGCACCCGCGCGCCCGGCGGGAGCTCGCCACGCGTGATGCGGCCACGCAGGTCGTCGGCGATGGCGGTGTACTTCACGGCGTCTCCTGACCTAGTACAGCAGGCAATCTGTGCTAGTACAGATCTGGCCTTCGAGCTGCGTCGACTCCAGTGTGGTGCAGGCAAGCGTACGACTCTGGAGGAAAGATGCGAAACGTGCTGATCTCGGGGGCCGGCGTCGCCGGCCTGACCACGGCCTGGTTCCTGGCGCGCCAGGGCTTCGCCGTGACGGTCGTGGAGCGCTCGCCCGGTCCGCGGCGTGGCGGCCAGGCGATCGACGTGCGCGGGGCCGCGCTCGACGTCGTCGACCGGATGGGCCTCGGTGACCGGCTGCGCGCCCGGCGGACGCGGATGCGCGGGATGTCGGTGGTGGACGGCGACGGCCAGGAGCTGTTCCGCTCGGAGGAGTTCACCTACAGCAGCGGACGCCTCGACAGCGACGACTTCGAGGTGCTCCGCGACGACGTCGTCGACATCCTGCGCGAGGCGACCGACGCCGAGTACGTCTTCGGCGACTCGATCACGGCGTTGACCGAGGAGCCGCACGGTGTGCGCGTCGAGTTCGAGCACGCCGGCTTCCGGACGTTCGACCTGGTCGTCGGCGCCGACGGCCTGCACTCGGCCGTGCGGCGGCTGGCCTTCGGGCCGGAGGAACGGTTCAGCACGCACCTCGGTCAGTACCTGGCGATCTTCCCGGCGCCGAACTTCCTGGGGCTCGAGGACTGGCAGGTCTGGTTCCGGCACGAGGAGACCGGCGGGGTCGCCTACCCGGTGCGGGACAACACCGAGCTGCGCGTGACCCTCGGTTTCGGGTCGGACCCGCTGCCCCGGCTGGACGTCGAGAGCCAGAAACGGCTCGTCACCGAGCGGCTGGGCGGGGTCGGCTGGGAGGTGCCGAAACTGCTGGAGGCGATGGCCGGAGCGGACGTCTTCTACTTCGACGCCATGGCGCAGATCCACCTGGACCGCTGGTCGGCGGGCCGGGTCGCGCTGGTCGGCGACGCGGGCTACTGCGCGTCGGCGCTGTCCGGCCAGGGCACGAGCCTGGCGCTGGTCGGCGCGTACGTCCTCGCTCAGGAGCTGGGCCGCTCGGAACACGAAGCAGCTTTCGCGGCTTACGAGCGTCGGATGCGGCCCTTCGTCGCGCTCAACCAGGCGCTGGCGACGGAAAACCCGACCGGTGGCCCGGCGGAGGAGTCCGTGGAGCGGGCGAAGAACGCCATCACGCTCGACTGAGGAAGTCCGCCAGGGCCGTCGACGTGCGGTCCGGGACCTCGAGGTGGGGGAAGTGCCCGACGCCCGGCCAGACCTCCGGCTCGGCGTGCGGGCCCGCCCAGCGGACCGACGACGTCGCCGTCTCGGGCAGGATGCAGGTGTCGTCGGCGCCGTGCAGCTGCAGGGTCGGCGCCGTGATCCGGGTGGCGACGGCGTCGGTGAAGCGGCGGCCCTCCCCGCGGAACTGCGCGCGGAACGCCCAGCGGTAGTACTCGAGGGCGCTGTGCGCGACCCCGGGCACGAGCATCGCCTGCCGGAAGGCCCCGACGCTCTCGGTGAAGTCCGAAGTGGACTGCCAGTCGTGGCCGGCCCAGCCGGCGAAGAGGTCCTCGACGGCCTGGGCGTCGTTCTTCACCAGCCACTTCTCCGGCGCCATCGGCACCTGGAAGCGGAAGAGGTGCCCGGCCGCGCGGCCCTGGCCACCCCACGGGCGAGCCGCGCCGGACCGCAGGGCGAGCGGGTGGGCCGCGCCGATCGCCGTCACCGAAGAGACGAGCCGCGGGTGCAGCGAGGCTACGGTCCAGGCGAGCATGCCGCCCCACGCGTGCCCGACGAGGTGCGCGCGGCGCGCGCCGAGGGACTTGACCAGCCCGCCGACGTCACCGGCGAGCGTCCACGCGTCGTACCCGCGGGGCGGCTTGTCCGAGTCGCCGTACCCGCGCAGGTCGACGGCGACCGCGCGGAACCCGGCGTCGGCCAGGGCCCGCAGCTGGTGGTGCCAGGTCCACCAGAACTCGGCGAAGCCGTGCAGCAGCACCACGACCGGGCCGTCCCCGAGCTCGGCGACGTGCAGCCGGATGCCGTTCGCGGACACGTCGCGGTGCGCCCACGGGCCGTCGAGCCGGACGGTCGACGGATCGGGGGACGCGGGCAACGAACTCAGTCGCGCGTGGTGGTCAAGTCGGCGTCGGGCGCCTTCTGCGGCTTGAGCGCGGCGGCGGTCTCCTTGACGCTGGCGATGGTCCGCTCCGGCGCCTTGAACTTCTTCACCTTGCGGTAGCCCAGGAACCCGGCCGCGCCCGCGACCAGCAGCATCAGGACGAACACGATCCCGAAGGCGATCCAGCGGTAGCGCAGCCACTGGGCCAGCCCCTCGGCCGCGAAGAAGAACAGGAAGAAGGTGCTGTACAGGAAGACCGTCAGTGCGATCAGGAAGTAGACGGCGCCCTTGAGGCCCTTCTTCACCTCGCCGACCAGCTCGGACTTCGCGAGCTCCATCTCGGCCCTGACCAGGGTCGAGATGTGCTGGGTCGCGTCGCCGACGAGCCTGCCGATCGAATGGTCGCCGGGGATGTCGGAGTCGGAGGACAGCGGGAGGTAAGGCACGGCCCCCACGCCGTCGGGGCCGATGCGTTCGTGCTTGGGGCTGCTCACCGGGTCATCGTGCCATGACGCCCTGGAGCGGGCGCGGCGGAGTACGCGAGTGTCGCGATCAATCTGCCCGGGCGTGCACCCGGCTGCGCCGCAGCAGCAGCGCGGCCGCGAGCAGGGAGGCGATCCCGGAGGCGATCAGCACCGCGGCCTTGGCCAGTTCGCTCGCCTCGGCCGGCAGCGCGAGGTCGGCGATCAGCAGGCTGACGGTGAACCCGACCCCGCCGAGCACGGACAATGCGCCCAGGTCGCGCCAGCCCATCCCGTGCGGCTTTTCGGCGAGCTTGAGGCGCACGGCGAGCAGGCTCGCGCCGAGGATCCCGACGACCTTGCCGACCAGCAGCCCGGCGAGCACGGCGAGCGGCAACGCCGTCGTGAACACCTCGCCGAGCGCGTCACCGCTGACCGAGATCCCGGCCGCGAACAGCGCGAACACCGGCACGGCCACCGCGGCCGACCACGGCTGCAGCCGGTGCTCGAGCCGCAACGCGGGCGCTTCGGCCTCGCCTTCGTCGGGGCGGACGCGGGTGAGCAGGCCCAGCGCGACCCCGGCGATCGTCGCGTGGACGCCCGCCGAGTGGACCGCGACCCAGGTGACGAGCGCGAGCGGCACGTACAGCCACGGCGTCCGGACGCGGCGGTGCTGCAGGTAGGCGTACAGCGCGAGAGCCACCACGGCGACGGCCACCGCGACGAGGTCGAAGCCGGTCGTGAACACCACGGCGATCACGACGATCGCGCCGAGGTCGTCGACGACGGCCAGCGACAGCAGGAAGACCCGCGCGCTCGAGGGCAGGTTCGACGCGGTCAGCGCGAGCACCCCGAGCGCGAACGCGATGTCCGTGGCGACCGGGATCGCCCAGGCCCGGTCGATGCCCGGCGTCCCCCAGCCGACGCTCAGCGCGATGAGCGCGGGCACGACCATGCCGCCGATCGCGGCCACGACCGGAAGGATCGCCTGCTTGAACCGCGACAGCTCGCCGACGACGAGCTCGCGCTTGAGCTCCAGCCCGGCGACGAAGAAGAAGAGGGCGAGCAGGCCGTCCTTGGCCCAGTCACCGATCGTCAGGTTCAGGTGCAGGAACTCCGGGCCGAGCCGGAAGTCGCGCAGCGCGTGGTAGCTGTCGCGCAGCGGGGAGTTGGCCCAGACCAGGGCGACGGCGGTCGCGGCGAGCAGGATGAGACCGCCGGTGGTTTCGGTGCGCAGGTAACGCGCGAACTCGCTCAACGGACGGGACACGGCAGCTCCTGGGGTCGCTGGTCACTGTTGCCGACCAGGCTTCCCGGCGCACCTTGACATTATTTTAATCCCTCTTTGTCACGGACCGTTATGGCCACCGCCACATCGGGTGCCGGTGGTGGGTCACACGGTGTGCTCATAGCATGCCAAGCGACAACGAAGTCCGAGACAAAGGAAGACAGAGTTGTGAGCACCTCCACCGAGGTCCAGCAGGACACGAGGTTCTTCGGGCACCCACGAGGGCTGGCGAACCTCTTCGGCGTCGAGATGTGGGAGCGCTTCTCCTACTACGGGATGCTCGGCATCCTGCCGATCTACCTGTACTACAAGGTCGAACAGGGCGGGCTGGGCCTGGCGCAGGAGTCCGCGCTCGGCATCGTCGGCGCGTACGGCGGCCTGGTGTACCTGTCCGCCGTCATCGGCGCGTGGGTCGCCGACCGGCTGCTCGGCTCCGAACGGACGCTGTTCTACAGCGCCGTGCTGATCATGATCGGCCACATCAGCCTGGCGCTGCTGCCGGGCCTGACCGGGATCGGCATCGGTCTCGTGTGCGTCGCGGTCGGCAGTGGCGGGCTGAAGTCCAACGCGACGGCGATCGTCGGCACGCTCTACGCCGAAGGTGACGAGCGGCGCGACGCCGGCTTCACGATCTTCTACATGGGCGTCAACCTCGGCGGTTTTGTCGGGCCGCTGCTGACCGGGCTCGCGCAGACGGAGGTCGGCTTCCACCTCGGCTTCGGCCTCGCCGCGATCGGCATGGCGCTCGGCCTGGGCCAGTACACGCTCGGCCGCAAGAACCTCGGCGACAAGGCCAGGGAGGTGCCGAACCCGCTGCCGTCGTCGCAGCGCCTGCTGGCCGTCGGCGCCGCCGTCCTGCTGGTCGCCGCGATCCTGGTGCTGGTCATGACCGGCGTCGTGAACCCGGGCAACCTCGCCGACGTCGTCGTCATCGTGGTCGGCGTGATCTCGGTGATCTACTTCCTCGTCATCCTGACCAGCCGCAAGATCACCTCGGACGAGCGCAGCCGGGTCTTCTCGTTCATCCCGATGTTCATCGCCAGCGCGGTGTTCTTCTCGCTGTACCAGCAGCAGTTCACGGTCGTCGCGGCCTACACCGACCAGCGGCTGAACCGGAACCTGTTCGGCTGGGAGCTGCCGGTGCCCTGGGTCAACTCGATCAACCCGGTGTTCATCATCGTGTTCGCCCCGGTGCTGGCGGCGCTGTGGACGAAGCTCGGCGAGCGCCAGCCGTCGACGCCGATGAAGTTCGTGCTCGGCACGGTGCTGATGGGCGCGGCGTTCCTGTTGTTCCTGCCGATGGTGGGCAGCGGCAAGAACGCGAGCCCGATGCTCGCGCTGGTCGGCATCCTGTTCGTCTTCACGATCGCCGAGCTGTGCCTGTCGCCGGTCGGGCTGTCGCTGTCGACGAAGCTCGCGCCGGCGGCGTTCCGGACGCAGATGGTGGCGCTGAACTTCCTGTCGATCTCGTTCGGCACCGCGATGTCCGGCAAGCTCGCCGAGTACTACTCCGTCGACGACGAGGCGCCGTACTTCAGCACGGTCGGCGGCGTCGCGATCGGTGTCGGCATCCTGCTGTTCCTGGGCATCCCGTTCATCCGCAAGCTGATGAAGGGCGTGCACTAGCCCACGGTGACACCGAAGATCACCCCGACGAAGTAGGTCACCACCATCGTGAGGGCGCCGACCCCGACGTTGCGCAGGATCGCGCGCCCCACGTGTGCGTCGCCGAGCCTCGCGCTGACCCATCCGGTCAGCGTGAGGCCGACGACGACCGCGGCCGCGCACGCCCACACCCGCAGGGAGACGCCGGCCCAGGCGATGGACAGGATCGGCAGCAGCGCGCCGACGGAGAACGCGATCAGCGACGCCCACGCCGCCTGCCACGGGCTCGTCAGGTTGTCCGGGTTGATGCCGAGCTCGGCCTCGGCGTGCGCGTGGAGGGCGTCCTTTTCGGTCAGTTCGCGGGCGACCTGGCTCGCCAGATCGGGCGAAAGGCCCTTTTCTTCGTAAATGCCGGCGAGCTCGCGCTCCTCGGCCTCCGGCATCGTCTTCAGTTCCTGCTTTTCCAGCCGGAGCAGCGCCTGCTCGGTGTCGCGCTGGGTGCTCACGGACACGTATTCCCCGCCGGCCATGGAAAAGGCCCCGGCGACGAGCCCGGCGATGCCGGCGGTGAGGATCGTGGTGCTCTCGGTGGTCGCGCCGGCGACCCCGACGACGATCCCGGCGACCGACACGATCCCGTCGTTCGCCCCGAGCACCCCGGCCCGCAACCAGTTCAGCTTCCCGCCCAGGTCTTCGTGCGGCTCGTGGGCGTGCTGCACGGCGGTGTCGGTGTCGGTCACGGAAACCAGTGAAACACGAACGGAGAATCGTGGCGAGACCTCCGATTTGGGTCAGGTTCGCCTAAATAACGCGTGCCTTGCCTAACTCGGTCCTGTGTGGACTCAGCGGTTCTGGGTCATCATGGCGGTATGGACGAGCAAGTGTGGCAGCCGCTGGTGACGGTCGAGGGCCTGCCGCTCCACGGCGGCGAAGGCCGGTTCCGCCTGCTGGAGACGGCGTCGAGCGGCCTGGCGTACCTGATCCACTACCCGGCGGGCGTGGCATCCCCGCCCCACGCGCACGACCACGACTCGATCGTCTACGTCCTGTCCGGCAAACTCCGCGGCGCGGTGGACGGCGTCGAGGCGGTGCTGGAGCCGGGGGATTCGGTGCTGCACCCCCGCGGGGTGGACCACCACGTGGAGGCGCTGACGGACGCCATGTGGGTGGAGTTCAAGTCACCCCTGCCGGGCCGCCCGCCGATCGCCTGAGCCGAAAATGCCGCTGGACGACTTCAACGCCCGCGCAGAGGGCGGCTGACCGCACCCCTCACGGGGTGAGTCGACCCTCCAGACACGCGTGTCGACCCCTCTGATCACGCGCGTCGACCCTTCAAGCACGCGAGCCACCCGCGGAAAGCGAAACGCCCGGCCCCGCGGAACGCGGAACCGGGCGCTTCTACCAGTAAAGCCTCAGCCGTCCAGCTCGGCGAGGGCCTGCTTGGCCTTCTCGAGCTCGGCCTCCAGCGCGGCGACCTTCGCGGCCTGCGCTTCGCGGGCCTGGTTGATCACCTCGTCGATCGGGCCGGACAGGTCGGAGTGCAGCTCCTTCGCCGCGCGCGACACCGCGGCGGCGGGGATCTCCAGGCCCTTCGCGACCCACTTCGAGCCGTTCTTCAGCTCGGCCTGCCACTCGCCGTCGGCCGTGCCGGTGACGGTCAGGATCAGCTCGACCGTGCGGGTCTTCTTCGCCGTCGACGCGGTCGCCGCACCCTTCGGGCGGCCGCGCTTGGGCTTGGGGGCCTCCTCGGCGGCGGGCTCGGCCGGGGCCGAGTCCTCCGGAGAAGAGGTGGACGCGGACTCGGTGACGGTCGTCGCCTCGTCAGTGGCAACGGCGGGCGCCTCAGGGGTAGCCGAAGCCGTTTCCTCGTCGTGCGTCAGGACATCCACGGTCATCGTCGTGTCGTCTCCTTGCCCGGGAAGGGGGTGTGGTTCGCGGCACAGTGTAGAACATGCGTTCGACGCGCGCCGCGCGGGGTGTCATGACAGAGCCCTCCCGGACGAAGCCGGAAGGGCTCTGACACGAAGACGCTAGCTCACTCCTCGGACTTGCCCGACTGCAGGCCCGACGAGATCAGGTCCATCACCGACGAGTCGGCCAGCGTGGTGACGTCGCCGACCTGCCGGTTCTCCGCGACGTCGCGCAGGAGCCGGCGCATGATCTTGCCCGAGCGCGTCTTCGGCAGCTCCGGCACGACCATGATCTGCCGCGGCTTAGCGATCGGCCCGATCTCCTTCGCGACGTGGTTGCGCAGCGCCTGGATGGCCTCTTCACCACCGTCGACGGCGTTGCCGCGGAGGATGACGAACGCGACGATGCCCTGCCCGGTCGTCGGGTCGGTCGCGCCGACGACCGCGGCCTCGGCCACCGTCGGGTGCGAGACGAGCGCCGACTCGACCTCGGTCGTCGAGATGCGGTGGCCGGACACGTTCATCACGTCGTCGACGCGGCCGAGCAGCCAGATGTCGCCGTCGTTGTCGTACTTCGCGCCGTCGCCGGCGAAGTAGAAGCCCTGGTCCTTGAAACGCGACCAGTACGTCTCCTTGTAGCGCTCTTCGTCGCCCCAGATGCCGCGCAGCATCGACGGCCACGGCTGGTCGAGCACCAGGTACCCGCCACCGCCGTGCCCGACCTCGGTGCCGGTGTCGTCGACGACCTTCGCCGAGATGCCCGGCAGCGCCTTCTGCGCCGAGCCCGGCTTGGTCGAGGTGACGCCCGGCAGCGGCGAGATCATGATCGCGCCGGTTTCGGTCTGCCACCACGTGTCGACGATCGGCGCCTGGCCCGCGCCGATGTTCTCGCGGTACCAGATCCACGCCTCGGGGTTGATCGGCTCGCCGACCGAGCCCAGCACCCGCAGCGACGACAGGTCGTACTTCTCCGGGATTTCCGCGCCCCACTTCATGAACGTGCGGATCAGCGTCGGCGCGGTGTAGTAGATGGAGACCTTGTGCTTCTGGATGATCTCCCAGTGCCGGCCCTCGTGCGGGGTGTTCGGCGTGCCTTCGTAGACGACCTGCGTGACGCGGTTCGCGAGCGGGCCGTAGACGATGTAGCTGTGGCCGGTGATCCAGCCGATGTCGGCGGTGCACCAGTAGACGTCTTCGCCGGCCTTGTGGTCGAAGACGTTGTGGTGCGTGTACGCCGTCTGCGTCAGGTAGCCGCCCGACGTGTGGAGAATGCCCTTCGGCTTCCCGGTCGTCCCGGACGTGTAGAGGATGAACAGCGGGTGCTCGCTGTCGAAGGCTTCGGGAGTGTGCTCTTCGGACTGTCCGTCGACGAGCTCGTGCCACCAGAGGTCGCGGCCGTCGGTCCACGGGACGTCACCCTCGAGCTGGTCTCCGGTGCGCCGCACGACGATGACCTTCTCGACGCTTTCGGCGCCTTCGAGCGCTTCGTCGACGTTCGCCTTCATCGGCGCGGCCTTGCCGCGGCGGAACTGGCCGTCGGAGGTGATCACGACCTTCGCGGCGGCGTCGTCGACGCGGGCGCGCAGCGCGGTCGGGGAGAAGCCGCCGAAGACGACGCTGTGCAGCGCGCCGATCCGGGCGCACGCGAGCATCGCGAAGATGGCCTCGGGGACCATCTGCAGCTGGATCGCCACGACGTCGCCGGCGGTGACGCCCAGCGACAGCAGGGCGTTGGCGGCCCGGGAGACCTCGGTCTTCAGCTCGGCGTAGGTGATGTCCCGGGTGTCACCCGGCTCGCCGACCCAGTGGATCGCGACCTGCTCGCCGTGGCCGGACTCGACGTGCCGGTCGACGCAGTTGTACGCGACGTTCAGCTTGCCGCCGACGAACCACTTCGCGAACGGCGCATTGGTCCAGTCCAGTACCGTGGTCCACTTCGTGTCCCACGTCAGCCGCTCCGCCTGCTTGGCCCAGAAGGCTTCACGATCGGCGTCCGCCTCGGCGTAGAGGTCGGCCTTCGCGTTGGCCTGGCCGGCGAATTCGTCGCTGGGCGGGAAGGTGCGGCTCTCGGTGAGCAGGTTGTCCAGGGCTGGGGACTGCTCGGTCATGGTTGCAAGGCCTCCTGTAGTGCGCCGACATGACGGCTAGCGGCACGCTAGCGACGTTAGTCCGCCTTGTAAAAGGTTGCACCCACGTAGCACGGCCGTTTCACCGAGGCAGGCGAGTCCCGGTGACTAAGCGTTCGTTCAGCCGCGCCTTCGCCGCCGGCCACTCCGGCGCCAGCATCGAATAGGTGACGGTGTCGCGCGAGGACCCGTCCGGCCGGATCCGGTGCGCGCGCAGAATGCCTTCGCGAAGCGCGCCAAGCCGTTCGATGGCGCGTTGCGAGCGCAGGTTGCGGATGTCGGTCTCCCAGGAAACCCGTTGCGCGTCAAGGGTTTCGAACGCGTGCGTGAGCAGCAGCAGCTTCGACTCGGTGTTCAGCCCGGTGCGCTGCCAGTCCGCGCCGATCCAGGTGTGCCCGATCGAGAGGATCCGGTGCTGCTCGACGACCTGGTAGTACGACGTCGTCCCGGCGACCCGCCCGGAGGTGACGTCGATCTGCGCGAACGCCCGGCGCGCGGGGTCGGCGAGCGCCTGCTCGACCATCCGTTCGGCCGCCGGAAGATCCCCCGGCTGCCGGATGCTCAGCCACGCCCAGATGCCCGGGTCGGCGCCCGCTTCGAGCAGGCCCTTGGCGTGCTCGCGCGCCAGCGGTTCGAGGCGGACGTGCTCGCCGGCCAGGGTGGGTTGTCCGTTCCAGTCGCTCACGTGATCATCGTAGAATCGGCATTGGCTTTCCCTGATAGCCAATTTCCGAGCATCTCCAGGGGCCACTTCGGCGTTGCCTAAACTCGGCTGAACCACGACGAAAGGGCGAGTTCGATGGCCGAAGAGCGGGAAGAGCTGAGCTGGGAGCTGTTCGGCACGGCGAGCCGTGAACTGGCTCACACCATCGCCGACGACGGCTTCGCGCCGGACCTCGTCCTGTCCATCGCCCGCGGCGGCCTCTTCGTCGCCGGTGCGCTCGGGTACGCGCTCGACGTGAAGAACCTCCACGTGATGAACGTCGAGTTCTACACCGGCGTCGACCAGCGCCTCGACCTGCCGGTGATGCTGCCGCCGGTGCCCAACGTCGTCGACCTCACGAGCAAGAAGGTGCTGATCGCCGACGACGTCGCCGACACCGGCGCCACGCTCAAGCTGGTCCGCGACTTCTGCCTCGACCACGTCGCCGAGGTCCGCTCGGCCGTCGTCTACGAGAAGCCGCACTCGACGGTCAAGTGCGAGTACGTCTGGCGGTACACCGACAAGTGGATCAACTTCCCGTGGTCGGTGCTGCCGCCCGTGGTCAAGCGCGAAGGACAGGTTCTCGACGCATGAACGACCCGCTGAAGCCCCTGCTCGACCTCGAAGGCGTCGCGGCGGCGGCGAAGTCCGCGCAGGACGCCGTGTTCGCGGTGCACCGCCTCCCGGCCAACCTCCGCGGCGGCGCGGCGACGGCGGCGGAAGCCTCGGTGCGGGCGGCGCGCGCGTCCGCCGGGATCGAGGGCGCGAACCCGGAGCTGCCCGCCGACGGCGCGGTCGGCGACCCGGTCCTGGCCGGCGCGCTGCGGGTCGCGGAGACGCTGGAGACGCTGCTGCCGACGTGGCGGCGCGCGCCGATGCAGGCCCTGGCGCGGCTGCACGTGCTCGCCGCGGCGGACCTCGTCAGCGACCCGGATACCTTGGGGCGCCCGCATTCCGGCGGTGGCCGCCTGGAGCTGCTGGCCCAGCTGGTGACCGGCGCGACGTCGGTGCCGGGCCCGGTCCTGACGGCGGTCGTGCACGGGGAACTGTTGGCGCTCAAGCCTTTCGGCAGCGCCGACGGCGTCGTCGCCCGTGCGGCGGCCCGGCTGACGATGGTCGCGACGGGGCTCGACCCGAAAGCGCTGAGCGTTCCGGAGGTCGCCTTTTTCCGCCGGGTGCCGCGGTATCTCGAGACCGCGGAAGGGTTCGCGAGCGGGACGCCCGAAGGCGTCCGCGCGTGGCTGCTGTTCTGTTGCGAAGCGTTCGAATCGGGCGCGCGCGAAGCGAAGAGCATCTCCGACGCGGCGTCCTGACCGCTCCCACTCGCGGCGCGAAGCCCGCGCCGCGAGTCCTCGCCGTCCGCGTCAGCCGGCGCGCACGTGCACCAGGTCGAGCGCCTTGCGGACGTGCCCGCCGGAGACGTGCAGCGCCTTCGCCGCGCTCTTGACGTCTTCCCCGGAGAGCAGGTGCACCAGCGCCACCTTGAGGTCGCCCCCGGCCTCGGTCAGCGCGTCCGAGCACTCCGCCATCGTCATGCCGGTGGCTTCCTGCAGGATCCGGATGGTCCGGCCGCGCAGCTTCGCGTTCGTCGCCCGCATGCTGACCATCAGGTTGGAGTAGGTCCGGCCCAGCTTGATCATCGTCGCGGTGGAGAACGACGTGAGGATCATCTTCTGCGCCGTGCCCGCCTTCATCCGGGTCGAGCCGGCGATCGCCTCCGGGCCGGTGTCGACGGCGATGAGCACGTCGACCCCCGCCGGCTTGGCGGCCTTCGGGTTGCCCGACACGAGGCCGGTGTGGGCGCCCTGGCGCTGGGCCGCCAGCAGCGCGCCCAAGACGTACGGCGTCCTGCCCGACGCCGTCAGCCCCAGCACGAAGTCGCCCGGCTGGACCATGGCCGCCATCTCGGCGGCACCGGCCCCGTCGTCGTCCTCCGCGTTTTCGACGGCTTGGCGCAGCGCGCGCTCGCCGCCGGCGTGGTGCGCGATGAACCAGTCCGCCGGCACGTTGAACGTCGGCACCAGCTCGGCCGCGTCCAGCGTCGCCAGACGACCGGACGTCCCCGCGCCGACGTAGTGCACCCGGCCGCCGGCCCGCAGGGCGTCGACCGCGTAGTCCACCGCGCGCGCCACCTGGGGCAGCACGGCGGCGACGGCGCCGGCGACCGTGCGGTCTTCGGCGTTGATCGCGCCCAGGATCCCCGCGGTGGACATCAGGTCGATGTCCGTGGTGCGGGGGTTGCGGGTCTCGGTCGGCGAATCGACGTGCACCGCCTGCGTGGGGACGGTCATCATGCGCCTCACATCTTCGATGGTCATTACTTGCCGGTTTCCCGCGGCCGGCGGCGGCCGTCCGGCCGGACGCCCAGGCGGTGCGAGCCGACCGCGTCCCGGGTGGCGTCCAGGGCGCTGACCGACGCGTCCATGTGCCGCTGCGCGACGCCGATGAACAGGCAGTCGATGACGGTGAGCTGGGCGATGCGGCTCGCCGTCGCTCCCGAACGGAACGTGGTTTCCCGGGCGGCCGTGGTCAAAACGTAGTCGGCGACCTCGGTGATCGGGGATCGCGGGAAGTTCGTCACGGCGATGGTGACCGCGCCGTGCTCCCGGGCCACCCGCAGCGCCTCGACGGTGTCGGTGGTCGCGCCGGTGTGCGAGACGCCGATCGCGACGTCACCGGGGCTCAGCACCGCGGCCGAGGTGAGCATGATGTGCGTGTCCGACCACGCGAAGCACACGCGGCCGATGCGGTGCAGCTTCTGCTGCAGGTCCGCGGCGACGAACGCGCTGGCGCCCACGCCGTAGACGTCGGCGCGACCGGCGCTCGCGACGACCTCGATCACCCGCTGCAGCGTGGCGACGTCGAGCTGGTCGGCCGTCTCCTCGACCGCACGCGCGTCGGCGAAGCTGACCTTGCCGATCACGGCGGCCAGGTCGTCCTCCGGGCCGATCTCGCCGCCGAGGTTGCGCGTGGTGCGCGCCTCGGTGCGGGCGGTGTCCGCGGCCAGCGCGATGCGCAGCTGCGGGTACCCGCCGACGCCGACCGCCTTGCAGAAGCGCGTCACCGTCGTCTCACTCGTGTTGGCGGCCAGGGCCACCTCGGTGATGCTGCGTCTCGCGACCTGCGCGGGATCTTCCAGCACCACCTTGGCCACGCGCTGCTCCGCGCGGGCCAGGCCGGGGAGCAGGGACCGGATCCGCACCAGCGGGCTGGCGTCGGCGTCCCGGGCGGTCGGCTGGACCGCCACGGCTTCGGACGGTGCCGTGCCGACTACGGATTCGGTATCACTCACCGTCGGAAAGTTACTAACCGTTGGCATCTGCGACAAGGCTACCCACACCCTTCGGTCTTATCGCAACCCGTCCGTGTCTGCGGATCTGGATTTGCGATTAATCACTGACCAGAAAGTCGCCAACCAGGTCGGTCTTGTTAACGAGCTCAAGCTAACGACTTGGCAACTTAGTGTCGCGATGCAAACGGCTCTGGAACGGTGTGGTGCGGGGAAAAGTCGACAGCAAGCGACCCGGTCGTCACCGAGCGCTCAACTGCCAACCCTCAGCGACAAAATCCGAGGGGTTCCGTTCACCGTCGAGGAGTGATCGGCCGCTCTCGGTGACTTTCACACCGTCGACCGAAACTCCGCGCCCGGTGTAGTTCGGATCGGTGCTGTAACGCCACCGGAGGCCCACTGAGCTGCCCTGCGGCAGCACACCGCTCGCCTTCCACCAGGCACGGTGCCCGTGTCCGGAGAGCGACGTCACATCTCCGGAGGGTGCACCCGGCCCCGATACCGATAGCGTGATCGGTTGCCAGTTCACCCCGTCGGTGGTCGCCTGCAGCTGTAATGGATCAGTAACTCCCTCGGTGTCCACGAAAGCGTAGAAAGACACCCGTGCTTGATCACTTTGGGTAGTAAAAGGCCGTGTACTCAGCGTTGCGACGGCGGCGTTACCCAGCGTGCTCGTCCAGGCGTCCTTCCCGACGGCCGGTTTCACCGCCATCGCCCTGGCCAGCGACGTCGCCCACACCTGACGCGCGGTGTTGATCGAGCCCCAGTTCCGCGTCGGGTGGACGCGGTTGGTGAGCAGGATCGCGAACGAGCGCGACTCCGGGTCGATGACCAGCGTCGTTCCGGTGAACCCGGTGTGGCCCGCGGTGACCGGCGAGGCCAGCGCGCCCATGTACCAGGGCTGGTCGAGCTCGAAGCCGAGGCCGTGCGAGTCGTCCGGGAACTGCTGGTTGTAGTTCGTCAGCATCTGCCGGACGGTCTGCTCGCCGAGGATCCGGTGACCGCGGTAGCTGCCGCCGTTGAGGATCGTCTGGGCCAGCGTCGCCATGTCGCCCGCGGTGCTGAACACCCCGGCGTGCCCCGCGACGCCGCCGAGCGACCACGCGTTCTCGTCGTGGACGCTGCCGCGCACCATCCCGCGCGGCGGGTTCGCCTCGAACTCCGTCGCGGCGATCCGGTTCAGCTTCGACGCGGGCGGGTTGTACCCCGTGTCGACCATGCCGAGCGGCGCGGTGATCCGGTCGTGGACGACCTTGTCGAGGCTCTGCCCGGTCAGCTTCTCGACGATGAAGCCGAGGGTGAGCAGGTTGATGTCGGAGTAGAGGTAGGTCGTGCCCGGCTTGTTCTTCAGCGGGCTGTCGAGCACCGCCTGCCGGCGCGACGGGATGTCGGGGTAGCCGGCCCACAGCGACGGGATCGGGTCGGCGTCGAACCCGGAGACGTGCGTGAGCAGCATCTTGATCGTGATGGCGGCCTTGTCGCCGGTCGCGAACTCCGGGAAGAAGCGGCTCACCGGGGTGTCGATCGTGAGCTGCCCGCGTTCGACCAGTTGCAGGACGGCGATCGAGGTGAACAGCTTCGAGATCGAAGCCATGTCGAAGATGGTGTCGTTGCGCATCGGGACCTGCTGCGCGGGCGGCAGTTCGGTGCCCGCCTCGTCGGCGTACCGCAGCGCGCCGCCGACGGCGTACCGGTCGACGACCACACCGTCGTGGGCCAGCAGGCCGACCGCGCCGGAGAAGTGCGGGTGCCCGGTGGCGTCCGGCTTCGTCCAGCTCGCCAGGAAGTCCTCGGCCGCCTTGATCGGTGCCGGGTCGAGGTTCACCTCTTTCGGCTTGGCGTCGCGCAGGGTCGTCCACGCCGGGGCGAACCCCTGCTGTGGCCGGTCGAAGCGGCCCGCGTCGTCGTGCCTGGTGATGGCGCCGGCTCCCGAGGTCAACGTGGTCAGCGCGACCAGCACTCCGGTGGCCGCGGCGATGACCTTCCTAGCACGCACGAGCGCCCCCTCAGCGGTAGAGCAGGTAGTGGCGACGTTTCCGGTCGAACTCGGCGAGCTCGGCGCGCCAGGCCCCGGTGACTTCGTCGACGCCCGCGCCGGCGTCGACCATCGTCCGGAGCCGGTCGGACCCGGAGAGTTTGTCGATGTAGTTGTCGGGCCGCCAGGCGAAGACGTCCGGGTGCAGGGCCTTCGCCGTGACGAGCATGGCGACCGCGGTCCGGATCGCATCGAAGGCCCGCGGGTCGGCGACGCTCACCTGCACGCCGCCGCAGGTCTGGTTGACGAACTTGCTGAACGTCGGCACGAAGTAGATCTCGCGGAACTTCGCGCCAGGCAACGCGAGGTCCTCGAGCTTCTCGCGCCACCGCCAGTCGAGCCCGGGCGCGCCGATGATCTCGAACGGCCGGGTGGTGCCGCGGCCTTCGGAGAACACGGTGCCTTCGAACATGCCGGTGCCCGGGTAGACGAGCGCCGTGTCCGGGGTCGGCATGTTCGGGCTCGGCAGCACCCAGTTCAGCCCGGTCTGCGCGAACTGCGTGTCCCGCTGCCAGCCGCGCACCTGGACGACGTCGAGGCGATCGAGCTTCACGCCTTCGCCGGGGAGGAACTCTTCGGCGAAGAAGCGCGCGAGCTCACCGACGGTCATGCCGTGCTGCTGGGCGATCGGCTTCTTGCCGATGCCGGAGGAGAACTTCGGGTCGAGCACCGGGCCGGCCAGGCGGCCGCCGATCGGGTTCGGCCGGTCGAGCACGACAAAAGCCGCCTTGACCTGGGCGGCGGCCACCATCGCGGTGTAGAGCGACCAGATGTAGGTGTAGAAGCGCGCGCCGACGTCGGCGATGTCGAAGACGACCGTGTCGACGCCCGCCTTGGTGAACAGCGAAGCGAGCTTCGCCGCGTCGACGCCGTACGCGTCGTACACCGGCACGCCGGTGCGCGGGTCCGTGTAGTCGCCTTCGGACCCGCCGGCCTGCGCGCTGCCGCGGAATCCGTGCTCGGGCCCGAAGGCCGCGACCGGCTTGACGCCGGCCGCGACCATCGAGTCGACGATGTGGTCGCCGTTCAGCAGGACGCCGGTCGGGTTAGACAGGACGCCGAGCTTGCGGCCCTTGAGCGTCCGCCAGCCCTGCGCGGCCAGCTGCTCCGCGCCCGTGAGGACGCGGCCGTGGGTCTGCACCTCGGCCGGTTCGGGCTGCGCCCCGGCCACCGCAGAGCCGCCCGCGAGGACCGGGACGGCCAGCGCGCCCGCGCCGAGGAAGTGCCGCCGGTTCAGGCTCACCACGTCAGCCCGTGGCCGAACGGGTACTTCACGGTGGTGACGTCGGCGCCCGCCGGGATGTCGACCGGCAGCTTCCCGACCGGCTTCGTCTCGCCGAGGATCACCTTGGCCAGCGCCTCCAGGGTCGGCGTGATGTAGCCGTAGGTGGCGAGCCAGGTCTTCACGGTGGTCGGGTAACCGGCGTCGTACGGGATCTGCGCGGCGACCGCGACCACCGGTTTCCCGGTGGCCTGGAGGGCGTCGAGCAGCTTGGTCTGCAGCGGGAAACCGCCGATGTTGTTGGTCAGCACGACGACGAGGTCGACGTTCTTGGCGTTGGCGACCGCCTGCGCGATCTGGGTGTCCGTCGGGGCCTGGCCGGTCTGGTACGCCGTCGCGGTGGTGCCGTGGGCGGTCAGCTTCTGAGCGAGCGTGGTCGTCGTGGAGACGCCCCAGCCGGTGACGAGCGCCGTCGCGGGCTTCTGCTTCAGCGGCAGGAGACCGGCGTCGTTCGCGACCGCCGTGATGCCGCGGTCGGCGATGTCCTGCGCGGTCTTGAGGCTCGCGGGAACACCGACGGTCTTCATCACCCGGTTCGGGTCGACGAACGGCGAGAAGAGGATGCCGCTCTCGAACTTCAGCTTCAGCACGCGCAGCACGCTCTGGTCGATCCGCTGCATCGGGATGTCCCCGGTCTTCACGGCGTTGATCACCGAGTTGATCGCGACGTCGAGGTGCACCGGCATGAGCAGCTGGTCGACGCCCGCTTTCAGCGCGAGGACGGGGATTTCGGCGTCACTGTGCATCTCGCGCACGCCCTGCATCTCGAGCGAGTCGGTGATGACAACGCCGTTGTAACCGAGCTCGTTGCGCAGCTTTCCGGTGACGATCGGCTTCGACAGCGTCGCCGGCTCCAGCGACGGGTCGAGGCTGGGGAACTGGATGTGCGCGGTCATGATCGAGGGCACGCCGGCCTTGATGGCGGCCTTGAACGGCGGCACGTCGGTGGCCCGCCACTGCGCTTCGGTGCTGTCGATGCGCGGCAGCCCGGTGTGGCTGTCGGTCGGCGCGGCGCCGTGCCCGGGGAAGTGCTTCGACGTCGCCGCGACGGACTTCCGGAAGCCCTTGAGCTCGGCGGTGACGAAGTCGCTCGCCAGCCCCGGCTGCCCGGCGAAGGAGCGGACGCCGATGACCGGGTTCACGGGGTTGGAGTTGACGTCGGAGTCGGGCGCGAAGTCCTGGTTGATGCCGACGGCGCGCAGCTCCTGGCCGAGAATGGTCGCGGCCTTCGTCGCGCGGCCGGTGTCGCGCCCGGCCGAGATCGCCATGGCGTTCGGGAACTCGGTCGCCGGCGCGCCCATCCGGGTCACCGTGCCGCCCTCCTGGTCGGCGCCGACCTGCAGCGGGATGTGCGCCCCGCTCGTGATGGCGGCTTTCTGGAGGCCGTTCGAAAGTTTCGAGACCTGGACCGGGTCGTCGAAGTTGTCGCGGGTGTCGTTGTTGAAGTAGATGACCCCGCCCAGGTGGTACTTCTGGACGACCTGGGCCGGGGTGTCGACGCCGAAGTCCGTCTGGTTCTTCGGGTTCACCTCGTCGGCCGTCTTGCCGTTCACCCACGTGACGAACAGCTGCCCGACCTTCTGCTCGAGCGACAGCCCCCGCAGCGCCTGCGTCGCGGCGGCGTCCGCCTGCGCGTCGGCGCTCACGCTCGGCGCGCTCGCGGCGGTCGCGACACCCACACCGGTGAGGGCGAGCACCCCCGCGACGGGCAGGGCGAGCGCATGGAACCTCCGATTTCGGGTCGTCACGACCAGCCTCCCAGAAAGTTGCGGGCGCCCGGCGGACGTGAGAAGTCCACTCGGAGGCGCCAGTATCGGGAAGCTACTCACCGAATCCGTCGATGTCCATCGGCCGACCGCACGAACGGTCCAGTCGTACCCGGATCGGTAGGAAATTCGCCGTTCGCAACATGCGGGGGCGGCCGAACGGCGGCGTTCGCGAGGCGGCCGTTCGCCGAGACACCTTTACACAGAGACGAGGCGGCGCCCGTGGCCTAGGGCCGACGGGCGCCGCCTGCAGCGCGAACTTCTCGGGCGACCAAGCGTGCAACTCTGGTCGTACCTACATGGACTCGGCGTGTGGCGTCCCACTACGCAGTCCCTAGACGACGAGCCTCCCGCGGCGCGCTGCGCGTGGGTACCCGGAGTCCGCGCACGGAGATTTGCCGGGGTGGAACAGGCTTCTCTTCTACCTGCTCCCTGGCCGACCAAACGTCCGCACCTACTTTCTACGCCGTGAGCCCGGTCACTTCAAGTGCGCGGATGGGTGCACCGGTACAGAGGCTGGATCGGGTGACACGGGCACCCTGCGCGACGGACAATTCGGGGCTGGGCCGGGAGAAAGCGGAGGTCGTACGGCCGTGTGGGTGTCGGGGTCCCGTCATCGGGACCGACGGCGACGGCTGAGGCCGTACCAGGTCGCCCCGGCGGCCACCGCGCCGACACCGAGGGCGACCATCCCCGCCGACCGCGTCGGGATCCGGCTGCGCAGCGACATGGGCCGGTCGAAGGCGAGCACCGGCCAGCCGCGGTCGAGGGCCTCGCGCCGCAGGAGCTTGTCCGGGTTGACCGCGTGGGGGTGCCCGACGACCTCGAGCAGCGGGATGTCGGTGCTCGAGTCGGTGTAGGCGAAGCACTCGGCGAGGTCGTAGCCGTAGGTCGCGGCGAGCTGCTTCGCGGCGACGGCCTTGTTGGCGCCGTAGCAATAGAAGTCGACCTGACCGGAATACCGGCCGTCGACGATCTGCATCCGCGTGGCGACGCTCCGGGTCGCGCCGAGCATTTCCGCGACCGGCGCGACGACTTCCTCACCGGTCGCCGACAGCACGATGACGTCGTGGCCGTCTTCGCGGTGCCGGGCGATCAGCTCCGCCGCTTCGACGTACACGAGCGGGTCGACGACGTCGTGCAGGGTTTCGCGGACGATGGCCGAAACCTGCGCGACGTCCCAGCCGGCGCACAGCGCGGAAACCTCGGCGCGCAGCCGCTCGGTCTTGTTCTCGTCGGCGCCGGCGAGGGAAAACACCAGCTGCGCGTAGGCGCTGCGCAACGCCGCGCGACGGTTGATCAGTCCTTCTCTCAGCAATGGTTTGCTGAACGCCAGCGCGCTCGACGAGGCGATGATCGTCTTGTCCAGGTCGAAGAACGCGGCCACCGCGTGCTCCGGGCCCGGGTTCCGGATGCGCGACGGCGCGCTGCTCGGTTCGGCCACGTGCCCAGGATAAGAGCTTGATCGCGGCACGTCCCGTTGATCCACCACAGGCGCGCCGCGGCGGGCGGAAAATCCATGACAGGAAGGGACTTCCGGCGCGCCGTGCCGTTACCGAACTGTGTGCCTCGTCCGGCGCGCGAACCGGCGCCCGGCGGAGTTACAGTGAGGGAGCCCGGTGTCCAACCGGGCCGGTTCAGTCCGACCCCCCGGGGCTGAACCCTCGGCGGCCCCCGTCCCTCCCCCCTGGCGGGGGCCGCCCTCTTAACCTTCCGCTTGCTTTCGCCGTTTCCCTTGGCACGGCTTGATCGCGCGGTTCGGGCGGGCATCGAATCCTCGGCGCGGCGATCATCCCACGGCCCACCGACAGAACCGGCCCGCGAGCGGTTCCCCGGGCGGCAGTTGTCCACAACACCCCGGTTGTCCACAGCCGGCCCCCCGACCCGTTGTGCCGCCGCACCCCCGACCGCGACGGTGGAAGCCGGGCCACCCACGGCCCGCACCGACGACGGGGGAGAACGCATGACGGGGGAACGACCGCTGGTGGTCGCCGCGGACGAAACCGTGCTCGACGAGATCCTGCGCGTGGCCGCGGTCGCGGGCTGCGAGCTCGACCGGGCACCGGACCTGACGGCGGCCCGGAGCCACTGGGCCCGCGCGCCGCTGGTGGTGCTCGACGAGGAAACCGCGCGGCTGCCACCCACGCTGCCACGGCGTCGCGGCATCGTCCTGGTCTGCAAGGGCAGCCCGGGGCCGAGGACGTGGAAACACGCGTTCGAGGTCGGCGTCGAGCGCGTGATCTCGTTGCCGGACGAGGAGACGGAGCTGGCGGGCGCGTTCGCCGACGTCGTCGAAACCCCGGCCGAGCAGGCCGGCCTGGTCCTGGCGGTGGTCGGCGGCCGCGGCGGCGCGGGCGCATCGGTCTTCGCGACGGCACTGGCCCTGGCAGCCGACTGCGACCCGGGCGGCGCCCTGTTGGTCGACTGCGACCCCCTGGGCGGCGGTCTGGATCTTTTGCTGGGCTTGGAAAAGACCCCCGGCCCCCGTTGGTCGGAGGTGAAGCTGACCGGCCGAATCTCGGTGACGTCACTGGCAGCGGCCCTCCCGAAAAAGCGCCACCGCGGCGGCAGCCTCCCGGTCCTGGCGTGCGGCACCGAGGGCGAAGGCCCGGAGGCGAACTCGTTGTCGGCGGTCCTGGCGGCAGGCCGCCGCGCAGGCCGCACGGTGGTGTGCGACCTCCCGAGAACGTTGACGGAGGCAGCAGCGAGCGCGGTGAGCGCGGCCGACCTGGTGGTCCTCCTGGCCCCGATCGAGTTCCGCGCCTCCGCGGCGGCCAAGCAGGTCCTGCACGGCCTGTCAAAACTGACGGCCCGAGTCGGCATAGTCGCATGTGGACGGTCCAGGGCAGGGGTATCCCCAACCCGCGCGGCAGGCATCCTCGGCCCGCCTTTGCTGGCCTCGATGCTCCCGGAGCGAGGCCTGGCGATGGCCCTGGAGCGAGGCGAGTTCCCGACCAAACCATCGGGCCCGCTGGCGGCGGCAGCAGCAAGGGTCCTGTCAGTAGCCCACCGCGAAGCCCAGGCGGCGGCCTGATGAGAACGGCGAACGATCTCCGCGGCCCGGTGCCCCCAACCAGAGTGAGCGACCTGTTGCTCCCAACCCTCCTGACGCTCGCTGGCCGCGGCCAGGCAAGCGCGGAGAGCTTTCTGCGGTCGTTGCCACCCCAGGCGAGCCCATCTCGCCCTCCGCGTCCGTCGTGCGGAACCCGCGTGACGGCCGCTCTCGCCGAATCTCTCCACCATCCGCGAGTGCCGTCGGGCACGGCGTGTCCGGCCGAGGGCTCGCGCCACCCGTGCTCGTCGCCCGGCACTCGCGTGACTGCCACTCTCGCCGAGCCTCTCGACCATCCGCGCCCATCGTCCGGAACCCGCGTGACAGCCACCCGCGCCGAAGCCCTCGACCATCCGCGCCCGCCGTCGGGTACTCGCGTGACGGCCAGCCTCGCCGAAGCCCTTCACGATCCGCGCCCGCCGTCGGGTACTCGCGTGCCGGCCAGCCTCGCCGAAGCCCTTCACGATCCGCGCTCGCCGTCGGGCACTCGCGTGACGGCATGCGTCGCCGACGATCCCTCCTCTCCATCCCTGTCGTCCGGAACGCGCGTGACGGCGCGCCTCGCCGCAGGTCCCCGCGATCCGCGCCCACCGTCCGAAACCCCCGTGCCGGCCCTCCCCGCCGAAGCCCTCCACCATCCGAGCCCGGTCACCAGGCACCCGCGCGACAGCCGCAGACCGAGCCCCGAGCCAACACCAACCAGCCCCCAGGCGGTGAACCCATGACCACCGACTTCGTCGACCGAGTCCGCAACCGCCTCGCCGGCGACCGCCGCCAGGCCGACCCCGTCGCCGTCGCGACCGCGGTCCGGGCCGAAGCCGGCGGCGCCCTCGGCCACGACGCCGTGCTCGACGCCGCCCGCCAAGCCCGCGACGAGTTCATCGGCGCCGGCCCCCTCGCCCCGCTCCTCGAGGACCCCTCGACCACCGACGTCCTCGTCACCGGCCCGAACGAGGTCTGGACAGACGGCCCCGAAGGCCTCACCCGCACCGGCATCACCTTCAACGGCGAAGAGTCCGTTCGCCGCCTGGCCCAACGCCTCGCCCTCACCGCCGGCCGCCGGCTCGACGACGCACAGCCCTATGTGGACGGCTGGCTCCCCGGCTCCGGCCCCCACGGCCGGATACGCATCCACGCGGTCCTCCCGCCGATCGCCACGAACGGCACCTGCCTGTCCCTCCGCGTCCTCCGCCCGGCAACCCACGACCTCACCACCCTCCGCGAGCTCGGCGCCTTCGACGCGGCCGGCGCCCAGATCCTGGACACCGTCGTCGCGCGGCGGATGGCGTTCCTGGTCACCGGCGGCACCGGCGCGGGCAAGACCACACTCCTGGCCGCGCTGCTCGGCGCGGTCGACCCCACCGAGCGCATCGTCTGCGTCGAGGACGCCGGCGAGCTGCAGCCCGCGCACCCGCAGTTCGTCAGCCTCGTCGCTCGACCGGCCAATGTGGAGGGTGCCGGCGCGGTCGGCCTGCCCGAGCTCGTGCGCCAAGCGTTGCGCATGCGCCCGGACAGGCTGGTGGTCGGCGAGGTCCGCGGCGCCGAGGTCGGCGCTCTGCTCACGGCGCTCAACACCGGCCACGACGGCGGCGCCTGCACCGTCCATGCCAACTCGCCGGCCGAAGTGCCCGCCCGCATCGAGGCGCTGGCCGCGCTCGGCGGTCTCGGCCGCGAAGCCGTCCACAGCCAGCTCGTCGCCGCGATCCGGGTCGTCCTCCACATGAGACGCGAGCCGGGCGGCCGACGGCGCCTCGCCGAAGTCGGCGTTCTCCGCGCCGAACACGGCCGCGCCCGCGTCGTGCCGGTGTGGCGCGCGGGCCGCTGGACCGTCGATCGCCACCTGTTCGTCACGACGGGAGCGCTCACGTGCTGACCCTCCTGATCGTGCGTTTTTCCTTGCTGGTGAACATCTTCCCGCGCCGGCGAAGGAGGCCACGATGATCACCGCGTGGCTCCCGCTGTGCGTCGGCGCGGCCCTGGCGTGCTGGCCCGCGGCCCCGACCCGGCTCCAAAGGGCAGTCGAGAAACCGGCGACGATCCGGATCCCCGACGTCTGGGGTGTCATCCGGTGGCTGCTTCCCGCCGCGCTCGCCGGCCTGCTCGCGGGAGTCGGCGGCGCGCTGGCCGCCGGTGTGCTCACGCTGGCATGGCGCCAGGAATGGCAGTCCCACCGCCGCGGCGCCGCGGAGCTCGCGATGGCCGCGCACACCGCAACGGCGTTGCGCACGATGGTGGCCGAGCTCCGATCCGGCGCCCACCCGGTGACAGCGGCGGAAGCGGCCGCGGAAGCCGTCCCGGCCGTGGCCGGCGACCTCCGCGCCCTGGCGACGGCGGCTCGCCTCGACGGCGAGCTGCGCGCACCGGCACTTCCGGAGCTCGCCGCCGCCTGGACGCTGGGCAAGCGCTACGGCCTGCCGATGGCTGACGTCCTCGACGCGGCCCGCCGCGACGCCGAAGCCGGCCTGGCCTTCGCTCGCCGGATGCGCGCGAAACTGGCCGGCCCCCGCGCGAGCGCGGCCGTGCTCACCGGGCTCCCGGCTCTGTGCGTGCTGCTCGGGCAGGTCATGGGCGCGGCGCCGCTGTCGGTCCTGGCCGGAAGCACGCCGGGCCAGCTGCTGCTGGTCGTCGGCAGTGTCCTGCTCTGGGCGGGGACGGCCTGGTGCCGCGCCCTGACCGGACGGGTGCGGATCCGATGAACGCGGCGGCCCTCCTTCTCTTCGGCGGCGCCCTCCTCATCTGGCCAGCCGACGCAGCCGTCGCGCGGCGCTTCGACTGGCTGGCCGGTCGGAAACCGCAACCCGCCCGCAAATGGCACCCAGCGATACCGCACATCGCGACAACACTCGGCGGCGTCTCGACGGCCGTGCTGATCGGCGGCCTGACCGGAGTGATCGTGGGCGCCGCCATCACGGCCACCGGATGGTGGGCGATTCGCAGAACCCGCCGTCCGAGCGCCCCGGCGATCGACATCGCGGTGAAACTGCGACTGGCCGGAACACTCGACCTCCTGGCCGCGTGCCTGCGAGCCGGCCTGCCGGTCTCCTCCGCACTCGATGCGGTATCCGGCACAACACCGACCGAGGCGGGCGCGGCCCTGCGCTCGACGGCCGGGCTGCTCGCCCTCGGCTCCACACCCGACGAGGCCTGGGCGCCGGTGCGGGCGGTCCCGGGCCTCGCGGAGCTGGCGGCGGCAGCGATCCGGACGTCCCGCTCGGGCGCCGCGTTCGCCACCGCGGCGGCCGACCTCGCGACCCGCTTCCGCGACGAGCTGGACACCGGCGCGGAGGAACGAGCCGAGCGCGCGGGAGTAGCTCTCGCGCTGCCGGTCGGCCTCTGTTTCTTACCGGCCTTCTTCTGCCTGGGCGTGCTGCCGGTCGTCCTGGGCCTCGCCGGACGTCTCGGCCCGCTCTTCTGACCCACGTAAGAACAACGAAGGGAATCCCATGCGCGCGTTCCACCACAGCCCCGGCTCCGACGACGGCTCCACGACGGTCGAGTACGCGATCGTCACGGTCGCCGTCGCGGCGTTCGCCGCTGTCCTCTACACCCTGCTCACCGGTGACTCAGTGGTGTCGTGGCTGACGAGCCTGGTCATGAAGGCCCTGACGGTGCCCTCGTGAGCCGCCGCGACGAAGGCTCGGTGACGGTCGAGGCAGCGCTCGGCTTGGCGGGTCTGACCGTGGTCACGGTGCTGCTCCTCGCAGGCCTGACGGTCCTGACAGGCCAACTGCGCTGCACGGACGCAGCCCGCGAAGCAGCGCGCCTGCTGGCAAGAGGCCAGCCCGCCGAAGCGGCGTCGGCGGTCCACACGATCGCCCCACCGGGCGCGAACCTGGACATACGCCAGGAAGGCGACGCAATAACGGTAAGGGTGACAGCCCAACCGGCCGGCGGCCTGCTCCCGGCCATCCACCTGGACGCAACGGCCTACGCAATGGCCGAGCCGGGAACGGAGGCCACCGATGCAGAAGGCTGACCGACAGCCTCGACGTGCCGAGCAGGGCCAGTCCCCCGACGACCACGACGACAGCGGAGTGGCCACGATCTGGACAGCCATGGCGGTGGCAGCGCTGACCGGCATAGCGGTCCTGGGCTGCTGGCTAGGCGCGGCGGTCCTCGCACGCCACAGGGCGGAGACAGCAGCCGACCTAGGCGCCCTCGCGGCAGCCTCGCATGCGGCAGAGGGACCCATCAGGGCGTGCGAGCGAGCCCGGTGGATCGCGGACCGGATGGAAGTAGCACTCCTGACCTGCCGATGGCAGCGCCTCGACGCCCTGGTCGAAGTCCAGGCCCCGAGCTTCGCCTTGGCGGGCCTGCCAGGCCCATCCGCCCGCGCCCGAGCCGGCCCCACCGGCCGCGCGCCGTGATCCTCGCGCCGGTGCCAGCCCCACCGGCGGCTCGCCGTGACCATCGCGCCTCGCGCCCGCGTCGGCCTGACCGGCGGCTCGCCGTGACCATCGCGCCTCGCGCCCGCGTCGGCCTGACCGGCGGCTCGCCGTGACCATTGCGCCCCGCGCTGGCCTGACCGGCGGCGCGCCATGACCATCGCGCGCCCCGCGCCCGCACTGGCCTCACCGGCCGCTCGCCGTGACCATCGCGCCCCGCGCCTCGCGCCCGCGCTGGCCCACCGGCCGCTCGCCGTGAGCATCGCGGCCCGGGCCCGCATCCTCGGCCAGTACCCACTGCCAGCCCGTCCGCCCGGCCCGCCCGCGGGCCAGGCCAGCCCGGCCGTTCGCCCACCCATGGGCCCGGCCGCTGCGTCCCTTCACAACCGCGCCGGCGACCGGCCATCTCCAGCGGTCGGGCCCTGTTCGCCTGCCGGGTCCACCCCGTGACCACCAGCTACCCGGCCCCCGAAGCCTCGACGCCCCACTCACCGGGACTCTCCGCCCACCGGACGCCGACCGGTCGGTATGCGGCGATGACCGGCTGATCCGCGGGACCCGACGATGAGCGGCGGATGGTCACGGGCAGCGGTCGCCAGTGCACGGCGAGCGGTCGAAAAAGCTGCCCACCTGGGCCGATAGGCGGTAGCGCTGCCCCCGCAGGCTCCTTCTCCGACGTGGGCTCCCCGCGACGAACGGTCCGTGTGCGGTCGCCGCTCACCGTCGATCCGCGCCGCCGGGTTCGGTCCGGCGGTTCGGGCTACTGGGCGTTCATCGCCCAGTAACCACCGGTTGTCGCGCGGGGGTTCCGGGCAATGTGCAACTTGCCGTTAAGTGAGATGTGCGACACCACGACAGCGTTTAGCTCCGGGGTCGCGGAGAACCGGAACCTAAGGCAGGAAAACAATGTTGGACGCGAATTGGCCGGACAGCTGGCGGGGCGCCTTCCGCATCGAACTGCGCGCGGAGGCGATCGGACTCGCCTGGCGTGGCTGGCCGGTGCTCCCGGGCGTCAACCCCGCTCCGCTCACCGACGGCGACGACCTCACCTGGCGTCGTCCGGTCCCGGCCAGTGACGCCTGGCGCGAGCAGATCGGCACCCACGCCCACGAGGTCGCCACCTGGTTCTCCGACCGCACCCACAGCCTCCTCGTCGCCACCGGCACCGTCCTCGACGCCATCGAGGTCGACGACGAGCTCGGCAAGCGCGCCTGCCGCCTGCTCCGCACCCTCGGTCACCCGGCGCCGATCATCGCGCTGCCGAACGGCCGCTGGCTCTTCCTCACCACCGTCGCCGACCGCGTGCCGGCCGAGCTGGCAGCCGAGGCCACGATCCAGTGGCACGGCAAGGACAGCTGGATCCCGCTGCCGCCGTCGCCGTTCCAGCACGGTGTTGTGCACTGGCGCGTCAAGCCCGAGGTCTGCGGCTGGCAGCTGCCGGACGCCGCCGAGGTGCACGACGTTCTCGTGCGCGCCCTGGCCGGCGCCGACGCCGCGCAGCTGGTTCAGACCACTGCGGCCTGACCCACCCGAACCACCGCCGGCGGCCGGTCCCAGCCCGGCCGCGGCGGAGCAGGACACAACTCCATGAACCACCAAGTGGCCGTTCTAGGCACCGTGTAGACGCAACGCCCCGAGCACGGTGTCCAGGACTGCCACCGCACCCGCCTTGTCCAGCGGATCGTTGCCGTTCCCGCACTTCGGCGACTGGACGCAGGACGGGCAACCCGTCGGGCACTCACAGGAGACGATCGCCTCCCGCGTTGCGGCCAGCCACGGGACAATCGCGGCATAACCGCGTTCGGCAAATCCCGCACCCCCGGGATGGCCGTCATGCACGAACACCGTCGCCTCCCCGGTGTCTTCGTGCCACGCGGTGCTCACCCCGCCGATGTCCCACCGGTCGCACGTAGCGAACAGCGGTAGCAGGCCGATCGCCGCGTGCTCGGCGGCATGCAGGGCACCGGGGACCCGTGCCGGAACCAATCCGGCACCCCCCGGTGCCCTGCCACCCTCGTGAGTGGGCCCCCGACCGCTCGCCAGGGTTTCCTCCCCGGTCCCCACCGGCCCCGCAGATTCGGTCCCCACCCGATGGCCCCCGGTCCTCGCCTCGCCATCGGCTGAAGACGCGAGCAGCTCCGCCGAGACCGTGTACCAGACCGCCCGCGTGCGCAGACTCTGCTCCGGCAGATCCAACGCGGTGTGGTCCAGCACCTCTCCGGACGGCCGCCGCCGCAGGTAGCCGACCACCTGCGATGTCACGGCCACCTCGCCGAGGCAGACGCTCACCCCGCCGAAGTCCTGCTTCTCGGCAGTGCTCAGCACCGCGATGTCCACGATCTCGCGCGGAGTTGTCGTCCAGTCGGGGTTCTCCGAGTGCACCATCGCCAGCCCGGTCTCCAGGTCCAGCTCGTCGACGACGTACGACGACCCCTGGTGCAGGTAGACGGCCCCCGGATGCACGGCGAAGCACGCCGAACCCGGGTCGACCGTGCCGAGCATCCGGCCGGAGTCCGACTCGACCACCGCGATCTGCTCACCGCCGGTGCCGCGGATGCCGACCTCGGCGTGCGGCCGGTCCCGCGACGTCCAGTACCACCCGCTCGACCGGCGCCGGAGCAGCTTCTGCTCGGCCAGCTCGGTCAGCACCTCCTGGGCCGCCGCACCGCCGAACATCTCCAGCTCGGGAACGGTCAACGGCAGCTCGGCGACGGCGCACGCGAGCTGCGGCGCCAGTACGTACGGGTTCGCCGGGTCGAGCACCGCCGTCTCGACCGGGCGGTCGAGCAGCGCCGCCGGGTGGTGCACCAGATAGGTGTCGAGCGGGTCGTCCCGCGCCACAAAAACCACCAGTGCCGAGTCGCCCGAACGGCCGGCCCGCCCGGCCTGCTGCCAGAACGAAGCGAGCGTGCCCGGGTAACCGGCGAGCACCACCGCGTCCAGCCCCGCGATGTCGACGCCGAGCTCCAGCGCGTTGGTCGTCGCGACGCCAAGAAGCCGTCCCGACAACAACGCCGACTCAAGTGCCCGGCGCTCTTCGGGAAGATATCCAGACCTATACGCCGCAACGGTTTCCGACAACCGAGGGTCCACTTCGGACAAGATGCGACGCGCGCCCAGCGCGGCCAGCTCCGCGCCCCGCCGCGACCGGATGAACGCCAGCGAGCGGGCACCCTCGACAACGAGGTCGGCCAGGATCCGCGACGTCTCCGCGCCCGCCGAGCGCCGGACCGGCGCGCCGTTCTCCCCGGTCAGTTCCTCCAGCAGCGGCGGCTCCCACAACACGACGGTCCGGGCGCCGCGCGGCGACGCGTCTTCCGTCACCGCCTCACACGAAACCCCGGTGAGCCGCGAAGCGAACGAAGCAGGCGAAGCCGTCGTCGCCGAGGCGAGCACGAACACCGGCGACGCGCCATAGTGCTCGGCAACGCGCCGAAGCCGGCGAAGCAGCAGCGCGACATGAGAGCCGAAAACGCCGCGATAGCTGTGGCACTCGTCGACGACCACGCAGCTGAGCCGCCGGAAGAACTGCGCCCACCGGCCGTGCTGCGAAAGAATCCCGCGGTGCAGCATGTCCGGGTTGGTGAACACCCAGTTCGCGTGCGCCCGCACCCAGTCGCGCTCCACCATCGGCGTGTCCCCGTCGAACGACGCGGCCCGGACCCCCGGAACGTCCAAAGAGGACACGGACCGCAGCTGGTCCGCACCCAGCGCCTTCGTCGGGGACAGGTACAGCGCGTTCGCCTTCTCGCCCGCGGCGAGCCGGGATAGCACCGGCAGCTGGTAGGCCAGCGACTTGCCCGACGCCGTGCCGGTCGAAACCACGACGTGACGACCCTCGTACGCGTGCGAAGCGGCTTCGGCCTGGTGCGCCCAAGGGGCCGAAACACCGCAGTCACGCAGCGCAGTCACCACGGCCGGATCGGCCCAAGACGGCCACTCTGCGTAGCGCGCGTTCCGGCCCGGCAGGTCGGCCACGTGCGTGACCGGGTTCTCGCGCGCCGGGATGCCGGCGGTCACCCGCCCCAGCAGCCGCCGCCCCCGTGAGTCGTCCACCAGCCGAGCTTGGCACAGGGGTCCGACAGTTCTCGCATCTCGGAGCGATCCCCAGCTGCGCCAACGGATCGGCGAACGAGTGATCGATCAAGTGAGGAGCCTCACAAGGTAACGGAATGTACCGTCACCGGGACGGCGTGAAGACGCTGGTTGCGATACCAATACACTCCCGCAATCCACACCCTCTGTGGTGAGCGTCATGTGAGACGTGCGTTGCTGCCCGGCTAGCGTGTCGCTCCGTACAGGGTCCATGCCAGCGTCGGCCGTGTCGAACCCTCGGCCTGCCGTCGACGCCGGCGCACGCGACGTCTCCTGGAGGACGAATGTCACGGCAGTTCCTTGCGGAGGGCGGGTCCATCACGCTCTCCGGAAGTGGCTACACGATTGTCGGTGTAGTCGCCGTGGTCGCGCTTGCCGCACTCGTCATCGGCTACGTCCTGCTCAAGGAGGTGCTGGCCGCAGGCCAGGGCACCGCCAAGATGCAGGACATCGCCAAGGCGGTGCAGGAAGGCGCGGCTGCATACCTCAAGCGCCAGCGGAACACTCTCGCCATCTTCGGCGCGATCGTGTTCCTCTTGCTCTTCGCACTTCCCGCGGACGACTGGAACGAGAAGATCGGCCGGTCGCTCTTCTTCCTGGTCGGCGCCGGGTTCTCGTTCGCGATCGGCTACCTCGGCATGTGGCTGGCGACGCAGGCGAACCTGCGCGTGGCCGCCGCGTCGCGCGAGGAAGGCGGCCGTGAGGTCGCCATGCGCGTGGCGTTCCGCACCGGTGGTGTGGTCGGCATGATCACCGTCGGTCTCGGCCTCTTCGGTGCCGCGGTCGTCGTGCTGGTCTACACCGGCCAGGCGCCCAAGGTGCTGGAGGGCTTCGGTTTCGGCGCCGCGCTGATCGCGATGTTCATGCGTGTCGGCGGCGGCATCTTCACCAAGGCCGCGGACGTCGGCGCCGACCTCGTCGGCAAGGTCGAGCAGGGCATCCCGGAGGACGACCCGCGCAACGCCGCGACCATCGCGGACAACGTGGGTGACAACGTCGGTGACTGCGCCGGCATGGCCGCGGACCTCTTCGAGTCCTACGCCGTCATGCTCGTCGCCGCGCTGATCCTGGGCAGCACCGCCTTCGGTGTGCACGGCCTGATCTTCCCGCTGATCGTGCCGGCCATCGGTGTGATCACCGCCGTGATCGGTGTCTACATCACGAAGGCGCGCGTCGGCGAAGGCGGTCTCGTCACGATCAACCGCTCCTTCTACATCTCCGCGGTCATCTCCGCGGTGCTGTCGGCGATCGCGGCGTTCGTGTACCTGCCGAGCAGCTTCTCCGACTTCGGCGCGGGCTTCGAGAACACGGGCAACCCGGCGGTCATCGCGACCGTCGCGGTGATCATCGGCATCGTGCTCGCCGCGGTCATCCTGAAGCTGACCGGGTACTACACCGGCACGGAGTACAAGCCGGTCAAGGACGTCGCGCAGACGTCGGAGACCGGTGGCGCGACCGTCATCCTGTCCGGCATCTCGGTCGGTTTCGAGTCCGCCGTCTACACCGCTCTCGTGATCGGCGCGGCCGTGTTCGGCGCGTACCTGCTGGGCGGCGGTGTCGCGCTGTTCGCCGTGGCGCTGGCCGGCACCGGCCTGCTGACCACCGTCGGCGTCATCGTCGCGATGGACACCTTCGGCCCGGTTTCGGACAACGCGCAGGGCATCGCCGAGATGTCGGGCGACGTCGACGAGAAGGCCGCGCAGATCCTCACCGAGCTGGACGCGGTCGGCAACACCACCAAGGCCATCACCAAGGGCATCGCGATCGCCACGGCGGTCCTCGCGGCGACGGCGCTGTTCGGCTCCTACTCCGACGCGATCACGAAGACGCTGGCGGGCATGGGCAACGGCGTGGTCACCGGCATGGACGCGGCCAAGTCGTTCGTCAACACGATCGTCAGCCCGAACACGCTGGTCGGCGTGATCGTCGGCGCGGCCGTGGTCTTCATGTTCTCCGGTCTCGCGGTCAACGCGGTGTCCCGGGCCGCCGGCGCGGTCGTCTACGAAGTGCGCCGCCAGTTCCGCGACATCCCGGGCATCATGGAGGGCACCACCCGTCCCGAGTACGGCAAGGTCGTCGACATCGTCACGCGCGACTCGCTGCGTGAGCTGACGACGCCGGGTCTGCTGGCGGTCTTCGCCCCGATCGCGGTCGGTTTCGGCCTGGGCACCGGCGCGCTCGCCGGCTACCTGGCCGGCGCGATCGCCTGCGGCACCCTGATGGCGATCTTCCTCGCCAACTCCGGTGGCGCGTGGGACAACGCGAAGAAGCTGGTCGAGGACGGCAACCACGGCGGCAAGGGCTCGTCCGCGCACGAGGCCACCATCATCGGTGACACCGTGGGTGACCCGTTCAAGGACACCGCCGGCCCGGCGATCAACCCGCTGATCAAGGTGATGAACCTGGTCTCCGTGCTGATCGCGCCCGCCATCGTGCAGTTCACGATCGGCGAGAACGCCAACACCGCGGTGCGCATCATCATTTCGCTGGTGGCGGTCGCCATCATCGTCGCGGCGATCGTGGTGTCGAAGCGCCGGGGAACGGTCCTCACGGACACCCCGACCGAGATCACCGCCTGAGTTCCACAGCGATACCCCGTACCCGGGCCCGGCACGCAGCGTCGCGTGCCGGGCCCGGGGCGTGTCAGGTCATCCCACACTGGCCCGGCGACTTGCGAAGCGGCACCGAGTCGGTACCGTCGGGCCGTCCGGGACGTCGTCGAGCAGGAGGTGTGCAGGTGCGGCCGCGGTCAACCGTCTTCGCCGCTCTGACCACGACGATCACGATCGGCCTCGCCGGCTGCGGGCAGCAAGCCACGCAGACGCCGGCGCGGGACCAGGGTTTGTCGGTGACGACCGTGGTGCCGCAGGCCGATCCCGCGGCGAGATGGGCGGACGGCTACTGCGGCGCGGTGACCCACCTGGTCCGCGCGCTGGCGGAACTCCCCACCGTCGACCCGAGCACGCCGCAGCAGGCCTCTCGGACGTCCAGCGACCTGCTCTCCTCGGTGGTCGGTGGGCTCGACCGGAGCCTCGCCGGGCTGAACGCGCTCGGCGCGCCGCCGGTGCCGTCCTCGGACGGCGGCCGCAAGGACGTCATCGCGCAGCTCGCCGAGATCCGGGCGCAGGCCGAGGCCGCGCGCCAGCGCATCGACGCCGTCCGTGGTGACGCGGGCGCGACGAAGGACGCACTGGGCCAGGCCAGGGCCACGCTGGACCGCATCGACGCGCTCGACTACCTCCGGGGCCTCAAGGGCGTCCCTGCCCTCGCAGCGGCCGAACAGCGCGCGGAGAGCTGCCGTCGGCTCGATCAACCACCTCGGTGAAGATCGGCGTGACCCTCGCCACGAATCGAACTTGTGTTCTAGTATGTCCCGGTGGATCGGACGATCTCGCTCTTCTCCGCGGAGGCCAGCGGGCCGGGTCTGGGCGACCTGGCCGGGCTGTTGTGCTGCCACGGCCAGATCACCGGCTTCGGGCGCACCGCCGCGCGGCTGTCGGTGGTCGTCGAGGAGCCGTGGCGGGCGCACATCCTCGCCCGTGAACTCCGTCAGCGCGGCGCGGACGCCCAGGTCTCGAAGGCCGACTGCGGCAGCCCGCAGGTCCGGACGTCGTTCCGGGTCGACCTGCTCCCGCTGGCGCTGAGCTGGCTGCGTGAGGGCTGCGCGGGCCCGGTGGAGGACGACTCGGGCAAGGCGGTGCCGGCCGGTTTCCGGCTGAGCGGGGCGATGCTGCGGATGTGGGCGCTGGCCGGCGGCCGGCCGGGAACGCAGGGGTATCTCCTGGCCGTCGACCCGCTGGCGCCGGGCATGCACGAGCGGCTGGTCGAGGCGCTGACGCCGTTGGGCGTGCTGGCGAAGCTGACCGGCCCGAAGGCCGAGGTCCCGGCCGTGAAGGTCACCGGGAAACGCAGGTTGGAGGCACTGCTGGAGCTCATCGGGGAGCCGCCGCCGGGCGCCGAAGCGGCGTGGCCCGGCGCGGCGCCGCAGCCGGTCTCGCACCCGGAGGCCGTGACGAGCACGGCCTGACCGGGTGCGAGAGCCGCGTCAGGGCCGGGGCAGCGTGCAGCCGGCCTGGGTGAGCGCGATTTCGTTGGCCGCGGTCAGGCAGGCGGGGATGCCGTAGGTCTCCTGGCCGTAGTTCGTCAGGTGGTGCACGGTGACGTTGCCGGCCTGGTCGACCTCACACGGGTTGTTCTCCGTGCAGCGCTGGCCGTCCTCGTTGCCGGTGTTGTTCACGCCGACGACCTTGCCGCCGGAGACGATCGGCGAGCCCGACGTGCCGCCGATGGTCTGGCAGGCCGACGTGTAGCGGATCGAGTCCTTCCAGGTCCAGCTGCCTTCCTTGAGCCGGTAGACGAAGCCGTCGACGTTGCAGGAATAGATGCGCTTCCAGTAACCGGAGACGACGTCGATGGCGGCGCCGGCGGTGGGGTGCGCGTTGGACAGCTCCAGCGGCGAGATCCCGTAGCTGGACTTGATCTGCGCGTAGGTGGTGGTGAGCTGGTAGAGCGACACGTCGGTGTCGGTCATCGTCCCGTAGACGATCTTCTTCGCCCGGAGGGTGGCCGTGTTGCCGCCGCTCGCGTTGAGCAGCGTGAACGTCCGGCTGGACGTCCGGTTGGTGATGACCTGGCCGGGGCCGGGGAAGCCGGTCTCGAGGCAGTGCCCGTTGGACATGACGAGCGCGGGTGCGGTGTCCGGCGTCGCGGCCGGTTTGACCACCGAACCCGAGCAGTTGGACAGCGCCACGGTGCCGGCGAAGTTCGCCGCGGCGGCGCTCGCCGGAGTGACTCCTAGTAATACTGTGGCGGTCACGGCGGTGAGCAGGGCGCCGAGGAGGCGTCGGGTCATGGCGGATCCTTTCGGCTGGACGGGGAAACCAGTGAAGCGTTGACCTCCCCGTGGCCACCACCGTCGAACGGAGGGTATCCGGACGGTCACGCGCTAGGCTGCGCGGGACGTGGCCGAAATCACGTGCCCGGTGTAGAGAGGAAACATCGCCGAGGTCAGCGGCGATGCGGTGGACACAGGCTCAGCGGCGTGTTGGGCCACCTCCGCGCCGTCCGGGCCGGAAGAGCGTGCACACTGGCAGGTCGAAGACGCGGGCCCGATGCCCCCGGGGCAGGGCCTGGTCCCGATCGCGGGACGAGATGAGCGGAGAGCAGGACAGCGTGGCAGGAGCACGGACCAAGAAGAACGGAGCCGGGGCGGACAACGGCGCCGGGCACCGGCGGCTCGTTATCGTCGAGTCGCCGACCAAGGCCCGCAAGATCGCCCCCTACCTCGGCGGTGGTTACGTCGTCGAGTCCTCCGTCGGGCACATCCGCGACCTGCCGCGTGGTGCCGCCGACGTGCCCGCCCAGTACAAGGGCGAGGCCTGGGCGCGCCTCGGCGTCGACGTCGACAACGACTTCAAGGCCCTCTACGTCGTGACCCCGGACAAGAAGTCCAAGGTCACCGAGCTCAAGAGCCTGCTCAAGGACGTCGACGAGCTCTACCTCGCGACGGACCCCGACCGCGAGGGCGAGGCCATCGCGTGGCACCTGCTCGAGACGCTCAAGCCGAAGGTCCCGGTCCGCCGGATGGTCTTCCACGAGGTCACCGAGCAGGCCATCCTCGCGGCCGCCGACTCGACCCGTGAGCTGGACGCCGACCTCGTCGACGCCCAGGAGACCCGCCGCATCCTCGACCGCCTGTACGGCTACGAGGTCTCGCCGGTGCTGTGGAAGAAGGTCATGCCGAAGCTTTCGGCGGGCCGCGTGCAGTCCGTGGCGACCCGGATCGTGGTCGAGCGGGAGCGCGAGCGGATGCGCTTCACCTCGGCGTCGTACTGGGACATCTCGGCGACGATGGACGCCGGTGAAGAGGCTTCGCCGCGCACCTTCGGGGCGCGCCTGGTCGCCGTCGACGGCGCGCGCCTGGCCACCGGCCGCGACTTCGGCTCGGACGGGCAGCTCAAGGCGTCGAACAACGAGATCCGCGTGCTGGCGGAGGCCGACGCGCGGCGCCTGGCCGACGCGCTGAAGCAGCGTGACTTCAAGGTCTCGAGCGTCGAGGAGAAGCCGTACACGCGGAAGCCGTACGCGCCCTTCATGACCTCGACGCTGCAGCAGGAGGCGGGCCGCAAGATGCGGTTCACCTCGGAGCGCACCATGCGGATCGCGCAGAAGCTGTACGAGAACGGTTACATCACCTACATGCGTACCGACTCGACGACGCTCTCGGAGTCGGCGATCTCGGCGGCGCGCAGCCAGGCCACGCAGCTGTACGGCAAGGAGTACGTCTCGCCGTCGCCGCGCCAGTACACGCGCAAGGTCAAGAACGCGCAGGAGGCGCACGAGGCGATCCGGCCGTCGGGCGAGGTCTTCCGCACGCCGGGCCAGGTCGCGAGCGAGCTGGACACCGACGAGTACCGCCTCTACGAGATGATCTGGCAGCGCACGATCGCGTCGCAGATGGCGGACGCCAAGGGCACCACGATGTCCGTGCGCATCGTCGGCAACGCGACTTCGGGCGAGGAATGCACCTTCGCCGCTTCGGGCCGCACGATCACCTTCGCGGGCTTCCTGAAGGCGTACGTCGAAGCGGTCGACACCGAGACCGGTGGCGAAGCGGACGACAAGCAGAGCCGCCTGCCGGTGCTCGAGAAGGACCAGGACCTCACCGCCACCGAGCTGAACCCGGACGGGCACACGACGTCGCCGCCGGCGCGCTACTCGGAGCCGAGCCTGGTCAGCAAGCTGGAAGAGCTGGGCATTGGCCGTCCGTCGACGTACGCGTCGATCATCAAGACCATCCAGGACCGCGGTTACGTCTGGAAGAAGGGCTCCGCGCTCGTTCCGTCGTGGGTCGCGTTCGCCGTGATCGGCCTGATGGAACGGCACTTCGAGCGGCTCGTCGACTACGACTTCACCGCCGGCATGGAGGACGAGCTCGACCGCATCGCGGCCGGCAACGAGCAGCGTGCGCAGTGGCTGTCGAAGTTCTACTTCGGCGGCGACATGGGTGTCGACGGCTCGATCGGCCGCCTGGGTGGGCTGAAGAAGCTCGTCGAAGGCAGTGTCGAGGACATCGACGCGCGGGAGATCAACTCGATCCCGCTGTTCAGCGACGCCGACGGCCACACCGTCGTCGTCCGGGTCGGGCGGTACGGGCCGTACCTCGAGCGTGAGGTCGACGGCGAGTCGCAGCGCGCGAACCTGCCCGAGGACCTGCCGCCGGACGAGCTCTCGCAGGAGATCGCGGAGAAGCTGTTCGCGACCCCGCAGGAGGGCCGCACGCTGGGCAACGACCCGGTCAGCGGGCACCCGATCGTCGCGAAGGAAGGCCGCTTCGGGCCGTACGTGACCGAGGTGCTGCCGGAGATCGAGATCCCCGAGGACGCCACGGCCGCCCAGAAGAAGGCCGCCAAGGCGAAGGCGCCGAAGCCGCGTACGGGCTCGCTGTTCAAGTCGATGGACATCGAGACGATCACGCTCGAGGACGCGCTGAAGCTGCTTTCGCTGCCGCGCGTCGTCGGCAAGGACCCAGAGTCCGGTGACGAGATCACCGCGCAGAACGGGCGCTACGGGCCGTACCTGAAGAAGGGCACGGACTCGCGCTCGCTCTCGACCGAGGACCAGCTGTTCTCGATCACCGTCGAAGAGGCGCTGAAGATCTACGCGGAGCCGAAGCAGCGTGGGCGGTCCGCGACGGCGAAGCCGCCGCTCAAGGAGCTCGGCGAGGACCCGGTGTCGAAGAAGCCGATGGTGGTCAAGGACGGCCGGTTCGGCCCGTACGTGACCGACGGCGAGTACAACGCCACCTTGCGCAAGGGTGACGACATCGACGAGCTGACCGCGGAGCGCGCGTCCGAGCTGCTGGCGGAGAAGCGGGCGAAGGGGCCGGCGCCGAAGCGGAAGGCTCCGGCGCGCAAGCCGGCTTCGACGACGGCGAAGACGGTCAAGGCGGGCACGAGCAAGACTTCGAAGGCCGCGGCCGCGAAGTCGACCACCACGAAGCGTTCAACGGCGACGAAGACGAAGTAGTCACCGCACTCGCTCACGGAGGCCTCCTCATCGGCTGATGGGGAGGCCTTCGTGGTCTCCGGCCACACTTTCGGGTGACACTTCGAACGGATGTTCGGGAAATTGTCGGTGGTCCCGGGTTCCATGAACGCGTGACCACAACGCCACGCACCGTGCACACGGTGACCAGCAAGATCCTGAAGCCGGTCCGAGCGGCCGCCGCGGCGTCGTCGTCGGCCGCCGACCTGTTCGACGCGCTGCCCGGCTTCGCCGGCAGTGGCGGCGTCTGCGGTGTAGCCGTCGCGATGTCCGAGGCGCCGTGGACGTCGGCGTTCTTCGACGACCGGAAGCGGTTCGGCGTCGCCGGGGAGGGCCTGCGGCTGTCCGGGCCGTCGTCGGGTTCGGTCCCGGAGTTCCTCGGCCTGGCGTTCACGCGGCTGCTGCCCTGCTCGCCGGCCTCGGGCGAGGGGCTGTGGCTGGACGCCGACGAGCGCGGCGTGCTCGAGCCCGGGCAGGAGTGCCTGGTCCTCGACCTGATGGAGGACCTGCGGCGGCCGAGGCGCGGCACGGTCCAGATCGACGTCGCTCTCGCCGCCGCGGAGGGCCCGCGGCGGCCGTGGGAGATGCTGGCGTTCGTCGACGACGACCGCGGCCGGCACCTCGCGGTGCTCGGCAGACGCGAGGGCGGCCACCGCCGGTTCTGGTGGCTGCCCGGCAGTGTGGAGCGGCTCGCGGAGTTCGTCGAGGGGCGGGTGCCGGAACATGCCTGAGCCGCTCGGCGACCGCTCACCGAACGACCTCACCCTGTCGAACATATGTGCGAGAAATTGTCGGTGCCAGGGTGTTCAATCTAGGGGTGAACAACTCAGTCGCCGTCTTCGACGTCATCGACGAGGTCATCGCACCGCTGTCGGCCGAGGTGCCGGAGCGGCCCTCGGTGATGGAGTTCTACGACCCCGAGTTCGAGATCCCGCCGGTGCTGGCGGAGACCGGACCGCTGCCGGGCCGTCGTTCTTCGCCGTCCTCGAGCCTCGCCGACGAGGTGGAGCAGTACACGCGGTTCGTCGCCGGGATGTCCGCAATCGGCCTCGCGCCGGGTGGCGAGGTCACGGCGGAGGCCGTCGGGCTGTACCGCGCGTTGCGGGGTGGCTTCATCCGCGGCGTGGTCACCGGCGTCTTCCCGGCCCGCGACGAGCCGTGGGAGGTCCGGTTCTTCGGCGACGAGGACTACACCACGGTCCTGCACAAGCTGGGCAACCGCGCGCGGCTGCGGTCGGGCTTCCTCAGCGAGCTGCCGGGCTGGGTGTTCGACGGCCTGCCCGACCGGCCGCCGGGCCCGGGCGGGCTCGTCCGCATCGAGACCGACGAGGGCGGCCTGATCCCGCGCGGCTGCGAGCGGGCGGTCGCGCAGATCCGCGAGTGCGCGGCCCGTCCCCGCCTGGGCACGGTGCTGGTCGACCTCGCGGTGCGCGACGCGATCTTGGCCGAGTACCCGCACGGCGCGTTCGGCCTGGTCGACAACGACCTCGGCCGCTACCAGTTCAGCGCGGCGGTGGGCCGCACCGGCCGCTGGACGGTGACGTGGGGTCCGGCCTCGCGAAGCACGGCGGAGCAGTGGATCGTCGAGGCGGTGCAGAGCCATGCTTGAGCAGGAGGCGGCCGAGCCGGCGGTGCTGGGCCTCACGGTGCGCGACGCGATCCTCGCGGCGGCCGAGCTGATCAGCGACGTGCCGATACCGCGTGGCCCGGCGGCGGCGGCGGGTTCGGGCGAGGCTGAGAGGGGACCGGGAGAGGAGGTGCGAAGCCATGGTTGAGCGCACGGCGGCCCGGGAGCTGCTGGAGCTGGCGGCCGGGCCGGTGCTGGCGGCGATGCCGGACCGCGAGCCGGTGGACCGGCTGTACAACCCGGAGGTGAGCGACCACGACATCCTGGTCCACGGCCCGGTCTCGGACGACCCGGCGGACCTGATCGCCGAGATCGAGCGGCACACGGCGTGGGCCGCGTGGATCGAGGGCACCCCGTTCGGCGAGGCGGGCGAGCTCAACGAGCTCGGCTTCGAGGTGGTGTCGCTGATGCTGCGCGGTTCGGTCCGGGCGGCGCTGTGCGGCGTGTTCGACGAAGGCCCGGAGACGGCGGACATCCGGTGCTACGCCGACGGCGAGCGCGCGTTCATGATGGGTTCGCTGCCCGGCCGCACGGCGATCCACCTGGCCGACTTCGAGGAGCTGCCGGAGATGCTGGTGGCCGAGCTGCCGGACGCGCCGTTCGGCAGCTCACCCCGCCCGATCTGGCTCACGGTCGACAAGGACGGCCTGGTCCACGACGGCCAGGACGAAGGCCTCGGTGCGATGCGCGAGCTGCTGGCCCGCCCCCGCTCGGGCACGGCGGTCCTGGACATGCTGGCGTTCGGCGGCCTGTGCGCAGAGTTCCCCGACCACGGCTTCGTCCTGATCGACACGGACCTGGGCCGCTTCGCCCTGGCGGCCCTCGACCGCGGCGACGGCCGCCGCCAGCTGGTCCTGAGCCCCTTCAGCCGCACCATGCTCCGCGACTGGTGCCGCAAGATGATCGACCTGGGCCAAGAGGAGGTGCAGGAGTAGCCCGGCGCCCGGCCGCTCGGCGACGCGGCAGGCGCGGCGGATGGGCCGGCGGCTGCGCGGCGGACGTCGGCCGACCGGCGGTGCGTCCGGCACGTGCCGGGTTCGGCGCGCGCACCCCGCTCGGTGTCTGGGCCGCCGCAGAGGCAGCCGGGGTCGCGCCCGGCGACCAGAGTCGCCGCCGCCGGGCCACGCCGCTCCGCCTCCGCCGATGCGCGGCCGCGCTGGCCGCACCGATCCGCCGATGCGCCGCCGCGCTGCGGCCGCGGCGGCGGGGTTGGCACCCAGGTCCTTGGTGTGCTCCGAGCGGCGCACCCAGCCGTCCGTCGGCTGCCGCGCTGCTGCGCTGCCGCCGCCGCGCTGGCCCGCGCCGATCTGCCTCCGCCGTGCTGCCTCCGCCGATGCGCCGCCGCGTGGTCTCCGCCGCCGCGCTGGCCAGCGCCAATCCGCCTCCGCCTCCGGCCGTGCTGCCCCCGCTACCGCGCCGCCGTTGCGGTGCGCCCCGCCGATGCGCTGCCTCCGCCACCGCTCTGGCCCACCGATGCGCTGCGCCCGCCGCTGCCCCCCGCCGCTGCGGGCTCCGCCACTGCCACCGTCACCCAACGCGCTCGAACCGAACTCCAACCACCCCCATGACCACCCCGAGCACCACCCGGCAAACTGGCCACTGGCCATCCCGTCGGCCAGTCCCGCCGGCAGGCCGATGTGATCGGACTCACTACAATCCGTCACCATTGGCGGTCGACCGAGTCACCGGCGGGCTGGACACTGCAGGGGGTTCGGGCACAGGCTTGCGCTGCGTGACCGACCCTCCATTGCAGACAGAGCCATTGGGCGGATGCGTTATCCGCCATCGTCGCTACCCTGGAAAGGCGAGGACATTCAGTAGTGAGGTGGTCACCATGAGCGCGAACGGTGAGGCTCCCTTCTTCAATGCCCCCGAGCTCACTCAGCGCGACGGCACTCTGTCCGAAGCACCAGGCGAGACGTTCGCGGACCCGGTCTCCGGACTGGTCACCGCGGCACCCGAGCCCCGTCCCGCGACAGCGAACGGGCACGAGCCCGCCGCCATCCCGGTGGCCGGGCCGGTGCAACACGACGAGGAGGCCGTGCGCCGGATGGTCGAGGAGGCCCTCCGCGAGGAGGAAGCCAAGGCTCCGGCGGCGATCCCGCCCGCGGGCACCACGAGCACGGCCGGCGATGGCGCCGGCTCGCCGCCCGGGGTGTTGCCGCGGCAGCGCAACCGGCGGCGGACCTGGCCGACGCGGGCGCCGCAGATTCCGCGGCCCGCTCGGCAGCAGGCGCCGGCCGACGACGACTTCGACGAAGACCTCGAGGTCGTGCCGGTCAAGCGGCGCAAGCTGCCGAAGATGCCCGCCATGTCGATGCCGGCCTTCAACCGGCCGTCGTCGAGTGCGGCGGGCGTGATCCTGGCGGTCGCGTTGCTGATCGTGTTCGGTTTTGTCGCGATCGAGATGGTCTCCAGCCTGGTCAGCAGCGTGACCGGACTGTTCGACTAGCGTTCCTCCGCTGTTCCCCACCCCACCGGCACCACGGGGGCGTCCGCGCGGCAAGGGCCGATCGGGCTACCCTGGCTTCACGGTCGGGCTACCTCACGAGGGCGTCCGGCATGGCCGTGACTAGTGGGGTGGGCGTATCAGCGAGGGCGTGCGATCGGTACCCGGGGCCGGCCCCGGTGGGTCGTCGGGCGCCGAGGCGTCCACGATCAACCGGGTCCGGCGGGTACTGGCGATCAAACCGTTCCGGCGCCTCTGGGGCGTCACGTACCTGTGCAGCGTGGCCGACTGGCTGAACATCCTCGCCCTGACCGGCCTGGCCACGAAGCTGACGAACAACTACTTCGCCCAGAACTTCGCGTTTGTCGGCGTGGTGCTCACCGGGCTCGCCCCGGGCCTGCTGTTCGCGCCGGTCGGCGGGCTGCTCGCGGACCGGTTCGACCGCCGCAAGGTCATGGTCGTCGCCGACCTGCTGCGGTGCGGGTTCCTGCTGTCCATCGCCTTCGTGAGCGCGCCGTGGTGGCTGCTCGTCGGCAACTTCCTGGTCGGCAGCGCGGCGAGCATGTGGATCCCCTCGAAAGAGGCCGCGGTCCCCAACCTGCTCCGCCGCCCCGACCAGGTCGAGACGGCCAACCAGCTCGGCATGGTGATGACCTACGGCCTGGCCGTCGTCACCGCGGCCGGCGCGAACGCGATCCTCACCGGCATCAACACGAACTTCCTCCACGTTCCCGGTGAGGACACCAGCCTCCGCATCGCGAAGCTGGTCGTCATCATCACCGCCCTGCTCTACCTGGCCAGCGCGATCCTCATCGCCACCCGGATCCCCGAGCTTTCGCTGCGCAACGTCCATTCGCTGCCGGAGCAGAAGGTCAAGCAGGCCGACGAGGAAAAGCTCGGCATCGGCACGATGATCGCCGACGGCTTCCGGTTCATCCGCACCACGCCGCTCGTGCGCGGGCTGCTGGTCGGCGCGTTCGGCGCGTTCGCCGCCGGCGGCGCCGTGATCGGCTCGGCCAAGCCGTACTCCTCCAGCCTGCTGGCCGGTGACTCGGCGTTCAGCCTTCTCGTGCTGGCCGTCTTCGTCGGCCTCGCCTCCGGGATGGCGTTCGCGCCCAAGCTCTCCCGGCGGCTCCCGCACGACAGGCTGTTCGGCGTCTCCATCATCGCGGCCGGGCTCTCGCTCGCGCTGGTCGCGTTGTCGCCGCACCTGTCGGTCTCGCTGATCACCGTGGTCCTGGTGGGGTTCTGGGCCGGAACGGCGTTCCTCACCGGTGTCACGATCATCGGCTCCCGCGTCGAAGACGCCATCCGCGGCCGGATCAACGCGATCTACCAGCTGATGATGAAGCTCGTGCTGTTCGGCACCACGGTCACCGTCCCGGTGCTGGTCGGTCTCGTGGCGACGCGCACCATCAACGTCTGGGGCAGCCCGGTCACGATCGACGGCACCCGGCCGATCATGCTCGCCGGCGCCGCGATCGCGCTGATCGCCGGCTTCTTCGCCTACCGGCAGATGGACGACAAGCGCACCGAGCCGATCCTGTCCGACCTGCGCAACGCGCTGCGCCGCACGCCGAGGCGCGTCAACGGCTTCCTGATCGCCGTCGAGGGCACCACCGCGATCAACACCGCGATCCAGGCCGTCAACCTCGCCGACTGGATGCGCGGCGGCACGCGCCCGGTCGTCGTCGCCGCGGATCCGGCGCTGGACGACAAACGGCTGACGGCGTTGGTTTCCGGCGCGTCGCTGACCGGGGCGCGCGCGCAGGCGCTGGCCGCTGCGGCGGTGCGGGCCGACATCGTCGAGCGGCACGTCCAGCCGGCGCTCGACGCCGGTTCGGTGGTCGTCATGGAGCGGTTCGTCGACTCGCCGCTGGCGCACCTGTCCGCCGTCGCCGGGCTCGACAGCGACGAGCTCGAAGGCCTCGCCGACTGGGCGACCGGGCGGCTGCGCCCGGACCTGACCGTCCTGCTCGACTCCGCGCCGCCCGGGGCGCCGCGCGACAAGGCGGCCACGATGAACGACCAGTGGCGCGTCCAGCACCTGCTCGTCGAAATGGCCGCGGCGGACCCGGATCGCTACGTCGTGATCGACGCCGACGGCACCGACACCGAAGTCGCCGAGCGGATCCGCACCGCGCTGCGCGCCGTGTTCGTCGGCCGCCTGTCCGCACTGGCCCCGACGACCGAGAAGCCGGTCACGCTGCCGCTCGACGTCGAAGACCCCTTGACCGTCGAAACCCTCGAGACCGCGAAAGAGCCTCGCGTGGAGGCGAAGTGACGACGACCGAACGCATCGGCGTCTGGAACCACGTGGTCGGCCAGGAAGCCGCGGTCGAAACCCTGACGGCGGCCGCGTCCGCCGCGGCGAAGATCGTCGCCGGAGAACCGGCGCCGCCCGGCGCGATGACCCACGCCTGGCTGATCACCGGCCCGGCCGGGTCCGGCCGCTCGGTGGCCGCGCGGACGTTCGCCGCGGGCCTGCAGTGCAGCACCGGAACCGGCTGTGACGCCTGCCCTGGCTGCCACACGACGATGGCCGGCACCCACGCCGACGTCCGGCTCGTGGTGCCGGAAGGACTGTCGATCTCGGTCGCCGAGATGCGCGCGCTGGTCCAGGCCGCGGCGCGCCGGCCGACCACCGGCAAGTGGCAGGTCGTGATCATCGAGGACGCCGACAGGCTCACCGAAGGCGCGTCGAACGCCTTGCTGAAGGCCGTCGAGGAGCCGCCGGACCGCACGGTGTTCCTGCTGTGCGCGCCGTCGGACCACCCCGAGGACGTCTCGGTGACGATCCGTTCGCGCTGCCGCCTGGTGACGCTGCGGACACCGCCACCGGAGGCGATCGCGGACGTGCTCGTGCGCCGTGACCACGTCGATCCGGAACGCGCGCAGTGGGCGGCTTCCGTGTGCGGCGGCCACGTCGGCCGTGCGCGGCGGCTCGCGACCGACGAAGCCGCGCGCCAGCGGCGGGCGACCGTGCTGCGGATCCCGCTGGGCCTGCGCCGGCCCGGTGACGTCTTCACGTGCGCCGACCAGCTGATCAGCGCGGCCGAGGCCGACGCCGGTGAGGCGAGCAAGGGCCGGGACGAGGACGAGCGCAACGAGCTGCGCACGGCGATGGGCGGTGACGGCGTCGGCAAGGGAGTCGCCGGCGCCAAGCGCGCCGCCGAAGCCGCGGTGAAGCAGCTGGAGAAGAAGCAGAAGTCCCGCGCCACGCGCACCCAGCGCGACACGCTGGACCTGTCGCTGATCGACCTCGCCGCGTTCTACCGCGACGTCCTCGTGACGGCGACCCGCTCGGGCGCGACGCTCAACCACCCCGACCACGCCGACCAGATCGCCGAAGCGGCGTCGTCGTGGACGCTGGAGTCGACGCTGCGCCGTCTCGAAGCCGTGCTGGAGTGCCGCGAGGCGATCGACCTGAACGTGAAGCCGCGCATCGCCGTCGAAGCGATGGTCACGACGCTTCGCCAGGGCTAAGAGAAACCCGCCAAGAGCCGAAGCTCCTGGCGGGTTCCTTCACTGTCCCCGGGGCGGCTCGAAGGTCACTCGCGCGGGCGCGGTGACGGCTTGAACGGCTTCTCCTGGACCGCGACGGCCAGCGGCCGCCGGCGCGCGCCCGGCATCGCGGCCACCATCACGACGCCCAGCAGCAGCATCGCGGTGCCGGTCCAGAACAGCGGCACGGTGTCGTACGCGCCACCGGTGTAGGCGAGGTGCTTCACCGGGCCCTTCGGCGCTTCGCCGCCCGCGGGCGGGGTCGACGTCGTCCCGCAGACCACGCCGTCGGTCGGCGCGTAGGCCCGCGCGACCTGCTCGCCGAGCGAAAGCTGGGCCAGCGAGGACGGCAGGTTCTTCGCCTGGTCGTCCGGCAGCAGGCTCTTGAGCTTCGTCGTCGGCAGCAGCTGCAGGTCGAACAGCCGCGCCGACGCGCCCAGCTGGAAGCCCTTGAACGGCGTGGTCATCGCCGCGGACTTCTGGTCGAGCCCGGCGATGCTCAGCCGCAGCACACCGAGGTCGAGCACGGTGCCCGCGGTGTTGCCGACCTGCTGGACGCCCTTGGTCAGCGTCGAGACGAGCCCACCGACCACCGGGATGTCGTTGAGCTGCCCGAACTGGTCGCTCAGCCCGGCCAGCGGCAGCCCGATCGGGATGTCCTTGGTCGGGTGCGCGGCATCCAGCGTGTACAGCGTCTTCCCGGCCGCCTCGATGGTCAGCACCGGCGCGGTGTACTCCACTTTGGACGTCTTCGCGTCGCCGGTGGAGGTCACCTTCAGCGTCGGCTGGCTGGCCACCTTGATGCTCAGCGCGAGCGGGGTGCCCTTGAGGATCTCGATGTCCGCGGCCTGCAGCGTCGAGGTCGACTGCACGGCCTTGTTCTTCGAGCCGGGCATGTCCACGAGCTTCACCTGCGACCGCGACGACAGCGTGTTCGGCAGGCTCAGCAGCGAGCCGTTGCCGTTGGCCGCGGTCTGGCCGCCGCCCTGCAGCAGGCCACCGAGGCTCTGCAGGCCCTTGGTCAGGTCGAACCCGCTGGCCAGCGTGCTCGGGTCGAGCTTCGGCTTCAGCGCGTCCAGCCCGAGGTTCGGCATCGACGGGATGACGTTCAGCAGCGACAGGCTCGCCACCGACGTGCTCGCGTCGGCGATGGTGTCGACGCACGGGCCGAGCGTCGGGCTCCACCGCGCGTGCGCGCTCCCGTTGAGCAGGCCCACGTTGAGCAGCGGGTTCGGCGGCGCGTTGAGCCCCCCGCTGATCGGCTGCGGGTTGTCCGGCAGGGCGGTCTGCACGACGCTGCCGGGCGTCTGCGGCGCGTTCCCGCCCACTGAAAGCCCGAACGGCGACGCCTGCGCGATGGCCTTCTCGTAGCTCAGGAAGGCGTCGGAGTTCGCCGAGGCGCTGGAGAGGCCCATCCCGGCCTCGAGCGCCGACTGCTTCGGCAGGGTGTCGCCGAAGCCGGGCAGGATCGTCTTCGTGGGCACGGCGTTGGGCAGCAGCCGGATGATGCCGAGCGCGGTCCCGGCGTCCCCGACGGCCTGCCCGAGCGGCTGCGGCCCGATCGGCGCGGAAATGGGCGCCTGCCCCGGGTTCGCCGGCTGCGGGATCGGCGTCGTCGGATAGGTCGGGTCGGCGTTCGCCGGCGCCGCGCTGAGCAGGAGCAACGCCGCGGCCGCCGGCAGGGCCACCGAACGGGGCAGTCTTCGCCGCATGTGCCAGAGCCTCCAGATAGGTCGATCGGGGGGATGAGACCGACGTCATAGGGCCCTAACGACGGTCCCCCCGGAAAGTGACGCTGACAGCCTCCGCTACACTTGTCGTCGTCGCCAGCGCGAGCCGGAGACATGCCGCCTTAGCTCAGTCGGCCAGAGCGATTCACTCGTAATGAATAGGTCAGGGGTTCGATTCCCCTAGGCGGCTCAGCCAATGCTCGGCCCCTGCCCCTCGAGGGCAGGGGCCGTTTTTGGCTTCGCGTGTCTTGTGGGGCTTCGCCCCACACCCGTCCGGAGGGCTCCGCCCCCGGCCCCCTGTCGTGGTCGCCTTGCCGTGGAATTTGTTTTGGGGAACCACCCTTGCGGGTCAAGTTTTGGACGGCGAAGGCCCCCGGCTTGTGGCCGGGGGCCTTCGCAAGGGGCTTGCTTCTACTTGGGCGGTGTCACCTTCAAGACCGTGGCCTTGGCGTCGCCTCGGGGGGTGCGGTAGGTGATCTCGTCGCCCGCCTTGCGGCCTACCAGGGCCAGCCCCAGGGGGCTGTCCGAAGTGATCGCGTCCGCGTCTTCGCCGGGGACCGTCACCACCTGGAACGTCTCTTCGTCGCCGTCGGAAAACCTGAGGGTCACCGTGGTGCCGTCGGGGAGCTGGGCGTTGCCGTAGCCGCCGTGTTCCATCTTTGCCGCGAGATCCGCGATCTGGCGGTCGAGCCGGGCCGCCGCCTCCGCGCGGTCGATCACGTCCGCCTGGTCCGCCGCGTCGCCGGTGCGCTCCTGCTCGCCGGGTTGCGGCGCGAGCGCTGCGCGTTGAGCGCGCAAGTTCGCGATTTCCTTCTCCAGCTGGCCGCGTGCGGCCGGGCTGAGCCCCTTGTCCCCTGAGATCACCATGCCGCGCATTGTCCGCTGCGAGGACCGGGGTGGCCAATCCGGTTTTTCACCCGGAAGCCACTCGCAGGACGTCTGCCCTAGGATTCGGGGCTGCCGTCCAGGAAGAAGGTAACGAGAATCACCGTGAGCGCAGTCCCCGGTCGCAGCGACCGGCTCTCTCCCAACCAGCTGGCCAAGCAGGAGCAGATCGTCGAGGCCGCCCGTGTCGTGCTCGCGCGCGACGGGCTCGCGGGGTGCACCGTGCGCGCCATCGCCGACGCCGGGCCGCTCACCAAGAGCGCGATCCACTACTACTTCGCCGACATCGACGTCCTCATCGACCGCGCGATGGCCGCGCACATCACCGCCTTCGCCGCGGGGCTGCGCGAGGTCGCCGTGAAGCACGACGAGCCCCGCGAGCGCCTCTTCGCCGTCCTCGAGGAGTACCTGCGCGTCTTCGCCGCGAACCCGAACGCCGCGTTCCTCTGGTTCGAGTACTGGATCGCGGCCGGGCGCGCGCAGCACCCGCAGGCCATCGACGTGATGCTGACGTCGCTCACCGAGCTGCTCGCCGAGCTCCTCGCCCCGCTGGACGTCGACGACCCGCGGGCGCGCGCCCGGGCGCTGCTGTCGTACCTGCTCGGCACGGTCGTCCAGCAGCGGGTGCGGCCGCGGCCGTTTGCCACGCTGCGTGCCGACATCGAGGCGCTCTGCTTCGCGAACTACGGCTAGAAACACCCATTAGATCCGTACTAGTACGGATTGCGGGGTATGTCCGGCTCCGGCCAGGGTCGAAGGATCCTCTCGAGAGCAGGAGACGTGATGCGCACTCGAACGTGCACGGCCGCGGCCCTGGCCGCCCTCTTGGTGCTCACCACCGGCGGCCAGGCCGGCGCGGCCCAGCCGGACGGTCCCCAGGTCTACGAGGTGGCCGGGACCGGCTCGGCCCAGCAGCGCACCGAAGTCGCCCGGACCGGCGCCGACATCCTCGACAGCACCGGCGGGACGACGACGGTCATCGCCGGCCCGGCCGAAGCGGCGCAGCTGCGTGCGCTCGGCTTCGACGTCAAGGCGCTCGGCAAGGTCAACCGGCCGCAGGGCACCGAGACCGTCGAGGACTTCCCGGCCGGCTACACCGGTTACCACACCTACGCCGAGACGCAGACCGAGCTGCAGAAGGCCGTCGCGAACTACCCGTCGCTGACGAAGCTGGGCAGCGCGGGCAACTCGTACCAGGGCCGGGCGTTGTCGCTGATCAAGATCTCCGACAACGCCGCCACCGACGAGAACGAGCCCGAGGTCCTCTTCACCTGCAACCAGCACGCGCGCGAGCACCTCACCACCGAGATGTGCCTGCGCATCGTGCAACGGCTGACCAGCGGGTACGCCACCGACAGTGCCATCAAGCGGCTGGTCGACAGCACCGAGATCTGGGTGGTCCCGAGCGTCAACCCGGACGGCTCGGAGTACGACATCTCCGGCGGCACGTTCCACAGCTGGCGCAAGAACCGGCAGGGCAGCGGCACCGACACCAACCGCAACTGGGGTTACAAGTGGGGCTGCTGCGGGGGCTCGTCGGGTTCGACGTCCAGCGAGACCTACCGCGGCCCGGCGGCGTTCTCCGCGCCCGAGGCCAAGGCCGTCGCCGACTGGGTCACCTCGCGCAAGGTCGGCGGTGTCCAGCAGATCAAGACGCACATCGACTTCCACACCTACTCCGAGCTGGTGCTCTGGCCGTTCGGCTACACCTACGACCGGACCGCGCCCGGCCTCACCGCGGCGGAGGCGACGAAGTTCGAGACGCTCGGCCGGCAGATGGCGGCGACCAACGGCTACACACCGCAGCAGTCCAGCGACCTCTACATCACCGACGGCAGTGTCAACGACTGGATGTGGGCGACGCACAAGATCTGGAGCTTCACCTTCGAGATGTACCCGAAGGGCAGCAACCCGGGCTTCTACCCGCGGGACACCCAGATCGTCCCGCAGACGACGCGCAACGACGCGGCCGTGGACATCCTGATCAACGCGGCGATCACGGGCTGACGCCCCGGGCGCGGTCTAGGGTTCGGGCATGCCTCTGTTCTCGTTCGAAGGGCTCCGCCCGCAGGTCCACCCGGACGCCTGGATCGCGCCCACCGCCACCCTCATCGGCGACGTCGTCGTGGAGAAGGACGCCTCGGTTTGGTACGGCGCCGTGCTGCGCGCCGACTTCGGCAAGATCATCGTCCGCGAGGGCGCCAACATCCAGGACAACTCGGTCGTGCACGTCAACGTCGGCAAGGTGTGCGAGATCGGCAAGAACGCCACCGTCGGCCACCAGTGCCTGGTGCACGACTGCACGGTCGGCGAGCAGGCCCTGATCGGGAACGGCTCCACCGTCCTGGACGACGCGAAGATCGGCGAGCGGACGCTGGTCGCGGCCGGCGCCACCGTGACGCCGGGCACCGAGGTGCCGTCCGAGGTCGTCGCGATGGGCAGCCCGGCCAAGAAGTTCGTGCCGCTCACCGACTCCGCGCGGCTGTGGGTGGAGCACAACGCGCCCGTCTACCAGGACCTGGCGAAACGGCACAAGGCCGGCGTCGAAGCGCTGGATTGACTCTCCAGTAGCTGGAGACCCTAGCTTCGGGGCATGGCTCCGAAGAAGCTCACCCACCAGGTCACCCTGGAACTGTCCGCGGGCAACGCCCCGGTCGTCGACCTCGGCAAGATGCTGGGGCAGACCGGGGTCAACCTCGTCGAGATCAAGAAGGCCTACGACGCGGCGACGGTGGCCCAGCGCGGCGACATCGTGCCGGTGGTGGTCTCGGTGTTCGAGGACCGCTCGTTCGCGCTGCGGCTCAAGACGCCGCCGACGTCGTTCCTCATCAAGAAGGCGCTGGGGGACAAGGGTTCCGCGCGGCCGGGGCACGAGGTCGCCGGCAAGATCACGACGCGGCAGCTGCGCGAGATCGCCGAACGCAAGCTGCCGGACCTGAACACCGGTGACGTCGAGATGGCGATGCGCACGATCGCGGGCACCGCCCGGTCGATGGGTGTCGCGGTTGTGGACTGAGGCGCGCGAGCACGGACTAAGCTCTACCGCGCAGCAGCGACTGGCGCCATCGAGGTGGAGCACCACCGGGAAGCGACGACGGCCGGCACCGCGCGCCTGGGTGAAGGCCACTCCAGAGCTGGAGTACGCCATGACACATCGGCCCGAACTGAACGCGCTCGCGACCGCCGACCCCGCCATCGCCGGGCTCGTCGAGGAAGAAGCGAAGCGCCAGCACGACAAGATCCGCCTGATCGCTTCGGAGAACTACGTCTCGCAGGCCGTGCTCGAGGCCACCGGGACCGTCCTCACGAACAAGTACTCCGAGGGCTACGCGGGCAAGCGGTACTACGAAGGCCAGCAGTTCATCGACCAGGTCGAGCTGCTCGCCATCGAGCGCGCGAAGGCCGTCTTCGGCGCGGACCACGCGAACGTCCAGCCGTACTCCGGGTCGCCGGCGAACCTGGCCGTGTACCTCGCTTTTGCGCAGCCCGGCGACACCGTGCTCGGCATGGCGCTGCCGGACGGCGGGCACCTCACGCACGGCTGGAGCGTCTCCGCGACCGGCAAGTGGTTCACCCCGGTGCGCTACGGCGTCGCGAAGGAGACCGGCCGCGTCGACCTCGACCAGGTGCGCGACCTCGCGCGTCAGCACCGGCCGAAGCTGATCTTCGCCGGCGGCACGGCCATCCCGCGCACCATCGACTTCCCGGCCTTCGCCGAGATCGCGCGCGAGGTGGACGCGGTGCTCGTCGCCGACATCGCGCACATCGCCGGCCTGGTCGCGGGCGGCGCGCACCCGTCGCCGGTCGGGCACGCCCAGGTGATCACGACGACGACGCACAAGACCCTCCGCGGCCCGCGCGGCGCGATGATCCTCTCGGATTCCGAGCACGCGAAGGCCGTCGACAAGGCGGTGTTCCCGGGTCTGCAGGGCGGCCCGCACAACCACACGACCGCGGCGATCGCCGTCGCGCTCGGCGAAGCGCAACGCCCGGACTTCAGCGACTACGCGCACACGATCGTCGCCAACGCGAAAGCGCTGGCCGACGCGCTGCTCGCGCGCGGGTACGACCTCGTGTCCGGCGGCACGGACAACCACCTGCTGCTGATCGACCTGACGAACAAGGCGGTCGCGGGCAAGCCGGCCGCGCAGGCGCTGGACCGGGCGGGCATCGAGCTGAACTACAACACGGTGCCGTTCGACCCGCGCAAGCCGTTCGACCCCTCCGGCATCCGGCTCGGCACGTCCGCGATCACGACCCGTGGTCTCCTCCCGGAGCACCAGGTCCAGGTCGCGGAGTGGATCGACCGCACGGTCACCGCGGCGGCCGCCACGGACGAGTCGTCCCTCGACACGATCGCCGCGGAGATCCGCGAGTTCCTGGCGCCGTTCCCCATCCCGGGCTACTCGGCCTGACGCTCGTCCCCCGAAGGCGGAGCTTTCACGTGAAAGCTCCGCCTTCGGCGTGTCCGGGGCAGGAGACCGGGCTCACAGAAAACTTGATTGCATCATACAAGCTTTCGCGGAATACTTGGCCGAGGCAAGTAGTTGACAGTTACAAGCAACTACGACGAAGGCTGAGGGAGACCACCATGAGCGACACCACCACGGCGGAAGGAGCAGCCGCTACGAAAGGCCGACTGTCCCACCGCCAGATCCTGACCATCCTGTCCGGGCTGATGCTCGGCATGTTCCTCGCGGCGCTCGACCAGACGATCGTGTCGTCGTCGATGCGCACCATCGCCGACGAGCTGCACGGCCTGTCACTGCAGGCCTGGGCCACCACGGCGTACCTGATCACCGCGACGCTCTCGACCCCGCTGTACGGCAAGCTGTCCGACCTCTACGGCCGCAAACCCATGTACCTCACAGCGATCTCGCTGTTCCTGGTCGGTTCGCTCGCCAGTGGCATGGCGACGTCGATGTACGAGCTCGCCGCGTTCCGCGCCTTCCAGGGCCTCGGCGCCGGTGGCCTGATGTCGCTGGCTCTCGCGATCATCACCGACATCACCGCGCCGCGTGAGCGCAGCAAGTACCAGGGCTACTTCATGGCGGTGTTCGGCATCTCGAGCGTCGCGGGCCCGGTTGTCGGCGGCTTCTTCGCCGGTATCGACTCCTTCGCCGGCATCACCGGCTGGCGCTGGGTCTTCCTGGTCAACGTCCCGATCGCGCTCGCCGCGCTGGTCGTCGTCTCCAAGGTGCTGAACCTCCCGCACACCCGCGTGAACCAGAAGGTCGACTACTGGGGCGCCGTCGCGCTGGCCACCGGCCTGGTGCCGCTGCTGATCGTCGCCGAGCAGGGCCGCGAGTGGGGCTGGGGCTCGGCCGGTTCGGTCGCGATGTACGTGATCGGCGCGCTGGGTGTGGCCGCCTTCGTCTGGATCGAACGCCGGATGGGCGACGCCGCCCTCCTGCCGCTGCGGCTGTTCAAGCGGCCCGTGTTCCGGATGGCCACGCTGGTCACCGTCGTGCAGGGCGCCGGGATGTTCGGCGCGATGATGTCGCTGCCGCTCTACCTGCAGATCGTCAAGGGCGCGACGCCGACCCAGGCCGGCCTGCAGATGCTGCCGCTGACGCTCGGCATCATGATCGCCAGCCTGACCAGCGGCCGGATCATCTCGGCCACCGGCCGGTACAAGATGTTCGCGGTGGCGGGCATCGGCCTGATGGCGGCGGCGCTGTTCGCGCTGTCGACGATCACCGTCGACACCTCGCTGAGCCTGGTCATGGTGATCGCCTTCGTGATCGGCCTCGGCCTCGGCGCCTCGATGCAGACGCTGGTGCTGGCCGCGACCAACGACGTCCGGCCGCAGGACATCGGCGTCGCCACCTCGGCGGCGACGTTCTTCCGGCAGATCGGCGGCACGGCGGGCACCGCGGTGTTCCTCTCGATCCTGTTCGGCACGGTCGGTGACAAGATCGCCGGCGCCGTCCGCTCGGCGATCGCGACCCCGGCCTACGCCGCGGCGCTGGCCCAGCACCCGGAGTTCGCGCAGCAGATGAAGAACGGCCTGGACGTCAACGACACGTCGTTCCTGTCCACGCTCGACCCGACGCTGGCCCGGCCGATCCTGCAGGGCTTCGCCGAGTCGATGAGCACGGTGTTCCTGGTCGGCGGGATCGTGCTGACCGTCGGGTTCGCCCTGGTGTGGTTCCTCAAGGAGAAGCCGCTCTCGGACAAGTCCGCGATGGAGCAGCGCGCGGAGGCCGAGGAGGCCCCGGCCGCGCTGGCCCTGGCGCACTGACCCGCTGAAACACGAAGAGGCCCCTCGGATCCGAGGGGCCTCTTTCGCGTGGCGTCAGTGGGCGGGGCCGCCGTTGGCCGCTTCCTTGGCCAGGCGGTCGGTCTCGCGCTCGTACGAACGGGCGATCTCCGCCTCGGCCTCGGTGCGGCCGACCCAGGAGGAGCCTTCGACGCTCTTCCCCGGCTCGAGGTCCTTGTAGACCTCGAAGAAGTGCTGGATCTCCAGCCGGTGGAACTCGTTCATGTGGTGGATGTCGCGCAGGTGCTCCAGGCGCGGGTCGTTCGACGGAACCGCGATGACCTTGTCGTCCGGGCCCTTCTCGTCGGTCATCCGGAACATGCCGATCGCGCGGCAGCGGATCAGGCAGCCCGGGAAGGTGGGCTCCTGGACGAGCACCATCACGTCCAGCGGGTCGCCGTCCTGGCCGAGGGTGTCGTCGATGAAGCCGTAGTCGGCCGGGTACTGCGTGGCCGTGAACAGGGTCCGGTCCAGCTTGATGCGGCCGGTCTTGTGGTCGACCTCGTACTTGTTGCGCTCCCCTTTGGGGATTTCGATCGTGACGTCGAACTCCACGGCGTCCTCGCTGCTTCTTCGTAGATCCGGGCACACCGCACGTCGCGGGCGGCAACCTCAATGACTGTCTTGACGTCTCCTAGTGTGGACTACGCCGTGGCGCGGGGTCGCATCGATGTCGGCCACGCGGCATGTGAGCTTGGCCCCTTCCGGGGCAGGTGAGAAGGAGTGGTGGGTGCCGGAAAACGACCAGCCGATGTGGCCTTCGTCGGACGAAGACCGCTCGTCGTCCGGCGCGCGGAAGACCACCCCGATGTCCCTGCCCGACCCGCCCGAGGCGACCGGGGACCAGGCCGGCGTGCCCAAGGTCACAGGCAGTGAGGCCCCGAAGGGCTCGTGGTTCGCGCCGAACGTGCCGCCCGAGCCGATCCCGGGCCTGAACGTGCCGGCCGAGGAGCCCCCGCCGCCGCCGACCCCGGCGAAGCAGGACCTCGCCGACCGCCTCGGCAGCCGCGAGCCGAAGCAGCCCCCGGCCGAGGTGGGCACGCAGTTCATCGAGGTGGAGAAGCCGAAGCCGGCCGAAGCGGCGCCGGTCGGCGAGAGCACCCAGTTCATCGAGGTGGAGAAGAAGCCGGCGCCGGTGGTGCCGGTCGAGCGGAACGTCTGGCCCGGTGAGCAGCAGGAACGACGTGAGGAGCCGCAGCAGTGGCGGGAGGAGCTGCAGGTCTGGCGGGAGGAGCAGCAGCGCCGCGAAGAGCAGCTGAAGCGCGGTGAAGGACAACGTCGCGAGGAGCCGCAGCAGCAGCGTCCCGAAGCGTCCCAGCAGCGGTCCGACGCGACTCAGCAGCTCCGCCCGGATGCGGCCCAGCAGCACCAGCCCCAGCAGGCCGACGCCCCCTGGGCCCAGCGCATCGAACTGCGCGAGAACCGCACCGTCGACCGCCCGGCCGAGCCCGGCGACCGCCGTCCCGGCCTGCCGCCCGAACCGCCGCGCGGGGTCGTGCCCTCGGCGTCGGTGGGCTCGCTCGCCCGGCCGCAGCGGATCGAGCCGGACGGGCAGCGGTTCGACGCCGAGGCGACCGTCGGGATCGAACGGCCCACCCAGTTCCCCGCCGCGTTCCAGCAGCAGCCCCAGCCGCGCAGCGAGCCGCCGGCCGAGCCGCCGCGGCCGGAGCCGCCGGCCGAACCCGCTGCCGCCGAAGAGCCGCCGAAGAAGCGGCGCAAGGGCAAGATCATCGCGCTCGTCGTGGTCGTCCTGCTGGTCCTGGCCGGCGGTGGCATCGCCGCTGCGATGCCGAAGGTGTCGAACCGGCTGGGCCTGCCGTGGGCGCCGAACGCGCCGAAGGGGGACAGCCCGGAGCCGGTCGCCGCGACGCGCCAGCTGCAGGGCCCGGAGACGGCCGGGAAGGCGCCGACCGCGAACGGCGTCAAGTCCGCGCTGGCCGCCGCGGCCGGCAACGGCGCGCTCGGCCAGCTCACCGGCAGCGTGATGGACCCGGTGAGCGGCTCGGTGCTGTGGGACCGCAGCTCGTCGACGCCGGTGACGCCCGCGTCGACGACGAAGGTGCTCACCTCGGCCGCCGCGCTGCTCTCGCTCGACCACAACCTGCGGCTGTCGACCAAGATCGTGCAGGGCGCCGACCCGGGCACGGTGATCCTGGTCGGCGGGGGCGACACGACCCTCACCAACCTGCCCCTGGGCACCGAGTCGCCGCTGTACCCGGGCGCCGCGCACGTCGACGACCTCGTCGCGCAGGTCAAGAAGGCCGTGCCGGGGGTGAAGAAGGTGCAGGTCGACCTCAGCCTCTTCAAGGGCCCGACGACCGCGCCGGGCTGGGAAGCCGGGGACGCGCCGTCGACGTACGCGACGCAGATGTCGCCGGTGATGGCCGACGGCGGCCGGATCGGCCCCAAGGACAACAACTCGCAGCGCGTGGCCAACGCGGGCAGCGCGCTCGCCTCGTCGATCGCGTCCAAGCTCGGCGCCTCGGCCGGGGGCCAGGCGACCGCGCCCCAGGGCGCGAAGGTGGTCGGCGAGGTCAAGTCGGCCCCGCTGACCGAGCTGGTCTCCGACCTGATGGTGCTGTCCGACGACGTCCTCGCCGAGGCGATCGCCCGTCAGGTGGCGATCGCGAACGGCGAGGAAGCCAGCTACGCCGGTGGCGCCGCGGCGACCGCCAAGGTGCTGAAGGACCACGGCTTCGACGTCTCGGGTGTCCAGCTGTCCGACGGCAGCGGCATCTCGTCGCTGAACCGGATCCCGGCGCGGCTGCTCACCCAGCTGCTCGGGTCCGCGGCCGCCCCGGAGGGCAAGGACCCGAACACCGGGAAGCTGCGCGCGGTGCTGGCCGGTCTCCCGGTGGCCGGCGGCTCGGGCACCCTCGCCGACAAGCGGTTCGACACCCCGGCGTCGCAGGCCGGCCGCGGCTGGGTGCGGGCGAAGACCGGCACGCTCACCGGCGTCAACACCCTCGCCGGGCTGGTCCTCGACCAGGACGGCCGGGTGCTGGTGTTCGCGTTCATGTCGAACGACTCGGACACCGAACCCGGGCGGGACGCCATCGACGCCCTCGCGACGAGCCTGCGCAAGTGCGGGTGCGCCTGATCCGGCACCTCTCCGTGTGCGAAGCGTGCGGAAGTCGTGGCCGGAAACCCGCCCGGGGCAGGTAGCGTCGGAAGGGTGAGTCAGGAAACCGAGACCCGGCCGATGGTCGACTGGTCGCTCGCCGCGCAGACCGGCGCGCTGCTCGTGCGCGGCGGCCCGCAGGTCCCCCGCGAAGAGGCCGAAGCGGCCGTCACCGACCTGCGCGAGCTGACCATGGAAGCCGAGGGGCACGTCCGGCAGCTGACGAGTCTCGGGCTCGACCTGCCGCTGCTGCCCGGCGAGGTCGTCGACCGTCCGGGCTGGGTCCGGTCGGCCGCGGCCGGGCTGGATGCGCTGACCGGGCGCGCGCTGCCGCAGCAGGGCGGGCCGTTCGGGCCGATCCTGGCCGGTGGCGCCGGGGTGCAGACCGGGCTGGTGCTCGCCTTCCTCGCCAGCCGCGTGCTCGGCCAGTACGACCCCTTCGGTGGCCCCGAGCGTCAAGGTCAGCTGCTGCTGGTCGCGCCGAACGTCGTCGCGGCGGAACGCGCGATGGACGTCCCCGGCCACGACTTCCGGCTCTGGGTCTGCCTGCACGAGTGCACCCACCGGCTGCAGTTCACCGCGGTCACCTGGCTACGCGACTACTTCGCCGACGAGGTCGAGCGGCTCGTCTCCGGGCTCGCCGGCGGCGGCTCCGACAGCCTCGCCGACCTGGTCGGCCGGCTGCCCGAGGCGATCAAGCAGGGCCCGAAGCTGAACCTCGCCGAGCTGCTCCAGTCGCCGAAGGAACGCGCGGTGTTCGACCGGCTGCTGGCGCTCTCGACGTTGCTGGAGGGCCACGCCGACTACGTGATGGACGCCGTCGGCCCGCAGGTCGTGCCGAGCGTCGACACGATCCGCGCGCGCTTCACCGCCCGGCGCAAGGGCGGCGGCGTCTTCGACCGGCTGCTGCGCGCGTTGCTCGGCGTCGACGCGAAGATCCGTCAGTACGAAGAAGGCGCGAAGTTCACGAAGCACGTTGTGGACGCCGTCGGCATGGAGGGCTTCAACGCCGTCTGGCGGTCGCCGAACACCCTGCCGTCGCGCGCCGAGATCGCGGATCCGGCGGCGTGGGTCCGGCGCCTGCACGGATGACCGGGCCGGCGGTCGCGGCCGTCCGCCGGGCCGTCCGGGAGTTCCTGGAGAGCGTCGAAGCGCCGGCCGAGCTGTGCGTCGCGGTGTCCGGTGGCGCGGATTCCCTCGCGCTGGCCGAAGCGACGGCGTACGTCGGGCGCCACCGCGGTCACCGGGTCCGGGCGCTGGTCGTCGACCACGGCCTGCAGGACGGCTCGGCGAAGATCGCGCGGGACGCCGCTGCCGCCGCGAAGTCCCTGGGCGCCGACGAAGCCGAAGTGCGCCGCGTCGACGTCGACGGTCCCGGCGGCCCGGAAGCCGCCGCCCGCAAGGCCCGCTACCGCGCGCTGGCCGGGCACGACCTCGTGCTGCTCGGCCACACCCTCGACGACCAGGCCGAAACCGTCCTGCTCGGGCTCGGCCGCGGCTCCGGCCCCCGCAGCGTCGCCGGGATGCGGCCGCACGACCCGCCGTGGGGCCGCCCGCTGCTCGCGGTGCCGCGCACGACCACCCGGGCCGCGTGCGCCGAGCTCGGCGTCGAGCCCTGGGACGACCCGCACAACACCGAGCCGCGCTTCACCCGCGTCCGGTTGCGCACCGAAGTCCTGCCGTTGCTGGAAGACGTCCTCAACGGCGGGGTGGCCGCCGCGCTCGCCCGCACCGCCGCGCAGCTGCGTGAGGACAGTGAGGCGCTGGACACATCGGCGGAGCTGATCTTCACCCGTGCGGGCGGCGTCGAAGGTCTGGACGTCGCCGTGCTCGCGGCCGAGCCCGCGGCCCTCCGGCGGCGGGTTCTCCGCAGGTGGCTGCTGGCGTCGGGGGTGCGCGAGCTCACCGACGCGCACCTGCGCGCGGTCGACGCGCTCGTCGCCCGGTGGCGTGGTCAGGGCGGTGTCTGGTTGCCGGGCAACTTGGAAGCGCGCCGGGCGCATGGCAGGCTCTGCGTCATCTCCCAACCCACCACCCGAGGGGACTGACCCGTGTACGAGGGCGAAATCGCCTCCGTGCTCGTCACCGAGCAGCAGATCCAGGACAAGATCACGGAGCTGTCGGCGCAGATCGCCGCCGACTATCCGGCCAACGGGCAGGGTGAACTCCTGCTGGTGGGTGTCCTGAAGGGCGCGGTCATGTTCATGACCGACTTCGCCCGCGCGCTGCCGCTGCCGACGCAGCTGGAATTCATGGCCGTCTCCTCCTACGGCTCGGCGACGTCGTCGTCCGGTGTCGTCCGCATCCTGAAGGACCTCGACCGCGACATCGCGGGCCGGGACGTGCTGATCGTCGAGGACATCGTCGACTCGGGCCTGACGCTCTCGTGGCTGCTGAAGAACCTGGCCAGCCGCAACCCCGCGTCGCTCGAGGTCGTCTCGCTGCTGCGCAAGCCGGAGGCGGTCAAGGTGGACGTCCCGGTGAAGTACATCGGCTTCGACATCCCCAACGAGTTCGTCGTCGGCTACGGCCTGGACTACGCCGAGCGCTACCGGGATCTTCCTTACATCGGGACGCTGGACCCGAAGGTCTACACGTCCTAGTTCACCGACCGTTCACCGCAACTACCGGATCCGCGGAACCCCGGTGACGAAGTTTGCGTCATAGGCTCTGATCACGTGCGTTAACCTATGCGAAGACCATTCGTGCCCGCGGTGACCGGGTCGGGGGAACGGGAGAGAGCTCAGATGGGGAACAGCAGCGCTGCCGACGCGAACGCCTTCAAGGCCGCGGCCGCGGCGGGTCAGGTCGGAATCGACCCCGACGCCGCGCAGACCGTGCTGAACAAGATCCGCACCGGCAAGGACGCGGTCGAGGCGCTGCTCGCGGGTGCGGGCACCCTCGCCCAGCCGCCGAAGCTCGGGGACAACCCGGTCGGCAACGCGATGGCCGCCAAGTTCGTCCAGCGCGCCGACGGGGGCAACGACTCCTACGCCTCGGCGTTGCAGAACCTGCTCGACCAGTACTCGGCCGCCGAGGAGGGCATCGTCACGGCGATGTCGCGCTACCACGAGATCGACAACGCCGCGGCCGACCCGTTCCGCAACGCCTGAGTCCAGAGGGGATTTCGCAGTCATGGCTCCGAACCACAGCGACCAGCCGGCGTCCACCACTCCGGGCCCTACTGATCAGGGCTCGCTCGTCCCGCTCGGCGACAACGCGGCGTCGCAGAACATCGTCGACAACGCCCGCGGCAGCGCCGGCGGCTTCGACATGGGCAGCGACCGCGCGATCGCGAACCCGCCGAACTGGAACGCGCAGGCGAGCCAGCAGCTGTACAACGGCGCGGTCAACAACAACGACCCCGGCACGGCCGAGGCGACCGGGCAGGCCTGGTCGCACCACGGCAGCGAGCTGAAGGCGGCCTCCGACCACCTGTACAACGCGATCTCCGAGCTGGGCAACGCCTGGGTCGGCCGCGGCGCCGCGGGTGCGCAGGGCGCGCTGGTGGCCATCGCCAACTCGGGCTCGCAGGCCTCCGACGCCGCGCACACGATGTCCGACCGGCTCGCCCGGCAGGCCGCGGCGGCCGCCGAGGTCAAGAAGATGCCGGCGCCGAAGGAGTACGACCCCAAGCAGTCGATGGCGGCCGCGCTGGCGGGCGGCCCGGCGGCGCTGATCGCCGACCAGAAGGCCCAGGCGGACGCGGCCAACGACGTCAAGGCGCAGCAGGTCGCGTTCTTCAACGCCTACACCAAGTCGATGAGCGAGGTCGACGGCTCGACCCCGAGCTTCGGCCCGGAGTCGCTCGGCATGAAGCCGACGGGCTCGCACAACTCCATCTCGTTCAACTCGGTCGGCTCCGTCGGCAGCATGGGCTCGGTGCAGGGCCTGCCCGGCGCGGGCGGCGCGGTCTTCGCCTCCGGCGGCACGGGTTTCGGCGGCCACGGCGGCGCGTTCGACGCGCAGCACGCGGGCCTCACGCCGAACGCGACCCACGGCGGCGGCGCGCCCGGCTTCGGCCAGGACGCGGCCCTGCTCGGCAGTGACGCGCCCGGCGGCCCGGGCTCCGGCACGGGTGCGGGCACCACCACCGGCACGGGCCACGTCGCCCCGGGTGGCGGCGGCGCGCAGTCCGGCAACCCGCTCAGCAAGATCGGCATGGGGCTCGGCATCGGCGGTGCGGCCGGCGGTCTCGGCGCGCTGGCTTCCCGTGCGCTCGGCAAGGGCAACCGGTCCGGCTCGAAGTCCGAGAACGAGACGTCCCTGGCGTCGGCCGACGGCCAGGGCCAGAGCGCGGCTTCGGCGCAGGCGCCGCAGCAGGGTCTCGTCTCGTCCGCGGGCACCATCGGCGGGCAGACGCCGCCGCCGATGAACCCGGGCGGGATGGGCGGCGGCATGGCGCCGCACGGCGCCCAGGGCGAGCAGGACGAGGAGCACACGCACGCGTCGTTCCTCATCGAGGCGGACCCGGACGAGGCCTTCGGCGCGAACCAGGCGACCCCGCCGCCGGTCATCGGCGCGTGGTCCGGGGACGACGAAGACCGCTGATCCTTCTCGGGCCGGGGGGGGGGAGAGAGTGCTCCGGTATGGGTTTGCCGGTGGTGGGGTCGCAGCCAAAAAAAAGGGCGCCCCACCCACCTCGAGGAACCTCCCAGTGGGGTGCCGCC